>CAWFRG010000001.1:0-360008 GCA_963818205.1 uncultured Solirubrobacterales bacterium
TACGACGTCGACCCGGAGTCCTGGGCCCAACGCGCGTGCACGGTCGCGAACCGCACCCGACGCCCGCGGAGTGGGAGGAGTTCCTCCCAGGACGACCATACGCTCCGTTCGCCACCGGCGCGCAGCGGCGCCGTGAACCAGGTCCTAAGGGCGAATCGACCAGGTGAAACGCGTCAGCGCGGGCGGCGGAGCGAGGCCGCCGGGCCGTAGACCCCGCCGGACGAGCAGGGTGGGCGGCGGCCTCGCTGGCGAGTCGAGGCCGGCCGGCGCCCAAGGCCCTCGCGGTGCCACCTCGTCGACAGCCCGACGACGAGCAGACCGGCGTCGCGGCTCGCCTCCAGGGTTGCCCTCTTTGCCTGGCGGAGCCGAACAGCGGCTCGGGCCCAGATGCCCAGGACCCGTCGGACCGCGAGCGCGCCATGCGAAAGCAGGCGGCTCGCGTCGCGCCTGCCGTGCTCCCGGCACTGCGGCCGCACCTGCGAGCCGGAGCTGCAGGAGGCTCGGCACACGTGCCTACCACGCGCCGAAGTCGACCGCCGCCCAGTCGTGCTCGGCCCCACCGAAGGGCACGAGGACGGGGCCCGCAGGCGCTGCTCGCCCGAGCAGCGAGCAGGGCCACGTCGCAGGGCGTCTCCGCAAGTACTGCGGCGAGCCGCTCGCCGGGAGTCTCCTGGGCCAGGAAGCCGCTCCGGGGGCGTCGGCGAGCAGGTAAGAGTCGACGTTCGAGCTCTGGGTGGTGCGAGCCGAGCCAGCTCCGCTCCCGGCGCCGTCGACGTGAACAGAGGCCCGCAGCGGGTACGCACACCGCGCTGCCTCGAGTGCAGCCCGGCGCTCCTCGAGCCACAGGCTGACGGCCGGACCGAGCTGTTCTGCGCCCGATCAGGCGAGCCTGGCCAGTGTAACCACGATACGAGGCGGGGGTCTCGCACAAGCGGCTCGGCCTGACCGCGAGCAGCGCGTCACGTCCCTCGTCCCGCGATAGCGTACGAGAATCGGACCGCTCCGCCGCCTCTTGGCTCGAGCCTACGCCGGCACCGTCGCTGGGAGGTTCCTACGTCCCGCCCCTCCGCCGGAGGATCGCCCGCTCCAGCTCCTGGAGTGCAAGTACTCGGTTCGATCCCGAGCTCGTTCGACTCAGGGCCCTCCGCGTGCTCCTTGTAGGCGTCCAGGGCCTCCGCCTGCCGGCCAATCGGGACAGCGCCGTCATCAGATAGCCCCTCAGACGTTCGCGGTAGCGGGTGCTCGGCGACGAGTGCCTCGAGCTCTCCGACCAGCTCGTCGTCGCGCCCGAGGGCGAGGTCGGCGTCGACGGTGCTCTACTGCTGCCAGCCTGATCTCCTCAATGGTGGCGATCGCCGTCTGGGCCAAGCTCTCGTAGGCGAAGTCCGCGAGCGCCGGGCCCCTCCAACAGCCACAGCGCGTCGCCCAGCCGCTCCGACGCGCTCCACCGGGCAGGCCGGCGTAGCCAGCAAGCTCCTCCCCTCGTCCACCAGGCGCTCGAAATCGGTGAAGGTCGAGCTCTTCGAGCTTCCACCTGCATCACGTAGCCGGGCGATTTGGTCGCCAGCACGTCCTGGCGAAAGCGCCTTGCGAAGCCGCGAGACATATCCCCAACTGCAGCGCGGCGGCGGCGCGCTCCTCGACGAGCCCCTCGCCTCAGAGCTCGTCGATCAGCCGGTCAGCAGAGACGACCTCGTTGGGGTGGAGGAGGAGCACGGCGAGAAGCGCACGCGGTTTGCCTCCGCCCAGGGAAACCTGGCCACGTTCGTCCGATACCTCGAGCGGTCCCAGCGCAATCCGGGAACTCCATCTGTCTGGCCTCCCTGCTGGGGATGGTACCAGCAGTTGCACGTCGGTAACGGGACTGAAACACCCGGAGCGCAACCTTCGCGGCAAGAGATCAATCGCTTCACCGCAAAGGAGGACACGATGACAAGTTGATGCGACACAAGAAGATCGGCAGCGATCGCGGCCGTCGCGGCGGCGATCGGCGTGGCTGGGGTCGCACCGACGCCGGCGAAGGCCCGCTCCCCGGAACAGCAGATCCGGAGGTTCTGTAAGCAAACGGGCAGCGGCCTTCGCTGCCGGTTCCTTCGAGAAACACGGGCCAGCCCGCACTACAACAGATGTTCGGCTGCAAAGAGGAAATGGCGGGCGGCAAGATACGGAACTGCACGCCGCTGTCGTCGGCGGATGCCGAAGTCATTCAAAGACGCGAGGGTCCAGGACATCGCGATCAATCATTTGCCAAGCCAAGGGGGTGTCAATTTCGGCTTAGTGGCTGTCAAGTTCTTGACCGGCAAGGCGGTCGAGCTCGTTTTCCAGGGGTGCAGCCGTGGGCGGCGCCAAGTTCTGGGCTACGCATCGCCAAGATTGGCGGGGAGGCCGACCGCAGATTCTTTAAGTAGCTAGTTGGCTCCGCCCCTTGCGGCCGCGCTCTAAGATGCTTGGGGGCGCCCTCGGGGCTCGCCGGGGGTGGGGTATCGGCGGGTCTCGAAACCGCCGATACCCCGTGCGGGGCGCGCCGGGCGGTCCTCGCCGCCGCAGTCCTCGCACTCGTCCTCGCCGGCACGATGGAGGCAGCCTCCGCGGACACCACGACGGAGGCGACAGCCTCCCAGGCTGGTGTTCCAGGCTCCTCCGGGGGGAACCGGCTGCAGGGGCTCAAGCGGGACGCCACCAAATGGGCACGGCTCTTCGTTCGTGGAACAACACCCCGGCTGCACCCGTCGGTATATGTGCCGGTCCAGTCTGCGCACGGCTCTACTGCCACGAGAAAGGCGGGGGAAGCCAATCGCAGAACTGCACGCCGGTGTCGGCGGCGTTTAAGCAGTCGGCTTCCGCAGAATGCGACGGTCGAGGACATCGCGATCGGATGGCACGGGAGGCACGGGGGCTGGCGAGCGGCTGTCAAGTTCTCGAATGGCGTGGTGGTCCTATTCAGGAACTACGGGCCAGTCCGAGGGGGTTGGGTGATCGTGCTGCCGAATCGCCGCTTTATCGATGCCGCCATCACCACCGGGTAGCCAGAGTAGGCCCGAGGAGGGCATCAACGGCGCGCCGGTCACTGGGGCATGAAACAGTTGGGGGACCGAAACGGGACTGAAACACCCGGAGCGCAGCCTTCGCGGCACGACAGAGCCGTGGCGCACGGCGAAGGAGGAACGCAATGAGGAGGACACCGATGAAGAAGCTCGTACTTCCGCTCTCGCTCCTGGCACTCGGGGCGCTCGGGCTTGACGCCTGCGGAGGCAGGCGACGATAAGACGGTGCAAGCGAGCCCTCCCCACAGCGACCGAGGCGGTCAATGAGAGCGAAGTCCGCGGGCAGGAGCACCCGCCGCGCACGCCGGAGGTTGAAGGGAACATTTCATGTTGCGAAGCGCGTCGCCTGTTTCGCGGCTTTACGTACGGAAAGTTCCCGCGGGGCTGGAGTTGCAGCGGACGAGCTCACCGGCGGGTGCCGAAGCATCCATCGGAGCAGCCGCTTGAGATCACGGCCACCTTCTCGGGCAGGCTGACGTGCCTTGCTGCGGTAGGTCTTTCGGTCCCCCGAGCTAGACCCTCGAAGCCGCCGGGCTGCGGGAGTAGGCGTATCTGGGCTATGACACTCCCAGTCATCCGGCGGCTTTCCAGGTTGAGACCCCTATGGGCAACGCGCGCGCGGGATACTGAGCGGGCGATGTCGCAGGAGAACATGGCTCCCGCGGCGAGAACGTACCGGGGCGGGGAAGGAGACGAGGAGATGTCCAAGGACGTGACGGTGATAATCAAGGACGAGCCCGGTGAGCTCGCGGCGCTCGGCGAGGCGACGGGCGCGGCCGGGGTCAACATCCAGGGCATGGCCGGGTTTAGGGGCGAGGGTCGCAGTGTGATCCATCTCCTGTTCGACGACGACGATGTCGGCGCCGCGCGCCAGGCGCTCGAGGACGCCGGCCTCGGCGTTGCCGACGAGCGCGAGGTGCTCGTGATCGACGTCGAGGATCGGCCCGGCACGCTGGGCCACCTGGCGCGCGCGCTCGGCGACGCCGGCGTCAACATCGAGCTCGCCTACACGACCTTTGGCGGGATCACGCAAGGTGCAAGTGAGATAGGGCGGCCTGCAACGGGACCGATGAGAGACCGCGGGCTCGTCGTCGCCACCGACGACATGGAGGCGGTGCGGGCGGCGTTATAGCGTCGGCCGCGACCGCCGGCCATGTCTGGGAGCTGGAAGATGGACGCGTGGTTCGGGCGAGGAATTACCTCAGCCATGCCGAGGCCGTCGAAGCCGCCGGGCTGCGGGAGTAGGCCAGGAGCTCAGAACTCGAATGTGACGGCCTGGGGCGGCCCGCCGCCCTAATTCGGCGTTCCCCCCACTCCCTCCTCCTCCCTCCGGCCGGCGCCGTCGAGAGAGAACGAACGCGAGCCACGCACACCCCATCCGCGCCCCCCCCCATCAGCCCTCCCCGGCCCCCCCCGCGCCTCCCCCCCCCCCCTCCCCCCCTCCCCCCGACCCCCTCCCCCTCCTCCCCTCCCCTCCCCCCCACCCCCCACAAACCCCGGCCTCCTCCCCTCTCCCCCACGCCCAACTCATCCCTATCTTCTCCTCCCCTCCCTTCCAATCCAAACATCATCCAACATCAAACCTCCAACCACCAACAAACCATACACTACGCCACTCACCAGAGAGAACCCTAAACACACCGAGCCACCCATCAGCTCCTAACAAGCCACCCGTCCCCCACGCCCGCCTCCCTCTGGGGGCCTCTGTGAACCAACAGCCCGGTCAAGCACAGTCAATACCGCCACAGACCCCCACATAACTCACCCCTCTATCCCCATCTCCCAACCTCGAACTCTCCCGCACTCACCCCCACCCCACCTCCCCCCATCCCCCTCCCCCCCATCCCCATACAACCTCCTAAACCTTCGAAACCCATTGGCGACTCAGCGCCTCACCCACTTCACCACAGGCAACACCACCTCAGCACCTACCCCTCAACGCCCCACTCCTCCCCCCCCACGCCCCCACTACTTCCCCCCCCCCCCTCACCCGCCCCTCCCTCGCCAAGGCTAACGAACAGGCACAAGCAGATTCTCTTCCCGCTGCATCTCTATCCTCCCTCCACCCCCCCTGCCAAATCTTTCCCTACACCACACCCCGGCTCAATTCCCCCCCTCCACCGCACCCCCGCCCCACCGGACTCTCCCCTCGCCCAGAGGCCCGGGACCACTCGGCCGCCCACCCACACCCCCCCCCCTCTCTCTCGATGCCCAAGCTCGTCCGGCCGCTGACCTCACCCCACCCCCTCCCTACCCCTCCCCCGACCACCCCGCCCCCCCCCACCCACCCCAACCCCTCCACGATCTCTCTCCCCCATCCTACCCACCCACACCACCGCCCCAACGGACCCACTCCCCCTCCCCCTCCCCCCCACCACCCGCACCCCCACACCCCACCCCCTCCCCCTCCTCCCAGAATGGCCCGCCACCCAACCCACACCACCTACTCTACCCACACCCCTCCCCTCCCAACACCACGCCCAAAGCCGACCTCCCTCCCCACCCACCCATCCACCCACCAAACCGAACCAAACATAACCTACCCACATCCACCGAGCCTGCCTACCCCCCCCCCAACCTAGCTGACCCCACCCCCTCCTAAGATGCCTCCTTCTCGCCCTAACCGTCCAGGACGCCCCTCCCACTCGCCCCACTACCCCTCCCCCCCCCGCCTCAAGACGCCTTCCCCCCCCCGCCCCCCGCGAAAACACCCCCCCCTTCTCCACCCCCCCACCTCACCCCCCCCCCAAACGCGGAAAAACTCCCCCACTCACCCCAACCCCCTCCCCCCCCGGAACCCGGCCACCCCGCCCCGGTCAGGCCCACCCGGAAGAAAAAGAACCCCCGCCTGCCGAGGGACCCAAACTCCAACCCCACCCCCGTCCCCCAACGACTAGCCGAAGGTGAACACGTAGGCAGTGGCGCCGGGATCGAGGAAGGCGATCTCGAATGCCCCCTCCGTGCCGGGTTCCGGCTCGCGGACGAGCTGATAGAGCCGGGACTCCGCGATGGTGCCGTTGCCGTGGTCGTCGACGTCGATGCCGTGCGACTGGCCCGGCGGCTCTCCGTCGACGAGGACACGAAATCGCACACGCTCGCCTGATTCGGAAGGACCCAGGACCAGATTGACGTCCCGGGCCTGAAATCGATAGGTGATCCGCCCGCCCGCCTCGTTCATCACGGTGGCCTGTCGGCCGACGGTCCAGTTTCCGGAGAGCGACCACTCGTTGAGCTCCAGCCGCGGAGGATCGACATAGTCGCGCGGCAGGTCGGGGAGCACCCGGCCGGGAGAGACCAACCTCTCGGCGCGCTCATAGCCGACGTAGGTCTCGGGGGATCCCAGGGTCTCCCAATCAGCCGCCACCTCGACCCCAGCGACGTCGGGCGACGCCAGGTCACGATCAACGCCCTCGAACCCCGCCTCGGCCAGCAGCTGCTGGATGACCCGCTCCGAGCGCTCGTAGTCCTCCTCGCCGAGATGGTGATGGCGAATGCGCCCCTCAGCGTCGATGAAGTAGAGGGCGGGCCAGGCGTTGTTGTCGAAGGCGCCCCAGACCGCGAAGTCGTTGTCGATCGCGATCGGATAGTCGATGCCCATCGCCTCGAGGGCGGGTCGGACCTTCTCGACGTCGTGCTCGAACGGGAACTCCGGCGAGTGGGCGCCGATCACGGCCAGCCCGTGATCCCGGTACTTCTGCGACCACGCCCGCACGTAGGGAAGCGTCCGCAGCCAGTTGACGCACGAGTAGGTGCAGAACTGGACGACTACGACCTTCCCGCGAAGCCCGGTCGGCGTCAACGGCTCGGAGTTGAGCCATCCGGTCGCGCCACCGAGGTCCGGGAACTCACCCTCGACCGAAAGCCCGGCAGCCCCTCCTCTAAGCCTCTCGAGCATCTGCTCCTCCAACCGTCGCCGTCGGTCGCCCGCTGGCCGACGCGGCCACGGCCTCCAGGATCACGTCGGTCACTGTTTGGGGCTGGGAAACCATGCCGACGGCAACGACTGGGCCCGGTGTCTCCTCGAACACGCTGGCGATATAGGCGGAGTCGATCGAAATCCCGCGCAGCGGATTCGCCGGGGCGGTGACCTGCACGCCCTTCTCCTGCAGTCGCTCGATCACGCCGTTCCAGCTGGAGGCATCGGCGAATGCGCCGTGCACCAGGACGACGGTCGGAGAGCCGGCGGTGTTGTTTGTGTCAGGCATGTGACTCCTTTCACGGCCGTCATCAGAGGCAGATCAGCGCAGTGACCTGAAGGTCGCCCGGATCTCTTCCGAGAGGGTCTGCGGCTGCTCCCAGGCGGCGAAGTGGCCGCCTTCGTCGACCTCGTTGAAGTGGATGAGCTTCGGATAGGCCTTCTCCGCCCAGCTCCGCGGAGCCGGATAGAGCTCGTCCGGGAAGACGGTCACGCCGACGGGGATCTCGACGCCCTTGACGTCGAAGAAGGCCAGATGGCTCTCCCAGTAGAGGCGAGCCGAGGAAACCCCCGAATTCGTCAGCCAGTAGTGGGTGACGTTGTCGAGGACGTCATCTCGCGAGAGGCCGCCCGGATCTCCGGTGAAGGCGCGCGCGATGAGCTGGTAGCTGCGTTCGTCGTGATCGATCATCCAGGCCGCGAGGCCGATCGGCGAGTCCGCGATGCCGTAGAGAGTCTGCGGGCGATTGCCCATTTCCTGCGCGTAGGCGACGCCGGTCGCGAAGAAGTGCTCCAGGATGTCGTATGCCTTCTCCTCGTCGGCCGAGAGACCGTCTGGCTTGGGACCGCCGGTGGCGAGAGCCTTCGAGACATCGGGCGGAACGGTCGCCGGCATGTTGGTGTGAATGCCCAGCAGTCCCTCGGGCTTCAGCAGGGCCGTCTGTTCGGTGACCGCGTTCCCCCAGTCGCCGCCCTGGGCGACGTATCGGGTGTACCCGAGGCGCTCCATCAGCACGACCCAGGCCTTCGCGATGCGGATCGGGTCCCAGCCGGTCTCGCGCGGCTTGCCCGAGAACCCATGGCCGGGCAACGACGGAATCACGAGGTGGAACGCGTCCGCCGCATCGGCCCCGTTCGCTGCGGGGTTGGTGAGCGGCTCGATGATCTTCAGCTGCTCGACGGTCGAGCCCGGCCACCCGTGCGTGACGATCAGCGGAAGCGCGTCCTCATGCTCGGAGCGGACGTGGATGAAATGGATGTCGACCCCGTCGATCTCGGTGATGAAGTGCGGCAGGGCCGCGAAGCGCTCCTCGAACTTGCGCCAGTCGTAATCCGTCGCCCAGTACTCGGCCAGTGCCTGGATCGTCTCGAGCTGCACGCCCTGGGAGTCATCGACTTCCCGGTCGGGCCACTTCGTCGCATTGATGCGGCTCCGCAGGTCGGTGAGCTCGTCCTCCGAGACGTCGATGCTGAACGGGCGGATCGCGCCGTCATCGCTGGCGCCGGCGTCCGGCGCCGTCGAGGCTGTGGCTTCCATTCGTGGCTCCTATTCGCTGGTCGCGCGAAACGCCGCGCTCGGATGGTCGGAGGGCCAGAGTCGCGCACAGACCACGCCATCGCGCCCGTCAAACACCCTGGCCATATCCCTGGTCAACGCACTGACCCGAACGCCGCTCGGAGCTCGGCCGAGAAGACCTCCGGCTCCTCCCAGGCCGCGAAGTGGCCGCCTTTCTCCACCTCGTTGAAGTAGGCGAGAGTGGGATACACCTGCTCGACCCAGCTGCGCGGAACCGCGAAGATCTCGCCGGGGAACGTGGTGAAGCCGACCGGGAGCGAGACTTCCGGAGGAGCCTGGCCGGACGCAGCCGCTTCGGCTTGGGCTCGTCCGTCCTCCCAGTACGACCGCGCCGCCGAGGCGCCGGTGCCCGTCAGCCAGTACGTCGTGATGTTGTCGACGATGTGTTCCCGGGTGAGATTGCCCGCGGGCTCCCCGTCGACAAAGGCGCGGGAGAACTTGTAGTAGCTGTCCGTGTCGTGGTCGAGCATCCAGGCGGCCATGGCGACGGGTGAATCCAGCAGGGCGTAGCCGATCGTCTGCGGCCGCGTGGCCATCTCCAGGAAGTAGCCAAAGCCGTCCGCCTTGAATGTGGCGAACGCATCGCGCGCTGCGCGTTCCCCCTCTGATTCCGCCGGCAGTTGGTCGGCGATGGCCAGCGCCGCCACGAGTATGTTCGTGTGAATGCCGAGGAGCCCCTCCGGCGCCTGGCGGCCCATCAGGTCCGTGACGGCGGCGCCGACGTCGCCGCCCTGGGCGACGTAGCGCGTGTAGCCGAGGCGGTGCATCAGCTCCGCCCAGGCCTGCGCGACGCGGCCGGCGTTCCAGCCGAGGTCGGCGGGCTCGCCCGAGAAGCCGTAGCCGGGCATGGACGGCAGCACCAGGTGGAATGCGTCCTCGGGGGTGCCGCCGTGAGCGGTCGGGTCGGTCAGCGGGCCGACGGTTTCGAGCAGCTCGATGACCGAGCCGGGCCAGCCGTGCGTCATGATCAGCGGCATCGCGTCCTCGTGCGGCGACCGCACGTGGATGAAGTGGATCTCTACCCCGTCGATCTCGGTCGTGAACTGCGGGAGCGCGTTCAGCTTCGCCTCGCACTTGCGCCAGTCGTAGTCGCTCGTCCAGTAGCGAACGAGCTCCTCCATCGTCGCCAGCTGCACGCCCTGCGACCGATCTGCGACGAGCTCCTTGCTGGGCCACCGCGTCGCGGCGATGCGGCGGCGAAGGTCGTCTAGGTCCTCTTCCGGGACTTCGATCTAAAGGGGCGGATTGTGTTGTCGTGTTCGGAAGTCTTTGCCATGAACCTCACCCTCCGCTCGCCGTAGCTGACTGCCGTGTGCACTGTTCGCGCCTTGTCAATCGACTGCTGCGCGAATCCGTTTCAGGGTCCAGCTTACGGGGAGATGGTTAGCGACCTCGCCCGGTGTCAAACGCCTCCTTTCGCGTGCGGGGAGCCCTGCGGCGAACCGCGCTACGCGACCGCGAGAGCAGTGGCCGGGACGCCGGATCGAGCCCACCTGACGGCGTTCGGCTGTGGGTGGTTCGCGGTCTCTCCGGCCGGAAACCAGGTCTCCGGTCCGGCAGCTAGCTCGGGCAGCAGCACGGCCTCGGCCCCCAGCACGAGCCCGGCCCCCAGCTCGTCTAGCTCGGGCGGTGGCTATGGCTACTGATCGCAGCGAGGGTACGCTGCGGGCATGGCCGCCAGCGACACCGACGGCGTCACCGCGGCGCTCGGACGGGTCGGCTTGCCGGCACCGATCGCGGAGCTGGCGGGGCGCGATTGGGACGCCGTCGTCGTCGGTGGTGGGCACAACGGCCTAACCGCCGCCGCTTACCTCGCCAGGGCCGGTCGATCGGTGCTCGTGCTGGAGCGCCGCGACCGGCTCGGCGGGGCTTGCACCCTGGAGCAGCCGTTCGGGGATGAGCGATACCTGGTCAGCCCGTGCGCCTACGTGGTCGGCCTCCTCGATCAGCTGGTCGTCCGGGAGCTCGATCTGAGGGCCCATGGCTACCGGGTCCTCCTCGCCGACCCAAATCTCTGGTGCCCGTTCCCCGACGGATCCTCCTTCGGCCAGTTCCTCGACGACGAGCGCACCGCCGCCCACATGCGGGAGAACGGCTTCTCCGAGGCCGACGTCCGGGGCGCCCTCGCCTACGAGGAGACCTTCGACCGGATCCGCCGCCTGCTTCGACATGGAGCCGCCGGCGACACCTGGCTCGGCTCCTCACCCAGCCGCGAGCGGATCGAGGAGATCCTCGACGACGAGGAGCTGATCTCGATCGTGTTCGAGGAGTCGATCGCGGAGACCCTCGGCCGCTACGTCGAGGACGAGCGGCTCGTGCACGCGCTCTTCGGGCAGGGGATCACCGGCGCCTGGGCGGGGCCGCGCGACCCGGGGACCGCCTCGGTCCACCTGATGCACGCCCAGGGTGACCTCCTCGGCCAGGGGCCGATCTGGGGGTACGTCGAGGGCGGCATGGGCCGGATCTCGTTCGCGATCGCGGAGGCAGCCCGCGAGGCCGGCGCGGAGCTCGCCACCGGAGTCCCCGTGGCCCGGATCCTCCCCGGCGAGGGGGTCGAGCTCGAGAGCGGCGAGCTCATCCGGGCCCGGGCGGTGGTCTCCAACACAGACCCCAAGCGGGTGCTCGGAATGCTCGACCCCGAGGTGCTTCCGGACAACTACCGCGAGCGCCTCGAACGGTGGAAGGTGCGCTCGCCGGTGGTGAAGCTGAACGCGGCGCTCAGCCGCCTCCCGACCTTCACCGCGGCGGGCTCGGTCGAGCCCCACCGGGCGATGGTCACGGTCACCCGCGGCCTCGACGCCGCCCAGTTGGCGTTCGAGGCCTGCGAGCGCGGCGAGCCCCGGGTCGAGTTCGCGGAGCTCTATTTCCAGAGCGCCTACGACCCGACCGTGGCGCCGCCCGGCGCCCAGACGATGAGCGCCTTCGCCCAGTACGCCCCCTACGAGCTCGCCGACGCTGACTGGGAGAGCCGCAGGGAGGAGATCGGTGACCAGGTCCTCGACCTGATCGAGGCCTACGCCCCCGACATCCGGGAGTGTCTTCTGGAGGTCGAGGTGCTCGGTGCGCCCGACATCGAGGCGAGGATCGGGCTCAGCGGCGGCAACATCTTCCAGGGAGAGGCTCTGCCGGATCAGATGTGGGACCGGCGCCTCGATCACCGGACGCCGATCGAGGGCCTCTATCTCTGCGGCGCGGCCACCCACCCGGCGGGGTCGGTGATCGCCCTCAACGGCCGAAACGCAGCGATCGCGGTCCTCGAGGACGCCGGCGTCGCCAGGGCGGCCGCGCCCGCCTAGACCACCGCCGAGCGGCCCGTCGAGGCGCTGGGCTCGGGGGACCGTCTAGCCGCTGATGTCGGTGAGCCAGACCCTCGAGAGAAGGGGGACGGCGCGGGCTGAGTCGAGCCCCCGCACCGAGCCCTCCAGGCCGATCCCCAGCTCGGGCCCGCCGACGGTGGAGAGCAGCGGGTCCTCGGCGACCGCCGCGAGCGCCGCGGGGCCGAGCGGATCGGCGACCTCGATCGCGCCGCCGTCGAGCAGCGCCAGCCGCCGGGCCTCATCCGGCTCGGCCAGGAAGGCGGCGCCGTCGAGCGCCGGCCCAAGCCCCACCGGGCTTCCCCACCAGCTGGCGCTGCGGGAGAGCTCGATCCGGGTGTCGGAGACCGCGCCCAGCTCGAACGGCCCGCTGCCGGACCCCTCGGTCGTGCGAAGCCGCGAATTTGCTCCCCCCTGCGGCTCCAGCCCAGCCGGCGAGACGATTCCCAGCCGCGGCGAGGCGAGCCGGCTGGGGAGATCCGGGTCGGGCCCATCGAGGAGAAAGCGCACCTGGTCCGGGCGGGGCGCGTCGACGGCAAAGAGGCCCGGGAGCAGTGCGCGCCCCTTCGGCAGGGTGGTCCAGCGGCGCGAGTTTGCGAGCACCGCGGTGGCGTTGAACGGCGTCCCGTCCTGGAAGCGGACATCCCGGCGCAGGGTGAGGATCCAGACCGAGCGGTCCGGCGAGGGCTCAGCCGAGAGCGCGAGACCCGGCCGGACCGTGGTCGCGCCGTAGGGACCGGTGAGGCGAGCCACCAACGGCTCGTAGACCTGGCGGGTGATCGTCTGCGCGGTGCGGCCGCTCGCCGCGAGCGGGTCGAGGGTCGCGGGCAGCGCCGAAACGGCATAGACGAGGGTGCCGCCACCGCCGGCGGACGGCAGCCCCGATGAGCTGCCGTCGTCGTCATCTCCCCCACCGCAGCCGGCGAGCAGCAGTGCGACAGAGAGCGGCGCGAGCGCAGCGGCCTTGCGCGCTCGGCTCAGATCTTCAGGAGGACGATCGCGTTGAGCGCCCAGAGCACGGAGAAGAAGATGGTCCACCGGGTCAGGTTCCGCTCCACCAGCGAGCCGCCACCGAACGCGCTGCCGCCGCCTCCGATTCCGAAGGCGCCTGAGAGCCCCGTGTCCTTCCCCGAATGAAGGAGGATCAGGAAGATCAGGATCACGCAGATCGCGACCTGAACCACACCGAGCAGTGATTGCCATGGGCGCGAAGTCTAGACGGAAGGACCGGCGGGCTCTCCGTGGTCCATCCGCACGGCAATCGCGCTCGGTCCGCGCGGCAATAGTCGCGAACCGAGCGCGTTTCTCGACTGGTTACCCCTCTTGCTTGTGACATGCCCGACGAGCACGCAGACACCTTCTCGAGCAGCGATCAGGGTCGCGATCGAAGTGATCACGGCGGCGATCGCGATGATCACGCTCGGCGATCGCGCGATCGCGATGGCGATCGAGTTTTGGAAATACATGGACGCCTTCTCGCGGTGGAACAACGGACTGCCGCCACCGAGGTCCCTTCCGACATCACAGGAGGTCGCCAGCGAGGTGCCCAAGCCTTCGCCGCCACGCTCGGGGTGGTACCGACGTGGCGCTCAAATCTCGGCATGTCGGAATCCGGCTGACTGAGCGCGACCACGAGCTCCTCACCGAGCTTGCCCGGGAGCATGCCGTGGCGCTGGGGACGATGGCGAGGATGCTGGTGGTGCGTGGGGTTCGGGCCGCCGCCGAACGGAGACGACGTGGAGCGGGGCGAGTAAGCAGGCTGCGCGCGCAGCTTCAAGCGTTCGGCTCCGCGGGGTTCGCCGGGGTCGCGCAGCCGGTCGATTCGCTTCAGGATCTCGATCGCCTCGCGGCGCAGCTCTCGGTCGAGGCGCTGGAAGTCCTCGTCCGTGAGCTTGCCGGAGGCCCGGTCGGCCTCGGCGTCGCGGATCTCGCGGTACTTGGCGTCCTTCCGCGCCTCGAGCTCGGCGAGCTCGGCGTCCGCCCGTTCTACCTCCTCCCCCCGCCCATGCTCACGCCGGAAGACCGGCCAGCCGACGAAGAGGGGCACGAGGACGAGCAGGAGGACGATCGCGGCGCCCAGGAAGAGCTCCATGGCGACTGAAAGCCTAGGCTCGCTTCAGCTCGCGCCCGACCCGCGCCGCGTAGGCCGCCTCGGCGCGGCGCCGCGCCTCCACCGAGGGCCAGCCGGCGAAGACGGCGCCGCCGAGAGCGATCAGGGCGCCGATCCAGATCCAGCTCACCAGCGGGTCGACGATCACCCGGAAGGTCGCCGGCGGCGGGTCCTGGGTATAGGACTCGGCGAGGGCGAGGATCGCGATCCCCTGCGCGTTCGGCCCGGCGGAGGCGAGCTGGCGGTTGCCGAGCGCGATCTGGGGATCGAGGACCGAGAGATCGGGCTGGAAGGCGGTCCAGAAGTCCTGGCCGGCGCCGGAGCGGAGGCCGACCTCGCTGGTGGACTCGCCCTCGAAGTAGCGGCCGAGCGCCCCCGCCGAGGGGTCCTGGGTCGGGTAGTAGTTGCGAGCCGGCGCCAGGGTGGCGAAGTCCTTGCCGTCCTTGTCGACGTCGAGGAGCGCGCTGAAGGCGATCCGCTCGTTCTGGGGGTCGGCGCTGATGTCCTTGTAGGTGACGGTGTAGTCGCCGACCGTCGCCGAATCGCCGACCTGGAGGCGGAGGTCGCGGTTGGTTTGGAAGCTGGATGAGGCGGCGATCCCGACGAGGACGACGGCGATCCCGATGTGGACGACGTAGCCGCCGTAGCGGCGGCGGTTGCGGGCGAGCGCCTGGGGCAGCGCCCGGACGAGCGGCTCTCCGGTGAGCGTCCGCCGCGCCGCCCCAGCCCGCCAGAACTCCTGGCCGAGCGCCACCAGGGTGAAGGCGGCGAATGAAAAGAGGAAGAGCGCCCAGGGGTGGCCGCCGGCATCGCTCGCCACCCCCAGCACCACCGCGGTCGCGGCGGCGGCCAGGCCTGGCCAGAGCAGGAGGCGCCGGGCCGTCCCACGGCTGAGCCGACCCCAGGCGAGCAGCGGCCCGATTCCGGTGAAGAGGACCAGCGCCACCCCGAGCGGGGTGACGTAGCGGTCGAACCAGGGAGCCCCGAGCGAGGAGCGGGTGCCGGTGAAGGCCTCGGCGATCAGGGGGAAGAAGGTGCCCCAGAAGATCACCGCCGCGAGCCCGACCAGAAGCAGGTTGTTGACCAGGAAGATCGCCTCGCGCGAGAGCAGCGAGTCGAAGTGGCGTTCGGGGCGGAGGTCGGGGAGCCGGCTGACGATCAACACCGTGGAGCCGATCGCGACGCATCCGATCAGAACCAGCAGCGGCCCGCCGACCGTTGAGGCGCCGAAGGCGTGGATCGACTGGAGGATCCCCGAGCGCACCAGGAAGGTGCCGAGCAGCGAGAGGCAGAAGGTCGCCGAGATCAGGCTGACGTTCCAGACCTTCAGCATCCCCCGCTTCTCCTGGACCATGATCGAGTGGATGAAGGCGGTGCCGACCAGGAACGGCATCAGCGCTGCGTTCTCGACCGGGTCCCAGCCCCAGTAGCCGCCCCAGCCGAGCTCCTCGAACGACCAGCGCGAGCCGAGCAACAGCCCGAGGCCGAGGAAGGTCCAGGCGGTGAGCGCGAAGCGCCGGGTGGAGCGGATCCAGCTGGCGTCGAGGCGGCGGGTGTAGAGCGCCGCGACGCAGAAGGCGAACGGGATCGACCAGAGGACGTAGCCCGTGTAGAGCATCGGCGGGTGGATCGCCATGTAGGGGTTGCGGAGCAGCGGGGTCAGCCCGGCGCCCTCGGCGGGGGCGGGGCTGAGCGCGGCGAACGGCTGGGCGGCGAAGATCATCAGCCCGATGAAGAAGGCGCCCAGCCCCATCAGAACCGCGGTTGCGTAGGGGGCGAGCTCCCGGTGCCGGCGCCGGGTCAGGTAGAGCACCCCGCTCGAGGCGAGCGAGAGGACCCAGGCCCAGAGCAGCAGCGAGCCCTCCTGGCTCGACCACATCGCGGTCAGCTTGTAAAAGGTGGGGGTGGTGGTCGAGGAGTGATTGGCGACCACCTCGAAGCCGAAGTCGTCGCTGAGGAAGGCCGACTCGAGCACCAGGACCGCGGCGGTGAGCAGCGCCGCCAGGGCATAGACCGCGCGGCGCGACGAGGTGACCCAACGGCGATCGCCGGTCCTCGCGCCGTAGAGCGCCGCCCCCGCCGCGTAGAGCGCCACCAGCAGCGAGGCGGCGATCGTCGCCGAGCCCAGGGTGGTCACTGGATCACGACGTGCTCGGGATCCTGCTCGGCCTCATCGCTGAACTTCGACGGGCACTTGGTGATCAGGCTGTCGTGCTCGGCGACGAAGGTCCCGTCATCGAGCTTGCCAGTGACGATCACCTCGCGGCCGTCCCGGAACGGATCGGGGACGGTGCCGGTGTAGGTCACCGGCAGGCTCTCGGAGCCATCGCGGTCAGCGATCCTGAAGCGCAGATCGCCGTCGGTGCGCTGGATCGTCCCCGGCACCACCTTCCCGGTGAGGTCGTAGGTGCCGGTCGCGTTCGACGAGACCAGATCGGACGGCTGCTTGGCCTCGGTCGAGGCGCTGAAGGACGTGTAGACGAGCCCGGCCGCCAGCAGCACTGCCGCGGAGAGCGCGACGATCAGGCGGATCTTTCGCTTCCGGGCGGGATCCACAGCGGGTGAATTATCGCAACGTGGGGCTTAGGTCCGGCCCCCCAGCCTCCCTACACACCCGCTGGCATACGATGCGCCGGCCTCGTCCACTCGACCAGGAGGAGCCTTGCCTCGACCCGCGACCGCCGGCCTCGTGCTGCTCGCCGCCGCCTCCCTCGGCCTCGCCGCCTGCGGCGACACCGCCGAGAAGAACGACTACGTCGACGAGGTCAACAAGGTCACCTCCACCCTGCAAAGCGGCCTCACCGAGGTCGGCAGCGGTGCCACGGCCAACTCGCCCGATCAGGCGGCGGCGGTGTTCGATCAGTTCGCCGGGCAGCTTGGGACTGGAACAACGGACCTGGAGGAGATCACCGCACCCGAGGACGTCGCCGACCTCCAGGACGAGATCGTCCAGAACCTGCGGGCGCTCGAAGACGAGGCGACGGGCGCCGCCGAGGAGATCAGGAGCGGTGGGGCGGCGGCGATCGCCGGCGTGGTCGCGCAGTTCCTCACCGAGGCGAACAGGATCGGAATCGAAATCGACTCGACGATCGGCGAGATCAACTCGATGCTGCAGGGCTAGCGGCGACTCTTCCCGGTGCGCCGCCGGAGGGCGAACTCGATCGTCCGCCCCACAGGGCGGAACGGGATCACGATCGTGGCGACGCTCCCCGCCAGCTCGATGGGGCCGAGCTTCTCGAGCAGCATCCCGAGCTCATCGGCCTCTCGCTCGCTGAGCTTCGAGGGCCGCCCCTTCGACTTCCGGACAAGCTTGATGAACCGCGCCCGCTCGTCGGGATCGAGCCGCCTCCAGTGCCGCCGAGTGGTCAGAGCCACCTCGGCTGCGGCGATCAGCCACAGCCGCCGCGCAAACCAGCGGCTTCGCCGGAGGGTCCGCCTGCCGATGCCGCCGATCAAGCTCAAGAAGCGGACGACGGGTCTCGAACCCGCTACCTCGAGCTTGGGAAGCTCGCGCTCTACCAGGTGAGCTACGTCCGCGTTGCCCGCACATTCTAGGTTCGGAGCGCGCTCTCTACGCTTGCGGCGTATGAGCGCGAAGACCTTGGTTGCCGTGATCGCGGTGCTGGCCGTGATCGGCCTGCTTGGCTTCGGCCTCTTGAGCAAGGGCGAGGCCGCGATCGCAGTGGGCGACCCGGCGCCCGATAAGGAGCTCGCCAGTCTCGACGGCGCGGGAACGGGCCGGCTCGCGGATTACCGAGGCGGTTGGGTGCTGGTCAACTTCTGGGCATCCTGGTGCGACCCCTGCCGCGATGAGGCGCCCGCGCTCGAGGCCTTTGGACAGGCGCACCAGGGAGGGGATTTCACCGTCTTGGGCATCAACCTCGACGACACCACCGACGACGCACTGGGGTTCGTGCAGGAGTACGGGCTCACCTACCCCCAACTGAGGGACGGGGATGGGCGCGAGCGCCGCGACGCGTATGGGATGACGGGTTTCCCGGAGTCGTTCCTGGTCGATCCGAAGGGCGAGATCGCGCTGATCCGCCGGGGCCCAGTCGATGCCAGGTACCTCGAGGACGAGGTGCTGCCGGTGATCCGAAGCGGCTAGCGCGGTCCCGGCCCGACGTCAGCACCTCCGAGGCGGGACTACTCTGGGTACATGAGGAGTGCGATTGGCCTGCTGGTGGCGATCGCCGTGCTGGCCCCCGGGTCGGCCGCGGCCCAGACGCGAGCCTCCCTGCCGGACATCGAAGACGAGGTGATGTGCCCGATCTGTGGCACCCTCCTCCAACTCTCGGACGCCCCTCAGGCGGAGCGGGAGCGCGAGCTGATTCGCCGCCTGATCGCAGAGGGACGGGACAAGGAGCAGATCAAGGACGCACTGGTCGCTGAGTACGGCGAGGAGGTCCTGGCAACACCCGCCTCCTCAGGCTTCGACCTGACCGCCTGGGTTCTGCCCCTGCTGGCGCTCGGCGGCGTCGTGATCGGGTTGACCATCTGGCTTCGGCGACGCAGGCGGCTGACCGTTGCCCCGGCGCAGCCACTCGATCCGGCCGAGGCGGAGCGGCTCGAGGCCGACCTGGCTCGCCACCCCCGCTAGGCGCCTTCTGGTGGTGTTTAGCTCTGCGCCTACATCCGCTCCGGCGCCGAGATGCCCAGCAATCCGAGCGTTCGTGCGATCGTCCGCTTGGTCAGCAGGCAGAGCCCCAGTCGCGCCTCCTCGACCCCTTCGCCCTCCGCCCCGACCACCTGGCAGTCTCGATAGAAGGCGTGGAAGTCGGCGGCGATCGCCATCCCGTAGGCGCAGAGGCGATGCGGCGCCCGGCGCGATGCCGTCTCCGAGACCTCGTCCGGTAGCTCGCAGATCCGCTTGATCAGCGCCCGCTCGGAGGGCTCGACCGGCGACGCGGCGGCCCAGAAGTCGGCCGACGCCGCCCGCTCCTCGGCGCCCTCCCCAGCCTTGCGGAGGATGCTGGCGATCCGGGCGTGCGCGTACTGGACGTAGTAGACCGGGTTCTCGGCGGACGTCCGCCTGGCCAGCTCGAGGTCGAGGTCGACCGTGGTGTCGTGGCTCCGCTGGAGCATGAAGAAGCGGGTGGCGTCGGCGCCGATGTCGTCGAGCAGCTCGTCGAGGCTGACGAACTCGCCCTTCCGCTTCGACATCTGAGCGCGCTCGCCGCCCTCGACCACGTGGACGAGCTGCATGATCGGCGCCTCGAGCCCATCGGGGTCATAGCCGAGGGCCGCCAGGCCGGCTCGCAGGCGGCCCACGTAGCCGTGATGGTCGGCACCGAGCACGTCGATCATCCGCTCCGCCCCGCGCTCGAGCTTGCTCCGGTGATACGCCAGGTCGGAGAGCAGGTAAGTCGGGTCCCCCTCCGAGCGGACCAGGACCCGGTCCTTGTCGTCGCCGAAGCTGGTGGTGCGCAGCCAGGTGGCCCCCTCACTCTCGTAGACGTGGCCCGAGTCGCGGAGGTCGGCCAGCACCTGGTCGAACGCATTCGATTCGTAGACCGCCTGCTCCGAGGTCCAGGTGTCGAAGACGACCCCGTAGCGCTTCAAGGTCTCCTCCGCCGCGGCGACCATCAGGGCGACCCCCCGCCTGCCGACCGAGGAGAGATCACCGGCGTCGATCCCCTCCTCCTTCAGGGTGGCCGCGATCTCGTTCAAGTACTCGCCTTCGTAGCCTCCCTCGGGCACCGGCTCCCCCCTCATCCGGGCGGCGATCGAGGCGGCGAAGCGCTCGATCTGGCCGCCGCGGTCATTGATGTAGTACTCGCGCTCGACCCGGTGGCCGACGAACCCGAGCACCCTCGCCACCGCGTCTCCGTAGGCGGCATGGCGCCCGCTGGCGGCGGTGAGCGGCCCGGTCGGGTTGGCGGAGACGAACTCGATGTTGATCGACTCCTGTGGCTCGGCCCCCGCCGGGCGCCCGATCGCCTCCCCGGCGGCGGCAAGCGCCGAGGCGGCGCCTCGATACCAGTCGTCCGCGAGAAAGAGGTTGAGGAAGCCGGGGCCGGCGACCTCGACCCGCTCGAGTTGCGTCTCGAGCCGCCCCTGGAGCTCCTCGGCGAGCCGCTCTGCGATCCCCCGCGGCTGCTCGCCGAGGGTCGGCGCGAGCAGCATCGCGGCATTGGTCGAGTAGTCGCCGAACTCCGGCTTCGGCGGGCGCTCGAGCACCGGAGCCGAGGCGCCGTCCTCGGCGCCGGCAGCGAGAGTGCTTGCCGCCGCGTCCACGGCCGCGCGCAGATCGGCTACCGGGTCGCTCATCGCGATCGAACCCTAGTGGTCGATCACTGCGTGGCCGCTGGCCGCTGGCCGCCCTGGAACTCGATCTCGCGGATCACCTTCGCGGGGGCGCCGGCGGCGATCACCCCAGCCGGCAGGTCGCGGGTGACGACCGAGTTGGCACCGATCACGGAGCGCTCGCCGATCTGCACTCCTCCGGTGACGACGCAGCCGACACCGAACCAGCAGTTCGAGCCGATCCGGACCGGGCCCTTGGGCTCGAAGCCCTGCCAGGTGACCGGCTTGCCCGGATCGTCGTAGCGATGGTCGGCGTCGCCGACGAAGCAGTTGTTGGCGAACATCACGTGGTCGCCGATCTCGATCAGCTCCACCGCCGCCAGCATCGTGTTCCGGTTGAGGAAGCAGCCCGAGCCGATCGTGATCCGCGCCTGCGGGGAGAGCGTCAGCCAGCAGCCGGGCTCGAGCAGGGTGTCCCTGCCGATCTCGAGCCTGCCGGAGTCGAGGGCCTCGAGCACCTCCCCCTCGACCGGGTAGCGGATGAAGGCTCCCGCGTCGGCCATATGGCGGTTGATCCGCCAGCGGCGCAGCGGGCGGCGGTTGCGCTCGTACCAACGCCGCTTGATCCACCAGGTGCGCCATTGGGCAAGCGACGCCACGCGAGGAGGTTAGTGGTGGTACTGCTCACCGGCGAGGATCTTGGTCGCCCGGAAGAGCTGCTCGAGGAGGACCACGCGAGCGAGCTGGTGCGCGATCGTCTGGGGCCCGAGGGCGATCCGCTCGTCGGCGAGCGCCAGGGCGTCCGGCCCCAGCCCGCGTGGCCCGCCGATCAGGAAACAGAGATCGAGCGCGTCGATCCGCCGCTCCGAGAGCCAGCTGCTCCACTCTCGGGAGCTGAGCGACCGACCGCCCCGATCCATCGCGACCACGTGCGCACGCTTGGGCACCCGCCCCCCCAGGTTGACCTCGTCGCGAACCTCGATCACCTCGACCGGCTGGTGGCGCTGGAGCAGCTTCCGGTAGTGGGCGTCGGCCGCGATGAACGGCTCCTTCACCTTGCCGACCACGATCAGTACGACCTTCACCGAACCCCCGATATCCGCGAGGCGCAAGCCAAGCGGATGGCCGAATTGGTCAAGGACGCTCGCCCTGCTCCCACGCAAGCGCCTCGCCGATCCGTTGCATCGTCGTCGGATGGGTGCGGAGCAGGAAGCTGACCAGCCCCGGCGGGTCCGGGTCGGAGACGTTCTGCTTCGCCAGCCGCTGCTGCAACTCGATCAGCCCCTGCGGATCGTCGGTCAGCTCGAGGGCGAAGGTGTCTGCCCTCGCCTCCACCCCCCGGGAGAGCTGGTTGCCGGCGACCCCGATGACGAAGCTGACCACGGCGACCCCGATCGCGAACGCGGGCAGGAACGAGGGCAGGCCCGGTTCGCCACCCCCTCGGCGGGCGATCGCTCCCGAGATCCCGGAGACCGCGAGCAATCCCAGCGGCGCCACGATCGCAAGAAACAGGAGGCCTCGCTGGATGTCGCGTCCCTTCACGTGCCCGAGCTCGTGGGCGATCACCGAGCGGCGCTCGCTGCGGTCGAGGTCGTTGAGCAGGGTGTCGTAGAGGACGACCCGCTTGCTCGGGCCGAGGCCATTGACGTAGGCGTTGATCGCGGTGCTCCGGCGGCTGGCGTCGACTCGATAGACCTCGCCGATGTCGATCCCGGCGCGCTCGCCGAGCTCGAGCACGTCGTCGCGCGCCTTCCCCGGCGGGAGCTTCTCGAACTTGTTGAACACCGGGTCGAGGATCACCGGAGCGAGCCAGATGAAGACGGCTGCGGCAGCGACCGCCGCGACCGACCCGGGGATCCACCAGCGCCCGCCGTACCGCCGGATCAGGGCGAGGGCGGCGGTGCCGACGGCGCCCGCGAGCAGCGCCCCAATCCCCGCCGACTTCAGCCAGTCGACCGCCCAGTCGCCGATCTCCTGGGTTGAGAGGCCGACGTCGACCGAGCGCTCGTGGGCGGCGACGCTGAAGGGCAGGGTGACGATCGCGACCGCGACCGAGAGCCCGGCCGCGGCGGCGGCTCCGCCCAGCACGGGGCGCCCGCCGAGGCGCTCCAGCCCGCGCCTCACCGGCGCCGGGCGGCCGGTCGCCAGCAGGACCAGCAGCACTCCCTCGGCGGCGAGGCTGCCGACGAAGAGCAGGCGCTGGCCGGAGCGAAAGTCCCGTGCCCGCTCGATCTCCCCCTGGGTGAAGAAGGCGCCCTCGTCGGCGTGGACCGGCTCGATCACGTCGCGGGGGCGCAGCAGCCACGCCGCCGCCTCGGCGACGACCACCGCGGCCACCGCCGTGGCGCCGAGCCGCAGCCATCGAGGGGCTTGTCCGGCAGACGGGCCGCGCACCGTCGCCCTACGATAGGCGACCTCTTTCACCACCCCACTCAGGGGTCAGGTCTTGCGATACGACATGTTGCATTGCAAGACCTGACCCTGTCTCTTCCTCATGCGCGTCGCCATCCTCACCGACATCCACAGCAACCTGCCCGCGCTCGAGGCCGTCCTCGAGGAGATCGACGACGCCGGCCTCGAGAAGCGCTGGTGCCTCGGGGACGTGGTCGGGTACGGCGCCCAGCCCGACGAATGCGCGCGGGTCGTCTCCGAGCGCTGCGAGCTGAGCCTGGTCGGCAACCACGACCTCGCCGTCACCGGCGAGATCGACACCGACGTCTTCTCGGCCTCAGCGGCGGCGGCGGTCAAGTGGACGCGCGAACACTCGAAGAGGGAGACGATCGATTTCCTCAAGAGCCTGAAGCCGGAGAACGCGGAGCACCAGGTCGGGCTCTACCACGCCTCGCCTCGGGACCCGGTCTGGGAGTACGTGCTCGCCGTCGACCAGGCCCGCGAGTGCATGGAGGAGCAGTCTGCTCGAGTCAGCTTCATCGGCCACTCGCACGTCGCCCTCTGGTTCTCGGACGGGCCCGGGCCGGGCCCGGTCGGCAACGCCGGCGGCGGCCAGGCCGAGGGCGGACTCGAGCTCGACGTCTCCGAGAAGCGCTGGCTGCTCAACCCGGGGAGCGTCGGCCAGCCTCGAGACGGCGATCCACGCGCCGCCTGGCTCGAGCTCGACACCGACGCCTGGAAGGTCATCTACCACCGGGTGAGCTACGACATCGACCGGGCCGCCGAGCCGATCAGGGAGGCCGGCCTCCCCGAGCACCTCGCCGACCGGCTCTACGTGGGCCAGTGATCGCGGTGCGAATGCCTGCAACGAGAGCCCAAGAGGGCATAGCTAGTATCGCCGCGGTGCCCAGAGCGAAGCCAATATTCGCCGTCCTCGCCCTCGCCGCCTCGCTGGCGGTCGCCGGTTGCGGCAGCGACAGCGAGGGCCAGGGCGATCTTCCGGCCGGCGACGCCGCGACCCTGCTCGGGCAGCTGCAGGAGGTCCAGGCCAACCTCGACGTCGGCAGTTGCTTCGTCGCCGCCGACGAGGCCGACAACCTGATCGCCGACATCCAGGACCTGCCCGGCGACGTCGACGGCGACCTCCGCCGGGCGCTGGAGAACGGGGCGGAGCAGCTCAGGGTGCTGCTCGAGGATCCGGACCAGTGCCAGCGGCCCACCACCACCGAGACGACCACTGAGGAGACCACCACCCAGGAGACCTCGACCGAGAAGACCACCACCGAGGAGACGACCACCGAGCCGCCGACGACCACCACCACCCCGACGCAGACCACGCCGACCACCCCCGGCTCCGGCGGCGTCGGCCCCGGCGGAACCGGGCAGGGGGGCCTGTGAGCCCTCGCACCCCAAAGGGAGAGCTGATCTCAGACCGCTACCGGATCGAGGACCGCCTCGGTTCGGGCGGCATGTCGAGCGTCTTCCGGGCCACCGACACGATCCTCGAGCGCACCGTGGCGGTGAAGATCCTCGCGGAGCACCTCTCCGACGACGAGCGGTTCGTCGCCCGCTTCCGGCGCGAGGCCCTCGCGGTCGCAAAGCTGGTTCACCCGAACATCGTCCAGGTCTACGACACCGGTATCGACAGCGGGCGCCACTACATCGTCATGGAGTACGTGCAAGGCAAGTCGGGGGCGCAGCTGCTCCAGGCGGAGGGGAAGCTCGATCCGGCTACCGCCGTCGAGATCGGCGTCCAGGCCTGCGCCGGCCTCGACTATGCCCACCGCCACGGGATCATCCACCGCGACGTCAAGCCGGGCAACCTGATGGTGATCGGCGGGCCCGCCGGGGGCGGCGACATGACCGTGAAGCTCGCCGACTTCGGGATCGCCCGCGCCAGCGAGCAGACGCGGATCACGCAGGTCGGCTCCGTTGTCGGCACCGCCGCCTACCTGGCGCCGGAGCAGGCCCGCGGCGAGGAGGCCACCCCCGCCTCAGATGTCTACTCGCTGGGGGTGGTTCTCTACCAGTTCCTCTGCGGACGGCTCCCCTACGAGGGCACCTCGCTCGCCGAGCTTGCGGTCCGCCAGCAGTCCGAGCAGCCGCTCCACCCATCTTCCTACAACGAGGAGGTCCCCGGGCCGGTGGGCGACGCGGTGCTGGTCGCGCTCGAGTCCGACCCGGCTCACCGCTTCGCGGCGGCCGGCGAGCTCGCCGACGCCCTCCGACGAGGCCTGACCGGCGAGTCGCCGAGCGCCACCGGCGCGACCCGCGTGATGGGCGGCGATACACCGACGGCCGCCACCCGGCACATGCCGCGCACCCAGACTCGGCGCCAGCGGCGCCCGGCTCCGCCGCGGCGCCAGCCGAGCCCCGTCCCCCAGCAACGCCCCCGCCGGGGTATCAGCGGCGTCGCCCGGAACCTCCTCGCCGTGATCGCCCTGCTCCTGCTCGCCGCCGCGGTCGCGGCGGCGGTCGTCGTCGCCACCGGCGACGGCGGAGGGGGAATCAACGTGGAGCAGGCCGTCAAGGACGACGTCCAGGACCAGATCAACGAGCTTCGCAACCTGATCGAGGACCACACCCAGCAGTAGGAACCGCTTCGGGGTCAGGTCTTGCAAGACGACATATGGCAATGCAAGACCCGACCCTCAGGTGTTCCAGGGGGCGGCGCCGCCGAGGATCGCGTCGGAGTACGAGGCGTAGTTGCCTGCTTCGATTGCCTTGCGGGCGTGTTCGGTGAGCTCCTCCATGTAGGTGAGGTTGTGAAGGGCGAGCAGGCGAGCGCCCGTGAGCTCGCGGTGGCGGGCGAGATAGTGAAGGTAGGCGCGGCTGTAGCTGCTGCAGGCCTCGCAGGGACAGCCCTCGGCGATCGGGGCGTCGTCCTCCGCGTAGCGGGCCTTGTCGAGATCGATCCGGAAGCGCCCCTCCGGCTCGGGCGCCAAGGCCACTCCGTGGCGGGCGAGGCGGGTGGGAATCGCGCAGTCGAAGAGGTCGATGCCGAGGGCAATGCCGGCGATCAGATCGTCGACCTCGCCGATCCCGAGCAGGTGCACGGGCGCCTCGGCGGGCAGGAGGGGCACCGTGAACCCAAGCACTTCCCGCATCTCCTCCTTCTCGCGACCAAGGGTGCCGCCGATCGCCACCCCATCGATTGCCGCCGAGGAGACCCGCTCGGCCGACTGGCGGCGGAGGTCCGCGTGGACGCCCCCCTGGACGATCCCGAAGATGGCCTGAGCCGCCGGGCCCTTTGCCTGGTGCCAGGCGAGGCAGCGGTCGAGCCAGCGGTGGGTCCGCTCGGTCGAGCGAGCGGTGTAGTCGCGGTCCGCGTGAAAGGGGGTGCACTCGTCGAAGGAGAGCGCGATGTCCGAGCCCAGCGCTGCCTGGATCGCCATCGACTCCTCCGGGCCGAGGAAGCGATCGGAGCCGTCGAGCAGCGATTTGAAGGCAACGCCCTGTTCGGAGATCTCAACGTGAGCGCCGCCGGACGTCTCTCCCCGGCGGCCCTTGATCTCGTCGGCGACCCCGCCGTGAGCGAGCGAGAAGACCTGAAAACCGCCGGAGTCGGTGATCAGCGCGCTCCGCCAGCCCATGAAGGAGTGAAGGCCGCCCTGGCCGGCGATCAGCTCCTCGCCGGGCGCCAGGTGCAGGTGGAAGGTGTTGCCGAGCACCAGCTCGTAGCCGAGGTCGGCGACCTCGGCCGATGAGAGGCCACGAACGCTGCCCTTGGTCGCGAGGGGGATGAAAGCGGGGGTGCGCACCGCGCCGTGAGCGGTATGCATGAGGCCCGTGCGGGCGGAGCCGTCACGGGCCTCGATCGAGAATCTGAGCCTCGCCGGGTCGTTTCTCACCCGGCAAGCCTAGGGTGCGGAGTTCTTACTTCTGCTTCCCGGACCCCAGTATCAGGTCTGTGCCTGGCTAGGCGATCAGCGAGCGGCCGGTCATCGCCGTCGGCTGGGGAATGTCGAGCAGGTCGAGGACCGTGGGTGCGACGTCGGCGAGGATCCCGCTGTCGCGGAGCTCGAGACCGGTGGCGGTGACGATCAGCGGCACAGGGTTGGTCGAGTGGGCGGTGTTCGGCGAGCCGTCCGGCTCCAGCATCTGCTCGCAGTTGCCGTGGTCGGCGGTGACGATGCAGGCGCCTCCCGACTCGTGCACCGCGCCCACCACCTCTCCCAGCCGCCGGTCGGTCTCCTCGACCGCGGCGACCGCGGCCGGGATCACGCCGGTGTGCCCGACCATGTCCGGGTTGGCGAAGTTGATCAGCCCGAAGCGGTAGCCGTCGGCTCGCCAGTGCTCGGTGAACAGGCGGGCGGCGGCGGCGGCGCTCATCTCGGGCTTCTGGTCGTAGGTGGCGACGTCGCGCGGCGAGTCCGCGAGGTAGCGCTCCTCCCCGCTCCACTCCTGTTCGCGCCCGCCGTCGAAGAAGTAGGTGACGTGCGCGTATTTCTCGGTCTCGGCGACGTGGAGCTGGCGCTGGCCGTAGTCCGCGAGCAGCTCGGCGAGCGTCGTCTCGGGCACCCGCGGCGGGAAGGCGACCGGGTACGGCCAGCCGTCGTGGTACTCGGTCATCGTCGTCACCTCGAACGCCGGCGCTCCCCCGCGATCAAACTGGTCGAACTCCGGATCGCCGAGGGCCATGGTCAGCTGGCGGGCGCGGTCGGCGCGGAAGTTGATGAAGACCATCGGCTCGTCCCCGGCGGCGCCGTCGTAGTCGCCGATCACGGTCGGCTCGACGAACTCATCGGTGATCCCCTGCTCGTAGCTCTCGCGGACGGCGGCCACCGCGGACTCCGCCCGCGGCCCCTGGGCGTGGACGATCGCGTCGTAGGCCTTCTTGGTCCGGTCCCAGCGGCGGTCGCGGTCCATCCCCCAGTAGCGGCCGCCGACCGTGCCGATCCGACCCGCCTGTCGGAGCCAGCGCTCGACCTCCTCGAGGTAGCCGGCCCCCGCGTGGGGAAGCGTGTCGCGCCCGTCGGTGAGCGCATGGAGGACGAGGTCGGTGACGCCCTCGTCGGCGGCGAGCTCGATCACCGCCTCGATGTGGCCCCAGCCCGAATGGACGCCGCCGTCGGAGACCAGCCCGATCGCGTGCAGCCGTCCGCGCCGCGACTCCCGCGCCTGAGCGCAGGCGCCCCGGAGCGCCGGGTTCTCGAAGAAGGAGCCATCGGCGATCGCGTCGTCGATCCGGGCGAGTTCCTGCTTGACGACCGCCCCGGCGCCCAAGTTGAGGTGGCCGACCTCGGAGTTCCCCATCTGGCCTGGCGGAAGGCCGACGTCGCGCCCGGAGGTCGACAGGGTGGTGCGGGGATAGTTGCCCCAGAGCTCGTCGAAGACGGGCGTGCTCGCCTGCGACACAGCGTTGCCGGGACCATCGGGCGCAAGGCCCCACCCGTCCAGCACCACCAGGGTGACCGACGGCACCGGCTCCCCGCTCGGCCCGGGCGGGAGGCTCACGAGGTGGCTGCGACGATCGCGGCGAAGTCGCCGGGGTCGAGGCTTGCGCCGCCGACCAGCGCCCCATCGACGTCGGGCTGGGCGAGGAGCTCGGCGGCGTTATCGGGGTTCACCGAGCCTCCGTAGAGGATCCGGACCTGGGCCGCTGCGTCGGCGGAGCGGGCGTCGATTCGCTCGCGGATCAAGGCGATCGCCTCCTCGGCCTGTTCGGGCGTGGCGGTGCGGCCGGTGCCGATCGCCCAGATCGGCTCGTAGGCGATCACCACGTCCGCAAGGCGATCCTCGGCGACATGCGCGAGGTCGGCGTCGATCTGCTGGGTCAGCAAGACGCCGGTCTCGCCAGCGTCGCGCTCCGCCTCGTTCTCGCCGACGCAGAGAATCGGCTCGAGGCCGGCGGCGAGCGCCGCGGGCAGCTTCCGGGCGAGCGCCTCGTCGGTCTCGCCGAAGTACTGGCGGCGCTCCGAATGCCCGAGGATCACGCCGTCGACGCCGAGCTCGAGCAGCATCGGGGCCGAGACCTCCCCGGTAAAGGCGCCGCTGTCGGCCTCGTGCATGTTCTGTGCCGCGACCTTCACCCGGCTCTGGGCGCAGTGCTCGACCGCCGCCTTCAGCGACGGGTAGGACGGGCAGACGACCACCTCGACCCCGGCTTCGGGCACGCCCGGCATGAACTCGGCGAGGAAGCGCTCGGTCTCCTCGATCGTCTTGTTCATCTTCCAGTTGGCGGCGATCACCGGTATGCGCTCAGCCATTCGCGAGCTCCTTCGCGTCCAGCAGCGCCGCAACCCCGGGCAGTTCCTTGCCTTCCATCAGCTCCAGAGAGGCGCCGCCGCCGGTCGAGAGCCAGTCCACCTCGCGGTCGAGGCCGAACTTGACCAGTGCCGCCACCGAGTCGCCCCCGCCGACCACGGTCCGGCCTGGCGCCGCGGCGACGGCCTCGGCGACCAGGCGGGTGCCGGTGGCGAAGGGCTCGAGCTCGAACGCCCCCATTGGGCCGTTCCAGAAGACCGTCCCGGCGCGCCCGATCCGCTTGCTGAAGTTGGCGGCGGTGTTGCTGCCGATGTCCAGTCCCATCCAACCCTCCGGGACGTCGACGCCGTTCAGCTCCCGGCGCTCGGTCTCGGCGCTGAACTCCCGACCGAGGACCAGGTCCTCGGGCAGCTCCAGGATCGACTCGCTGTCCTCGGCGTCGGCGAGAACCCGCTTCGCGGAGGCGACCCCCTCCTCCTCCACCAGCGAGTCCCCGGTGTCCCGACCCTCGGCCTTGAAGAAGCTGAAGCACATCGCTCCGCCGACCAGGATTTCCTCGGCGAAACCGAGGAATCGATCGATCACCCCGATCTTGTCGGTGACCTTGGCGCCGCCGAGGAGGATCACCAACGGTCGCTCGGGGTCCTCGCGCACCGAGTTCAATTCGGTCAGCTCCCGCTCGAGCAGCAGCCCGGCGTAAGCGGGGAGCTCGTGGGCAACGCCCTCGGTGCTCGCGTGGGCGCGGTGGGAGGAGCCGAAGGCATCGTTGACGTAGAGGTTCGGCGAGGCGGGCGAGCTGCTTCGCCAGCTCGGGATCGTTCTTGGTCTCGCCCGGCTCGTAGCGGCTGTTCTCGAGCAGCAGCACCTCCCCCGCGGCGAGCTCCCCGGCCATCGTCTCCACCTCGGGCCCGACGACGGCGGGGGCCTGCTTCACCGGCGCTCCCAGCAGCTCCCCGAGCCGAGCCCCAACCGGGACAATCGAGAGCTCGGGGTCCCGGTTCCTCGGCCGGCCGAGGTGGGAGACGAGAACGATCGAGGCGCCCCGCTCGCGGAGCAGCTCGATCGTCGGCAGCGAGGCCCGGATCCGGGTGTCATCGGTCACCTTCTCCCCCTCCAGGGGGACGTTCAGGTCCGCGCGGAGCAGGACCCGGCGACCCGTTACGTCCGCGTCGCGGACGCTCGCCTTGCCGAACCCCACTCCTCCCCCCGCCGGCCTAGGCGCCGACTGTGGCCGGCTGCAGCACCTTCTCGGCGAGCTCCACGCAGCGCTTCGAGTAGCCCCACTCGTTGTCGTACCAGGAGAACACCTTGACGAAGGTCCCGTCGAGCACCGTCGTCTGCTCCGAGTCGAAGATCGACGAGTGGGGGTCTTTGCCGACGTCCGTGGAGACGATCGGATCCTCGGTGTAGCGGAGGATCCCCTCGAGCGGTCCGTCGGCCGCCTCCCTCATCGCGGCGTTGATCTCCTCTGCGCTCGTCTCCCGGGAGACGTCGCAGACCAGGTCGACGACCGACCCGGTCGGGACCGGGGCGCGGATCGCCATCCCGTTCAGCTTCCCCTGGAGATCGGGAAGCACGAGGCCGATCGCCTTGGCGGCGCCGGTGCTCGTCGGGATCAGGTTGATCGCCGCGGCGCGGGCCCGGCGCTTGTCCTTGTGCGGCATGTCCTGGAGGCGCTGGTCGGCGGTGTAGGCATGGATCGTGGTCATCAGGCCCCGCTCGATCCCGACCGTGTCGTTGAGGACCTTCGCCACCGGCGCCAGGCAGTTGGTCGTGCAGGAGGCGTTGGAGATGATGTTGTGCTTCTCCGGGTCGTAGGAGTCGAAGTTCACGCCGAGGACGACGGTGATGTCCGGGTCGGTGGCCGGCGCCGAGATGATCACCTTCTTCGCCCCGGCCTCGAGGTGCTTCTCGGCGCCCTCGCGCTTCGTGAACAGGCCGGTGGACTCGATCACGACCTCGACCCCGAGGTCGCTCCAGGGAAGCGCCGCCGGGTCCTTCTCGTTCAGGACCTTGATCTCCACGCCGTCGACTTTTATCTGGCCGTCGCCGGCCTCGACCTCGCCGGGGAAGCGGCCGAGGATCGAGTCGTACTTGAGCAGGTGGGCGATCATCTCCGCGTCGACCAGGTCGTTGACGGCGACGAACTCGAGGTCCGACCCCGATTCGTGCGCGGCGCGGAATATGTTTCGCCCGATCCGCCCGAAGCCGTTGATGCCGACCTTCACTGCCATTTGTGGGTCCTCCTCATTCAGTCGTTGGAGACGCAGATCTCCACCAGGTAGCCATCGGGGTCGTGGAGCCGTGCCGCATAGCTGCCGCTGCCGAAGCTGGCCGCGCTGCCCGGCTCGGATTCCGGCTCGCCGCCGTTCTGGACTCCCGATTCGAACGACGCCTTGACCGCGGGGATGCTCTTCGCCGGAAAGGAGATCTGCCCGAAGCCGGGGCGCGGCGATTCGCCGCCCTTGATGAAGAACTCGGAGCGGATCATTCCCCAGCTGATCGCCTCTGCGCCGTCCTCCTGGCGGCGCCAGCCGAGCGGCGCCAGGATCGAGTCATAGAAGGCGCCGCTGCGCTCGAGGTCGGCGACGTTGAGGCTTGCGTAGTGGAGCATGAGACCAACCTTAGTGGGAAGGCCTTGGGGGGTAGGCCTTCAGCGTCGCGGCTCCCAGCGGAAGGCGAACAGGGCGACCAGCAACCCGGCCACCCCCCACGCGGCGACGATCGCGAGGTCGCCCCACTCGAACCCGGCTCCAACCGTGTTCGGGTCCCAGGCCGTGAAGAAGGCCTCGAAGAAGTGGCGAATCGGGAAAAGGTCGGCAACCTTGAGAACGCCCTCCGGGATCTCGCTGTCGGGGATGAAGATTCCTGAGATGAAGTAGAGGGGCAGCACGGTCGCGTTGGAGATCGCCGGCGCAGCGTCCTCGGAGGGGATCGCCGCGGTGAGCGCGAATCCGAGGCAGCAAAAGGCGAAGGCGCCAACCGCGAGTGTGACCAGGACGGCCGGAATCGTCTCCTCCGGCAGCGAGACGTCGTAGACGAGCTTCCCGATCACGGCCACCAGCACAACCATCAGGATCGAGACCACCAGCGAGTTCCCGACTCGCCCGGCGACGAAGACGGGCGTCGGAAGCGGAGTCCCTCGGACGCGCTTCAGCAGGCCCCGCTCGCGGTCCTGGGTCAGGTTGATCGCCAGGCTCTGGATGGTGGCCGAGATAACCGCCAGGGAGACGATCGCGGGCACGTAGTAGGTGGTCGTCTTTACGCCGCGCTCCTCGATCTCGTCGTTGCCGAAGATCGTGGCGAAGATGAAGAGGAAGATCAGAGGCAGCATCACCGTGAAGAAGACCGAGGCCGGGTTGCGCCAGAAGACCTTCTGGTCGTAGCGGAACTGGTGCAGGGCGAGACGGGCTCCGGTCACGACGCCAGCTCTTCAGCGCGATCGCGCTCCTCGTCTCCGGCGGTCAGCTCGAGGTAGATGTCCTCCAGGCTCGGGCGGCGAACCTCCAGGCCCGGCAGGCCGACGCCCCGCTGGGTGGCCCAGCCGGTCAGCTCCCGCAGAATCGGAACCGGGTCGTCAAGGTGGAGCGAGACCTCCGGACCGACGATCCGGGCCCGCTCGCGGACGGAGGAGGGCAGATCCCCTTCCTGCGTTCCCCGCGGCAGCCGGAAGCTGACCTGAGTCGCCCGCTCGTCGCGATCGCCGAGCTGATCGGGTGGCCCCTCGGCGACGATCCGCCCGGCCGCCAGGATCGCCACCCGGTCAGCGAGCGCCTGCGCCTCCTCCATGTAGTGGGTGGTGAGGAAGATCGTCTTGCCGAGGTCGCGGAGGCTGCCGATCACCTCCCATGCCGAGCGGCGCGCCGCGGGATCGAATCCGGTGGTCGGCTCGTCGAGAAAGAGAAGCTCTGGGTCGCCGACCAGGGCGAGGGCGACGTCCAGCCGGCGCTGCTGGCCGCCGGAGAGCTTCGCGGTACGGACATCGGCCTTCTCGGCGAGGCCGACCAGGCCAACCGTCTCGCCCACGTCTCGGGCGGCCGAGTAGTAGCCGGCATACAGCTCGACGGCTTCGGTCACGGTCAGCTCGGGGGTAAGCCGACACTCCTGAAGGACGATCCCGATGCGTTCGCGCCAGCTCCTGTTCGGCGAGGCAGGGTCGACGCCGAGGACGCTCACCTCACCTGCGCTCCGCGCCCGATAGCCCTCGAGCACCTCGACCGTCGTCGTCTTCCCGGCGCCGTTCGGCCCGAGGAAGGCGAAGATCTCGCCCCCGCTGACCTCGAGGTCGATTCCCTTCACAGCCTCGAAGTCGCCGTAGGACTTGCGCAGGCCCCTGACGCTGATCACGGGGCTCGGCCACGCGGGCGATTCTAGGTTGAGGGCTTCGCGATCAGCACGCGGCTGCCTGAGGCAGCCGCTCGGCATCAATCGAGCTCGACGTCGCGGTGGACGACCCGCAGCTTGACGTCGTCGCGGCCCTCGAGCTCGCCGGCGATCTTGTCGGCAACGGTGATCGAGCGATGGCGGCCGCCCGTGCACCCGACCGCGATCGTCAGGTGCTGCTTGCCCTCGGCGACGTAGGCGGGCAGGAGGAACTGCAGCAGCGGCATCAGGCGGCCGTAGAACTCTCCCGCCTGAGTGCCGGACTCGACGTACTCCTTGACCGCCTGGTCCCGCCCCGTCAGCGGTCGGAGCTCGTCCTCGTAGTGCGGGTTGGGCAGGAAGCGGACGTCGAGGGTGAGGTCCGCGTCCGAGGGCGGCCCGTTCTTGAAGCCGAAGGTGAGGATGGTGAGGGCGAGCTGGTTCTCCTCCGTTTCAAGGCCGATCAGCTCGGTGGCGATCCGCCGCCGCAGCCCTCCCCCGGTGAGGCCGGTCGTGTCGATGACCACGTCGGCGCGCTCCCGCAGCGGCGCCAGCAGCTGGTGCTCCTCACGGATCCCGTCGACGATCCGGCCGCTTCGAGCCAACGGGTGCCGCCGGCGGGTCTCCTTGTAGCGATGCAGAAGGGTCTCCTCGTCGGCCTCCAGGAAGAGCACCTTGAGGTCGAGCCCGGCGGCCTCCAGCTCCTCGATCACCGCCAGCAGGTCCTCGAAGTAGTCGCCCCCGCGCACGTCGGAAACCACAGCGGCGTGCTCGACCCCGCTGCCCTCGTGACGGAAGAGCTCGCCGAGCGCCTCGATCATCCGCGGGGGGAGGTTGTCGACGCAGAAGTAGCCGCCGTCCTCGAAGGCGGCGATCGCCTCCGACTTGCCTGCTCCGGAGTGACCGGTGATCACCACCAGCTCCACCCGCTTCTGGCCGGGGCGGCCGCCGTCCGTCGACGGCTTGCCGTTCGGCCCCTGGGCGTTGGCGGCGGCCCGGGGCTTGCCCGTCTCCCCCCTACTTGAAGCGCTGGTCCTTGGAGTCATCCCGCTCGGTGCAGTTGCCTATGGATCTCGCGAGCGAGCTTACCGGGCACTCCGGGCACCGCTTCGAGCTCCTCGCGGCTCGCCGAGAGCAGCCGGTCGGGAGAGCCGAAATGCCGCAGCAGAGCGCGCTTTCGTGCCGGTCCGACCCCGCGCACCCCGTCGAGAACGGAGGCCGTCATCGCCTTGTCGCGACGGGTGCGGTGAAAGGTGATCGCGAACCGGTGGGCCTCGTCCCGGACCCGCTGCAGCAAGCGGAGGGCGTCCGACCCCTCCTCGAGCAGGATCGGGTCCTTGCGACCGGGAACGAAGATCTCCTCGATCCGCTTGGCGAGGCCGACCACCGCCACCCCGCGCTCGATCAGCGGCTCCAGAGCCCGGAGGCCGGCGGAGAGCTGGCCCTTGCCGCCGTCGATCACGATCAGATCCGGGAGCGAGGCGAAGCTCGCGTCGCGGTCGGAGTCGTGCGGCGAGAGGTCGGCCTGCTGGACGTAGCGGCCGAGGCGCCGGGTGAGCACCTCGTTGATCGCAGCGAAGTCGTCAACCGGCCGGGCACCGTTTTCCTCGTCGTCGCCGCGGATCTTGAACTTGCGGTAGTCGGACTTCTTCGGCGTGCCTCCCTCGAAGACGACCATCGAGGCCACCGTGTGGGTCTCGCCGAGGTTGGATACGTCGAAGCCCTCGATCCGCACCGGCACCCGCTCGAGCCCGAGGACGTCCTGGAGGGCGGCGAGCGATTCCACCCGCTGCTGGCGGCGGTGCTCGCGCCGGAGCTTGTCCTGGGCGAGGGCGAGGTTGGCGTTCTTGACCGCGAGCTCCCGCAGCCGCCGCAGGTCGCCTCGAGAGGCGACTCGAACCTCCACCTGCGAGTCGCGGTCGCTGCTCAGCGCCTCCGCTAGGACATCGGTCCGATCGCGCAGCTCCGGGCCGACGATCACCCTGGCCGGCACCGACGGCGCCGCGCCGTAGTACTGGAGGAGAAAGGTCTCGGCGACCTCGCCCGGATCGCGGTCCTCGTCCTCGTCTCCAGCCTCCCCCGCCAGGTAGAAGCCCTGGCGCTCGGCGAGGATCCCGTCGCGAACCTGGAACACCTGGGCGTTGGCGTCGGTCCCCTCGACCGCCACCCCGATCAGGTCGGCGCTTCCAAGGGAACCGCCGGCGACCTGCTGGCGCTGCATCATGCTCTGGACCGCGTTCAGCCGGTCGCGAAACAGCGCCGCTCGCTCGAAATCCTCGGCCTCCGAGGCCTCCTGCATCTTCGCCTCGAGGTCGTTGGCGATGTCGCGGTAGCGGCCGGAGAGGAATCCGATGATCCGGTCGATGTTGCCGCGGTACTCCTCGCGGTCGATGTAGCCGACGCAGGGCGCCTGGCAGCGCTTGATGTAGTAGTCGAGGCAGGGAACGCCGGAGCGCCGGCCCGGCTCCGGCCCCTCGCAGGTGCGGTACTGGAAGAGCTTGCCGAGCAGATCGAGGGTCTCCCGGACCCGCTTGGCGCTGGAAAACGGGCCGAAGTAGGCGCGGTTCGGCCGGTGTCGCTCGCGGGTGAAGTAGACCCGCGGAAACTCCTCGTCGAGGCTGACCCCGACGTAGGGGTAGGACTTGTCGTCACGGAGGCGGATGTTGAAGCGCGGCCGGTAGCGCTTGATGAAGCTCTGCTCGGCGAGCAGCGCCTCGGCCTCGTTCTGGGTGACCAGGACCTCGATCGAGTCGGTCCGGTCTGTGAGCTCGGCGGTACCGCCCATCCCGGCGCCGCGCCCGCCGCCCTTGCCCGCAAAGTGGGAGGCGACCCGTTTGCGGATCGAGTTGGCCTTGCCCACGTAGAGGGCGTTGCCACCCCTGTCACGGAACACGTAGACGCCGGGTGCGTCGGGAAGATCACGCCGCTGCTGCTCGAGCCTCTCGGCTCGCTCTGTTCTCTCGGTCTTGGCCATGACGACAAGGGTAGGCTCCTGGCTGCCCGGCCAGACAATCACGGCGCCTCCTCAGCTTTTTTGCTTCCGGGGCGCCTCGATCCCGCCCAGGAGGACCGATGCCCGAGAGCGCGACATCCGAAGTCAAGCCCCTGACCAGCGATCCACCCGAGCTCGAGACGCTCGAGATCGAGATCGACGGTCCGATCGGCACGATGACCCTGAACCGCCCGGACTCGCTCAACGCGATGAGCCCTCAGATGATCGGCGAGCTGCCGGTCGCCGCCTCCTGGCTCGCCGATCGGGCGCCGATTCGCGCCCTGATCGTCACCGGCGCCGGGCGAGCCTTCTGCTCGGGGGGCGACGTCAACTGGTTCAAGCAGGGCGTCGACGATGAGAGCGTCGACCTGCCCTCCGAGGTCCGCCGCGGCGCCGAGGTCCTCCACCAGGCGATCATCGACTTCCGCCGCCTTCCATACCCGACGATCGCCGCGATCAACGGTCCCGCCGCGGGCGCCGGGATGTCGCTGGCCCTCTCCTGCGACTTCCGGATCGCCTCCGAGGACGCCTTCCTGGCGATCGCCTACGGCCGGATCGGCGCCTCACCCGACGGCGGGATGACCTACTTCCTGCCGCGGGTCGTCGGGCCCTCCAAGGCGCTGGAGCTGGCGCTCAACGACCCGAACCTGGACGCGAGGGGCGCGCTCGACAGAGGGCCTGGTGAGCGAGGTGGTGCCTGCCGAGGAGCTGATGCCGAGGGCGCGCGAGAAGGCGGCGAAGCTGGCGACAAAGGCCCCGTACTACGTGCGGATGGCGAAGCGGCTCCTGCACGAGAGCATCGAGAACTCGCTCCCGATCACCTCCAGCTCGAGCGCCACGGGATCGCCGACAGCATGGCCACCGAGGACCTGCGCCGAGGGCGTCACCGCCTTCTTCGCCGGCGAGCAGCCGGAGTTCAAGGGCGACTAGAGATTTAGCCCCCGTCCGGGCCGCCGCAGGATAGAGTTGGCCCATCTGAGGCGAGAGAAAGGTGTGCCGATGAGGAAGGCCCTGATTCTTACCGCCGTGGTCGCCCTGGCCGGTTTCACCCTGGCGGCCTGCGGCGGGGACGACGACGATGGCACCACCGCCGCTGCGACGACGACGACCGATACCGCCGCCGCGGGCGCCGGGGGTGGCAGCACGGTCGACGTCTCGGCGCCGGCCGACGGCGCCCTCAGCTTCGACCAGAAGGACCTGACGGCGAAGGCGGGCTCGGTGACGATCAACTTCGACAACCCCGCGTCGATCTCTCACGACGTCAAGGTCGAGGACTCCTCGGGCTCCGAGCTCGGCGGGACCGACCTGGTCTCGCAAGGAAACGCCACGGCCACGGTCGACCTGCAGCCCGGTAGCTACACGTTCTTCTGCAGCGTGCCGGGGCATCGCGAGGCGGGGATGGAGGGGACGCTCACCGCCAACTAGCTCCCTCCGGCGGATGTCCCGCGATATCCGCGGTGTCAGTGGCGCTATTCGGGCAGCGCCCTGCCCACGCTGTCAGCAACGCAGGCGGGCTTATCCGAGCCTTCCACCTCGACGGTGAAGCGGGTGATGATCTGCCACCAGCCGCCGCCGACGTCCTCAACCTCGGTCACCTCGGCGCTCGCCCTCACCTTCGAGCCGGCGGGGACCGGGGCGGGGAAGCGGACCCGGTTCCAGCCGTAGTTGACGCCCAGTTTGAAGCCCTGCGACGCAATCAGGTCGCGGCGGAGACCGTCGATCAGCGAGAGGGTGAGGTTGCCATGGGCGACGGTGGTGCCGAATGGGCTCTCCTTCTTCGCTCGCTCGACGTCGACGTGGATCCACTGGTCGTCGCCGGAGAGGCGCGCGAATGCGTCGATGTCCTCCTGAGTCACCTGGCGCCACTCGCTGGGCCCGACCGTCTTGCCCAGCAGCGACTTGAGGCCCTCAATCCCATCCACCTCAACCACGGCCACGGCCGGGCACCCTATCGCGGCAAGGGCGCGTTATAGATACACGCATGCGTGGGCTCCTGGCTGCCTTCACCGGCCTGCTGCTGGTGATCGGGGTCGCCGCCTGCGGAGGCGGCGGCGATGACGGAGACGAGAGCGAGCAGCAGCGGTTCGACCTCGTGATCGGCGATCCGGCTCCGCTCAGCGGTGACCTCGCCGAGCTCGGCCCCTCGGCCGAGAAGGCGACCGATCTCGCCCTCGACCAGATCAACTCGGCGATCAGGGAGACGGGCGCTGAGGTGTCCGTCGAGATCGTGCACGGCATCGCCGGCGGCGCCCCCGAGGCCGCGGCCCAAGCCGCAGCACGCATGGTGCAGGCCGACGACGCGAGCTGCCTGGTCGGGGGCTGGACCCCCGAGGACACGCTGGAGATCGCGCAGTCGGTCTCGATTCCCGACGGCGTCCTTCAGATCTCCCCCACCCCCAGCGACGAGCAGGTCACTGCGCTGGAGGACGACGAGTTGGTCAACAGTGTCGCCCCCGCTACCGGAGCCTTCGGCCAGGAGTCGGCCGCCTTCGATCAGCTCTTCGACTCCTCCGAGCCGACCGATGTCGAGCAGGCCCCCTTCGCCGCGGACGCCTTCGACGCGACGATCCTCTGCTATCTCGCCGCGGTCGCCGCCGGCTCGGCGGACGGCAAGGAGATGGCCCTGATGCTGATCGACAACACCGCGCCAGCGGGCACCGAGTACAGCTGGCAGGAGCTCCCGGATGCGGTCAAGGCGCTCGAGGCCGGCGAGGACATCAACTACATGGGGGCATCCGGACCGATCGACATGGACGAGAACGGCGACGCCTCGGCGAGCAGCTCGACTACGGGCGACAGCACCAGCTCCGAGTGAGCGTCAGCTGACCAGCCTCGACGACCCAGAGCGCGTCGTCGCCGAGATCGAGCATTTCCTGGCCACAGAGCCACCGAGCAGAGTTGAGGCAGCGACGCCGTCACCACCACGAGCGACATCGCCGGCGGCGAAGGCGAACGCGCAAGCATGACGGCCACCGAGTCGGCCCCGGCGGGCCGCCGGAGCCAGCCCGCGAGTTGTCCGGAGGAAGCACTCTGTGGTAGGTTTTCGCGCTCGGAGCAGCCACCCTGATCGCCCTTTGGCGCTCTTCTATCCGGTCGGCGTGTTCATATCCCCTCGCCCCCATGAGACGAACGCTGCCTCTGCTCGCCATCCTGCTGATCGCGCTGCTCGCCGCGCCGGCGAGCGCCCCTGCGATCGTCGGCGGGGCGGGGCACAACAAGCCGACGAAGAATCTGGAGGCCGCGTACAAGATCGCGCTCTACCTGCGCTCAGTCAGCGCGGACGGCTGCTATCCGCCCCCACGCAAGCTGGCCAAGGCAATCCACAGGCTCGATCCGAAACTCAAAGTGCGCGTCGCACGGAGCCTGCGCTCGGTCCGCCGCCGGGGCATCGTCTACATCCTGCGGCAGGGCTCGAACTGCAACCGGGTCCGCATGGCCTGGCTGAGCCCGAGAGGTCTCTACGTCCTCGACTCCGCCTCGGGAAACGTCAGGGTGCACGGAAAGCACGGGCCGCGAACGCACCCGGGTCAGAGCGGACCGGCCCGGCAGGTGAGGCTCGTGAGCAGGAGCTTCAGGTTGCAAGGTCCCGATGACACCCAGCGCCTCGACACGCTGTGCCCGCGCAGATCGTTTCCCCTGGGCGGCGGGATGATCGCCTCGCCTGGACCCAGCGCCAACGGGGAGGGAGCCTATCCACACTCCTACGAGCGCCTCGGAGCGCAGCGCGGCTGGCACATCAACGTCATTCTCTACGACCCCAATCGCAGCTCGACCACCCCTCGCGATATCACCATCCAGACCGTATGCGGCCGGTTCCTCAGGCCGTCTAATCCGACTCCCCACGCGACGATCTTCATCAAGTCGGGCGAGACCAAGTCCGCGACGGCCAGCTGCCCCAAGGGCCAGTTCCTGATCGCGGGGGGCTTTAACCGCACCAACTTCGACAGCACCGGTGGCAACTACATCACCGAGTCCCGGGCGGACGGGCCGAGGGCCTGGCGGGTCACCGGCTCGGCCTTCGGCGGCAGCGGCGGCGGCGAGCTGACCGCGATCGCCTACTGCGTCAAGCACAGGGGACCGATCCTGACCGAGGTCTCAGCCTCCGCCCCAGTCCCGTTCGGCGCAACGGCCACGGCCACCACGCCGCCCTGCCCGCCCGGCCTCAGACTGACATCCACGGGCTTCAGCGCGTCGCCGAGCGCCCTCTTTGCGGGCAGCTCGCTCAACCCGGACGGCACCACCACCGCGACGGCGGTCGGCCACTTCGCCGCGGCGCCGAGTCTCACCGCGTACGGCTACTGCCTGCGGGCGAGGCGCTGAGGCGCCCGCAGGCCCTCAGCCGATGTTGACCATCACGAGGCAGGTCCGGCCGCTTTCCCCCCGGTGACGGTCTCTCAGCGGCGTGCGCGCACCGCTGTAGGCGATGTCCGCGCGGCGGTTGAGCGAGTACAGCAGCGCCTTAGTCAGCGGATCAACCGAACTTCCAGCGGCGGCGCCAGGAGCGCCCCCGCTCCGTCCGCGAGGGCGAGGATCCGGGCGACGTAGGCGCGGGTCTCGGCATAGGGCACGCAGGAGCAGGCTCCGACCGCGCCGGAGCCCGCGTTGTAGGCGGCGAGGGCGAGCGGCACCGAGTGAAAGCGCCGGAGGAGGTCCGACATCAGGTGCGCCTGGGAGTCGATCGCGGCGACCGGGTCGAACGGATCGCGAAGGCCGTACCCGGCGGCGGTCCCGGGCATGAACTGGGCGATCCCCTGGGCGCCGGCCGGCGAGACCGCCTCCGGGTTGAAGCCAGACTCCGCCATCAGCTGCGCCGCGAGCAACCCCGGCGAGACGTTCCAGCGCGCCGCCGAGCGGATGATCGGGTCGCGGAAGCGGGCGGGGACGAAGGAGGGCAGCCCAGGCGCCCCCTCCCGCGCCCCGGAGACGGCTGTGCCGACCGCGTTTCCGGCGCCCGAACAGGGCGGCGGACCGCGGTCGAAGCCGAAATGCCAGGCCTCCCAGGAATAGCGGCGGACGAAGCCGAAGCGAGGCGCGTTCGCGGCCAGCCAGCCGTAGGCGGAGGCGGGTCCGAGGTCGAGCTCGGTGGCGCAGCGGTGCAGCGAGTGGCCCGGCGGGGCGACCCAGTGAGGGTCGGGGTGCCGGGCGAAGAGCTCCGCCTGCTCGGCGTCGGATCGAAACCCCGAGCTGACCACCAACGAATGTCCCGCGCGCCTCGCCGCCGCCGCCATCCGGTCATAGGCCGCGGCGACGTCCGGCCGCATCCCCTCGCCGTTGCGGTAGACCAGCGGCCCCGAGTAGCCCCCTCCGCTCGCCACCCCCGGCATCCCCGTCCAGGAACCGGCGGGAGGGGCTGCCTCGGCGACGGCGGAGGCGGCGACCTCGATCGGGCGGCTCCCGGCCGCCTCGAGTCGCTCCCCGCCCGGAAGCCCCTCGGGTTCGATCTCGGCGCTCACCCGGGCGCGCACCCGCAGCGGCGGCTCCCCGCTGAGGTCGGGAAAGTCGATCCGCAGACGGGCCGGATCGACGCCGTTGCGGCGAGCGGCGTCGGTGGCCGCCGCCCGGGCGCGGCTGAGATAGGCGACGCGGGAGAGGCGCCGCGGATTGAGGGTCCCGTCCGGGAGCGTCCGCGGCTCGGCCAGCCGCGGCATGTCGTCGCGCATGCTGCGGGCGGCCGAGAGCGCCGCCAGGTCGGCAGCCCGCTGCACCCGGCCCTTTCCGGTCACCGCCCCGCCGATCGCGGCGAGCAGCAGCGCCACCATGATCAGGATCGTGCCCGCGCCGAGCAGCGCCGGCAGAGCCTGACCGCGCTCGCCGGGGCGCTCCGCGCCGCGATCTGCACCGATCCCGAGGAGGGCCGCGGCGATCCCCTTCGCCACGCTCGACCGGCGTCCGCCGGGGCGGGCCCCGGCGAGGGCTCGCCGCGCCGCAAATGGCGAGGGAGTGGCCGAGGCGACCTTTACTCCCAGGCCTCGAGCCCGGAGCTGGTCAACGGCGAGCGCCGCCAGCGAGCGCTCCCGCGGCAGCTCGACCACGATCAGGCCTCCGAGCGCCCCGATCTCGTCCGAATCGAGCGCCGGAACCCAGAGGGCGGCGGGCAAATGCGCGACCACCAGCTCCGCCCCGCCCTCCAGCATCGTCTCGCCGAGCGCGTCGAGCGGCTGGCCACCGGTGCCGAGTGCGAGGTGACAGAGGTGGCCGCGTGCCGAACCCGACCAGCCCGCGATTCGCAGGGAATCCTCCAGCTCTCGGGCGGCCGGGGTCGAGAGCAGGGTCGCCCCCCGGCGCCGGCTGCCCTCCGCGACCTCGGCCAGCAGGGTGCGGGCGCCGGTCGCCGCGGCGGCCTCGACCGCGACCGCCGCGGCCAGGGCGAGGCTTCCGCGCCGGCCGGTGCCGGTGCCGGTGGCGAGGATCGTCGCCGCGGTCACCTCCGCGCCTCTCTTGCGGGACGCGCCCAGGCTTCGGAGCTGACCTCGAGCCGCTCCGCCAGGGCAGCCAGGGGCGCGGGCGGCCGCAGCTCCACGATCACCCGGCCGGCGTCAGAACTGACCGTGGCGCGACCGCGGGCCCAGGCGGGGAGCGACTCCCGCGCTGCCTGCTCCGGGTCGTTGCCCGCCGCCGCCGCCAGAGCACCCGCCTCGGCGGCGCCGTCGGCGAGGGTCAGGGAGTAGCCGGTGAGCAGAAGCTGGAGGGCGACGAATCCGGCCAGCGCCAGTGCCGGCAGCCCAGCGAGCAGCTCCACCGAAGCCTGGCCTCCCTCATGGTCAGCGCGAGGAGCCATCCGGATCGGGCTCGAGCCTGGACGCCGCCACGATCGAACCCAGGGAGACGCCGGGCAACAGTGAGGGCACCGCGACCTTGACCCGGACACCGTCCTCGTTCGTAACCGCGGCGTCCTCGCGCAGCCGACCCGGAAGCGCCCGCCGCGCCGCGGCCTCGCCATCGCCGCCGACGTGCTCCGCCCGGGCGCCGGCGCGGGCGGCGTTGCCGGCCGTCCACAGCGCCCAGCCGGCGGCGGCCGCCTGGGCGGCGAGCAACACGCAGACCGCGAGCGCCGGCAGGATCGCGACCAGCTCCACCGAGGCCTGCCCCGGGGCCCCGCAGATCCGGCGGCGGTGTTTGTGGCCGCCGCATGTGTAGCTCTCGATCGCCACCTCGCGAACCTAGGAGCGGGCGGCGCGCGGAAAGCGCGCGGATCGTGCCGAGTCAGTGGTGTTGGGTGACCCCTAGGTGTAGGTGCTGGCCTCGCGCCAGACCAAGAAGATCGCCAGCAGCGCCCCGAGCATCAGCACCAGCCAGACGGCGAACCCGCCGGCCCACTCGGTGAACTCCTCGAAGCCGACGATCAGGAGCGCAATCGCGCCGACGGCGCCGAAGAGGATCGCCCGGCGGCCATCGGAGAGGGTCAGCATCGTCATCTGCTGCTCGCGGTAGAGGCGGTAGACGAAGAAGGCGATTGCCGCGAGGAAGGCCATCGAGATCGCCGTCAACACCGTCTCCGCGGCGGCGCCGCCGCCGGGCAAGACCGCGATCGCCAGCGCCACCACGGCGATGATCGCGACGTTCCTCAGCGTCGGCAGCATCGATGAGATTCTACGGACGCCGGGCACCCGCTCCGCTTCGCGGCCATTATCAGATCTGCAACCCCATTTCCTCGCTACTAGCGAATTTTTGATCCGCATCGAGCGAGGTTCTTGTCATCCTTCGCCCCCGCCGGTAGGGTCTTCACACCGTTTACACAACGCCCCGCGTGCTACCAAGAGAGTGATGGCGAACATCTCGACGCGAGTCGAGCCTCGTACCGACTCCGATCTGGCCACCACGGCCCTCCGCTTCGCGCGCCGCGCCCATCTCGGCCAGCATCGCAAGCAGACCCACGAGCAGTTCGTCGAGCACCCGATCGCGGTGGCGAAGCTGATCTCGGAGGAGGGCTTGAACGGCTCGATCCTCGCCGCTGCCTACCTCCACGACGTGGTCGAGAAGTCCGAGGTCGAGCCCGCCGAGATCAGGGAGCGCTTCGGGCCGGAGGTCGCGGGGATGGTCGAGGCGCTCACCGACGACGACTCGGTCGAGGGCTACGTCGAGCGCAAGCGGGCACTGCGCCGCCAGGTGATCCACTCCAGTCAGGAGTCGGTGCTGATCTACGCGGCCGACCGGGTCGCCAACATGCGCGACTGGCGCAAGGTGGCGCCGGAGCAGCGTACGGAGATCGGGGAGCGCCTCGGCACCACCCTGGACGAACGGCTCGACCTGTGGGCCGAGGATCTCGACGAACTCAGCGCCTACGACCCCGAGCTCCCCTTCCTCGCCGAGATCGAGTTGGAGCTGCGGGCCCTGCGCAGCGAAGCGCCCGATCGCCCGAGCTAGCGCTCCTCCTCGCTCAGCTGGGCCCTCCGATAGAGCGGCAGGATCCCCCAGAGGACGACGAAGGTGAGACCGGACGCCACCGTGAACACCACGGTGGCCGGTGTCTTGAAGAGGATGTCACTGATCAGGAGCACCGCCCCTGTGAGGGCGACGGCCAGGACCGCAAGCCCCGCCAGGGTAAGACGGTTCGAGATCCGAACCAGATGCTCCTTTTGGCGCTGGCGAAACAGCAGGCGGTGATTCGCGGTAGGTGCGATCAGCAGGGCGGTCGATAGCGCTGTGCAGAGCAGCACCCCGAAGTAGAGCTCGCGCTGCACCGGCTCCAGCGAGTCGAATCCCTGGCTGAACGGAACGGTGAGCAGAAACGCGAACAGCACCTGTACCCCCGGGAGGGCAACCCGCAGCTCCTGGAGAAGCTCGTTGAGATTGCGGTCGGCGCGCTCCTCGGGCGTCTCGTCGCGACCGCTGCTCGCCGTCACCAAACGGGTCGCTCCTCACCCATTAAGCGGGTCGCTCCTTCGGAGCGCCCTTGGACGATCGGAGCGCCCTCGCATCCCTAGGTGTGCTTGACGGCGATCGCCTCGATCTTGTGAGCGGCGGTCTCGGTCGAATCGATCGCCCGCTCCAGCAGCCCGAAGATGTCCTTCCAGCGGATCACCACCATCGGGTCGATGCCGTTGGAGAAAAGCGACGCGAGCGCCTCGCGCCAGACCCGATCGCCCTCGTTCTCGAGCCGATGGATCTCGACCCAGTAGTGCTCGAGCTCGGTGAACCCGCGCAGGTTGGTGAGCGCCCCGCTCACCTGCTCGCATGACTGGGCGAGGATGTTGGCGAGGGTATGGGCCTGCTCCATCGGCGCCTCGATCTTGAACAGCCCCATGAAGTCGGCGGCCTCCTCGATGTCATCGACGATGTCGTCCAGCTGGGTGGCGAGCCCATAGACCTCGGAGGCGTCGAGGGTGCGGACCGGCTCGGAGTTGAGGCGACGGACGATCTCCTGGGTGATCCGGTCGCCCTCCTGCTCCGTCTTGAGGATGTCGCGGGCGACCCCGGTCTCCTCGGGCCAGGTCTCGAACATGTGCTCGAGCAGCTGAGCGGCGCGGAGGATGTTGACGCCGGCCTCCGAGAGGAGCTCGAAATAGACCGCGTCCCTGGATATCACCGAGCGCAGCGGCACCGTTTCGCCAAGCTACCAGCCAGCCCCCGCCCGCCGCAGGATGAGTGACGCCACGGCCGTGATCAAGGCGTGCATGGTCGTGGGGTCACTCATCTAGCCGGCGACCGGCGCCCTCTCCTCCGAGCGCGCTGCGTGCACCTTCATCAGTTCGCGCTGGAGGTTCCGGGGCTCGTTTCCGTTGGGCGTGAGCCGCGACCAGAGCCCGTCGGGCTGGAGCCGCCAGGAGCTGGTGTTGTCGGCGAAAGAGCGGTCGAGGACGTCGCTGAGCTGATCCTTGAGCGCCTCCTCGGTGACCGGCGCCAGCAGCTCGACCCGCTTGTAGAGGTTGCGGGGCATCAGGTCGGCCGAGCCGATGAAGATCCGCTGCTCGTCGGGTCGCTCGAAGGAGAAGATCCGTGAGTGCTCGAGGAAGCGATCGACGATCGAGACCACGTTGATGTTCTCCGAGACGCCGGGGACGCCGGGGCGCAGGGCGCAGATGCCGCGGATGTTGAGCTCGACCGCGACGCCCGCCTGCGAGGCTCGGTAGAGCGCCCGGATACAGGGCGCGTCGAGGAGCGAGTTCATCTTCAGCCGGATCCGCGCCGGGCGCTCAGGCGAATGCGCCTCGATCGTCCGCTCGATCTCGGTGAGGATCCCCTCCTTCAGGTTGAAGGGCGCGACCAGCACCTTGCGGTAGCCCTCCGGCCTCGCGTAGCCGGTCAGGTAGTTGAACATCTCGGCGATGTCCTCGCCGATCTCGACGTCGGCGGTGAAGAGGCCGATGTCGGTGTAGAGGCGGGCCGTCTTCGGGTTGTAGTTGCCGGTGCCGATGTGGATGTAGTGGCGGACGCCGTCGCCCTCGCGGCGGGCGATGAGCACGCACTTGACGTGGGTCTTCAGCCCGGGGATCCCGTAGACGACGTGAACGCCGGCCTCCTCGAGCGACTTCGCCCAGCGGATGTTGGCGCTCTCGTCGAAGCGCGCCTTCAGCTCCACCAGGCAGACCGCCTGCTTGCCCCGCTCCGAGGCCTCGATCAGGGCCGGAACCAGCGGCGAGTCGGCGCTGGTCCGGTAGACGGTCTGCTTGATCGCCAGCACATCGGGGTCATCGACCGCCTGACGGACGAAGCGCTCGACCGAGCCGGCGAATGAGTCGTAGGGGTGGTGGACGAGGATGTCGCCCTTGCGCATCGCCGCCAGCACGTCGACCTCGCGGTGGGTCTGGCCCTGCTGAAGCTGCGGTGGGGTCACCGGCTGCCACCGCGGATAGCGGAGCTCGCGAAACCCCGGTAGCGAGACGATGTCCATCAGGTCGTCGAGCCCGAGCAGGCCGGCCTCCTCGTAGACCTGGCGCTCCTCGAGCTTCAGCGCCTCGACCAGCACCCCGCGCAGGCCGGGGTCCATGTCGGGAGCGACCTCGATCCGGACCACCTCGCCGAAGCGGCGCCGCCGGACCTCCTCCTCGACCGCCTGGAGGAGATCGTCGGCCTCGTCCGAGACGTCGTAGTCGGTGTCCCGGGTCACCCGGAAGAGGGACTGGTGAACGATCTCCATCCCCGGGAACAGATCGTCGAGGTTCGCCGTGATCACCTGCTCGAGCGGCACGAAGGTGAGCCCGTCGCCGATCGAGAGGAAGCGGCGGAGGAGCTCCTTCGGCACCTTCACCCTCGCGGTCACCTCCTCGTCCTTCTCCGGGTTGCGGAGCAGCACCGCGATGCTCAGCGAGAGGTTGGAGATGTAGGGGAAGGGCCGGCCGCGGCCGATCACCAGCGGAGTGAGCGCCGGGAACACCTGACGCTGGAAGAGTCGCTCGATTTCCTCTCGCTCCTCGGCGCTGGCGTCGCTGAGCGAGATCACCCGGATTCCGTGCTCGGCGAGGCCGGGGCGAAGATCGTCCGAGAAGCAGCGCCCCAGCCGCTCACGCAGCTCCGCCACCCGGTCGCGAATCCGGTCGATCACCTCGCTCGGCGCCATCCCGTCCGCTCCCCGCGCGTCGATCTTCCCCTCGACCGACTCATGGAGCCCGGCGACCCGGACCATGAAGAACTCGTCGAGGTTGTCCTCGTAGATCGCGGCGAACTTGAGCCTCTCCAGCAGCGGGAGACGAGGATCCTCGGCCAGCTGGAGGACACGATCATTGAAGTCGAGCCAGGAGAGCTCGCGGTTGAAGTAGAGGGAGCTGTCGGTGAGATCGGCCTCGGCGCCGCGCTCCGGCGGGACCCTGGCGGTTACCGCCATCTGTCCGTCGCCGGCAGGTCGCTCCCGCCCGTCGCCCGAGGGCTGCTCGGTGGCTTCGGTGCTTTTCTCAGCGGTTTCGTCGGTCATCGGCTTTGCCGCCCCTGCCAGGCGTCTGGTCAATGCTAGTGGCACACCAGCAGCGCGGAGCATCGATTCGATCAGCGGCCTCAGCAGGTGGCATCAGCGCGTGCCCGGGGCACCAGCTCGTCGTAGCTGACCGCCCGCCGGGGGCGGGCGCGGCGGAGCAGAGCCTCGATCGCCCGTCGATGCGAGCGGCGCTCGAAGTCCGCCGGGTGGATGTCGATCCGCATCAGCGGGCCGGGGTGGCGGCCGGCGGCGCCGACCAGCGCCGGCGAGGTGAGGCGCTTGAGCGTGGTCGAGCTCCCCAGGCAGAGGGCCAGGCTCCTGATCTGAGACTCGCCGCGCAGGTGCACCCCCGAGAGCCCGGCCCACCAGTCGAAGCTGCGCCCCAGCACCCGCCGCAGCGCGGGGCTGTAGGCATAGGCGGGGGCGACGAAGCCGCGCGCTTCAAGCCCCGCCTCGGCGAGGATCTCCCTGCCCCGGCCGACGGCGGCCTCGCTCTCCCGCGTTCCGAGGCCCGCGAATTCGGCGCCGTGGCCGCCCCGCAGGTGGGCGAGGAGCGAGCTCGGGCCCCGGACGCGCCCACGGCGGGCGTGCTCGAGGCCGTGCTGGGCGATCGCATCACCCCTGGCCACCCGCGCCCGGAGCCAGGCCGGCGTCTCTGGAGCATTGGCGATGAAACGCTTCACCGCCCGGAGCTGGGATCGCCAGCAACGTCGCCCGATCGATTCGCCAGTCGTCGAGCGTCTCCCGGATCGCGACGCAGTCGTCCAGGGTCGCCGGGGTGACGTCGTGGATGGCCACAGCGACGCGGTTCACGGCTTCGCCATCAGACGGGTCGCGCTGTCGCGCGCCCTCGCATGACGCTACCTGCAAGGACGAAACCGGCCGATCGCTCACTTGTCGCGGGCCTATGCGACGTGGAGGATGCGGGGACCGGCCTCTTCCTCGAGCGCGGGAGGCTCGAGCAGCGCCCCGTAGCCGTCGGCGAGCTCGCCCATCGCCGCCTCCCAGGTGCGGGAGCGCGCGGCGGCGATCGCCCGGCGGCCGAGCTTCGCCCGCCAGGCGGGGGCGTCGGCCATCTGAAGAACGGCGGCGGCGAGGATCTCCGGGTCGGGCTCGCAGAGGCGGCCGGTCTCCCCGTCGATCACGATCGAGGTCGGACCGCCCTCGGCGACCGCGACGGCCGGGACGCCGCTGGCACCGGCCTCGACCAGGACCTGGCCGAAGGTATCGGTGCGGCTGCAGAAGAGGAAGATGTCGGCGCTCGCGTAGGCCCGGGGAAGGTCATCGCCACCGAGCCAGCCGAGGAAGGTCGCCGAGTCGCCGAGTCGCTCGCGCAGCACCTCCTCCTCGGGCCCGCCGCCGGCCAGCAGCAGGTGCAGCCTCGGGTCGGCCTCGCGCGCGCGAAGGAAGGAATTGGCGAGCAAGTCGATTCCCTTCTCCTTGGTGAGGCGGCCCGCGTAGAGCACCTTGACCTCGCCGGGGTAGGCGTCGGCCTGGGAGAGGGCGGGATCGAAGCGAGCGGTGTCAACGCCGCGGCCCCAGCGCCCGATCCGGTCGCGCTCGACGCCGAGGCGGGCGAGCGAGTCGTCGCTTGCCGGGCTCGGCGAGAGGACGCGGCCGCACTGGCGATAGAAGAGCGAGAGGGCGATCTGCATGCCCCGCTCCAGCTCGGGCGAGGCCGAGCGCATTCCCGCGTAGACGCCGAGCTCGGTGTGCCAGCTGCCGAGCAGCGGCAGCTCCATGATCCGCGCGATCAGGGTGGCGACCACGCCGGCCGGGCCGGGTGCGGTGACGTGGACGAGCTCGAAGCGGCCCTCCGCCAGCACCTCGACCATCCCGGGGAGGCTGGGAATCCCGATCTCGAGCCCGGCGTAGAAGGGGATCTCGACCTCGGCGACCGCGGGCAGCCGCAGGTCGACCTCGCGGTCGGTGCCGATCACCTCGACCTCGTAGCCGGGGACGCCGAGCTCGCGGATCTCGCTCGATCGTGTGGCTCACCCCGTGGACGCCGCCGATCGCGTCGGCGATCAGCGCGATCCGCTTCGGACCCTCGACCGGGTTGAGCTTCGCCTTTTCCTTCCCCAAGAAAGCGGCTGCCGGTGCATACGGGACGGCCGGGATCGCGGCTCGAAGAGCTCGCGGCCGGTCTCCACCGCGCGGGCGGCAAGATCCTCTCATCGCCCTCGCTTCGAAGCCTCGACGGTCCGCTCGACCACCTCGCGCAGACGGCGATCATGGGCGCGGCGGGCGCGGCGGGCCAGCTCGGCATGGCTGAACTCGTCGTCCTGCATGTAGGTCGACCAGGGCGCGGCCGCGCATCTCGCAGGCCGACCGAGTCGACGAAGGCGTCGAGGAGGGCGCGGGCGTCTTCGGGGCCGAGGTCGCCGGCGACCGCCCCTTGCGGACGTTGCCCTCGCTCATCACCCGCTCGGCCATCTTCAGGACCGCGTCGGGATCCGTCATCTCGCAGTCCTCGGCCGCTCGGCAGCGGGCTTCCATCAGGGCAGCCGCCGGCGCTCGCGTCCTTGAGAAGAGCGCCCGGGTAGAGAGGGCCATCGCCGCGTGCGCCCACTTGGCGGCGCTCCCCTGCTCGCCGCGCGCCTCGGCGCGACCCTCGCGGACGTGGCGCAGAAACTCTTCCGGCGTGGCCGAGGGCGGGGTCTCGGTGAAGGTCCGCCCGATGTCCACGCCGGCGTGATCGTCGGAGCCGCCGGTGCCGGTGCCGCCGTGGGTCTCGATGTAGATCGCGGCGGGCATGTTGAGCTCGCGGGCGCGGGAGCCGTTGCGGGTCTCCCAGACGGGGAAGAGCTCGGCCAGGCGGCGGCGGTGCGCGCGGCGGTCAGCGGCGCCTCGACGGCATAGAAGGGATGTGCGAGCGAGCAGGCAATCTCGATCGGAGTGCAGGTACTCGGCGCAGGCCTCGAGATCGCGAGCGTTCTCCTGAAGCCAGCTCGTGATCGTCGGGGGTGATGCCGAGGCAGAGGACGTGGACGGCCTGGGGCTCGCCGCGGAACCAGGCGGTGAGCTCTTCGGAGATGAAGACGTCGGGCGCATCGGCGATCTCGAGGCAGCCGGCGATCGTGTCGTGATCGGTGATCGTCACGAACTCCATCCCGCGCCGCTTGGCGAGCTCGTAGACCTCCTCGGGAGGCGTCGCGCACTCCGGCAGCCCGAGGCTGCGCTGGATCCCCAGCTTCGAGATCTCAGAGGCGGTCGAGTGACAGTGCAGATCCACCCGATTGGTGGCAATCGGGTTCATCTGGCCTCCCCGTGGATTGGCTCCCATTTCACTGCCAAGGGTGCGCGATTGCAGGCGAAAACCGGTTACCGGGTGGTCAACCGTGCGTAAAGAGGTCGTGAAGTGCGGCGCTGCCAGACTGGCTCAATCGCCGTGATGTCCGGGAGAGGAACGGAGGACGCGCTCGCGCTCGCCCGCGACCGGCTCGCTCTCGCACTCGGCGCCGCCGGCCCTCGTGCTCACTGTCGCGAGGGATGACCGCGCGTGGCTCCGGCGCTGGAGCTGTGGGCCTGCCCGGCGACCGCACGGGACGAGCTGATCACCCTCACCGAGGGCGTCCTCCCCCACGAGGAGCGCGGCCCGCCGGAGCCCATCGAGATCGCCGCCGCTCAGCGGACCGGCGAGACGATCGAGCTGGAGGCGAGCTCGGCCTCGCCCCCGGGTCGCCGCCCGGATCTCGACCCCGGCGCCCGACCGGGTGCTGATCGAGCTCGAGCCCCTCGAAGGCCGGCCACTCCGCCTCGGCGCGCGCTGGCCGCTGGCCGAGGGAGAGCGCCTCACCGGCCTCGGGGCGCGGCACGGCCTTCACTTCGACCAGCGCGGCCGCGCAGGTGGCCCTCGGCGCCGACCGGCGCTACACCGGCCCCGACTGCCCGCCCGAGTTCCTCGAGGACGGGGGGATCCCGCAGGGCGACTACGCCCCGGTGCCCTGGCTGCTCTCCTCGGCGGGGTGGTCCGCCTGGCTCGAGACCTCGGGGCCCGGAGTCGAGGCCGACCTCGCGCGAGGACCGTGCCTCCCTCTCACTCCGGGTGGCCGCCGGCCCGCTCCGCCTTCACCTCTTCTGCCAACCCACCCCGGCGGCCCGCCTGCGGGCCTTCGTCGTGAGACCGGCCGGCCGGCGATCCTGCCCGAGTGGGCCTACGGGCACTGGAAGAGCCGCGACGTCTACGAGCACCAGGAGGACGTCGAGGACGACTGGCGGGGGTACCGCGACAACGAGCTGCCACTCGACGCGATCGTCATCGACTCTCCGTGGGAGACCCAGTACAACACCTGGCGGTTCAACCCCCACCAGTTCCCCGATGCCCCCGGGCTGGTCCGGGGGATGCGCGACGATGGCGTGCGGACGGTGGTCTGGGTGACGCCCTGGGTCAACCTCGAGTCGATCGACGGCCAGCGCCCGCCCGACACCGCCTCGGAGAAGCTGCATCGCGAGCCCGCGGAGAACTACGCCGAGGGCGCCGAGGCGGGCCACTATGTCCGCGCCGCCGACGGCGGGCCCACGTGGGGCGCTGGTGGATGGGGACCGGCTCGATCGTCGACTTCACCTCCGACGGGGCCCGGAAGTGGTGGCGGGACCTGGCCCGGAACGTGTTCGAGCTCGGGGTCGAGGGGGTCAAGGCGGACGACGGCGAGGGCTACTACTTTCCGCCGGACTTCGCTGCTCGCCGACGGCCGCAATGGCGCTCGAGTTCGCCTGGGAGTACGGGCGGCTCTACCGAGAGACCACCCAGAGAGGCCCTCGACGAGGTCCACGGCGACGGCCGGGGGGTTGTCTTCGGGCGCTCGGGCTGGTCCGGCCAGCAGGCGGTGGGGATGCTCTGGGGCGGAGACCAGGCCTCCGACTTCTGGTCGATGCGGGCTCTGGTCGCCTCCCTGCTGACCGCCGCCGCCAGCGGCTTCTCCAACCTCTCGCACGACGTCGGCGGCTACCTGGGGCGCGCGGCTCGCCGAGCGCTGCGAGCCCGAGCTGCTGGTTCGCTGGGCCCAGCTCGGGGCGCTGTCGCCGCTGATGCAGGCTCACGGCCGCTTCCAGCAGGAGGCCTGGACCTACGACCAGCGCGGTGCTCGACCTCTACCGGGAGGCCGTCCTCCTGCACGAGCGGCTGGTCCCCTACATCCGGGCGGCGGCGGCGACCGCCCGGCGCAGCGGGCTGCCGATCATGCGGCCGCTCTGCCTCGCCGATCCCGGCGACCCGGAAGGCTGGGCGATCGCCGACTGCTTTCTCTTCGGGCCGGCCCTCTGGGTAGCGCCGGTGCTCGACGAGGGGGCGGTGGAACGGCGCACCTACCTGCCGCGGGGGGACTGGATCTGCTGGTGGAGCGGCGAGCGGCTCGAGGGCGGCCGCTGGATCGAGGCGGAGGCGCCGCTCGAGCGGATCCCGCTCTGGGTGCGAGCCGGCTCGATCGTCGTCACCTACCCGGAATCCGAGATCGCCCGCGGGCTCGGCGAGGACGACCCGCTCAGGCCCTGGAAGCGACGCTCTGGGGCGAGCCCCGGCTCGGCCACACCGCCGCCCGGCTCGCCGACGGAAGCCGGATCAGTTGGCGTCCGCGGCATCGTTTCAGCCACTCCGGCGATGGAACGGTGGGTCAGTTGGAGGGGCGGCGACTGGTCCGCCGAGCCCGAGCGCCGGGTCGCCTTCGAGAGGCGCTGAGCCGGGCGCGGTCCTTCTCCTGCTCGGCACGCTCTGCGCGAGCGGCGGCTTCCTGGCGGGCTTGTTCGGCGGCCTCCAGCCGCTCCTGCGCCTTCGCGGCCTGCTTGGCCGCCCGCCGCGCCTCTCGGGCGCGATCGAGAGACTTTCCACCGACCGCTCGAGGCGCGGCCAGGTGCCGGTCTCCTCCTGGCGGCGCCAGAAGGCGACGAAGCGGTCGGAGAGCAGCTGGCGCCGCGCCTCCAGGTAGACGGCGAGCACGTCGAGCCCGCGATAGGCGGTCCGGTGGGGCGACTGGGCGGCGAGGCGCGGATCGAGGTCGGGGGTCTCCCCCGCCTTCTTCCGGACAACCTGGGCGTCGGCTCGCTGCAGCTCCTTCAGGTGCCGGCGGACGCGAGGGAGCATCACGTCGCAGTCGTGGATCTCCCCGAGGATGTCCTGGAGGTCCCGGGCCCGGCGGCGGGCGGTGTCGGCCGGACGGCCGAAGCAGAACCCCGTGACCTCGAGCACGTAGCGCAACCGCTTGGCGGCGATCCGCATGTCGTGCTGGTCCTTGGTCCGGCCCTCCAAGGCCTTGGGGGCGAAGGAGAGCATCTCGTCGAGCCGCACCTGGATGATCCGGGCGGCGTTCTCACCGAGCGCCCGGCTCGGGTCGAGCTTCTTCACCGGGCGCGCCTTCACACCCTCTCCTCCCGCGCTGCGGCGACCAGCTCGTTGAGGCTCTCGCGGATCGCGGTCAGGTTCTGCTCCTCGACCAGCGGCGCGAGCGCCAGATTCGCCTCCGCCTGCTCCTCGCGGAGGCGCTCGATCAAGGAGGAGATCCCGCGCCGGTCCGGCGCCGCCATCTGGTCGTTGAAGCCGTGCATCGCGGAGATCGCCACGTCTCGGTCGCGGCGCTCGCCGAGGCCATCGGCCAGCCGTTTGACCTCACCCAGCGCCCGCGCGTAGGGCTTCCGGGGGAAGCACGGCTCGAACACCTCGAGGGCGGCGCGGAGGCGCCTGGTGGCAACCCGCATGTCGTGGACGCGCTCGATATCGCCGGTGTCGAGCACGCCGCGAGCGTGCGCCGTGAGCTCGCCGGAGCGGACCGAGATGATCTTTGCGGCCGCCTCGGCGTAGCTGTCGTCGGCGGAGAGATCGTTGATCGGCTTCGGCTTCGCCATCGGCCGTGAACCCTAACGGGCGGAGTTCCGGCTTAGCTAGGATCGGGCCGAGCCCGGGATGAGCTCACCTTCCACACTCGCGGTCGAGGCCTCAGGCCTCGAGAAGTCGTTCGGCGACACCCTCGCCGTCGACGGCATCGATCTCGCCGTTCGGCGCGGCTCCGTCTACGGCGTCCTCGGCCCGAACGGCGCCGGGAAGACGACGACGATCCGGATGCTCGCGACCCTGCTGCGCCCCGACGCAGGCACTGCGCGGGTGCTCGGCTACGACATCGTCGAGGAGGCCGACGAGGTACGGGGCGCAGTCAGCCTCACCGGTCAGCTCGCCTCTGTCGACGAGGAACTGACCGGGCGCGAGAACCTGGTCCTGATCGCGCGCCTGCTGGGCCTGCAGCGGGCCCCGGCCAAGGAGCGTGCGACGGAGCTGCTCGAGGCCTTCGGCCTCGCCGAGGCGGCGGGCCGGCTGGTTAAGAACTACTCCGGTGGGATGCGCCGCCGGCTCGACATCGCCGCCAGCATCGTCGTCACCCCCGAGCTGATGTTCCTCGACGAGCCGACGACCGGGCTCGACCCGCGCTCGCGCAACCAGGTCTGGGGCATCATCCGGGCGCTCGTCGCCGAGGGAACGACGATCCTGCTCTGCACCCAGTACCTCGACGAGGCCGACCAGCTCGCCGATGGGATCGCCGTGATCGACCATGGCAAGGTGATCGCGGAGGGAACACCGGCCCAGCTCAAGGCCTCGGTCGGCTCCGGGGCCCTCCACGTGCGGCTGCTCGATCCCGACCAGCGGCCCGAGGCCGAGCGCGTCCTCGAGCGCGAGCTGGACAGCATCTACCTGGAGCCCGATCCGGCGGCGCTCTCGGCTCAGTGCGCCGACTCCGATCGGGCCGCCGAGGCGATCGCCGCTCTCGCTCGATCCGGGATCACGGTCGCCGGCTTCTCCCTCGGCCAGCCGAGTCTCGACGAGGTCTTCCTCGCCCTCACCGGGCACCCGGCCGAGGAGGAGACGCCGGAGGAAGCTGTCGACGAGGAGCGGGCCGCATGAGTACGCCCCCTACCACCCGACCGCTCGCCGAGTCCGCCGCCGAGGAGGAGGCACTGCGCAAGGCGCTGTCCTCCGCCCCTCGCCCGCCGCGGGCGAGCGCCGCTTCGGCGGCGCTGACCTTTGGCTGGCGCGGAATGCTGAAGGTCAAGCACGTCCCCGAGCAGCTCGTCGACGTCACGATCACGCCGGTGCTGTTCGTGGTGATGTTCACCTATATCTTCGGCGGCGCGATCGCCGGGTCGACGGGCGACTACCTGGACTACATCCTCCCCGGAATCCTGGTGATGTCGGTCCTGTTCACGACCGTGTACTCGGGCGTTGCGCTGAACACGGACCTGACCAAGGGTGTCGTCGACCGCTTTCGCTCGCTGCCGATCTGGCGGCCGGCGCCACTGGTCGGATCCCTGCTCGGCGACAGCGTCCGCTACCTGGTCGGCGGAACCGTGATCATCGTCCTCGGTGTGGTCCTGGGCTTCCGCCCGGACGCCGGGGTCCCCGGGGTGATCGCGGCGCTGGCGCTGGTGGTCGTCTTCGCCTTCGGCCTCTCCTGGGTCTTCATGACCATGGGCCTCCTCCTGCGTTCACCAAACGCCGTGATGAACGCCGGCTTCATGAGCATCTTCCCGCTCACCTTCCTCAGCAATGTGTTCGTCGAGCCGGACACCCTGCCAAGCGCGCTCGAGGCATTCGTGAACGTCAATCCGGTCTCCGTCCTCGCAACCGCGTCGCGTGGACTGATGCAGGGAGGCGTGGAGGCCGGAGACATCGGCATCGTCCTCGCCACGGCCGCTGGACTGACCGCGGTCTTCGCGCCCCTCACCACCCACCTCTACCGCACCAGAAGCGCCTAGGCGAGGATCAGTCGGAGCCGCTAGGCCGCTAGCGCCTTCGACGGCGAGCCGTTGGCGCTGCCGTTGTTGAGCAGGGTGAGGATGATCCCCTCGCGGAGGCCGCCCTTGCCGATCTGCAGGGGCCGGCCGAGGAGCTGCGAGAACTTCTCCAGCAGCAAGACCCCGGCGGGCAGCAGCTTCACCCGGCGGGAGTCGAGCTCGAAGCGCTTCGCCACCTCCGATATCTCGGCGCTGGAGAGGACCCTGACCGCCCGCTCGAGCGTCTCGTACTCGAGCACCGCGCCGACCAGTGTCCGCAGCGAGGTGGCGCTGCCGCCGACCGCCACCGCCTGGTCGGCCGGCTCCAGCTCGACCCCGTCGAAGAAATCAGAGATGTGGTCGCGCAGGTTGCGGATCTCGGCGGCGGAGGGTGGGTCGCTCTCCAGGTGATCTTCGGTGAGCAGACCGGAGCCGATCTTGAAGGAGTGCACCTTGGAGACGCCCCCGGCGACGGTCCCGAAGATCGCCTCGGATGAGCCGCCGCCGACGTCGACCACCGCAACCGTGCCCTCGACCGGGTGGCCCAGCGACTTGGTGGCGCCGATGAAAGCGAGCCTTCCCTCCTCCTCTTCGCTGAGGACGTCGACCCGGACTCCGGCCGCCTCCTCGATCTCCCGGACAACCTTGGCGCGGTTCTTCGACTCGCGGATCGCCGCCGTCGCCACCGCCTTGATCACCTCGGCGCCCATCTCCTCCGCGAGGCGAACCTGGGTGGTCACCGCCTCGGCGACCTCGGCGACCTTCTCGGCGGTGATCGACCCGTCCTTGCGCGCGTCCTTGCCGATCCGGGTGTACGCACGCTGCTCCATCACCTTGCGGAGCTGGCCCTCCTGTGGCTCGGCAACCAAGAGGCGAGTGGTGTTGGAGCCGATATCGATCGCCCCGCAGAGCACTTGGCGTGATATTCGCAGAGCGGCCGGATAAGCCCGGCTCGCGAACCCGGTCTATGCGTCCAACCGTGCTCCCGCCGGCCTATAGCTCAATCCCCAACTGATGCGTCCGCTTCAGGTTGTCCTCGAGGCCGAACGCGGACGTCAGCCGCCCGTCGCGGACCTCGAAAATGTAGATCTCGTCGACGTTCTCGAAGCGGCGGCCCGTCGGCTCGACCCCGCGCCACTCGCCTCGATGAGTGCCCGAGCAGCGGAAGTGGGCCGCGACCTTGTCGCCCTCGGCCACCAGCTCGACGACCTCCATGCGGAAGTCGGGGAAGGCATCGCGAAAGGGGCCGATCCACCGCCGTGCGGTGGCGGCGAACTCGTCGTCGGCAAGCCCGTCGATCGGCCTCGGGTCCCGGGCATTCACGACCTCCTCGATCAGGCGCCGGATCAGGGCCTTGTTCTCGTCCGGGGTGCTCACCCCGAGTCAAGGGGGGCGCCGATCAGGATCAGACGGCGGTTGAGCGCCCCCAGCCCGTACTCGGCCAGCTCGCCCGGCTCGACCCCGAGCGCCGCGGAGATGTCCCGGTCGCTTGGGGAGAGCGTCTCGGCCGCGGCCGGCAGCAGGTCGAGCAGGCGCCCCCGCACCACCTCGCCCATCGCCGGATCCTCGGCCACCGCCTCCCGGAGGAACCAGGTGCCGTAGGCGATGTGCCGCTGCTCGTCAGCGGCGATCAGACCGTAGCCCTCGGCGAAGCCCGGGAGCAGCTCCCGCTCCCGCAGCAGGCCGAGCAGGAAATGGGAGGTGACGATCCCCAGGGTCCCCTCCAGCAGCATGTGGTAGATCGTCACGAAGTCGACCTTCGCCTCCCGGTTGGCCGGGTCGGCGCGCAGACGGTCGTGGGCCTCCACCAGTCCCTCGTCGAAGAGCTTCCGGAACGGCGCCCCGAGCTGCTCGCGGGCTCGGCCGACGTGATCGGCGATCGCCGCCGGGTCGGCAACGACCTCGTTCTGAAAGCGGGCATAGAACTGCATGTGGCGGACCTCGTCGACCAGCTGGGTGGAGAGGAAGCTGCCCTCCTCCTCATCGTCCTGGGCGAGGACCAGCCCGCAGAACTGGGTCGAGATCCGCTCCTCGGCCACCATCAAAGCGCTGAGCGCGAACTGAAGGAGCTCCCTATCGGAGAGGTCGAGGGAGGGCCACTGATCGACGTCGCGCGAGAGATCGACGTCCTGGGCGGCCCAATGAGCGTGCTCCCAATCGAGGTAGAGCTGCTGCGGGTCCTTGAGCGCGACTGTCTGCGAGGCGGCGCTCACGCGGCGACCCGGGCGCGGACGATCGCCGAGCCCGCGTGCTCGTGCACGCGATGGGTCTCCTCGATCTCGATCGCCTCGAATCCGGCACGCCCAAGCTCGCGCCTGAAGCTCTCCTCGGTCAGGGCGCCGGCGATGCAACCGGTCCACTGCTCCACGTCTCCGCGCGTCGCCTCGTCCATCTCGGGGTCGGCAACGACGTCTGTCACGGCGAAGCGCCCGCCGGGTCGCAGGACCCGCGCCGCCTCGCGGAAGACCGCGGCCTTGTCGGCCGAGAGGTTGATCACGCAGTTGGAGATGATCACGTCGACCGAGTCGTCGGGCAGCGGCACCGCCTCGATCGTTCCCTTCAGGAACTCGACGTTCTCGACCCCGGCCTCGCGCTGGTTGGCCCGGGCCAGCTCGAGCATCTCGTCGGTCATGTCGAGGCCATAGGCCTTGCCGCCCGGCCCGACCCGCCGCGCAGAGAGCAGTACATCTATGCCACCGCCCGAGCCGAGGTCGAGCACCGTCTCACCGTCGCCAAGCTCGGCGACCGCGGTCGGGTTGCCGCAGCCGAGCGAGGCGAGCTGGGCGGCGCCTGGGAGCTCACCGCGCTCCCCCTCGGAGTAGAGCTCGGCGCCGAAGTCCTTGAACCCCTGCTCGATTCCAATCGGTTCAGTGGGCCCGCAGCCGCAGGAGCCCGCGCCGCCGCAGGACGCCTCGCCGCCCGCGGCCGCACTTCGCGCCGCCTCCGCGTAGCGCTCGCGTACGGTCTCCCGAATCTCGTCCTTGCTCTTCAGTTGCTCAGCCATCCGCTCATTTCCTCCAATGCCTCGGGGTTGACGTAGTAGTAGGCCCAGAGGCCCCGGCGCTCGGAGCCGACGATGCCGGCGTTGCGGAGAACCTTGAGGTGGTGTGAGACCGTCGGCTGGGAGAGGTCGAAGAGCGGGACGAGCTCGCAGACGCAGACCTTGCCGGCGTGCTTTCTTAGTACGTCGACGAGCTGCATCCGGATCGGGTCGCCGAGCGCCTTCGCGATCGCGCCCATCCGCTCGGCCGCCTCTCGCTCGATATCGGGATAGACAACCGGCTCGCAGCAGGGCTCACCGACCGGGCGCTTCTGCTTCGGCGCGAGTTGCAGATCGACAGCCATCAATTTGAGTCTATCGATTGAATCGAGCCATGTCAATGGATACTCTCGCGTCACAAAGCAGCCCAGGAGGCGCACAATGAGCGAGGACTACGAGTCGATAGCCGATCACCGCCGGGAGCAGGCAATCTCGGAAATGGTCGACCAATTCCAGGGGATCTGGCCCCGAGAGACGATCGACCGGTTCCTGCAGGAGTCCGAGCAGGCGCTCAGTGAGGAGGGCGGCGGCCTCAGCTTCCTCCCATTGAGGGCGCCCAGCTTCGCCCGCGAGCGGCTGATGGCCCTCGCGCAGGTCGAGGAGCAGATCCCGAAGGCTCAGCCCGAGGTCCTCTTCGTCTGCGTTCGGAACGCGGGCCGGTCGCAGATGGCGGCGGCCCTCACCGAGCAAATCTCGCAAGGAAAGGTCTCGGTGCGATCCGCCGGCTCCCTCCCGGGCGATCAGATCCATCCGGTTGTTGCCGAGGCGATGGCCGAGCTCGGCCTCGATCTGCAGGAGAGCTTCCCGAAGCCGCTCAGCGACGAGGTCGTGCGAGCCGCGGACGTGGTGATAACGATGGGTTGCGGAGACGCTTGTCCCCTCTACCCCGGCAAGCACTACGAGGACTGGGTGATCGACGACCCGGCCGGCCAGCCCCTCGCTGTGGTTCGCGAGATCCGCAATCAGATCGCCGGCAGGGTCGTTGCCCTGGTCGCCGAGCTCTCACCCGAGCCGGCCGCGACCTGATGGGATCCAGCGTCTGGTGAGCGTCCGCGTCGGCATCAACGGCTTCGGCCCAGGGGGAACGTCCGTTGACGACTACGGGGAGAAGTCAATGATTCTCGCCCGCGGCTCCGGATTCACACCCTGTTCACGGGATTCGCCGGCGCGCGCCGTACCTTCGAGGCGTGGAGTCAGCACAGCTCGAAGCAGCGCCTCGGCCTCAACATTCCCTACGAATGGTGGCCGGCGGCGCCGGTCCTGAAGCAGATCGAGGCCGCAGGCTTCAGCTGGGTCCAGGTCCCCTCTCCCCCGCCGTCGGTGCTGACCAACCCGCGCCTCGCCTCGCGTCACGCGAGCGGCCTCAGCGAGGTCCTCGGTACCTCGGGGCTGCGCCCGATCCTCCACGGCCCCGGTGAGATCCGGGCCGGAACCTCCGAGGATGACCGGGTGCTCGAGGGCCTGCTCGGCTACGCCGCCGAGACCGGCGCCGAGCGGGTCGTCTACCACGCCGCCAACCACCCGGACGAGCCGGCGAGCGAGGACAAGCTCCTGGCCGAGACCCGCTCCCTCGCTCGGCTCGCCAGCCGTGCCGAGAGCCTCGGGATCATCATCGCGCTCGAGAACCTCGCCCCGGTCTTCCCTGGGCCCGAGGCGCTCTCGTTCAAGCCGCTGCTCCTGCGGACGATGGCGAAGCGGATCAGCTCCCCGTCCGTGGGCCTCTGCCTCGATATCGGCCACGCCAACGTCGTCGCCGGCCTCCACGGCAGCGACCCGATCGAGCTGATCGAGCCCGCGCTCGACCGGACGGTGCTCTTCCATCTCCACGACAACCTCGGCGCGCGCCGCGGCTACGACGAGGCGCCCGAGATCGACCCGCTCCGGCTCGACCTCCACCTGCCGCCGGGGCGCGGCACGGTCCCCTGGGACCGCCTGGCGCCGCTGCTCGCCCGCCGGCAGGCGCCGCTGCTGCTCGAGGTGCACCCGCCGCACCGGCCCTCGCCGGCACACCTGTTCGAGGCGGCGGTCAGGGTCCTGCGACTGCCAGGCCGCTCGCTGTCGGAGCGGAGGCGCAGCCGTAGCGACTTAAGCGGGGCGGCCGCCTGCAGCCGCGACCTGATGTTTGCCGGCTCCCTGCCCCCGCTTAGCTCGCCCGCTGGCGCTAGTTGCGGAGCGCCGCCCGGAGCTTCTTATTGCGCTCGGACCGCTTCGCCCGCTGCGCCTTCCGCGCCTCGCGGGCGACTGCGCTGGTGACGCCGGCCGCGCGGGTGAGGGAACCCTGCCCTGCGCCTGGTCGTCTGCGCCGACCGATCCCGTGGTCACTGCCGATCCCGTTGATGCTGAAGGTCGCCGAGGACCCCAACCCGCTCAGGTCGAAGCTGACCATCACCGGCTGGCCTTCGAAGAGCTTGCTCTGGTCGATCCCGGGCCCGACTGCGAGTGGATTCAGGTCGCGCAACGACTCCCGGGTGTCATCGGCAGAGAGGATCATCTCGCTGTCGTTGGGGCAGCGGCGCTGGATTACCGCCTCGAGAGTGCCCCCCGCCACCGCGCCGGCCGGGGTGAGGGAGCTCTGTGTGAGCATCGCGGTCGGGGTCATCGGAGGCTGGGGGAAGATCTGGCTGGGGCCGCCATCGCACTCCAGTGGCGGGTCTGTCGGCGCCGCTGGGCCCGTCTGGCGACTGATTGATCTGAACCGTGGTTGTGACCAGCTGGCCCACCTTGGGCACGGTGGTGTCAGAGGCGGAGGGCACGCTGACGAGGACGGATGAGCCGACGGTCGAGACCGTGTAGGCGTATCCCGGATCCGCGAGGTCCGGCGCATCACAGTTGCCCGGCGGGGTGCCGTCGGTGTCGGCGCAGTAGGTGACGGTCCCGGAGAAGCCCGCCGAGGTCGCCGAGCCCTGCGCGGTGCGCTGGCCGTTCTCCGCGTAGGTGCCGTTTCTGAGCGGCCTCACCGGGACGGTGAGGTCGGTACCGACCGTCGGCAGCGTCTCTGGAGCGGCGGTGTGGATCGACCTCAGGTTGCCGAGGGACGCGATCGTGTAGCTGACCGCGACCGGGTTCACGTGCACCACCACCCCGGCGAGCGTATCCACCTGGTTCTTCTTCTTTTTCTTCTTCTTCTTCCTGTTCTCGTCTCCGCCGCCCCCCGGCCCGCCTCCGGAGGAGACCGTGGGCGCTGCGACCGCCGAGGATGCTGGGGCGGGCGCCGGACCTCCTCCGCCACCTCCCCCCAGCGGCGCCGGGGCGGAGGGCTCCTCGGTGGTGGGCGCCTGGACAACCGGGGGCGCCGAGGCGATGATCCCCGAGAGGTTGGGACTGATCGCGGTGCCGATCACGACCCCGAAGCCGAGCGCGATCGCCGCGAAGGTGGTCGCCGTCTGCAGCGGTACCGGGAGCACGAAGCGAGCTTTCCCTGCCTCCTCGGCCCCGGCACCGAGGTCAGGTAGGGGAGCGCGATCGGCGGGCCCACCCGGGTGCCGCATTCGATGCAGTAGCGCTGATCGGTGGCAAGTGGGGCCCCGCAGTTCGAACAGGGCCCTCGCAGGTTGTTCATACCGAGGTCGCCCCCGCTCCCGCTACTCCGCGGGCTTCTGGCTCGGCTTCGAGGCGGGCTTCAGCTCGTTGCCGCACTGCCAGCAGAAGACCGCGCCGCGCGCCTGGAGGGCGCCGCAGGCGGGGCAGGTGCCGGCGGCCCCAGCCTCGTCCAGCGCCAGTACCCGCTCGATCTGACCGAGCTGGGCGTCGACCTCCTGGAGCCTCGCCGCCTGCTTGTTGAGCACATCGAGGCGGAAGTGGTCGCGGCTCGCCATCTCGTAGGTCATCCCGCCCAGATCCCACTGGAGCTCGGCGAACCGGTGCGCGAGTTCCTCGCGCTCCTTCAACAGCTGCGGCTCGCCCACCGCCGTGCCGTTGGAAGCAGCGGCCGCGGCGGCCATAGACGCCTTTCTCCCGCCCTTGCGGCGTGCCCCTTTGCCGCGGCCGGCGGCGCCTCGTCTGTCCGGGGGCTTCCAGCCCTCGCGAAGGACGTCGGCGAAGCTCGGGCTCTTTCGCCGTGGTGCGGCCATCAACAGCCGATGCAGGTCGCGTCGCTGCCCCCGCCCGCCGGTCCGCTGGGATCGAGCTTCTCCGGTTCACCCTGAGTGGCGACCTGGCCGGGGCCGTTCTTCGCGTTCTCGAGGACCGAGCCTCCGCCCTGCCTGCTCACATCCGCGGCCGCGACGCCCTCGGTCGAGCCGGAGCCGCCTTGCTCAACGTTGCCCTGGCCGGCCGCGGTCGAGGCTGCAGTCGAGGCTGCAGCCTTCTTCGGGGCAGGAGCCGCAGCGGGGGCCTTGGTGGGGGTGGTCTCGGTCGGTGTGGACGCGACAGTGGGAGCGGCGGCGCCCGCAACCACCTGCTGGCCATCGTTGTCGTTGCCGATCAGCACACCGAGAAGCAGCATCACGCCGAGGACGGCGATCGCACCGATCGCCACGATCGGACTGCTCCATTGCGGTGCCGCAGCCGCCGGCGCCGACCCGGGGATTCCGCCAGCGGGCTGGGCGGCGTTCCCGGCAAGCTGCCGCTGATAGTCGACCCTTGTCTCGGATCTGCGTGTCCCGCAGTTGACGCAGTAGCGCTGATCAGCCGCGAGCACCGAGCCGCACTGAGAGCAGACGTCGCCCTCCTGCCCCACGGTCGGCAGGTTGACCGTCTCCGCTGTCTCATCTGTCCTAGCCATTGCGTCCTCCTTCTATTCCAAAACCGTCGGCGGGGCCTTCACCGTCACGTCCGCCCCCCTCGGATCGCCGATGAAGAAGATGTTGTAAGTGCCGGGGCGAGCCTCGACCTTGAGTGCCTTGATCTGGCCCCGACCGGCGGCAACCATCTTTCCGCCCGACCGAGCGACTGCGAACAGTACGAGCTTCTTCTGATCGAGTTGCGACTTGTTGGTGACCTTGCCCTCGACCTCTACCCCGATCGGGTTGTCGTGCAGGGTCGGCTCCTCCACTTCGATCTCGGGCAGCTGAGCCGGCGCCTTCTCGGTCGGTCACCCCCACCGTCACCTTTGCCGACTTCGGCACCCCGTTCGGCGATAGCTGGTCGTTGACCCACTCGAAGGTCTCTCCGGGCTTCAGCAGCGGGATGTGGTTGAGGCTGGGCTCGATCCCGAAGGTGTCGTTCATGAAGATCGATTTTCCTTGGGCGTCGCGCAGGTCGACCAGGATCGGCACATTGACCAGCGTTTCCTTGGAGGTGTTCTGGACCTCGACCACGATCGCGTCTCCGTTCTCGTCGTGGAGCAGGGTCGTGCCGAGCACCTTGACCTCCTTGCTCGGCTGATCGATCGTCAGCGGCACCTGGGTGGCGGCGATCGCCGCGCCCTGCTCCTGCAGCTCGCGGGCCTTGTCCTGGGTCGACTCGCAGGCGGTGAGAAGAGACCCCGCCACGACCGCCAGTGCGAGCGTGACCGGCCATCGAATCAACCGAACCCTCCGCTGACGTACTCGCGGGTCCGCTTCGCCCTCGGGGCGCTGAACACCTGGTCCGCCTTGCCGTACTCCACCAGGTCGCCCAGATACATGAAGCCGACCCGGTCGGCGACCCGGTAGGCCTGCTGGAGGTTGTGGGTGACGATCACGATCGCCACCTCGTTCCGCAGCTTGATGATCAGGTCCTCGATGATCGCGGTGGAACGGGGATCGAGCGCCGAGCAGGGCTCGTCGAGGAGCAGCACCTCCGGGTCCACAGCCAGCGAGCGCGCAATGCAGAGCCGCTGCTGCTGGCCGCCCGAGAGGCGCAGCGCCGGGTGGCCGAGGTTGTCCTTGACCTCCTCGAGGAGTCCGGCGCGTTCGAGCGCCTCCTCCACCGCCGGGCGCAGGGCCTGGCGGGACGGCCGCCGGGAGCCCCGCTCGCGCAGCCCGTAGGCGACGTTGTCGAAGACGCTCATCGGGAACGGGTTGGGCTGCTGGAAGACCATCCCCACCTTGCGGCGAAGCTCGGTGACGTCGTGGAGATCGACGTCCTCGCCGTCGAGCAGGATCGTCCCGCTCCGGGTCGCGGTCGGCGTCTGGTCGACGAGGCGGTTGAGCGAGCGCAGCAGCGTCGTCTTGCCGCAGCCGGAGGGACCGATCAGCCCGAGGACCTCGCCCTGGCTGACGGTCAGGTCGACCCCCTTGACGGCGGGCTTGCCGGCATAGGCGACGCTCAGCTCCTCGGTCTGCATCCGCTCGGTGACCTTGCCCCGCTTGCCGTTGATCCGCCTGGGAGCGCTGAGCAGCCCCGAGGCCGCCGACTTCGCCGCCTCGGCAGCACCGCCGGACTTCGGCGGGGCGACCGTGGTCGGCTCCTCGTCGACGACGATCCGACGGACGGGCGGAGGCTTCTTCAGCGGGCCCATGTGTCACTCCTTCTGCGCGAGAGCAGGTCGACGGCGAAGTTCATGATGATCACGACCATCAGCAGGAGGAACGCGGCGGCGTAGGCCTGCTCGGGGGCGTTGCCCTCACCGGAAGGGGAGTTCGTGTAGACGTAGCTGGTCAGGGTGCTGCCGGTTCCGGTGAGGAAGCTGAGGATTGGCGTCTCGCCCTGCGCCTCATTGGTCAGGGTGGCGCCGAGGAGGATGATCACGATCGCGGTGTCGCCGGCGATCCGGCCCATCCCCAGGGTGACCCCGGTGGCGATCGCCCTTGCGGGAGGCGGGAAGCAGCACCCGGCGGATGGTGGAGATCTTGTCCTTGCCGAGGGCGTAGGACGCTTCGCGGACGTGGGTGGGGATCGACTGGAGCGCCTCCCGGGTGGCGCCGACGATCAGGGGAAGCGCGATCAGCGACATCATGATCCCGGCGATGAAGAAGGAGCGGCCGAAGACCGCGCCGCCCTCGGCGGTGAAGGAGAGGAAGCCGAAGGCTCCCTGCGAGAAGATCAGAAGGCCGAAGATCGCGAGGACGATGGTCGGCGTGCCGGCGACGATCTCGACGCCCGACTCGACCGCGCGGGCGAGCCCAGCGGGCTTGCCGTACTCGCTCAGCCAGACCGCCGTGCGCCACCCCGACCGGGAAGGCGATCAGGGTGCCGAGCGCGTCAGGACCAGGGTGCCCACGATCGGATCGAGGTAGCCGCCGGCTGTGCTGGTGATTTCGGTTGTCGACGAGATGACCGGGTGTTGCCCGAGCGCGTCGATGGTTGACGTACTGGAGTCCACGAAACAGCATGTAGATCACGATCGCGCCGGCGATCGCGCAGAGCAGGAGGCCGGCCGCCCAGCAGGCGGCGACACCGAGCCGGTCGATGACTGACCAGGCGACGATCTCCTCCTCCCGGAGCTGCTCGTGGCGCCGCCGCCTCCGCGGCCCTCGGGGCAGAGCAGGGCCGCCGGAGCGACGGACGGCGCAGGCCGAATCGCCTTCTCTGCGCATGGGTGCTCATATCGCGGTGAGGGTGTAGCGGCGGAGCCTGCGCCTCACGTACCAGCCCACGAAGGACATGAAAGCGGCGGAGACCAGAAGCACCGCGGCGAATGCGTACATGGTCTGGGCGAGCGGCTCAACCGAGAGCCCCTCCGAGTAGTCGACGATCGTGGCGGCGAGCGGCCTGGCCGGTTCGGCGAAGAAGATCAGCCCGTCGAGCGGGTTCGGCGCGAAGGCGACCGAGCCGGTCACCATCGCCAGCATGATCGCCTCGCCCAGGGCGCGGGCGGTGGCGAGCACCGCCGCGGCGACGATCGCCGGGCGAGCGGCGCTGTACCCCGACGGTCCACAGGGCCCGGAAGCGATTGACTCCGAGCGCCACCGCCCCGTCGCGCCAGTCCTGCGGCACGGCCCGGAGCGCGTCGACCACGATCGCGATCATGATCGGGGTGATCATCACGGTCAGGATCAGGATCCCGACCCCGACGCTCGATGCCGCTGAGCGCGATGATCCCGGCGACCGATTCCTTGGCGCTGTCGGAGATGAGGTGGTTGCCGACGAAGGGGACGATCACGAGGATCCCGATCAGCCCGTAGATCACCGAGGGCACCGCCGCCAGCAGCCGGACCACCGGCTCGAGCACGCGGCGGATCGGCTCGGGGGCGAACTCGACGATGAACATCGCCGAGAGCAGCGCGACCACGGTGCCGATGATCACCGAGGTGATCGTGATCAGGGCGGTGGCCCAGATCAGCGGCCAGGCGTGGAAGGTGTAGACGTACTCGGAGGGATCGGCGGGCGAGCGGAAGATCGCCTCGAGCTGCTGATCCGACGTTGCCGCCGGATCCGAACCAGGCGAGCCCGTTGTGCGAGAAGGAGGGCCAGGCCTTCTGGAAGACGAAGATGATCATCCCGGCGATCAGCGCCAGGACGACGCAGGCCAGCGCGCCGAGCAAAAGCTCGGCGCGCTGGTCACTGCGGTTCCTCGGTCCCGCCTTTTGAGGACCGAATCTGATCTTTTTCGCTAGTGAAGCGGGACCCATTCCGAGGCGATGATGTTGTTCGCCCGGCGGCTCTTCAGGATCCACTTGATGCACTTCTTGACGCCACCCGTCGGTGCACCCCGGGTGACGAGGTAGAAGCTCCGCACTCCGCCGTACTGGAACGACTGCGCGTTCCGCAGGGTGCAGGCGACCCCGTTGTAGTCGACGACGTGGACGCCGGCGCTGAACGCCAGCGAGACGTAGCCGATCGCCTGCGGGTCACTCTTGACGCCCTGCTGGACGAGACCGTTGCCGGCCTTGCCCGCGACCTGGGTCCCCTGGCTCGTGTTGCTGCCGTCGAACCTGAGGAAGATGTCGCGGAAGGCGTCGTGCGTCCCCGAGGTCGGGGCACGCCCGATCGCGGTGATCGCCCCGCTGAACGGGAGCCCACTCGTCCCCCACTGCTGGATCGTCGGGCTGGTCTTGAAGATCCCCTGGACCTGCTGCGAGGAGATGTTCCCCAGCGGGTTGGCGTTGTTGGTGATGATGCAGAGCGCATCGCGAGAGATCCGGGTGAACACCAGGCCTCCTGGGTCGCTGGCGGCAGGGTCGCGTGAGGACCCGCCGATCGAGACGCGGCCCTTGGAGACGTCGGAAACACCGACGTTCGACCCGCCCTGGAGGATCTTGAAGCCGTACTTCTTGCCTTGCTTGGTCTTGATCCAGGCGCGCGCCAGCTTGACCTCGAGCGGGTAGACGGAAGTAGATCCACTGATCGTGATGATCTTCTTCGCCTGCGCCGTCGCCGGCACGGCCGCGATCATCGCCACCGCGCAGGCAAGCGCGGTCAGGCGAATTCGCTTTCGTGACACAGGTACTCCTTTCGGTCTCAAACGAGGACCGCGGGAGTCTCGCGACGGCGCGGCTGGGTCGTGTGACTAGCGCGTGATCAGGCGGTAAACGAGTTGTAAACACGCTCAAGAGCAGGGAAAACCGTGCGGACTACCCGGGACTCGGTACTCCAAACCCGATCCGGTCCACCTCTCCTCCGAACTTGCGCCCGGAGCGAGAACGACGGCCGCGCCTGCTGGCGCGGCCGTCGTCTCGAAAGGAGTGGCTTTCGCCTTGATGCGAGGGTCCTCCGAAGCGAACCGAGGAGGAACCCGCTTTGTGATGGTTACTTCTTCTTCCCGCCGCCCTTGTTCTTGGGCTTCGGACACTGCCCCTTGCCGTACCCCGTCAGGGCCAGCTGGAAGGGCTCGCTGAGAAACTCACCCGTGGTGGGGGCGCCGCCGTCGGTCGGAGTGATCGTCGGCTCGTTCATCGCGATCACCCAGACCTTGAGCTTCGGCGTCCCGGGCTCGCGCCTGCACGGGCTCTGCGGGAACGCCGATCTCACCGGTGAGGACGTTGCCGGCGCTCAACCTCCGCCCGTACGGGTTAGAGGTGCTGGTGGTGCCCTGGCGATCCGGGAACCCGCAGCCGAATCCGATGTAGGGGATCGGACCCTCGCACTGATGCGCGGCGCTCTCGCCCTCGGCACACTGCGCCGGCGTGAGTGGCGGAGTAGGCGGCGGCGGATTGGCGCATGGCACGGAGTTCGTGCCCGGCCCGGACACCTCACCCTCGCCGCCGACGAGGTCGATCGGCTTGTTGGTGACGATCGCGTAGGTGCGGATGTTCGCGCTGCATCCGAACGCGTACTTGGCGTCGACGTCCGGCTTGCCCGGAACCTTCGGCGACACCGTGCCGGTGCAGCTGAGCGGGTTGATGTTGACGCCACCGACGGCCGCGGCCTGCGCGCTCGCGCCCTTGCCCTTGCCCTTGCCCGATGCCTTCTTCGACCCGCCGGGCTGGCACCCGGAGTAGCCCTTCAGCTTCAGCTTGAACGGTTCCGACGCGTACTCGCCCACGGTCGTGCTGTCGCCTCTGACGGTGAAGGAGCTGATCGGCGGCTCGCCACCGACGACCACCGTCATCTGCAGCGGGTCCTTCGGCTTGAACGTGCACGGGTTTGCCGCCAGGGTCACGTCCTGCGTGACAAAGAGACCAGCCGGGATGATCTGTGAGCAGGGCGGGCCTGTGATCCCGTTAACCGCAGGCGGCTGGCCGTTGGGCCCTGCAGGCAGCACGGCGCTGGACCGCCCGCAGCTGGTCGAGCCCCCGGTGCTTGGGTTGGTCTGGGTGCCCGGGGCGGCGCGATTGGTAACCCCACAGCCGAAGCCGGCGTTACCTGCCGCGGTGCTGCACTGGAGGAAACTCATCGGCGACGCGCCGACCAGGGGGTCCGAGAAGCTCGTGATCGCCTTGTTGCTGACGATGCTGTACGCCCGGATCTCGTTGCTGCACGAGAACGAGAGCTTCGCCGCCTTGCCCGGGTTGCCCTTGGACTTGGCTGCGACCGAGCCCTTGCAGAGGGTGAAGCCCGCCGAGGCGGTACCCGCCGAACCAAGAGAGATGACCCCGAAGACTGCAACGACTGAGACGAGAACCACGATCCGCCGCCTGTCCCACCAGCCGCGCTCGGACCGAATTGAATTGATCACTTGAGAGGCTCCTTCACGATTGCGTTTGCATCCGCCTAGGCGGACGGACGCGCGGCAGTCTCTCTGCGCGCGACGGCCCGGATGTTGCGATCCCGTGTACAGGATGTAAACGGGATCCGGTAGAGCTCGCCCGGAAGGATCCTCAGTCCTGATGCAACAGGCCCGCGAAACCTAGGGCGCCGGCGCGGGGGTCTCGCCGGGGTGCGAGGCGTCCTCGAACTCGCGGAAGAGCCCGGTGACGACGAAGGCGACCTGCTCGCCGATGTCGACCGCGTTGTCGCCGATCCGCTCCAGGGCCCGGGCGACCAGCATCATCGTCATCGCCCACTCCCGGGTGTCGTGATCGTCCCCGACCTCGACCGCGATCTGGAAGGTCTCCTTGTTGAGGTCGTCGATCAGGTCGTCCTGGCGGACCAGGTCGCGGGCGAGCTGGATATCGCGGGCCTCGAAGGCCTTCTTCGACTGCGACACCTGCGAGCGCGCCTGCCGCCCCATGCGAAGGATCCGGTCGAGCATCTCCGGGCGCTGGGGGGCGTCGTAGCCGGTGAGCGGGATCAGCTTGCAGATATTCACGCACTGATCGCCCATCCGCTCCATGCACTTCATCACGTGCAGAAGAGCCGAGATCAGCCTCAGGTCGGTGGCCACCGGGGCCTGGGTGGCGAGCAGGGTGAGGATCTCCTGGTGGACCTCGAGATAGCGGCCGTCGATCCGGTCGTCGTCGGCGATCACCAGCTCGGAGAGCTCGATGTCCTGGTGCTCGACCGCCTCCATCGTCCGGTCGAGGCTCTGCACGACCAGGTCGAGACCGCCGAGGGCGCGATTCTCGAGCTCCTCGAGCTCCTCCGAGTAGTGGAGGCGGGTGCGCTCAGGCATCAGCCCACCTTCCCGGTGACGTAGTCCTCGGTCCGAGGGTCGGAGGGGTTGGTGAAGAGCTTGTCGGTGTCGTCGTACTCGACAAGCCGACCCCACCGGCTCGCCTCGTCCGCGTCGAGCTCGACGATGAAAAACGCGGTTCGGTTGGAGACGCGGGCTGCCTGCTGCATGTTGTGGGTGACGATCACGATCGAGAACTGCTCCTGGAGCTCCAGCATCAGGTCCTCGATCTTCCCGGTCGAGATCGGGTCGAGGGCCGAGCAGGGCTCGTCCATCAGGATCACGTCGGGGTCGACGGCGATGCAGCGGGCGATGCAGAGACGCTGCTGCTGGCCGCCGGACATGCCGTAGGCGTTCTGGTCGAGGCGGTCCTTGACCTCGTCCCAGAGCGCGGCGCCGCGGAGAGCCTTCTCGACTCGATCCTTGACGTCGGGCATCCCAAGCACCCGGGGACCAAACGCGATGTTGTCGAAGATCGACTTCGGGAAGGGGTTCGGCTTCTGGAAGACCATCCCGATTCGCTTCCGGACCTCGACCGGGTCGACCTCACGGCCGTAGAGGTCCTGGTCATGGTAGAAGCAGTGGCCCTCGACGGTCGCCGTCGGGATCAGATCGTTCATCCGGTTGAGGCAGCGGATCAGGGTGCTCTTGCCGACGCCGGAGGGGCCGATCAGCGCCGTGATCTCCTTTTCGTGGATGTCCATCGAGACATCCCTGACCGCCGGCTTGCCATTGAAGGAGACGCTCAGGTCCTGGAGCTTGAAGACGGTGTTGCTGCCTGCCTTCCCCTTCCCGTGCCCCGCGCCCTCGGTGACGCCGGAGACGTCGATCTCGGGCCCGCTCTGCCGACCGGTCGCCGCACCGGCCGCGTTCTTTGCCTGTTCAGCCACCTTGTCCAACACTATCGACCATCACTTTCGTTGAAGTGTCGTTGGTTCGTTACCACTGCTGCTCGTATCGATTCCGCAGCCAGATCGCGAACGAGTTCATCGCCAAGAGCACGATCAGCAGGACGACCACGCCCGCCGCGGCCAGCACCTTGAATTCATCCTGCGGCCGCAGCGCGTAGTTGAAGATCAGCACCGGCATCGCCGAATAGCCGTCCTGTCCGAAAAATGTCGGGTTGAAGGTCACGAACTGGGCGGCCCCGACCAGGATCAGCGGCGCCGCCTCGCCGAGCGCCCGGGAGACCGCGAGGATCACCCCGGTCGCGATCCCCGGAATCGCCGCCGGCAACACCTGCCTCCGGGTCGTCTGCCACTTGGTCGCGCCGAGCGCCAAGGAGCCCTCGCGGATCGAGGGGGGCACGGCGCGGATCGCCTCTCGCCCCGCCAGGATCACCGTGGGCAGCACCAGCAATGCAAGCGTCAGGGAGCCGGCGGCGAGGACGAAACCGAGGTCGAGAGGCCCGCGGACGATGAACGCTAGTCCGAGGATCCCGTAGATGATCGAGGGGACGCCGGCGAGGTTCTGGATGTTGAGCTCGATCAGCCGGTTCCACCAGCGGGTCCCGTCCGCGTATTCCTCCATGTAGACCGCCGCCCCGACGCCGAGCGGCACGATCAGGATGATCACCCCGACGATCAGGTAGAGACTGCCGATGAGTGCCGGCTTGAATCCCGCGTTCTCCGGGTTGATCGTCGAAGGCCCCTCGGTGAGCAGGCTCGTTCCGAAGGCGGGGGCGCCCTTGATCGCCGACTGCACGATCAGCGCCACCAGCCCCAGCAGGGCGAGACCGACTGCAAACAGCAGGAGCGCGAAAAAGACATTGCCGCGCACCTTGTCGCCGCGCGGTTGTTCGCGGAGCGAACTGGCCACCGCGGCGTGCGCGCCCGCCGTCGCCAGCCGGGTGCGCTCGGACATCGGCTCGGGCATCCGCGGCATTACTCGTAGACCTCGCGGAAGCGCCGGACAAGGCGGATCGCGAACAGGTTCATGACCAGAGTCATCACGAACAGCAGCGATGCCGACCGCGAAGATCGTGTCGTAGGGAATCGTGCCGGTGGCGACATCGCCCGTGGCGGTCCTGCCGATGAACGCGGTCATCGTCAGGACCGACTCGCCGGGGTTGAACGTGGCGTTCGGCGTGGCGCCCGCCGCGAGCAGGACGATCATCGTCTCGCCAACGGCGCGCGAGAAGGCAAGCACGATCGAGGCGATGATCCCCGAGATCGCTGACGGGAACACCACCCGCGTCGACACCTTGAGCTTGGTCGCCCCAAGGGCGTAGGCGCCCTCCCGAAGGCCGCCGGGGACCGCGCGCATCGCGTCGTCGGAGATCGAGGCGATGATCGGCGTGATCATCAGTCCGATCGCCAGACCCGCGGCGCCGGCGGCAAACGGCGGTGTCTTGATGAACTCCGGGATCTTGCCGAGCAGCTCCGGGCTGATGAAGGTGACTGCGAACAGGCCGAGAGCCACCGTCGGAATCCCCGCGAGTATCTCCAGGATCGGCTTCAGCACCCGGCGTACATTGGGCCTGGCGTACTCGCTGAGATAGATCGCCGACAGCAGCCCGATCGGGATCGCGAAGAGGAGGCCCCAGAAGCTGGTGCTCAGCGTCCCGATGACGACCCTGAAGACACCGAAGCTGCCCGGCTCCTGCAGCGGCGCCCAGTCGTCGAATGAGAAGAACTCGCTGAACGAGACCTCCCCAAAGAAGCCGACCGTCGGGCTCAGCAGCGCGACCACGATCGCGGTGGTGGTGATCACCGAGATCACGGCGCAGAGGGCGAGCAGCCCCTGAATCAGCCGCTCGCCCCAGCGGGGACTCGCCGCCACCAGGGGCCGGGAGGGGTCTTTCCTCCCGGAGGCCCTGGTGGCCGCTATCGCGTCTCGCGCTTCCATCTACCTGCCTGCTACCTCGCGCGTTGTCTCTGGCTCATCCAGTGCTGGAGGCCGCTGGTGATCGCGTCCAGCTTGTCCTGCGAGCTCTGGAGCTGCCCGTCGGTGAGCGAGATGAACCCGACCTGCTCCGCAACATCGTTGATGTTGTCGAGATAGAACTGGAGGAAGGCGTCAACCGTCTCCTCCTCCAGCGCCGTTGCCGATGGATACACGAACAACGGCCGGCTCAGCGGCGTGTAGGTGCCGTCCTGGGCGGTCTCGGGCGACGGGGCCACACAGCCACCTCCGCCGTCAACCTCGAGGGCCTTCACCGTCCCCTCGTTCTCCTTGAAGAACGAGTAGCCGAAGTAGCCCATGCCACCCTGGGCGCCGGCGACGCCGGTGACGGTCGCGTTGTCGTCCTCACCGATGTCGTTGTAGTCGGTGCGCTGGGCGCCCTCCTCACCGTTGATCGCCTCGGTGAAGAAGTCGAACGTCCCCGAGTCGGTGCCCGGTCCGTACAGCGCGAGCTCCGCGTCGAACGAGGGCTGGAGGCCCTGGATCTCGCTCCAGTTCTTGACCGTCGACTTCGGCTCCCAGACCTGCTTGAGCTGCTCGACCGTCATGCAGGTGACCGGGTTCTCCGGGTTGACCACCATGGTCAGCGCGTCGTTCGCGATCTGGAGCTCTTCGTAGGCGATCCCGTTTTGCTGGCAGACCTTGGCCTCATCGTCCTCGATCGCGCGAGACGCATCCGAGATCTGGGTCTCGCCGGCACAGAACTTCTCGAACCCGCCGCCGGTGCCGGAGGTCCCGACCGTCACGTTGACGTCCGGATTGTCGGCGTTGAACTGCTCCGCGATGGCTTCGGTCAGGGGCGCCACGGTGCTCGAGCCGTCGATCCTGATCGAGCCCGAGAGGCCACTCGGAGTAGTCCCGCCGCCGTCATCGTCGTCGTCGCCGCAGGCAGCAACCCCGAGCGCGAGAACGCCGGAAGCGGCTAGGACGAACCACCACTTGCGTGACATCCTGGATTCTCTCCTTGTCTTCGTTGGCATAGGCGCAGCAGGCTTTCAGCGCCGCGGCGGCATCTTGTTACCTGGCCGTGGCGCGGTTGTGAAGAAGGTGTAAATGGTCGCCGGGTACGGCCGATGCCAGGCAAGTCGAAATCGGCGTCTTACCCGTCGGGCGAGAAGCGGTAACCGATCCCGGTGTGGGTGTGGATGAAGCGCCGCCCGGGCAGCGCCCGAGCGAGCTTCGAGCGCAGGCGCCCGACGTACACATCGACCGAGCGGTCGCTCTTCCGATAGGAGCGCCGCCAGACGCGCCCGTATAGCTCGTCGCGAGTCATCACCCGCTCGGCGTTCTGGGCGAGCTCGGTGAGCAGCTGGAGCTCCCTCACCGTCAGCGTCAGCGGCCTGCCGTCGACCAGGGCGGCGTTATCGGCCGGCCGGATCTCGAGCCGGCCCGCGAAGACCGGGGACGTGTCCGTCCCGACGATCACCGGGCCGCTCCCGCCCTCTGAACTGCTGGCGCCGTTCTCGCTCTTCACCGCGCGCCAGCATTCCCCCGGGGGGCTCGGTGCGGGTTATCGACGCGTGAACTTCCGGTAAACAGGATGTAAACCGCCCCCGGAATCGGGGCCGTTTGGGAGGCGGACCGCTAGCTGGCTCGCGCCTTCTCCTGCTGGCGGTTGCGCGCCCTCTCGACAGCCGCAGGCTCCTCCTCGACCTCCGAAGCGACGACCGCGTCACCGGCGTCCCCGATCGCCTCAGGGTCGAACCGGTAACCGATCCCGAAGTGGGTGTGGATGTAGAGCCAGTTGGCCGAGTAGCGCTGGAGCTTCTGGCGAAGCTTGCGGACGAAGACGTCGACCGAGCGGTCGCCATGGGCCATCGCGTAGCCCCAGACCTTCTGGTAGATCTCCTCGCGCTCGATCACCTGGCCATTGGCCTCGGCGAGCAGCTGGAGGAGCTCGAACTCGCGGCGCGTCAGTCCGACGCTCTGGGCGCTGACGAAGGCCTGGTACTGGTCGGCCCTGATCTCGAGCTCGCCGGCGACCAGCGGGCCGACGTCCTCACGGGTGGTGGCGCGCTTGCGCCGGCGGACGACGGCCTCGATCCGAGCCATCACCTCCTCGGGATGAGCGGGCTTTCCGATCCAATCGTCGGCGCCGAGGCGGAGGCCGCGGACCCGCTGCGCCACCGTCGACTGCGAGGTGCAGACGAGGACGCCGAGCCCGGGGACGGTCCCGCAGACCCGCTCGAGGAACTCCCAACCCTGCGGGCCGAGCACCGTGAGATCGACCAGCAGCGCGTTCAGCTTCATCGCCACCAGCTCCTCGACGGGGACCACGCCGGCGAGCGTGCGGTGCTCCCAGCCGGCGCCGTCCAGCCTCTTGCCGAGGACGGTGAGGAATGAGCTGTCGGTGTCGATCACCGCCAGCCGAATGCCTCCTGCTTGATTGTTCATCCAGCCCCTCTCATGGAGCGCCCCCTGCGGGCTGCAGCAGCGCGTCCAGCATCGTCAGTCTGGGTCGAATCATACGGGCGTGGGCGGCGCCCCAGGCACGAGGCCTGGCCAGGTTCACTGGTTTTTCACAAGCACACAGCGGGTTTCTGCGTCATGCCCAGGAGCGGGATTTGTGCCTGGATATCCGGAATTTCACACCACCAGGGGTCGCGGTCGCCATTCTCCAATGCACTTTCGAGATTCCTCTCTCGTCAGCGCGCGCGACCCCTCCCTGCCCCGGGTCGCGCGCTTCTTTTTGGGGCGTCGACCTTGAGGCGATAATCGGGGGCGATGGCACACCGGCACGCCGACCCGGTTGGAGTCGACCCCGACACTCGCCGCCTCGGCGCTGCCCTGGCGCTGATCACCGCATTCATCGCCGCCGAGTTGGCGGCGGCGATCATCGCCTCCTCCCTCGCCCTGCTCTCCGACGCCGCCCACATGCTCACCGACGGAGTCGCGATCGGGATCGCGATCGTCGCCCTGAGGCTGGCGCGGCGACCGCCGGGTGGGGGCTTCACCTACGGCCTCCGACGGGCGGAGATCCTCTCCGCTCAGATCAACGGGGTCACCCTGCTTCTGCTCGGCGCCCTGATCGTCTTCGAGGGGATCCGCCGGCTGATCGATCCGCCTGAGGTCGAGGGTGGCCTGGTGCTGGCGGTGGCGCTGGTCGGGATCCCGGTCAACCTCGCCGCCGCCCGGCTGATCGCCGGTGCCGAGCGTCGCAGTCTCAACGTCGAGGGTGCCCTCCAGCACATCGTCACCGACCTCTTCGCCTTCGTCGCCACCGCCGTCGCCGGCGCCGTGATCCTCGCGACCGGCTTCGAGCGGGCAGACGGAATCGCCTCGCTGCTGATCGCCGCGGTGATGCTCCAGGCGGCCTACGTGCTGCTGCGCGACTCCGGCAGGGTCTTCATGGAGGCCGCGCCAAGGGAGCTCGACCCGAAGCGGATCGGCGAGGCGCTCGCCGCCACCCCCGGCGTGGTTCAGGTCCACGACCTCCACGTCTGGGAGGTGACGACCGGAATGCCGTCGATCTCGGCCCACCTGATCGTCGGCCAGGACGCCGACTGCCACCAGGCGCGCTGGCGGGCCGCCCGGCTGCTCGCCGATCGCTTCGGCGTCGAGCACTCGACCTTGCAGGTCGAGCACGAGCCCGGCGACGAGCTCCTCGATATCGAAACCTGATCAAAAGGTCGCGCCGCGGACGCCGGCGGCGATCAGCCCGAGCAGGACCACCCCCACCAGGACCCGATAGACGACGAAGACGTCGTAGCTGTGGGTTCGCACGAATCGCAAAAGCCCCGCGATCGCCAGATAGCCGGAGACCGCCGAGGCGAGGATCCCGACCACGATCGGCCCCAGGACATCATCGGGAAGGCCCTCGGTGATCGCCCCGTAGGCCTTGACGACCACGGCGCCGGCGGTGACCGGCACCAGCATCAGGAAGGAGATCCGGGCGGCGCCGTCCCGGTCGATCCCCATGAACCGCGCGGCGGTGATCGTGATCCCGGACCGCGAGGTCCCGGGTGAGAGCGCAAGCGATTGAGCGACCCCGAGGATCAGCCCCTGCTTCAGGCTGATCTCCCCCAGGTCCTCGTCCTGGCGCTGCCTGTCGGATACTCCGAGGAGCAGCCCGAAGAAGATCAGCGCGATCGCGATCATCCACGGCTCGCCGAGGTGCTCGTCGATCCAGTCCTCGCCGAGCCCGCCCACGATCACCGCCGGGATCGTCGCCACGACCACCACCCAGGCGAGCCGCTCGTCCACGGTCTCGATCGAGCGGGTGCGGAGGGTCCTCAGCCAGCCCGACAGCATCCGAGCGAGGTCGGCTCGGAAGTAGGAGACGACCGCCGCGAGCGTGCCGATATGCAGCGCCACGTCGAAGGTCTTGTTGAAGGCGTCGTGCTGCTCGAGGAAGGTGTAGTCCTGAAGCCAGGGGACCAGGATCAGGTGCCCCGAGGAGGAGATCGGCAGGAACTCGGTGAGGCCCTGGACGACCCCGAGTAGCAGGGCCTCGAGCTCGGACATCGGCGGCATGCTAGGCGAACGCCCCGAAAGCGCGCCTGAGGCAGGCCGATGGCCGCCCTGCCTTGCGTTACTCTGCCCGGCATGCGAGCCCTGCTCCGTCGTGGCGCCATGGCAGTCTGCCTCGCGGTCGCCGCGCTCATGGTGCTGGCCCCGCTGGCGGTCGCCGCCGATGGCGTCGGGATCTATGGACGGACCGACGACAAGGTCGTCACCTTCTTCGCCTTCGGCCTGATCGGCTTCTTCACGATCCTCGTGATCGTCCTCTCGCTGATCCAGATCCGGCTCGAAAACCGCAAGGAGAGGCGCAAGGAGGACCTCGAGCGCCTCGGGCAGTTCTAGACCTCGGCGGAAGCAGGATTTGGAGGCCGCCAGGGAAGACTCGCCGCCCGTTGCCGATGAGGAGGCAGCGGAGGACGCCGAGCGGGAAGAGCGTCCCCGCTCCTTCGACCCGGGGCTGACCAGCGGCTACCTGAGGAGGGGATCGCGGGACCACGATCTGCCGGTCGAGATCGGGGCCGCCCCATTCGACCCGGGTCCCGGGACCGGCTACGACGAGCGCCGAGCACGCCGGGACGCCAAGCGCCGCCAGCGCGAGGAGGATCAGCGCGTTCGGCGCCAGCAGCAGCTCGAGCTCGAGCGCGAGCTGCGGGAGCACGCCGAGCGCGATGCCCGCGCGCAGGAGGAGCGCGAGCGTCTGGCCACGGTCGCGCGCGAGCGTCTGGAGCGAGAGCAAGCCGAGCGGGCGGCACGCGAGCGAGCCGAGCGGGAAGAGCGCGAACGGCGGCTTGCAGCGCTGCGCGAGCGCGAGCGGCTGGAGCGCCGGCGCGAGGAGATTCAGGAGCGGCAGCGACGCGAGCGCGAGGCGATGCTTCAGCGGGAGCGCAAGGAGCACGCCCGGATCGAGTATGAGCGAGCGGAGCGGGCGCGGGCCGACCGCGAGAAACTGCTGCGCGAGCGCGCCAGGCGCCAGGCCCAGCTCGAGCGAGAGCGCGAGCACCGCCGACGCAAGGAGTTGGCGCGGCAGAAGGCGAAGCGGAAGGGAACGGCTGCGCCCCGCCGCAAGGCCGCGGTCGCAGCGGCCAGCAGGCGGCGCACGCCGCCGCCGCGGAGCCGCTCCCACCAGCGCCGCCCCCAGGGACTCGGCTGGCCAACCGCCCGGGCGGCGCTGGCGCTGGCGGCCGTCACCGCCGTCGCCGGGGTCATGGGCGCCGCCCTGGGCCTTCCGGTGCCGGTCCTCGGCGGGCCGGGCGGCCCGATCGCCGCCTCGCTGACCGGCAACTCGCTGCTCGACTCCGGCACCCCGCCCGGGCTGACCAAGGGCCCCTACTTCCCCGTGGTCACCGACAACCCCGACTTCGGCGAGGCCGACGCGCGGTTCGGCGCCAACCGCTCCGGCCACATCCACCAGGGACAGGACGTTTTCGTCAAGCCGGGGACCCCGCTGGTCGCGGTCCGGGACGGGATCGTCATCGACGGCGCCGGCGGCAAGAGCTTCTACGCCTACGGCGGCGGCAACAGCCTGGTCATCTACAGCCCGATTGACGACCGCAGCTACGTCTACATGCACATGCTCCATCCTGCCCTCGTCCACGCCGGCGAGAGGGTGCAAGCCGGGCAGCCGGTGGGGCAGGTCGGCTGCACCGGGTCCTGCGACGGCCCCCACCTCCACTTCGAGATCCGCCGCGGACGGGTCGCCTCCGGGATGGAGCGGAAGGCGATCGATCCGCTCCCCTACCTCCAGGACTGGCCGGGGGCGCCTACGGAGTGATCGCCGGGTAGGTCGGCCGCATAGGATCGTTCGCTATGGCCGAGGTCACCTACGAGCGCCGCGGCGCCGCAGCCGTGCTCACGATCGACCGGCCCGAGCGGCGAAACGCGGTCGACCCGACGACCGCCGACCTTCTGCTGGAGGGATATCGACGCTTCGAGGCGGATGACGAAGCCCGGATCCTGATCCTCACCGGAGCCGGTGAGGAGGCCTTCTGCGCCGGCGCCGATCTGAAATCGGTGGCGGCTGCGACCGAGGACGAGGAGATCGCCAAGCAGTGGCTGGCCCCCCGGCCCCACGGGCCCCTTGGCTTCACCCGGCTGACGGCATCGAAGCCGACGATCGCGGCGGTCTCCGGCTGGGCCCTGGCAGGTGGTCTCGAGCTGGCGCTCTGGTGCGATCTCCGGGTCGGAACCGCGACCGCGAAGCTGGGCTTTCCGGAGCGCCGCTGGGGGGTGCCTCTGATCGACGGCGGCACCCAGCGGCTGCCGCGGATCGTCGGCATGGGCCGCGCTCTCGACATGATCCTGAGCGGCCGGATCGTCGACGCCGATGAGGGACTGGCGATCGGCCTCTTGACCGAGGTGGTCGCTCCCGGCAAGCATCTGGCGCGAGCGCTGGAGATGGCGGAGGGCCTGGCCGCGTTCCCGCAGGAGACGATGCTGGCCGACCGCCGCTCGGCGCTCGAGGGATTCGGACTCTCGCTCGAGGAGGGCCTCGCTCGCGAGGCCGAGATCGGCGGTGCAGTCAGCGGCGTCGGGGTCGCGGGCGCCGCCCGCTTCGCCGCCGGCGAGGGACGGGGGGGCGAGGGCGCCGGCGTCTAGCGCCGGCGCCTTGGGCTCGCTCCAATCGCAAACCCCGGTCGGGAAGGCCCCCTGCAGCTAGATACGAAAGGAGGGCAGCAGCCGCTTCTCGGTCTCGCCCTTGACCTGGGCGATCACCTCGACGTGGCCCTCGAGCGGGGTGCCACGGAGCTTGGTGGCGAGCAGGTCATCGACCTGGAAGATCCCGGCGGAGTTGTTCATCTCGATCTCGACCTTGACCGGGCGCTCCTCGCCTGCCTCGATCCGGACCTCGTCGATCGCCGCCGCGGAGAGGGCGTGGATCCCGAAGCTGCCTCCCTCGATCGGAATCCGCGAGCGCCCCTGAGCCATATCGAGGGCATCGGCCACCCGCACGACCCCGGCCTCGAGCGTGTAGGGCTCGCCGCGCCGGCGGTGGCCGATGATCGCGTGCATGATCTCCGCGATCACCACGGTGCGCTCGGGCTCCTCGTAGCTGTCTGCGAGCAGGAGGTCGAGCCGGTCGGCGACCAGGAAGAGGCTGAAGGCCTCGTGGTCGACGCGGTGGATCGACATCCCGACGTCGTGCAGCAGCGCCCCGCCGGCGACCACGACCTCGGCGTCGCGATCCTTCATCCCGTGGTCGCTGACCATCGCCGGCTCGATCCCTCCCTTGACCAAGAGCCGGAGCAGCCGGAGGGCGATGTTGAGGACCACCTGGACGTGGACCCAGGAGTGGTCCGACATGCTGAGCCGCTCCGAGGTGAGCTGGGCCATGTACCACCAGGCCCGCACCCGCTCGTCGTCGTTGACGGCGGCGAGGAACCGCTCCAGCCTGCGGTTTCCGCGGGTGGGGGCGTGCACGTTGGCCTTCGCGACGGCGTCCGCGAGCGATTCGGCGCGCACATCGGGGCCCCGTGCTTCCATTTCGTGATCTTCGCAGGGGGCGAGCGCGGGGTGTGAATGACGGGCTGTGGTTACTCAGTTTCCGGCCATTTACGCGGTTCCGACCGCCGATCGGGTTACCGTGGACGCGCTTCTGCTTAAAGGGAATCCGGATGAACGTCTGTTCCCACACCGGCGTATCCGTTCCAGAGTGCTCGTGTAGGGCTTGCCTGCAGGCTCAGATCGAGCGCCACATGCCATCAGTCCTTGGTGCCGCCCGAACGCCGCGAATGGAAGGCGGGATCGAGGCGGTCGTCCACCCCACCTCGGTCGATTCGCCCTCGCGACGCCGGGCGATCCTCAGTCGCCTTCGCCGCCCCCGCCTCCGCCGCGCCGCCTAGTCTCGCGGCGTCGGTGTGCCCGGCTCCCGCAGCACCCCGGCGCTCGCCGCCACCACGCAGACGATTCCGGCGACCTCGGCCGCTGCGAGACCCTGCTGCAGGGCGATCAGGCCGACTACTGCGGCGATCGCCGGCTCGAGACTCATGAGGACGCCGAAGGCGCCCACCCGCAGGCGGCGGAGCGCCTCGAGCTCGAGCGAGTAGGGGATCGCCGAGCTCAGCAGGGCGACCGCCGCGCCGATCGCGATCACCCTCGCGTCGAGCAGATCCGCACCCCCGGCGGCGATCCCGGGCCCGACCAGCAGCGCCGCCGAGACCACCATCGCCAGGGCCAAGCCGTCGCCGCCCGAGAATGCGCGCCCGATCCTGGCGCTGAGGAGGATGTAGAGCGCCCAGAAGCCTCCCGCCGTAAGCGCCAGCGCGATCCCCGCCGCCTCCGCCGACCCCTCCGGTCCGGTGAGGAGGACGATCCCCGCCGCCGCCAGGGCGACCCAGGCGAGGTCGATCGCCCGCCGCGACCCAAGGAGGCCGACCGTGAGCGGGCCGACGAACTCGAGGGCGACCGCGATCCCGAGCGGGATCCGGTCGAGCGCTTCGTAGAAGCTGAGGTTCATCCCGGCGAGGGTGACCCCGAACACGGCGGCCAGAGCGAGCGCCCGGGGCGTCGCGGCTCGCGGGTCGGGCCGCCAGACCGCGCCCAGGACAAGCGCCGCGAACAGCAGCCGGTAGAAGACGGTGCCGGTCGGCCCGATCTCGTCGAAGAGGGTGGTGGCGGCGGCGGCGCCGAGCTGCACGGAGAGCACCGCGCCGATCACCAGCAGCGGCGCGACGCCGCGCCGCGGGTCGGCCCCCGCCGGCTCGGCCATCACCGAACGGGTCGCTCCTCGGCTTCGCCTGCGGAGCGCCCTCGCGTCAATCGCCGATCACCTTGATCACCAGGCGCTTCGGGCGCCGGCCGTCGAACTCGCAGTAGAAGACCTGCTGCCAGGGACCGAGGTCGAGCCGCCCGTCGGTCACCGGGAGGACCACCTGATGGTGGACGAGCAGATTCTTCAGGTGGGCATCGCCGTTGTCCTCGCCGCCGCGGTGATGGCGGTAGTCGCCGCCCTCGGGCAGCAGCTCCCGGGCGACGTCGTTTGCGGGCTCGCTCCAGCTCGGGGGCGCGATCTTGTCCAGCCACTCGAGCGTGTCCTCGTGAAGGCCGGGCTCGTTGTCGTTGACCCAGACCGCCGCCGTGATGTGCATGGCGGAGACCAGGACCATGCCCTCGGCGACCCCGCCGGTGTCCACTGCCTGCTGGACGTCATCGGTGATCCGGATGAACTCGCGGCGCCGCTCGGTCTCGAAGGTCATGTAATCCGTGTGCGACTTCATATCCCTCCGTTCGTTGGAGCTTTGGCCGCATAGGATGGCGCGATGGCGGGTCTGCTCTCGCTCGAGCGCTCGGATGAGGTCGCGATCGTCACCCTGCAGCGCCCGGAGAAGCGAAACGCTCTCTCGATCGACCTGCGGGTGGAGCTGGCGGAGTCCTTCGGCTCTCTGGGCGACGATGGGGAGGTCGGCTCGATCGTCCTCACCGGCGCCGGCCCCGCGTTCTGCTCGGGAATGGACGTCACCCAGTTCGGCGGGGACCGCGCGCGCAAGGAGCGGCTTGTGGAGACCAGTGTCGCCTGCTTCCAGGCGGTCGGCAACTGCCCGAAGCCGGTGGTCGCCGCGATCAACGGCCCCGCCCTCGCGGGCGGCTTCGCGCTCGCTCTGCTCTGTGACCTGCGCCTTGCCTCGGAGGCGGCCAGTTTCGGCTTCCCGGAGCTCCCCCAGGGCATCCCTCCGAGCTATGCGGCGGCCCGGGCGGCCCTGCCCGCGGCGATCGCCGCCGAGCTCACCCTGACCGGCCGGCTGCTCGACGCCTTCGGGGCGCTGCGGGTTGGGATCGTCAGCGCGGTCCATCCGGCAGAGGAGCTGATGCCGCGGGCGATCGAGCTCGCCGGGCGGATCGCCTCGGGGCCGCGGGCGGCGATTGCCGAGACCAAGCGGCGGATCCTCCTCGACCGCGAGCGCAGCTTCGGCCAGCTCTTCGTCGAGGAGGAGCGAGCCCTGCGCGAGGCGCTGCTGGGCGACGATCCCGACGACACGGCGGCCTGAGGTTGGTATCCGTCTGAGCGCTCATTAGTCTCCTTGACGATGAGCAAGGGAGCGGGGGACATTTCGATCGCCGCACCTGGGCGACTCGCCTGGATCTTCGGGTCCTCGCGCAGCGGAAGCACCTGGCTGCTGCGGATGCTCTCGCAGCTAGAGCGGGTAGTTCCGATCGACGACCCCCATCTCGGCCACCACCTCGGTGTCTGGCGGCCGATCCCGCTCGCGTGGGCGACCTCGAAGGAGCCGCCGAAGCTAGGGACGCTGGCGGACTTCAAGCGCCAGAAGCGCGACTACCTGTTCTCGGATCACTACCGCGAGCAGTGGATCCCGGCGCTGCGGGGGCTGATCGAGGCCCGCTACGAGGCGCAGGCCGCCGAGGACATCCGGGAGCGGGGGATCGAGGACCCGGTCGTCGTCGTCAAGGAGCCCGGCTCGCACGCAGCCGACACCCTGATCGATCTCTTCCCTGACTCGTCCCTGATCTTCCTCCTGCGAGACGGTCGCGACGTCGTCGACTCCTGGCTCGATGCCTACAGCGACGGCAGCTGGGCGACCGACGAGGGGGCCTACCCGCTCTCGGACGAGGGCCGGACGGCACTGATCCGCTGGCAGTCCAGCGTCTGGCTCCACCGCACCCAGGTGGTCCAGGAGACCTTCGCGCGCCATTCTCCTCACCGCCGGCTGATGGTCCGCTACGAGCAGCTCCGCCGCGACCCGGTCCCCTCGCTCGCCGGCATCTGCCGGGTGCTGGGCATCGCGGCCTCCGATGAGCAGCTCGCCGGGATCGCGAGCGCCAACTCCTACGCGAACGTGCCCGTCCAGGAGAAGGGGTCCGGCCAGGAGATCAGGCGCGCCGAGCCGGGCAGCTGGGCGCAAACGATGTCGGGTGAGGAGATCGAGGCGATGCACGAGATCCTCGCCGAGAAGCTCGCGGAGCTCGGCTATCTGACGCCGGGGGATGTCCCCTCCCCACGCCGGACTCTGTTCTTCAGGCGCCGGGCAGCCTAGCTCCTAGCCCGCCCATGCGACAGCGACGCCCGCCTGAGAGACTGCCCGCGTGACCAGGTTGCTCGCCTTCAGCGATCTCCACCGCGACCTCGACGAGGCGCGCGACCTCGCCCGACGCTCGGCCGAGGTCGACGTGGTGATCGGGGCGGGCGACTTCGCCTCGGTGCACAAGGGGCTCGAGGAGGCGATCGGCGCGCTCGGCGCGATCGAGAAGCCGACGGTCCTGGTGCCGGGAAACAACGAGACCGAGGAGGCCCTGCGAGCGGCCTGCGAAAGATGGGAGGCGGCGACGGTGCTGCACGGGGAGGCCACCGAGATCAACGGCGCGCTCTTCTTCGGGCTCGGTGCCGGTGTGCCCGTGACCCCGTGGGACTGGAGCTTCGACCTCGACGAGCAGGCGGCGGAGGCAAAGCTCGCCGGCTGTCCCGACGGGGCGATCCTCGTCGTGCACTCGCCTCCCTACGGTCATTGCGACGCGAGCAGCGCCGGCGAGCACCTCGGGAGCACCGCCGTCCTCGAGGCGATCGAGCGCACGCAGCCGCGGCTGGCGGTCTGCGGTCACATCCACGAGTCCTGGGGCGCCGAGAGCGAGATCGGCTCAACCCCGGTCTTCAACCTCGGCCCCGAGGGCCGGATGTTGGAGGCCTGACCCTGACCGGCGGCGGGCGTGGCTAGAGTTCGAATCGTGACCCCCGAGATCGAGAACTCCCGCGCGGCCGACGAGTGGCGGGTCGAGGTGGTCCTCGACGACGACGACAACGGCCAGTCGCTCGGCGAGAGCCTTCATCACCTCCAGCTCGACGACGAGGCCCGCAAGCGCCTTGGCGGCAGCGTCATCGTCAGCCGCGACGGCAACCGCCTCTTCCTCTACGCCTGGCACGAGGAGAGTGCCCGGGAGGCCGAGCGCGTCGTCCGCGAGCTGATGGAGGAGGACAACCTGTCGGGCGAGGTGCGGCTGGTGCGCTGGCATCCCACCGCGGACGAGTGGCTTCCAGCCGATCAACCACTGCCTGAGGGCGAGCAGGAGCTCGACGCCGAGGAGGAGCAGCACGCCCTCGCGGGAAAGCGCGCCGGGCGCGAGTCCGGCGAGTATGCCTGGGAGGTCGTGATCGACCTGCCCGACGTGCGGAGCACCCGGGAGTTCGCCCACCGGCTGGAGGAGGAGGGCCTGCCGGTGAAGCGGCGCTGGAGGTACCTGCTGGTTGGCGCCGACACCGAGGACGCGGCGGTCGAGCTGGGCCAGCGGCTGGAGGGTGAGACCCCGGAGGGAGCAAGGGTCGGGATCCGAGCGAATCCCAAGGACGTCCCTCACCCGGTCTTCGTCATGCTCGGCTCCTGGGAGCCGGGCGTGTTGCGGGACCTTGGTATCTAGGCGGGGACGACTGTGCCGCCAGCCGCCTCGGCGGCGTAGAGCGCGGTGTCAGCGCGCGCGGTGAGCCTCTCGGCGCTCTCCTCGCCGTCCCAGAGGCAGGCGCCGGCCGAGCAAGTCCGCCCTTCCGGAAGCGCCCTACAGAACGAAGGTCCAGATGCCTAGGGCTCTGGCGATCGACCCCTCCACCGAGATGGGACCCGTCGCCCTGACAGTGGCCGATGCCTCCGCGGCGAGCGCCTTCTACGAAGAGGCGATCGGGCTGCGGCCGCTTCCCGGAGCGGAGGATCGCGTGCGGCTGGGCGCGGGAGGAACGACCGTGGTCGAACTGATCGGCGACCCACGCGCACCCCGGCGACCACCGGCGACGACCGGGCTCTTCCACCTGGCGGTCCTCGTCCCCAGCCGGCTGGAGCTCGCCCGGGTGCTGCGCCGGGTGGCGAACGCGGGCTGGCGCTTCAGCGGCGCCTCCGACCACCTGGTCAGCGAGGCCCTCTACCTCCAGGACCCGGAGGGGAACGGGATCGAGATCTACCGCGACCGACCCCGGGACGAGTGGCCGTTGGCGGACGGCGAGCTGCGCATGGACACCATCCCCCTCGACCTGCAGGGGCTGCTGCTGGAGCTGCCCGACAGTGGCGAGGAGGCGGGAGGGCCGATCGCCGCGGGCACCCGGATCGGCCACGTCCACCTGAACGTCGGCGACCTCGCCGCGTCCGAGGAGTTCTACGTCGGCACCCTCGGCTTCGAGGTCACCGTCCGCGGCTATCCACAGGCCCTGTTCGTCTCGGCGGGCGGTTACCACCATCACATCGGGCTCAACACCTGGGCCGGCGAGGGAGCGGCGCCGCCCCCTCTCGGCGCCCGCGGGCTGCGCTGGTTCGAGATACTCCTCCCCACCCAGGAGGCCCTGGCGGAGGTCGAGCGGCGGGTGGCGGAAGCCGGAATCGAGGCAACCCGGGGCGAAGGCGAACTGCGGCTCAGCGATCCCTCCGGGAATGGTGTCTTGCTGCGGGCGGCGTGAGCCCGGCTACTCGCGGCCGGCGGTCGTCTGGCCGAGCTCGATCAGGTGGCCGTCGGGATCGCGGGCGTAGCAGCGGATCTCTGTCTGGCGCTGCATCGGCGGGGTTAGGAACTCGACCCCCTTCGCACTCCAGTCCTCGTAAAGCGACTGGATGTCGGCCACCCGGATGTTGAGGAAGGCGCTCACCCGGTTCGGGTCGGGCGGCGTCTCGAGAACCACCTCCGGCTTGTCCTCGGTCGGGCCGCCGCCAACGTTGATGATCACCCAGCTGTTCGCGAGCTGGACGATCGAAGGCTCGCCCTCCAGCACCACCTCCCCTCCGAGGAGGTCAGCATAGAAGCGGCGGGAGCGCTCTACGTCGTCGGAGACGATGAAGTGGGTGAGGACGAAGCCCTCGCTGGGGGCGGGGAGCTCAGCCACCTAGGGCTCCCGCCGCTGGACGAGCAGGGTGATCCCCACCGCTCCCAGGAAGACGATCGCAGCGTTCACTCTGGCGCTGCTCAGATGGGCCTCCCTTTGGCGCGAGCAAGAACGCAACTGCGCCAGCCTATGGCATCGGCCTAGTCCTGCGGCGGCGACCACGCCAACTCCATGTCAACCCGCTTCCCTCGGAACGGCACCCCCTCGCGTTCGAGCAGGCGGCGCTGTTGCTCGCCCCTGGCCAGCGATCCGTCGGCGCGGACGATCCGCTGCCAGGGCACCCCGGGGTGATGGCCTTCGGCCATCACGGCGCCCGCGAACCGCGGTGCCTCCGGGCAGAGGTCCTTGTACGTGGTCACCAGTCCAGCGGGGATCGAGCGCGCCCGCCGCAGGACCAGCTCGGCCTGGGGGGAATCGCTCATCGTCCCAGTCTGCCAGGGAGCGGGCGGGAGTAGGCTCCGCAGCCCGATGGATTTCCTCGTCAATCGGAAGGACCTCCACGAGTTCAAGGTGGTCGACCGGGCCCCGTCGGGGCTCGAGCCCGGGCAGGCGCTGCTCGAGATCGACTCGTTCGGACTGACGTCGAACAACATCACCTATGGGGTCTTCGGCGAGGCGATGCACTACTGGAGGTTCTTTCCCGCCGAGGACGGCTGGGGTCGGATCCCCGTCTGGGGCTTTGCAACGGTCGCCGAGACCGCCAACGACGAGCTCCCGGAGGGGACCCGGGTCTACGGCTATCTGCCACCGTCGAGCCGCCTGGTGATTCAGCCCGACCGCTTCGACCGGCGCGGCTTCGTAGACTCGTCGCCGCACCGGGCGAACCTCCCTTCCGCCTATCAGGGGTATCGCGCGGTCGATTCCGACCCCGTCTACGACACCGAGCGCGAGGACGAGCAGATCCTCTTCTGGCCGCTCTTCTTCACCTCGTGGCTGATCGACGACTTCCTCGCCGACGAGGACTTCTTCGGCGCCGAGACGATCGTCATCGGCAGCGCCTCGAGCAAGACCGCCCTCTCGGCCGCCTTCCTCCTCGCTCAGCGGGAGGGAATCGAGGTGATCGGCCTCACCTCCCCCGGAAACGTGGACTTCGTCCAGAAGAGCGGCGTCTACTCGCCGGTCGTCCCCTACGAGGAGATCGGCTCTCTGCCGCGCTCGAAGGCGGTCTACGTCGACATGTCCGGAAACGCCGACGTCCGCAGCGCCGTCCACGGGCACTACGGCGACGACCTCGCCTACAGCTGCGCCGTCGGGATGACCCACCACGAGGAGATGGCCGCCGGGTCCGACCTTCCCGGTCCGGAGCCGGCCTTCTTCTTCGCCCCCGTCCGGATCAAGAAGCGGGGCGCCGACTGGGGTGCCGCCAACCTCGACCAGCGGGTGGTTGAAGCCTGGCATCCGTTCGTCGAGTGGACCGGCGGTTGGCTCGAGGTGATCCACGGCCGCGGACCCAAGGCGCTCCAGCAGGCCTACCTCGAGGTCCTCGACGGCAAGGTGGACCCCGCCGCCGGGCACGTCCTCTCGCCCTAGTTCCCGGACGAAGTAGAGAGCTCGGGGCAACACGGCTATGAGCAGCCGAATCCGACCGAAAGCGAACGTATGTTTGGGGCATGGGAACGTTCGCGAACGCGGCCCCACCACTGGGAGGTGAGAATGGTTGGCCAGCGTTCGTCTGGCTGGCTGGATTGCTTGAGGGCGAAGGTACGTTCCTGAGGCCAATGCCCTCAAGTCCTCGATCTCCGGTGATCTCGTGTCGGATGACCGATGTCGATGTTGTGGAGCTGGTGGCAGCGGCCTTTGGCACGAGCATCCAGGCCAACGACAAGGGGCGCAACCGCACCGAATTCGCGGCCACGATCAGGGGATCGAGAGCGGTCGAGCTAATGACGGCGCTGAGACCGATGATGAGCGACCGGCGTCAAGCCGCGATGGACCGCGCGCTCGAGGGCTACTCAGCCCCGATCCACAAGCTCAGCTTCGACCTCGCGGAGCAGATCCGCAAGAGGCATGACGAGGGTGAGACAGTCTCATCGCTCGCCCGCTCCTTCAGGGTTGCGCGACAGACGATCCATCCGATTCTCGACTACCGGTACTACCCGGTGCGAGAGCGTTTTTGCTGGCGCGAGCTTTCAGGTGTCATCAGAGGCGGAACCGCGGCAGGAACGGGCCTGACGTGGGCGGAGTTGTACTGGCTTGCTGGCTGGCTGGAAGGAGAGGGAAGTTTCGTCCGGCCCCCACCGTCCAGCCCACGTGGCCCGCGAATCCACGGGAGCAGCTGCGACAGGGATGTAATTCAGGAGGTAGCTCGTTTGCTCCGGGTCAAGCCGCGCATCGATCGAAAACGTCGCGAGCAGTGGACACCGATATGGCGGGTGATGCTTGCCGGGGGACGCGCCATCACGTTGATGCAAGCGCTGCAACCAACTATGGGAAAACGCCGGCGCGGGCAGATCCGGTCTTCGATTGCTGCGGCGGAAAGAGCCGGTGCAGTGCTCGGCTGGCATGAGGATCTTCCAGCCCGACGCCGCCGAGAACTGGCTGCGTCGCGCAAACTCGAAATGGAGCCGCCGTGACTCGAACCCGGGTCTTCGGCCACGAAACGATCGGTGTCTACAGGTATAGCCGGCGCTTTGATCTCGCTCCCCGACCTCCGCTGCCGGCGGGAGATGCCGGAGAGCCAAGTCCCTTGAATGTCCCCCGGCGGTCGGGACGGGCCGCCTGGGTGAGCCCGATTCTGAAGCCGGTGCCCCTCCCCTCGGGCGAGGGAGGGCCGACTCTCACTACCTAGCTACTAACTAAGCGGCGAGGGCGAACTCATGGTCCGCACGTATTGGTTGGTCCCGGTGTTTAACGAGGCCTCCGGGAACCTCGACCTGCAACCTAATCGCACGGATGACCAAATCGAATGCCATTTCGGCCCCGTGCTATGTGCAGGCATTTTAGCCCTGCTCCGGCAGCTGGCGGTGACGTTGGCGCCAGGGCGCTCACCCTTATGGGCGGCTAAGGGCGGGCGCTACATTGGATCGAGCAATGGAAGCGCACGAGCTGCCCGGGTATCGCCCGGGTCCCGAGGAGAAGCCGGAGCCGATCCACCCAGGCTCGGGTCGGCGTCAAGGCCTGCTGAAGCGCCTCGGCGGCGTCGCCGTCGCCGCTGCGCTGCTCGGGTCCAAGCTGAAGGTCCTGCTGCTGGCGTTGCCGAAGCTGAAGTTGTTCTCGACCTCCGCCTCGATGTTGGTCTCGGTGGTTGCCTACCAGCTGATCTTCGGCTGGGCGTTTGCGGTCGGCTTCGTCCTCCTCCTCCTCCTGCACGAGCTGGGCCACGTGTTCCAGCTGCGGCGCGAGGGGATCGAGGCGTCGGCGCCGATGTTCATCCCCTTCCTCGGCGCGGTGATCTCGGCCAAGTCGCTCGGGAACGACGCCGCCGCCGAGGCCCGGGTCGGCCTCGCCGGGCCGATCCTCGGCTCGATCGCGACCCTGGTGCCGCTGGGCATCTGGCTGCTCACCGGCGAGGAGTTCTGGCGCGCCCTCGCCTACGTCGGCTTCCTGATCAACCTCTTCAACCTGCTGCCGGTGCTGCCGCTCGACGGCGGCCGGGCGATGGCGGCGATCTCGCCCTGGGTCTGGCTCGCCGGCTTTGCCGCCCTGATCGCCCTGATGTTCTTCTTCCCCAACCCGATCCTGCTGCTGGTGATCATCTTCGGCGGGCTCGAGACCTGGCGCCGCTGGAAGCAGCGGAACACTCCCGAGGGCCGCGCCTTCAACCGGGTTCCGGCGAGGACGCGGGCCCTGGTCGCCGTCACCTACCTCTCGCTCGCCGCGCTGCTGGCGGCCGGGGTCGCAGAGACCTACTTCGAGCGCAGCCTTTAGCTAGAGCCTCAGCTTCGGCTTGACGACGTCCAGGAACTCCTTGGGCATCCCCGGAACGTGGTCGAGATCATCGAGGGAGCTGAAGCCGTCCGCGCGCTCCCGGTAGGTGATCACCCGGGTCGCCTGGGTGACTGAGAAGCCGAGGCCGCGAAGCTCCTCGAAGGTCGCCCGGTTGAGGTCGGTCCCCTCGCCCTCTTTCGCGCTCTCCTCGTCCCCGCCGACGCCGAGAATGGCGCCGACCGTGCGGCCGAGGATGCTCCGCCCCTCGTCGGGCTCCTCGCTGCGCTCGGGTGTCGGCGGCTCAGGGGGCTCCGGCGGCTTCGGCGTGGCGACCGGCTCGGGCTTCGGGGGCGATGCCGGGGCGGATGGGGCCGGCGATCGGGCAGGCGGCGACATCGGGGTGGGCTCTGGGATGACGGTGACCTCGCCAGCGGCGCGGACGGTCTCGGCGGCGGCCGCCTCGGCGGCGCGGGCACGTGACTCGGCCTCCTTCGCCTTGGCCTCGGCGCGCGAAACTCTCTCCAGTACCTCGCGCAGGCGGCGCTCGCGCTCGGCCTCCTCGGCCTTCAGCCTCGCCAGGCGCTCCGCCTCGGCAGCGCGTCGCTCGGCCTCCTTAACGCGCTCCTCGATCTCTGCCAGACGGCTGTAGACCTCCTCCATCGCCTTCTCATGCTCGGCGCGCTCGGCCTGGAGGCGGCGCTCGGCTTCCTCCACCTCGCTGACCAGGCGCTTGTGCTCGGTTCCAAGTTGCTCCTCGGCTTGGCGGCGAGCGCGTTGGTCCGCGTCCTCCCGCATGCGCTCGGCCTCACGGCTGAACTGCTCGTCAGCCTCCGAGCGGGCCCGCTCCTCCGCCTCCCTCCTGGCCTGTTCGGCCGCCTGCTGGACGCGCAGATCCGCCTCCCTGCGGGCGTCATCGATCGCTGAACGAGTGCGCTCCTCGACCTCCTGGCGAACTCGCTCCGACTCGAGCCTGGCGCGTTCCTCGCTCTCCCGCCGCATACGCTCGGCCTCGTCCCGCAGCCGCTGCTCGGCATCTGAGCGCGCCTCCTGCTCAGCCTGACGACGTGCCTGATCGGCCGCCATCCTCACCAGCCGCTCGGTGTCCTCGTTTGCGCGCTCGAGCCGCTCCTCAGCGTGGCGCTGGAGCTCAGCCGCCTCGCGGAGCCGGACCTCGGCCTCCCGCTGCACCCGCTGCTCCTCCTCCGCCAGCTGCTCTTCGCGCTGGCCCGCGAGGCGCTCGACCGCCTCGCTCGGGGCGGGGGCGTCATACGGGCGTTGCATCGAGACATCCGGCTCAACGGTCGGGATCTTGCGCTCGGGCGGTGTCGCGGTCTCATCGTCGGAGGCGGCGCGCGCGAAGCCGCCGGGGGCGCTCTCGGGCTCGGCCGCGGTCGGGGTGAAGGCTGTCTCCTCCTCGGGCTCGGCTTCGTCGATGGGGACCTGTTCGAAGCCGGGCTTTTCCTCCTCCGGCGCCTTGGGCTCCTCCGCGGCGGGCTTCGCGGGGGCAGCGTCGGGGAGGACGAAGTCGTCGGGGGCCGGTTCCTTGGCGGCGGGTTGCTTGGCGGCGAGCACCTTTGTGGCCTCGTCGCCGTCGCGGTCCGATCGCTGGCCCGGGCTGAGGCCGAGGGCGGCGGCGAGCATCGTCGATTCCTTGGTCTCGGGCCGCTCCTCCTCGACCCCACCCTCCGCCTGCTCCCCCTCACCAGCCTCGGCCGTGCCCGGCTGCACGGCGGCCTTCACCTCCTCGGGCTTCTCCTCGGTCGCGGGCTTCGCCTCGATCTCAGGCTTCTCCTCCTCGGTTTTCTTCTCCTCCGATGGAACACCGCGACGGCTCGCCTTCCGTTTGCGCCGCTCCTCCTTGCGGCGCTCGCGCTCCGCGCGGCGGCGCTTTCGCTCCTCCTCCCAGGCCTTGCGCTCCGCCTCCTCGGAACGGCGCCTGTCGCTTGCCTTCTTCTCCCGCTCGGCGACCTTCTGCTGACGGCGCACCCTGCGGGGCACCTTGCCCTTCGCCAGGGTCTTCTCCTCCTTCTCCGCCCGTTTCGCCGCCTTCCTCTCGGCGCGACTCGGTTTTGCGCTGGCCTTCGGCTTCTCCGCACCTTCGTCTCCGGCGCGTCTGCGGCGAACCATCATCGTGATCAGGATCACCAGAAGGATCGCCGCGGCGATCCCGGCGTAGAAAATCGTCGAGTTGTCCTGGACGAAGTTCGAGAAGTCGTCCAGGATCTGGTCCGTATCGATTGCAGCGAGCATCGCTGCGGGCAATGTTCGCACGCAGCGGGCTTGCTGCACGCGCCGGGTGTTCCCACCCGGGGGAAAGACTCCTGCTCAGGTCAACGAGCAGGTCGCGCAGTTAGGTCAGGCGCTGCTTGTAGTCGCGCTCGACCTCCCTGCGCAGGTCGCGGTCGCGGATCTCCCTGCGCTTGTCGCGGCCCTCCTTGCCCTTCGCCAGCGCCAGCTCGACCTTCGCCCGCGGTCCCTTGAAGTAGATCCGGGTCGGGATCAGGGTGAGACCTCGCTCCGCCGTCTTCCCGATCAGTCGCTCGATCTGACGTCGGTGCAGAAGCAGCTTCCGCGGCCGGTCCGGATCGTGGTTCTCGTGGCTGGCCGGCAGATAGGGAGGGATGTGGGCTCCCCGGAGCCAGACCTCGCCCTTATCGATCACCGCGTAGGCCTCATTCAGCTGAGCCTTGCCCTGGCGCAGCGACTTCACCTCGCTGCCCCGGAGCTCGATACCCGCCTCGAAGCGCTCGAGCAGCTGGAAGCGGTGGCGTGCTCGGCGATTGGTGGCGACGTCGCCGCCCTCGGGGGAGCGCGGGCCCTTGCCTTTCTTCGCCATTGGCGGCTAGCCCTCCTCGTCGGGCAGCAGGTCCACCCGACCTCGCGGCGCGTCGACCGTATCGACCCCGACCGTGATCGGATCCCCCATCCGGATCGCCTTGCCTCCCCGCGACCCGATCAGCATCGTCTCGGTCCGGTCGATCTCGTAGCGCTCGCGGCCCCCGATCCGCCGTGCGGGGAGGAAGCCCTCGTAGACGTCGGCGAGGGCACCGCCGAACCGGACGAAGGCGCCGGCCCCGACCACGCCCGATACCTCTCCCTCGAAGCGCGCCTTCGGCCCTCGTTCGAACAGCTCCCGCTGGAGGAGGAAGCCGGCGCAGACCTGATCGGCGTCGCGCTCGAGACGGGCGGCGTCGCGCTCTCGCTCGGAGCTCTGAACGGCGGCATCGGGGAGGCGGTCCGCCCGGGGGGGCCGCTCCCCCGCCCCGATCGCGGAGAGAAGCGCCCGATGGGCGACCAGGTCCGGGAAGCGCCGGATAGGCGAGGTGAAGTGCACATAGGCCGAGCTGCCGAGGCCCGCGTGTCCCAGGTTGCGTTCGCTGTAGTGGGCCTGCTGGAGAGAGCGGAGCACGAGCGATGTATACGCCTCCCTGCCGTGCCCTCGCCGCGCCGCCTCCCGAGCGCAGAGCCGGCTCGCCTCGATCGCGATTTCGCCGGCCTGCTGGGGCGAGATCCTCTCGGGCAGCGGCGGGGTGGGCACGTCGAGCGCCGCCAGCTTCTCCACCATGAAACTGATCCGCTCGGGGTCGGGTTGCTCGTGCACCCGATAGAGCGTCGGCACCCGCTTGCGCTCCAACAGCTCGGCGACGCGCTCGTTGGTGCAGATCATCAGGTGCTCGATCAGCTCGTGCGCCTCGGTTTGCTCCAGGTTGCGGGCGCCGACCACATCACCGTCCTCGAACCGGAACTCGGGCTCCAGGCTCTGGACGTCGAGCGACGAGCCGGCGCGGCGCTCGCCGAGCGCGGCGGCCGCCCGCCTCGCCAGGGCGATCGGCTCAGCCACCGGATCCGGCGCCGCCTCGCGACCGGTGAAGACCTTGTCGAGCGCGTCGTAGTTGAGCCGCGCGTCCGAGCGGACTCGGCTGCGATAGAAGACGACCGAGCGCACCTCTCCCCGATCCGTGACCTCGAGCTCGGTGGTCACCGCCAGCCGCTCCTCGCCCGGGGTGAGGCTGCAGGCCTCGCTCGAGAGTGCATGCGGCAGCATCGGCTCGACCTCCCCGGGCACGTAGACCGAGGTGGCGCGCCGGTAGGCCTCGGCTTCGAGGGCGGAGCCGGGCGCGATGTGGGCGGCGACGTCGGCGATGTGCACCCAGAGCCGCACCCCGGCCTCCGTCGTCTCGGCGGAGACGGCATCGTCGAAGTCTCGGGCGGTCGCCGGGTCGACGGTGAAGGTGGCGAGCCCGGTGAGATCGCGGCGCTCGCCGCTCTCGCGCGCCGCCGCCTCGGCGGCTTCGACCGCCTCTCGCTCGAGCTCGCGGGGGAAGCCCCGGCGCACCGCGCGGTCGAGCATCAGCGCCTCGATCACATCGGCGGCAACCGCCGGATCGCCCAGCTCGCGAACGACCCTGGCGCCCCGGGAGCGGCTGGGGGCGAGTTCGACCAGGGCCATCCGGCCGGGGGTCGCCGCCCGGCGGCCTCCCGACAGCGAGATCCCCCCGCCCCGCTCGAACAGCAGCTCGCCGACAAGGAAGCGGCCGCGCTTCGATATGACAACTACTCGCCTAATTCGATGGAATTCTGGCGGCGAGCGCCTCGAGGGCGGCCTGGCGGCCCTCATCCCGCTTCGTCTTCAACAGGTCGCGGGCCTTCAGGTCGGGCTTGATCCCGGTGCCGTTGATCGAGGTGCCGTCCCGGGTCAGGTACTCGCCGATCGTCAGGTCCAGGGCGCCGCCGTTCTCGAGCGGGATCACCTCCTGGAAGGTGCCCTTGCCGAAGGAGCGTTGGCCGACCACCTCCGCCAATCCGGCCTGGCTGACGGCGGCGGTGAGGATCTCCGACGCCGAGGCGGTGTCGTGGTTGATCAAGACCACCATCGGGCGTTCGGGGAGGGCGTCGCCGACCGCGTCGAAGGTCTCGTCCCCCTGGGTGCGGGCGTTGGTGGTGACGATCACCCCGTCCTCGACGAAGATGCTGGAGGTGAGGACGGCCTCGGTCAGCAGGCCGCCTCCGTTGCCGCGCAGGTCGAGGACGAGGCCGTCGGCACCTCTGTTGTCGAGGCGCTCGATCTCCTGGCGAAGCTCGGCGTGCGCCCCACTGGAGAAGCCGAGCAGGCGGACGTAGGCGATCGGGATCCCGTTCACGCGCTTGAGGCTCCCCTCCACCGCCGGCACCCGGAGCTGGCGGCGGGTCAGGGTCACCTGCCGCTCGCCCTTGCCGGTCGCTGGGTCCACGGTCAGGGTGACCTCGGTCCCGGGCTTGCCCTTGATCTTCGCGGTGGCGAGTTCGGAGTCCTCGCCGGCGATCGACTCGCCGTCGACCTCGGTGATCAGATCGCCCTCGGTGATCCCGGCCTCCTTCGCGGGCGAGTCGTCGAAGACGGTGGCAACGCGGAGCCCGCGCTTCACCTCGGTGACGCTCATCCCGACCCCCGAGAAGCTGCCTTCGGTGAGCTCCTCGAAGCGCTTGAAGGCGTTCGGGCCGAAGTAGTGGCTGAAGCGATCCTTGTGCTCTTTCTTGAGCTCGTTGACAATCGCCCGCACCGAGTCGTTCTCGAGCTCCGCCGGGTCGACCTCCTCGAAGTAGTTGTCCTCGATCACCGCCAGCGCCTGCTCGGTGGCGTCCCCGCTGGGGCCGCCGAAGACGTCGTCGATCACGTCGCGGACGCCGTCGACGCGACCAGCGAGAATCGCCCCGGCGACGAACGCGACCGCCACCAGGGCAACGACTCCGAGACGCGCCTTGCTCAAATCCGCAGGAAGCGGCGCAGCGTCAGGCCACTGCCGATCGCGGAGACGGTCATCGCCACCAGCAGGAGGAGGACGGCGAGCTTGCCGAAGGCGATCGTGCCGTCGGTGGAGATCACGTTGATGCTCTCGGCGAGCGGATCGACGACCGTCGCCTTGCCGAGGAAGAGGATGCCGACCGCGATCGCGCCGCCGATCAGGCCGCAGGCCAGCCCCTCGACCATGAAGGGCCAGCGAATGAACCAGTTGGTGGCGCCGACCAGCCGCATCACCTCGACCTCGCGGCGGCGCGCGTAGATCGACAGCCGGATCGTGTTGCCGACCAGGAGCAGCGAGGCGGCGAGCAGGAGCAGACCGATGACCACCAGGAACCACTTGACGGCGCCGGTGACGTTGCGGATCGAGTCGGCCTCGTCGCGGGAGTCGTTGACCTCGTCGATGATCGGGCTGATCGGGGTCGGCTTTCCGTCTGCCCCCGGTGGGGTGATCGCCGACTGCACCGCCGGCAGGTTGTCGAGGTCATCGGGCTTCACGTTGAAGGAGTCGGGCAGCGGGTTGTGGGCGCCCGGGAGCTGCTCGGTCAGGTCGGCCTTGTTCTCGGACTCGAGCCGTTCACCGAGGAGCTTCAGCCCCTCGTCCTTGGAGACGAACTCGACCTCCTTCACATGCGGGATCCCCTGAAGGCTTGTCTCCAGCGAGTCGACCTCCTGCTGGGTGTAGGGGGTCTCGGTGGTGAGGAAGACGCGGAGGCCGACCTGGTCGCGGACCTCCTCGGTCTTCCCGCCCGTCGTCTGCAGGACCGGAATCAGGACGCCGAGCAGCAGGCCGGTGACCGTGACCGTGACGATCGCGGCCAGGCTCGGTGCGGCGCTTCGCCGCAGCGCCCGCAGACCCTCGCTGATGAAGAAGAAGACGCGCCCCATGCTCTAGTAGCGCGGTTCCTCGTCGCCGATGTCCATCTCGTCCCGAAGCCGGGAGGCGAACTCGGAGGTGGACTCGTCGTCGGCGGTGTACATGCCGGCGGACTGATCGCGAACGATCCGGCCGGCGTCGAGGGCGATCACCCGGCGGCGCATCTTGTCCACCATCTCGCGGTCGTGGGTGACGACGACGACGGTGGTGCCGGTGCGGTTGATCCGGTAGAGCGTCTGCATGATCCCGATCGAGGTGCTCGGGTCGAGGTTCCCGGTCGGCTCATCGGCGAGCAGAAGCGGCGGATGGTTGACGAAGGCCCGGGCGACCGAGAGACGCTGCTGCTCGCCGCCGGAGAGCTGGTCGGGGAGGTTCGAGACCTTGTCGGCGAGGCCGACGAGGCGGAGCGCGTCGGGGACCTTCCTGCGGATCTCCGAGCGCGAGGCGCCGATCACCTGGAGGGCGTAGGCGACGTTGTCGTAGACGTTCCGGGAGGTGAGCAGCTTGAAGTCCTGGAAGACGGTGCCGATCCGGCGGCGCAGGTGCGGCACCTTCGAGTCGGAGAGCTTGGCGATGTCGCGGCCCGCGATCAGCACGTCGCCCTCGGTCGGAGCCAGCTCCCGGATCAGAAGCTTGATCAGAGTCGACTTGCCGCAGCCGGTCGGCCCGACCAGGAAGACGAACTCGCCTCGGTCGACCCGGAGGCTGACCCGTTCGAGCCCGACGTGCCCGCCGGGGTAAACCTTGGTGACCTTCCTCAGGTCGACGATCGGCGGCTGGGCCCGGCGCTCAGTGAGGTGCTCGGGGCGGCGCTGCCCGCGGGAGCGGGCGCGCCGCTGTGGGGATGTCTGACGTCTCGCCATTGAGGGGAGTTTGCCTGCGGACACGGCCGAACCCTGCGGTTCGCGCCCCGCTCAGACAGTGGAACAGCGTAGAGAAGCGTTAGATGCGGTTTCGCAAGTTCGATCTCAGCTCGGCTAAGACCAGCCGTCGCCGCGGATCGGCGGGTGCTGAACGAGCGGCTTCTTCAGCAGCGCCTCGCGGGCGAGGTCGGCGATCCCGCTCGCAGTGAGCCCGAAGTGCTCCATGCAGGCCTCGGCAGTACCCGAGACCCCGAACTCGTCGGCCATTCCCAAGGCGAAGACCGGGACCGGATGCTGCTCGGCGGCGACCTGGCGAACCGCGTCGCCCAGCCCGCCGACCACCCGGTGCTCCTCGGCGGTAACCGCGACGCCGGTCTTCGCCAGCGACTCGAGCACGCCCTGCTCGTCGATCGGCTTGACGATCGAAATGTTCACTACTTCTGCCTCCACCCCGTCCTCGCGCTCGAGCGACTCGGCGGCCTCGAGGCCGCGCCAGACCATGTGGCCGCAAACGAAGATCGAGATGTCCTTGCCCTCGCGGAGGACGTCGAGGCCGCTGCCGAGGGTGTCCGGAATGTGGTCGTAGACGATCGGTGTCTTCGGCCGCCCGAAGCGCATGTATATGGGCCCGGGCCGCTCGTAGGACTCGTAGGTCGCCGTGTACGCCTGGTTGTAGTCAGCGGGGACGATCACCTGCATCTTCGGCATCGCCCGCATCAGCGCCAGGTCCTCGATCATCTGGTGGGAGGCGCCGTCCTCCCCGAGGGAGACGCCGCCGTGGCTGGCGCCGATCCGCACTGGGAGCTCGTTGTGGGCGATCCCGAGGCGGACCTGGTCGTAGGAGCGGGCGGTGGCGAAGATCGCGAAGGTGGAGGCGTAGGGGATCTTCCCCGTCGCCGCGAGCCCGCATGACATCGACATCATCCCCGCCTCTGCCGCTCCGCAGTTGAAGAAGCGCTCCGGGAACTTCTTGCCGAACTTCATCGACTGGGTGGAGACAGCGAGGTCGGCGTCGAGGGCGACCACCTCCTCGTGGGCCTCGCCGAGGTCGACGAGGGCATCGCCGTAGGCCTGCCGGGTGGCGATCGGCTCGGTCTGGGCCTCAGCGCCCACGGTCGCGGCTCCGGTGGTTGGTGGGCGAGCGAAAACCGAGACTGGCGAGGACGCGGGGCGAAGCCTTTGGTGGCGCCAACGGCGAGCCCGAGGACGAAGCCAGGCGAAGGTTTGCAGCCGCCCAGCTCCAGCGGAGTCGCGTCCGGGGGCGCTCCATCAGCCCTCCCCCCTGAGCGCCTTGGTCTGCTCCTTGAGCTTCGCCTCCAGCTCGTCCCACGCCTCGCGTTCCTGCTCCTCGGTGGGGGGCTTGCCGTGGAAGCCGAAGCGGCCCTCCATGAAAGAGACGCCGCGGCCCTTCTTCGTCTGGGCGACGATCGCGGCCGGGCGGTCGAGGGTGCGGCTGCGCTCGAGTGCCTCCGTGATCTGACCCATGTCATGGCCGTCGATCTCGACCGCGTCCCAGCCGAAGGACTCGAACTTGGCGCGGGCGTCGCCGACGTCCATCACCTCCTCGGTGGTGCCGTCGGTCTGCAGGTGGTTGTAATCGAGGATCGCGGTGATGTTCGGCACCTTGTAGTGGGCGGCGGCAGCGGCACCCTCCCAGGTCTCGCCCTCCTGGCAGTCGCCGTCGGAGAGCAGGCAGAAGACGTGGGCGGTATCGGCGAGGCCATCGAGCCGGAGCGCCAGGCAGATCCCCACGGACATCGAGAGCCCCTGGCCGAGCGATCCGGTCGAGACCTCGATCCCGGGCGTCCGGTTCATGTCCGGATGACCCTGGAGGTGGGAGCCGATCTGGCGCAGACCCATCAGGTCCTGGGGCGGGAAGTACCCGTGCTCGGCCAGGGCCGCGTACTGGATCGGCGCCGCGTGGCCCTTGGAGAGCACGAAGCGGTCGCGCTCAGGCCACTTCGGGTTCTTCGGATCGTGCCGAAGGACCCGGTAATAGAGGGCCGCGACGATGTCGGCGGCCGAAAGCGAGCTGTCGAGGTGCCCGGACTTGGCGACCGCGAGCATCCGCACGCAGTGCATCCTGAGCACGGTGGCGTAGCGCTCGAGCTCCTCGATCGAGGGCTTGGCGCCGGTCGCGGGGGCCGGCTGCGGATCGGGAACGGGCTTCAGGTGCGCCATCTCGCGCTCATTTCGCGCCTGCGGGTCAGGAACCGCCCCGGGCCGCAACCGGCTCAAGACGGGAGCGCGAGGGTAGCAACGAGCGGCACGACCCGCAGGCTATGCGCCCGCACCGATGGAATCGCCCAGCGTGGGCTCCGGCGCCTCCTGATCTAGCCTGCCGGGGGTGAGGGCGGGATCCCTGTTCGCCGTCGTCGTCGCCGGCATGGCACTCGGACTCGGGGCCTGTGGCTCAGGCGATGAGGGCGCGGAGAGCGCGACGACGGCGCCGGTGGTCGAGACCGGGCCGGCGACCGTGCCGCCTGAGGTGACCGAGACCCACTCCGACGAGCACGTCGAGGAGGGCCCGGAGGCCGAGGCGAGCCCCGAGGCCCCGGCAGTCGGCCCGGAGACCGGTGAGCTGGCCGGGATCGACGAGGAGGTGGTGACCCAGACGGTCCGCTTCTACATCGACGCCCTCGATCGCCACAACGCGCGCCTGGCATGCGACCTGCTGGAGCCGGGCGCCCTGCGACTCTCCGAGCTTCCGGTGCGCCGAGGCGGCTGCGCGAGCTCGCTGGCCGCATCGATCGGCCATCGCCGCCCCGGCGGCACCCCCGCCTGGAGGCGGACGACGATCGCCGAGATCAGGGCGGTGTCGGTCGAGGGGGTGGGCGCCCGGGTGACGGCGACCGTCGTCCATCGCTTCGCCGACCGCAAGTACACCTCGGTCGAGGATGACGTGATCTACCTCCGGCCTGCGGGCGAGCGCTGGCTGCTGGCGAAGCCGAGCGGCACCTTCTACCGGGCGGTCGGTTATCCGGAGCCTCCTCTGCGGGCGTTCGAGCCTCCGGGGTAGCGCGCCCTCATCAGGCGGGGGGCTACCTGCCGGGCCTAAGCGCCAGCCAGGACCCAGGTCGCCCACCCTAGAACCTGTGGTTGCCACCGCCGCGGGGGGCGCGTCGGGCCAGACGCTTTCCCTTCCTGTCGACCCTGACGATCCGGGCGTTGGCGCCGCCGGTGCCCGGTTCGAGCACGGTGACGAACGCGAAGCCTTCGGTGAGGGCGCTGGACCAGAGCTGGCCGAAGCGCCGCTTGAGCGCGAGCAGCACCCGGCCCGGGCCGTGCCCGCGGAAGCGGCGGATCATCAGCCGGCTGCGCCGCGCATCGGTACGCACGTAGGTGAACGACTTGCCCTTGACGGAGGGGTCGAAGAGCAGCATCCGGTTCGAGCGCATCAGGGCCCGGAACTGCTGGGTCCCCAGGGTGTGCTGGACGACCCGGCTGCCGGTCGGGGTGGCGATCGCGTAGAGCAGGTTGGAGCCGTCGACCGCGGGAGGGCTGAGCTGGGCCGAGCCGCCGATCCCGGCGGCCTGCTGGATCGGGCCGGGCCGTGCCGGGTCGGAGATCGAGCGGGCGAAGATCCCGTCTCCGCCGCCGGCGAGCGGCGCCCGGTAGACCAGCCAGCTGCTGGAGACGGCGAGCGCGTCCGCGCGGGGAGCCGCAACGTCGGTCACGTGGCCGAGCGAGCCGCGGTCGAGCAGCCGGACGCTGCCGGGGGCGACGATCGTGGCGACGTAGTTGCCGCCGATCGCGGGATCGTTCCCGGGGAGGGGCAGGTCGCCGCCGCGGCGGAGGATCCCTCCCCCGGTGAGCGGCTCGAAGGCGAGGGCGTCCACGGTCGCCGACGGATCGGTGGCGGGCGCGGCGACGACCTCCCTGGCGCCGGCGCTGACGGGCACCAGGACCAGGGCCAGGGCTGCGGTGGCGAGGGCGGCGGCGTCCCCGCGGCGGAGGCCCAGGTAGACACCGGGGCGCTCGCACATCAGCTCGTTCGCGCGGATTCCCGGACCTCGGCCGGCGAGTGGCGCCAGGGCCACGATCGGCAGCGCCCGCCCCAGGCCGAAACCGGCACCCAGGAGCAGGCCCAGCTCCGGCTCGCCGAGCGCCAGGCTGATTCCTGCCAGCGCCCAGACCCCGAAGGAGAGGACGAAGGTGGTGAAGCCGATCCCGAGCAGCACCCCGTAGAGAGCCGCGGCCACGGGCATCGGCATCAGCCGGCGCCAGGGCTCGGGCAGCTGGCGGCGGATCTGGGGCAGGATCCGCGCCCCCCGTACCTCTAGGCCGGCGGCGAGCAGGGCGATCGCGGCGGCGGCGAGGTAGGAGGCGCGGCCGCCGGCTCCGTGGAGCAGGTTGCCGAGCAGGGCGAGGAGGCCGAAGGTGAGCACCCCGCCCGCGATCGCCCCGGGAAGGAAGGTCAGGCAGGCCGCCACCGTCGTCCTCCGGCCCCCGGTGTGGCCGGTGGGGCCGATCGTCTCGATCACCGAGAGCCCGCACGGCGAGAAGGTGCCGGTGGCGCCGACCAGCAGGGCGACCGCGGCAAGGGAGATCTCAATGGCGCCGACCTCGATCAACAAGGCACCTGGGTGTCGTAGTACATGACGCAGTAGACCTTGCGGCCGGCGTAGCAGTAGCCCGTGAGAGCGGCGTCGCCGTTGATCCTCCGGCTGTTGCGGGAGCAGCAATCGACGAGCTTGCGCACCTTGCCGCCGCAGCAGCGGTACCAGGAGCCATCGACCTTGGTCCCGATCCCGTAGATGCTCTGCACCCGGTCGCAGACGCGAGTGCGAGGCGCTGGCGGCAGCGGGCGGCCGTCGGGATCGCGGAGCGGCTGGCCGTCGTCACCGACCGGCTGGCCCGCCTCGTTCACCGGGCGCCCGGCGTCGTCGATCGGGTGGGCGTCGCCGGCCCGAAGCGGGTACCCGCGGGAGTCGATCCGGGGCAACCCGGTGGGATGCGGGCAGGACCCGGTGGTGAAGATGTGGCCGCAGAAGTGGAAGGCGTCCGAGTCACCGGGCTCGATCAGGGTGCCGACGGTGCGAGCGGCCGTGGCCGCCACCAGGGCACCGCCGACCCGGGCGAGGAAGCCCCGCCGGGAGCTGTCGCGGGCCAGCGTCTCGGTCAGCCGCTCGAGGTGCTCAGGCACCCGCGGGGACCCGGTCGAGGGCCTCGCGAATCCGACTATCGGCATCCGCCTCGATGCCCTCCGCCCGCCGCCGCTCCGCGGTCGCGATCACGCTCTCCAGCTGGGCGAGGTTGTTGAAGGTCCCCTTTGCGAGCACGATTCCATCGCGATCGAGGGCGACGGCGAACGGGCTCCCCGGGATCCCGAGCCCGCCCCACAGCCCCGCCTCGGCGACCTCGTCGAAGACTCCAACTGCGACCTCCGGCTCGCGAGCGAGGCTCTGGATCGCTGGCTCGAGGCTGCGGCACATCTGACAGCCCTCCGAGGTGAATACGGCGAGCGCCGTTCGGGCCCGCTCGAGCGGGATCCGCGCCAGCAGCTCCGGCGCCGCTCCTCCCAGCTCCGGGCCCTCACCGACCACCTCGAGCGCTCCGGTGGAGCCGAGGCGGAGGCGGAGCATGCCGACCTCTCGCGCCAGCGCCAGTACGGCGACGGCTAGGCCCGCGCAGGCTGCGAGCGCCAGGCCGAGGCCGATCCCGAGCCACTCATCCGTGCTCAGCTCGACTGACGAGACGCTCGGCAGCGCGGCGAAGGAGGCAGCCAGAAGCAGGTTGCGAGCGACCCCCAGCCGGCTGACCCGGGAGCGGGCGCCAAAGCAGGCGCAGGGAGCACCGGCCTGGCCGCGAAGCAGGGCCCCGGCCATCACCGCCGCCAGCAGCAACATCAGGGCGGCGGCGCCGTACGCCGCCTGCTCGGACCCGAGAGCGACGCCCGCGGCGAGCCCGAGCTCGACCGCGATCAGCAGACCCCAGGCAAGGCCGCGGAGCGGTCCCTCGGCGAAGCCGAAGCTCGCCAGCGCGGCGCGGCTCGACGAGGGAGCCGCGAGCTTGGAGAGCGCTGCGACCGCGAGCACTCCTGCCAGCACGACGCGGAAGACGATCTCGATCATCCCTCGCGGCCCAAGCTAGCAGCCGCGGGTCGCTACTGGCCCAGCGACGCCCTCACCTTCTTGTTGCAGCGCTTGCGCTTCTTCTTGCTTTTCAGCTTCCGGCACTTGGCGAAAGGATCCCTCGGTGTCGCGGTCACCCCCGCCGCCGCGGGCTGACTGGCGAAGGGGTTCAAAGCTCCTCGGCTGCCCGCCACTGCCGACAATGTTCTCGTGCGCCAGGCCAAACGCATCCTCCAGCCCAGAGACCTTCGCGACAGCGGCGGCGCGCAGGCCGGCACCGGCAATCCGCGTATAGACCCCGGGCGCATTGGGCTCGGCGCATGCCAAAACCCCAACTGGTGATTCCCACCAGCCGGTAGCCGCCACCCTCGAGCGGCGTCTCCAGAGGCCCCCCGCTGTCGCCCTGGCAGGTGTCGACGCCGCCTTGCTCGAGGTAGCCCGCGCAGACCATCGTCGCCGAGTCGAATTCGCTGCCGTAGACCAACACGGATCCGCAGCTGGCGTCGGAGACGATCGGCACGCTCGCCGCGCGCAGGGTATTTACGGCGGAGCCGCCGGAGACTGTGCTGCCCCAGCCACTGATATCCACCAGCACTCCGGGAGCCCAGACCGCGCCCTCGTCCCCGCCGGCGATGTCGATCGTAGAGATGGTGGTACCTAGCGTGGCTGGCGTTTCCAGCACGAGATAGCCGATGTCGTTCTCGAGCGTGTTGTCATCGAAGATCGGCGGATTGGCGTCGTCACCCTGGTAGGCGACGCCGTCCACTGCGTGCTCGACCCCAGTGCTGGTATCGGAGAGTGTGGTCCTCCCCAGGACGACCTCGACGTCGTTGGGATCGATCCGCTTGGTCCCGTCGCCGCCCGGATCGCTGGGGTTGCAGACGTTGATGCCGCCGCCGCTGCTGCAGTCGGGGTCGGTGTCATAGACGCAATGCGCCGCGGTGAGCACGATCGAGGGTGTGATCAGGGACCCCCCGCAGAACTGCCTGCCGAACGCACTGCCACTGCCCGCCCGGACGACCGCCGCCTGCCACGGATATTGATCGATCGTTGTCGTCGTCCCACCCACGACCCGGGGCTCGGGCGATTGAGCGTCGGCGGCGGGCTCGGCCGTGAGCAGCGCTACTGCGAGGCAAGCCAGGAGGGCGACTCGGATCCTCCCCATTGCCCCTTATTGAATCGGAAATCGGTGAGCGATTCTTAAGCCTGCAGCTAACCGATCGCGACCATGCGCTCGATCGGCACGGTGGCGCGCTTGGCGATTTCCTCCGGCACCTTGACCTCGTACTTGAAGTCGCGAAGGGAGTCGCGGACCTTCGGCAGGGTGATCATCTTCATGTACTTGCAGAAGGCCATCCGGTTGGCCTCGACCAGCTTCGCCCTCGGCGCGGCCTGCTGAAGCGGGTGGAGCATCCCGTTCTCGGTGGCGACGATGTACTCGCCCTCGGGATGCTCCTCCATGTAGCTGAGCATGCCGCCGGTGGAGAGCATGTGAACTCCGTCGGGATCGATGTCGCCGGCGGCGACGTACTCCATCGCCTGGGTCGCGCAGCCGCATTCGGGATGGATCAGGAACTCGGCGTCAGGGTGCTCTTCGCGCACCGTGGTGATGTCCTTGGGGCGGATCCCGGCGTGGACGTGGCACTCGCCGTCCCAGATGTGGAAGCGGGCGCGGCGCTCGGGGTCCTCCTTGATCCCGGTCTCCCGCTCGACGAACGCTCCGAGCCACATGTCGGGGCCGAAGAGGATCTCGGTGCCCTCGCCGTGCTCCTCCCAGATGTGCTCGACCACGGCGACCGCGTTGGAGGAGGTGCAGCAGTAGTCGGTCTCGGCCTTGACCTCGGCCGAGGTGTTGACGTACATCACCACCTTGGCGCCGGGATGCTCGGCCTTCCAGGCCCGGAGCTGGTCGGCGTTGATCGACTCCGCGAGCGAGCAGCCGGCACCGAGGTCGGCGATCAGCACGGTCTTGTCGGGGCAGAGCACCGACGCGGTCTCGGCCATGAAGTGAACGCCGCAGAACTCGATCACCTCGGCGTCGGTGGCCGCCGCTTGCCGCGAGAGGCCGAGCGAGTCGCCGACGAAGTCGGCCATGTCCTGGAGTTCGGGGAGCTGGTAGTTGTGGGCGAGGATGACCGCGTCGCGCTCGGCCGCGAGCGCCCTCACCTCGCCGGTGAGGGTCGCGATCTCCTCCTCGTCGAGCTTGCGGGGAAGTTCTTTGACGGTGGGAAGCTGAAGCATGAAAGCCACCTTCGCCGAGGCAAGCCCCGGAGAGCTGCCGTTTCCTATGTTCGCCGCTCCGGCATCACGCCTCGAAGCAAGCGAATGAACTGACCAAAGATTAGCGCGCGGAGGTTTCGTGCCAGCGTCCTACCCTTGGCTCCATGCCCGAGCTTCCCGAGGTAGAGATCACCGCTCGCCGGCTGTCCACCGCTTTGGAGGACGCCGAGGTCGAGTCGGCCCTTGCGACCGGGGTGGCGACCCTGAAGACATTCGAGCCACCGCTCGACGCCCTCGCCGGGTCCCGGGTCGCGGGCGTCCGCCGGATCGGGAAGATGCTCGCGGTCGATTTCGACCCCGCTCCGACCGACGGCGGCGAGCCGCTCACCCTGCTGATCCACCTGATGTCGGCGGGGCGGCTGCAGCTCTTCGACAAGCGAGGTTCGCTCCGCGACCGCGCATCGCGCTTGCTCGTCCGGGTCGACGGCGACCGGGAGCTGCGGCTGCGCGAGTTCGGGACCAAGCAGTCCGCCTGGGCGAAGCTGCTTCGCACCGCCGAGGTCGCCGACGACGAGGCGGTCGCCACCCTGGGCCCCGACGCCTGGCCGGCTCCGCCGCTCGCCGAGTTCGCCGAGCTGATCGATCAGCCGCGCCACCTTCATCCGCTGCTGCGCCACCAGCGCGACATCGCCGGGATCGGCCGCTCCTGGGTGGACGAGATCCTCTGGGAGGCCCGGCTCTCCCCCTTCAAGCAGGGCTCCGAGCTCTCCGACGAGGAGGTCGAGCGGCTGCACGCGGCGCTCCACGTCCTCGGCGACGCGCTCGAGCACTACGAGGATGCCATCGGCGAGAAAGTGCCTGACAAGCTGCCGATGCCGCTCAAGGTCCACCGGCGCGAGGGCGAGCCGTGCCCTCGCTGCGGGACCACGATCGAGGCCGTGTACTTCGCCGAGCATCAGACGAACTACTGCCCGAAGGAGCAGACCGGCGGCCGGGTGCTCAAGGACCGCCGCCTCTCGCGGCTGCTGAAGTAGTCAGGCGGTCTGGGCCGCGATCGCGGGACTGCACGCGGCGAGCTCGTAGCTGCCCGGCATATCGCGGCGCAAAGCGGCAAAGGCGACGGCGCCCGCGACCAGCGGCAGCCAGAAGAGGATGATGCGGTAGGCGAACACCGCCGCGGCGGTGCCGGCGGCGGGCGCTCCGTAGACGATCAGGGTCCCGATCAGCCCAAGGTCGATGCCGCCGATGCCACCCGGAATCGGCAGCAGGCCGCCGAGCTGTCCGATCAGGTAACCCATCAGGATGACCGTGAGCGGCAGGGAGATGTCGAACGCATGGAAGGTCGCCCAGAGCACCGCGTTGTCGAACGCCCAGTAGCCGACGGCCCCCGCCAGGACGCGGCTGTTTCCAGAGCGCAGGATCTGCGCGGCCTCGGCGCTCCCGGTTATCACCGCCCGCCGCACCGCGCTCACCCCGCGGCGCAACCGCGAATCCTCCGGGCCCGCGGCGTGTCCGGGCCCGAGCCGGGGCAGCGCCGCAACCGCGCCGATCGCGAGCGCCGCCACTGCCGCAGGGAACGCGGTCAGCCACAGCGACAGCTCCGGCCCGGCGAGGCCTACCGCCATCACCGTCCCGATCACCGCGACGGCGAGGAAGTTGACGCCGCTCTTGATCAGGAAGAAAGCGACCGAGCGGCGCGCGATCCGCTCTCCGTCCATGCCGCCCCGGTGAAGGATCCAGGCTCCGAGCGCCAGCCCGCCGATGCCGCTGGCCGGAACCAGCGAGCCCATCGCGAGCTCGGACCCGCCGATCTGCCAGCTTCGCCGCCAGCTCAGGCCGGTGCAGAAGATCGGCCCGAACATGACCACGTAGGACGCGAACGAGGCGCCCTCGAGCAACGTCGCGAGCGCCAGCCACTCCGGTCTGGCGCCGGCCAGGCGGTCCCGGACCTCACCGAGCCCGGGCGCAAAGACGACGATCGCGGCGAGAACGGCGAGGGCCACCATTGCCTGCAGCGCCCGGCGCCGCAGCATGTTCCCCTGAAACTCGGGGGGAAGGTCGGTTGTGGGCAGCGCATCGGGTTTGATCTCGACTGCGGGCGGGATGCTCCGATTGTGACGGGCGCTGTCTGGCGGCTGCGGGAGTGAGGCGGCGACGCGATCGCGCTAGCTTGCCTGCCGGTGGCTGACCAGGCGGCAATCCAGGCGGAAGGCCTGAGGAAGTCCTTCGGCAAGGTGGAGGCGCTCTGCGGCATCGACTTCAGCGTCCGCCCCGGGGCAGCGTCTTCGGCCTGCTCGGGCCGAACGGCGCGGGGAAGACCACCGCGGTCCGGATCCTGACCACGCTCCTGCGCCCTGACGCGGGCAGCGCCCGGGTCGCCGGGCTCGACGTGGTCGCCGACGCGGCGAAGCTCCGCTCGCGGATCGGGCTGGCAGGGCAGTACGCGGCGGTCGACGAGAACCTGACCGGGCACGAGAACCTGGAGATGGTCGGACGTCTCTACCACCTCGGATCGCAGCTCTCGCGCGAGCGGGCGACCGAGCTGCTCGGGACCTTCGATCTGACCGAGGCGGGCGACCGGCTGGTGCGGACTTACTCGGGCGGGATGCGGCGGCGGCTCGACCTCGCGGCGGCGCTGGTGGCGCGGCCGCCCGTCGTCTTCCTCGACGAGCCCACCACGGGTCTCGACCCGGTCAGCCGGCTGGGGCTATGGAGGACGATCGAGGAGCGGGTGGCCGAGGGGACGACCGTGCTGCTCACCACCCAGTACCTGGACGAGGCCGATCGGCTGGCGGATCGGATCTGCGTGATCGACCACGGCACGGTGATCGCCGAGGGGACCTCGGACGAGCTCAAGGACCGGGTCGGGGGCGAGGGCCTCGAGGTCCATCTCGAGCAGCCCGCCGCAGGCGGAGGCGGCGGTCGGAGGCGCTGGCGGCGATGTGCGAGGAGCGACGCCGGTCGCCGAGGACGGGCTGGTGCGGATGCAGGTCGAGCGGCCGCAAGCGGCGCGATCGCGGAGGCGGTCACGGCGGCTGGACGGCGCCGGGGTGGCGAATCGAGGACATCGGATCCGGCGGCCTACGCTGGACGACGTCTTCATCGTCCTCACCGGACACGCGGCCGAGCCGGAGAGCGAGGACGGCGAGCAGGACATGGCGGCGACCGAGGAGCGGGCGGCGTGAGCGCGGCGGCCTAGCCCTCTCCGACACCGTCGTCCTGGCGGTGCGCAACCTGAAGCGGATCCCGCGGGCGCCCGACCTGCTGCTCTCGTTCACCTTGCAGCCGGTGATGTTCGTATTGCTCTTCACCTATGTGTTCGGCGGCGCGATCGCGACGCCGGGGCACACCTACGTCGACTTCCTGATCCCCGGCCTGATCACGCAGACGATGTTCTTCGGAGGATTCGTCACCGCCGTCGGCCTCTCGGACGACCTGAAGAAGGGGTTGATCGACCGCTTCCGGTCGCTGCCGATGTCGCGGGCGGCGGTGCTCGCAGGCCGGACGCTCGCCGACGTCGCCACCAACATGCTCTCGATGGCGGTGATGGTGGCCGTCGGGCTGATCGTCGGCTTCAGCTTCGACGCCAGCCCGTTCGAGATCCTCGCGGGGGTCGGGCTGATGCTGCTGTTCGGCTACGCCTTCTCCTGGATCTTCGCCTACTTCGCGCTGCTCGCCTCCTCGGCCGAGGCGGCGCAGGCGATCGGCTTCCTGGTGATCTTCCCGCTCACCTTCATCTCCTCCGCCTTCGTCCCGATCGACACCCTGCCCGACGGCCTTCGGCAGTTCGCCGAGGTGAATCCGTTCACGGTCGCGGTCGACGCGATGCGGGCCCTTTGGATCGGCGATCCGGCGGGCAACAGCATCTGGGGCGCGCTCGTCTGGTCGCTCGGTCTGACCGGGTTGTTCGCGTGGCTCAGCGTCCAGCGCTACAAGCGCACCGTCAGCGCCTGATCACCCGACGGAGCACGCGCGGCCGAGTAGCATCCACGATGCGCTTCGCGTAGGCGCCTTCGCGGTCGAGATCGGGGTTGAAGTCCGCGACGCTGATCCCGAGTGGCCGGCCTTCTGCGACGAGGATGCCGAGCAGCTCCTCGAGCTCGTCCCAGGAGAGCCCCTGAGGCTGCGGATAGCTGACGGCAGGGAGCTCGCTCTCGTCGAGAGCATCGAGATCGAGATGGACCCAGAGCGAATCGGCGCCGCGAAGGTGGTCGAGGCCCTCCCGCGCCGCGGGGCCTGGCCCGATCTCCCGGATCCTCGGGGCGTCGAGCTGCTTCACCGCGGAGGGCACCCGCTCGCGCTCGAACGCCACGTCCGGGTCGAGATCGGCCGGCCTATGGCCGAGCAGCACCGTCCGGGCAGGAGGGATCAGCGGCGGGCGCCCCTCGATCGCGGCCAGCGCCTCGGGGCCCTGCCCATGGAGGATCGCCAGGTCCATGTCCGCGGACTCCCCCGTGGGCGAGCTTTGCCCGTCGTAGTAGTCGGCGTGCCCGTCGATGAAGCAGAGTCCGGCTTCGCGATCGGCTCGGCGCAGCCCGCCGGCGACGCCGACGAGCAGCGAGCAATCGCCGCCGAGGACCAGCGGGCGCTCGCCCCCCGCCAGCGTCCTGGCCACCGACCCGGCGAGCCGCTCCGAGGCTTCGATCAGTGCGTCGATGGCGATGATCCCGGAGCGCTCGTCGCGAATCGCCGGCCTCAGGACCGAGGTGACGTCTCCCTCATCGCGTGCACCGAGCCGTTCAACGAGTCCCGCCGAGCGCAGCGCCTCCGGCGCCCGCTCCTCCCCCTCTCCGGCCGCCGCTGAGTCAAGCGGCGCGCCCTGCGCTACCCAGCCGATCAGCGGCCGATCACGCGGCGCAACAGGCCGCGCCCAATCGTCAGGGGATGGCCGACCAGTGTCTCCAGGCGACCACCGATGCTCAGCGGGTCGCGGGCGATGCCCAGCACCGCGTCGTCTGCGTGGTGCAGGGCGAGGAGCTCGTTGCGCTGGTCGGGGAAGGCGCGCCGGGTCTCGGCGAAGTAGCGCTCCACCTCGGCGGTCCCGTCGTAGACATCGCCGGTCGCGACCAGCTCGTAGCGCGGGTGCTCGAAGGTGGCCAGGGTGGCGTCGAACTCATGCCGGTTCTCGGAGTCCATGTGCTCGCGGACGATCGACTCCCGCTTGCGCCGCATCACCGGATTCGGCATCGGGCGACCCTACTGCTCCAGCCGCATGCTGAGATCGAGCGCCGGCGCCGAGTGGGTGAGCGCCCCGACCGAGACGAAGTCCACCCCGGTGGCGGCGATCTCGGCGACGTTCTCGAGGCTGACGCCCCCGGACGCCTCGAGCATCGGCGACTCCTCGCCGCCGGCCTCGCGAACCACACGCCACCGCCTCGCGCAGTCGCTCCGGTTCCATGTTGTCGAGCAGGAGGCGGTCGGCGCCTGCCGCGATAGCTTCGCGGACCTCGTCGAGGTCGACGCACTCGACCTCGACCTCCATCTCCGGCCGTGCCTCGCGGGCCCTCCGCACCGCCTCTCCCACTCCTCCCACCAGTACCGCGTGGTTGTCCTTGATCAGGATCGCGTCGTCGAGCCCCATCCGGTGGTTGGTGCCGCCGCCGGCCTTGACCGCTGCCTTCTCCAGCGCCCGCAGCCCCGGCGTCGTCTTCCGGGTGTCGAGGACCTTGGCGCCGCTTCCCTCTGCCGCCTCGACGAAGCGGGCGGTCAGGGTCGCCACCCCGGAGAGGTGGCAGAGGAAGTTGAGCGCGGTGCGCTCGGCGGCGAGCAGGGCATGGGCGGGGCCGGAGATCGTCGCCACGATCGCCGGCACCCGGTCGCGCCACTCTCCCTCCGCCGCCTCCACCACGAGGCCGCCGGCACCCGCCTGGCCGAAGACCTCGGCCGCGGCGTCCAGCCCGGAGACGACCCCGGGCTGCTTCTGGACGATCTCCGCGCGCGCCTCGTCCCGGTCGCCGATCACCGCCTCGGCGGTGACATCACCCTTGCCGAGGTCCTCGGCGAGCGCGCGGGCGACCAGATCGCGCAGATCGGAGCTGTCGGTCCTCGGCATCGCCGCCAGCTTAGGTGGGTGTGGCGATCTCACGCAGGCGCTGTGTGAGACGTTTATTGAGCAGATGGCCAATGTCGCGCTTCCCCCGTTTCAAGAGCTGCTCGACGAGCACGGCTCAGACGTGCTCGGTTTCCTCATCGCCTCCGTCGGCCCTAGCGATGCCGAGGATTGCTTTCAGGAGACCTTCATCGCCGCCCTCCGCGCCTATCCACGGCTCGAGCACACCCGCAACCTGCGCTCCTGGCTGCTTACGATCGCGCACCGAAAGGCAATCGATCACCACCGCGCCCGGGGACGGCAGCCGCTGCCCTCGGGGACGGCGGAGGAGGTTGGCGGCGGGATCGCCGGCGAGAACAACGTGGCGAGCCGGATCGAGCGCGGCGGCGGAGAGCTGTGGCGGATGGTCAGTGCTCTCCCCCCGAAGCAGCGCAGCGCCGTCGTCCTCCGCTATGCCGCCGACATGTCGTACCGGGGGATCGGCGAGATGCTCGACTCGTCCGAGGAGGCGGCGCGACGAAATGTTCACGAAGGACTTCAGAAGCTGAGAGGTGAGTTGAGATGAATCCGATGACGAAGAGGCAACTGGAGCAGGCGCTCCGCGGCGGCCCCGCCGCCGGCGACCTCGGCCGGGCGATGGGCAAGCTGCTCACCCGGGCCGAGAGCGACGGCCTGATCGACGTCGCCTATGCGTCCGTCGACTCCCCCTACGGGAAGCTCCTGCTCGCCCGCACCGACCGCGGCGTGGTCAAGCTGGCCCTGCCGAGCCACCGCGGCGACGTCGTCTCCGACGACGAGGTCCTGGAGGAGCTCGCCAGCAAGGTCTCCCCTCGAGTCCTGGAGGCGCCGCAGCGACTCGACGACGCCCGCCGGGAGCTGGACGCCTACTTCGAGGGCAAGCTCCAGCACTTCCAGGTCCCGGTCGACTGGCGCCTCTCCCGCGGCTTCACCAGCCGCGCCCTCCACGCCGTCGCCCGGATCCCCTACGGCAAGACCCGCAGCTACGGTGAGATCGCGAGGGCGGCCGGCAACGAGCGCGCCTTCCGGGCGGCCGGGACCGCCTGCGGCCACAACCCGGTCCCCCTGATCGTCCCCTGCCACCGCGTGATCCAGTCCGGCGGCGGAATCGGCAACTACGGCGGCGGCCCGGAGATGAAGCGCTCCCTGCTCAGCCTCGAAGGCGCCCTGCCAGTTGACTAGCTAGCGCACCGGGCGGTTCCGCGGAACCGCCGGAATAAGCGAGCGGCCCGCAAAATGCGGGCCGCTCGAGGTTGAAACGGGAAAGTGTCCCGTGCACCACCCAGTCCTTGCAAGTTTAAGCCCGGAGGGCACCGGACTTGAACCGGAACCAGCCCTCCCGGGCCGGACGCAACCATCCTGGGTGGTGCGCCTCCCATTGAGGCTTCAACCCTCCGCGCCACCCCATACGAGCAACCGCAAGCGCACACTTGGCCCCGCGAATGTCACTAATCAGCCCTACCGCTCTTCGTCCAAAGCAGCTATTCCGACAGCCCGGTGGCTTCGAGGGCCTCGTCCCGATCCGTCAGTGACCACTCCATTCAGCTCTTTCGATCGCGGTTGACCCATTACCGACGGTATCGCGACAACCCCTCGGCTCGGGGGACGGCTGTGCAGCCACCAATACCCGGCGGATAGGCTCTCGAAGCAAACCGCGAGGAGGAAGCGATGTCAGACGGCAAGAAGCCGATCCCAGCGATGAATCCCTACGGGGGAGTTGGGGGAGGCGGAATCACCCTGCCGCCCTACTACAAGCCGACCGACAGCATGGGCAGCGGGTCGACCTACTACCCGACCTCGGAGGAGCTCGGGAAGGACGAGATGCGGATCACCTTCGTCGGCACCTGCCCGTTCCCGCCGCGGCTGAACCAGGCCGCCACCTGCATCATGGTCGAGCTCGGCAACGGCAAGCGCTTCTTCTTCGACTTCGGTCCCGGCTGTCTGCGCAACATCCTCGCGATGCAGGTCCCGCTGCAGATGGTCAACGACATCTTCCTCACCCACCTGCACGTGGACCACTACGGCGAGTTGCCGTATCTCTTCGCCTTCGCCCCCTGGGCCGCCCGCTGGAAGCCGCTGCGGGTGCACGGGCCGTCGGGCAGGACGCCCGAGGACGGAACCAGGCACATGGTCGAGGGCATGAAGCAGATGGCCCACTGGCACATCGACAGCTTCAACTCCTCGCCGATCGGCGATGGCTACGAGGTCGACGTCAACGAGTTCGACTTCCGCGACGACAACGGCATCTGTTACGACCAGGACGGGGTGACGATCCGCCACTGGCGCCGCTCCCACACCAAGGACGGCGCCTCGGCCTACCGACTCGACTGGAATGGCCTCTCCTTCGTCTGGACCGGCGACGGCCGCCCGGACGAGCTCACCGCGGAGTATCGCGAAGGGGGTGGACGTCTTCGTCACCGAGGTCCAGCCCGACCTGGCGAATCTTCAGCAGCTGAAGATGGGGCTGCCGGCGATGATCACCAACAACACGGTCGACATCGCCCACACGGTCCACTACGCGGTCGGGTATCTGACAAAGCAGGTCAATCCGCGGCTGGCGATGGTCACCCACACCGCATACGACGAGGACCTGCTGCCCGAGATCCTCGCCGGCATCAGGGTCCACTGGGACGGCCTGTTCCAGCTCGGCGCTCCCGACGGCGTCGTCGTCAACGTGACCAAGGACGCAGTCTGGACTCGCAACTCGGCGCTCTCCGAGGCGGCCAGCCCGGCACGGCCAAACCCGTCCGAAGCAAAGGAGCTGTTCGACCTCGGTCCTCGACATCTCAGCATCGAGTTCCCCGACCCCCGGCACAACGTCGCCGACGTCCAGGAGGAGTTCGTCCGCGAGAAAGAGATCGACCCGAACCTCTATTACCCGGAGGATGTCAAGCGCGACCTCGTACGGGTCTTCCCCAAGGGGTTCAAGATCGAGATCCCGAAGATGATCGCCCAGAAGGTCGGCGAGAAGATCAAGAGCCGCCTCGGCCGGGACTAGGGGGCGGGATGGGCTCCGGTCAGGTCGAGGACCCGGACGGCGCCATCCGGACCCCGGCGACCGTCCTCACAGGGTTCCTCGGCGCCGGCAAGACGACGCTCCTCAACCGCATCCTCAACGGCGACCACGGGATGAAGGTCGGCGTCCTGGTCAACGACTTCGGCTCGATCAACATCGACGCCGATCTGGTCATCGACGTCGAGAGCGACGTGATCAGCCTCGCCAACGGGTGCGTCTGCTGCTCGATCCGCGACGACCTCTCCGAGGCGGTGATCCAGGTCTTGGAGCGGCGCGAGCCGCCCGAGTACGTCCTGCTGGAGGCAAGCGGCGTGGCCGAACCGACAGGGATCGCCCTCACCTTCGCCGACGACCCCTCGCTGATCGACCGGGTCCGCCTCGACAGCATCATCTGCGTCATCGACGCCGACCAGGTGTTCGCGGCTCCGGAGCAGATGGAGCTGAAGATCTGGCAGGTTGCGATGGCCGACATGGTGATCCTCAACAAGACCGACCTCGTCGGGCCGGAGCAGATCGAGAAGATCAGGGAATGGCTCGATGATCACCTGCACCGCTACAGGTTGCTCGAGGCCAACAGGTGCGACGTCCCGCTCGAGGTTCTTCTCGGCGTGGGGAGGTTCCACCCCGGCTCCCTCGAGCCCGATCGAGCCACCCACTTCCCGGGTTGCTCCGATCCCGGCTGCGGCCACGCAGAGCACGCCGGTCATGACCACCGCTTCGAATCGTGGAGCTACGAAACCGACCGACCGCTCTCACTGGGCGCCCTGCGCAAGACGGCGGCAAAGCTGCCCGCGAGCATCTACCGGGCCAAGGGCGTGGTGGCCGCCTCCGAGGCGCCCGAGCGCCGCGCGGTGCTGCAGGTGGTGGGAAAGAGGGTGGACGTCTCCTTTGACGGGGGCTGGGGCGGAGATGCGCCGCGCACCCGGATCGTCGCGATCGGCGCGGCCGGGACGATCGGCCCCGGAGACCTGGAGGAGCACTTCGCCGCGTGCCTGGCGAACAGCGACGGCGTTAGGGAGCGTGAATGAATCACGCATGGGATCCCATACAGTGGTCTGGCCCACCAAACTGAAGGGATTCGAATGGATACCTGGCTCTGGATTCTTCTTACGGTTGTCTACGTCGGGCTGTTCTTCTGGCTTGGCCTGAGCACGCTCCGCAACGGACACGGGTGGCTCTTCTTCTTTGGGATTTTCTTCCCGATCCTCTGGATCTTCGGTGCCTTCGCCCGTCCTGAACACGAACAGGCACCACCCCCACGGGCTTAGCCACTGCCGCAGATGACGCGAAATGGGACCGACCGAGCAATGCAGTCAAGGAGGATTTGACGATGGGACGAGACAGACGCCAGCGCAGGCGACGCGCCGCCGTGATCGGCGGGGCCGCCGTAGCCGCCAAGAAGCACCATGATGCAAAGGAAGCGCAGCAGCGGGAGGAGGCGGCAGCTCCACAGCAGGCTGCGCCCGGCGAGTCCGGCCAGGCTGCCGAGCCCGCCGCGGCAAGCGGACTGACCCCTGGGGTGATGGAGCAGCTCAAGCAGCTCGGCGAGCTACATGAGCAGAACGTGCTCTCGGACGAGGAGTTCGAGCGCGAGAAGGCGAAGCTGCTGGGTTCCGCCTAGGCGACGGTCATCCACAACTGAACCACCTGGCTTGGGACTCCGCCGCACCCGCTTTCCTGGTTCTCTCCAGGCGCGATCGCGCGACCGCCGCTTTCCATGCAAAGCAGTAGTGCCCGGCCTTCCAGGAGTACCACCCCATTTCCGTAGGGCTCGCGCTGCCGGCCCGGAGCCCAGGCGAACCGCCTCGCACTCGGCGGTCTCCGGGAGCCCAGCCACAATTGGCTTTCGATCGGGTGTCACGATGCGTCCTCGAGTGCGGCGGGAATGATCTGGGCAAGCTGGCGCCAGGAGCAGCGAGTGCGACTGCCAGAACTTCCCGTATGCCGCGGCGAGTTCTGAGAGCTCGGCGGCGAGGTCGGCCCCGAGATGAAGCTCGGGATCCGGGAAATGGCGCCAGACGAGCCTCAGGCCGTCGAAGCGCCGAAGGAGGGACTCGATCGGCAGCTTTGCGGCGAAGCAGTGAGGGCAGCCGAAGTCCCCGTACTCGACCAGCGTGAGCCGTGGCTCCGCTGCACCTAGTAGGTGATCGCCGTCGCCGATCGGAGCCAGCCCGTTGGAGGTCGGAGCCTCACTGCCCACGGGCCGCCGAATGCCGCAAGCGGAACCTCCGCGTCACCTGATCGGTGGCGGCACACCCTCTGCCGTGGCCGCGAGAACGGGGTCCCACTCGCACACCGCACAGGCGTGGCGGAAAGCGGAGCGGGCGAATTCCAGCCCGAGGGCATGTGGATCGGGGCTCTCCCGGACATCCTCCCAGTCGAGCACGTACTCGCCGAGTTGCCCGTCCCAGCGCGCCGCGGCGGGGCTCAGGTTCGCGTCCGCAAAGCCATCGGGCGCCGGGTATGCGAGAGCGAAGAAGGCGGCTCGCTCGTGGTTCGGATCCCCCGGCCACCAGCCGATTCCGACCTGCTGGGCGTCCCCTCCGTTGCGCATGATGAAGTCGTCCGACGGCGGATCGGCCGGCCGTCCCGAGAAGAAGCTGACCGCGAGGTCGAAGGTGCCCCACCAGGCGTTGACCGGCGTCGAGCGTCCGCGAAACGGCCCACGGAAGTCGGCCAGGACGAGGGCCGCCTGTGTGGCGGCGGCAAAGTAGGAGGCGACCTGGTCGGGCTCGTAGGTCGCGTGCTCCCGGTCCTCATCCAGAGGCACCTTCCATGGGACCTCCTGGGGCGTCGGGTTGATCTTCACGGCCCCCGCCAAGCGGCCCACCGCCTCCAGCACCTCGCCCGTCACCTCGGCCACCGGCCGGTGTGGTGTGAGTGCGATCCGCGTCTCTCTTCCATTGCTGTGCTCCACCAAAGCTTCATGAGTACGCAAGTCGAGCCCGGCGACGATCGCGCCCGAGCCGTCCGGCGCCGGCAGCGCAAGCGTCTCCCAGCCGCGCGCGCTCAGCCGAAGGGCGGCGTGCTGGAGCTGGGGCTCGGGCGGGGCAAGCTCCACCGCGAGCTTTCCGAGCACCTGCGTGTGCGCGTGGAGCGTGTCGCAGGTCGCGCTCCATGGCTCATACGAGATGGCGGGCCACACGGAAGCCACGGCTTCACGCTACTAACCGCCGGCTTCCAGCATTCTTAACGAAAGAGCGCTTTCGATCAGGCGCTCGCTTTTCGGGGCATGAAACTGCCTCCCGAAGGCTGACGTCCGCCCCCCGACCTACGGTCGGGCGACTGGAACAGGGGCCTTCATGGAGAACGCAGGCTGGACCAGGTCGCGATCACGGCCGCCTCTCGCAAGCTCGCCTGCTTGTTCTGGTGCCTGCTCACCCGGGAGGAGGACTACGCAAACGCCCAGCCCACTCTGACGCGCAAGAAGCTGCGGCGGCTGGAGCTCTTGGCAGGTCACCCCAAGGAAGAGGTCGAGCCGGGGCTCTGGGCGACCAACGCGGCGATGCGAAAGGCAGAGCGCGCACTCGCCGCGCAGGGCGAGGTCGCCTACAAGCGCACGGTCGCTGACTGGCAGCGCGGGCAAAAGAAAAGGGGCGCCGGTGCGACACCGGGGCGCGCATCTTCAGCAGCGCGGCAGGGATCAGCCCCAGAACCTGCGCTTTAGCTGGTCGTCATAGCCGGCGCCCATGGAGAACTCTCGCAAATTGGAGGATCTCTGCGTGGCGGGGGGTTGATTTTCATCCGTCGGGCAAAGCGCCAACGGCTTCCCCGGGTCCGCTGGAGTACCGCTTTGCATGGAAAGCAGCAGCCTTAGCGTTGACTCCCGCTCCTCGCGCAAAGCGGAAGCGGCGTCAGAGCTGAGACTTATTTTCAAAGGATGCGTTCGAGGACGAGCATCCTTCGGCTGGACACCAGATGCTCCAAGTCATCCGCCAAGCCCTGGACCCGTTGCTCCGCTTCTTGCTGCCAGCGCTCGATGTTGACGATCTCCGCGATCAGCACGTAATCGGCTGATTCAATCGCCTGGCCGGGGACATCCATCGGCCGGGTCAATCGCCAATCCGGCATCGTGTCCAGCGAGCCATGGACGATATCCCGATCGCTGGCCATCAGACGCTCAAAGTCCTCGGCTAGCTCCGGCGAGCGCAGGTGAAACCACATGACTAGTGTCGCGGCGGCCGCCATCGACGGAGCCTAAGGTAGAGCAAAGTTGCGAGCCCCGAAATGGCGCTAAGAGGGAGAGAGGGACTGAAGCCTCGCTTCTGCTTTCGCGTGAGAGCGACAGCCCGGCTCTGGTCAGGCAGCAAGATGAGTTCGTTCGACTATCCGTGCGTGGTAGCGAGAGACGAATCGGGCCGCCGATTCGATCCTTTCGGGGACGTACAGACCAGGCTCCGGACTACCGCTTTTCGTCCAAAGCGGCAGTGACCCGCCGATTGCTTCCGGGTCGCTCAGCCGTTCAGCTTGACCTTCCGGGTCTGCGAGCCGGCCGGAGCCTCAGCCGATCATAATCCGCGTGTCGGGGGTTCGAGTCCCTCCTCCGGCATCGAAGTCCGTGCAAATCTGCCGTTTCGAAATGCTTGGAACGCGCGGACTCCTAATCGGCCTGAGAATCCGCGTTGGCAGCTGCGAGGTCTAGATCGGCTAGCTCGACCTTGTGGCCGTGCTCGCAGCGCAGCTCGGCCCGAACGACGGCGCCGCATCCCCGGTGCAGCAGCTTGGTCGGCCCGCCGGTGTCGCTGAGCCAGCGGTTGCCCCACTGCCTCAGGCTGACGATCACCGGGAAGAGGTCGGCGCCCTTCTCGGTGAGGAGGTAGCGGTTGCGCGTGCGTTGTCCGGGCTCCCGGTAGGGCTCGAGCTCGAGCAGCCCGTGCTCGACGAGCTCGTGCAGCCGCGCGGAGGCGGCCGGCTCGCTGAGCTCGGCGCGTCGGACGAACTCCTCGAAGCGGGTCGCGCCGTAGAACGCCTCGCGCATCAGCACGAACGCGGATCTGGTGGAGAGCAGCTCCACGCTTTTCGCGATCGTGCAGCTGGCCCCGGCGGACCAGCCGTCGCGCGGGTCGAGCTCTCCGGTCATGCGCAGGGTGGTGGTTTCCATGCCCTCAGTGTAGCTGACTTCACTAGGTCTTAGTCAGTGTGCTACTGTACCTGGCTATGTCCACCCTTAGTCAGCCCCTCGCTCAAGGAGACCTCCCATGACGCAGCGCCGCCCCCTGATTCTCGTCTCGCTGCTGCTGGCAGCGTTCGTGATCAACCTCGACATCACGATCGTCAACGTCGCGCTCCCGACCTTGAGTCGCGAGCTGGATGCGTCGAACTCGCAGCTGCAGTGGGTCGTCAATGCCTACAACCTGCTGTTCGCTGCGCTGCTGCTCGCCAGCGGCAGCCTCAGCGACCGCCTCGGCCGCAAGGGATTTCTGTTCGCCGGCCTGGGCCTGTTCGGAGTCGCCAGCGTTGCCGGCGGTCTGACCACGACCGCGGACCAGCTGATCGTCGCCCGCTGCTTCATGGGTGTGGGCGCCGCGATGATCTTCCCCGCCACCCTCTCCCTGATCTCGAATGTGTTCACCGAGCGGGCGGAGCGCGCCCGCGCGATCGGCCTCTGGGGCGCGACGGCGGGCATCGCGATCGCGCTCGGCCCGATCGTCGGGGGCTGGCTGCTCGAGCAGTTCAGCTGGACGAGCATCTTCTTCGCGATGGCGCCCGTCGCCGCTGTCGGCGCCGCGCTCGTCGCCTGGAGCGTGCCGACCTCGCGCGATCCGAGCGCGAGCAGGACCGACGGCCCGGGACTGGTGCTCTCGAGCGCGGCGATGGCGCTGCTGACCTACACGCTGATCGAGGCCCCCAACTACGGCTGGAGCAGCGGCCGCAGCCTCGCGGGCTTCGCACTCGCGGCGGGGCTGTTCGCCGGCTTCATCGTCCGCGAGCGCACCACGGCAGAGCCGATGCTCGACCTCGGCCTGTTCCGCAACCTTCGCTTCACCGCCGCCAGCGGCTCCGTCACCGTCGCCTTCTTCGCGCTCTCCGGCTTCAGCCTCCTGATCACCCAGTACTTCCAGTTCTTCAAGGGCTACGGGCCGCTCTCTACGGGTGTCCACCTGCTGCCGGTCGCGATCTCCGTGGGGGTGATGTCGGTGCTTGGCACCAAGCTCGCCGTGCGCTTCGGCACCAAGCAGGTCGTCACCGTCGGCCTGTTCTCTTTCGCCGGCTTCTTCGCCTGGGTCTCCACCGCAACCACAGGCACCAGCTACCTCGAGCTAGCCGGCCAGATGGTGCTCGGCGGCAGCGGCGTGGGACTCGTCAGCGCACCCGCGACCGAGGCGATCATGGGGGTCGTACCGAAGGCCAAGGCCGGCGTCGGCTCCGCTGTCAACGACGCCACCCGGCTGCTCGGAAGCACCCTCGGCGTCGCCGTGCTCGGCAGCGTCTACGCCTCTCTCTACAACAGCCGACTGACCGACAGGCTTCCCGCGGACCTGGCTCCGCGGGCTCGCGCGCACCGCCCACGACTCCGCCGGCGGCGCGCTCGAGCTCGCCAACCGCATCAGTGTCAGCGGCGACCCCGCACTCGCGAACACCGTTCACGCCGCAGCGTCCTCGGCGTTCTTCGACGGCTTCAGCGCCGCCTTGCTCGTCGCCGCCGGCGTCAGCGCCGCAGCCGCGATCGGCGCCCTGATACTGCTCCCAGCCCACCCCACGGCGCCGCCGGAATCGGCCGACGGGTCGCTGTCGCACCCACTCGAGCCGGCGCTCGAGGAGGGCTCATGACCACGGCATTCCTCCGACGCTCGTCACCCAATCCCCAATAGCGAAAGCAAGTCTCATGTCCAAACCAACGATTGTCCTCATCCACGGCGGCGTTTGTAGATTCCTCGATCTGGCGACCGCGTGTACGACGACCTCGCTCGCGAAGGTGACACGGTCCTCGCGCCGCAAAACCCGCTGCGCGGCCTCGCGCGTATCCGGACGCGGTCACCGCCCTCACGGCCAGCGCGGTGGCGTGAAACCCATCGGCGTATCGATCCCGGGTCACCCGATCCGGGGTCGAGCCGCCAAGAACAGGAGATAGCAATGAACATCCAAGACAGCACCGCCCTGGTCACGGGCGCCAACCGCGGGATCGGCAAGGAGTTCGCGGACGCGCTGCTGGACCGCGGCGCCGCGAAGGTCTACGCCGCGGTGCGCGACGTGGCCACCGTCGGCGACCCCCGCCTCGTGCCGATCCAACTCGACGTCACCGACCCCGATCGGGTCGCGGCGGTCGCACGGGAGCTCGACGACGTCCAGCTGGTCGTCAACAACGCCGGAGTCCTCAATGTCAACATCCCGCTGAGCGCCTCGCTCGACGTTGCGCGGGTTGAGTTCGAGACCAACTACCTCAGCCTGGTCTCGATGACCCAGGCGTTCGCGCCGGTGCTGGAGCGCAACGGCGGGGGCGCATTCATCAACATGCTCTCCGTCTTCTCGTGGGTTTCGAGTCCGCTGATATCGACGTACTCGGCATCGAAGGCCGCGGCGTGGAGCTTCACGAACGCGGCACGCATCGAGCTGCGGCGCCAGGGCACCCAGGTGGTCGGCGTCCACGCCGGCCCCGTCGACACGGAGATGGCCGCCGCGTTCGACCTCGAGAAGATCCCCCCGGCGACCGTGGCAACGTCCGCGCTCGACGCGCTGGAGGCCGATGAGCCGGAGGCTTTCGCCGATGACTACAGTCGCGCGGTCAAGGCCGGGCTGAGCGACGACCAGGGCACGCTCTATCCGCAGATCGAGCGTCAGTTCCTGGAATTGACCGGCGCAGAGGCGACAGCGACCTGAGCAGTCGCGGAAGGAGCGCGCATCATGGAGTTCCTCGTCGACTTTCAGGTGAACGTTCCCGACGGAGCACCGGAGCGTGAGGTCAAGGATCGCGAGCGGGCTGAGGCATCGGCCGCGGCGCGGCTGGTGGACGAGGGCCATCTCGTCCGGGTCTGGACGCGGCGCGTCGCAGGTGGTGAGAGCAGCATCCTCGGGTTGTACCGCGCCAACGGCGAAGCCGAGCTCGAGGCCCTGCTCAGGGCTCTGCCGCTCTACGAATGGATGCACGTCACGGTCACCTCGCTGGAGCCCCATCCCAACGACCCGGGGACGCGGACAGTCGGCCCTCTGGCTGCCGCTGAGCGATGAGCATCCGGCTTCCCGACCCTCGCCTGACCCTGGTCTACCGCCTGGAGGCCACGCTGGGCGAGCCACTCGATCTCGGCGCTGTCGCCCAGGGCCACCGGCGCATCGTCCCCCAGACCGGCGGGACGTTCACCGGCCCCGAGATCAACGGGAAGCTGCTCCCGGGCGCAAGCGCGGATTGGCAGATCACCCTGCCGGATGGCACCGCACTGGCGGACATCCGCTACACGCTGGAGACGGATGGCGGCGAGCTGCTCTACGTCCAGTCGCGAGGTGTGCGACACGGCAGCCCGGAAGTTCTCGCGCGAATCGCAGACGGTGAGTCCGTGGACGCCTCCGAGTACACCTTCCGTACCTCAACCCGGATCGAGACCGCCGCGCCCGAGCTCGATTGGTTGAACAAAGGCGTCTTCGTCAGCGTCGGCGGCCGCCAGCCCTCGGGCGTGATCTACGAGACATACCTCGTTGACTGAACCCGCTCGGACCGATCTCAGCTCTCACATGAGACTCGGTATTGGCCCCGCAAGGCGGGTCGCGAAACGGGCGGGCTCTACCTCCACCGCCGCTTCCGCTTCGATCTCGCACCCGATTTCGCACCCAACTCGCGACTTCCGGGCGAACTGAGGTCACCTTCTCTTGCCTGAAGAGAGCTGTCTGACCCTTCCGACCCCTGGCTGTCTCCGATCCGCTCCGCCAGCTCGACGATGATCCCCTCCGGGCCGCGGACATAACAGAGCCGATAGATGTCTTCGTAGTTCTCCACCTCGCCAACGAGCTCCCCGCCGCGCGCTCGCACGCTGGCGACGGCGGCGTCGATATCGTCGACTGCGAATGTGAGATGGCGGATGCCCGGAGTGTTCGCCGGCGCGTGCCGGTCGCCGCCCCGGCCCGACGGGGCGTGAAACTTCGACAGCTCGAGCCGTCCGTGGCCATCAGGCGTCTCCAACATCGCGATCTCCGAGCGGACGCCCTCGAGACCCACCACGCGGTCCACCCAACCGCCCTCGACCGATCCCTCGCCCTGCAGCTTGAGTCCGAGCTCGACGAAGAACGCCGTTGCGGCGGCGAGGTCGTCGACCACGATGCCCACGTGATCCATCCGTTGGATCGTCATGCGCTCGACGGTACCGACGATCCCTCTCTGGGACTCGGCCGTGACCTTAAACCGCTGCTCGTGAGTATCCGGTTCCGTCAGGTGCCGAGCCTACGGTCGTCGGATGGGCCGGCCACGCTTCCCGTAGGTACTCGAGGCAGGCCGCCTCATCGGAAAAGCGCTTCTGGAGCTCCACGATCGTGCGTGGACCAGTTCGTCTTCCGCCACAACCGCCGCCGGACGCCGATGGCCGCCTTCCAGACGCTGCTCGGCCCGGGCGCGATTCACGAACCGACCACCTACCGCGAGATCACTGATGCCGCAGCCTGAGCCAACCGGATACTCACGACCGCTGCTTTCCATGCAAAGCGCTGCTTCTCGTCCAAAGCGGCTACTCCCGCAGCCCGGCGGCTTCGAGGGCCTCAGCCGCGGGATGCAGTCGGCGGATCGCCACTGCGATGACGGCCGTGCTGACCGCCAGTGGAAGGATGGGTGCCCAATCGCTGGCATGGACCATCAGCAGTCCGCCGGCGATCACGCCGGTGGGAACCCCGATGAGCACGCCGGCGAGCCGGAAGCGCTCATCGCTCGGCTGCGACCAGTGGGACAGGTCACCAATCACAGCGGCCCAGGTGGCGGTGGCCGCGGTCGTGGTCACGCCTCGAAGCCCGAGCGAATAGACCGCCGCTGTTTGAATGCCCATCGCGAGTGCCAAGACCGCGAGCAGCACGTCGGTCGATCCCTGCGACGGAGCCGCGTCAACGCCGATCCACAGCGCCACGAACGCCGCCTGCGCGACGAGCGTGATGCCGAGCGCTACCGTCACCCGGCGTGGCCAGACCGCGCCGGAGTCATTTGTCGGCCCGACGATACGCGCGGCCAGGAACGCCCCGACGCCGAAGGCCGCGAGGGCCGAGATCACCGCGGGCATCGACGGGCCATCGGCACCCGCGATCCGAAGTCCTAGAAGACGAAGTTTCCCGCACATAAACGCCGAGAACACCTGTCCCAGCCCGAGCCAGCTGACCGCATCCACGGCACCGGCGGATGCCGTCAGCGCGATCAGCAGGAGATCACGGATTCGACTGTCATCCAGATTCTGGGTCGAACGGTCACGCGTTGCTGTGGCCACTGTCGCCTCCGGTGACATCGAGGTCGCGCCGGTTGAAGGCGTCGACCGCAGTATCCCGCGGAGGAGTTGCGCTTTCCATGCAAAGCAGAACTACTGCTTTTCGTCCAAAGCGGCGGTTGTGTTCTGTACGCGTCCTTCGAATCAGTCGCGGCCAGCGCGCCACGGCAACCGGCGGAGTTCCTCAGCAAGAGCCTGAACTGCGGACTCTCCGTAGCGACGTGCCCACAAGTTGAGCCACTCCTCGTCGTCCAAATAGAACTTCCAGTCGCCGGTGACTCCATGCCTCACGAACAGAAACGGCACGGGCGACTGGAATGGTCGGAAGCTCGAGTTGTATATCGCAGTCCCCTCATTGCCTTCGTAGTACGGCCCGAACAGGATTCCGTCTGCCACATACGACGGAACTGCAAGATGCTTTAGGACGTCGTCAAAGACGCCCTGGGCACGATCAGCCGGCAAGTCGCTGAAAACAACGACGATGACGTTGTAGATAACGTCGTCGCCGTCAGTCGGTCGAGTGTCCAGCAACAGACTCTTGTAGCCATTCATAAGCTCGACAACTTCCGGCACGTCCCGGCCGGCGATCTGCTCCGGAGCGAGCCAGAGTGTCTTACGTTCCAATGACCCCGGCACGAAGGGACAGACGGTCCCAGCGCGGCCGAGATCCTTGTGAGGCTTGACCACGAAAGTCTTGATCCAGTCCGCGACGGCGCGAAGCGCATCTAGATCGCCTTCCGCGAGCTCCCCCGTCCGTCTGGCGTCCTCGAGATCCTCGAGAAGAAAGGAAGAGATTAGTGGTCTGTGCTGAGGCTGTTCCCTCCTCCATCGCTGCTCCTAACGGTCGAAAAGGCAGTCAGTTCAGGCTAACGCGATCGGTCGCGCCCGTAATACCCTGGTCTGTTCACTGGCCTGTGGCGGCGATCAGCATCCCATTCAGCGAAACGCCCTCGAATCGAAGAGCGCCGCCTTCATGCGAAGCACCGCTTCTCGTCCTAAGCAGTACTGAGGGCGCTACTCCGACAGCCCGGCGGCTTCGAGGGCAAGCATGCTGGCGAGACGAAGCAGATTACGTCGCCTGTTGGCGCGGCGGCAGCAGAGCCCCGATCAGCCAAAACAGGGGAAAGAAGATCCCAATGATGAACATGACCCAGTGCCCCTTCCGGATGGAAATGATCCCCAGGGTCACGAGCAGGATGAAGTAAAGGATGCCGCCGATAACGAATTCCATCTGAATTCTGCCTCCAGGTTGGGGCGCTCGGTGCGCGTCACCCTAATCCAGTCGCACGGAGGGCACGGGTGCGCGACACTACCCAGCGATGGCCCTGCCCGGCTCAGACGAACCGGCGTCGATCTCTCAGGACGAGGCCCGCCAGGAGCTGTTCGGTCACGGCCCAAGCAAGGCCGGGATGGAGATCTATGAGGTGGTCGCGATCGCTCTTGGGATCGTCGGCGCGGCTATCGCGTTCGAGTCGATCGACAACTGGTCCCAGTGGGTCGTCCTGGCGGCGATCATCGGGACCGTGATCGGCTTCATGATCGCGGTCAGCCCCCACCGCCGAGGATGAGGATGGGACAATGAGCGGGGGGCGCTGCTCCAGTGAGCGGGCCGCTCCGGGTCATGCGACATCGCGCACGCAGTATCGCGCGGCCACGCGCGAACCGGTGCTTTCCATGCAAAGCAGCACTCGGCCCCCGAGCTGATGGGTCACTTTCGCCTAAAGGAGCATCGCGGCAGCGCTCCCCTCAATTAGCCGTCGCTGCTGCGCCTGGGAGCAAAGACGACCGCCTAGCGCGCTCCTTGAGGTGACGCCGCGCTCCTTGCTGCCGCGAACAGAAAATGGTGCGAACAAAGAGCGGATTAGGAAGCCAACGTGTTCGTCGGAGTAAGCAGCGCGCTGTTTCCAGACCGCCGCTTTGCATGGAAAGCAGCGGTGTTCACGAGATACTGCAACGGCGGTGTCGGAGGAGAACGTGGAGAAAGTTCGTAGCTCTATCGACGCCGGAACCGCGGTGATCTTGATGGCTGGCTGGCGCACGCCCATCCCGAAGTCGAGCGGCTACTCGAGGGGCGCACACGCGGTGCAGCGAGAGGACGCGGGCTTTCGCGAGAAGATCGTGAGCGAGCGGCTCCGGGCGGGGCCCGGGAGGCGCGGGCAGGGGGAACGATGAGCACCGAAAGGAAGCAAGATGGCTGACGATGTCCAGATGGCGAACCGACGGCTCGACGCGAGCGAGAACGAGGCACTGATCGGCATGGCCCGGATGGGTGCGGATGCGTTCGGGTACACGGCGGACCTGCGGATCGACCGCGGCCTCGCCCAGCTTCTGCGCCTGCGAGTTTCGCAGCTCAACAACTGCACCTACTGCCTCAACCTGCACTACGAGGCGGCTCGCGAGGCGGGCATCCCCCGGGCCAAGATCGACACCCTGACTGCGTGGTGGGAGACCGAGCTTCACTCCGAGGCCGAGCAGGCGGCGCTCCGCTACACCGAGGCGCTCACCCGCGCCGCCGACACCGACCGGGACGCGGCGTTCCAGCGCTTCCACGACGCGCTCGCCGAGCACTTCAGCCCGGAGGAGATCCTCGAGATCGTCGCCGTCGTCGTCAACATGAACGTCTGGACCCGGATCAAGCTTGCCGAGGGCGCGATGCCGGGCCTGGCCTGAGCATTGAGACGGTCCGTGCTCGTCGCCCTCCCGTGATCCCGGCTCCTGCGGCACTTGTGGGCTAGCGCTCCTCGTCCAAAGCGGCAATCAGGGCGGCACTCCGCGTCTGATCCCTTCGAACATCCCGAGGCCCGGCTCCCGGTAGGTTCAGTCGACAAGGTCGTCTTGACGGAAGGGAGAAAGCGCTATGACCGAGATCGTGTTCGCCGTTCCCATCGTGCGTGGGAAGGAGGATCTTGATCGCCAAACGAGGGACGAGCTGGCGGGCGCTCGCCGGGATGATTATGAGGCGGCGCTGAAAGACGCTGGAATCACCCGCGAAGCCGTCTGGCATCAGCAGATGCCCGGTGGCGGTTTCCTCGACATCGTTTACATCGAGGCAACCGATCCTGATGCCCACCAGCGCTTTGTCTCGTCCGATGCGGAGATCAGTCGGTGGTTCGCGGAGCGGACCCAAGAAATGCATGGACGTGATGTCTCGCAGCCGCCGCTTCCGGTCGAGCAGATTCTCGACTTCCGCGTCTAACAGCTGAGCGTGTCCGGCCTGGTCGTCGCGATCCAGCCGTGGCCCGGTCAGGGCACGGAACTGCCACATTCCGCGCAAAGCGAAATAGCCGCTTTGGACGAGAAGCGGCCCCTCCGCGCAGAGCCAAGCTGCACTAACCGGCCTTCGCGGCGCCCCACTCCTTCCGCCAGGCATCCAGCGTGTTGCTCAAGCTCTTCAGCTCCTCTGCGGTTGCCTTGTGTCCGGCAACGCGGGGAACGTCGCTGTCGAATGCAGCGGCAGCCGTGTCTGAGGTTTCGTCATCCAACTTCGAAACCACGCCGATCAACCTGTCGAGGGCGTCGGCGACGCCCGCAATCCGCTCCTCTAGTTCCGCGGGGCTGGGGCCTGGATCCGCCATGCCCGGATTCTGTCACGACCTGATAGTGCCGAGGGCTTCACCGAAACCGCCGCTTTGGACGAGAAGCACTAGCCAGCCAGCGCCGCTGCGGCCGGGATCACCGGAGCGCGGCGGGTACGGACCGTTTCGATGATCTCGCCGCTATCGATGCCCTGCAGGTAGATCGAGGTGACCCCGAGGTTGGCATGTCCTAGCTGGCGCTGGATGACGTTGAGCGGGACGCCTTCTCTCGCCATCTCGACGGCGTGGGCGTGGCGCAGCTGGTGTGGGGCGAAGCGCCGCCGTACCCCGGCCCGGGCCGCGGTGCGTCGAAGCGCGATTCGCACCTGCGAGCTTGACCAGGGCCGGCCACAGGTTGGCCCGTTGATTACGCAGAAGAGCGGTCCAACTGGGAACGAGACGCGCGCCTCAAGCCAAGGGCGCAGCTGATCCCACGCCCACTCATCCATCCCGACCTCCCTGCGGCGTCCACCCTTACCCCGGCGGACGAGCACCGACCCGCGGGTGGCCTCCAAGTCCGATTCCGTCAGGGCGAGCGCCTCGGAGATGCGAAGACCTGCTCGCCAGAGGACGATGATGAGTCCGCCCAGCCGACGGCCGTACCGGTCAGTTCCCGCCTGCCTCATGACCGCAACGATCTCTTCGACCCGCGGTGGGTCAGCCGGGTAACGACGCCCTTTGTTCCCAGGTCGGCTTCGCGCGATGACCTGGTTCGACTTGCGGGCGACGTGATCGGTGAGCTCGAGCATGCTTCCTCCGTGGTCGGGTACGGAGAAGATGCTTTTCGTCCAAAGCAACAGCCCCGTTACGCGGCCCAAAGGTCGCGCCGCCGGTCTCGCCATGAGGAGCACACAGGCCCTAACGGGCGCGTGCGCCGGCGCGGAGGGTGGTCCGACCCTCCGCGAAGTGGATCACCTCGTAGGCGATCAGCGCGGCGCTCACGCCCGCGGCGATGGCGAGCGCGCCGAGCGCATCCTCGACCTCAAGGGCGACGGGGATCAGAGCCAGTGAGACCACCGCGGCGGTTAGGCGGCCGCGGCCGAGGCCACTGTGGAGCCGCAGCCGGAAGGCCACGTGCCCGAGAAAGTAGAGCGCGATCCCTCCAAATAGCGCGACGGTGGGGACGGTCTCGAGCGGCTCGTCGACGTGCTGCACCGTCTTCTTGATGCCGAGCGCCACGAGGATGATCCCGGCTACCATCGCCAAGTGGATGTAGCTGAAGGCGTCGCGCGCCATGCGTGTCCGCTCGTCGCCTTCCGTCTCGCGGAAGACCCGCTCGGCGTGGATCGCCATCCAGTCGAAGTACGCCCACCAGAGTGCGCACGCGATTATGATTCCGAGCGCGGCGGCCGTCATCAGGCCGATATCGAGCTCGAGGCCAGCCGCGCCGACACCGATCGCCACGATCGACTCGCCGAGGGCGATGATGATGATCAGCGCGAAGCGCTCGCTGAAGTGGCTCGCGGAAATGTGGAAGCCGCTCACGCCGAAGACGAGTGGGCCGCCGTAGTCGACCGCAAGAGCCACGACCCAGAACGCCGCCTGCACCGGTCCGTCGAGGAAGCCGGCGGCGATAAGAAGCGTAGACGCCGGGATGGCCGTGCGCGCGAAGCGAAGGATCGCATCGTGGACCGAGAGGTGAGGCGTGGCCTGGGCGAATAGCACGATGTGCATCAGCCGCACGACGAAGTACGCGCAGCCGAAGATCACGCCGTCGTCGCCGAACGCGTTTGGCACCGCGAGCGCCACGATCAGCATCGCCGTCATCGAGGTGAACATCGCGAGCCGCGGCAGATCCTCGTCGGCCTCGATCTCGTTCGTGAGCCACGCGTAGGCGCCCCACGCCCACCACAGGGCGGCGAGCACCAGCATGCCGCGGCCGAGCCCCTGCCATGTCGGGTCGTCCGACATCAGGACTGTGACCTGCGTGAGCGCGAAGACGAACACGAGGTCGAAGAAGAGCTCGAGCGGGGTGACGAGTTTCTCGCTGCGGGTGGTCACAGTGCGTCAGTCTCCCAGCGCTTTGATGGTGGCGTTTAGATCCTGTCTGAATCGAAGTCGCTTCAGGAACATGCTCAGCGAGCACCGAGAAGTACCGCTTTCCATGCAATGGGGGTATCCGGTTAGCTGCCCCATTGCGCGGGCAAGCCGCGGCCTGGCCTCCCTGTGAGGACTGGGCGCCTTTAGGGAATCGGCAGTTCTCTCAAACGCTGACCAGTCGAAAAAGAGCTCGACCGGTAGTGGTCTGCCGAGCCCCCGCCTCGCCGCGCACGCAGGTGGCGGAGCGGCGAGGTGGGGGTCAAAGCGGTCAGTCCTAGGGCCTGGCCGGCTGAGCCAGCCAGTCGTTGAAACGGATCTCGCCGAGGTGGATCGCGTTGGTCGGCAGCAGGGTGCGTTCCTGGAGCTCGGCGCCGAAGTAGCGCGCCTTCGGGTCGGCGACGACGGTGCGCTGATCGCCCTTCGCCGCCAGGCCCAGGTGGATGAGCTCGTCGAGGCGGAACTGCTCGGGGCCGGCGACCTCGATGACGCCTTCAGCCGGCGGCTTCTGGCTGATCTCGCAGACCGCAGCGGCTACGTCGTCGGCTGCGATCGGCTGGATCAGCACATCCGCCAGGCGAACCGTGTCACCGTCTGTGGCTGCCGCAGCGATGCTCTTGACGAACTCGAAGAACTGCGTGGCATGAACGATCGAGTAGGGGATCGAGGAATCCCTGATCAGCTTCTCCTGGGCGATCTTCGCTCGGAAGTAGCCGCTCTCGGTCAGGCGCTCGGTGCCGACAACTGAGAGGGCGACGTGGTGGCGAACACCGGCGTCGGCCTCGGCCGCCAGCAGGTTGGTGGTGGAGGTCGTGAAGAACTCCATCACCGCCTCGTCCTCGAAGGACGGGGAGTTCGAGACGTCGATCACCACCGAGGCGCCCTCGAGCACCTCGGCGAGCCCCTCGCCGGTGAGCGTGTTGACGCCCGAGTCCGGTGACGCGGCGACGGCCTCGTAGTCCTCCTCCTTGAGGCAGGTCACGACCTTCGAACCGATCAGGCCCGTTCCGCCAATGACAACGGTCTTCATGATGTTCCTTTCGTTGGTTGATGTGACCGGCGCCGCTTGGCGGGGTCGCTATTGCGTTAGGCGAGCACTCGTTCGACCTCGGCGAGGGCGTCCGTCAGGCTGCGCAGGCCGACCACCACCGGGGAGCCGTCGTGGCGGGGCTCGAACCGCAGCGTCAACTCGCCGTCGTCGAAGACGGTGTAGGCGATCTGCTGCCCACCTGCCCAGAGCTCGGCAACGCCATGCTCGACCTCCTCCGCGACTGATCGTGATGACCTTTATCTCGTGCATGCTGGCCTCCAAACTCGTCGTGGCGGGCCCTCCGGCCAGCGCCATGAGGCGCTGGCCGGATTCGGGAGTCCGCCTAGTATCTCGCTGACCAGATCGCTCGGGGAAACCTCTCGGGAACTTCGGGATCGCGTACCGCTCCATGTCCCCAGCAGGCATCGTCCATCCACGGAGACAAGGAGCCTGGCTAGCTCCGCTAGACGGCGGGCCCTGTCCCTACCCGGGCACGGCGGCAGCGTTCGCCGCGGTCACTATCCGCTCATGCGTCTCCTCCGGGTGGGAGACCATCGCGCAGTGTCCGCTCGCGACCTCGATCGTATCGGCGCCCATCCGCTGTGCGAACTGCCTCTCGGCATCGGGTGGAATCACCTCGTCGTTCTCGGCGACCAGATACCACGAGGGCAGTGACTTCCACGCCGGGGTGCCCATCACGTCGTCGAACGTGGACATGTGCAGAGGCTGCTGCACGGCGTACATGACCTTCGCCTTGACCGGGTCGATATCGGCGGCGAAGTGACCGAGGAAGTCGTCCTCCGGGATCCAGGCGAAGCTCTCCGAGTCGACATCGATATTCGCCACCGCCGGGGTCGGAGGACCCTGCTGTAGCAGGGCGCCGATCGACTCACCCTCGTCGAGCCCGAAGGCCGCGATGTAGACGAGGCCGACGACGTTCGGTGCGTCGGTGCCGAGAGAGGTGATGACCTGGCCTCCGTAGGAGTGGGCCGCGAGAACGGTCGGGCCGCTTTGGCGGGTGAGCACGTGGCGGACCCTCGCGACGTCATCCGCAAGCGAGGTCTCCGGAAGCTGAGGGGCGGTGACTTTGTAGCCGTCGGCCTGCAGGCGCTCGATTACGTTGCTCCAGGAAGAGCCGTCTGCCCAGGCTCCGTGGACAAGGACGATGTTCGGTGATGCGGCCATGAGCCGAGTCCTTTCGTGGGGACCGACCCTACAAACCCGGTCGCGCCAGGCCTGAAACGACGTCGTGAACGGAAGCGCTGGGAAGCTCGCAGGGCGGAAGGGGCCGCTTTCCTGCAAACCGCTGCTTTTCGTCCAAAGCAGCTACTCCGACAGCCCGGCGGCTTCGAGGGCTTCCTCAGGCGACCGGAAGACCTCAGTGCGGACCACCTTGCCCTCCCGCACCGTGACGACGCTGGCGATTCGCTGCTCGGTCTCCGCGCCGCTCTGCCTGCCTCGGAATTTGGTCGGCGTCACCGCCAGCACCCGCTCGTCGTCGATCTCGGTGAGCTCTGCGAGCCTCCCCTCCCACTCCATGGTCTCCGAGGCGCTGGTCAGCCATTCGCGGTAGCCCCGTGCTCCCTGGTGACTTCCACCGCCTTCCAACACCACCGTGTTGCGGGGGAGAAATTCGTGGTCAGGATGGAAGAGGGCGTTCATCGTCTCCCAGTCGGGCTTCGGCCTGCGGAGCGTGGCCTCGACGGCCGCCCGGGCGATCTCCACGTTCTCCTCCGACATCCCCTACTCCCGCAGCCCGGCGGCTTCGAGGGCCTCTTGCTTCGTGCGGAGAAGCCGCCAGCGCACTGCTTTCCCCTCGCGCAAACGCCAAACGTGCCAGGCGGGCGCATCGATCTCGACGCCGCTTCTCACACCTCGCCCGTAGAAGCGCACCCCCACGACGACATCGCTACCGACGGGTATGGCTTCCTCAATCTCAATCCGCTGGCCCTCGAACGCAGCCCAAAAGGGTCCCATCAACTCCGCGAGACCGGCATGTCCTCGATAAGTCCCGTCGAGGTTCGCTTGATAGGCGACGTTGACCTCAATCTCCGGGTCAATCGAATCCAAGGCTGCCGAGTAGTCGCCGCGACCCCAGTCTTGGATCAAGCGGCGCACGATCTCCACGTTCTCCTGCGACATCGCCTTACTCCCGCAGCCCGGCGGCTTCGAGGGCGGCGTCCCTGCTTGTGAACGCCTGCCCGCCTAGTGCCTTGCCGTCCCGCACCGTCCACAGCTGAAAGATGCTCCATCCCGCCTCCGCGCCGCTCTGCTTGCCGCGGCCGAGCAGCTTCAACGAGACCAGCACCAGATCGTCCGCCTCGGTGATCTCATTGATCTCCACTTGGGGGTCGTCGAACTCGGCCCAGAACCCCTCCAGGAACCGCCTGAATCCCTCAGGCCCCCGGTACACCTCCTCCATCCCCGGGATCACCCCCGTGGAGGCGTACTCGAAGTCAGGGGCAATGTTCGCAACCGCGCCCTTGATGTCGCCGCGGTTGAACGCCTCATAAGCCTGTCGGACGATTTCGACGTTCTCCTGCGACATCGCCCACGCAGTATCTCGTGAACACCGCTGCTTTCCATGCAAAGGAGCGCTCTCTTACCGGCTCGCCCGGAACCTATGCCGGGAACACGGCCATCGTCGCGGTGAAGCCGTGGAGGAAGTTGCGGCCGCCGACCGGGCCGATCTCGCCGGCGCAGAAGAAGCCCGCGGCTGGGGCGCCGAGGGAGTCCTCGATCGCTGCCGCGTCGTGGTCGGGCACCTCGAACATGTTCGAGCCGCGCCCGTTGCAGGTGAAGAGCAGAGCCCCTGCCGCCCCCTCGGCGCCGAGCGCCTGAGCCTGGGCCCGGAGCGCCTCGCGGAGATCCTCGTCGGCGGAGGCGGCGTCGCGGACGTGGAGTCGAACGGTCTGGCCGACCCTGACCCGCTCGCCGGTGACCAGCGAGCCGGTCTCCCGGTCGGCGCCGATGATCGGCCGGACGAGGAAGTCGCCGCGCTCGTAGCTGGGGCGGTTCTCCTCGATGACGATTCCGAGGAGGACGCCGGCGACGGCGAGCTCGCGCTCGCGCTCCGGGAGGGCCGCGATCACCTCGCCCAGCCGCTCCATCGCGGGCTTGCCGGCGAGCTCCGCGATCACGTTGCCCTCGGCCGCCGTGATCGCCATCTCGGCCCCGACCGGAACGGCGCCCTGGGAAACGCAGGGCAGCACCTCGACCCCGGAGAGCAGCACCGCCACCGCTCCGTCCGAGTGGACGTCGCCGTCGCGGAGCAGGACCGTGCCGCCGGCGAACGAGGCGCTGGCGAGTCCGCCGAGAACCGGCGCCCGGGGCCGGGCGCGCTCGAGCGCCTCCAGGAGCAGCTCTGAGGGGAAGCTGAACGGATCGCAGAGGGCGATGATCGCGTCGCCGGGCTCGGCGGCACCTTCTCTGCCCGCGGCCGCGAGCTCTTCCGGAAGCCCGAGGAGCCGGAACCCCTCGCCGTCGCGCTCGGCGCTCAGGTGCATCGTGCTGACCTCCGCCCCCGGGAGGCTCGCCGCCCAGACGACGAGCCCGGGGCCTTCCTCGAACTCGCGCCCCTGCGCCAGGGTGCCGCCCGCCCCGCAGCCGATCAAGTTCCGCGGCCCGAGCCGCTCCTGGACCTCCGAGAGCAGCCACTTCGCCATCGGCAGGTGGGGGCCGGAGGCGAAGACCAGGCAGAGGTCGCAGTCGCCGTCGAGCCCGGCGCGGGCGCGGTCGGCGGCCTCCCCCGCGGCGCTGACCGTGTCGAACTCCTGCGAGAGGCCGACCGAGATCGCGGTCATCGCGCTAGCCGGCCGAGGCGCCGTCGCCGCCCGAGGCCCCGGCCCGGGCCGCCGCCTGATTCAGGTACGCGCGGACGAAGCCGTCGAGGTCGCCGTCGAGGACCCGCTGGGCGTCGCCGACCTCGAAACCAGTGCGGTGGTCCTTGACCCGCTGGTCGGGATGAAGGAAGTAGCTGCGGATCTGCGACCCCCACTCCGCCGGCTTCTGCTCGCCGCGCTCCTTTGCCAGCTCCTCGGCGCGCTCGCGCTCCTTCCGCTCCAGCAGCCGCGCCTTCAGGAGCTGCATCGCCACCGCCTTGTTCTGGGCCTGGGAGCGCTCGTTCTGGCACTGGACCACGATCCCGGTCGGGAGGTGGGTGATCCGGACGGCGGAGTCGGTCTTGTTGACGTGTTGGCCGCCGGCCCCCGAGGCCCGGTAGGTGTCCACCCGGATATCGGCGTCGTCGATCTCGACCTCGACGTCGCCCTCGACCAGGGGCGCGACGTCGACCTGGGCGAAGCTGGTGTGCCGCCGGGCGGAGGCGTCAAAGGGGGAGATCCGGATCAGGCGATGGACGCCGCGCTCGGCCGCGAACAGCCCGTAGGCGTTCTCGCCGCGAGCGATGAAGGTCGCGGACTTCAGCCCGGCCTCCTCCCCGGGCGAGGCCTCCTTCATCTCCACCTTGAAGCCGCGGCGGTCGGACCAGCGGAGGTACATGCGCACGAGCATCTCGGCCCAGTCCTGGGAGTCGGTGCCGCCGGCCCCGGCGTTGATCGTCACCACCGCGTCCCCGGCGTCGTAGGGGCCCGAGAAGAGCCGCTCCTCCTCGAGCTCGGCGAGGCGGCGCTCCACCGAGGCGAGCTGGGTGGCGAGCTCGGACGCGATCTCCTCGTCGTCGGAGGCGAGCTCCGCCAGCTCCCCGAGGTCAGCGACATCGGACTCGAGGCCGCGAAATCCCTCCAGCCGCCGCTGGGCGCGGGCGTGCCTCGCGGAGATCTCGGCGGCCGCGCTCTGCTCGTCCCAGAACCCCGGGCGCTGCATCTCGGCCTCGAGCCGCTCGACCTCTCGCTCAAGCGCGGCTGGGTCAAAGGTAATCCGCGAGCAGCTTCAGCTGTCCACGGATCTCGGCGAGTCGCGCGGAGATTCCCTCCATTGGGAGCGTCTCGGCCATGACCACAGGGTACGGTGTGCCGGAGAAGGGAAGCTCGTGGAGAAGGGACTCGCAGAGAGAATCCTGCGCTCGGGCCGCTGGGCACGGAGCGCCATCACCTCCGGCCTGCCGCCGGTGCCGACCGCCGGCGGGCGGGCGCTGGCCACACGGATCGCCGGGATGCTGCTACTGGCGGGGGCGGTACTGATTGTCGTCACCGTGGCCCTGCCGCCGGCGGCGGGCGGATCGGACCTGCTGATCCTCGCCTACGGGGTGATCGCCGGGGCGGTCGGAGCCGTGCTGGTAGCCCGCCGCCGGGTCTCGGAGCCCGTGCTCGGTGCGGTCGCCGCCCTGGGCACCGCGGTGATCACCCTGGCCACCCTGGAGGCCGGAGCCGGGACCGGGGCCGAGGACAACGAGGTCCTTTACCTGTGGGTATCCCTGTTTGCCTTCTGGTTCCTCAGCCTTCGCCACGCTTTCCTGCAGCTCACCCTGATCGGGATCGCCGACGCGGTGCTTCTGATCGATCAGTCGCCGGTGTTCGCCGCGGGGGTCACCCGCTGGGTCGTCACCGTTTCGACGCTGGCGGTGACCGGCCTGCTCGGTGCGTGGTTGCGGCGTTCGCTGGAGCGCGAGCGCGAGGAGGCGGCCCGCCTCGCCGTCGTCGCCGAGCGCATGCGGATCGCCCGCGAGGTCCACGACGCCGCCGGCCACGGGGTCACCGCCGTCTCCATCCAGGCCGCCGCCGGGCTCCGCTCCCTGGACAGCGACACCGAAGCCACCCGCGAGGCCCTGGAGGAGATCAAGCGCACCTCGCGGGTGACGATGGAGGACATGCGCAGGCTGCTGGGCATCCTCCGGCCCGGCACGAAGGGCGAAGCGCAGCTCGACCGCGTCAGCCTCGCCGGGGTCAGCACCCTGATCGAGGAGGTCGAGCGGGCCGGGCTCCCGGTCGCGCTCGAGGTCTCGGGCAAGCGCTCCCCCCTGCCCACCGCCCTCGATCAGGCGGCCTACCGGATCGCCCAGGAGGCGCTCACCAATGCCCTCAAGCACGCGGGCCGCGGAGCCAAGGCCGCGCTCAACCTCACCTACGGGCCCGAGAACCTGGAACTCGAGATCACCGACGACGGGGGCGGGAACGGCGTCGAGCTTGCGCCGGGCACAAAGAAGGGCCTGATCGGGATGCGGGAGAGAGTGGAGATGTTCGGCGGAGCGTTCGAAGCCGGCCCCCTCCCGGGCGCCGGGTTCAGGGTCCGGGCGCGACTGCCGCTCGGCGAACGCATCGCCGGCGGTCCGACGGGGGTCTGATCCGCTGGCAAGTCTGATCCTCGCCCTCCTCGCTCTCGGCCTGACGCCGCCCGCCGGAGCCGAAGCGACCAGCCCCTACGACGCCGCGGTCCACCTTTCGAGCAAGATCGGGCCTCGGCCGGCGGCGAGCAAGGGCGAGCGGCGTGCTCAGCGCTACGTCGCGACGGAGTTCCAGCAAGCCGGCCTCGCGGTGGCGGTCGACAAATTCCGCGTCCCCGGCAAGGGACGGTCACGCAACGTGATCGGCGAGCTGGACGGTCCCGGGAGCTGCCTTCAGATCTTCGTCGCACATGTCGACAGCGGCCCCGATGGCCCGGGAGCGAACGACAACGCCTCGGGGGTCGGCGTCCTGGTGTCGCTTGCGGTGAGGTTGCGCGACCTGAATCCCGGCTGCGACATCTGGCTCGCGTCCACAGGCGCCGAGGAGCGGGGCTTCACCCATACCGCAAACCACCTCGGTGCGAGCGCCCTGGTCGGCCGGGTGAAGCGGCTCGGGAGAGGGCAGGACCTGCGCTTCGCCTACGACAACGACGAGGTCGGCCGCGGCGGGCGCTTCTGGCTGCGGTCGCCCGCTCCGGCGCCGCGTCCGGGGGTGGAGGAAGAGATCCTCGCTGCCGCCCGCCGCGCCGGGGTCACGGTCCGCTGGGTTCGCGACGAGGGGAGCGGGAATTCGGACCATCGCGAGTTCAACCTCGCGGGACTCGGGGCTGCGGTGCTCGAGGGCTGGCGGGGGCAGGAGCCCTGCCGCGAGCTCCCCTGCGACCGGCCCGGACGCCTCCAGAAGCGCTCGCTCAACCGAGCCCTGCGGATCGCGGAGGAGCTGATCCGCGGCCGCTGACGCCCGGTGCGATGACCGCCTTCTGCCTGATCCACGGTTCCTGGCACGGAAAGTGGTGCTTCGAGCGGCTGACGCCGTATCTGGAGGCCACGGGTCACCGAGCCCTCGCCGTCGAGCTGCCCTCTGACCGGCCAGGGACGACCTGCAGCGAGTACGCCGAGGTGGTCGCGGCGGAGCTGGGGGAGGATGACGGCGAGGTGATTCTCGTCGGACATTCGTTCGGGGGGCTGACGATCCCGCTGGTGCCCGTGCTGCGCCCGGTTCGACGGCTGGTCTACCTGGCCGCTCTGATCCCGAAGCCGGGGATGAGTATGAGCGAGCAGTTCGAGTCAGGCGAGGAGGCGATCGTCTTCGAGGGTGGTCGAGAGCTCGATCCCGAGGGGACGCTGAGCCAGTGGAGCGACCGGGAGGCCGCGATTGCGGCGATGTACCACGACTGCACCCCCGAGGACGCGAGCTGGGCCTGGTCGAAGCTACGGCCGCAATCCCGGGCTGCTCAGAACGAGGTCTGCCCCCTGAACGAGCTTCCCGACCTCCCAACAAGCTACGTCGTTTGCCGCGACGATCGGATGGCTTCGACCGAGTGGGGGCGCAGGACCGCGCAGGCGCGGCTTGGCATCGACCCGCTCGAGATCGACGGTGGACATTGCCCCTTTCTCTCCCGGCCGCGGGAGCTCGCCGACCTGTTGGTCGGCCTGATCTAGCTAGACCGGGTCGCCGGGGAAGCGCAGATCGAAGCGCTCGACCAGCCCGGGGATGCTCTCGGGATCTACCTCGAGCTCATAACGAGCGGTGAGCTCGCCCAGCGCCTGCGGCTCGATATCCCCGCTGCCTCCGAGGTCGACCAGCTCCTCGAAGTAGCGCTCGAAGCCGGCGGGCGAGATGATCTCGAGGATCCGTGCCGGCTCGTCGCCGGCGTTCCAGAAGGTGTGCCATTGGTGGCGGGGCTTGAAGACAAGATCGCCCGGCTCGCCGTATACGACCTCATCGCCCAGCAGTCCCCCGAGTCGTCCCTCGAGCACGAAGCTGTACTCGTCCTCCCGGCTGTGCCGGTGGAGCGGCGCGGCGAGGGCGCGCGGGCCCATCGGGTGCTCGACCAGCGAGAACCCGCCGCCGGACTCCTCGCCGCCGATCATGAAGCGGACGCCGATGCTGCCCAGGAACCCGGCCTTGCCGTCGGTGGGCCCAATCACCTTCGCTGCCGTCGTACCCATCTCCGCCTCCCCAGTTGGACAGTGGTGCGGGCGAATCTAGCGCTTGCTCGCGCGGGGCCGAAAGCGGCTAGGACGCCGCCGGCGCCGTCTCGGCGACGACGCCGGGAAGCCAGACACGGACCGCGTCGGCGACCGCGTCGAGGTCTTTCTTCAGCCCGTGGTCGCCCGGCACCTGGACGACGGTGCGACGCCGGGCAGCCGGCGGGATCCCGAACCGGTCTCGCTCCCCCTGGACGATCAGGATCGGGACCTCGACCTCGTCGAGCTCGGGCAGCCGGCTCGGTGACACCTTGCCTCCCTTGCGGGGCGGCGGCTGGAGCGGAAACGCGAGGCAGAGGACCGCGACGGCGCCGGTCTCCGCGGCGGTGCGGCAGGCGACCCGGGCGCCGAGGGAGCGCCCGCCGACGATCAGCGGCAGCCCGCTCAGCTCTCCCTCGCGCAGGTGCTCGACAACCGCGGTCCAGGCGGCGTCGAGCTGGCGCGCCGGCGCGGGAGAGCGGCGCCCGGCAACGCGGTAGGGCTGCTCGACGAGCGCGACGCTGACACCCTCCGAGAGGGCGGCGTCCTTGGCAGCCTGCAGGTCTCCCGCCTCGATCCCTCCTCCCGCGCCGTGGCCGAGGACCAGGGCGGCTTTCGGCTCGTCGGCGGAATGCAGCTGGACCCGCGCCGGGCCATGCGGCGTCTCAATCTCCTCCGTGCTCAGGCGCCGTGGCACTTCTTGTACTTCTTGCCTGAGCCGCACCAGCAGGGGTCGTTGCGGCCGATCTTCTCGCGCTCGTCCTTGACCACCGTCTCCTGCTCGTAGACCGTCGGGGCTCCGTTTCCCTGTCCGTCGCCACCCTCGATCGCCTGCTCGGCGGCGACGTCGGCACCGGAGGCGGTGGCGACCGCCGCCTGACCCAGTGCCGAGGGCTGCTCGGCGGTGCCGCCGGAGAGCTCGACGTTGACCGGCCGCTGGGCGGGGGCGAACTGCTCCTGGGCGCGCGGCGCCACCTCGACCTCGACGTGGAAGATCAGCCTCGCGAACTCCTCCCAGATCGAGTTCATCAGCGCCTCGAACATCCCGAATCCCTCGTTCTTGTAGGCGACCAGCGGGTCGATCTGGGCGAAGCCGCGGAGGTGGATCCCCTCGCGGAGGTAGTCCATCTCGGCGAGGTGCTCGCGCCACCGGTTGTCGATGATCTGGAGGAGGATGCCGCGCTCGAGCTGGCGCATGATCTCGTCGCCGAACTCCTCCTCGCGGCCGTCGTAGGCGGCGAGCGCGTCCGCCAGCAGCGCCTCGCGGAGATCCTCGCGGTTGGTGGTCTCGGCCTGCAGGCCCGAGAGGTCCACCTCCGAGAGCCAGAGCTGCTGGGCCTGGGTCTGGAGCTCACCGAGGTCCCAGTCCTCGAGGATGTCGCCCGGGGTGTAAGTCTCGACCAGCCGGCTGACCACCTCGGCGAGCTCCTCGCGGGCGACGTCGGACATGTCCTTGCCCTCGAGGATCTCGCGCCGGTACTTGTAGACAATCCGGCGCTGCTCGTTCATCACGTCGTCGTACTCGAGCACCCGCTTGCGGATCAGGAAGTTCTGCTGCTCGACCTTCTTCTGGGCGCCCTCGATCGTCTTCGTCAGCATCTTCGCCTCGAGCGCCTCCTCCTCCCCCTGCTCGTTGACGGGGCCGAGCCGGTCGAGGATCTTGTAGATCCGCTCGCCGGCGAACAGCCGGATCAGGTCGTCCTCGGCGGAGAGGAAGAACCGCGACTCGCCAGGATCGCCCTGGCGTCCCGAGCGTCCCCGAAGCTGGTTGTCGATCCGCCTCGACTCGTGGCGCTCGGTGCCGCAGATGAAGAGGCCGCCGAGCTCCCGGACCTCGTCGGCCTCGGCCTCTGTCTGTGGCTCGAGCTCCGCGATGAGCTCCCGCAGAGCCTCCTCGTAGCCGTCGTTCTCGGGAGTGATCCCCCGCTTCTTCAGCTCGTGCACCGCCATCTGCTCGGGATTGCCACCGAGCTTGATGTCGACCCCGCGGCCGGCCATGTTGGTGGCGATCGTGACCGCGCCCCGGCGGCCGGCCTGGGCGATCGTCTCGCCCTCGCGCTCGGCGTGCTCGGGCTTCGCGTTGAGGACCACGTGCTCGATCCCGCGCCGCTTCAGCTCGCTGGAGAGCATCTCGGAGACCTCGACCGAGATCGTCCCCACCAGAGTGGGCTGGCCCTGGTGGTGGCGCTGCTCGAGCTCGTTGGCCACCGCCTTCCACTTGCCGTCCTTGGTCTTGTAGATCGCGTCGTTCTGGTCGGCCCTGACCATCGGCACGTTGGTGGGGACCTCGACCGTCGGCGTCTTGTAGATCTTCATGAACTCCTGAGCCTCGGTCAGCGCCGTGCCGGTCATCCCGGAGAGCTTGTCGTAGAGGCGAAAGTAGTTCTGGAGGGTGATCGTGGCGAGGGTCTGGTTCTCCTCCCGGATCGAGACACCCTCCTTCGCCTCGACCGCCTGATGCAGTCCCTCCGACCAGCGGCGGCCCTCGAGGATCCGGCCGGTGAACTCGTCGATGATCATCACGTTGCCGTCGATCACCGCGTACTCGGTGTCGCGCTTGTAGAGCGACTCCGCCTTCAATGCCTGGATCAGGTGGTTGACGAGAGTGCCGTGCTCGCTCAGGTAGAGGTTGTCCACGCCGAGGAACTCCTCGGCCTTGGCGATCCCCCGCTCGGTCGGCGCGACCGTTTTGTGCTTCTCGTCGTACTCGTAGTCGTAGTCGACCTCGGATGTGTCCTTGGACTCGCCGAGCGACTTCAGCTTCTGCTTCGCCGGCTCCCCCTTCATCTGCTTCGCCAGGCGGGCGAAGGTGTAGTAGAGGTCGGCGGCCTGCTCGGGCCGGCCGGAGATGATCAGCGGCGTCCGGGCCTCGTCGATGAGGATGTTGTCGACCTCGTCGACGATCGCGAAGTCGTGGCCGCGCTGGACGCAGTCCTCGAGCGAGCCGGCCATGTTGTCGCGGAGGTAGTCGAAGCCGAACTCCGAGTTGGTCCCGTAGGTGACGTCGCAGGCGTACTTCTCGCGCCGGGTCGGCGGGTCGTCGCCCTCCTGGATCGCCGACACGGTCACCCCGAGGGCGTCGTAGATCGGGGCCATCCACTCGGCGTCGCGCCTGGCGAGGTAGTCGTTGACCGTGACCAGGTGGACGGCGCCGCCGGCGAGGGTGTTCAGGAACACCGGCAGCGTCGCGGCCAGGGTCTTCCCTTCGCCGGTCTTCATCTCGGCGATCGCGCCGGAGTGGAGCACCATTCCGCCGATCAGCTGGACGTCGAAATGGCGCTGGCCGATCGTGCGCCGGGCGGCCTCGCGGGTGAGCGCGAAGGCCTCGGGCAGCAGGTCCTCGATGGACTCGCCGCCACGGGCACGCTCGCGCAGGTCGTCGGCCGCCTTGCGGAGCTCGGCGTCGTCGAGCAGCTCCATCTCCGGCTCGAACCGGTTGATGGCGGAGACGCGGCTCTCGTACTCCTTGAACTGACGCCCCTCGCCCATGCGAAGGGCACGATCGATGATCCCTCTGGCCACGATCCTAGGTTAGCTGGGCAGCCATCCCGAATCGGCTCGCTCCGCGGCTATCGCCTGCGGGGCGCCCTCTCGTCAGACCGAGCGGCTGCGTAGCTTCGCCACCATCTGCCGCGTCCGCTGGCGCTTGCGCCGCTTTTCCCGATGCTTCTTCACCTGGCGGCGCACGTCCTCGGCGAGCTCGTGGATCGTGTGCAGCATGTCGGGGGAGGCCTCCTCGGCGCGCAGGGTGATCCCCTTCAAACGCAGTGTGGCCTCGGCCCTCATCCGGTCCGTGATCCGGGGATTGCGCTCCTCTGACAGCTCAACCTCGAGCGTCGCCAGCTCCGAGACCTGCTTGCCGACCCGGCTGAAGCGGCTGATCACAGCCTCGCGGAGCGCCTCCGTGACCTCGACGTTCACTCCACGGACATCGATCCTCACGCTGGTCCTCCTTCCGTCAAGTGGGCCGAACGATGCTACGCCTGCCGTCCACCTGCGGCAACCCGGATTTTGGGATCGGGGGTCCAGCTCGGGCGAGCGTCAGGGCGACCACCCGCTCGCATCCGGCCTCCCTGAGGGCGGAGGCGCAGGAGGACAGGGTGGCCCCGGTGGTATGCACGTCGTCGACCAGAAGCACCCGGGCGGGAGCGGGCCCGACGGCCCGCACCCGCGGCGGATCGGCGAGCCTGGCTTGCCGCTGCCGCCCCACCTGGCGAGGACCGTGGGCGCGGCGCAGGACTGGCCGCGTATGGAAGGCGGCCGAGCGCCGCGAGACCGAGGGCGATCTCCTCGGCGGGATCGAATCCGCGCCAGCGCCAGCGCCACGGCGCCGCCGGCACCGGGACCACGGTCGCCCCCAGCTCCTCGGTGGGACAGGCGCGAAGGATCGCTTCAGCCGCCACCCGCGCAAGCGCCAGCCGACGGCCGAACTTGAGGCCGTGGGCGAGCTCCCGCGCGACCCCGTCGAACCGCGAGGCGGCCACCGCCAGCATCACGCCGCCCGGACCGCTCTCGATCAGCGGGGCGGGCCTGGGCCAGCGCTCCCCGGCAGCGCCCGCAGAGGACCACCTTCGGCTCACAGGACGCTCCGCAGCAGCCACAGCGAGGCGGCGCCACCGCCGCCGCCAGCTGCCGGACGAGAGTCACGATCACCGCCGCAACCTGTCGCCGCCGCGATCACGGATGGCGCGCGAGAGGTGACCAGTCAGCCCAGCGGGCGATCGACGTTGGTGCCACTGAGGCCGCCGACCACCACCGCCCCCTCCCCCAGTCTGGCTCGCGGGAGGATCACCGCTTCACGGATCATGGCGCCCGGCCCCACCTTGGAGCCGTCGCCGATCACCACCGGGCCGTGAAGGTCGGTGCCGGCACCGATCTCGCACTCCGCGCCGATCAGCACCGGGGCCTTCACCTTGACCCCGTCGAGATCCGAGGCGTCACCGGCGTAGACCCCTGACGAGACCTCGCCGGCCGGCGGCGCGATTCCGACCTTGCCCGCGAGCGCGTCGAAGTTGCCCTGCACGAACTCCCCGACCGAGCCGATGTCGTTCCAGTAGGCGTCGATCTCATGCGAGTGGAAGGGGATGTCTCCGTCGAGCAGCGCCGGGAAGACGTCCATCGCCCAGTCGACGAAGCCCGGGGGCTGGTCGTCGTCGCCGGCGGGGCTCTTGTAGTCCGCGGGCGGGGAAGTGGTCAAAGATCTCGCGCCGGAACATGTAGATGCCACAGTTGGCGAGGTCCGAGAGCGCCTCGGCCGGTTCCGGCTTCTCCTGAAACCCCTGGATACGGCCCTCGTCGTCGGTGATCACCACCCCGAACTGGGTCGTGTCGTCGACCCTCTTGGTCGCGAGAGTCGCGATCGCGCCCTCGGCCGCGTGTTTTTCGTGTGCCTCCCGCATCGCGCTCAGGTCGATGTTGGTTAGCGCGTCGCCGGAGATGACAAGGAAGGACTCGGACTCAGAAAGAAAGTCGCGGGCCTCGCCGACCCCGCCCGCGGTGCCCAGCGGCTCGGGCTCCTCGCTGTAGGTGATCCGGAGACCGAACTCCGAGCCGTCCCCGAGCACCGCTCGAATCTGCTCCGGGAGATAGGAGACGTTGGTGACCACGTCCGCGAAGCCGTGCTCGCTGAGCAGATCTGCGATCCAGGCGACGATCGGCCTGTTCAGGACCGGCGCCACCGGCTTCGGCATCAGATAGGTGAGCGGCCGCAGCCGCGTCCCCAGCCCCGCGCCCAGGATCATCGCCCTCATCTGAGCGCGCTAGTAACGGTAGTGGTCGCTCTTGTAGGGACCCTCGACCGGGACGCCGATGTAGGAGGCCTGCTCGGGGCGCAACTCGGTCAGCTCGACACCCAGGGCATCGAGGTGCAGGCGGGCGACCTTCTCGTCGAGATGCTTCGGCAGCACGTGAACCGCCTTCTCGTACTCGAGCGGCTGCCCGAACAGCTCGATCTGGGCGAGCACCTGGTTTGTGAACGAGTTCGACATCACGAAGCTCGGGTGGCCGGTGGCGTTGCCGAGATTCAAGAGCCGCCCCTCGGAGAGCACGATGATCGAGTGGCCGTCGGGGAAGCGCCACTCATCGACCTGGGGCTTGATGTTGATCCGCTCGATCCCGTCAACGGCCTCGAGTCCGGCGACGTCGATCTCGTTGTCGAAGTGGCCGATGTTGCCGACGATTGCCTGGTGCTTCATCCGGGCCATCTGATCGACCGTGATCACGTCCCGGTTGCCGGTGGCGGTGATGAAGATGTCGGCCGAGTCGATCACGCTGTCGAGCTTCCTCACCTCATAGCCCTGCATCGAGGCCTGCAGGGCGCAGATCGGGTCAATCTCGGTGACGATCACCCGGGCGCCCTGACCGCGCAGTGACTCGGAGCAGCCCTTGCCGACGTCGCCGAAACCGCAGATCACGGCGGTCTTGCCGCCGATCATCACGTCGGTGGCGCGGTTGATCCCGTCGATCAGCGAGTGCCGGCAGCCGTAGATGTTGTCGAACTTCGACTTGGTCACCGAGTCGTTGACGTTGATCGCGGGGAACAGCAGCGTCCCGTTCGCGTGCCTCTCGTAGAGGCGGATGACGCCGGTCGTCGTCTCTTCGGTCACCCCCTTGATCCCAGCAGCCATCTGGGTGAACCGCTGCGGCTCGGCGGCGAGGCTCTCGCGGAGCGTCTCGAGGATCACTCGCTCCTCCTCGGAGGTCGCGGTCTCGGAACCGGGAACCGCACCGGCTGCCTCGTACTCGACTCCCTTGTGGACGAGCAGGGTCGCGTCGCCGCCGTCGTCCAGCAGCATGTTCGGGCCAGTCTCCGCATCTGGTCCCGGCTCAGGCCAGGTCAGGGCCTGCAGCGTGCACCTCCAGTACTCCTCGAGGGTCTCGCCCTTCCAGGCGAAGACCGCAATGCCCTTGGGCTCGTCCGGGGTTCCGTCGGGCCCGACCGCGACCGCCGCGGCAGCGTGATCTTGGGTCGAAAAGATGTTGCAGCTCGCCCAGCGAACCTCGGCGCCCAGCGCCACCAGGGTCTCGATCAGAACCGCGGTCTGCACGGTCATGTGGAGAGAGCCCGTGATCCGGGCGCCCCGCAGGGGCTGCGAGTCCGCGAACTCGCGGCGGGTCGACATCAGACCCGGCATCTCGTGCTCGGCGAGGCGGATCTCCTTGCGGCCGAACTCGGCCAGAGAGAGATCGGCCACCTTGAAGTTCTGGCCGGTCTTCTGCGGGGTGCCGGTAACGGTGCTCATGCGGTGATTGTCTCCTAGCTCGCGGGTGCGGGGCAGGGAAGGCTACAGGCGCCTCCGCCACGACGGCTACGGTTGATGAGAGGTAATGCGAGGGTGCTCCGCAGGAGCAACCCGTTTTGTGTTGGAGCAACCCGTTTGATCATGGACGAGGCCCTGGTCGTAAATGAGGAGCTGACCATCCCAATGGGCGAGATCGAGCTCCGCGCCAGCCGCTCCTCCGGCCCCGGAGGCCAGCACGCCAACGTGACCGCTTCCCGGATCGAGGCGGTCTTCGACGTCGCCGCCTCCCCCACGCTCAGCGACGAGCAGCGCAGCCGCCTCCAGGAGAAGCTCGGCGACCGGGTCAGCGCGGTGGCCCAGGACGCGCGCAGCCAGGCGCGCAACCGGGAGCTGGCGCTCGAGCGGCTGCGCGAGCGCCTTGCGGCGGCGCTGGTCCGGCCGAAGAGGCGCCGCCCGACGAGGCCCTCGCGGGCGGCGCGGGAGCGCCGTTTGGAGCAGAAGCGCCGCACCTCGGAGCGCAAGCGCCGGCGGCGGCCGCCGCCGGACGAGTAAAGGGTTGACTGGGCGCCGCACGCGCCCGACGGCGGCATCCGCGTGCGCGGATAACCCACATCAGCCCTCTCGCTCAGCGAGGACCGAGCTTCGCCTTCAGCGAATCGATCACCTCGACCGGCCATGAATCGACGCCGCGGCGCTCGGCGATCTCCAGGGAAAGCAGGTCCCCGAGCAGGACCAGCTCGAACAGCCGGGCAGTGCGGGTCTCGGCATCGGCCTCGAGCCTGACGACGCTCGCGGCAGAGCCCTCGATCAGCTCGGCGGTGAGCTCGATCCGCCGCCGCTCCCGTGGATGCTGGTCGCGGTCCTCGAGCAGCACGCAGGCGTACGGCCCGCGCTCTGGTGCCCCGGCCCAGCCGGCCAGCTCGTTGTGGGTGGACTCGGGCAGGATCGAGCTGAAGGCGGGCACCTTGGCGTTCTCGTTCAGCTCGCACTTCCACCGGTAGGCGATCGGGGCGGTCAGATCGCTGCCCGAGATCACCACGGTGGCGTCGCCGAGCTGCTCGGCGAGCTGCGCGGCCTTGGCGGCAATCGCCTCGCGGTTCTCCTCGAGGTGGGCGGCGGCGGCATCGATCTCGGTATGGATCCGAGATGCCGCCATCGCCAACACCGCCAGCTCGGTCGCCGAGCAGAACATGTAGGCGACCGACGCCCGCGGCTGGAGCCCGGCGGGCAATCCGATCACCGGGACACCGTCGCGCCTGGCGGCCTCGGCCAGCTCGCCGCCGGTGGTGGCGACGAGGCGCTGCGCGCCGAGCGCCTCGGCGGCGTCGTAGCAGGCCAGAGTCTCCTCGGTGTCGCCCGAGTAGCTCGAGCAGAGGACCGCGGAGCCGGAGGGCGCCCAGGTGGGCAGCTCGTACCCGCGCACGACGAGCATCGGCCGGGTGAGGCGGTCACCGAGCGCCGCCGCCCCGAGGTCGCCGCCGATCGCCGAGCCGCCCATCCCGCAGACGATCGCCGCCGGCGCCTCCATCGTGCTCAGGCGGGCGCTCTCGATTCGCCAGATCGCGTCGCGGAGATGATCGGGCATCGCCATCACCGCCTCGCGCATGTCGCTCATCCGGCAGCGCCCACGAGATTCCCTTCGCCGATCACCGAGCCCGGCTCGACCTCGGCGGCGGCGGCAACCTCGACCTGCGCCGCGAGGATCGAATCCCTGACGGTCGCTCCCACCCCCACCCGGCAGCCGGCCAGGAGCACGGCGCCGGCGACGGTCGCCGCTTCTGAGACCTCACAGCCGGGCCCGACCACCGCCCGGGGGCCGACCTTGGCGCCGGACGCGACGCTCGCCCCCGCCCCGATCAGCGCCGGCCCCTCGACCGTGGCCTCGGGGCTGACCTCGGCGCCGTCCTCGACCAGGATCCCGTTCCCGTCGAGGCGCTCGCCGGTGACCGTATCGACGCTTCGCTCGAGGATGTCCCAGTTGGCTTGCAGGAAGCGGTCGGGGGTGCCGATGTCGATCCAATAGCCGTCGAGGCGGGCTCCGTAGAGGCCCTCGCCGACCAGCCGAGGGAAGACCTCGCGCTCGATCGAGACCTCCCGATCGGGCGGGATCAGATCAAGGACAGAACGCTCGAGCAGGTAGGCCCCGGCGTTGATCTCGTCGGTGTCGATCTCATTCGGATCGGGCTTCTCCAGGAACTCGACGATCTCCCCGTCCTCGCGGCGGCGGACCAGGCCGTAACCGCTGGGATCGGCGACCGGATAGAGGGCGATCGTCGCCCTCGCCCCGACACTCTCGTGACGCTCGACCAAGGCGCCGAGGTCGAGGTCGCAGAGGACGTCGCCGTTGAGGACGAAGAAGCGGTCGTCGAGCAGATCCTCGGCGAAGCGGATCGCCCCGGCGGTGCCGCGGGGATCCGGCTCCTGGGCGAAGCGCAGCCGCGGCCCAACCAGATCGTCGAGCGCCTCGCGAAGCCCCTGCGCCAGATGCCCGCAGGAGACGATCACGTCGTCGACGCCGTGCCGGGAGAGCCAGTCGATCACGTAGGCGATGTGCGGGCGGCCCGCCAGCGGCAGCACCGGCTTCGGGACGGTGTAGGTGAGGGGACGGAGCCTGGTGCCCTCGCCGCCGGCCAGGACCAGCGCCTGCATCAGGTTTGCGGCTCGCTCGCGCTCGGCCGCCCGATCCCCTCGTAGGTCAGCCCCGCGGCGCGCACCGCCTCGGCGTCGAGGAAGTTGCGCCCGTCCACGAGGAGGGGCGTGTTCATCCGCTTCGCGACCTCGGCCCAGTCGAGCTCGGCGAACTCGGGCCATTCGGTGATCAGGACGACGGCGTCGGCGCCGTCGATGGCGTCCATGGCCGATTGCGACATCTCGACCGCCGGAAGCAGCTCGCGGGCCCGCTCTTCGGCAACAGGGTCGTAGGCGACGACGGTCGCCCCCTCGCTCTCAAGCCGGGCCGCCAGGACGAGGCTGGCCGCCTCGCGCATGTCGTCGGTGTCGGGCTTGAAGGCCAGACCGAGCAGCGCGACCCGCTTGCCGGCCAGCGACCCGAGGTGCTTGCTCAGCTTGCCGATCAGGCGGCGCTTCTGGAGCTCGTTCACCTCGATCACCGAGGTCAGGAGCTGGAAGTGGTAGCCGGAGTTGCCGGCCAGCTGCTTGAGGCCGCTGACGTCCTTCGGCAGGCAGGAGCCTGAGTAGCCGGCGCCGGCCCGGAGGAACTTCGGCCCGATGCGGTCATCGAGCCCCATGCCGCGGGCGACCTCGGTGACGTCCGCGCCGACCTCCTCGCTGACGTTGGCGATCTCGTTGATGAAGCTGATCTTGGTGGCGAGGAAGGCGTTCGATGCGAGCTTCACCATCTCGGCGCTGGCCAGGTCGGTGCGAACGATCGGCGCGCCGAAGGGCTCGTAGAGCGCCGCGACGGCATCGGCCGCCCACTCGTCCCCCGGGCCGGCGCCGATCACCACGCGATCGGGCTCCATGAAGTCCTTGACGGCCGTCCCCTCACGCAGGAACTCGGGACAGGAGACGTAGGCCAGCTCGGGCGCCTCGCGCTTGATCGTCCTCCCCGTCCCCACGGGGACAGTGCTCTTCATCACCAGCGCCCGGTCGGGGGCCGACCCGATCTCCTCGACGGCTCCCATCACCGCGGTCAGATCGGCGTCGCCGGAATGGGTGGGCGGAGTCTGAACGCAGACGAAGATCAGCCTCGCTCCATCAAGAACCTCGGCGATTCCCGTCGTAAAGGCCAGCCGCTCAGCATTGCGCTTGACCAGCTCGGCGAGCCCGGGCTCATGGAAGGGAAGCTCACTCGCCTGGAGCGCCTCGACCTTCTCAGGGACGATGTCCCGGGCGACCACTCGGTGGCCAAGCTCGGCGAAGCAGGCAGCCGTTACCAGCCCGACCCAGCCGGTCCCGATTACCCCGATCGGCTCCCTCTCGCTCACCGTCTACGTAGCTTTCCAGCCCGGGCGGCGCGCGGGCGCCAGGCCGCGGCGCTCAACGGCCGACCCTGGGGAGCTCCTTCATCCCCTGGGCGACCTTCAGCATCTCGCGGTCCGAGAGCGACTCGATCAGCGTGTTCGACACCCAGAAGGACCCCTGGTCGGTCTGCCAGGCGATCATCCGCACCCGGTCGCCATCGAAGTAGATCTTGTAGTCGCGATCGCCGACGGTCCTCTCGGAGTCCGGGTCATCGAGGATCGGCGGGTCCTTCCAGGCGGTCGCCATGAAGCCGTAGTACTCGCCGAGCCCCGGCCGCGTGAAGACCCACTTGTAGGCGGCGCGTTCGCCCAGCGGCGGCGAGCCTTCTCCGGTGCCGTTGACCTTGTACACGCGCGGTTTCTGGGCAAAATCGCTGCCGGTCTCGAGCGCCGTCGGATAGTAGATGGGCAGTTTCGCCACCCTGCGGCGCATCGGCCGAGCCAGCTCCTTGCCGTAGCTGGTCGGGGTGAGGCTGAAGGTGTTGTCGACGGGACCATCACTCGGAGAGGGCGACCGCGGGGCTGCCTTCCTGCCGGTGGCCGGCGCGACGGGCGTCTGGTCGGGGGCGGCCTCGGGCGCAACCGGACCGGTCGGGGCGGCGGTCTGCCCGCCCTTCGAGGTGGCCTCGATCCCGAGGAACTGGTCGGTAGCGGTCTTGATCTCCTCCGGCGTCGCCGTCACGAACGACGGGCCCAGGGTTCCCTGGAAGTGGATCTCCTTGATCGGCGCATCGCGGGAGTCGAGGAAGAGCTTCAGCACCTGGAGCATCGTCTGTGGGTCGTTGATGTCCGATGTGGTGTGCTCGGTGAAGATCTCGATCAGCTCCTTGCGGTCCCTGAACAGCCGCTCGGGCGGGATCTTCGCGCGCGCCTCGCGCAGGAACTCCTGCTGGCGCGCGGCTCGGACGACGTCGTTGTCGGTGTGGCGATAGCGCGCGTAGTCGAGCGCGTCGAAGCCGCAGAGCGCCTGGTAGCCGGGCTGCAGGTCGATCTCCTCGTAGTCGGCGGCCGCCGACGTACTGTCGTTGCTGTGGAAGTAGCGGCGGTCGACGTCGACGTAGACACAGTCGAGCGCGTTGACGGCACGGGCGAAGCCTTCGAAGTCGACGTTGACCAGGTGATTGACCTCGAGTCCGGTCAGGATCTCCACCGTCTGGAGGGTGAGCTGCGGGCCCCCGTACGCGTAGGCGGCGTTGAGCTTGTCGGTGCCGACGCCGGGGATCTCGACCTTGAGATCGCGCGGCAGGGAGTAGAGCGCGATCGCGTCGCGGTCCGGGTCGAGCCGCAGCAACATCGTCGTATCCGAGAGCCCTTTGAATCCCCGCTGGACGTCCTTGAGCTCCGGGTCCTTATCGGACCCGACGATGAGGATCGTCTGCGGGCCGCTGCTGGGCACTTTGGTGAGGAACTTGTCGACGCCCGCGAGCGCGCCGGTCGGATCTTTGAGCGCGGAGGCGATGTCGCCGAGGTAGAGGATCAGGCTGGCGGAGGTGGCTGTCGCGACCGAGGCGACGATCAACAGCGAGGCGGTGGTGAACCTCAGCCAGACAGGGAAGCTCGGCCGCCAGCGCCGCACTCTCCGGAGGCCGGAGGTGGCCTTGTCGCCGCGGCGCAGCCCCCCGAGGCGGGAGGTGAGCTTCTCGCGCGCCTGCCCTACCCTGGCGGCGGCGGCGCCGACCAGGGTCTGCTCTTCCTCCTCGGGCTCTTCTTCCTCCTCTGGCTCTTCCTCCTCCTCGGGCTCTTCCTCCTCCTCGGGTGCCTCCTCCTCGGGTGCCTCCTCCTCGTGCCTCCTCGGCCTCCTCGGCATCGGGCGCCTCCCACTCCGCGGTCTCGGCGGAGATCAGCTCCTCGAGCTCGCTCTCCTCCTCGGCCTCGACGAGCGCTTCCTCCTCGACCTCCTCCTCGGCGCGCTCGTCCTCGAGCTCCTCCTCGGGCTCGTCCCCGAGCTCGTACTCCTGGGTCTCGTCCCCAATCTCATACTCCTGTGTCTCGTCGGGACGCTCGTCATTCTTATCCCGCGGGCTCACGCCGGGACCATCCCCGGGAAGTCGCCGATGAATCCCTCGAGCGCCTGCCGGTAGCTCCGCAGGGAGCTCACCGAGACCCACTCCTCGGGGCCGTGGTGGCCTTCGCCGATCGGGCCGAACTCGACCGCGGGAACCCCGACCCGGAGGAAGGAGACGGCGTCGGAGGCCCCGTCGCGACCGACGCTCATCACCTGCTCGGGATGATGGGGCGAGGCGGCCTTCGCGAGCCCCGCGACGAACGGGGATTCGGGCTCGACCACCGCCGGCGGGCGCCGGAAATTGGCGATCACGCGGGTGTCGGCCAGACCATCGATCTGGGCGAGGATCTCGTCAGGGTCCTGTTCTGGAAGAAAGCGCACGTCGACGTCGATAACGCAAGTGTCCGGAACTCGATTGAGGGCGTCCCCGCCCCAGATACGCCCGAGATTGATCGAGGGACGATCGAAGAGCTCGGAGCTCTGCCGCGCAAACGGTAGCGATTCGAGTCCGCGGAACACCTCAACCGCCTTGACGATCGCGTTGTCGCCCAGCCACGGGGTCGAGCCGTGCGCGGCTCGCCCGTTGATCTCGAGCCGGATCGCCAGCACTCCCTTCGCCTGCACCCCGACCTGAAGGTTGGTCGGCTCGCCGGTGATCGCGAAGTCGCCGACGAAGCCGCCGTCCACCAGCGCGTCCGAGCCCCGATCCGCCTCTTCCTCGGACTCCTCGTCGGAGACGATCCCCAGCCGCAGGCGCACCCGCTCCTGGGTGCGGGCATCGTGGAGGATCAGCAGCATCACCGCCAGGGCGCCCTTCATGTCGAAGGCCCCGCGCCCGACCAGCCGGTCCCCCTCCACCCGCGGCCGGAACTGCTCCGCGTGCCCGGGGACGACGTCGAGGTGGCCGTGCATGACCAGGGTCGGCGCGTCCGGAGGCCCGACCTCCGCCATCGTCACCGGCAGCCCCCGCGCGTCGATCTGGGTGACGGAGATGTCGCGCGACTCGAGCCAGCCGCCGACGAACTCGGCGGCGCGCCGCAGCCCGTCCCCCGCGGAGGTATCGAAAGCGATCAGACGCTCTGCCAGAGCAACTTCGTCCATGCGCTCATCCTAGGTCCGGCCCGCGCCCGGGCGCGGCGGTCGACCCGGCCGCGGTGTTTGTGGCGGCCGTTTATCCGGCGCCGCCCTCGGCGACCTTGATGAAGGCCTCGGCCCGCTCCTTGTCCCGTTCCGCCAGCCGGTAGGCGCCGGAGTCCTCCTCGGCCTCGGCGAGGCGCCCCTCGGCGTCCTCGATCCGGCTGCGGAGCTCGGAGACGTCGAGCTGGTCGGGGGTAAGCGCCTCGCCGACGAGGACGGTGGCGTGGTTCGCGAACACCTGGAGCCAGCCCTCCGCCTGGGCCCAGCGGCGGACCTCGCCGTCGGGCATGTGCAGGCGGAGCTCGGTCGGCCGCAGCCGGGCGAGTACCGGGACGTGGTTGGCGAGAATGCCGATCTCGCCGACCTTGGTCCGGGTGGAGAGCTGCTCGACGTCGCCGTCGAAGACCTCCCCCTCCGGGGTCATCACCTGGGCGTGGAGGGTGTGCTCGGGCATCGACTATGCGGCCTCGGCCTTCGCCTCCTCCTCGTCCTTGGCCTCCTCCTGCTCCTTGGCCTCCGCCTCGGCGGCGCTCTCGGGCTCCTCGCCCCTCATCCCCTTCGCCTCCTCCAGCACCTGGTCGATCCCTCCCTGCATGTAGAAGGCGCCCTCGGGGATCTCGTCGTGCTCGCCGTCGACGATCTCCTTGAACCCGCGCACCGTCTCCTCCACCGGCACGTACTCGCCGTCGCGACCGGTGAACTGCGAGGCGACGAAGAACGGCTGCGAGAGGAAACGCTGGATCTTCCGCGCCCTCGAGACCGTCTGCTTGTCCTCGTCGGAGAGCTCGTCGATCCCGAGGATCGCGATGATGTCCTGGAGCTCCTTGTAGCGCTGCAGGACCTCCTGGACCTCGGTCGCGGTGTTGTAGTGGTCCTCGCCGAGGATGTCCGGCTTCAGGATCGTCGAGGTCGAGTCGAGCGGATCGACCGCCGGGTAGATCCCCTGCTCGACGAGGGAGCGGGTGAGCGTGGTGGTGGCGTTGAGGTGGGCGAACACCGACGCCGGCGCCGGGTCGGTGAGGTCGTCGGCCGGCACGTAGATCGCCTGGATCGAGGTCACCGAGCCCTCCCGGGTCGAGGTGATCCGTTCCTGGAGGTCGCCCATCTCCGTCTCCAGGGTCGGCTGGTAGCCGACCGCCGAAGGCATCCGCCCGAGCAGCGCCGAGACCTCGGAGCCGGCCTGGACGAAGCGGAAGATGTTGTCGATGAACAGCAGCACGTCCTGGCCGCCCTGCTGGCGGAAGTACTCGGCCATCGTCAGCCCGGAGAGCGCCACCCGGAGGCGGGCGCCCGGCGGCTCGTTCATCTGACCGAAGACGAGCATCGTCTTGTCGATCACCCCCGACTCCTTCATCTCGAGCCAGAGGTCGTTGCCCTCGCGGGAGCGCTCGCCGACGCCGCAGAAGGCGGAGAGACCCTCGTGCTCCTCGGCGATCGACCGGATCAGCTCCTGGATCAGGACGGTCTTGCCGACTCCGGCGCCGCCGAAGAGACCGACCTTGCCACCCTTCGCGTAGGGGGCGAGCAGATCGACCACCTTGATCCCGGTCTCGAGGATCTCCTGGCTCGGAGCCAGGTCCTCGACCTCGGGCGCGTTGCGGTGGATCGGCCAGCGCTCCTCGGTCTCGACCGGCGGCCCCTCGTCGATCGGCTCGCCGAGGAGGTTGAAGATCCGGCCAAGGGTCTGCTCCCCGACCGGGACCGTGATCGGTCCGCCGGTGTCGATCACCTCGTCGCCGCGCTCGAGACCGTCGGTGGAGTCCATCGCAATCGCCCGGACGCGGTCGTCGCCGATGTGCTGCTGGACCTCGCAGACGAGGTCGAGCGGGGTGCGGCCCTCCTCGGCCGGCACCTCGATCTTCAGGGCGGTGAAGATCTCGGGGATCTCATCGGGAAAGAGGACGTCGATGACGACCCCTGTCACCTGCTCGACGGTGCCCAGATTGCGGTTTCCGTTTTCGTCAGCCATTCGTCTCCTTCACTTGTTCCAAGTCTGTTGGGCGAGGGGGCTCCGCAGCCGTAGGCGAGGAGCCACCCGTTTTGTCATGAGACCCCCTCGGCTCCGGCGACCACCTCGAGGATCTCCTGGGTGATCTCGGCCTGGCGCACCCGGTTCATCTCCAGGGTCAGGTCGCTGATCACCTCCTTTGCGTTCTCGGACGGCGTTTCTCATCGCGGTCATCCGGGCGCCGTGCTCGGACGCGGTCGACTCGAGCAGGGCGCGATAGACCGAGAGCTGCGCGTACTCGGGGATCAACTCGGCGAGCAGCTCCTCGGGGTCGGGCTCGTAATCCCAGAGCGCCCGGCGGTGGGCTTCGACCAGCTCCTCGTCTGCGTCGTCGCCGGCCGGCGTCAGCTCCTCGACGCCCTCGCCGAACACCTCGGCCTCCTGGATCGGGAGGAGGATCTGACGGCGCACGTACTGGGTCAGCGGCGAGACGTAGCGGTTGTAGATCAGGTCGACCCGGTCGAGATCCTCGTCGACGTAGGCGGCAACGAGATCGTCGGCGATCTCGCGAGCGTTGGCGAAAGCGGGCCGGTCGGTGAAGCCGACGTACTCGTTCCGGAGCTCCTCGCCGCGGAAGCGCATCGTCGAGGCGCCCCGGCGGCCGACCACCGAGAAGACCGTCTCCTTCCCCTCTGAGCGGAGCTCGCGCTGGAGCTGGACCCCGCCGCGGATGATCTGCGAGTTGAAGGAGCCGGCGAGGCCGCGGTCGCCGGTGACCAGCAGCACCCCGACCCGCTTCTGATCCTCGCGCTCCTGGAGCACCGGCAGGTTGCGGGCCTCGGCGCCGGCCGCCTCGGCCACCTGCTTGGTCATGTTGCGGAGGGTGCGGGCGTAGGGCCGCAGATGATCGATCCGCGCCTCGGCCCGGCGCAGCCGCGCCGCCGCCACCAACTGAAACGCCTGGGTGATCTTCTGGACGTTCTGCACCGAGGCGATCCGGCTCTTGACTTCCTTGCGAGTGGCCATGGTTATGCGGGCGCTCCCGCCTCTTCCTCCTCGGCCTCAGTCGTCTCTGCCCTCGGCTGCCTCCTCATCGGTCTGGCGCGGCCGACCGCTGCCGCTGCTCCTCGGACTTGATCCGGTCGGACTCGCCCTCCTCCAGGGGATTGCCCTCCTGGTCGAAGTCGGGGCCGAAGTCGTCGACCATCTCCCCAATCGCCTTCCCCAGCGCCTCCTCGTCCTCGTCCGTGAGCTCGCCGGTCTCGTTGATCCGATTGAGCAGGTCCTGGTTCTCAGCGTGGAGCCGGGTGAGCAGGTCGGCGAGGAACTCGGTCACCCGCTCGGTCTTGATCCGGTCGAGGTAGCCGCCGGTGCCGGCGTAGATCGAGGCGACCTGCTCGGCCATGTCCATCGGCTCGCGCTCCCTCTGGTTGAGCGCCTCGACCATTCGCTCACCGCGGCCCAGCGTCGCCTGGGTCTCGGGATCGAGCTCGGAGCCGAACTGGGCGAAGGCCTGGAGCTCCCGGTACTGGGAGAGGTCGAGACGCAGCCTCCCGGCCACCTTCTTCATCGCCTGGGTCTGCGCGTTTCCGCCGACCCGCGAGACCGAGGTGCCGACGTTGATCGCCGGCGTGACCCCCGAGTAGAAGAGGTCGGTCTCGAGGAAGATCTGGCCGTCGGTGATCGAGATCACGTTGGTCGGGATATAGGCCGAGATGTCGCCGGCCTGGGTCTCGATGATCGGCAACGCGGTCAGCGATCCCGCACCCTGCTCGTCGGAGAGCTTCACCGCCCGCTCGAGCAATCTCGAATGGAGGTAGAAGACATCGCCCGGGTAGGCCTCGCGGCCGGGCGGGCGGCGCAGCAGTAGCGACATCTGCCGGTAGGCGGCGGCGTGCTTGGAGAGGTCGTCGTAGATGCAGAGTGCGTGCTTTCCCTGGTAGAGGAAATGCTCACCCATCGCGCAACCCGCGTAGGGAGCGATGTACTTGACCGGCGCCGCCTCGTCGGCGGGGGCGGCGACGATGATCGTCGAGTCCATCGCCCCGGCCTCCTCCAGGGTCTCCATCACCTGGACCACCGTGGCCATCCGCTGCCCGATCGCGACGTAGATGCAGATCAGGTCGGAGTCCTTGTTGTTGATGATCGTGTCGATCGCGATCGCGGTCTTCCCGGTCTGGCGGTCGCCGATGATCAGCTCGCGCTGACCGCGGCCGATCGGGATCATCGAATCGATCGCCTTCAGCCCGGTCTGCATCGGCTCCTCAACGGGCTGGCGATGGACGACGCCCGGGGCCTTGAACTCGGCCGCGGCGGGTCTCGCCGGTATTGATGTCGCCCTTGTCGTCGAGCGGCCGTCCGAGCGGATCGACCAGCCGGCCGAGCAGCTGCTCGCCCACCGGGATCTCCAGCAGCCTCTTGGTCCTCTTCACCGTGTCGCCTTCGGAGACCTTGTCCCACTCGCCGAAGAGCACAGCGCCGACGTTGTCCTCCTCCAGGTTGAGGGCCAGCCCGACGACGTCGTGCGGCAGGTCAAGCATCTCCAGCGACATGCAGTTGTCGACGCCATGGATGCGGGCGATCCCGTCGCCGATCTCGAGCACGGTCCCGACCTCGGAGAGGTCCGCCGTCCCGGTCTCCATTCCCTCGATCCGCTCGCGCAGGATTGAGGCTATTTCGTCCGGCTTGATTTCCATCTAAGTCAGTTGCTCCTTTGACTGTTCGTCATTGGGTTACGCCGCTTGGGCGATGCTCCTTCGAAGTCTCTCCAACCGGTTGCGGACGCTCGCGTCCAACACCATGTTGCCGACCTGAACGACGAGGCCCCCGATGATCCCGTCGTCGACCCGGCTCTCGAGCTCAACCTCGTTGCCGGTCTGCTTCTCGATCTCGGCGCCGATCTGCTCGGCGATCTCGGGGTCGAGCTCGACCGCACTGGTCACGGTGACGCCCAGGCGCTTGTTCTCCTTCTTCCAGAGCGCGTCGAACTGGCGCTCGATCCGGTAGATCACCGGAACCCGGTGCTTCTCGGCGAGGAGCCCGAGGAAGTTGATCAGCTCCGGCTCGGCGCCGTCGAGGACCTTCTCCAGCCCCTCGCGCTTCTCCGCCGAGGAGAAGTAGGGGCTGAAGAGGAACAGCTGCAGCTCCCGGTTCTCGCGCAGGGCGGCGACGAACTGGGCGAGCTGGTCATGGATGACGTCCAGCTTGCCGATCTCCTTGGCAGCCCCGAAGAGGGCGTTGGCGTAGACGCGCGCGATCGCCTCCATTACCTTCGATCCCTCCAGGGCGGAGAAGTCGACCTCGGCGAGCGCCTCCTCGACCAGCTTCTTCTGGTCGTCGCCGGTGAGCGACCTCCGGGTCACCTTCTCGGTTGTGAGGATCGTCAGGTCGGCGACCTCCTTGCGGATCTGCTCGAGCGAGCGCCGCGTCTCCGCCTCGATGTCGCGGCGGGCGGCGGCCAGCAGCTCCTCGCGCTTGTTCTGCCCCTCCTCGGCGGCCAGCGCCTTGGCGCTGTCGGCGGACTTGCGAGCGCGGGCCATGATCTCATCGGCCTGCTCGCGCGCCTCCTTCAGCCGGGCGCGGTACTCGGCCAGCAGCTCGTCGGCCTCCTTGCGGGTCCGCTCGGCGGAGTCGATCGACTCCCTGATCGCGTTGGCGCGCTTGTCGAGCGCCTCCTGGATCCGGGGGAAGGCGAGCTTGCTCAGCACCCACATCGTGAACAGGAACACGGCCAGCGTCCAGATCATCAGCCCGAGGCTCGGGGAGACGAGGAAGCTCCCGCCCGAGTCCTCGCCCCCGCTGGACTCCTGGGCGAGGAGGACGAACTGCCCTATGTCAGGGAAAAATTCCAACGGCCTAGAGGAAGAAGGCGATCAGGCCGAAGATGAACGTGTAGAAGGCGACCGCCTCGGTCAGCGCGAAGCCGAGCCAGCGAATGCCCTGCAGCTCGTCCTTCATCTCCGGCTGGCGGGCGACCGACTCGATCTCCTTGCCGAAGATGAAACCGATGCCGATGCCGGCTCCGATCGAGCCGAGCCCGGCGCCGACGCCGAGGGCGATCGCCTTGCCGGCATCGGTAACCCCCGTGTCGGTGACGCCCTGCGCGGCCTGGGCAATCGGGATCAACAGGTCAGGCATGAATCATCAGCTCCTTTGCTAGTGGCTTTCGGCGACGGCGCCGCCGATGTAGATCGCAGAGAGGGTGGCGAAGATGAAGGCCTGAAGCGTTGCGATCAGCCCCACCTCCAGGACGAAGAACACGAATGCCAACGGGAAGGTCAGGGCCCCCAGGGCCGCCAGACCCAGGAGCACCGCCAGCCCACCGCCCATGAACAGCAGCAGCAGGTGGCCGGCGAGGATGTTGGCGAACAGTCGCACGGAGAGCGAGACCAGCCGCATGAAGTGGGAAAGCAGCTCGATCCCGAAGATCAGCCCCTTGCCCACCGGGTTCATGTCCTCCAGCCCCGCCGGCAGGAAGCTCTTCAGATAGCCGAAGAAGCCCTTTGCCCTGACCCCCTCGACGTGGTAGGAGATCCAGACCACCAGGGTGAGCACCAGCGAGAACGAGATGTTGGCAGTGGCCGCGTAGATCGCGAAGGCCGGGAACTCGATGCCGAAGATCGAGACCGTCTCCTCGGTGTTCGTCGGCAGGGGGATGTAGCCGATCAGGTTGGAGAAGGCGATGAAGAAGAAGAGGGTGGCGATGAAGGGGAACCAGCGGATCGCCTCGGATCCGTGCAGGTTGGCCCCGACGATGTTGTTCTTGGTCAGGTCGTAGGCGGCCTCGACCGCGGTCTGCACCCGGTTCGGCTTTGCCTTCATCCGGCCGGCGATGTACGTCATCACCCAGATCGTCAGGGCGCTGGCCAAGATCAGGTAGACGACCGCCTTGGTGATCGAGAGGTCGACGCCGCCGATGTGGATCGGGATCCACGGCTCGAGCTTGAACTCGTTCTGGGGCTTGAAGTGATCGTTCTTCCCCTCGCTGGGGAAGAGCAGGAGGAGCGCGATCGTCACCCCGAGGTAGATCCCCACCCCGAGGAGGACCTTCTGCTTGGTCGACAGCCGGTTGAGGAACTCAGCCATCAGTGGCCGCCGCTCTCCTCGGGCTCCAAGGCGTGGGCGAGCAGGCGCCCGCCGAGATGGACGGTGAACAGGATCACGGCGAAGACCGCGGCCGCGAGGCCGGCTTCGCGGTCGGAGAGCAGTCCGACCAGGAGGATCGCCAGCGTCACCAGCCAGACCCGGGCCAGGGTGGTGGCCCCGATCCAGCCCATCGCCGCGCGGCGCTCACCCCGGTCCAGGGCGCGAGCTGCCGCGCGATCGGCGGCGAACTCGATCGCATGCTGGGCGAGCCAGACGGCGGCGATCACGGCGTAGCCGGCCATCGGCAGGCCGGCAGCGATGAAGACCGGGAGGCCGGCGGCCAGCAGCACCAGGTCCACGTAGCGGAGCGCGGTGGCGGCGCGGGAGGAGCCGGCCACGTCGTTAGCGCCGTCTAGAGCGAGCGAGGCCAAGGGCCATCAGGGCTGTCGAAGTCGAAAAGGCGCAAATCCATTGTCCCCCACAAGGCAGAGGCTGCCTCCCTCGGCGATCGGGCCGGAAGGGGCGGGAATCGTATCCAATGCCCGTCAGCCGTCCTTGCCGACCGCCTCCATCTCCCCGGTGTCGGGATCCACCGCGGACATCTCCCCGGTATCGGGGTTGACCGCAGCGTAGGTGCCGGTCTCCAGTTCACGTGCCACCCCCTCGTCGACCTCGGCCTCCACCGGCACCGGCGGCTTCGCCACCCAGCGCCCGAGTCGCTGGCGGAGGCGAAACCGGCGCAGCTTCAGGATCTCGATCGTCTCGACCACGTAAATGCTGGTCGCCAGGGCACCGAGCAGCAGCAACGCCATGACCGCCGTCCAGAACGGATCGAAGTGGCCGTGGTCGTCGCTGTAGGGAATGAAGCGCAGAGCCAGGGCGAGCAGCGCCAGCACCAGGGTCCAGCTGTAGAAGTAGGCAAGTGTGCGGCGCTGCGCGAAGCCGATGTTTGCCATCCGGTGATGGAGGTGCCAGGCGTCGGCCTTGTACACGGGCCGGCGGTACTTGAGGCGCTTGGCGACGACGAAGCTGGTGTCGAGAATCGGCACCGCGAGAACCAGCAGCGGCAGGGCAAGGGCGACCACCGCGTTCGTCTTCAAGGCGCCCTGAACCGCGATCACGGCGAGCATATAGCCGAGCAGGTTCGAGCCGGTGTCTCCCATGAAGCTCGATGCCGGCGGGAAGCCGTGGCGGAGGAAGCCGATCGATGCCCCCGCGGTGAGCGCAGCCAGGACCCCGGCCTCGTTGCGATCGAGCGAGAGGGCGATCACGGCGAAGGTGATCGCCGAGATCCCGCAGACCCCTGACGCGAGGCCGTCCACACCGTCGATGAAGTTCACCATGTTGATAACCGCGACGATCCCGATCACGGTCGCGGGATAGGCGACCCAGCCGAGCTCGATCTGGCCCACGAACGGGAGCGTGGTCGAGTCGACGCGCAACCCTGCGAGCACGGGGATCAGGGCGGCGCCGACCTGCCCGAGGAGCTTCGGCAGGGCGGAAAGGTCCCAGATGTCGTCGACAACCCCGACAGCGGTGATCACAACCGCGCCGGCGAGGATCGCCCTGGTATCGCTGTCCCAAGGCAGCCAGATCAACATCGCCCCGGCGATCGCGACCAGGATCGCCAGTCCACCGAGTTTCGGGGTGGGGACGTCGTGAAGGCCGCGCTCCTTCGGCTCGTCGATCGCCCCGATCCGCCACGCCACCCACTCCGCGGCGGGCACCAGCGTCCAGGCGACCGCGGCCGCGAAGACGAACGCGAGTACCGCATCCCACGGGTCCAGGACCAGATGCATGGTCGTGATTGTCCCCTAAGGAACCTGGGCGTCTTCCTAGGCCGAGGCCGGCTCGCGGACGCCCGCGTAGCGCTGCACCCACAGGGTCAAGGCCATCAGGCCCCAGATCTGGCGACTGAGGTCGTGGCGGCCGGAAACGTGCTCGTCGATCAGCCGGGTGACCGAGTCTGGGCTCAGGAAGCCCTGACTTCGAATCGCCTCCGGCGAGAGCACCTCCCGCGCGAAGGGCTCGAGTTCGCCCCGCAGCCAGGCCGCCACGGGAATCGAGAATCCCTCCTTCCTGCCCTTCACGATCGAGCGGGGAAGCAGCGGCGCCAGCGCCTGCCTCAAAAGCCGCTTCTTGGCGAATCCCCTCACCTTGTGGCGAGTGGGAAGCGCCAGCGCCAGCTCGGCCACCACCTGGTCGCAGAACGGCACCCGCGTCTCGAGCGAATGCGCCATGCTCGCCCGGTCGGTCTTCACCAGCAGGTCGTCGACCAGGTAGACGCCCAGGTCCACGTCCTGTAACCGGGCCAGGAATTCGGCGCCCTCGGTCTCGGCGTAGCGGGCGCGGTAGACCTCGAGCGGATCGCGACCTCTCCGGCGGCTCGCCAGCAGCTCGGCCCGCGCCGCATCGGAGAAGATCTCCTTCCAGGCATGGTGGCGCTCGAGCGGGGGCAGCCGAGCCCCGCCGACGAAGCGCTTCGCCTTGTAGTCGAAGCTCGCCTTCGCCGAGGAGCTCGGAAGCCGGCGAACGAAGGGGCCGAGCGCGGGCGCCAGCGGCCCAACCCGCCGGGCGATCAGGTCGGCGACGTAGGTGTAGTAGCCGCCGAAGAGCTCGTCGCCCCCCTCCCCGGAGAGCGCCACCTTGACCGAGCCCGCGGCAAGCTCGGAGACGAGGTAGGTGGGCAGGGCGGAGGAGTCACCGAACGGCTCGTCGAAGGCCTCGACCAGGCGCGGCAGCAGGTCGACGGCGTCGGGGCGCAGTACCAGCTCGTGATGGTTTGTCCCGTAGCGCTCGGCGAGCAGACGAGCCTGCGCCAGCTCATCGAAGGAGCTCTCCTCGAAGCCGATCGAAAAGGTGTTGACCTGCTCGGGGCTCTCCTCCGCCGCCAGAGCGGTGAGGCCGGAAGAGTCGATCCCGCCCGAGAGCAGCACCCCCACCGGCACGTCCGAGACGAGATGGGCCCGGACCGAGTCCCGGAGACGCTCCCGGAGCTCCGCTGCGAGGTCGGCCCCAGACTCGGGGCGGACCGCCTCGGCGGTCACCGGAGCGGGCCTGGCGTAGCGCCGCAGCTGGAGCTCGCCGCCTTCCCAGACGATGACGTGGCCGGCGGGCAACTTGCGCGCCTGCCTGAAGATGGTCAGCGGAGCGGGGATCGAGTTGAAAGCGAGGAAGGCCTCGAGCGCGTCGACGTCGATCTCGCGGGAGAAGTCCGGCTGGCGTAGCAGGGCCTTGAGCTCGGAGCCGAAGGAGAGCAGCCTGTCGTCAGTGCGGTAGTAGAGGGGCTTGATCCCGAAACGGTCCCGGGCGAGAACCAGCCGGCGCTTCCGGGCATCCCAGAGAGCGACCGCGAACATCCCTCGAAGCTCCTCGACGAAGGCAGGGCCATGCTCCTCATAGAGGTGGACCAGCACCTCGGTGTCGCCGTGAGTCGAGAAGCGGTGGCCGCTGCGCTCGAGGTCCTCGCGCAGCTTCCGGAAGTTGTAGATCTCGCCGTTCTGAACCACGTGGACGCTGCCGTCCTCGTTCGCGATCGGCTGATCGCCTCCGACCAGATCGATGATCGAGAGGCGCCGGGCGGCGAGGCCGGCGGGCCCGTCGATCACGATTCCGTCGCTATCCGGGCCCCGGTGAGCGAGAGTCTCGTTCATCGCCGCGAGCAGCTCGGGGTCGGGCGAGGAGCTCCCGTCGAGGGCCACGAGGCCACAGATTCCACACATGGCGAGAGAGTCTAGGCGCGCGGCCGGGGGCCTCGGTCAGGGCGAGGAAGGCTTGCTCTCGCCCCTGGTGATCCGATGCAGGACCCTCCACAGCGTGGCCGCAAGTACTCGCAGATAGAGGCGAACGGAGCGGTCGGCGATGTACTCCATGTCATGGACGAACTTGTCAGCCCAGGAGTCCTCGCGGGTGATCCTCGTCTGCGCGAAGCCGGTGACCCCGGGCCGCACAACCAGGCGCTGCCAGTAGCCCGGAATCCGCTCGCAGAGCTCCTCGAAGAAGGGGGGGCGAACCGGGCGCGGCCCGACGATGCTCATGTCCCCCCGAACCACATTGAGCAGCTGCGGGACTTCGTCCAGGTGGGTGGGCCGTAGAGCTCGCCCGATGCCGGTCAGCTCGGCCTCGGTGCGCCGGGTCAGCTCCGTCCCCAGGTACGGGCCAAGCCGGCTCTCGGCGTCGGCGGCCAGCGTCCGGAACTTGTACATGGTGAATACCCGGCCTGCCCGCCCCACCCGGTCGCCGCGGTAGAGGACGGGAGTGCCCGTCGTGATCAGCGTCGCCAGGGCCACCAGCAGCACCAGCGGGCTGAGCAACACCAGCACCGCGCTCGCAATCACGATGTCCATCGCCCGCAAGACCACATCGATCGGGCGGCCCTCATAGGCGTGGGCCATTCGCGCGTAGCGCTCGGCCAGGGTCTCTGAGGCCGGATCGATTCCGGCTGCTGGTGAGGTGCCGATGCTCACTCGACGGTGCCAAGCATAAGCTCGACCAGCAGATTGGGGTCGCGACGGTTGATCCGCCGCTCGCCCTCGTGCTTGCGCAGCTCGAGCGCCCTGGCGTCGGTCAGCGGCTGCAGCTTTCCCGAGCGGATCAGCGACTCGTCGACTCCGCCGAGCCGCCCGCCGTAGGTCGTGTACACCGGCGTGTCCAGGGCGACCGCCTCCCGGTTCATCGAGCCACCTGCCGAGACCACCAGATCGGAGGCGGCGATCAGGCTCTGGGCGTCCACGGCGCGCTCGGGGACGATCACCGAGGGCAGGGCAAGGGAGTTGACGAACTTGCGTTGCGCCTCGGTGCGGGGCAGGACCACGGCGTGAACGCCCTCCTGGCTGCCGACGTGGGCGAGCACCTGCGGGAACAGCGGATTGGAACGGCGGTGATAGAGCGACACGTCAGGCGGCGGTCGCACCACGACGACCACCCGCTCGCCGTCGACCCCGAGTCGATCCAGGATGGCCCGATCGGGCTCGAAGTCGGCGAGGTAGTACTCCTCCTTGATCCCGGGATACTGGAAAAGCTTCTCCGGAGTGACCCCGAAGCGCCGCAGGCGCTCGGGCGGCACCGCTTCGGGGAAGATCACCCGCTTCGCCAGGCGGCAGCCGACCTGGTGCTGGGCGACCGCGAACTCGTAGTCGTGCATGTTCGCTTCGGGGATTCTCAGCGCTCGCGCCGCGATCGCGAGGTCGTTGGAGCCGTGCGCGATCGCCAGCCCGTAGCCCTGACCCTTGCCGAAGCGCCGCATGAGCCGGGTCCGCGAGAGCAGTCGCTGGAGCTTGCGCGCCCGGTTAGCGCCTCCGTGCTTGCCGATCGCAGTGTGCTCGATCCCGTGGAGCTCGAGCAGCTGTTGGGTTTGGGTGTACTCGCGGGAGGTGACCGTGACCTCGTGCCCGCGGTCGCGGAGCCGCTCGATGATCGGGCGGAGCACCAGCACGTGCGCCGGCGCGCTCATGTCGATCCAGATCTTCAGGGTCTCGTCAGACCGTGGCCGCGCTCAGCTGCGGATACAGCGGGTACTTCTCCATCAGCGCTCGGCTCCGTTCGAGGAGATCGTCCTTCTCGGAGTCGAAGTTCTCCCCGAGGGCGGCGCCGATCACCTCCGCGATCTCGCGCATGTCGTCCTCGACCAGCCCGCGGGTGGTCAGCGCCGGGGTGCCGATCCGCAGGCCGGATGGATCCATCGGCTTGCGCTCGTCGAATGGGATCGCGTTCCGGTTGACGGTGATCCCGACCTCCTCCAGGCGGTTCTCCGCCTCCTTGCCGAAGACGCCGGTCGGGGTCAGATCGACCAGCACCAGGTGGACGTCGGTGCCCCCGGTGAGCACGTCGATTCCTGCCCCGGCCAGGGCCTCCGCCAGCGCTCGGGCGTTGGCGATCGTCTGGCGCTGGCGTGCCTTGAATTCCTCGCTGGCGGCGATCTTCAGGGCCACCGCCTTGGCGGCGATGATGTGCATCAGCGGGCCCCCCTGCTGTCCGGGGAAGACCGAGCGGTTGATGTCCGCGGCCAGCTCCTCCTTACAGAGAATCATCCCGCTCCGCGGCCCGCAGAGGGTCTTGTGGATCGTCGTGGTGATGACGTCGGCATCTGGAACCGGGTTCGGATGCTCGCCCGCGGCGACGAGGCCGGCGAAGTGAGCCATGTCAACCATCAGCTTCGCCCCGACCGAGTCGGCGATCTCGCGGAAAGCGGCGAAGTCGAGCTGCCGCGGGTAGGCCGACCAGCCGGCGACGATCACCTTCGGCCTGTGCTCCTCGGCGAGCCGAGCGACCTCGTCCATGTCGACCAGGTGGTCCTCGCGGCGGACGTGGTAGGCGACCACCTCGTAGAGCTTCCCGGAGACGTTCAGCTTCATCCCGTGGGTGAGGTGGCCGCCGTGATCGAGGGCCATCCCCATGATCGTGTCCCCCGGATCGAGCATCGCCATGTAGGCGGCGTTGTTGGCCTGTGCCCCCGCATGAGGCTGGACGTTGGCGTGGTCGGCGCCAAACAGCGCCTTCGCCCGATCGATCGCGAGCTGCTCGGCGACGTCGACCTCCTCGCAGCCGGCGTAGTAGCGCTTGCCCGGATACCCCTCGGCGTACTTGTTGGTGAGCACCGAACCCGCGGCGTCGAGGACGGCCTGGGGAACGAAGTTCTCGGAGGCGATCATCTCCAGCGTCCCCTGCTGCCGTGCGAGCTCGCGGTCGAGCACCCGCGCGATGTCGGGATCCACATCGACCAGCGGGGCAGTTTGGAAATCGTCGGGAGGGTCATATGCGCCCGGCCAAGATTGACAGATGGGCTAGCCGGACCGCGTTGGAGCCAGAGCACGAGGCGGCCGCCGGCTGAGCCGGCGGCCGCTGTGCGCATCCCTGTGTCTCGCTTAGAAGACGAACGCCGACAGCTTCGACCCCGGAGGAGCCGTGAAGTCGGTCGTCGTCGTGGTGACCGGCCCCGCGCCGTCGCGGCCCAGGGAGGTCAGGGTGGCGGCGTCGGAGCCCGCCGTCGGGCAGATCACCTGCTCGACGCCCTTGACCCGGATCGTCACTGCCAGGTTGCCCGGGGCTCCGAAGAACCGAACCAGGTGCTGGTAGCCGAGGCCGGCCGGAGCCGGAACGATCTCGCAGAGCCCGGTCAGGTTCGGGTTGCGCGGCGGGGTTCCGCCGAGCGGCGTCGGAACGCCGCGGTCGGACGCGAACACGTGCGGCAGCTGCCCGAAACTGGAGCCGAACAGCTGCGGATTGCTCGAATCCGCCGTTAGGACGAGGTTGCCGATGACGAGCGTGTCGACCTCGGGCGCGGCCTTCTTGACCTTCTTCTTGCCCTTCTTGCCCTTCTTGCCCTTGGCGCCCGTCGCCGCCTTCTTGCCCTTCTTCACCTTCTTCACCTTCTTCACCTTCGCGGCCTCGCCGCCGATGAAGGCGTCGGAGCCGTCGCCGGGCGCCCAGATGAATGCGTCGCTGCCGGCGTTTCCGTAGGCGATGTCGCTGTTGGGCAGCGGCGGGGCGGGCTGTCCGCCCTCGGTGCCGCCAACGATGACGTCGTCGCCGGCGCCGGCCGTGATCACGTCGGAGCCGAGGCGCCCGACGATCGTGTCCGGCCCGCGGCCGCCGACGAGCTGGTCGCTCTTCTTCAGCGACTGGTCCGGGCCCGGCGGCGTCGGGATCGGCTGAATCGTCGGGTCCGAGGGCTCGTCGTTGTCGGCCCCGACCAGAACCTGGCCGCCGATCGCGTTCTCGTTGCCCTGAAGGGCGGCGTAAGCCGTGCCGATCAGGCCGAACGCAACCAGCGCGGTGACCGCCCCGAAGAGCCGTACTCGGTTGGTCTTGATGGATCGCATTCCAGTACCTCCTTGGTCGATTGCACCCCCAAGGACGGCCGCGGCCGCGATTTATTCCGCCCGATTGCTGGAATAGTTGGCGCCACGCAGCGTCTGTTGAAGTAGGCCATGACCGACCCCAGATCCGGCAACGACGAGCTCGACGAGCGCACCAGCCGCGAGCTGACGCAGCTCGCCGACGGCACCCTGAGTGGCGCCAAGCGCACCGCCCTCGAGGAGCGGGTCCGGTCCTCGCCCGAGCTCGCGGCGGCGCTCGAGCGCCAGCGGTCCGCGGTCGCCGCGCTTCGCGGCCTCGATCTGCCGGCCCCCTCCGGACTGCGGGCCCGGATCGAGGGCGAGCGCGAGCGGCCCAGCGCCCCGATACGGCGCCGGCGCCTCTCGATCGCCGGCGGGCTCGCGGTCGCCGCGGCGGCTGCCACCCTCCTCGCCGTTCTCGTCCTGCCCACGAGCTCGGGCGGCCCAACCGTGGTCGAGGCCGCCCAGCTCTCCGACCGCCCGGCCACCCAGGCGTCTGTGCCCGTCGATCCGTCGAACCCGAAGCTCCTCGCGGCCTCCGGCGACGGCGTCCCATTCCCGAACCTCGAGGGTGAGTTCGGCTGGCGCGAGGCAGGTGCCCGCAGCGACGAGCTCGACGGCCGTCAAGCGAAGACCGTCTTCTTCGAGCGCGGTGGCAAGCGGATCGGCTACACGATCATCTCGGGCAAGGCGATCGACCCCCCGGATGGCGCGACGAAGACCGAGCTGAACGGCGTCGCCCTCGCCTCCACCAGCGACGGCCCGAAGCGGATCGTCACCTGGCTGCGCGAGGGGCGAACCTGCGTGATGTCCGGCAATGGGGTGAGCACCGCGGAGCTGCTCGAGCTCGCCTCGTGGAAGGGCGAAGGGTCGGTCCCGTTCTGATCTCGCTTTTCGTCCAGGGGGAGGTGCGGGAGCTCGACCCGGAGGCCGCGGGGGATCACATCGACGCACTCTTCCGGGCGGCGTGGGCGATGAGCGGCTCGCGGCAGATCGCCGAGGATCTTGTTCAGGAGACCTACGTGAAGGTGCTCTCACGCCCCCGCCTCCTGCGGCGCGATGACGACCTCGGCTACCTGGTCAAGGCGCTGCGCAACATCTGGTACAGCCACCTGCGCAAGGAGCGGGTGCGCCGCGAGGTGACCGACCCGGGCTCGCAACCGCCGGAGGACTTCCCCGCGCGAAGCTCGCGCGACGACCCGCAGGCCGCGCTCGAGGCCACCGAGGTCCTCGAGGCGCTGGCGGCACTACCCGAGCCCTACAGGGAAACGCTGGCCGCCGTGGACGTGGCGGGCCTCAGCTACGCGGAAGCGGCGCGGGCGCTGGGGGTGCGGCAGGGCACCGTGATGAGCCGCCTGCACCGAGGCCGCGACCAGCTCGCCCGCGGCCTTCAGCCTGGATAGGCCGCGGGCAGTTTGCCTATTTATTGAACGTGTGATAAGTATTGCGCCCCCACCACTAACGGGTTGCTCCTGGTGGAGCGCTCGCACTACCGAGGAGGAGAGATGAATCCGGAAACCGCGACCGAGCCCGAGGAGGAGCTCCACACCGAGGACGAGGCGCTCTCCGTCCTCATGGACGCCGACATCGACAAGGTGATGTCGGGGCTGGACAAGATCGTCGAGGCGGCGCCGTCGTACGAGAAGCTGTTCATGCGCTGGCAGCGCCAGCACTGGTCGACCGAGGACTTCGACTTCACCGAGGACGCCAAGCAGTGGGCCGACCCGAAGATGTTCACGGACGAAGAGCGGGAGTTCCTCAAGTTCGGCTTCTCCGAGTTCTTCCTCGGCGAGGAGCGGGTGACGGTGGAGCTGCTGCCGTTCGCGCTCGCGGCGCCCACGCACGAGGCTCAGGTGTTCCTGACCACCCAGATCTCCGACGAGGCCAAGCACGTCGTCTTCTGGAACGGCTTCTACCGCGAGGTCTTCGGGGTCGAGGCCGCCGGTCTCGGCGAGATGATCGACAAGCAGCGCTACGTGGTCAACAAGGACTGGGAGACCCTGTTCAACGGGATCCTCCACGAATGCGCCGAGCGGCTGCGGAAGGACCCGAGCAACTTCCCGGCTCTCGTTCGCGGCGTGACCGTGTACATGATCGTGATCGAGGGGATGCTCGCCCTGACCGCGGCGCGGTTCATGATCAAGTCGCTGAAGGAGCGCGGCTGGTTCCCGGGCTTCACCGCCGGGTTCACGGCCGTGAACCGGGACGAGTCGCGGCACGTCGGGCTTCGGGGTGAAGTTCCTCGCCGACGCGATCAAGGCCGATAAGGCGAACGCGAGGATCGTCGAGGACACGCTGAAGGAGTGCCTGCCCGTCGCCCCGCTGGTGTTCGTTCCGCCGTGGGTGGACGACCCGTACGACTTCCAGACGCCCTTCTACCACTCGAAGGAGATCTTCGAGTACGCGGCTCGCTCGCTATCGAAGAAGCTGGCCGCGATGGGCCTCGATCCGTCGATGCTGGCGGCGGGCGCCGCGGCATGACCAAGGATGGAGGAGCGCTCGCCGGCCGGACGCCGGCGAGCGCCCCGACCGCTAACGGGGCGCGCCGAGGAAGGCCCTCGACCGGGGCCAGGGAGCGGATCCTCGACGCCGCGATCGAGGTGCTGAAGGCCGAGGGCTACGCCGGGCTGACGATCGCCAAGGTTGCCGCCCGGGCCGGGGAGTCGAAGCCACTGATCGCCTACCACTTCGGCTCCAAGCAGGGATTGGTTCAGGCGAGCGGGCGAGCGGTCGCGGAGCTGATCACCGCCGAGGCCCTCGCCGCGGTCGAGGGAGCGACCACCGTCGAGGAGGTGATCCGGGGCGCGGCCGAGGGGATCGAGAGATTGCTCGACCGGGACGAGCGGCTCGCCCGCCTCTACTTCGACCTCGCCGCGGTCTCGGTCGTTGACCCGGAGATCCGGCGCACGATCACGGAGGTCAACGACGGCTGGCGCAAGGTGTTCGTCGAGCTGTTCGGAAACGCGGCCGACGGACCGTCCCCGGCGGGAGCGCGGGCGCTGGCGCTGATGGTAAATGCCGGCATCCAGGGCCTCGCGCTGGAGCGGATCGAGCGCGGTCCGACGCCGGACCTGAAGCGAGCCCGCGACCTGTTCATTCGCAGTGCGGTGGCCGCCGCCTCGGCCGAGCGGTCCTAGAGAGCTCTACGCTTGGGCGGCGGTGCCGGGCGAGAACGTCGAGATCGTCAAGCGGGCGTTCGAGGCTTTCGAGCAGAGCGGGGTCGAGGGTCTGCTCGAGTTCATCCACGAGGACTTCGAGGGGACCACGCCGCCGGGACTCGCCTCCGAGCCGGACACCTACCGGGGCCACGAAGGGGTCCACCGCTACTTCGACTCCTTCTACGAGGTCATGGACGACATCCGCTGGGAGGCCCACGCCTACCACGCGGTCGGCGACAAGGTCGTGGTCGAGTTCACGCTCTATGCCCGCGGCAAGAGCACCGGCCTCGAGTTCGGCCAGCCCGCGGTCCAGGTGTGGACGCTTCGCGACGGCAAGGGCATCGGCCTCGAGCTCTACCCCACCCTCGAGGAGGCACTCGCGGCCACCGGCGACGACGCCTGATCGCTAGCTCGTTTGCCGCTGCGGCTTGTAGCGGACCTTCAGCTTCCAGCAGTTGAGTACGCCCGGATTGCCCGCGGTGCCGTCGATATTTCCCGGAAACGAGTCCAGCAACTCCAGCGTCCATCTGCCGTGAAGCTGTCCGCCGTTGAGCCCGTTCAGGGACGTCGAGGGCACGAATGACCCAAGGAACGGAGGGAGGCCTTGGAAGATCGAGGTAGTCGCCTGGCTGTCGAACACGGTTGGCACCCCGGCGCAGCTGGCTGGCCCGGCGCCGAAGTCGGCGCCCTTCGGGTCGTTCCGGAAGGCGTGCTCCTTCAGCCGCGCACCTTTGAAGGTCGGGCCTTGGACCAGGATCTCGAGATCGCGGTCATCCGGGATGGTGACCCGGACGGCCACGTTCACGTCCCTGACCCTGCCTCTGGGTTTCACCTGAATCGAGGAGGTGATCGGGAAGGCCTGGATCCCGACCGGCTCAGGAATCTGACGATTGATGTTCCCGCTGGAGAACGTCTTCGTCTTCAACTTGGTGCTCGCGCCCGCGACAGCCGCGGGCACGCAGACCACGGCCACCGCAAGGCCCACCCCGAGAAAGCTCGCCCTTCCGGGCATTCATCCCCTCCTGTTGACCGCGGGATTATCCCACCGCCGACAAAAGCCGATCGACCTCCTCGGCCGGCATCTCTCCCGCCCTCAGGATCCGCCAGCTGCCTCCCGAATCGATCTCGGCGACGTCGACCACGGTCGAGGGCGAGCCCGCCAGCCCTCCCCCGTCGATCGCCAGATCGGCCGCCTCGACGATCTCCCCGTCGATCTGCTCGAACGCCGATGGCGCCGGGTAGCCGCTCGAGTTGGCGGAAGTCTGAAGGACCGGAAGCGGCATTCCCGCCAGCGGGCCCTCGATCAGGCGGACGCCGAGCCGCCCCGGGTCCTCGCGGGAGGCGAGCGGGTAGCGGCGCTCGGGGTTGGCGACGACCAGGGTGACCGGGCCCGGCAGCAGCGCCCCCACCGCCTCCAGAGTCCGAGGACCGAGGCCCGCGAGCAGCTCCCGCATCGCCAGCGGCGCGAAGTACATCACCGCGGAGGGCTTCCCCTCGTCCCGCCCCTTGATCCGGTGGATCCGTTTCATCCCCGCCTCGCTGAGCGGGTCGCAGGCGAGCCCGTAAAGGGTGTCGGCGGGAAAGATCGCCACTCCCCCGTCCCGGATGCATTCCTCGAGAGCGATCCGGGCGGCGTCGGCGCCGTCCTTCTCGACCGAGACCACCTCGGTCACCTCCCCACCACCACCCGCTCGATCCCGGAGAGGTCGGAGCGGGCCTCGACCGCGTCGAACCCGGCCCCGCGAACCAGCTCGGTCACCTCGGCCGCCTGGCCCTCCCCGACCTCGAGAGCGATCGCGCCGGGGCGCTCCGGTAGCTCCACCAGCCCGCCGAGCAGCTCCCGGATCGCTTCCAGCCCGGTGGGGCCCGGCACCAGCGCCTCGCGCGGCTCGTACTCGCGAATCTCGGGGGAGAGGTCCCTCCATTCGACCTCGGAGACGTAGGGCAGGTTGGCGACTACCAGGTCATAGAGCGCGGCGCCGTCGGCGCCGTCGGCGGCGGGCAGGGTCCCCGCGCCGCATCGGACCCGCTCGCCGAGCCCCAGGCGCGCGATATTCGCTCGCGCCACCTGGATCGCCGCGGCCGATGGGTCGGTTGCGTCGACCCGCGCCCGCGGCAGCTCGTCGGCGATCGCGAGCGCGATCGCACCCGATCCGGTACCGACGTCCAGCACCCGCCGCGGGTCGAGCGCGAGCGCGACCTCGACCAGCAGCTCGGTCTCGGGCCGCGGGATCAACACCCGCCGGTCGACCACCAGCTCGATCCGGCGGAAGCCCTTGCGGCCGAGGATGTAGGCGACCGGCTCGCGCCGGACCCTGCGGCGGACCATGGCCGCGAACTCCCGCGCGGCCCCTGGGGCCAGCGCCGCCTCGGGCTCGGCGGCAAGCTGTGCCCGGTCCCTACCGGTCGCCTCGGCCAGCAGCAGCTCGGCATCAAATCGCGGCGTCTCTGAGCCCGCCGCGGCAATTGCATCGCTCGAGGCCCCAAGCGCTTCAGAGACCGTGGAGGTCCCAGACGCGCTCACGCCCAACGGCCGTGCTCAAGTCCGGCTGCCTTGCGGGCCTCGTCCTCGCTCACGAACACCCTGCAGCGGTAGGCCTTGCCGTCGCGGACCTCATAGAGGTGAAAGACCCGCTGCTCAGCTCCATCCGCTCGCCCGGCCTCGCCCGCGGAGGATAATTCGTGCGAACACGAGGTTCCCGGCATCGATCAGCTCCTCCGGAATGAACTGGAAGCCCCGCTCGAACTCGCTCAGCCATATGCGAATCTCGCGAACGAACTCGACATCGGGGGCCGACATCGGGCAGGTCAGGACGTGGAGTCGGCGGTCTGGGTCTCGAGCCGGCGTCGTTTCTCCTCCGCGGCGAGGGCGTCGGTGAACTCGTCGAGCTCGCCGGCGAGCACCCGCTCCACCCCGCTCACATTCAGCTTCACCCGGTGGTCGGTGACCCGGTCCTGGGGAAAGTTGTAGGTGCGGATCTTCTCGGAGCGCTCGCCGCTGCCCACCTGGGCACGGCGCTCGGTGTCGATCTCGGCCCGCTGCTCCTCGATCGCGCGCTCGAGCAGGCGCGCGCGCAGCACCCGCATTGCCTTCTCCCGGTTCTGGAGCTGGGACTTCTCGTCCTGCATCGAGACGACCACTCCGGTCGGCTTGTGGGTGATCCGCACCGCCGAGTCGGTGGTGTTGACCGACTGGCCGCCCGGCCCGGAGGAGCGGTAGACGTCGATCTGGAGGTCGTTCTGGTCCACCGCCACCTCGACGTCCTCCGCCTCGGGCAGCACCGCGACGGTCGCGGTCGAGGTGTGGATCCGGCCCTGGGACTCGGTCTTCGGCACCCGCTGGACGCGGTGAGTCCCCCCTTCGTACTTGAACACCGAGTAGGCGCCCTCGCCCTTGATCGCGAAGGTCACCTCCTTGAAGCCGCCGACGTCCGCCGGCGAGGTCGAGAGTACCTCGGTGGTGAAGCCGCGCCGTTCCGCGAATCGGGTCAGCATCTTGTAGAGGTCGCCGGCGAACAGCGCCGCCTCGTCCCCTCCGGTGCCCGCCCTGATCTCGACGATCACGTTCTTGTCGTCGTTCGGGTCGCGCTCGACCATCGCCAGGCGGATCTCCTCTCCCAGCTCCTCGAGGCGCCCGGGGGCGTCGGCGAGCACCTGCTTCAGCTCCGGGTCGTCGCCGTTCTCCGCGAGGAGCTCGCGGGCCCCCTCGAGGTCGTCCTTGAGCGTCCGCCACTCCTGCGCCAGCCGGTGGGCGCTCTCGAGCTCGCGATACTCGCGCCCGACCTCGGCGTAGCGCTCCCGGTCGGCGATCACCTCCGGGTCGGACATCTGCCGCTCGAGCTCGGCGAAGCGGCTCTCGATCTGCTCGATCAGGTCTTCGATCATGCGCCTAGTTTGACGGCAACCTAGGCGACGATCTCGATCTCTTGGTCCTTCTTCGACTCGTACGGATCCTCGACCGCGAGCACCGCCTCGAGCGAGCGAATCGCGACCTCGAGCTGCTCTTCGTCGGGCTCCCGGGTGGTGAGGTTCTGGAGCATCAGCCCCGGCCACATCAGCGCCCGCACCCAGCGCTTGTTGCGGTTCTTGCCCGCCCACTTGATCACCTCATAGGAGAGGCCGGCGATCAGGGGGATGCCGAGGATCCGCGACGCCAGCAGCCAGTACCACGCCGGCAGCCCGATCGGGGCAAAGACGAAGATCGCCAGGACCATGACGATCAGCAGGAAGCTGGTGCCGCAGCGCGGATGGAGGCGCGAGTAGAGCTTCGCCCGCTCGGGCGTGAGCTCGTCGCCGGCCTCGAAGGTGGAGATCGTCTTGTGTTCGGCGCCGTGGTACTCGAACACCCGGCGCAGGTCCCTCAGCCGGCTGATCGCGACGATGTAGCCGATGAAGATCGCGGTCCGGAGGATCCCCTCGACCAGCCAGAAGAGGAGGGCGGAGCCGAGCCAATCCTTGATCAGGCTGGTGGCCCCGACCGGGATTACGAAGAAGAGCCCGATCGCCAGGGCCAGCGAGAAGGCGATCGTCAGGCCCCACATCAGGCCGCCGATCTCCTCCTTCTCGCCCTCCTCGTTGTCGGGGAGCTGAGCATTGGCGGAGATCGCCAGGGCGCGGAAGCCGATCTTCAGCGACTCGGCGAGCGCGACGACGCCGCGGATCACCGGCCAGCGCAGCACCCGATGGCGCTTCGCCCAGGAGACGATCGGCTCCGAGGTGACCTCGATCTCGCCCTCGGGGTTGCGCACCGCCACCGCCCAGGTGGAGACGCCGCGCATCATCACCCCCTCGAGTACCGCCTGACCGCCGATCGGAGCGTCGCCGACTGCGACGGGCTTCCCGTCCGGCATCCGCTCCGACTGCGAGGTCAACGTGCGCGCTTGGCCGCGCGGCGGCGGAAGCGCTCGACCCGGCCGCCGGTGTCCACGAGCTTCTGCTTGCCCGTGTAGAAGGGGTGGCACTGCGAGCAGATCTCCACATGCAGCTCGGGCTTGGTCGAGCGCGTGTAGAACTCGTTCCCGCACGAGCAGTGGACGTGCGAGAGAACGTAATCGGGATGGATCTCCGTCTTCATCTCCCTCGATTCTAGCCGCCGTTGCCTGGACCTTCGCCCTCGGATTTGACATACAGCCTGTACGTGATATAGCTCGAGGCTGTATGGAAGAGGCCCGATTGTCGCAGGGAACGATCCACTACCGCGAGAGCGGCTCCGGCGAGCCGATCGTCTTCGCTCACGGCCTCCTGGTCAACGGCCTGCTCTGGCGAAAGGTGGTGCCGCTGCTGGAGCGGGACTTCCGTTGCATCGTCCCCGACCTTCCGCTGGGCTCGCATCCCGAGCCGATGCATGCGGACGCCGATCTCTCCCCTCCCGGCCTCGCGGCGATCGTCGATCAGTTCATCGCTTCCCTCGGGCTCGACCAGGTGACCCTGGTCGCCAACGACACGGGCGGCGCGATCGCCCAGATCACCGCCGCCAACCATCCCGACCGGATCGGCCGGCTGGTCCTCACCAACTGCGACGCGTTCGAGAACTTCCTGCCCCCCGCCTTCCGCCCCCTCCAGTGGACCGCCCGGGTCCCCGGCCTGCTCACCGTGGCCCTGCAGGGGATGCGCTTCGATCTTCTCCGCCGGCGCTCGCCGATGGCCTTCGGCTGGCTGATCAAGCACGACCTGAAAGGAGCGCCGCTGGAGGAGTGGATGCGCCCCTTCCTCTCCAATCGCGGGATCCGTCGCGACACGGTGAAGGTGCTCCGCGGCATCCACCCCAGGTACACGATCGAGGCGGCGGAGCGGCTGCGTTCGTCCGACCGGCCGACGTTGATCGCCTGGGCGGAGGAGGACCGCTTCTTCAAGCTCTCGTTCGCCGAGCGGCTCGCCGCGAGCATCCCCGGCGCCCGCCTCGAGCTGATCCCGGACTCCTACACCTTCGTCTCCGAGGATCAACCCGAACGGCTGGCCGAGGCGATCGGGTCATTCACGCGGGAGACAAAGCCGGCGAAGCCCGCCTCGCCCTAACAGCTGCCCGGCGCGGTCGCCTTCACCGTCGCGACGCGGCCGTCGGCGAGCGTCGCGTTGGCGCTGATCCGATTCTTGTCGCTGCCCAGCCGAGCGGCGCCGATCTCGCCCCTGAAGGGAGCGCCGCCGTCCTTTCCCGCCTTCCGGGCCCCGACGAAGAAGCGCACCGATGCGATCTCGCCGGCGTCGGTCCCGCCGAGCTTCACCTTGACCGTCCCGGCGACACAGCCCCCGCCGTTGGGGAAGGAGAGCTTCAGCTTCAGACCCGGCCTGGCGGCGCAGCCCTTGCCGCTGCAGTTGGCCGAGGTGGCGAGCAGCCGCTCGAGGTCGGCCTTGACCGAGGCGAAGCTCGGGTCGGCGTGGCGGCTCTGCAACTCGTAGGGATCGAGATAGAGGTCGTAGAGCTCCTGCTCGCCGGTGCCGTAGCGCGCGTACAGGTAGCGGTCGGTGCGCACCGCCTGGTAGTTGGTCGGCGGCGTCTCTGGGTTCTCGTCGGGATCGTCGGCGTTGAAGTAGGCCTCGAGCACGATCGGCCTACCCGGCGAGAACAGACCGTCGTCCATCAACGGCAGCAGCGAGCGCCCGTCCATGCGGCGCTGGGCCTTGGCGTCGGCGAAGTCCACGATCGTCGGCCCGAGGTCGACGTTGGACACGGGCTGGTTGCGCTTCTTGCCCCTGGGCACCCCCGGACCTCTGATCAGCAGGGGCACTCGAATCGACTCCTCGTAGAGGCGGACCTTCCCCTGGCGGACGCGGTGCTCGCCGTGGAAGAAGCCGTTGTCGGCTGTGTAGATGATCACCGTGTTCTTCAGCTCGCCCTTGGCTTTCAGGGTGTCGGCGATCCGCTGGATCATCTCGTCGACGGCGAGCAGCGATTCAGCCTGGGCGCGATAGCGCGCGCGCACCACCCCCTGCTGGGTGGGGTTCATCACCGTCAGATTCTGGATCGACTGCGGCTTGTCGGAGACGTCGGCCTCGTTGAAGTTGGGGCGCGAGAGCGGGATCTCGTTGGCGAGCGCCCCCTCGTGGCGCGGCGCCGCGCGCGGGTTGTTGCCGTCGCAGTTGCACGCTCCCCCGCTCTCCGTGTGCGATGCGAGCGGTGCCACGGAGAGGAAGAAGGGCTTGCTCTTCGGCGCCCTGCGCGCGACGAAGTCGGCCGCCTTGGCCGCGTAGACGTCGGTCTGGTAGGTCGCGGGGTCGACCACGTCGGGCGTCGAGCCGTAGTGCACGATCGAGCCGTTCTCGTTCAGCGTGTAGCCGTACATCGTGTAGGTCCCCCCGGTATAGGCGTCGGGGTCGTCGAGGGCGCCGTACCACTCGCTCCAGCCGGGCGGCACCTCCGCGTCTGGCGAGGTGTTGCCGTAGCCGTTCAGGAACTTTCCGATGTGGCCTGTGTAGTAGCCGGCCTTCTGCAACCAGACCGGCAAGCTGTTGCCGAGGTGCGGCGCGAGCTTGCTATAGCCGCCCGCGGGCGGGGCGTTGCCGCGGATGTCGTGGTTGTGGGCGTACTGGCCGGTGAGCAGAGTCGCCCGCGAAGGGCAGCAGAGCGAGTAGCTGACGAAGTTGTTGTTGAAGGTGACGCCGCCCTGGCCCAGCAGCGCGTTCGTCTTCGGCATGTAGCGTTGCGTCTCAAGCGCCTGGTCGTCGCTCATCACCAGGACGACGTTGGGGCGCTTCTGCTTCTTCTTCGAGGCCTTCTTCTTCGCCTCGCCCCCGCCCGGCGCCACCGCCGCCAGGGCGCAGATCAGCACCGCGACGAGCAGGGCGCCTGCTCGGCGCCGTCCACTCGTCGTCTTGTCCGCCCTCCGCATCGTTCCCGCCTGTCCTGTCAACAGCCGGCCCCGTTTGGAGTTGCGCGGCCCCCCTTCGGGTTACTGTGTGCGCTGTGGGAACCCCGGGGGATGGCGCGAAGGAGGGCGGCAACGGGCCGATCACGGTCGTTCTCGCCGACGACCACGCGGTCGTCCGCAGCGCCCTCCGCCTGATGCTGGAGGGCGAGCCGGGGATCGAGGTGGTCGCCGAAGCGGGAGACGCCGAGGCGGCGGCCCGCTACGTCGGCGGCCACCGGCCGGCGGTGCTGATCCTCGACATCAACATGCCGGGAGGCTCCGGGCTGGCGGCGATCCCGAGGATCCAGGAGGAGTCACCGGACACTCAGATCGTGGTGCTGACGATGCAGGACGAGACCGCCTTCGCTCGCGAGGCGCTCCAGGCGGGCGTCCTCGGCTACATCCTCAAGGAAGCGGCGAGCGAGGAGCTGGTGAAGGCGGTGCGGATGGCCGCCGCGGGACGGACCTACCTACAGCCCGAGCTGGGCGCGCGGCTCGCGGCCGAGCCCGACGTTGTCTCCCCGGATGACCTCAGCGACCGCGAGCTCGAGGTGCTGCGCCTGATCGCCCTCGGCCACACCAACAACGAGATCGCCGAGCAGCTCTACCTGAGCGTCCGCACGGTCGAGTCCCACCGGGCCCACATCCAGCAGAAGCTCGGCCTCAGCACCCGCTCGGAGCTGGTTCGCTACGCGATCGAGCGCGGCCTGATCGAGGTCTAGCGGCAGCAAGATGTTCCAACAAAGGGGTGCTGGCCACCCCTCAACCGGACGTCTCAGGTCTCCTGGTAGAGCGGCCCGTCGCCGCCCTCGGGCAGGGTAAGCCGGCCTCCCTTCGCGGTGATCGCCCCGCACTGGACGCAGTTCGAGGGGGTCACCTGGACATCGACCATGGCGGCCCCACTCTCCAGTTCCTCGTCGGGGATCTCGTAGACCTGCGCCGGGCACATCGAAACCCAGGTCTGGGCGATCTCTCGCGGCACCCGCTCCTGGATCCGGATGTGGTTGGGGGCATCGTCGCGGGTCGCGTTCCCGGAGAGGAAGACCGAGTTGAGCTTGTCGAACGTGTACTTGTTGTCGGGCTTCGGATACTGCTTGACCGCACCGTCGATCTCCACCGGCACGTCGGCGTCGTCCTCGTTCTTCCAGTGTCCCCCGGGGAAGGCGCCGCGAGTGATCGTCATCGCGCTGGCGAGCGCACCGCCGACGAAGAATCCCTTGGAGAAGACCTGGCGCATGTTCCGGGAGCGGTAGAGATCGTCCTCGATCACCGAGTGCTTGACCTTGCGCTCGTAGTCCTCGAAGTTGACCGAGTCCTTCTTCAGCGCCTCGACGATCGCCTCGGCGGCGTAGATCCCGGCGTGCATCGCGTAGTGAATCCCCTTCAGCGTCGGCACGTTGACCATGCAGGCCGCGTCGCCCGCGATCACCATCCCCGGAGTCGAAAGCCGCTTCGGCATCGACCAGTAGCCGCCCGAGGGGATCGTCTTCGCCCCCCAGGCGACACGCTTGCCACCCTCGAGGATCTTCTTCACGAACGGATGGAGCTTCAGCTCCTGGAGGCCGTCGTGGCAGGAGAAGGTGGCGTCGGTCGTGTCGAGCCCGACGACCAGCCCGATGGCGACTTTGTCCTCGCCCATCGGGTAGATGAAGCTGCCCCCGAACTCATTCCACTTGGCGCGCTTGCGTAGCGGCCAGCCCATCGTGTGGATGACGCGATCGAGGGGCTTCTCGACCTCCCAGACCTCCTTCACCCCGATCTCCCAGCGCCGTGGGTTGGCGCCGTGGAGGTCGAAGTAGTCGAGCGCCGCGTCGGTCAGATGGCCGAGGGTGCCCTCGGCGAGCACGGTCGCCTTCGCGACCACGTCCGAGCCCGGCTCGAAGTTGGAGAGCTCCTCGCCGTCCTTGCCGCGGCCCTTGTCGCCCGAGCGGACGCCGCGGACGATCCGGTCCTCGACCAGGAGCTTGTCCGCCGAGGTCTCGCTGAGGATGTAGACGCCCTTCTCCTCCGCCTGCTCGCCGAGGAAGCGGCCGAGCTTGGCGACCGAGGTGACGTAGTTGCCGTGGTTGCGGAAGTTGGGCGGCATCGGCTTCAGCGGCAGCGCGAGCCTCGGGGTGAGCAGGTAGACCGCGTCCTTGGTCACCTCCTGGTAGACCGGCCACTCGGAGGGGTCGAGGTCGGGGAACAGCTCCCGCATCGCCGAGGGCCGCATGTTGGCCCCGGAGAGCAGGTGCGCGCCGGTGGTCTTGCCCTTCTCGATCACGGCGATCGGGACCTCGCCGAGCTGCTCCGCCAGCTCCGGCTCCTCTTCGAGGAGCTGCGCGGCCTTGATCGCGCAGGCGAGCCCGGCGGGGCCGCCGCCGGCGATCGCGATCCCGACCTCGATCCGCTCCTCCTCGGGGTCGGTGACGGGCGCGATGAACTCCTCCGCCGGCTTCACCGGCGGTGGGAACTGAGCCGGGTCAACCACCCTTCTTGGCCTTGATCGCCTCGGTCAGCTTCGGGACGATCTTGTGCAGATCGCCGACCACGCCGAGGTCGGCGAACTCGAAGATCGGCGCGTTCTGGTCCTTGTTGATCGCGAGGATGTTCTCGGAGCTCTGCATTCCGACCTTGTGCTGGATCGCGCCGGAGATGCCCAGCGCCAGATACAGGTTCGGCGCCACCGTCTTCCCGGTCTGACCGATCTGGGCCGCGTACGGGTACCAGCCCGCGTCGACCACCGCTCGCGTCGCGGCGACCGCGCCCCCCATCGACGCCGCCAGCTGCTCGGCGAGCTCGAAGTTCTCCTTTTTGCCGAGCCCGCGGCCGCCGCCGACGAGGATGTCGGCGTCCTCGATGTTGACGTCCTCGCCGCGCTGCTCGCCGCGGGTCACCATCTTCGCCTTCGTCGACCACTCCGAGAGCTCGACCTGGACGTCCTCGACCTCGGCGGTGCCGCCGGTCTCGTTCTCGTCGAAGGCGTTGAGGCGGCCGATGATGATCCCCGGCTCCTCGACGTAGCCGACGTCGGCGATCTGCGAGTCCTGGAGAATCGGACGCTCGGCGACCAGCTTCCCGTCCTGGACGTTGACCTGGGTGACCTCCATCGTCACCCCGGCGTTGAGGCGGGCGGTGAGCCCGGCGCCGATCTCGAAGCCGAGCAGGCCGCCGCCGAAGAGGGCGTAGGAGAAGTCGTTGTCGCTCATCACCTTCGCCATCACGTCGACAACCGGCTGGGCGAGGCCCTCGGGTGCCTCCTTGGCCCGGTAGACCTTCTTCACTCCATAGGCGCCGAGCCCGGCGGCTGCGTCATCGGAGACGTCGCCGACGACCACCGCGGCGGCGTCGGTGCCGAGCTCGCCTGCCAGCTTCGAGGCCTCGGAGAGGGCGCCGAGCGAGTTCTTGTTGAACTCCCCCTCGTCGTTGTGCAGTGCGTAGACCAGGATCCCGGGCATCAGATGACCTCCTTCCGGTCAGCGTGCGACCGGGGATTCGCCGGACGGATCATCCGGGCGCGCGGTGATTGGGAGGAGGTCATCAGATCAGCTTCCTTTCCTCGAGCCAGGCGACGATCTTCTCGACGGTCTCGGTGGTGTCCTCGTCCTCGATGATCTCCCCCGCCTCCTTCTGGGGCGGCGGCTTCAGCTCGAGCACGGTGGTCCGGGAGCCGCTCTCGCCGACCCGGTCGGCCTCGATCCCGACGTCACCGGTCGCGTGGGTGTCCAGCGGCTTCTTCTTCGCGCCCATGATCGCCTTCAGGCTCGGGTAGCGAGGCTCGTTGATCGCGTCGCCGACGCTGATCACGGCGGGGAGCTCGACCTCGACGGTGTCGTAGCCGTACTCAGCCTGGCGCTCGCAGGTGACCTTGCCGTCGGCGGCGTCCATCTTGATCACCTGGGTGAGCGAGGGCATCTTCAGGTGGTCGGCGACCACCGCGCCGATCGTGTAGCACTCGCCGTCGTCTGACTGCTGGCCAAGCAGGACCAGATCGGGGCTCTCCTTCTCGAGCACCCTGGCGAGCGCGTATCCGGTCGCGCAGACGTCGGATCCGGCGAGAGCGGCATCGGTGAGGTGGACAGAGCGGTCGGCGCCGAGGGCGACGGCCTTGTGGAGGGCGCGCACGGCGCTCTCAGGGCCCATCGTCACGGCGACGATCTCCTCGACGTCGGTGCCCCCCTCCTTGATCTGCATCGCCGCCTCGATCGCGTGGGTGTCGAAGGGGTTGAGGTTCTTCTCTCCGCTGCGGTCCAGGCGCTTGGTCTCCGGATCGATCCGCTTGTTGACCGCGGCGTCCGGGACCTCCTTGACGAGCACGCAAATCTTCAACTTCAGGCCTCCTTCATCAAACGGGTTGCTCCTCGATGAAACGGGTGGCTCCTTCGGACCCCCCTCGCATCACCCTCGCATCTTGGCGGCGCGGGATATTAGCTGTTTGCCGGGCTGGTTGACTGACCAGTCAATCGGCCGTTCGCACGCAAAAGAGGCCCCTCACATACCCGTCCCGGACCGCTCCGAACCCGGGACCGGCGCCGCCGACGCTCAGAGCCGCGCGACCAGCGCTTCGCCCTGGGCGGGCAGCAGCCTGACCACCGAGACATCGTCAAGGGGGACGGGAATCACACCCCCCCAGCCCCCGTTCTCGGGGTCGATCGCAAACGAGCGGAGCGGGATCCGGGTGCCGTCGCTCTTCACCAGCTCGGCGCCGCGCACCGCCGCTCGCTCGGCGGGGTCGACGATCACCAGCAGCCAGGAGGGGGAGCCCTGATAACCGAAGACGGTTCCCACCGGGCCCTCGCCGGCGCCGTAGAGATGCGCTACCTGGAACCCCTCCCCGTTCGCCTCGGCGAGGGCGCCGCGATAGTCCGAGGCCAGCTGGAGATCGTCCTCGACGACCAGCAGGGTGCCGGCGACGGCGAGGGCGGCGGCCGTGGCGGCGGCGGCGATCGGCACCAGCGCCCGCCGCCTCCGCGAGCGTGGCCGATGGGCATGAAGCGGCGCCAGCGCACGCGACTCGAACCCGATCGGCACCTCGCGGCTGGGCGCCAGCGAGCAACAGCCCGTCGGCGACCTCGGACAGCTCTTCGACCGCCCGCCGGCACTCGACGCAGACGGCGAGGTGCTCGAGCGCCCGGGCACGCTCCTCGCCGTCCACCACCCCGAGGGCGAGCTCGGCGGCAACCTCATCGACGTGCTCGGACCTCGGCTCGCTCATCTCTCCGCCTCCAGCCGGGCCCGCAGCTTCAGCATCGCGCTCCGGATCCGCGTCTTCACCGTCCCCAGCGGCAGGCCGTCGAGGTCGGAGATCTCCCTCGCCGTCCGACCGAGATAGGCCGCCAGGACCAGGGCGCGGCGCTGGTCCGGCGGCAGCTCGGCGATCGCGCGCCGGAGCTGCTCGCGCTCGTCCGGCGGAGGGACGACCTCGTCGGCGGCCGGCGTCGAGGTCTCGAGCGCGAGCTCGGCCGCGATCAGCTCGGGGTCGGCCGGCTGGGTCCGCCGCGTTCGGGTGACGTCGATCGCCAGGTTGCGGGCGATCGAGAGCAGCCAGGTGGCGACCCGCCCGCGACGGGCGTCGTAGGCGCCGCCATGGCGCCAGACGCGGGCGAACGTCTCCTGGGCGACCTCCTCGGCCACCGCCGGGTCGCGGACGATCGTCAGCGCCAGCCCGTAGACCCTCCCCTGGAAGCGGCGCACGAAGGCGGCGGCGCTAGTCGGATCGCCGCTCGAGTAGCCGGCAAGCAGGGCCTCGTCCGATGGGTCCACACCAGGGTCTACGTTCGCGCCGCCCGCCCGGATTGGCGCCCGAGGCAATCCCCAACGCCGGCGTCGTCGTAGTACCGGATGCTCGCCGGAGCCCCTGGCGGAGCGTTCGGACATCAGCTCCAAGGTAAAGGAGGCAGGAATGAGCTCTCGACGACCGGCCGGCATGAGGATCGCGGGAATCGCCGTGGTGGCGATCGCCGCCTCGTTCGCGCTCGCGGCCTGCGGCGACGACGATTCCAACTCGGAGGACACCGCCGCGGGCTCCAGCACCGCAACGGTCGCCGCGGCGGGCACGATCTCGGTCCAGTCGGTCGATGGCCTCGACGCCCTCGTCGACGCCGACGGGAACGCCCTCTACTTCAACGACCAGGACACCGCGAGCAAGATCGCCTGCACCGACAAGTGCGCCGCCATCTGGGTGCCGGTGACGACCCAGTCCGGGCAGCCGAGCTCCGACGACTCGAGTGTCGAGGCGAAACTGGGCGTGGTCAGCGGCCCGAACGGCGAAAGCCAGGTCACCTTCGAGGGCAAGCCGCTGTACACCTTCACCGAGGACGGTACCGGCCAGGTGACGGGCAACGGGTTCACCGATAGCTTCGCCGGGGTCACCTTCACCTGGACAGCGGCGACGGCGGGCGGAGCCCAGCAGGGCGCGGGCGCCACGACCACCACCGAGACCGAGACCGAGTCGGAGACGACGGAGACTGACGATTCCGGTGGCGGCTCAGGTTCCGGCGGCTACGGCTACTGAGGACCGGTGCCTCGGAGCCCTTTTCGGTGGGCACCCGTCGCTCGAGCCCGGAGAGAAAGCGACGCCGTTCAAGCCCAAGCAGACTGCTGAGCCAACCCCGGTTGCACCGCCTCTCTAGGCGGCCGAGGACTGGCCGACCGCCCCGCGGACGAAGTCGACGATCTCGTCCGTCGACGCTCCCGGGGTGAACACCTCGGCCACCCCGAGCTTCTTCAGCTCGGGGATGTCGTCGGCGGGGATCGTGCCGCCGACGGTGACCACCACGTCGCCGGCCCCTTCCTTGTTCAGAAGCTCGACCACTCGCGGTACCAGCGTCATATGGGCACCGGAAAGGATCGAGAGGCCGACGGCGTCGGCATCCTCCTGGATCGCGGTCTCGGCGATCTGCTCGGGCGTCTGGTGCAACCCGGTGTAGATCACCTCCATCCCGGCGTCCCGCAGGGCGCGGGCGATGATCTTGGCGCCGCGGTCGTGCCCGTCGAGCCCGGGCTTGGCGACGACGACGCGAATCTTTTTCTCGGTGGCGGTGTTCATAGGTTCGCTCGCGAGCGAATTAGGTGCTTAACCGTATTTGAACAGGGACTTTCTACCGTTTCGCGAAGGGGTCCGATAACCACACTGTTCCCAGGATGAGGGGATAGCGAATGGAGGCACTAGCGGTGTACGACGTTCTCTATATGGACCGCAGCAAAGGGAAGAAGATCGTGGCCAGCGGCTTGGCGCGCCAGGACGCCTGCGACGTCGCCAAGGCCGAGGCCCGGCGCCGCGGGGTCGGCAGGATGTTCCTGGCCGGCTCCGAGCTGGGGCGCCCGGACGACCTGGTCGTGATCGTCGACTCAGACCGCAAGGTCGGCTAGCTTCAACTCACGCTTCGGCCCGCGGCTCCGAGAGTCCGTGCCCCGCGGGCGCCGCCTTGCATTCATCGCTGAAGCCGGATAGGGTCGCTCAGAGGACAACTCCACCAGGGCGCAACTCTCGGCTTAGCTGGCTGTTTCGCCATGTAGGGGCCCGAGGAATTCCTCGGGGCCTCGAAATCAATCGAAAGGGAGAACATGAAGCGATTTCGCATCTCTGCCGACCGCGGCAATGATCATCGCGGTGATCGCGCTGGTTCTGGCGCCTGGGCGGCACTGGCTGTCGCGGCCAAGAAGCTGCTCAGCCTGGGCGCGCTTACGGACGGCGCCAAGAACAAGACTGTCGGCGTCGGCAAGCTCACGTACGTGAACGCGCACCAGACGTACGACACGCAGTGTCCAACCCGACGATGGCAACGTGGTGACCGCGACCTGTGCCCGGCTGGCACTCACGGTCATCGGCGGCGGTATCAAGGCTGGCGATCGCCGAACTCAACGCCAGCGACTTCTTCGTGGTCGTCGACAGCTACCCGACCGACGACTGGCTGGGCACGGGCACGTGTTCTTCGCCGGCAGCGCCGCAACCCGGCACGTGCGACCAGCGACCGCGATCTGCGCGAATCTCGCGCGTGGTCACGGGCGCACCGCCGAGCCTGTAGCAGCGAAGCATCGACGCATCGTCTCGAAGGGGCCGGCGACCGCCGGCCCCTTCGTTTCGGCCGCTAGAAGACCGGCGACTCGGTGTAGGAGCCGAAGACCTGCTGGAGGGCGGTGACCATCTCGCCCTGCGATGCGCGGGCCCGGGCGCACTCGAGGAAGTGGCGGCATCAGATTGGCGTCGGTGGCCGCGGCCTCTCGAAGCGCCGCGAGGGTGCGCTCGACCTCGGCCGAGTCGCGGGCGGCGCGGGTCGCCTCCAGGCGGCCCCTCTGCTTTCGCTCCATCTCGGGGTCGATCCGGAGGATCGGGATCGCCTCCTCGCCCTCCTGGACGTAGTCGTTGACGCCGACGACGATCCGCTGCTTCGAGTCGACCTCCTGCTGGTAGCGGAAGGAGGCGTCGGCGATCTCCCGCTGGGGGAAGTTCTGCTTGATCGCCTCGACCATCCCGCCGAGCTCGTCGATTCGGGCGAAGTACTCGTAGGCCGCTCGCTCCATCTCGTCGGTGAGGGTCTCGACGAAGTAGGAGCCGCCCAGCGGGTCAATCGTGTTGGTCACCCCGGACTCGTGGGCGATCACCTGCTGGGTGCGTAGGGCGATGCGCACGGCCTCCTCGGTGGGCAGGGCGAGCGCCTCGTCGTAGGAGTTCGTGTGCAGGGACTGGGTGCCGCCGAGCACCCCGGCCAGCGCCTCGATCGCGGTGCGGACGATGTTCACCTGCGGCTGCTGGGCGGTCAGCGAGACCCCGGCGGTCTGGGTGTGGAAGCGCATCCGCCAGCGACTCCTCGCGCTTGGCGCCGTAGGTCTCGCGCATCTCCCGCGCCCAGATCCGGCGCGCGGCCCGGTACTTGGCGACCTCCTCGAAGAAGTCGATGTGGGCGTTGAAGAAGAAGGAGAGCCGCGGGGCGAAGTCATCGACGTCGAGCCCGCGCGCGATCGCCTTCTCGACGTAGGTGAAGCCGTCCTTGAGCGTGAAGGCGAGCTCCTGCTGGGCGGTCGAGCCCGCCTCGCGGATGTGGTAGCCGGAGATCGAGATCGGATGCCAGCGCGGCATCTCGGCCGAGCACCACTCGATCATGTCCTCGACCAGGCGCAGGGCCGGCTCGATCGGGAAGCACCACTCCTTCTGGGCGATGTACTCCTTGAGGATGTCGGTCTGGATCGTGCCCCCGAGGCTGCTCCGGCGGGATTCCCTGCCGCTCCGCGGCGACCACGTAGAAGGCCAGGAGAATCGCCGCCGGGGCGTTGATCGTCATCGAGACGGTGACCTCGTCGAGGGGGATGCCGCCGAAGAGGGTCTCCATGTCGTCGAGGGTGTCGATCGCCACCCCCTCCACCCCGACCTCGCCGAGGCTGCGGTCGTGGTCCGAGTCGAGCCCCATCAGGGTGGGCATGTCGAACGCGGTCGAGAGGCCGGTCTGGCCGTGGTCGAGCAGGTAGCGGAAGCGCTCGTTGGTCTCCTCGGCGGTGCCGAAGCCGGCGAACTGGCGCATCGTCCACAGCCGCCCTCGGTACATCGAGGGATAGACGCCGCGGGTGAAGGGGTACTCCCCCGGGTAGCCGACCTCGCGCTCCGTGTCGACCCCGGCGCGGTCCTCCTCGCTGTAGAGCGGCCTTACCGGCTCGCCGGAGATCGTCTCGAAGAGAGCCTCGCGCTCCTCGAGCCTCGCGTAGACCTCCTCCAGCCATTCGTGGGCGCGCCTGCGCGCCTCCGGCTCCACAGCCATGGAGCGGAGTCTAGATCGAAGGTCGGCCCCGCCCGTCCTGAACCGCTCAAGGCGACTCGCTGATCAGCGGCGAGCGCGAAGTCGCCGAAAGCGCCGGCTCTCCCGGCGGCGAGCGGCGATTCCGGAGCCACCTACAACAGCCGCCAAAGCGGTGGCGCCGGCGATCGCGAGCTTTCGCCCAATCCGCTCGAAGCGCATCACCGGCCAGCCCTCCGCCTTGGCGATCTCGGCCAATGCGGCGTCGGGGTTGACCACCACCGGGTGCCCGACGCAGCGCAGCATCGGCAGGTCGCTGGCCGAGTCCGAGTAGGCATACGAGGCGTCCATGTCGATCTCGTGCTCCTCGGCGAAGCGGCGCATCGCCTTCACCTTGCCCTCCCCGTAGACGAAGGGGCCCTCCATCTCGCCGGTGTAGGCATCGTCGGAGCCAACCTCCCAGCGGGTGCCGATCCCGCCCTCCATTCCCAGCACCCGGGCGAGGCTGGAGACCAGGTCGTTGCCCGCGGCGCTGACAATGAACGTGGCTCGGCCGTCGTCCTGGTGGCGGTGGACCTCGTCGAGCATCTGCGGGTAGATCCGCGGCAGGATCCCGGCCATCAGCTCGGGACCCATCCGGGTGATCTCCCGCTCGGGAACGTCGGCGAACACCCGCTGGGCCACCTCGAGCACCGAGTTGGTTTGGGCGTCGGAGGAACCCCGCAGCCGGTAGCGGAGGTGATCGGCGCCCCATTTGGCGAGCTGCTTGCGGGGAACCAGCCCGTGCCGGTTGGCGACCCGCGCGAACACCATCGCCGACGACCCCGCCATCAGGGTCTTGTCGAGGTCAAAGAAGGCAGCCGCGCGGCCGCCTCCCCGGTCAGCCTCCATTGACCTCCAGGACGATCGCGTCACCCTGTCCGCCGCCGGAGCAAATCGCCGCGACCCCGAGGCCGCCGCCGCGGCGGCGGAGCTCGTGGATCAGGGCGCCGACGATCCGGGCGCCGGAGGCGCCGATCGGATGGCCGAGGGCGATCGCGCCGCCGTTGACGTTGACCTTCTCGGGGTCGACGCCGAGCATCCGGACGGAGTTGATCGCGACCGAGGCGAACGCCTCGTTGATCTCCCAGAGGTCGACCTCGTCCGGCTTCTTTCCGATCTTCTCCAGCGCCTGCTTGGCGGCCTTGGCCGGGGTCCTCGCCAGGTAGGCGAAGTCGTCGGCGACCTGGCCGTAGCCGAGCACCGTCGCCACCGGCGTGCCGTTGTTCTGCTTCGCCCACTCCTCCGAGGCGACGACGACCGCGGCGGCGCCGTCGTTGACGCCGGGGGAGTTGCCGGCGGTGTGGGTGGCGTCGTCGCCGCCGACCGCCTTCAGCTTCGCCAGCGCCTCGACCGTGGTGTCGGGCCGGATCGCCTCGTCGGCCTCGACCACGTTCTCGCCCTTCTTCGAGCTGGACCGTGACCGAGACGATCTCCTCGGCCATCCTGCCGTCCTCGGTCGCCTTGTTGGCGAGCTGGTGCGAGCGCTCGGCCCACTTGTCCATGTCGGCCCGGCTCATCTCCAGCTCGTTCGAGACCTCGCTGGCCTCGTTGATCATCTGCTTCTCGGTGAACGGGTTGGTGAGCCCGTCGTGGGTCATCGCGTCGATCGCCTTGACGTCGCCCATCCGGAAGCCGAAGCGGGCGTCGGGGAGCAGGTAGGGCGCCTTGCTCATCGACTCCATCCCGCCGGTGACGGCGATGTTGAGATCGCCGGCGCGGACGGCCTGATCGGCGATCCCGATCGTCCGCATGCCGGAGGCGCAGACCTTGTTGACGGTCTCCGAGGGCACCTCCCTGGGGATCTCGGCCTTGATCTGGGCCTGGCGGGAGGGGATCTGCCCCTGGCCGGCCTGGAGGACCTGGCCGTAGACGACGCCCTCAACCTGGTCGGGCTTCACCTCGGCGCGCTCCAACGCGTCGGCGATCGCGGTGCCGCCGAGATCGGTGGCGTCGAGCGTTGAGAGGCCCCCGCCCATCTTCCCGAAGGGGGTCCTGGCGGTCGAGAGGATGACGGTCTTCGGCATCTGCACCTTTCGTCAGGCCGACCCCTGCGGCCGGCGATTCAAGTTCAGAGGAAATGCTAGTCGGGCGGCGCCGGGAGCCGCCTCGACCCCGCTCCTATACTGCCGCCCCTCGTGCAGGTCGAGGTGATCGATAGGCCGCTGGCGGAGATCGAGTCCGATCTCCTCGCCGTGATGCTGTTCGAGGGGGAGGAGCTTCCCGAGCCGCTCGCCGGAGCGCCGGGCGCGGCGGACGCCAAGGGCGGCTACCGGAAGACGGCGCTGCTGTATCCCGAGAGGCCGGGCCGGGCCCTGGTGGTTGGGCTCGGAGACCGCGACGAGTTCGAGCCCGAGCGCGCCAGGGTGGCGGCCGCCCTTGCCGCCAAGCAGGCCTCCTCGCTGCAGGCCTCCTCGCTGGCGCTGGCGGCGCCCGACTCGGACGAGGGCAAGGCGGTCGCCGCGGCCCTGGTCGAGGGCGCGATCCTCGCCTCCTACCGCTTCGATCGGTTCAAGAGCAAGACCGAGGACGACGAGGACGACGGGGACGACGGAGGCAAGCGCCTCGAATCGATCTCGCTGGTGGGCGACCCCGAGCTCGGCGAGTCGGTCGAGGCCGCCCGGGTGACCGCCGAGGCCGCGAACCGGGCCCGCGAGCTCCAGGACCTGCCGGCGAACGTGCTCACTCCCACCTACCTGGCGGACCGCGCCAGGGCGCTGGCGGAGGAGCACGACTCGCTCTCCTACGAGGTCCTCGGCCGCGAGGAGATCGCGGAGATGGGCATGGGTGGACTGGTGGCGGTCTCCCAGGGGACCGCCGAGGAGCCGAAGCTGATCGTGCTCCGCTACCGGGCTGACGCGGACGGGGAGACCATAGGGCTGGTCGGCAAGGGCGTCACCTTCGACACCGGAGGCATCTCGATCAAGCCCGCCGGCTCGATGCAGGAGATGAAGATGGACATGTCGGGGGCCGCAGCGGTGCTCGAGGCGGTGGCGGCGATCGCCGAGCTCGAGCTGCCGGTGAAGCTGCTGGCGGTGATCCCGGCGACCGAGAACATGCCAAGCGGCACCGCGGTGAAGCCCGGGGACATCATCACCCAGCTGAACGGGAAGACGGTCGAGGTCAACAACACCGACGCCGAGGGCAGGCTGATCCTCGCCGACGCCCTCGCCTACTCCGTCCAGCAGGGGGCCGACCGGGTGGTCGATCTCGCCACCCTGACCGGGGCGGTGCTGGTCGCGCTCGGCTCGACCTACGCGGCGCTGATCTCCAACGACGACGAGTGGGCCGAGCGAGTCGAGGCCGCTGCCGAGCGGACCGGCGAGCTGGCCTGGCGCCTGCCGCTGCACCCCGAGTACAAGGAGCTGACCAAGGGCACCGCCGCCGACCTCACAAACGCCTCGGCGAAGCGGAAGGCCGGGACGATCTACGCCGGCTCCTTCCTCGAGGAATTCGTCGACGAGCGGCCCTGGGTCCACCTCGACATCGCCGGCACCGCCTGGGACGTCGGCCGCGAGTACGTCGGCAAGGGCCCGACCGGGCTACGGCGTGCGGCTGCTGGTCGAGCTGCGCGCGAAGTCTCGACCTAGACGGCAAGCAGCCGCAGCAGGCGCCGGGCGAGGGCGCCGTCGCCCTCGATCCGGACCCTGCCGCTCGCCAGCCGGCGAAGCCCCCGCCGGCCGCGCGCCTGGCGCGGATCGGGAAGCCCGCCGAAGCGTCCGCCCAGGGTCGGCACCGTCGCCATGTGGATGATGTCCGGCAGCCGCCCCGCCACCACCAGGTCGGGCTTGCGCAGATCGCCGTCCTCGATCACCACCGTCCGCGGCCGGAAGGAGATCCGCAGCGGCGAGAACTCCTCCGCGAAGCGGAAGACGACCCGGCCGCGCATCTCCGATGCGAGGCCGGGCTCGCGCGCGACCCCGCGCTCGATCAGCCCGAGGATGCTGGGAGCGACCCCGTCCTCGACCATCCTTCCGAGGCGCACTTTCGGCCTGCCGTTGGCGGAGCCCATCGGCCGATCCTAAGCTGCGGCCAAGCCGCGTCAGGTCTACCCGCCGATGATCAGACAGGTGCTGGTGCCGGTGGCGAGGAGCTTGCCGGTGTCGGCGGCGACCAGGCGTGCCTCGGCGGTGGCCTGTGTTCGCCCGCGGTGGACGACCTCGGCCTCGCCCGCACCCGGCCGGTGTCGCGGGTGATCGGGCGGACGAACTTGACCTCGAGGGTCTGGCTCGTGTAGGCGACACCGGCTCGAGGGTGGTGTGAACGGCGCAGCCGAGCGCCGAGTCGAGCAGGGTCGAGGCGTAGCCGCCGTGGACGACGCCGATCGGGTTGTAGTGCTCCTCCCCGGGCTCGCCCTCGAAGACCGCCCTGCCCTCCTCCAGCTCGGCGATCGCATAGTTCATGACCACCGCGATCGGAGGCGGCGGCAGCTCCCCGGACCTGATCGCCTCCACGTAGTCGAGCCCGGAGAGCTCTCCCCGGCGGCCGCCGAGGCATCGGGTCCTGCCAGGTGATCGTCCTGCTGCGGGTGGTCTCGGGCGAGCGCTCGGCGAAGGCGATCGCCGATTCGACCGCCCTGCCGTCCGCCTCCGGCAGCGTCGACGGCGCTCAAGCGCGCTTCTCGCCTGCGGATGGGCGCCCGCTTGGGCGCCGGCTTTGGCTTCGCCCTCGGCGCCGGGTAGAGGAGGTCGGCGAGGATCTCCTCGGAGCTGATCTCGATCGGCTGCAAGCTTCAAACTGAAGGCTGGCTTTCTCATCGTTCCTCCCTTCCGGAGGCTGGTTGCATCAAGCAACTGCATTGCGGCGACCCTAGCAGCGTAGGTTGCATCATGCAACCAAGTGTGAAAAGATCACACTCGTGCTTCGCAACGACTACGAAGGCCAGGTCTGCTCGATCGCGTCGGCCCTGGAGCTGGTCGGTGAGCGCTGGACGCTGCTCGTCATCCGCGAGGTGTTCAACGGACATCGTCGCTTCGGCCAGATGCAGGAGTCGCTTGGGGTGGCCCGCAACGTGCTCGCCACCCGCCTGCAGCGCCTGGTCGACGAGGACATCCTCGAGCGGCGTCCCTACAGCGAGCGCCCCGAGCGCTACGAGTACTTCCTCACCGAGAAGGGACTCGACCTCTGGCCGCTGATGATCTCGCTGATGCACTGGGGCGACAAGCACATGCCCTCCCCCGGTGGGCGGCCGATGATCGTCGTCCACAAGGGCGAGTGCGGCGGCGAGGTCAACGACCGGCGCGTCTGCACCCGCTGCGGCAAGGAGCTCGGAGTCCGCGAAGCCCGCGCGGTCGAAGGGCCGGGGATGACCGCGGCGCTCGAGGCGTTGAAGGCCGCGGCCTAGCCTGATATCGATCGATATCCGCGGCTGGGGCACGTGTTGACTCCCCGTGATATCCCCGGATATCCCCGTTCTCCGTGAGCGGCCTCATCGCCAGATATCGAGGGTTATCGGGGGCCGATCCTTAGACTGGCCGCCGGCATGGACTTCGAGCTCAGCGACGAGCAGCGGCTGCTAAGGGACACCGTCCGCGACTTCGCCCGCCAGGAGGTCGCCCCGGTCGCCGAGGAGCTCGACCGGACCAAGGCCTTCCCCTACGAGCTGGTCGAGAAGATGGGCGAGCTCGGCCTGATGGGGATCCCGTTCCCCGAGCAGTACGGCGGCGGTGGCGCCGACACCCTCGCCTACGCGCTGGCGGTCGAGGAGCTGACCCGGGTCGATTCCTCGGTGGCGATCACGATGGCCGCCCACACCTCGCTCGGGACGATGCCGATCGCGCTCTGGGGCAGCGACGAGCAGAAGGACGACTGGCTCCCCGCCCTCTGCAGCGGGAAGAAGCTCGCCGCCTTCGGGCTCACCGAGCCCGAGGCGGGCTCGGACGCCGGCAACACCAAGACCCAGGCGAAGCTCGACGGCGGCGAGTGGGTGGTGAACGGGGCGAAGCAGTTCATCACCAACGCCGGCACCGAGATCTCGGGCTGCGTGACGATCACCGCGGTCACCGGCGCCGCAGCCAACGGGGACCGGGAGATCTCGAACCTGATCGTCCCCAACGGCACCCCCGGGTACGAGCCCGGCGAGCCCTACCGGAAGATGGGCTGGAACGCCTCCGACACCCGCCCGCTCATCTTCGAGGACTGCCGGGTGCCCGAGGGCAACCTGCTCGGCCGCCGCGGCGACGGCTTCAAGCAGTTCCTCCAGATCCTCGACGGCGGCCGGATCGGGGTCGCGGCGATGGGGGTCGGCCTCGCCCAGGGGGCGCTCGACGAGGCGATCTCATACGCGAAGGAGCGCCAGCGCCTTCGGCCAGCCGATCTCCAAGTTCCAGGCGATCCAGGCGAAGATCGCCGACATCTCCGCCCAGATCGAGGCGGCGCGGCTGCTCGTCTACCGGGCGGCGATCCTGAAGGAGCGGGGCGAGCCCTTCACCCTCACCGCCGCTCAGGCGAAGCTGATCACCGGCCGGCTCGCGGTGCGGGCGACCGAGGAGGCGGTCCAGATCCACGGCGGCTACGGCTACATCGAGGAGTATCCGGTCTGCCGCTTCTACCGCGACGCGAAGATCCTCACGATCGGCGAGGGCACCGACGAGGTCCAGCAGATGGTGATCGCCAGGCAGCTCGGCTGCTAACAGCGCTCAGTCGATCAGGGCGCCGGCACTGATGTTGAGCGTTGCCGCTGTCATCGGACGAGCCCAATCCGATGCGGCGAAGACGGCGGCGTTCCCCACGTCCTCGAGCGTCGCGGCCCGGCCGAGTAGCGTCTCGGCCTCGATCATCTCCGTGATCTTCTCGGCTTCCTCGAAGTCATCGGGAAAAGTCTCCGGCACCCCACCGCTGGCGAGGGTGACCACCCGGATCCCGTGCGGTCCCAGCTCGACTGACAGCTGCCGCCGGATCGTCTCGATCGCATCGAAGGCGACCTGGGTTCCTCCGAGGTAGTAATCCCGCGACGGTCCGCTGCGCTCGCCGGGACCGCCGAAGGCGAGGATCACCCCCGACCCCTGCTTGATCATCTGGCGCGCGGCAGCCCCCGCCGTCAGGAACGTCGTCCGCGCCGCGGTCTCGACCGGCGCCATGAAGTCGTCGACGTCCATTTCGTGGAGCGGGATCCCGTGGGTGTGCGGGTGGGTGATCAGGTTGAAGGAGATGTCGAGACTGCCGGCCCGCTTTACCACGGCGTCGGCGTGCTCATCGATCGCCTTCCCGTCGAGCGCGTCGACCTCCGCGGTCTCGGCCTCACCTCCCGCGGCTGTGATCTCTTTGGCGACCCGATCGAGGTTCGCGAGCGTGCGTCCGGCGAGGAAGACGGTCGCACCCTCTCTGCCGAAGGCGCGCGCGACCGCACCGCCGATCGAACCCCCGCCTCCATAGACCACGGCGTTCTTGTTCTGCAGCAGCATTTTCGACCTCTCCTTGGTTTGGCGGCGCCGTTCGCCGCCTTCACGATCACGACGAGCGAATCACCCAAATCGACGTTTCTGAGATCGCGATTCGCGATCACACAGCGCGCGGCGCTCAGTTCTCGGCACGGGACGCGGACCTCGGCGGAGTCGCGAGCGGCGAGCTCCCCGCGCGGCCCCGCCCCTCGCAGACCGCGACCCGTCCGATCTCGGTTCCAAGGCGGTCGAGCGACCCAGCCAGCGGGAGGCTCCTCCCGAGCGGGCAGCGTCTCAGCCATCGCGTCGCTCGAGGATCTCGGTCGCGGCGCTGGCGGGGTCGAGCTCCCGCCTCACCACCCTGTCGAGAAGCTCCGCAGTCCCGGGATCGTCGGCGACGCTCGCCTCCAGGCTCCGGCGCATTCGAGCGGCGGCGAGCTCCAGCACCTCGTTCCGGAGGTTCCGCGCCCGGCGCTCCTCCAGGGTTCCTTCGGCCTCGATGTGAGCGCGGTGCTCGGAGATCTTCTCCGCAAGCTCGGCGACGCCCTCGCCCTTGGCGGCCTCGGTGCGGACGATCGGCACCCGCCAGGTGCCCGACGGGCCGAGCGAAAGCACCCCGCGGATCTCGCGCACCATCGTGTCGGTCATCGGATGATCGGCCTTGTTGACGCAGATCACGTCGGGGATCTCCATCACTCCCGCCTTCAGGGCCTGGATCGAGTCGCCGGAGCCGGGCTGCAATACCAGGACGACTGTGTCGCCGTGGTCGACGATGTCGATCTCGGCCTGGCCGACCCCGACCGTCTCGATGAAGACGTCGTCCTTGCCCGAGGCGTCCATCAGCAGGGCCGCCTGCAGGGTGGCCTCGGAGAGGCCCCCGAGCGCCCCCCGGCTCGCCATCGAGCGGATGAAGACGCCGGCGTCGAGGAAGTGGTCCGAGAGCCGGATCCGATCGCCGAGCAGAGCGCCGCGGGTGAAGGGGCTGGAGGGATCGATCGAGAGGACCGCGACCTGGCGGTCGGCCTTTCGCATCTCCGCGGTCAGCGCCCCGATCAGGGTGCTCTTCCCCACCCCGGGCGGGCCGGTGAGGCCGATGATCCGGGCGCGCCCGGTGTGCGGGTAGACCTCGCGGACCAGCTCCCAGCCGGCGGGCTCGTCGTTCTCGATCAGGCTGATCGCCTTCGCCAGCGCCCGCTTGTCGCCGGCCAGCAGCCGCTCGGCGAGGCTCGGCGTCGGACTTCTGGGCCGGCCTTCGCCATCGCGGCCGGCAGTCTAGAAGGGGGGCTGGGCGAGCCTCGAACCGGCACCGCTCGCCTCCGAACCTAGAATCGCCGCGTGTTCAAGCTGCTCGGATTCCTCCGGCGCAACCGGATGCTCAACCTGCGCTACGCGCGGCTGCTCTGGCGCTACCTCTGGCGCCGCCTCCTCACCCCGGCGGGCTGGCGGTGGAGGACAAACGGTCCGGTCTTCTTCGGCGCAGACCTGCAGCTCCAGATCGGCAAGCGGGCCGAGGTGCACTTCGGATCGCTCTGCTGGATCGGCGACGGCACCAAGATCCGCTGCCACGAGGGGGTGGTCGAGATCGGCGCGAAGACGGTGATGGGCCAGGAGTGCACGATCTCGGCCTACAAGCGGGTGCGGATCGGCGAGCAGTGCGTGATCGCCGACCGGGCGATGTTCATCGACTTCGACCACGGCGCGACCGAGGTCGAGCGGCCGATCCGCCACCAGGGGATCTACAAGCGCGAGACGATCATCGGCTCCAATGTCTGGATCGGCTACAACGCCTGCTTCCTGCGGGGGGTCCGGGTCGGCGACAACTCGATCGTCGGCACCAACGCGGTGGTCACCAAGGACGTCCCCGCAAATGCGGTGGTCGGCGGAGTGCCGGCGAAGCTGATCCGGATGCGCGAGGCACCCGAGACCCTGAGCTGGCCCGATCCGGTCGAGCCTTAGAGCCTCGCCCCGGCCGCGTTGCTCGTAGCTGCGCTCGCCGCGCTCGCGATCCCCTCCTCGGCGCAGGCGCTGACCTTCAGCCCAGCTCCCACAGCCGCACCCACCAACACTCAGGCGGGGGCCAACAGTAACTTCAACATCGGGATCAACTTCGGCGAGTCGGCCGACCAGTTGAACGACTTGAGGATTGGCCTGCCGCCGGGGATGGTGGCCGATCCTACCGCTGTCCCGCAGTGCACCGATGCCGACCTCCTCAGCGATGCCTGTGACCCGGCGGCCATCGTCGGCGCGCTCACTACAGGTGTCAGCGCGGTGGTGCTCATCGTCCCGGTCCCTCTGACCCCGGTCAGGGGAGATCTCTACAACGTGGTGCCCCGGCCGGGCGAGCCGGCCCGCTTTGGAGCCGCTTCCGCCCGAACGGTCGGATCGGCGCACGCGACCTCGCCGCTGCTCACCTAGCCGTCACGGCCCGGTGCTCGAGGGCCTCGGCGCCGACCTCGGCCCGACTCTCGGCGCTCTCGCTCAACTGCGGTGATCCAACGTCCCACCTTCGCCGGCCACCGCCGACGCCACCCTCGAGCTCAGCCTGCCCGATCCAGGTCACGGCGATGACCGTGAACCTTTTCGGCGAGGTCGCCGGCCAACCGTTCGCCCGAAATCCCACCTCGTGCGGGCCCAAGAGAGCGAGGCCAGCGCCGCGAAGAAGAAGCACAAGAAGAAGGCCTGCAAGAAGAAAAAGAGGAAGCGGAAGAAGCGGTAGCTAGAGCCGCTTGCCCGAGGCGAACAGGGCGGCGCCGCCGAGGCCGAGCAGCCCGCCCAGCACCCAGAAGAGCAGCCGCCCGCTGCTGGCTGCGGCCACAACCAGCGCGAGGCCGACCACAATCAGCGGCAGGCCGAATGAGATCGGCACGCTGACATTCAGTCCGGGCCCGAAGCTGGGCGCCCGGCGCTTCCCGGCCTTCTCCTTCGACGGATAGACCTCGCGGCGCCCCTCGTCGAGCCTCGCCATCAGCTCGAGGAGGCGGGCGCGACGCTGCCGGCGAGCTCCGCGTAGACGCTCGCGGTGCGCTCGGCGACGTCGCCCCAGTCGAAGCGGCGCAGGTGCTCGAAGGCCTCTGCGGTGAGGCGGCGGCAGAGCTTCGCGTCTTCCAGCACCCTCACGGTCATCTCCGCCAGCGACTCGGGGTCGCGGGCGCGGAAGCGGAGGCCGACCTCGTCATGGGGAACCACCTCGCGCAGCCCGCCGGTGTCGGCGACGATGCAGGGACAGCTCGAAGCCATCGCCTCGAGGGCGACGAGCCCGAAGGGCTCGTAGATCGAGGGGACCACGCAGACGTCGGCGATCCGGTAGAGCGAGTGAAGCACGTCGTCGCCGATCCAGCCGACGAAGGTGCCGTGCTCCATCAGCCCGAGCTCCTCGGCCTGGCGGCGCAGCTCCTCCTCGTGGGTCCCCGACCCGGCGACGACGAAGCGGGTGTGCGGCTGCCGCTTGATGATCTCGGGCAGCGCCTCGAGCGCGACCTGGAACCCCTTCTCGTAGACGAGCCGCCCGACCAGGAGCACCAGCGACTGCTCGGGCTCGGCGAACTCGGCGCGGAGGCGGCGCAGGTGCCCGTCGTTGTGCCGCTGCAGGTCCTCGGGATCGATCCCGTTCGGGATCACCTCGATCGCGGACTCGGGAACCCCGAAGACGTCGACGATCTGCTCGCGCATGAAGGTCGAGCAGGCGATCACCTTGTCGGAGCGGTTCGTGATCCAGCGCTCCACCCCGTGGATGTAGGACTGGGGGTGCTTGTCGACCCAGCCCTGGTGGCGCCCGTGCTCGGTGGCGTGGATGGTGGTCACGAGCGGTGTGTCGAAGCGCTTCGCGAGGTGGTCGCAGGCGTTCGCGACCAGCCAGTCGTGGCCGTGGACGAGGTCGAAGCTGTGGCGGTCGCCGAGCTCGACGCCGGCGGCGAGCATGTCGGAGTTCATCCGCTCGACCCAGGCGACGAACTCATTGAGCTCGGCGGGGCGGTTCGGCTCACGGACCCTGTGGACCTGGACCCCGGCCACCACCTCGACCGGAGACTCCTCTTCCCCGCGGGTGAGGACATGGACCTCGGTGTCGCGCTCTACCAGGCCCTCGGAGAGCTTGCGGACGTGGCGGGCGAGGCCGCCCTCGATCAGCGGCGGGTACTCCCAGGAGAGGATCAGTACGCGAGTGATAGGTGCTTCGTCTCCTCTAGGGCTCCAGGAGCGGCGCAAGGCTGATGTCGGGGGCGAGATTGCGCACGCTCGGGTCGGGAGCCTCGGCGGAGTCTATGGCCTGCAGTAGAGCCTCCGCATGCGCGGTCACCCGCTGGAAGGGATAGTCGCCGGCCTGGCCACGGTGGTCCATGAACGCCCAGTCGCTGGACTGGACGGCGAGCAGCTCGCGGGCGGCTCGCACCGCCGCATCCCCCCGCCGGCGCGCCGCCAGCGACCGGAGCACTCGAAGCTCCAGGCGACGCGCGCCCCAGGCGAGGTCGGCGACCGCGGGCGAGTCCCAGGTCTCGAGCGTCTTCCCCTTGCCCCAGCTCGCCTCCGCGACCGGCCGCTCCTCCGCCTCGTGCTCGCGGAGCGCCTCGGGCAGGGTCAGCAGCCGCACCCCCTCCAGCTCCGCCCCCCGCAGGACCTCGCGCAGCCAGATCGGCCCCTCCGCCCACCAGTGGCCGAGCAGCTCGGTGTCGACGGCGAACACGCAGAGGCCGCGGCGCCCGCGCCCCGCCCGGTGCCGCTCGAGCCGATCCCGGACCGCGGCCAGGAACCCGGCGGCGTGCTCGCTGGCGCGCTTGGCGGCGACCGCCGGCGCATAGGGACGCCCTCCCACCGACCACAGCCTGATTCCGTTGGGCGAGAGCCGGTGGTACTCGAGGTAGGCCGGATCGGAGGGATAGCCCCCGTCCGACCAGACGAGGCGGACGGTGGGCCAATCGATCGTGAAGGCGACCGGGCCTCCGGGCAGCCGCACCGGAGCGAGCGCCGCGGTCCCGCGCTCGTGGGCGCTCTGGTCGAGGCAGGTGTAGGCGATCCCCCGCTCCGCGAGGACGGCCTCGAGCCCGCCGACGTAGGCGCACTCCGGCAACCAGAAGCCCTCCGTGGCGCCGAAGCGGCGACGGTGCGAGCGCAACCCGGCGTCCACCTGGAGCCGTCGCCCCGCCAACGTCGCCAGCTTCGGGAGGACAGCGTGCGTCGCCGCCGAGGACATCAGCGCGATCCGGCCCTTGTCGTGCGGCTCCTGGAAGGCGCGAAGCGCCCTGCCACCCAGCTTCTGGAGCCGCTCGATCGCCCGGGTGTAGTGCTCGGCCTCGAGCTTCGCCGCGGGCCGCAGCTCGAGACCTCGATCCGCGGCGTCGCGGTCGGCCGCGTCGACGCGGTGGCGCCGGAGGAAGGTGAGCATCCGCTCCCCCACCCCGTCTGCCTCGAGCTGGTCGGCGAGCACCGGGGTCACCGTCATCGTCAGCCGTTCGGCGACGTCGAGGACCGGCAGGTGGGAGCGGGCAAAGGCTTCGAACAGCCACTCCTCGCCGAACGGGTAGGTCCCGAACCCCTCGACGTAGGGCATGTGGCTGTGGAGGACTATCGCCAGGTCCCCCGCGGTGCGCTCCGTTCGGCGCGCGGGTCCTGTCACCGCGGTGCCCCCCATCCTGCGGGCGCGGATGCGTCCTCGGATGGGGCCCCCCGCGGTGCCACCCGCGCGAGGAGCGGCCAGTCAGGACGACGCACGACAGATCGCGACGAAGTCCAATGCCCTGTCCAGGTCTGTCGGGCTCAGGCGGAAGTCGCGCGGCGCTGATCGCCGGGGATGAAGCGGTCATAGAAGGGGCGTGTGATGTGGAGGGCGCGGTGGAGGCGGTCCCAGCCGAGCCGGATTGCGAGCTCGTGGGCGCGGAGCTTGCGGGCGTGGAAGAGGCCGAGGATCTCGACCTCGGCGAAGTGGGGCTGGAGCAGTGCCCGGTACTCGCCGACGTCGTATTCGCGGAGGTGCCAGGGGTTGTCGGACTTCTCCGCCCCCGGCGGCGCCAGGGTGAGCCGGTTGGGAGTGGAGATGTAGGCGACCGGTGCGATCCGAGCGAGCCGCTCAAGGAGGCGGTCGGGCTCGCGGATGTGCTCAATCGTCTGCAGGAAGACCACTGCGTCGGCTTGCTGGTCGAACTCCTCAACCAGGCCGCGCTGAAAGCTCAGATTGGGACGCCTGTAGCGCAGGCGGGCGTGCTCGTACGCCTCGGGATTGGCGTCGACGCCGATCACCTCGGCCGCGCCGCGGGCGAGCAGGTCGGACCCGTAGCCCTCGCCACTCGCCAGGTCGACCACCCTCAGCCCCGCGCAGCGCGTCGCGATCCACTCGTACACGGCCACGTGCCGCTGGTACCAGTAGTTCTCCTCCGGCAGGTCGGGGAGGGTGCGTTCGCCGGTCAGCGGCAGCGGCGGAACGCCCGGCGGCTGGTCTCGCTGCAGGTGCTCCATCCGGCGCAACCTAAGCAGGTCCGGGTGGAGACCCCCGCGTAAGATCAGCTGCGATGCCCGCCCCCGCGAGTCCCGACTGGATCAAGGACGTCAACGAGCGCTACCACGACGCGGCCGCCTCCTCGTACGACTCCAAATGGGGGATCGACTTCGGCCCGGTCGGCCAGCAGCAGGTCCGGGCGAAGCTCCGCAAGGCGCTCGGAGGCTGGCCCTCCGACCCCTTCGGCGACGCGCTCGAGATCGGCGCCGGCACCGGCTACTTCTCTCTCAACCTGTTGCAGGCGGGCGTGGTCGAGCGGGCGACGGCGACCGACATCTCGCCGCGGATGCTTGCGGCGCTCCGCGAGAACGCCGCGGAGCTGAATCTGTCGGTGCGCACGGTCACCACCGAGGCCGAGCAGCTCCCCTTCGATGACGGCAGCTTCGACCTTGTCTTCGGCCACGCGATCCTTCATCACATCCCCGACCTGGCCGAGGGCTTCGCGGAGTTCCACCGCGTGCTGCGCCCCGGCGGGACGCTCGCCTTCTGCGGCGAGCCCTCCCGTTACGGCGACCTGTTCTCGGCGATTCCGAAGCGGAGCGCCCTGCTGGCGGCGCCGTTCTGGCGGCGGCTGGTCGGCGCCTCGCGGCGGCGGCGCGACAGCGAGGCCGAGGCGAACGGGCACGCGCTCGAGCGGGAGGTGGACGTACACGCCTTCTCTCCCGGGGTTCTGCAGCATCTGGCCGCCGGCGCGGGCTTCGACCAGGTCCGGGTCCGGGGCGAGGAGCTGCTGGCGAGCATCCACGGCTGGACCGTGCGCACCCTGGAGGCGACCGCGGAGCCTGAGCAGGTGCCGCTTGGGTGGCGCCGCTTCGCCTTCCGCAGCTACCTCGCCCTCCAACGCCTCGACAACCAGGTGCTGGAACCCCGCCTTCCGCCCGAGCTCTTCTACAACCTCTTGATCTCGGCGCGCCGGCCCTAAGCCGGAGCCAGGGAGACCATGTGGTTGGCCCGGATCAGCTCGTCCGGGTCCCACTTCCGCTTCACCTCGGCGAGGCGCTTGCAGGTGTCCTCGGGAAGGATCGACTCAACCGCGCCGGGTCGCTCGGCGAAGTTGAAATAGCCGCCCTCGGCAGCCCACGGCTGCATCGTCTCCTCGAGACCGTCGAGCGACTTCTCGATCGCCTCGCCCATCTCCGGCGTCATCGGCAGGCCGACCGCGAACATGACGTAGTCGGCGTCGAGCTTGTCGAGGGCGCCGGCGTTCTCGGCCGGGCGGGCGAGGGCGCCTCCGAGGTGGCGGAGCTCGGCGAGCAGCAGCGGGGAGCCGGCATCCGGGCCGACCGCCCCGGCGAAGGCATCGATCGCCTCGTCGGAGAGCTCCTTGATCACCCTGTGGTGACCGAGGGCGGGTACCGGCGGCTCCGGGTCCATGTGGATCCGGCTCAGCCCGCTCGCGGGGATCTGGTCGAAGGTGTCCATGATCGGCTCGCCGAGCTCGCGGAGGGGCGCGATCATCTTCTCGCCTTCGGCCTGGCTGCCGATGACCGCCCCATCGATCGTCAGCAGGGGCCTGTCGCGGAGGGGCTCGGGGACATCAGGGATTGGCGGCGGCCGGATGAAGCGGACGACCGTGGTGACCTCGTCGGGGACGTTGGCGGCCCAGTCGCGGTAGGCGCGAATCGCGTCGGGGCCGAGCTCGGCGGGGAAGAGAAGCGCCCCGGCGTAGACGTCGGAGACCGGGAGCAGGTCGAGATCGAGGGCGGTGACGATCGCGTAGCCGCCGCCTCCGCCGCGGAGAGCCCAGAAGAGATCGGGCTCGTTGTCGGCATCGACTCGGCGCTGCTCGCCGTCGGCGGTCACCAGCTCGATCGCCCGCACCCGGTTGCAGGCGAAGCCGTGGCGGCGCCCCAACCAGCTGAGGCCGCCCCCCAGGTTGAAGCCGATCACTCCCACGTTCGGGGAGGAGCCGGGCAGTGACGAGAGGCCATGCTCCTGGGCGGCCTCGGCCAGTTCGCTCACGTGCACGCCGGCCTCGACCCGGGCGGTCCTCGCGTCGCCGTCGACCTCGACCCCGCGCATCCGCTCGGTCTTGATCACGATCGTCTCCTCGAAGGAGCCGAGCGCCACCGCGCCGTGCCCGGTGCCCTGGCCGAGCACCTTGTGACCGGTCTCGCGGGCGAAGCGGACCACCTCGGCAACGTCATCCGGGCCTTCGACGAAGGCCACCGCGCGGGGCTGCGGGTCCGCCGCCAGATTCCATGCCTGGCGCGCATCGTCCCAGTCCGAGTCGTCGGCGGTGGCGACTCGCCCGTCGAGCTCTAGGTCCCTGAACTCCCCCATCCTGCGGCACTCTATGCGAAGACCGGCCGGCGGCGTGCACGATAAACGGGGATCTCGCCACTGATCCCCTTGAAGTGGTGCTTGCCTGCGAACGAGAACTCGAAGCGCTCGTCCTCCTCCAGGGCCGACCTCATTTGATTGTCGACAACGACGGTGTCGGGGCGGGCGAAGCTGGTGATCCGAGCCGCGAGGTTGACGGGGCGCCCGTACCAGTCGCCAGCGCGGGCGAGCGCCTCCCCCAGCGCCGCGCCCGCCCTCAGCGAGAGCATCTCCTCGTCCCCGTCGGCCCCGACCAGGCCGGTGACCGCATCGAGCAGGGGGGCGGGTTCCGGCGAGGCGAACATCGCGGCGTCGCCGATCATCTTCACCAGGCGGACAGGCGGACTCGCGGCGTCCGAGGCGAGCTCGAAGAGGCGGCCGGTGAGCGGCTCCAGGAAGGCGTCGCCGATCAGTGCGCGATTGGACTCGGCCAGCTGCGCCATCGTCACCCCGATGATCCGCGAGGTCTCCAGGAGGCCGTCAGGAGGCAGGCCCTCGGCGACCGCACGGCGCAGCTCCTCGAGGGGGACGCCCCCTCCGAGAGGTCCCGGAGCAGCGCCAAGCGCTCCTCACGCGCCCCGCCGCTGACTCCATCGAGCAGCCCCTCGGCCTCGAAATCGATATCAGCCACGGCGGCATTCTCTCGCTCCGTAGAATCGACGGTGATGGCGGGAAGCGAGATGCCGATCTTCGAGCTGCCCCTGGCCCTGCTGCCCGGAGAGCAGCTGCCCCTTCACATCTTCGAGGAGCGCTACAAGCGGATGATCGGGCGCTCCGTCGACGAGGGGGAGCCGTTCGGAATCGTCCTCCGCGACGACGACGGGGCCCGCTCGGTCGGCTGCACCGCCCGGGTCGAGGAGGTGCTGGAGCGATTCGACGACGGGCGGATGAACGTCGTGGTCAGCGGCGAGGAGCCGTTCAAGGTCCTCGACCGTTTCGAGGCGCCCGAGTACCCGGCCGGCGAGGTCGAGCTAATCGACGAGGACGACAGGCCGCCGATCGACGAGGACTCGGCCGGCGCCGCCCGCGAGGCCTTTGCCGAGCTCGCCGAGCGAGCCACCGGCGAGCGGCCCGCGGCCGAGGAGCTGGATGGCGCCTCCGCATACGCGATCGCCGCCCGGATCGAGCTGCCCGCCGACACCAAGCAGAAGCTGCTCGAGCTCCGCGACGAGGACGAGCGGATGGAGCTACTCGCCAACGCCCTCGGCGCCGTCGAGGCGGCCCTGGAGCGCGCCGAGGAGGCCGCCGAGCGGGCCAGCGGCAACGGGAAGGTCCACTTCGAGTAGGACGAGCCGCGGTTAGCCGACCACGGCGACCGCGCCGCCGCGGCGGGGGTCACCGCCGCCGCTGAGCTCCCCGGTCGCCGGATCGCGGGCGACCGCCTGGGCGCCGCCGAAGTAGAGGTTCTGGCGCTTCCAGCGGACCACCGGCACCCCCCGCTCTTCCAAGCGGGCGAGGCCGTCGGGGTCGACGCCTGGCTCGGCCTGTACCGTCCCCGCCTCGAAGTGAAGGCGGCCGGCCCGGACCGCCTCATCCGCATCCATCCCCTCCTCGAGCACCCGCAAAACCGTCTCGAGGATCGCCGAACGGATCCGGTTGGAGCCGGCGCTGCCCAGGCCCAGCACCACCTCGCCGTCGCGGATGGCGACGGTCGGCGACATCATCGAGCTCACCCGTCGCCCGGGCGGGATCCGGTGGAAGCCCTGCGGGTTGAGGTCCTCCTCGCCGAGCATGTTGTTGACGTGGACCCCGGTCCCTGGAACGAGCACGCCGGAGCCGGTCCCGTTCGAGCAGGTGACAGAGGCGCACATGCCGTCCCCGTCGAGGGCCGCGATGTGGGTGGTCGAGCCGAGGTGGTCGCCCGGCCCCCCGGCCCCACCGCCGCCACCCACCCAGTCGCCGCCCCGGATTCGCTCGGCAACCCGATCAAGCAGCGCCGGATCGAGGAACCCCTCGGTGAAGCCGTCGCGATGGAGGGCCTCGTGGAAGTCGCCCTCGCGATGTGCGTTGGCGGCCTCGGTAACGGCGACGATCTCCTCCACTCCGCTGCGGTCCCCGAGCCGCTCCAGCAGCCCGAGCGCATAGGCGATCAGGATGCCGCCGGAGGAGGGTGGCGGATTGGTCAGCACCTCGCTTCCCCTGAATCTCGCCCGGACGGGCTCGCGTTCGATCGGCTCATACGCCTCCATGTCGTCGATGCCGAGGGTGCCGCCCCGCTCCCTGACCCATTCGGTGACCGCGCGGGCAGTCTCCCCGCGGTAGAAGGGCTCGGCGCCCTCGGCCGCGAAGCGCTCCAGAGCGTCGGACATATCCGGAAAGCGAAAGGTGTCCCCCTCACGCAGGATCCCGCCCTCAGGCGCATAGAGGGCGGCGGCCTCGGGGGTCGAGGTGACGATCGGCTCCAGGACCTCGAAGAGGTAGGCCTGGGCGGCGGTCACCTCCACCCCCTCCCGTCCGAGTGCGATGCCTGGCTTGGCCAGTTCCGCCAGGGGACGCGAGCCGAAGCGGCTGGCGACGTGCTCGAGGCCGGCCGGATTTCCCGGCACCCCGCATGAGGCCGCGCCGCAGTAGAAGGTCTGCGGCGTCTCGTCGAAGTAGACGGGGATCGGGATCAGCTCCGAGCCGCGCTCGATGCCGTCGGCGCCCCCGGCGGCGACGAAGAAGTCGACCAGGGTGTCGCGGGCGCCGTCGTGGACCACCATGAAGCCGCCGGCGCCGAAGCCGGTCAGGGGGCTCTCGGCGACGAACGAGGTGAGCACCGCGCAGACCGCGGCGTCGACCGCATTGCCGCCCGCCCGCAGCACCTCCGCTCCGGCCTCCGCGGTCAGCGGATGCCCGGCTGCAACCACTCCCTCGCGGCTCGACATGTCGAGCAGCCTAAGCGCGCTTCGCTTCTTGGGCGCTCAGTGCCCGGGAGTGAACTCGGGCACGTCCACCACTCGCCCGCCGCGGCCCGTGCCGGGCTCGGCGGGGCGGCGGTCCTGGCCGCGGCCCTTGGCGCCGTCGCCGTAGAGCTCCTCCGCGCTCCGCGCCTTGCGGACGGGGCCGCCGGTGCTGGCGCGCCAGTCGCCGACCGGGTCGGCGTAGCGGCTCCGGTCGCGGCCGTCCCCGGCGCGCTCGGGGCCGGTGCGGAAGTCGTCGCGGTCGCGCTTGCGCGGCTCCCGCGGCCCGTCCTCGCGGTTGCGCCGGTGCCGGTTAGCGAAGGCACTCTCGAATCGGGTGGCGATCACCGTGATCCAGACCTCCTCGGACATGTCCTCGTCAATGCTGGCGCCGAAGATGATGTTGGCGTCGGGGTGGGCCGCCTCCTGGACGATCTTGGCCGCCTCGCTCGCCTCGACCAGGGAGAGGTCGGGCCCGCCGGTGATCGAGAGCAGCAGCGAGTGCGCGCCCTCCACCGAGGTTTCCAGCAGCGGCGAGTTGACCGCTTTCTCGGCGGCGAGGAGCGCACGGTGCTCGCCCGCGCCCATGCCGATCCCGAGGATCGCGTCACCCGACTCGATCATCGTCGTCCGAACGTCGGCGAAGTCGAGGTTGATCAGGCCCGGCAGCATCACCAGGTCGGAGATCCCCTGGACCGCCTGGCGGAGGACGTCGTCGGCGACCCGGAAGGCGTCGGTGATCGAGGTGCGGCGCTCGAGGATCTGGAGAAGGCGCTCGTTCGGGATCACGATCAGGGTGTCTACCTCCGAGCCCAGCGCGGCGATCCCCTCCTCGGCCTGGGCCGCGCGGCGGGCGCCCTCGAAGGTGAAGGGCTTGGTGACGGCGGCGACGGTGAGGGCGCCGACATCGCGGGCGAGCTTCGCCACGACCGGTGCGGCGCCGGTGCCGGTGCCGCCGCCGGCGCCGACGGCGAGGAAGACCATGTCGGAGCCCTTCAGCAGCTGCTTGATCTTGTCCTGCTCGTCGAAGGCGGCGCTGTAGCCGACCCTTGGGTCCGAGCCCGAGCCGAGGCCGCGGGTTAGCTCGGAGCCGATATGCAGGGTGACGTCGGCGTTGGAGTTCTGCAGCGACTGAAGGTCGGTGTTGATCGCGACGAACTCGACCCCCGGGAGCTGGGCCTCGACCATCCTGTTGACCGCGTTGACGCCGGCTCCCCCGACGCCGACCACCCGGAGCACCGCCTGATGGATGCGCGGCACGGTCGCGGAGCGAGCGGTCTCGGTCTCGTCGCGGCCGTAGGCTGGGCGGACCTCGCCGTCGTAGCCGCCCATGAGGCGCTCAAGGCCTTCGTGCTCGGGGCCCGCCTTCTCAACGACCTTGTAGGCGCGCTTCTCGCGCTTCTCGACCTCCTCGATCGCCGGGTCGGTGGCGGGATCGACGAAGCCCTCGGTCTCGGGCTGGCGGATCGGCTCCGGGGTCGGGACCGGATCCGGGATCGGCTCGGGAACCGGCTCGGGGGTCGGCTCGGGAACCGGCTCGGGGACGGGTACCTCCTGCTGCGGCTTCTTGGCCCGCGTCTTCCTGGGCTTGGGCTTCTTGGCCCTCTTTGTGGCCTTCTGCTTGGGGGCCTCCTTCTCGGGAGCATCCTGGGTCTCGGGAGCGTCATGCTCGGGCTCCTGGATTGCGACCTCGACCTGGGTGGCCCCGCCGCTGTTCGCCTTCACCTGGATCTCCTCACCCTCCAGCGACTCCTCGGTGGAGCGGAAGAGGTCGGCGAGGGGGCCCTCGCGCATGCTGGCGCGCTTAGGAGCCATCGGTGAGGACCTCCTTGGCTAGCTCGCGATAGGCGTGGGCGGCCTTGCTCTTCGGGTCGTACTTGAGCACCGAGGTGCCCCGGACGGGCGCCTCGGCGAACTTGATCGCCTTGCGGATCCGGGACTCGAAGACCAGATCGCCGAAGTTCTCCTCGAGGATCGCCACCGCCTCCTTCGCGTGGACGGTGCGCGAGTCGAGCATCGTCGGCAGGATCCCCTCGATCTCGACGCCGGGGTTGAGGTTCTCGCGGATCATCTGAAGGGTGTTCTGCAGCTGAACCAGGCCGCGCATCGAGAGGTACTCGCACTGAACCGGCACGATCACCTTGTTGGCTGCGGTGAGCGCGTTGACGGTGAGCAGCCCGAGGCTTGGCGGGGTGTCGATGCAGACGAAGTCGTATTCGTCGCGAACCTCGTCGAGGGCCTTCTGGAGGGCGCGCTCACGGCCGATCTGAGTGCTCATCGCGATCTCGGCGCCGGCCAGGTCGATCGAAGCGACGGCGACGTCGATCTCCTTCTCGACGATCACCTCGCGGATCGGCATCCGGTGAACGAGGACGTCGAACATGCTCTTCTCGACCTTGTCGGGGTCGACTCCCTGGCTCATCGTCAGGTTGCCCTGGGGGTCCATGTCGACGGCGAGCACCCGGTGGCCTGACTCCTTGAAGGCGACCGCCAGGTTGAGCGCCGTGGTGGTCTTGGCGACTCCGCCCTTCTGGTTGGCGAATGCGATCACCTTGGCCGGGCCGGTCTTCTTCGAGGTCGCGTCCTTCTTCCCCTTGTCCTTCTTCCCCTTGTCCTTCTTCCCCTTGTCTTTCTTGTCGGACTTGCCGTTGTTCTCGGACTTGACCTTGTCGTCCTCGCTCGCGCGCCCGGGCCCAACCACGTCGTCGGGTCGCAGGCGTCCGATCTCGGACGCGTTGGACGCTGCCATCTTGCGTAGAAAACCGGCCATCAGCGGGCTATTTCGCAGGTGAGGGCTTATTTCCTCCCCCGTGTTGGAAGAATCCTCCCGGGCGTGCCGGACCTATTCGACAAGCGGCTGCTGTTCGTCACCGGAAAGGGCGGCGTGGGTAAGTCGACGATCTCCCTGGCGCTGGGCTTGGCGGCGGCGTCGCGCGGCAAGCGGACGATCGTCTGCGAGGTCTCCTCCCGGGAGACAGCATCGCGGGTCTTCAAGAAGGGCGAGATCGGCTTCAACGAGGTGGAGGTCGCCCCGAACCTGTGGGCGATCTCGATCGACCCCGACGAGTCGCTGCGCGAGTATCTGCTTCTGCAGCTGAAGGTGAGGGCGATGCGCGACCTGCTGGTCCGCTCGAGGCTCTTCAACTACCTGGCGGCGGCCACCCCCGGGCTGAAGGAGCTGGTCACGATCGGCAAGATCTGGGAGCTCGCCCAGACCGACCGGAAGGTGAAGAAGGCGAGCGGCTACGACCTGGTGATCGTCGACGCGCCGGCAACCGGCCAGGGGGTCGGCTTCCTGCAGACGCCGCGGACCTTCGCGGGGATCGCCCGGGTTGGACCCGTGCACTCGCAGGCAAAGGAGCTCGATCGCTTCATCACCCAGCATGAGACAACCGGCGTAGCGATCGTGGCGCTCCCCGAGGAGATGCCGGTGAACGAAACGGCCTCGCTCGAGGGCCAGCTCAGCCACGAGATCGGGATGGCGGTCGATCGCGTCTACATGAACGCGATGTACCCGGAGCGCTTCAGCAAGGGGGAGACCGGCAGCCTCGAGCGCGCCCTCGACGATGCCGAGGGCCCGGCGCGGGCGGCGATCCGCGCCGCCCTCTCCGAGCACCGACGTGCGCGCTCCCACCGCGCCCAGCTGCAGCGGCTGAAGCGCCGGGTGAGCAGCCCGGTGAGGACGCTCCCGTTCATCTTCGAGCCCGCCCTCGACGTGCCCGAGCTCGAGCAGCTCGCCGGCGGACTCACCTGATGGCGAACGTCGGCGAGATCCTCGAGGACCGCAGCATCTGCATCTGCGCCGGCTCCGGCGGAGTCGGCAAGACGACCACCTCGGCGGCGCTCGCCGTCGGCCTCGCCGCTCGCGGCCAGCGGGTGGCGGTGCTGACGATCGACCCCGCGAAGCGCCTCGCCGACTCGCTCGGCCTCGACGAGCTGGTGAACGAGCCGCGGCGGGTAGATCCTCGCCTCTTCGAGCGCGCCGGGATGGAGATGCGCGGCGAGCTCTGGGCGATGATGCTCGACGCGAAGGCGACCTTCGACGACGTCGTCCGCCGGCACGCGCCCGACGCCGAGACCCGCGAGCGGATCCTCGAGAACCGGATCTACCGTCAGATCTCAAACGCTCTCGCCGGCTCCCAGGAGTACATGGCGATGGAGAAGCTGTTCGAGATCCACCAGGAGGGGCGCTACGACTTCCTCGTCCTCGACACCCCGCCCTCGCGCAGCGCACTCGACTTCCTCGACGCCCCCAAGCGCCTCACCCAGTTCATCGAGGGCCGCGGGATGGCGATGTTCATGAAGCCGACCGGCTTCGCCACCCGGGTCGTCGGTCGCGGCAGCTCGATGGCCTTCAGCGTGCTCAAGCGGATCACCGGACTCGACCTGCTCGCTGACCTGAGCGAGTTCTTCCAGGCATTCAGCGGCATGGTCGACGGCTTCCGGGAGCGCGCCAAGCGCGTCTCGGAGCTCCTCTCCGACCCCGCGACCACCTTCATGGTCGTCTGCGGCCCCCAGGGAGAGCCGATCTCAGAGGCGGTCTACTTCCACCGGAAGCTGGTCGAGGCGCAGCTGCCGGTCGGCGGCGTGATCGTCAACAAGGTCCACTACCAGGCCGACGTCGAGGCGGGCGGCGAGGCGGAGGTAGACCTGCGCAACCTCCTCGACGACGAGCTGGCGGCACGCGTCGTCTCGAACTTCGCCGACTACCAGGCGCTCGCTCAGCGCGACGCCCGCAACGTCGACCACCTCGCCCGCGAGCTCAATGCCCGCCGGGTGATTCGAGTCCCCTACATGGACGAGGACATCCACGACCTCGAGGGGCTGTTGAAGATCGACCGCTACCTGTTCGCCACCGAGCAGCAGCGCGAGGCGCTGGCGGCTTCTGGCGCTGCCTGATCAGGCGGCGGGCTACCTGCAGGGACCAGCGATCCGGCGGACGGAACGTCGCCCGCCTTGCCTAGACCTTCTTGCTCTTGCGCTCGTAGCGGAGCTCGCCCACGTCCCAGTCAGTCGCGTCGGGGACCGGGAAGAGGTGGCGGACCGTGTCGCTGTGCTTGGGGCGCTCGCGATCCCGCTCGGGCTTGCCGCTGCGGTCGCGGCGGGGGCTGGCAAAGGCGGGCCAATCGACCTCGCCGTCGCCGCCGCTGAACCAGTCGGTCCTGTCCTCCTCGGACGTGCCCGGGTGGTCGTCCTCGGACATGCTCGGACCGTCGCTGTCAGCGGCCATGATCTCGGGTAGTTCGACGTGGTCGACGATGATCCTCGTCGTCTCTTTGGTCTCTTCTCCCAGCTCTTCCCCTGGGTCGTCGCCATCATCCGCGGTCCGGCGGACGTCAATATCGCCGACGTTTGCGTCGGCGATCACGGAGAGGTCCAGCCCCTCCGATTCCTGATCAGAAGTGGGGTCGGGAAGGCGCCACTCGGCGGTCTCGCCGCGGCTGGGACGGATCGTCTCGGCGACGCCGAGGCCGTGGGAGAGCAGGCTCTCGTCGGCCGCCGCCCGCAGGTTGCCTGCCAGCTCGCCGGTCGCAAGGCCCTTCAGCAGCCTCCTGAGCAGCTCCTCGAGCTCCGCGATCACGTCCAGGGGCGAGGCATCGGCGCTGGGCCGGTAATGGGCGCCGCTCATCAGCTTCCGCTCGAGCACCAGGGCGCGCTCGACGCAGAGCCGTCCCTCCTCGCGCTCAGCGGGCCTGCAGGCGAGCGCCGCGACCCGCGCCGAGAGAACGGTGTTGGCGGGACCGCCACCCTCCAGGAGCCCCCGCAGGGCCAGCAGGTAGTCGCTGAGGGCCTCGATCAGCGAGGCGCGCTCGGCGCCGAGCTCGAAGCGAGAGGCCGCCCAGGAAAGGGCAGGCAGACGGGCACCGCGCTCGGTCAGGGTCTTCGCGAACTGCTCGAGCTCGGCGGCCTCGGCGCCGGTCAGCCGGTAGCCGCCCTGGCGGGCGCGTCCGGCGCCTGTCCCGAATCGCTCCCAGCCTCCGGCGCGCCGGGCCCAGCCATGGGCGGCGAGCCCAACCGCACCCGGTCGGAAGAGGCGAAGCGTGCGCAGGGCGCGGCGAAGGTCGTCGGCGACCGCGGCCGCGGGGGCGACTGCGGCCACCCCGCAGCTGACCCGGGCGATGAAGCCGCTCTTTCGCCCCGGCCGCGAGCGAGTCGCCTCGATTGCGTCGAGTGGAAGGTCACCGATTGAGTCTGCGCGGACGATCTGGACACCGTCCAACTCGAGCTCGTCCTTGGGCATGTGGAAGCCGACCAGCGGGACGATGATCTCGCCCGCCGGGGTCCCCTCACCCTCGTCCGTGGAGATGCTGGAGAGGACGCCCTGGATCGCCCCCTGAAGGCGGTCGCCGGCAATCTCAAATTCGGTCCTCCCGTCCCAGAGCCCCACCATGAAGTCGATCGCCGCGTCCTCGCCTGCAATCTCCCGGACCTCAACGAAGGCCTCGAGGCGGCGGACCTCGGCCAGGTGGCGCTCTATGAACTCGCCGGTGAGCGGCGCGTAGGAGTACATCGGCAGCGGGCTGGTATCGCTCTTGCTCGCCTCCAGATCGAAGGGGAGCTCCGCCCCGGCTCGGAGCAGATCCTCGAAGACCTCGGCCGCCTCGACGGCCAATCGGCGCAACGCGTCGGTGAGCCGCTCGGTGGTGCTCTCAAGTGTTGTCACATAGGGCAGATTCCGGCGCGCTTGGGCGCGTCCTGCCGGTGAATGAGGGTTTGCAGCGGCTTCGCCATCAGGCGCGACCGCTGGCGGCCGCCCCACCCATTGTCAAACGGGTCGCTCCTCGGCTTCGCCTGCGGAGCGCGCTCGCATCTCGGGCTCCGCCTCCGCTCCGTGATCGAGCGGCCTTGCGGTCGCTAGACCGTCGCCGCTGCCGGCTCGCGCTGGTCCTGCGGGAGCCAGCGGCTGCCGTAGGTGCGCATGTCCTCGATCAGGGGGACCAGGGCGGTGCCCTTGTCGGTGAGGGCGTATTCGACCCGGGGCGGGACCTCGGGATAGGTGCGCCGTTCGACGATCCCCTCCTCCTCCAGGGCCCGGAGGCGGAGCGAGAGCGTCCGCGGGCTGATCCCCTTCAGCGAGCGCTCGAGCTCACAGAAGCGGAGCGAGGAGTCGGCGAGATCGCGAATGATCAGAAGGGTCCACTTGCCGCCGATGACCTCGGCTGTGCGGCAGACAGGACATTCAGGATCGAACACAGTTTCAGGATACCGACAAAGCTATACAAAGTGAAGCATTGTGATCAGGGTCTGATCTCCTCGATCACCTCGTAGACCCCCTCGAGCGGGATGTCGTGGACGAACTCCCCCATCGCCTCCTGGCGCTTCAGCTCGTCCTCCTCGTCGCCGCGCACCGCTTCGCGGTCGCCGGCATCGATGTCGATGATGCCGAACGAGATCACCTCGTCGTGGTCCTTGAGGTTGCGCGCGTGGTAGAGGGCGACCGCCCCCTCGGGCAGCTCCTTCTTCATCTCATCGCCGCTCGGCCCCCAGGCCTCGCGGAATTGCTCCCATCGCTCCGGCTTCAGACGCCGCCCACTGAAGAACACAAGCATTTCTCCTCCTCGGGTCGTGATTACCGACCCGACAATATGCGACGCACCTGAGCAGCGAGAGGCAAGCCGGGCCAGGAAGCAGGGCCGCCTCTCGCCAGCATCAGGTCGCGACTGCGGGCGGCCGCCCCCCACAAGTCGCTGCGGGCTTCGCCCTTCGCTCCCAAAGTGGAGCGGCCTGGCAGTCGCTAGGCGACTTCGCGGAGCTTCTGGGCCTCAGCGAGGGACTGAAGCTTCTTCAGCGACTGGTTCTCGATCTGGCGGATCCGCTCGCGGGTGACGTTGAAGGTGCGACCTACCTCGTCCAGGGTCCGCGGATGCTCGCCGCCGAGCCCGTAGCGGAGCTCGAGCACGCGGCGCTCGCGGTAGGAGAGGTTCTCGAGGGCTTCCTTCAGCGCCTCCTTGGTGAGCAGCTCGGCGGCGCGCTCGAAGGGGGATTCGGCGCGCTCGTCGGCGATGAACTGGCCGAATTCCGACTCCTCCTCGTCGCCGACCGGCTTCTCCAGCGAGACCGGTGCCTGAGCCGAGCGCTTGATTGAATCGACCTCCTCGGGCTCGATCCCCGTCACCTCGGCAATCTCCTCAGGGGTGGGCTCGCGACCGAGCTCGGTGACGAGCTTGCGCTCGGCGCGGCCGATCTTGTTGAGCTTCTCGACCACGTGCACGGGGATGCGGATCGTGCGCGCCTTGTCGGCGAGCGCTCGGGCGATTGCCTGGCGGATCCACCAGGTCGCGTAGGTCGAGAACTTGAAGCCCTTGCGGTAGTCGAACTTCTCGGCGGCGCGGACCAGGCCCAGCGTTCCCTCCTGGATCAGGTCGAGGAAGGGGAGGCCCTGGTTGCGGTAGTTCTTCGCGATCGAGACGACCAGGCGGAGGTTGGACTCGACCATCTTCTGCTTCGCGTCGAGGTCGCCGCGCTCAATCCGCTTCGCGAGCTCGACCTCCTCGGCCGCGGTCAGCAGCCGGACCTTGCCGATGTCCTTGAGGAACAGCTGGAGGGAATCGGTGGTCATGTCGGGCTTCAGGTCGAGCGCCTGCTTCTGGCGCTTCCGGCCGCGGCCCTTGCCGGCCTCGGCGGCGACCGCCTCGGCCTGCTTCTGAGCGGGATCGAGGTCCTCGACCAGCTCAATGCCGTTCTTCTCGAGGTGTCCGTAGAGGTCCTCGACGTCCGACTCGTCGAGCTCGACCTCCGACACCGCGGAGGCGACGTCACCAAAAGTCAGCACGCCAAGCTGCTGACCCTTGGTGATCAGCGTCTTTACTTCCTCAAGCTCCTGTATCTCCGCCACTAGCATCCGCTTAGGCTCCTCTTCCTTCCGTGGTCGCCGCTCATTTCCTCGCTCTACTTTCGTATACCCAATTCGAGCGGTTCACGCTGACTTTCGACTCGGGGCACGAAACCTCTACGGTGAGCGCCTCAAGACCACAAAAACGCGGATCGGGAAGGTCCCAAATCCGCATCCGAATGTCCGCTTGGGGCGAACCCGCCCCTCGTTCTTCCACTCAAACGTCTGTTCGTATCCTAGCCACTATATTTTTTGAAGTCAACGGGCACCCGCCCGCGTGAGCTGCCCATTTCCCGCTAAATCGGGTTACTCCTCGAGCATCAAACAGGTTGCTCCTATATCAAGACGGGTCGCTTCTGACGGAGCGCCGTCGCATCGACCCTCGCACGTTCGGAGCACCCTCTCATCAACCGGCAACTTGGGCAAAAGTTCCGCAAGCCCCCCTCTTTACACCCCCCTGGACGTTCGTTACGCACCGCGCGGATGAGCTTCCTGCGCCGATTCGTCCCCTTCCGCCGGCAGCCCACCGCGCCCTCCGACACTGAGTGGCTGAGGGCCTTCTGGAACCGGGCCTACAAGGAGAACATCACCGGACTCTCCGGGATGGTCGCCTACAACCTGCTGCTGGCGGTGTTCCCGTTCGCCCTCCTGGTGCTGTTCATCTTCGGGCAGGTGGTCGACAGCCCCGACATCGAGCGCAGCGTCATCCTCGACATTCAGCGGCTCTTCCCCAATATCGAGCAGGAGACCCTGATGAATGCGTCCGACCGGGTCCGCGAGAGCTCGACCACGATCGGGATCGCCGCGATCGTCGGCGGCGTCTGGATCGGGGCCTCCTTCTGGGGCGCGATGGACACAGCCTTCTGCCGGATCTATCACGTCGAGTGCCGGGGCTGGGTCCAGCAGAAGCGCTGGTCGCTGGTGATGCTCGTCGCCCTCACCCTGCTGCTCGGCGCAAGTGTGATCGTGCCGAGCATCGAGGGGGCGGCCGTCTCCAGCGCGGAGGACCTGCCGCTGGGGCTCTCGGATATCGGCCCTACCCGGACGATCGTCCTGATCGTCGGCGGCTTCGCCGTCACCTTCGCGATCATCTCGGCGATCTACTGGGCGGTACCGAAGGGGCACATGCCCTGGCGATCGGTCTGGCCGGGGGCGGCCTTCTTCGCGGTCGTCACCTCGATCGGCTACTACATCTTTCCGCTCTACCTGGACAACGTCTCCGACTTGCACCGGATCGGCGGCACCATCGGCTTCATCCTGGTGGCGATGGTCTGGTTCTACCTGATCAGCCTGGCGATGCTCGCGGGAGCGGTGATCAACTCGCTCCGTCATGAGCGAGACGACACCGGGAGGATGCCGACCGAGGGCTAGGGCGCCTTGTGGGTCACCACGTCGGACGCGCAGCGGTGACGGTGCTTGCGGTTCTTCTTCAGCACCTTCTTCGGCGTGAAGGCGGTCACGTCATCGCTCTTGGGCGGCCGCGGCCCGGTCACCGTCCAGTTCCCGGCGACGTCTGAGGTCGCGGTCGCGATCGGGACGCCGGCGTGGGTGATCGTGATCACCCGGCCCACCGTGCACGCCGCCCGCCGGCTCGTCACCTTCCCGGAGAACGTGTCGGTGGTGTCGGTGAGGATGTCGATCTTCAGCTGCAGGTTGGTGTCGTAGACGACCTTGTGGCCGGTCGCCGGCAGCGCCAGCGCCAGTCCCAGGGCGCAGATCGCGGCGACCGCCGCGGTCAGCCTGATTCGAAGTCCTCTCCCGCTGCTTTTCATTCTTCCTCTCCCTCCTCCGCATTGACCGTCGATGGGCGCGCTCGATGCGCCCTTCCGGATGTTAAGCGCGCCCGGCTCGCCATGGGTACGGCTCTGGGAAGACCCGCCCGAGGTCAGGGGATCGTCGCGCGGCATTTCCTCGCCCCCTTCAGGCCCTTACCCTGGGCCTTCTTCGCAAGCTTGGTGGTGACCTTGCCGGAGTAGGTGGCCGTGGTCGGATCGAGGGCGGTGACGATGATCGTGGTGTTGGTCTTCACCGGGACCAAGCCAAGTGCCGATTCGGCCCCGACCCAGGCGCGACGCCACCGCAGTCCGGCCCGCTCCCCCTTGTCCGCTCGCGCCTACTCACTCAAACCACTCTTGCTCAGCGGGCGGCCTAGCCGTAGAGGCTGCCGGTTACCTCGCGCAGCTTTGGCCGGTCGTGGCGGGCCTTTACCTCGCGGATGGTGCCGGAGCGCGAACGCATCACCAGCGAGTCGGTGGTCGCGTGGCCGTCGTCGAGGTAGCGAACGCCGTCGAGGAGGTCGCCGTCGGTGACCCCGGTGGCGGCGAAGAAGACATCGTTGCCGCCGACCAGGTCGTCGGTGTCGAGCACCCGGTCGAGCTCATAGCCGGCGTCCTCGGACGCCTTGCGCTCGTCGTCGTCGCGTGGCCAAAGCCGGCCGAGGATCCGGCCTCCCAGGCACTTGATCGCCGCCGCCGATAGCACCCCCTCGGGGGTGCCGCCGACGCCCCAGAGGAGGTCGATCCCCGTGTCGGGCATGACCGCGAACAGGGACGCGGCGACGTCGCCGTCGGAGATGAAGCGGATGCTGGCGCCGACCTCGCGCAGGCCCGCGACGGCCTCCTCGTGACGGGGGCGGTCGAGCATGATCACGGTTACATCGGCGGGAACGCCGCCCTTGCGTTCGGCGATCTTCTGGATCACCTCCTCGAGCGGATCCTCGAGGCTGATCAGGTCCGCGGCGCGGGGGCCGGTGGCGATCTTCTCCATGTAGACGACGGGGCCGGGGTCGAACATCGTTCCCCGCTCGGAGAGGGCGATCACCGACAGCGCCGAGGGCATTCCCCGCGCGGTCAAGGTGGTGCCCTCGAGCGGATCGACGGCGATGTCGACCACCGGGGGGCTGCCGTCGCCGATCTCCTCGCCGTTGTAGAGCATCGGCGCCTCGTCCTTTTCCCCCTCGCCGATCACGACGATCCCGTCCATCGGCACCGTGTCGAGCATCAGCCGCATCGCGTCGACCGCGGCGCCATCGGCGCTCTCCTTCTCTCCGCGCCCGACCCAGCGGCCGGCGGCGAGCGCCCCCGCCTCGGTCACCCTGACCAGCTCGAGCGCCAGGTTGCGGTCCGGATGGGATCCGGAGCGGACGTCGTGAGAGATCACGTGGTCTTCAGAGGCCTGGGCCACGGGTATGGACGTTAGATGCCGGGCTCAGAAAGTGGCGGGCGGTTTTCGCTGGGCGCCGCCCCCGCTCTCCACCGCCCGGAAGCCGCCGGCGAAGAAGATCCCAAGCGAGGCGAGGAGCGCGATCCAGTAGCCGAACGAGAGGCTGATCCCGATGTCGTTTGCGGACGGCTTGTCGACCAGCCCGTTGAAGGCGATCAGGACGAAGGCGGTGAGGCCGACGATCGCGGTGAGCTCTCCGCGCGGCCAGGAGAGCGCGTGTCCCCGGAACACGATCCAGGCGAGGATGAAGGGCGCCGCCGCGGCCGCGATCAGGAGCCAGCGAAGGATCGGGAAAGTGTCGAAGCCGCTGCAGCTGTTGTCACCGACGCCGCAGACCCAGTCGTCGGCCTCGTCGCGGGCGACATTCTCGGTCTCCAGCGAGAACCACTCGAGGAAGAGACTCCCCACCAGGACCAGAGCCGCGATCATCCCGAGGATCTCGGAGCGGCTCAGCTTCTCCATGCCCATGGCCGCGACCCTATCCCTTTCGCTGGTACGGCGCCCGGGTTATGTAGGGTCGCCCGACCGTGCAACGCTGGGGACTGACGCTGCCGCTTCCCGCGATCCCGCTCGCCGAGAACGCCGAGCACGTGAAAGCCGCCGAGGCCGCCGGCTACACGGATCTCTGGTCAGAGGAGACAAACGGGCCGGATGGCTTCAGCCCCCTGGTCCTCGCCTCGACTTGGACCAAGTCGGCGCGGCTCGGCACGGGGGTGGTCGGGGTTCTCCAGCGCGGCCGAGCGCTGCTCGCCCAGGAGGCCGCCGCGCTCGCCGACGCATCCGGAGGGCGCTTCGCGCTCGGGATCGGCGCCTCCTCCGACCGGATCATCGAGGGCTGGAACGCGATGCCGTTCGAGCGCCCCCTGAGCCAGGTCGCGGAAACGGTCGACTTCCTCCGGGTGGCGCTGGCGGGCGAGCGGGCCGACGGCGGCTTCAAGCTGGAGCGCGCCCCCGAGGGGAAGATTCCGATCATCGTCGCGGCGCTCCGCGGCAAGATGCTGAAGCTGGCGGTCGAGAAGGGAGACGGAGCGATCACCAACTTCCTCCCGCTGGCGGCTTTGCCGAAGGTGACCGAGGAGCTCCAGGGGGCCCCCGAGGGCTTCGAGCTTCTCTGCCGCTTCTTCTGCCTGCCCGGCCAGCGCGAGGAAGTGGAGGCGCTGGCGCGCTTCATGTTCTCCTCCTACATCACCGTGCCGGTCTACGAGGCCTTCTACCGCTGGCTCGGCTACGGCGATCAGATCGACGAGATGGTCGCCGCCTGGCAGGCCAAGGATCGCCAGAAGGCGGCGGCGGCGGCGCCCTGGGAGCTGATCGAGGACACCTTCATCTTCGGCAGCCCGGCGGAGATGAAGGAGCGGCTCGAGACCTACGTCGCCGGCGGGATCACGCTGCCGGTGATCACCCCGATAACGACGCCGGACCGCTTCGACGAGCTGATCAGAGCGCTCGCGCCAGGCTGAGTGCGAACAGGCCGTCCTCGTCGGTCCACCAGTCGGTGAGCTCGAGCCCGGCCTCGGCGTAGATCCCCTCGAGGCCCGGCCGCGCGAACTTGGTCGAGATCTCGGTGCGCATCTCCTCGCCGGCAGCGAACGGGACCAGCATCTCGAGCGCCCCGACGCGGACGACCTGATTTCTCAGGGAGCGGAGCCTGATGTCGACCCAGAGGTTCTCGGGGTCCCAGCGGGCGACGTGCTCGAAGGCGTCGAGGTCGAAGTCGGCCCCGAGCTCACGGTTGAGGACCCGGAGCACATTCCGGTTGAACTCGGCGGTGACCCCGGCGGGATCGTTGTACGCGAGCTCCAGGGTCTCGCGGTCCTTGACCAGATCGGTGCCGAGGAGGAAGCGGTCGTCGTGATCGAGCAGGTTGGCGACCCGCCGCAGAAAGCCGGCGCGCTGCTGGGGCTCGAAGTTGCCGATCGTCCCACCGAGCAGGGCGATCACCCGGGGACCGCCGACCGGGATCCGCTCGAGGTCGAGCTCGAAGTCGCAGACCTGGCCGCGGACCGCGATCCCCTCGTACTCGGCGGCGATCCGCTCCGCTGTCTCGCGCGTGATCTCCTCGGAGATGTCGACCGGGCAGAAGGTCTGCAGGCAGCCGGCCGAGCGCATCGCGTCGAGAAGCACCCTGGTCTTGGTGGCGGAGCCGGAGCCGAGCTCGATCAGGCTCACCGGGCGATTGGCGGCCTCGCAGATCTCGGCGGATCGGAGCTCGAGGATCTCCCGCTCGCAGCGGGTCGGGTAGTACTCGCGGAGCTGAGTGATCTCCTCGAACAGCTGGGAGCCTCGCTCGTCGTAGAAGTAGCGGGGGGAGAGCTCCTTGAAGGGGCGGGTGAGGCCGGCGCGGACGTCGGCCGCCATCCCCGACAGCGGTCCGCCGGGCGGGAGGTTGACCTCGATCGTGATCCGGTCGGTTGTCGTGTCGGCGGGGTTGATCGCGGGGGCTCAGGGGTTGATGCGAAGTCGCTCTCGGTTCGGATCAGCCGCTGTCGCTCGCGCAGCGGAGGCCGGCGAAGATCTGGCGCCGCTCGGCGAGGTCCCAGTTGCGAAAGCTCGTCCGGATCACGTCGCGGCGGGTCGCCCAGGCTCCGCCCCGGAGCACCTTGTAGGCGTCGCCGAAGAAGACCTCCGAGTACTCGGGGTAGGGGAAGGCCTCGAAGCCGGGATAGGCGGTGAAGTCGGAGGCGGTCCACTCCCAGACGTCGCCGAGCATCTGGACGGCGCCGCAGTCGGATGGGGCGTCGGCGTAGGCGCCCGCCGGCGCGCAACCGAAGCTGAGCTGGTCGAGGTTGGCGCGGTCGCGATCGGCGCCGGCCGCCGCCACCTCCCACTCGATCTCGGTCGGCAGGCGCTTGCCCGCCCAGCGGGCGAATGCGTCGGCCTCGTGCCAGGAGACGTGGATCACCGGGAGGCCGGGATCGACCGGCTCGGTCCGCCCCATCGCCGTGCGCACCCAGCCGCCCTCGCCGTCTCGCTCCCAATACATCGGCGGCTCGGCGCCGGTGTCCTCGAGGAACTCGATATAGGCGGCGTTGGTGACCGGAGTGCGGTCGATCGCGAACGGCGCCACCTCGACCCGGTGGCGAGGCCGCTCGTTGTCGTAGGCGAAGCCGTCGGAGCCGGCGCCGATCTCATAGGTGCCGCCCTCCAGCTCGACCATCTCGGGCCCGTCGGCGACGGGCTCATTCGCCGGGCCTCGGTCGACCTCGACCGGCTCGTAGTCATCCACCAGCTGGAGCAGCTGCAGCATCGTCTCGTTGTGCTGGTACTCGTGGGCGAGCAGCATCTCGTAGACGAAGCCGTCCGCGAGCAGCCGGTCCTCCGGATCGAGCTCGACCTCATCGAGCACCTCGAGGGTCCGCTCCCGGACCCCCTCCATATAGGGGCGAACCTCGTCGGCGCGGAGGATCGGCAGCTCGCCGCGGATCTTCCGGGGCTGCTCGATCGCGTCATAGAGCTCGCCGAGCTCGCCGCGGAGCGGCTCGCGGCCGCCGATGTTGCGGACCAGCCAGAGCTCCTCGAAGTTGGCGATGTGGCCGAGGTCCCAGATCAGCGGGCTGAGGATCGGCGAGTAGACCCGGTTGAGCTGCTCGTGCGAGAGCGGCTCGATCAGCTTCAGGGTGTGCCGGCGCGCCTCACCGAGCCGCTCCGCAATGGAGGTCTTCAACTCGCGGCCGGGGGGACGACCACCCTCCTCTTTCGCTGCGGCGACCTCCTGGGCGATCAACAAAGGCTATCGAGAGGCCGGTGTCGGTCAAACGCCGGATAGTCTGCCGCGCCGATGGAGATCGAGGGGCAGAGCGCGCTGGTCGCCGGCGGAGCCTCAGGGCTCGGCGCCGCAACGGCGCGGGCGCTGCACGAGCGCGGCGCCTCGGTGGTGATCGCCGACCTCAACGCCGAGAAAGGCGCGGCGCTCGCCTCGGAGCTCGGCGACCGTGCCGCGCTTCCTCGAGACCAACGTGATGGAGCCGGAGCCGGTCGAGGCCGCCGTGGCAGCCGCTGCCGAGGGCGACGGCGGACTCCGGATCTCGGTCTGCTGCGCCGGGATCGGCTGGGCGCAGCGGACCGCGGGCAAGCAGGGACCCCACGACCTCGAGGTCTTCCACAACGTGATCAAGGTGAACCTGGTCGGCACCTTCAACGTCCTCCGGCTTGCCTGCACGGCGATGAACGAGAACGAGCCGGACGAGGAGGGCGAGCGAGGCGTCTGCGTAAACACCGCCTCGATCGCCGCCTTCGACGGCCAGATCGGCCAGGTGGCCTACTCGGCCTCCAAGGGCGGCATCGTCGGCCTCACCCTGCCCGCCGCCCGCGACATGTCGAGCCGCGGCATCAGGGTGAACACGATCGCTCCGGGCCTCTTCGACACGCCCCTGCTGGCGGCGCTGCCCGAGGAGCAGCGCGAGGCGCTCGGCGCGGGCATCCCGTTCCCCTCGCGGCTCGGGCGGCCGGAGGAGTACGCGCAGCTCGCCTGTGAGATCGTTGCCAACCCGATGCTGAATGGTGAGACGATCCGCCTCGACGGCGCCCTCCGGATGCCTCCGAAGTAGGCGGCAAAGCGACCGTGAACCTCGGATTCCTGCTCCTGGCCGATCACAGCGAGGCCATCAACGGCAAGATCTACGCGATGGGCGGAGGCTGGAACGTCCTCCGCTTTCCCCGACTTCCTCAGGAATGGGGATTCGCGCTTGCGATGGGCGTCGATGTTCCCTGGGACGAGACCAACCAGACATACAGCCTCTCGATGCACATCGAGGATCCCGACGGGGAGCTGCTCGGAGACGAGTTCTCGATGGACTTCGAGGCCGGCCGCCCACCGGGTTCCATCCAGGGCTCCGATCAGCGAATAGTCGTGTCGCTGCAGACCCGGGCGACCTTTGCGACCGCCGGCCCGCACGCCGTCGTCGTCAAGATCGAGGACGCCGAGATCGGCCGCAGCCGCTTCTACGTGGTCCAGGTGCCCCAGCAGACAGGCCCACCGCAAATGTTCTCTCCGGAGGACCAGCCTCCCGCCTAGAGGGTTGATGGGGGTTAGGCGCGTCGCGTGGATAACCCACATCAGCCCTCTAGTCGGTCCCGGCGTACTCCGGATCGAAGTAGACGCGTTTGCGCCAAGGCGGGGTGACGGCGAAGGAGACGGCGTCGCGGCCGGCGAGGGTCTCGATCGGGATCAGCCGCAGCAGGTGGTCCTTGGTGGTCCGGGAGACGGTCTTCCCGGTGCTGGCGTTGCCGGCGTGGCTGCCGCCTGAGATGTAGAGCACTCCGACCTCCGGGCCCCAGCCGTTGACCGCCGGTGGCGATCGCCGAAGGGTCCAGGCGCCCGCCCGGTTCCGGCGGAGGCTGTAGCCGGCGAGGCCGCGGCCGATCTCATAGCTGTACCCGTGGTGCGAGCTGGCCCTGGCGAAGCGCCCGGCCGGGCCGATCCGCACCTGATAGCCCTCCCAGTCGTCCGGGTGGAAGGTGGAGTGCCCGAGCTTCGAGCTCAGCGTCCGGATCGGGCGCTTGAGGAAGGTGCTGCCCTCGGCGGTGGCGCTCCCCGGGTAGTAGAGCCAGTACTGGAGGTAGAGGTTGCCGGCCCGCTCCCCCGAGCAATCCGCCCCCGCTGCCTCGGTCGCCGCCGCAGCTTCGGACCGGCAGTCGACGGCATGGGTGAAGGCGACCGGCGGCTCGCCCGAGCTCGACCGCGCCACCACTCCCTCTCCCGGGCCGGAGGCGCAGCGGTCCTCGCGGCAGCGCCGGTAATCGACCGGCAGCGCCGTCATCCCATCCTCGTAGAGCAGGGCCGGGGCGTGGGCCTGGAGCAGCGCCGCCAGCTCCGCTCCGTTGGCGGCCTTCAGCTTTGGGGCGAACGCCGCAGTCCTCGGTCAGCCTGACCGCGCAGATGATCTTCTCGGCGATCGACTTCGCCAGGAGCAAGCCCGGGATGCGCGCTGCCCGCCACCCACGGCAGGGCGGCGAGCACGAGGGCCACCAGCGCGACGAGGCCGACCCACTCGACCGTGCTCTGACCCCGCTCGCCACCGCCGCTCGACGCTCTCCTCGCTCCCGTCGTCACACCCGGGTGACGCTAGGAGCGAGCCGCTCCCCAGATCCCTGACGGCGTCACGGATGACCAACGGATTTGAGCCGAAGCGCCTGCTAGGGTCGCGGCCGAGATGGAGGGAGCACCCGCATCCGGCGGCCGCGGCGCGAGGTTCTGGGTGATTGTGGCTGTGGTTGTGCTCGCGATCATCTTCGCGGCGGTCAACTTCCAGAAGGTGACGATCGACTTCATCGTCGGCGACAGCGAGGCGCCGCTCGTGATCGCCCTCCTGATCTCGGGATTCTTCGGCTTCATCATCGGGCTCGCCCTGCCCCGCTTCCGCCGCCGCGACTAGAGGTTCTCGAGCTCGCTGGTGATGTCCGCCGCGGCGCTCTTGGCGTCGCCGAACAGCATCGAGGTCTTGTCCTCGTAGAAGAGGTCGTTGTCGATCCCGGCGAAACCGGGGCTGAGGCTGCGCTTGATCACGATCACCTCCCGAGCCTGGTTCACCTCGATGATCGGCATCCCCGCGATCGGGGAGTTGGGATCGTTCTTCGCTGCGGGGTTGGTGACGTCGTTGGCGCCGATCACCACGGCGACGTCCATCTGCGGCATCTCGGGATTGATCTCGTCCATCTCCTTGAGCTGCTCGTAAGGGACGTCCGCCTCTGCGAGGAGCACGTTCATGTGCCCGGGCATCCGTCCGGCGACCGGATGGATCGCGTAGCTGACCTGCACTCCGCGCTTCTCCAGCGCGTTGGCGAGCTCCTTGACCGCGTGCTGGGCCTGGGCCACCGCCATCCCGTAGCCGGGGACGAAGACGACCGAGTCGGCGTAGCCGAGCTTGATCGCCGCGTCCTCCGGCCCGATCGAATGGACCGGGCGCTCCTCCCGCTCCCCCGCGGCGGCACTGACCGCGCCGAAGCCGGAGAAGAGCAGGTTGCCGATCGAGCGGTTCATCGCCCGGCTCATCTCGATCGTCAGGATCGTTCCCGAGGAGCCGACCAGGGTGCCGGCGACGATCAGGACGACGTTGTCGAGCGCGAAGCCTGCCGCGGCGGCTGCGAGGCCGGTGAAGGCGTTGAGCAGCGAGATCACCACCGGCATGTCGGCCCCCCCGATCGGGAGCACGAAGAGGTTGCCGAGCACCGCCGCCCCGATCAGGACGGCGATGTAGAGGCCCTGCGAGGGCGAGTCGTGATCGATCCCGAGGACGATGCAGCCGGCGAGGATCGCCGCCAGCAGCGCCCCGTTGAAGATGTGCTGAAAGGGCAGCTGGATCGGCCGGCTGGGCACCAGGTCCTGGAGCTTTCCGAAGGCGATGTTCGAACCCCAGAACGACACGGAGCCGATCACCGTCGAGAACAGGATCGGCACGAAGATCTCCAGCGGGATGCCCGCTCCTCCCGTGGTCGCGTGGCGGAACTCCGACCACGAGATCAGCGCCGCCGCGCCGCCGCCGACTCCGTTGTAGAGCGCCACCATCTGCGGCATCTGAGTCATCTGGACCCTGAGTGAGGCGACCGCTCCGACGGCGGTTCCGATCAGGATCCCGATCACGATCAGGGCCCCGTTGCCGATCACGTCGAGGAAGAGCGTGGTGACGATCGCGATCGCCATCCCGGTCGCCGCGATCAGGTTGCCCCGCCGCGCGGTCCGCGGGTGCGTCCCCTGGCTGATCCCGAAGATGAACAGCGAGAAGGAGACGATGTAGCAGGCGATCACGAAGTCGCTGTTGGGCGACAGCGCCGCGAGGGGAGTCACTGACCGGTCTCCCCGCCGGCCTCCGACTGATCCGAGGGCGCTCCGTCAGGAGCGACCCGATTAATGCTGGTCTCGGCCTCCTCCTCCTTCTTCTCCTTGCGATCGCGGCCCCGGAACATCCCCAGCATCCGGTCGGTGACCATGAAGCCGCCGACGATGTTGATCGTCCCGAAGGCGATCGCGATCACCCCGATCACCTTCTCGAGGGTGTCGTCGGCGGAGCCGATCACGATCAGCCCGCCGAGCATCACGATCCCGTGGATCGCGTTCGTCTGCGACATCAGCGGGGTGTGCAGGGTGGTCGGCACCTTCGAGATCACCTCGAAGCCGACGAAGGCGGCGAGGACGAAGATCGTGATCTCGGTGATCAGGTCCATCAGTTCCCTCCCGCGGCTTCCTTCGCTCGCTCGTTGACGATCTCTCCGTTGTTGGTGAGGCAGGCGCCGGCGACGATCTCGTCGTCGAAGTCGAGCTTCAGCTGCCCGTCGTCGACCAGCAGCTCGAGCAGGTTCTGGAGGTTCTTGGCGTAGAGCGCCGAGGCATTCCGCGCCATCTGGCTCGGCAGGTTTGCCGGGCCGATCATCTTCACGCCGTTCTCCTCGACCGTCTCCCCCGGCTTCGACCCTCGACGTTGCCGCCGGTCTCGGCGGCGAGATCGACGATCACCGAGCCCGGGCGCCATCCCGCGGACGGCGTCGGCGGTGATCAGCAGCGGCGCCGGGCGCCCCGGGATCTGGGCCGTGGTGATGATCACGTCCTGGCGCTTCGCGGCCTCCGCGAGCTCGCCGCGAAGCCGCTCGTTCTCCTCGTCGGTGAGCGGCCTCGCGTACCCGCCCTCTCCCTCGGCGTCCTTCACCGCCTCGACCTCGAGGAACCTGCCGCCGAGCGACTGGACCTGCTCCTTGACCACCGAGCGGACGTCGAAGCCGGTGACCACGGCGCCGAGGCGCTTTGCGGTGGCGATCGCCTGGAGGCCGGCGACTCCGGCACCGAGGACGAGGACCTTGGCCGGTGGGACGGTCCCCGCCGCCGTGGTCATCATCGGGAAGAGCGAGCCCGACTCGCGGGCGGCGATCAGCACCGACATGTAGCCGCCCAGGTTTGCCTGCGAGGAGAGCGCGTCCATCGACTGGGCCCGGGTTATCCGGGGGATCGACTCCATCGCGAAGCTCGTCACCCCCTTGGCCGCCAGGGAGCGGGCGAGGTCGGGGTTGGTGAGCGGCTCGAGGAAGCCGATCAGCACCTGCCCCTGCTTCAGTCGCTCGACCTCCTCTGCGGTCGGTGGGTTGACCTTGAGGACGACATCGGCGCCCCAGACGTCGCCATCGAGCGTTGCCCCGGCCTCGCTGTACTCCGAGTCGGGGTGGGAGGCGCCCTCCCCCGCTCCCGGCTCGACCGCCACCTCGATCTCCTTCGCGGTCAATGCCTTGACCACGTCAGGGACGACCGCCACACGGCGCTCCCCCTCGGCGGTCTCCTTTGGGACTCCGATCTTCATCCGGACGATTCAGCTCCCCGAAGCGGGGATTGAGCGCGGCAATCTATTCGACTTCCAGCGGAATCACTCCGCCATACCCGCCGCCTCGAGGGCCTCCGCGCGGGTGGCGTAGAACCCGACTCGCGCGATCTTCCCGTCCCGGACGCGGTAGAGGTAGGAGTTCTCGCCGCGCACCTCGACGCCGCTCGCCCTGCCGCTCCCCCCGTGCGTGGCGTGGATGAAGATCAGGTCTCCGAGCTCGCGCGCCTCATCGATCTCGAAGTTGTAGTCGCGGCCAAAGGCCTGGAACCAGTCGCCAAACCATCCGCCCACCGCCTCCTTCCCCTCGTATGTGCCGGGATTCACGACCGCCTCCCCCTCGACCACGAGCACCACATCGTCGGCATAAAGGGCCATCGCGCGCTCGAAGTCGCGCTCGTTGACGGCCTCGAACTGATCGCGGATCACCTCGACGTCGGCTTCAGACACCCGGGCAGTATCGCGCCGCAGCTGGGGCTCAGGCGGGTGAGCCCGCGCCGACCATTTCGGCGAGCCGCTCGAGCGTGTGGAGCCGCTCATCGGGGGCGCCGTGGACGGGCGAGACGATCATCCGGGCGACGCCCGCGTCGGCGAACCGCCTCACCCGCTCGGCGACCTCATCCTCGGTGCCGATGATCGAGGTGGCGTCGACGAGCTCGTCGGGGATCGCCTTGTAGGCCTCGTCGCGCTTGCCGTCCAGGTAGAGCGACTGGACCTCGTCGGCCGCCTCACCGAAGCCGAAGCGGTGGGTGAGGTCGACGTAGAAGTTGGTCTTCTTCGAGCCCATCCCGCCGAGGTAGAGCAGCAGTCCCGCCTTGACCACGTTTCGGGCGGTCTCCAGGTCGCCGTCGATCGCCACCTGGACCGAGGGCGAGACCTCGAACTCCTCGCGCGAGCGGCCCCCCTTGGCGAGCCCCGCCTCGATGTGCTCGCCCCAGGCCGACTCCCACTCGTCGACTGAGAAGAAGATCGGGATCCAGCCGTCGGCGATCTCCGCGGCCAGCTCGACCGACTTCCGGCCGATCGCACCGAGGAAGATCGGGATCTCACTGCGAACCGGATGGAAGTTCAGCTTCAGCGCCTTGCCCTGGCCGGTGACGCCCTCTCCCTCCGTCAGCGGGAGCTTGAAGTGCTTGCCCTCGTACTCGAGCCGCCCCTCCCGGGCGACGATCTGCTTGACGATCTCGACGTACTCGCGGGTGCGGCCCCAGGGCTTCTCATAGGGGACGCCGTACCAGCCCTCCGAGACCTGTGGCCCGGAGGGCCCGAAGCCGAAGATGAAGCGGCCGCCCGAGAGCGCGTCGATGGTGGCCCCCGCCATCGCCGCCGCCGCCGGCTGCCGGGCCGGCACCTGGAGGATCGCGGCGCCGAGCTGGATCGTCTCGGTCTTCCCCGCCAGGTAGGCGAGGACGCTGACCGCGTCGGAGCCGTAGGACTCGGCCGCCCAGACCGAGTCGTACCCGGCGCGCTCGGCGGTCTGGACATACCCGACCGCCTCGTCCCCCTGGGGGCCGATCCCCCAGTAGCCGAGGTTAAGTCCGAGCTTCAGCGCCATCGATCAGCAGCCTAGATGGAAGCAGCGATCTAGTGCTTTCTGGGGGCAAGCGGCCGGCTCGAAGCCGATCCAAGCCGGGAGGAGGCCCTGGAGGCGAGAGGGCTGCGCCTCGAACCCGAGGCGGCCGCCCTCTACTGGCGCTCCCGGGCAAACGGCAGCGCCCCCTAGGGCGCGCGGCGCCTGAGCTCACGCGCGTCCGACCCCTGCAGGTAGCGCGCCCGCCTGACCGGGGCCCATCAGACCCTGGTCGAGCCTCCGCGCGGTTCACACCGGCCCGCTCCGCTATCAATGCGTCGGTGAACGACGAGCGGCATCCGGGTGGGCTCTCGAGCAAGGAAGCGGCGAAGCGGCTGCAGAAGCTCGGCGCGCCCGAGAACCGCTCCAGCCGCTCGGTGGCAAGCATCGTCGCGGGCAACGTCTTCACCCTCTTCAACGCGATCATCGGGGTGTTCTTCATCGTCGTCCTCTCATTCGGGCTGTTCGCCGACGCCCTCTTCGGCTTCATCGCGATCCTCAACAGCTACATAGGGATTCGCCAGGAGATCAAGGCGAAGGAGACGCTCGAGAGCCTGGCGCTCCTGGTCGCCCCGAGGGCGAAGGCCATCCGCGACGGCAAGGTGGTCGAGGTTCGCGCCGACGAGGTGGTGCCCGGCGATTGGATCCGGATGGAGCCTGGCGACCAGCTGGTCGCCGACGGCGAGGTGACCGAGACCCGCGGCCTCACCCTCGACGAGTCGATGCTCACCGGCGAGGCCGACGGGGTGCGCAAGCGCGTCGGCCACCGGGCGCTCTCGGGGTCATTCGTGCTCTCAGGATCGGGCTATTACGAGGTGGACGCGGTCCGCGAGGACTCCTACGCCGAGAAGGTCGCGGGCGAGGCCCGCGCCTTCCGTCACCCGCCCTCGCCTCTGCAGGAGGAGGTGAACAGCGTCCTCCGGGCCACCACCTGGCTGATGCTGCCGCTCGCCATCGTCCTGATCTTCGCCCTCAACGCCCGTAACGAGCCGGCGCGCGAGGCGGTGCAGACGGCGACCGCCGGGCTGATCACGCTGATCCCGGAGGGCCTGGTGCTGCTGATGACCGTCACCCTGGCGGTCGCGGCCGTCCGCCTCGCGCGCCTCGACACCCTCGTCCAGCAGATCAGCGCCACCGAGGCCCTGGCGGCCGTCGACACGATCTGCGTCGACAAGACCGGGACCCTGACCACCGGCGAGCTGAAGCTGGTCTCGGTGGAGGTCGCCGACCAGTCGAACGCGGGGGACGCCCACCAGGCGCTCGCCCGGTTCGCCGGCAGCTCGGGCGAGCGCAACCGAACCCTCGAGGCGATCGCCGAGAAGTATCCGGCGACGGGGGAACGGGTGGCCGCCGAGGTGCCGTTCTCCTCCGAGTGGAAATGGAGCGGGCTTACCCTGGACGGTCGCCGCCGCAGCGAGACCTTCGTGCTCGGCGCCCCCGACGTGCTCGCGGCGCGCGGAGCCTTGGAGCTGCCCACCTCGATGCAGCAGGCGCTCGAGGAGCACACCCGCAACGGGCGCCGCGTGGTCGCATTCGGTCGCGCCACCGGCAGGCTTCCCGATGACCCCTACGCAGAGCCGCCCCCGCCGCTCGCCCCCCTGGCCCTGGTGGTGCTCGAGGAGACCCTGCGCCCGGACGCCCGCGAGACGATTGCGTTCATGCGCGAGCAGGACATGGACCTGAAGCTGATCTCGGGCGACGCCCGGCAGACGGTGACCGCGGTAGCGACCGCGGTCGGGGTCCCGGCGGACGCCGGAGTGGTCGAGGGAGACGAGCTCCCGGAGGACCACGTCTCGCTGGGGCGGATAGCGGCGCAGAACACGATCTTCTGCCGGATCCGGCCGGAGCAGAAGAAGGCGCTGGTCTCGGTGCTCGCCGAGCGCGGGCGGTTCACCGCGATGATCGGCGACGGGGTCAACGACGTCCCGGCCCTGAAGCGGGCCCGCCTCGCGGTCGCGATGGGCTCCGGCAGCCAGATCACCAAGGGAATCGCCGACATCGTCCTGCTCAAGGACCAGTTCTCGCGGCTGCCCCGCGCCGTCGCCGAGGGCCGGCGGATCGCCCGCAACATCCACCGGCTCGGCCGGCTCTACGTCACCAAGACCGTCTACGCGGCCGCCCTGATCGCGGTCGTCGCGATCCCGGGCTGGGCCTTCCCCTTCCTCCCCCGCCACCTCACCCTGGCGGCCTTCCTGACGATCGGGATCCCGAGCTTCGTCCTCGCTCTCGCCCCCAGCGACGGCCCGCTCTACCGGGGGAGGCTGCTGCGGGCGCTGGCCGCGTTCGCGGTCCCGGCAGGGCTCGCGATCGCCGCCGCCTCGCTCGCCTCCTTCTTCCTGGTCGACACGATGTTCGGCGGCTCGCTGGAGGAGGGCCGGACCGCTGCGACCACCACCTTGGTGGTGCTCGGCCTCTGCTTCATCCTCCTGCTCGAGCGCGGACCGGGCCGCGAGGACATCGCGATCCAGAGCTACATGCTGGCCCTGGTCGCCGCCCTGGGGGCGCTCTACGCCCTGGCGCTGGCGGTCCCGTTCCTGCGCGACTTCTTCGAGCTCGACCAGCTCGCCGGCGGCCAGCTCTTCCTCGCTCTGCTCTCGGCGGCGGCTGGGCTGGTGCTGGCGAGCCTCGTCTGGCGGGTGCCGGCGATCGAGCAGCTGGAGGAGCGCCCGCCGTCCCCGAGAAGGCCCCGCACGGCCCGGTGACAGCGCCGACGACCGAGGCGCCGGCGCGATGAGCGACGCCGGCCGCCGGACGAAGATCGTCGCCACCGTCGGCCCCGCCAGCCGCGAGCCGAAGGTGCTGCGGGAGCTGCTCGATGCCGGGGTCGACGTCTTCCGGCTCAATTTCTCGCACGCGACCGCGGAGGAGCACGCCGAGGTGATCGCCCGAATTCGCGACACCGCCGAGGAGGCCGGACGAGAGGTCGGCATCCTCGGTGACCTTCCGGGCCCGAAGCTGAGGCTCGGCGACCTCGTGGGCGACGTCGCGGTCCTCCACTCCGGCTCGACCGTGGTCCTCACCGGCTCTGCCGACGGGCCGCCCGGGAACGCCGAACGGCTGCCGGTGCAATGGCCGGGCTTCAGCCGGGCGGTGAAGGAATCGGATCCCGTCTTCCTCGCCGACGGCCGGGTTCGGCTCAAGGTGCTCTCGGTCTCCGACCCGGATGTCACCTGCGAGGTGGAGGCGGGCGGCGCGGTCAGCTCCCACCAGGGGGTGAACCTCCCCGGCGCCGACGCGGAGCTCCCGGACACCGGCCACGCCGACGAGGAATGGGTCGACTTCGCCTGCCGCAACGGCGTCGACCTGTTGGCGGTCTCCTTCGTCCGCCGGCCGGCTGACCTCGACCGGGTGCACGCCGCGATCAGCGCCCGCGGCGCCAGCATCCCCCTGGTCGCGAAGATCGAGAAGCCGCAGGCCGCCGAGCGGGCCGCCGAGATCATCGCGGCGGCCGAGAGCGGGATCATGGTCGCCCGTGGCGACCTCGGGGTCGAGCTGCCGATCGAGGAGGTGCCCGGGACCCAGAAGCGGCTGATCGAGCTCGCCGGCAAGGCATCGAAGCCGGCGATCACCGCGACCCAGATGCTGGCGACGATGGTCCGCGCCTCCCGTCCCACCCGGGCCGAGGTCACCGACGTCGCCAATGCGATCTACGACGGCACCGACGCGGTGATGCTCTCCGAGGAGACGGCGGTCGGTGAGTACCCGGTGGAGGCGGTGCGGGTAATGGACCGGATCGCCCGCACCACCGAACAGCGGTTGCCCTACCGGGAGTGGGTCTTCACTCGGGTCGAGGAGCGCGAGCACGACGTCGCCGAGGCGGTCACCCAGGTCGCGGTCGCCGCCTCCTACCGGTTGAACCTGGCGGCGATCGTCGTCCCCACCACCTCGGGCCGCACCGCCCGGCTCGTCTCCGCCTACCGCCCCCGGATGCCGGTGCTGGCGGTGTCGGCGCGGATCGAGACGGTCCGACGGATGAACCTGCTGTTCGGCGTCCGCGCCACGATCGCCGAGGAGTGGACCAGCCTTCGGCGGCTGCTCGACGAGTGCGCCCGCCTCGCCCGCGAGGAGGGGGTCGCTGCCTCCGGCGACCTGGTCGCGGTCACCGCCGGGCTACCCGCACAGGAGCTGGGCACCAACCTGTTCGAGATCCACCGGGTGCCCTAGATGCGAGGGCGCTCCGATTACGCGAGGGCGCTCCGCTAGGAGCGACCCGTTTTCATGCAGGAGGAGCGACCCGTTTTATGAGACCGCGTCCCGGGCTTGGGCCGTGTCACCGAAGAACTCGGCCCCGGTGAGCTGGCCGTCCTTCACCTTGTAGAGCCAAACCGAGCGACCGCTGAGCTCCTTCCCGGCCTTCGTCTTGCCCACCCCCTCGACCGTGACGATCACCGTCTCACCGTCGTCGGCCTCGAGAAAAGCGGTCGGCTTCGGATCGACCGACTCGAAGTTGGATAGAAACTTCTGGATCATCTCCTTGAATCCGTCGGGGCCCCTGTAGGTGCCACCCCAGGGCAGGGTCTCCGGCATCACAATCTCGGCGTCCTCGCTCGTGGTCGAGACCGCCCCATCGAGATCGCCCTTGCCAAAGTCGTCCCAGCGGGCCTTGACAGCATCGGCGTTCTCGCCCATATCGAACCTCCTTCTGTAACTCCCAGGCAGTCCGACCCTAGCTCCGATGTCGCTGCCGCGCAAGTGTCAAGCCGGCCTAGTCCCCTGGGGGATAGTCGCCCGGGGCGGGACGCTCGGCGCGGGGGTCGCGGCCGGGGAGGACGAACTGGGTGACGACCAGGTTGGCGACGAGCTTCTCGCCGTTCAGGACCCGGGCCTCGATCACCGCGGTGCTCCGTCCGATGTGGAGGGGCCGCGCCTTGCAGATCAGCTCGTCGCCGAGCTGCCCGGGGCCGAAGACGTTCAGCTTCAGCTCGATCGTGGTGAAGTCGTGGTTCGGCGGCATGTTGCGAAAGGTCGCCCAGGCGGCGACCGAGTCCGCGAGCGCGGTCCAGACACCGCCGTGGACGAAGCCGCCCGGGTGCAGGTGGCGCTTGTCGACCACCATCCGGCCGGTGGCGAGCTCGTCGGTGATCTCGACCGGTTCGATCGCCATGTCGCCGGGGAAGGTCCCCGGCAGCCACTCGGCGATCGCCTCCGCGGTGATTTCGTGATTCATCGCCGCGGCAGTATCGCAGCGGCCTACCGCCCGAAGTCCCCGAAGGGTTCGTCCCGCTCGCGGATCGCCTCCTTGAAGCCGGCCTCGGCTGCCCTTTGCTGGAAGCCGAAGCCCTCCCCGGTGTGCCGGGCGATCCCGTCGAAGAAGGTGCCGAGCACCTGGGTCGCGTGCAGCCCCTGGGCGTAGAGCGCCTGGTTGACGAGCAGCTTGTGCATGACCAGCTGGTTGACGGGGATCCGGGCGATCCGCTCGAGCAGATCCTCGAACCGCCGGTCGAGCTCGGCCGCCGGGGCGGCCTCGGTCGCCAGCCCCCAGTCGACCGCGGTGGTCCCGTCGATGCTGTCGCCGGTGAGCAGCAGCCGCTTCGCCCGCGCCGGGCCGATCCGGAAGGCCCACATCGCCGTCGTCGGCACCCCCCATACCCGGGCGGGCGGATAGCCGATCTTCGCCTTGTCCTCGGCGACGACCAGGTCCGAGCAGAGCGCCATGTCGGTGCCCCCGGCGACGCAGTAGCCGTGGACCTTGCAGACCACCGGCTTCTCGGAGTGAAAGAGGCTCATGAAGCCTCGGACGTTGCGGCTCATCATCTGGTAGTCGACCACCGGGTCCCAGGTGCCCTCGGGGTCGTGGTTCCGCATCTGGACCAGCGGATCGAGCGGGGACCCCTCGGGAGCATCGGGGCTCGCCACCCCCTCCATCCTCCCCTCCGCCGAGGCGACCAGGTCGTAGCCGCCGCAAAAGCCGCTGCCGTTGCCGGCGAGGGCGATCACGTGAACGGCGGGATCGAGGTTGGCCCGCTCGACGCACACAGCCAGCTCCCGCGGCATCTCCAGGGTGATCCCGTTGCCGCGATCGGGACGGTTCAGGGTGATCCGGGCGATCGCTCCGGTCACCTCGTAGGTGATCGTCTCCAGCTTCTCCATCTAGTCCGTAGTCCGGTAGCTCGGCTTCTCCTCCGGCGGCAGCCCGTTAAGGGCCTCGGTGGCGTCGACCACGTCGCCCTTGTTGTAGTAGTCGACGGCGACGATATTGGGGAGGGCGCCGTTGCGGAGCTTCCGGCAGCGCCGAGCTCGGTCGAGCAGGAAGTCGAGGTCGTTGACCTTCTCGGCGGTGCTCGGCGAGCGCGGCAGCTTCTCCACCCAGTTGTTGAGCTGGAACAGCGGCTTGCCGACCCCGCCCCGGTTCTTGACGCAGCTCGCCGGGCTCGCCAACTCATCGGCGGATCCGAACGTATACGGGGTCTCCATCGCCAGCTCGAAGCCCTGGTGGTACCAAGGGATCGCGCCGCCGCCCGAGTCCACCTCGGCCATCACGAACAGCCGCTTGTCGGACTCGATCAGCTCCCTCAGGGTCGGGAAGGCCTCGCCGGGCTTGTGGATGTAGGCGTAGGGCAGGATCCCGCTCTTCTCGAAGGCGGTCGCGGTGTCGGTGGGCGAGACCTTGTCCTCGATGAAGAGGATCAGGAACTCGTCCGGGTGGCTCTGGAGGAAGTCGCGGAACCAGCCCAGTGTCCGCACCATCTCGATCGAGCCGAGCTCGCAGACGATGTGGCAAAAGTAGGAGCCGGTCTTCCCCTCGCCACCGCGATGCGCGTACTGCGCCTGGATCGACTGGAAGGCGGCCGCGGCCTCGGGGCCGAGCTGGGCGGTCATCCCCTCGATCACCTTGCTGGTTCCCTCCCGCTCGAGGTCGGTGAGGACCGGGCCGCTCGGCCGTTTGACCCCGTAGTGGCTGTCGATCAGGAACGCCCTGATCCCGTCGTCGAGCTGCTCGCGGATGTCGTTGCGCTGGTTCGGCTGGTACCAGCCGGGGAGCTCGGCGGCGGACATCGCGTTGTGGGCGGCGGGGAAGGCGACCTCGTTCAGCGGCCGGTCGCAGAGCTCGGCGAAGCCGTTGCAGTTGACCACCGGCCCCGATGGCCGCGAGATCTCCCGCTTCCCCTCCTCGCCGCCGCTGACGAGCGACGACGACCGCGACCACCAGCACCGCCAGCAGCGCGGCGCCGCCGACGAGGACACGAAGGGAGGGAAGTGGCCGGCGCCTGCGCGCCCGCTCCGGCGGCGGCGCAATCAGGCCGAGCAGCTCGCAGGCCGCGAAGAAGAGGCCGTAGGCGCCGGCCATGACCGCGACGATCTGCAAGCGCCAGCGTCGGCTGAAGGACGAAGAGCAGGCTCGACCGCGCCGACCGCCACCGCCCGGCCCGCCCTGCCCAAGGATGTCTCGGGCGTCCTGGTGGCGCAGGCGAGGGCCCGGCGGGCCGGGACGAGCGGATCGCGCTCGCGGGCCATCGCCGCCGCGGCGGCGAGCAGGATCGCGATGAAGCCGAGGCCGAGGATCCAGGCGCGGAGGCCGCCGAAGAACGCCTCCCAGACCGCGGCCACCGCGAGGTGGACCGTCTCGTCATCGAACTGGGAGAGCACGATCGCGCGGGCGATCAGGAACAGGAAGAAGCCGATCACGGCCGCGATCGCCACCCCCGAGGAGGCGACCAGCAGCGCCTGGCGGCGGTCGGCGGCGACGGCGATCGAGCCGGCCAGACAGAGGAGCGCCAGCAGCGGCAGCAGCACCCCGAAGAAGCGGACGTCCTCGGAGACCCGGACCACCGTCAGCAGCAGGTCGCTCTCGGTGATCTTCACCAGGCGGTCGCCGACGTCCTCGGGGATCTTCTCCCCGAGCTTCGGGATTGGTGGCGGAGACCGCGTCGGCGACCAGGACGTCGGCGTCGGCGACGGTGAGGGCGACATCGTCGCGGTCCTTGTCGAAGACCGCCTTGTGGAGCTTCCGCGCTCCCTTGCGGAAGACCGAGCGGAAGGGGGTGCTGCCCGAGGACGCCCTCGGTCGCCTCCAGCAGCACCGGGCGGGCGTTGATCAGCACGTCCGGGCCCTTGTCGATCGCCTGATCGACGATCGGGTCGGCAAGCGCCTGCTGCACCTGATCGTCCTTGAGGGTCTCGGCGGCGTTGTCGGCGAAGGCGTCGGAGTCGAAGATCTGCTCGCGCGCGTAGAACGCGACGCCCCCGGCGAGCGCCAGGACGCAGCCGATGACCGCGAGCGCGATCGAGCCGACCTGCCGCGTCCTCGCGCTCACTTCTCCTCCTCCACACCCGCGATTCAATCAGCGCGGGCGGCGTGGCGGCCGATCGCGCCGGTCGTCGAAGATGTGCACGTGGCGAAGGGGAACTACACGACGATCGAGGCGGCCGGGCAGGAGGTTCGGCTCTCCAGCCCGGACAAGGTCTTCTTCGAGAAACCGGGCTTCACCAAGCTCGACCTCGCCAGCTACTACCTCGAGGTCGCCGACGCCGCCGTCAACCAGCTCCGCGAGCGACCGGGGACGATGAAGCGGTTCGTCAACGGCGCCGGCGGCGAGTTCTTCTTCCAGAAGCGGGTGCCCGAGAAGGGGAGGCCGGAGTGGCTGCAGACCGCCACCTTCACCTTCCCAAGCGGGCGGACGGCGACCGAGCTGGTCGTCAACGACGCGGCACATCTGGTCTGGGCGGTCAACCTCGGGGTGATCGACTTCAACCCCCACCCGGTCCGGCGGGCCGACCTGAATTGCCCGGACGAGCTGCGAGTCGACCTCGACCCGACGCCGGGGGTGCGCTGGAACACCGTCCGCAAGGTGGCGCTCTGCGTCCGCGACGTTCTCGAGGAGCACGAGCTTCGCGGCTTTCCGAAGACATCGGGGTCCCGGGGCATCCACGTCAACGTCCGGATCGAGCCGCACTGGGACTACACGGAAGTACGCCGGGCCGCGCTCGCACTGGCGCGCGAGGTGGAAAGGCGGGAGCCCAAGCGGGCCACCAGCAAGTGGTGGAAGGAGGAGCGCCACGGTGTCTTCGTCGACTACAACCAGAACGCCCGGGACCGGACGATCGCCTCGGGCTACTCGGTCCGCCCGGTCCCGGATGCCCGCGTCTGCTGCCCGATCGACTGGGACGAAGTGCCCGACGTCGATCCGGCCGGGCTCCGCCTCGACACGGTCCCGGCGCGGGTGAGGAAGAGCGGCGACCCGTCGGCCGACATCGACGATCACGCCGGATCGCTCGACCAGCTGCTCGAGCTGGCCCGCCGCGACGAGGAGGAGGGGCTCGGCGACGCCCCCTGGCCCCCCCACTTCACCAAGCAGCGCGGCGAGCCGAAGCGGGTCCAGCCGAGCCGGGCGAGGAAGAAAAAGCCAACTGCAAGGAAGAAGCCGGCGCCCAATACCTAGGAGCGGCGCGCTCAGAACCGCTGCCGGCCTGCCGATAGGGGGACTGTAAGCGGCCGGTTACCGCCCGTGTGGTCCCGAGCCCGTCGAGCGACCGTTGCCATGCCCCTGCCCATTGCTCGAGTACTTCGAACTCGATTGCTTCCGAGTCGAGTGCTTCCGAGTCGAGTGCTTCGAAGTCGAGTGCTTCGAAGTCGAGTGCTTCGAAGTCGAGTGCTTCGGATTAGAGGGGTGCGTGTAGCTCGAACCACCGCGAGTCGCGCCTCCCCAGGCGTCGCTGCTCGACCGGCCTCCGTTACCCGACCTGGCCGGGGGCGTCGCCGGCTGCGGGGGGGCGGGGGAGGTGGTCGGAGGCGAGACCACGGTTGCCTGGGTGCCGCCCTTCCCCTTATTGCCACCCTTGCCCGCATTGCCATCCTTGCCGGCGCTCTGATTCTCCCCCCTGGCGCCGGCCGGCCCAGCCCCCGATCCTACGCCCGTCGCCTCCGGCGCCAATCGCGCCGATGACGGCGAGGACGGGGCTGCCGCCGAGCTTCCGGACGTCTCGCCGCTCGGGGCAAGGTCAAGCTCGGCGATCAGTGCCTCCGCACCGTCGCGTGACTGCGGCCATAGCTGGAAGGACACCAACCCGACGAGAGAGATGAAGACGATCGCGGCGCCGGCGAGCAGGGCTCCGCTGACGCCGGCTCCGGCGATGTAGCTCCGTTTGATCCTCTGTGTCGGGTCGGCTGGGCGGACAGCCGCGACTCTAGCGGCGGCCCCAGCGGGCGTCTATGCCTAAAAGTCGGGCTCCTGACCGAATAGTCGGGTTACTGCCACTCCGTTTGCGGGCGACGGCGCGCCCTAAACCAGCTGGTCGAGCGAGCAGGACTTCGGGTCCTTGTCCTCGCGCCAGCGGACGATCTTCGAGCCGTGGCGGATCCGGCCGCCGCTGGTGTGGTCGTAGGTGATCTCGACCACCAGCTCGGGCCGGAGCGAGAACCACTCGAGCTCGCGGTCGGAGTCCCAGCGGCTCGGGTCGCCGCTGCCGCGCTCGCCGGTCTCGTAGGGCTTCAGCGTCTTTACCAGCTCCCGCTTCTCCTTCGCCTTCAGGCCGGAGGTGTGGCCGATCGGGATCAGCTCCCCGTTGCGGTCGTAGAGGCCGAGGATCAAGGAGCCGACCGTCCCCTCCTCCTTGCCGGGCCGCCAGCCGACGATCACGCAGTCGATCGTCCGCACCCGCTTCACCTTGACCATGCCCTTGCGCTCTCCCGGCTTGTAGACGGCGTCGAGCTGCTTGGCGATTACGCCCTCGCCTTCCACCAGCCACGGCTGGGCGGTCTTCGCCGATTTGGTCAGCGGCGTCAGCTCCACCGATCCAGAGGAGCTCTTCTTCCGGCCCGGCGATTGGGCGATCAGCTCCTCGAGCGCCGCGCGTCGCTCCTCGAACGGCTTCCCGGTCAGCTTCGAGCGGTCGTGCGCCAGCAGGTCAAAGGCTCGAAAGCGGGCGGGGGTCTGCTCGGCCAGCATCCGCACCCTCGACTCGGCGGGGTGGAGTCGGTTCTGGAGGGCGTCGAACTCCTCGCGGCCCTCGCTATCGAGGATCACGAGCTCACCGTCGAGCACGTAGCGGCCCTCGGGGAACTCGAGCTCGGGGAAATAGCGCAGCAGCGGGCGCCCACCCCGGGACTGCAGGTAGAGATCGGACCCATCGACGAAGGCGAGTGCCCGGAAGCCGTCGTACTTCGGCTCGTACACCCAATCGTTCCCCTCGGGGAGCTCCTTCCGCGACAGCGCCAGCTGCGGCTTGATCGGGGGCTTCAGGGGGAGCGCCATCGACCGCCGTAGGATCGCAGGCGTGAGCGAACCGCGACGCGAATCCGAGGTCGCCGTGGTCGGCGCCGGGATCGTCGGGCTTGCCGTCGCCAGCGAGCTGCTCCGCCGGCACCCGGACCTCAGCCTGGTGGTGCTGGAGCGTGAGGCCAAGATCGCAACCGGCCAGACCGGCGAGACGAGCGGGGTGATCCATGCCGGGATCTACTACGAGCCCGGCTCCCTGAAGGCGCGGCTCTGCGTCGAGGGCTCCCGGGAGATGTACGCCTTCTGCGAGGAACGGCGGATCGAGGCGCGCCGGGTCGGCAAGCTGATCGTCGCCACCTCCGAGGACGAGCTGCCGCGACTCGACGAGCTCGAGCGCCGCGGCCGCGCCAACGGGGTGCCTGGGCTGCGGCGGATCAGCGCCGGTGAGATCGCCGGGATCGAGCCTCACGCGCGTGGCCTCGCCGCGCTCCACTCGCCGAGCACAGGGGTCGTCGACTTCGTCGCCGTCGCGGAGGCGCTCGCCGACGAGATCCGCGAGGCCGGCGGCGAGATCGCGCTTGGCTCCGGGGTCGAGGGCTTTTCGCCCGGCGCCGGCTCGATCCTGCTCCGTCAGAACGGAGGGGAGACCCGCGCCCGGTTTGCGGTGTGTTGCGGCGGGCGCCAATCCGACCGGCTGGCGGTCGCCGCCGGCGCCCCGCGGGAGCCGCGAATCGTCCCCTTCCGCGGCGCCTACCTGCGGCTGCGGCCCGAGCTCCGCGAGCTGGTCCGCGCCAGCGTCTACCCGGTCCCCGATCCCGAGCTTCCCTTCCTCGGCCCCCACCTGACGAGGACGATCGGCGGCGAGGTGCTGCTGGGCCCGACGGCAATGATGGTGGGGGGCTTCACCTATCCGGGCTCGTGGCGGCTGGCGATCCGCCACCGCCGGGCGGCGCTCGGCGAGCTCCGGCACGCGCTCAGCCGCAGCGCCTTCGTCCGCGAGGCGGCGCGGGTGATCCCTGGATTGGACCCCTCCGATTTTGAGCCCGGCCCCTCCGGCGTCCGCGCCCAGGCGATGCGCCGCGACGGCACCCTCGTCGACGACTTCGTCGTCCACCGGACCGAGCGGGCGCTCCACGTTCGCAACGCCCCCTCCCCCGCGGCCACCTCGTCCCTGGCCCTCGGCCGCCTGATCGCCGATTTACTCGACGACGAGCTCAGCTGAGCGGCTAGCAGCCGACGATCAGCAGGAAGAGGAGGAGGACGACGACGACGATCGCCGCGCCGATCGCGATCAGGCGGCGCCGGGCAAAGACGTCGCCGCCACCGTAGTGGCGGCTCATCTGCCCCGGCCGGGGGCTCGGGGTCTCCACAGCTTCCTCGTCGCCGGGCTCGGGCCGCCCCTCGCGTGCACGGGCCCGGGCCTCGGCTGCCGCCTGACGGTCCTCGGGGCTGCGTCCCCGGCCTTCCATGCCCCCAAATCTATGCGGAAACGCCCAGTTCTTGCAGGCTCGATAGCAGATCCCCGATCGGCTTGAACCCGCCGCCCGCCGGAATCGTGATCTCCTGGGCCTCGCCGACCTCGCTGAGGACCACGTCCGCCGCCAGATCCTCGCCGGCGTCGATCCGCAGCTCCCTCACGAGCCCGTCGTCGATCCCGATCCAGGCCTGGATCGTCCCGCGCTCGATCGGCATGCGCACCGGCGGCAGGCCGAGACGGCGGCCGAGCCCTTCGAGGTCCGCCGCCAGCCGGGCACCGCGCAACGGCGCGTCGATCCGCGCGGTCGCGGTGCCCTCGACCTCCTCGTCGCCCTCGTAGGTGGCCGGCCCGAACCATGACCTCGGATCGAGACCGGGGTCGGAGAGCGCCTGGCGCCGCGCCGCCACCGCCGCGCGCCCCACCTGGTAATTGTCGCCGAAGACACTGAGATAGACGTTGTCGCCGGTGGAGACCAGCTCGCCCTCGACCCCGAACCCGGCTACCTCGGCCTCCACCGACCAGTCGGCGCTCGGGATCTGTAACCCGCCCCCGCTAACGTAGGGCCCCTCCAGGGAGACGCTCACCGGCACCGAGAGCGACGGCACAGCCTCGGCGCCGGCGACGAAGTCAATCCTGGTGACCGCGCTGCCGACCGGGTGGCTGAAGGCGGAATCGAGCAGGGCCTCGGGGTCGACCCGCCTGGGTTCCTCGCTCCCGCCGCACGACGCAGTGCCCAGGCCCGCGCAGAGGGCGGCGGCGATGGCGAGCCGGGCGCAGGTCACCTCGGCGACCCTAGAGGGTTGAGGGGGGTGAGGCGCGTGCGCGTGGGTAACCCACATCAGCCCTCCAGGCGTCGGGCTCCGGCGTCGGGGTAGGCTGACCCGGATGGCCGTCAGGGAAGCGATCCCGCGCGAGCCGGAGGCCAAGGAGGCGGTCTCCTCCTTCACCAAGTCGCTCTTCCTCGGCGAGATCCACGAGGATCTGGTCTTCCCCTGGCCCACTCCCGACCTCGAGGAGCAGGGCCGGATCAGAGCCCTGAACGCGCGCATCCGCGAGTACTGCGCCGAGCACTACGACCCGCGCCGGGCCGAGGAGGAGCGCTGGATCCCGGATCGGATCCTCCGCGACCTCGGCGAGATCGGGGCGCTGGGGCTCTACGTGGACAAGCGCTACGGAGGCCAGGGCCTCTCACAGACCGGCTACGCCCGCGTCTTCGAGACGATCGGCCAGATCGACGCGACCCTGGCGATCGTTCTCGGCGTCCATCAGTCGATCGGCTACAAGGGGATCTCGCTGTTCGGCTCCGACGAGCAGAAGGAGCGCTTCCTGCCCGACCTCGCGATCGGCGAGAAGCTCGCGGCCTTCGCCCTCACCGAGCCCGAGGCGGGCTCCGACGCCTACCACGTCCGCTCCCGCGCGGTCCAGCAGCCCGACGGCTCCTGGGTCTTGAACGGCGAGAAGCGGTTCATCGGCAACGGCTCTCGGGCCGACGTGATCACCACCTTCGCCCGGGCCGAGGTCAACGGCGAGGACAGGCACATCGCCCTCCTGGTGGAGAAGGGGATGAAGGGGCTCGAGGTCGGGGAGCGCTACGAGACGATGGGGCTCCAGGCCAACGACCTCCGCCGGCTCTATTTCAAGGACGTCAAGGTGCCGGCCGAGAACGTGCTGGGCGAGCCCGGCGAGGGCTTCCGGGTGGCGATGCAGATCCTCAACAACGGGCGGATCGGCCTTGGCACCGGCTCGGTCGGGGGCGCCAAGAAGCTCCTCGACCTGACCATCGACCACGTCAAGGAGCGCCAGCAGTTCGGCCAGCCCCTGGCCAACTTCGAGCTGGTCCAGGACAAGGTCGGCTGGATGGTCTCCTACCTCTTCGGGCTGGAGTCGATGTGCTACCTGACCTGTGGACTGGTCGACGCCGGCGTCCCCGACTACTCGCTCGAGTCGGCGATCTGCAAGGTCTCGGGGACGGAGTTCCTCTGGTACGCGGTCAACCGCTCGCTGCAGCTCGCGGGTGGCGAGGGCTACCTGCGCGATCTCCCCTACGAGAAGGTGGTTCGCGACACCCGCATCTATCCGATCTTCGAGGGGGCCAACGACGTCCTCCGGGCCTTCATCACCCTCGGCGGCTTCAAGCCGGTGGGCGAGAAGCTCTCCGAGCTCGGTGAGCTCGAGCTTTCCGATCCGATCCGCTCGATCGGCGTCCTCATCGAGTACGCCAGCGAGCGGATCCAGCGCGAGGTCCGCCCCGACCGAATCACGATGGCCCACAAGGAGCTCAAGGACCACGCCGACTCGGTCTCCGACCAGGTCAAGCAGCTGCGCGGGTACACCGAGTCGCTGCTGCGCGAGCACAAGAAGGGGATCATCGAGCGCCAGTTCCAGCAGAAGCGCCTGGCCGACAACATCGCCGACATCTACGGGCAGATCGCCGTCCTCTCCCGGGTCAGCCAGACCTTCGAGGACCAGGGCGTGGAGCCGTCGGGCCAGGAGCGCTACATCGCCGACACCTTCTGCTCCCGGGCGGCGCACCGAGTCCGCGGCCGCTTCGAGCAGATCGAGTTGAACGACGACGAGCGGATGGTCGCGATCGCCAAGCTCGCCTACAAGCGCGGCGAGTACGGCTACGCCCTGTTCGAGGACTAGCGGACGCACTCGATCGAGCCGCACCCGGTCCCGCTCGCCCGGGATCTAACCTACAAGCTGTATGCCAAAGACTCGAGCATCAGAGCGCCCGCTCTCTCGCCGAGACGAGGGGGCGCGGGCGACCCGAGACGCCCTCGTCCAGGCCGGGCTCGACCTCTTCGCCAAGCGCGGCTACTCCGAGGTCGGGACCGAGGAGGTCGTGGCCCGGGCCCGGGTCACTCGCGGCGCCCTCTACCACCACTTCGAGGACAAGCGCGACCTCTTCCGCGCCGTCCACGAGCGGGTCGAGGAGGAGCTGATCGAGCGGATCGGCGCCGCGATGGGCGAGGTCGCCGATCCCTGGGAGCTGATCCTGGCCGGGACCCGCTCCTTCCTCGACGCCTGTGAGGAGCCGGCGGTGAAGCAGATCGCGCTGATCGACGCTCCCGCGGTCCTCGGCTGGGACGAGTGGCGTGAGATCGACGAGCGCTACGGGCTCGGGCTAACCCGGACCGCGCTCGGCGGTGCGATCGACGCGGGGGTGCTGAGGCCGCTGCCGCTCGAGCCCCTGTCCCATCTGCTCCTCGCGGCCCTCTCGGAGGCGGCGCTGATGATCGCCAATGCCGAGGACCCGGCCTCGACCCGGCAGGAGGTCGAGGCGGCGCTGATCGAGTTGCTCGAGGGGCTCCGCGCCTAGGGTCCGGGATCGGGCGGCCGCGCCGGTGCCTCGGAATCCGGCGGACCGCGTCGCCGCTCCCGCCGGCGCTCCAGCGCTAGCTTGATCCGCTTCCGGAGGAAGAGGACGAGGCCGATTCCGATCGCGAGCAGCACGATCACGATCGCGAGCGCAAGCAGCGGCTCCTGAGGACGAGGGCGATCACCACGGCGACGATTCCGTCCTCGGTGAGGCTGACGAGGATTTCGACTGCCGATTAGGCGCTCAATTGAGGCGCTCTCAGTTGAGGCGCTCGACGATCATCGCCTCGCCCTGGCCACCCGCGACGCACATCGTCTCGAGACCGACCTGGTGGTCGTCGGTCTCCATCGCGTTGAGCAAGGTGCCCATGATCCGGGCGCCGGTCATCCCGAACGGATGACCGAGGGCGATCGCGCCGCCGTGGGTGTTGAGCTTTTCGAGGGGGATGTCGCACTCGGCCATGATCGGGATCACCTGGGCGGCGAAGGCCTCGTTGAGCTCGACAGTGCCGACATCGCTCATCTTCATCCCGGCGCGGCCGAGCACCTTCTTGATCGCGCCGATCGGGGCGACGCCCATGTACTCGGGCTCGTTGCCATGGGTGGCGGCGGTGAGGATCTTCGCCCGTGGGCTCAGCCCGAGCGCCTTCGCCTTCTCGTCAGACATCACCAGTGCCGCGGCGGCGCCGTCGTTGAGCGGGCAGGAGTTGCCTGCGGTCACCCCTCCCCCGCCCTCGAACGCCTCGGGCAGCTCGGCGAGCTTCTCCAGCGTCGAGCTGGCGCGCGGGCCGTCGTCCTTGGCCACCTCGTTGCCCTCGTGGTCGGAGACCGGGACGATCTCGCGGTCGAAGAAGCCGTCCTCCTGGGACTTCACCGCGAGCTCCTGGGAACGCTGCGCGAACTTGTCCATGTCTGCGCGGCTGACCTCGTAGCGCTTCGCGACGTTGACAGCGGTGATCCCCATCTCGATGTACGGCGTTGGGGGTGCCGTTCTTGCCCTGGAGCTTCTCGTTCTGGTCGGCGGCACCAGCGGGCTCGGTGCGCTCGTTGTAGCGGCTCACCCACTCGACCCCGGCGGCGACGTAGGTGTCGCCCTGCCCGGCCCTGATCGCATTGGCGGCGTGGCGGATCGAGTCGAGGCTCGAGGCGCAGTAGCGGGACATCGTCACCCCGTTGACTGTCTCGGGCAGCTTCTCCGAGAGCAGGACCATGATCCGGGCGATGTTGAACGCCTGCAGGCCCTGCGGCATCCCGCAACCGCAGAAGACGTCCTCGACCGAGGCGGGCTCGACCTCCGGGTTGCGCTCGAGCAGCTGGTCGATAACGAAGGCGCCCATCTCGTCGGGCCGCAGCTGCGCCAGGGAGCCCTTGAAGGCTCGGCCGATCGGCGTGCGGATGGTGTCGACGATCACTGCTTCGGGCATCTGGCGCTCTCCTTTGGTCGTAGGCGCGGGGCCGCGGCACCGGAATGGTATGGAACGTTTGACCTTCGGCGCTGTCTAGGATGGTCGGCAATGGCTGACACGGAGTCCGGCTCCCGCCGCCCCAGCTTCGTCGAGACTCTGCGCGAAGGGTGGAAGCCGCCGCGGAGGCGCTCGAAGGCGGCTGACCCCTCGGCGAAGGCGACCGAGGCCTCGACGGCGACTGAGGGCTCCGAGGCGACCAAGGAGGCGGCCGCGACCAAGGCCACGAACGGCGCCAGCACCAAGCCGGCGGCGCAGCACAGAGACCGCCGCCGGATCGAAGCCGCCCGACCCGAATCTGACGGAGCGAATGGAAGGCGTGCAGGGCTGGATGGCCGAGCTCGAGCGCAAGCAGGGGCGGATGACCTACTTCGGCGCGGCCGCCACCGCCCTTGCGGTGCTGGCCGCGGCCGCGGCGCTCTACCTCGCGATCACCACGCCCAACAGCGCCTCCAAGGACGACTTCGACGACCTCGAGGCCCAGGTTCAGACCCTCCAGGAGCAGATCAACCAGGCGACGGCGGACCAGGCCCGGCTGAAGGCGCTCAACTCGAGCATCCAGTCGCTCGATTCGAGGGTCGCCGCGAGCGAGCAGAAGGCGAACCAACAGGCAAGCGAGATCGCGGCGCGTCAAGGCGCAGGCGCAGGCGGCCCGACAGGCGGCGGCCACGGCGACGCCCGCGCCGGCGCCCGACGACACCGACAACCACCCCCGCGCGCAACGAAGCAGCCCTAGAGCTCGCGGGTCGCCGAGCGCGAGCGGGGCCCCCAGGCCGTGCTTGTGCGTATACGCACATTCCCTGAGGACGTCTTGCATGGCTCGTCCGGTAACTGCTCTAGCGTGACCGCGCCAAGGTTGTCCAGGCACGATCCACGGGTAAGCCTCGGGTAAGCCAAGCGAGGCTCGAAAGGAGGTCCTCAATGGCTGAGGGCTACTGCGTCAAGGAGCGCAAGAAGGTCGAAATTCAGGACCCGCAGCAGGTCACGATGAAGAACGGTCGCCCCGCGATCCAGGGCACCTGCCCGGACTGCGGGACGAAGATCTTCAAGATCGGGAAGCTCGAGGCCTAGTCCTCCTCTTTTGAACTCGTGGGGGTCCCCCCACGAGCGCCCGGCGGCCAGCCGGGGTGGGTGGCACGCGTGCTCTGACCTCATCGAGCAGGCGTGTCGCCAGCTCTGGGGCCTCCTCTCCCGGCGCGGGAGCGCCGCCGGCGGGCCTGAAGAAGGTCACCCGCACACGTGGGCGGCGGGGAAAGCGGACGTACTCGGCGCACCCCTCGACCGCGCAGAGGACCACCTGCGCCTCCGGGCACGATTTCGCCAGCCGGCCGACGCCGCTGCGGGCGCGTAGGCGCTCGCCCCAGGAGAGCCCGCCCTCCGGGAAGACGCAGACCGACTGTCCGGCATCCAGGGCCTCGACCGCCTTCTCCAGGGCGACGGCGTCGCCGGCGCCGCGGCGGATCGGGATCTGATTGAGCGCGTACAGCAGGGGGCCGAGGCCGGGAATCCGCCAGAGGCTGGCCCGAGCGAGGAAGCGAAGGCGGCGGCGGGGCTTGATCGCGAGTCCGATCAGGACCGGGTCCCACTGGCTGTCGTGGTTGGGCACGACCAGCAGCGGACCATCGGCCGGAACCTGGTCCAGCCCGGTGACCCGTAGCCTCCCCCACCAGGCAAGGGGGCGGAGCAGGGCCGCGACGGCGTCGTAGACCACGGTCGCGGAACCTACTAGCGTCCAGGCGCCCGACGACCCCTATGCCGCCCGGGCGCCGGTTGGTCGGGTGGCATTCGTCACCTGCGTGCCCTCCTCCTGACACAATCGCCGCCGATGGAGCAGAAGCCGCTCGAGCTGATCCTCGCCCGCAACTTCCTCACCAGCCTCTCGACCCCCGCCTTTCTGGTCGACCGCGAAGGAGACCTTCTCTTCTACAACGAGGCCGCGGGGGCGCTGCTCGGGATCTCCTTCGAGGAGTCGGGCCGGATGCCGGCCTCGGAGTGGAGCAGGGCGTTCGGCCCCTTCGGCGACGATGGCAAGCCGATGCCGATCGAGAAGAACCCCAATACCAAGGCGCTTCGCAGAGGTCGCCCGGGGCATGGGCGGTTCAAGATCCGCTCGGTGCGGGGCGATACCTACGAGATCGAGTCCAGCGCCATGCCGATCGTCGCCGACGGCGGCCAGGAAGGTGCGATGATCTTCTTCTGGCCTAGCGAATGCAAATTCCGGGAATAGCGATTAGAACTCCGGGATCGGGGCAGGCACTCCGGCAGGAGGACGAGAGAGATGAAGAGGCTTCGGGCAGGAGGACAGGAGAGGTGAGCAGAAGATGAAGGTCAAGGTCTGGGGGGCACGGGGTTCCGTCCCGGCCCCGGGACCGGAGATGAACCGTTACGGCGGCAACACCTCCTGCGTCGAGCTCGAGCTCTCCGACGGCTCCACCTTGATCATCGACGCCGGCACCGGCATCCGAAGCCTCGGGGTGGGGATCGCCGCCACGCTGCCCAAGGTCAACATCCTCCTCACCCACCTTCACCTCGACCACATCCAGGGCCTGATGTTCTTCGCCCCCTGCTTCCGGTCGGGGTCCTCGATCACGATCTGGGGACCGTCGTCACCGGAGGCCTCGCTCGAGGAGCGGATCGCCCGCTATATCTCGGCGCCGCTCTCCCCGGTCGAGGTGCGAGAGCTTCCCTGCGAGGTCTCCTTCCTCGATACCCCGGCCACCGAGTGGGAGGTGGGGCCGGCGACGGTCCGCGCCGAGGCGGTCACCCATCGCGGCCCCACCCTCGGCTACCGGATCACCGACGGGGCCACCACCCTCACCTACATCTCCGACCATGAGCCGGGCCTCGGCGCCCCGCTCGAGTCGCTGGAGCCGGAGTGGATCTCGGGATACGACCTCGCCCGCCACACCGACCTCCTGATCCACGACTGCCAGTACACCGATGCCGAGTACCCCGAGCACGTCGGCTGGGGCCACTCCCGGCTCACCGACACCCTCACCTTCGCCCGCCGCGTCGATGCCCGCCGGTTGATGCTCTTCCATCACGACCCGCTTCACTCGGACGAATTCCTGGATGCCTTCCAGGAGACGGCCACCGAGCGCTGGTCGGAGATGGGCGGCGACCCGGCCGCGATCGAGATGGCGGCCGAGCGGGACGAGTTCGAGGTGATCGCGCCCGGAGAAGGTCCCGGCCGCGGCAAGCCGCGGCTGAGCGCCGCCTGCGCCTAGAGCAGGTTGGGCCGGCGGTCCGCCCAGGGCCGCTCCGCCTCGAGCTGGGCGGCGAGCGAGATCAGCGTCGGCTCGTCGTTGGGGCGGGCGACGACCATCACCGAGCGCGGCAGGCCGCCCTCGGTGAACCCGGCCGGGATCGCGGCCGCGGGCTGCCCGGTGTAGTTCCAGGCGGCGCCGTAGGGATAGACGTTGGCCATCCCCCTGATCGTGCTCAGCGCCCCCTTGTCGCGCCAGTGCCCGACCTCGACCGGAAGCTTCGCGGTCGCCGGGGTGATCAACAGGTCGAAGTCCCGAAAGAGCTCCTGGATCCGGGCTGCGGCCCGGGGCTGCCGCTCCCGAACCCGGCGCAGATGCCGGTCGCTGTAGAGCCGGCCGAGGCGGACGAACCCCTTGGTCTGGTCGGAGAGCCGTTCCGGATGGGGAAGGGTCTGCGCCTCGTCGCGGATCCCGCGGAAGTAGAGCGGATAGAAGTCGGTGATCAGCCGGCCGTATCGCGGGGCCGCCTCGGTCACCTCGTGGCCGAGCGAGCGGAGCAGCTCGATCGTCTCCTCGTAGGCGGCGATCACCTCATCGTCCTTGGGCACCGGCAGGATCGTCTTCGTGGTGCAGGCGATCCTCAGCTTGCCCGGGGGCGTCCTCGCCGCCTCGACCAGGGGGCGATCGTGCGGCGGCGGCGAATCGAAGTCGCCGGGTACCGAGCCGGCGATCGTGTCGAGATAGAGGGCGGTGTCGATCACGCTGCGGCTGACGCAGCCGGAGACCGAGAGCCCGTGCCAGTGCTCCCGATCTGGGGTGAGCGAGACGCGGTTCCGCTGGGGCTTGAGCCCAAAGAGGCCGCAGTAGGCCGACGGATATCGGATCGAGCCGGCGCCGTCGGTGGCGTGGGCAATCGCGCACAGCCCGGCCGCGGTGGCGACGCCGCTGCCGCCGCTGGAGCCCCCGCAGGTGCGCGAGGGGTCCCAGGGGTTGCGGGTGTCGCCCCAGGTCGGGGACTCGGTGAAGCCGTAGATCGCGAGCTCAGGCAGATTCGTCTTCCCGATCACGATCGCGCCGGCCTCGCGCAGCTTCCTGACCACGTGGCTGTCCTCGGCGGCGGGCGCCCCATAGGCGGCGGTCCCGTGGGCGGTGATCTCGCCGGCGTAGTCGATGTTGTCCTTGATCGCGACCGGCACCCCGAGCAGCGGCGCCTCGCCGGAGCTCCCCAGCCGCTTGCCGGCCTCGTCGGCCTCGGCGAGGGCGCGCTCCCCGAAGACCGTGCGGTAGGCGTTCAGCCCGGGATCGATCCGCTCGATCCGCTCCAGGTAGAGCTCGACAAGTTCCCTGGGCGAGACCTCCTTCGCCCTCACCATCTCGGCCTGGCGGGCGGCTCCCGCGAAGGCGACGTCGATGTCGCGCGCTTCGCTGAGCTCGTTCACCTCCATGCGGGCGCCGACTATAAGCGCCAGCCCTCGGCGTCGAGCGCCTCCTCCGCCGCCCGCTCGCCCGAGCGCACCGCCCCGTCCATGTAGCCGCACCAGATCGTCGCGGTCTCGGCTCCGGCCCAGTGGATCCGGCCGGACGGCCGCCGCAGCGCCTCGCCGTAGGCGCTCAGCGCGCCGGGCGCGGGCGAGCAGACGGGCCCGCCGCGGCTCCACTCCTCCTCCGCCCAGGCCCGCTCCAGGTAGATCCCCGGGTGCGCTGCCTCCTCCCCGAAGAGGCGCACGAAGCAGTCGAGGACGACCCGCTGGCGCTCTGCTTCCGGCCGCCGGGCATGTCGGATCGCCTCCGGCCCCGAGATGAATCCCAGCATCACCCCCGGGGAGCCGTCGGGCGGCGAGTTGTCGAATGTGGTGCTGATCGGCCCGGCGTCGCTGACCGCCTGTCCGGTGAGGCCGCGCTCGCGCCAGAAGGGCTCCGGGTATACCGCCGCGCACTTGGTCAGGGCCCCTCCCGCCATCCGCTGCTGCAGCTGGTCGCGCTGGCCGCCGAGCGAGGGGGAGAAGGCGATCCGCGCCGCCAGCGGCGGCGGCACCGCCACGATCGCTCGCTGGGCCCTGGCCGTCAGCCCCTCCGCCTCGACCACCACCCCCGCCCCGTCCTGGGCGATCCCGTGAACCGGGGTCTCGAGCACCACCGCGTCGCCCAGCCCCGCCGCCAGCTTGATCGAGATCTCCTGCGAGCCACCCAGGAAGCGGTCCTGCTGGGCCCCGCCCTCGGTGTCGATCAGGGCGTCGAAGCTGCCGGCGGAGCTGACATAGGAGAGCATCGAGAGCAGCGACTGCTCCGCGCTGCTGGTGCCCATCACCGTCCCGACCGCCACCTCAAGCACCGCCCGCGCCCGCTTCGTGCGGGTGCGCCTGGCGATCCAGGTGTTGAGGGTCTGCGAGTCGAGCTCCTCCGCTCGGGCGGCGCTCCAGGGCGCCTCCGCCGAGACGCCGCCGGCGAGCTTGCGCAGCCTCCGGCGCACCCGGTCGATGTCCAGGAGCGCAAGCGGCCCGAGCCGCGGGATCGTGCCCTTGTAGGAGCGGCGCTTGCCGCGCAGCTGCAGGAGGTTCCGCCCCTCGTAGTAGGTCGGGAAGGTCTCCACTCCCAGCTCCCGCGCCAGCGCCACCACCCGATCCTGGGTCGGGCCCACCCACTGGCCCCCCATCTCGACCACCTTGCCGGCCCCGATCGAGGCGTTGACGGTCCGGCCGCCGACCCGCTTCCGCGCCTCCAGCACCAGCACCGAGCGGCCGCTGGCGGTCAGCTGCCGGGCGGCGACCAGCCCGGCCAGCCCGGCGCCCACCACGACAACGTCGGCGTCGCGTCCTCGGGGCGGTCCGGCAACCACGCGGCGAGGCTATCGATGCGCCTGCCGACGCCGAGGTCAGCTGCTGGCGCCGGTTACTGCTCGGCGAAGATCTTCGCCTTCTCCCGCTCGAAGTCGCTGGCGTATCACCGCCGACCCTTGGCCTGCAGCGCTCGGAGGAGAGTCAGTGACCTGGGACTCCTGCGAAGGATGCGGGCGACCCGCCGGCAGGAGCCCCACCTGACTGCCAAGCTCTTCGGCTGGGCTCTGTTTCTGGCGTGGGCGGCCATCCTGTGGGGTGTCCTGACCCCCGCCGCCGCCGGGCTGGCGACGCTGACGGGGGTGATCGACTCATGGGACGACGCGGTGAACACGACCGTCGCCCTGATCGCGGTAAGTCCGCTCGTTGTCGCGGCGCGTTCCTGTTCATCGCCGCAGTGGCGCACTACTTTCTGGAGCCCTGGAAGGATGCGAGGAGAGATGCTGGGTGACGGGCTAACCCTGGGTCAGCACGAGCGCGACCTCGCCCGGCGGTGACCCTAGTACCCAGTCGATCAAGGTGAAGCTGAAGAAGAATCTCTGAGCCTCTGCGGCTCACCCGCATCGGCGCGTGTCCCACGGGGAGAGTGAATGGCTTGGTAATGCGGTTTCCGGCGCCTATTACTAGATCTTGCAGGTGGCGAGACCGCGCTTCTCGAGGTAGCGCTGGTGATAATCCTCGGCCGGCCAGAAGGTACCGGCGGGAGCGATCTCGGTGGCGATCGGCTTCCGGTACTGCTCCTGCTGGCGCTCGCGCGAGGCGATCGCCTGCTTCTCCTGCTCGGGAGTGTGGAAGAAGACCGCGGTCCGGTACTGGGTGCCGACGTCCGGTCCCTGGCGGTTCACCTGGGTGGGATCGTGGAGGCCCCAGAAGACGTCGAGCAGCTCCTCGTAGGAGACCTCGTCCGGATCGAAGGTCACCTCGACGGCCTCGGCGTGACCGGTCCTGCCGGTGCAGACGTCCTCATAGCTCGGCCGCTCCGTTGAGCCGCCGATGTAGCCGACCACGGCATCCTTGACGCCGTCAGTGTTCCGGAACTCGACCTCGACCTGCCAGAAGCAGCCGGCCGCGAACGTTGCCTTTTCGAGGAGCTCTGCCATTGCTCCACCCATCTTAGGCGGCGCGCTGAAGACGTCTTACGCGGGAGATGGCGCCCTTGCCGAGGGAAGCCAGCCCCGCAGCCTGCGCCAGCGGTATCTCCGGACCGCCTTGCGGACGAGCTCGCGGTCGTGCTCGTAGGTGAGCAGCTCGTCGGCCTCCCGCCTGGTCAGCCAGCGCAGCTCGTCGACCTCGCCGTGGGGCTCGAAACGCCCCTCGATCGGCTCCATCATCCAATAGCGGACCAGCTTCCGGCGGCCCCTGCGATCGAGATAGGAGACCGGTGGCAGCTCGTCGCCGGCCTCGCAGCGATAGCCGATCTCCTCCTCCACCTCCCGCAGCGCGGCCTCCATCCAGCTCTCTCCACTCTCGAGCTTCCCCTTCGGGAGCGACCAGTCCATGTACTTCGGGCGATGGATCACCGCCACCCGGATCTTGCCGTCGTCCCCGCGCCGCAAGACGACCCCGCCGGCGGCGGCGATGTCCGGCTTCCCCTCACCGATCTCGAGTTCGCCGCGCGCCATGGGTGGTGCAGGGTACCGAGCGCCCGCATACGATCGCGTCCATGCGGACCCTGGGGATCGACCTCGCCGCCCAGCCGAAGAACACCAGCGCTTGCCTGATCGGCTGGGGCCCCGGGGGCGCCGCGGTGATCGATCTGCGCTCGGACCTCGACGACGAGACGCTGCTCGAGATGATCGCCGACGCCGACAAGGTCGGGGTCGACGCGCCGTTCGGCTGGCCCGATGACTTCGTCGAGGCGATCGCCGCGCACCGCGACCGCATCGGCTGGCCGGGGCGCGGCCAGAACCAGGACGCCTATCGCTTCCACCTCAGCTTCCGCGCCACCGACCGCCAGCTGATCAGCGACGGAGTGCGCCGCCCCCTCAGCGTCTCCACCGACCTGATCGGCGTCGTCGCGATGCGGGCAGCCTTCCTGCTCGACCGCCTGGCGGCGCTCGGCCAGCCCGTCGACCGGGCCGGCAGCGGCAAGCTGGTCGAGGTCTATCCGGCGCCGGCGCTCGGCACCTGGGGGATCAACGCGGTCGGCTACAAGAGCAGGGTCGGGGCGACGCGCCTGCCGGAGCTGCTGCGGGAGGTCGAGCGGCGCCTCGGACGGCTGGACCTGGACGTCCGGCAGCGGGCGCTGGCGGAGTCCGACCACAACTCCTTCGACGCGCTCGTCTGCTCCCTGATTGCCCGCTCGAGCGCGCTCGGGCTGACCGCGGGCCCGCCGGCCGAACTCGCAGATCGCGCAGTCCGCGAGGGCTGGATCCATCTCCCGACCAACCCGCTCTCGGACCTGATGAACCGCGGATGACGCCGGAGGGACGTCCCGCTCAGCTCCCGATCCTCGGCACCCTGGCCGAGGCGCTGCGGCTCTACAAACGGCATTGGAAGTGGCTGGTCCCGCTTGGCCTCGTCGTCCTCCTCCCCCAGGCGATCATCGACTCGGCGTTCGCCGGCTTCGAGATCGAGCATCTGGAGAGCTTCGGCGACTACCTGAAGTTGGTCGCGATTCCGTTCACGGTGGTGATCAGCCTCGCCGGCGAGGCGCTCCTGGCGGGCGTGATCACCGCCCTGGTCCTCCAGTGGCGGCTCGGGCGCCGCCCCGCGGGGCTACTCACTTTCATCGCAGCGCTGGCCTGGGTGAGGCTGATCGCGGCCGACCTGCTGCTCGCGGTCGGCGCCGCGATCGGGGCGGTGCTGCTGATCGTCCCCGCGCTTCTCTTCCTCGCCTACTTCTCGATCACCCCCGCGGTGATCGAGATCGAGGACCGAGGGGTCCGCGATGCTTTCCGACGCAGCGCCGGACTGGTCCGGGGGCGGGTGTGGCCGGTCTTCGTCCTCGTTGTCGGAGTGATCCTCGTAACCGAGGGCGTCGCCCAGGGTCTCCTTGCGTTGTTCGGAAGCTTCGTCGGCGAGCTCGCCTCTGAGGTCGCCGTCGACGCCCTACTCGAGTCGATTCAGGGACTGGTGATAGCCCTGGTGGCGATCAACCTGATCCAGCTTCATGGAGAGGCGCTGCCGTCGCCGCAACCGCGGCGCTCTCCTGGCTCGAGCGAGACAAAAAAACGGGCCGCCCCCTAGGGCGGCCCGTTGAGCGAAGCGGCGGGCGGTTTCCATTCCTCCCCCGAATGAAGCGTCATCTTCCCCCGCCGAGGGCCAGGAATCATCGGCATTAATCCGGTTAACGAGTCCGTAGTTCTCCCTGGGCACGGCGCGGGCGGCGGTAGGATCGGGCTCGTGCCCGGCGATTCGATCCGCGGCAACCAGGAGAGCCTCTGGTCGCTACCGAGAGTCACGTCTATCCGGGGCCGCGATCGCGAGCCCCTCGAGGTGCGCGGGGAGCTCGCGGATCGTGCAAGCAGGAACCGGCCGCCGTCGCCACCCAGTACCTGCAGGAAGACGGCTACATCAACTAGCGCACGCGTTTGAACGAGCCGCCCAAACGAGGGCCGGGGCGCTAGCCCCGGCCCTTTCCTTTCAGCTGCGGTTACCCCCTGTCCCCTGCGGGCGGTATTGCTTCTCCAGCACCCGCCTACCCGCCGAGCATGGAAGAAAACGGGAGGATGTGTGACAGGCATGAACGGCTCCGCCCCCGAGCCTCTCAGCGTCGATGACGCCCAGATCCTTCGCCTCGAATCGGCGGCGATCAAGGGGCACACCGGCAAGCTTTTGGTGCTCGCCCCGGGCGCCGACGGAGCGAGCCTCGACCCCGCCGTCCTCCGGGACCGAGTGGGCGAGCGGATCGCGAGCTTTCCCCGGCTGCGCCAGCGGGTCGAGCTCCCCCGCCATGGTCAGCCGAGCTGGGTCGAGGCGGCCCCGGATCTCAGCTGGCACGTCGCCGGGGCTGGTGCCGGCACGCCGCTCGACGAGGAGGGCTTCCGGCTCGCCGCCGGCGAGATCCTCGCCCGGCGCCTCGACCACGAGCGACCGCTGTGGAGGCTCGACGTGCTGGAGCTCGAGGACGGCCGCACCGGAATCGTCGGGCGGATCCATCATGCGATGGCCGATGGGGTGACCGCGATCCGGATCGCCGGCGGCTTGCTCTGGGACCTGCCCGAGAACGAAGGCGGCGGCGAACCCTCCGAGGGCGCGCCGAAAACGGAGGCTCCGCGGGCCGACCAGGCGGCGGCGGCCGAGCACGCGCTGCTGCCGCCGGAGCACCGCGAGCGCCCCCTACTGGTCCGGCTCCCGGGAGCGCTTCGCCGCGAGCTTCGCCCCGGCGCCGACACCCCGCTGGACCAGCACATCGGCTCCGAGCGCGAGATCGCCTGGACGGTGGTTCCGCTTGCGCGCCTCAAGCGGATCGGCCGAGCGGCGGGCGAGGGCATCACCGTCAACGACGTTGTCCTCGCCGTCGTCGCCGGCGGGCTCCGGCAGTGGCTCGAGGGCGCGGCCTCGCGGCCCGCCAGCCTCCGCGCCCAGGTCCCGGTCTGCCTTCACCTCCGTGAGGGCGGTACCGAGATCGGCAACCGCGACTCGTTCCTCAACGTCGACCTTCCCCTCTCCGTGGCGGACCCGGTCGAGCGTCTCCGGGCGATCAACGCGGAAACCAGGGAGGCGAAGCTCGACCACGACGCCGACACGCTCTACTCCTTCTTCCATGCCCTCGGGCGCTTCCGGCCCCTCTACGACGGGGTGACGAGGATCATCTCCGGGCCCCGCGAGTTCGCGCTCTCGGTCTCGAACGTCCCGGGCCCCCGCGAGCGCCCGCTGATCCTCGGTCACGAGGTGCACGAGTTCTGCTCGTTCGCCGAGCCCGCCGACCGCCACGCGCTCCGGGTCGCCGTGATCTCGCTCGGGGGCGACCTCGCCTTCGGCCTCTGCTCCGACCCCGAGGCGATCGGTGAGCTCAACCACCTCGCCGAGGCGCTCGAGGCATCGGTGGCCGAACTCGAGTCGGAGAGCTGACGATGGCCAAGTCCAAGCCCAGGTCCAAGCCCAGGTCCGATTCCAAGTCCAAGGCGAAGCGAAATGCCCTGACCGAGTACGAGCGCAAGCGTGACTTCTCGAGGACGAGCGAGCCCTCGGCCCGGCCACGGCGGAAGGGCAAGCGCAGCCCGAAGCGGCGCCACCCGCGATTCACGGTCCAGAAGCACGCTGCCACCTCTCTGCACTACGACCTCCGGCTCGAGGTGGACGGCGTGCTCGCCTCCTGGGCTGTCCCGAAGGGGCCGTCGACCAATCCGGCCGACAAGCGGCTGGCGATGCGGACCGAGGATCACCCGATGGAGTACCTCGAGTTCGAGGGCGTGATCCCGAAGGGCGAGTACGGCGCCGGCCCGGTGATCGTCTGGGACCGGGGCGTCTTCGAGAACATCTCCGAGACGCGTCGCGGCGAGAAGCTCACTCTCGAGGAGGCCCTGGAGAAGGGCGACATCAAGGTCTTCCTCCTCGGGGAGAAGATTCGCGGTGCCTACGCCCTGGTCCGGACATCGGAGCCCGGCGACCGCGAGCAGTGGCTGCTGATCAAGAAGAGGGGCGAGGGGGCCGACCGCCGCCGGAAGCCGACCTCGAGCCAGCCCGAGTCGGTGCTCACCGGGCGGACGATCGAGCAGGTGCGCAAGGAGGAGGGGTAGCCTGAAGCCGATGGCGACCGTCACTGAAGCAAGGACGCTTCCCAACTACATCGGCGGCGAATGGGTCGAGGCCGACGCCGGTTCGACCCTCGAGGATCGTGATCCCGCCACCGGCGAGCTGGCGGCGCACGTCCCGCTCTCCGGCGCCGATGACATCGACCGGGCCGTCCGCGCTGCCCGGGAGGCCCAGCCCAGCTGGCGCGCGACGCCGCCGCAGGAGCGGGCGCGGGCGGTACTGGCGCTGCGCGACGCCCTCCTCGACCACCGCGAGGAGCTCACCGCGCTGGTCACCGCCGACATGGGCAAGACCCTGGCCGACGCCGACGGCGAGGTCGGCCGCGGGATCGAGTCAGTCGAATCTGCGGCCGCGATCCCGCATCTGCTCAAGGGCGAGACGCTCGAGGGAGTCGCCTCCGGGGTTGACGTCGAGATGGTCCGGCAGCCGGTCGGCGTCGTCGCCGCGATCACCCCGTTCAACTTCCCGGCGATGATCCCCCTCTGGTTCCTCCCCTACGCCGTCGCCTGCGGCAACGGTTTCATCCTGAAGCCATCCGAGCGAGATCCTCGACCGGCGCAGAGGATCTGCGAGCTGATCGCGGAGCGCCAGATCTTTCCGCGCGGGATCGTCAACCTCGTCCACGGCGGCCGCGAGGCGGTCGAGGGGATCCTCGAGCACCCCGGCATCGACGCGATCTCGTTCGTCGGCCAGGCGACCACCGCCCGCTTGATCGCAACCGGCGCCGCCGAGTCCGGCAAGCGCGTCCAGGCGCTAGGCGGGGCGAAGAACTCGCTCGTCGTGATGCCAGACGCCGACCTCGACGCCTCCGTGCCGGCGATCATGGGCTCGGCCTTCGGCGCCGCCGGGCAGCGCTGTCTCGCCGGCTCGGTCTGCGTGATCGTCGGCGACCGCCGCCGCCAGGACGAGGTGCGCGACCGGCTCAGGGAGGCCGCGTCGTCGCTGACCACCGGGCGCGGGATCCGATCCCGCAACCGACGTCTGTCCGATGGTCGCGCCGGAGGCGCGCGAGCAGGTCGAGGCGGCTGTGCGAGGCGGCTGCCGCCGAGGGGGCCGAGCTGGTCCTCGACGGCCGGCTCGGTGGCGGCGAGGCCGGCACGGTGCTCGGCCCGACCCTGGTCGAGGTCGCCGACAACGAATCGGAGCTCGCCCGGGAGGAGGTCTTTGGCCCCGTCCTCGCTCTGGTCCGGGTCCCGGACCTCGACGCGGCGCTCGAGTTCACCAACGGCTCCCGCTACGGCAATGCCGGCGCGATCTTCACCTCCTCCGGCGAGGCGGCGCGCGCCTACCGCTACGGCGCCGAAGCGGGCATGCTCGGCGTCAACATCGGCGTTCCCGCCCCGGTCGCCTGGTTCCCGTTCGCCGGATGGAAGGACTCCTGCGACGCCGACCTGCACGCGAACGGCACCGACGCGGTCGACTTCTACACCCGAAAGAAGGTCGTCACCTCCCGCTGGTAGACGGCTTGCCGGGTGGCGAAGCTGCGCCGGCGATACGGCCGTCGCAGCCGAGCCGGCTGACGCGCGCGGCTGCTCGAGCTTACCGCGGCTCCGGGTAGTCCGGCTCCATCAGCGCGAAGGCCGCCCCCTGCGGATCGGTGAGTACCGCGAGCTTCGCGACCGGGACCTCCTGCGGCCCAAACAGAAGGTTGCCCCCGGCGCTCTTCGTCGTCTCGATCGCGGCATCGAGGTCGGGGACGAGGAAGTAGACCTGCCAGTGAGGCGGGGCCTCGAGCGGCATGTCCGAGCCCATCCCAGCAGACCGCCGAGCCCCTCGGGCCACCGCTGGCCCTCGACCTGCCACATCAAGACCGGCTTCGGGGCCTCGTCGTTGTGGATCGCTCCCAGCCGAATACCTTGCGTAGAAGTCCTGAGCCCGACCGACGTCTGGCGTCATCAGGTTGTTCCAGGTCCAGGCGCCGATCTCGTTGACGAGCTCCGCGCCGTTGTGCCGCCGGGCTGAAAGACGCCGAAAACGGCGCCCTCGGTGTCCTTGCAGACCGCCATCCGGCCGGACCCCCCGGGGAGCTCGAACGGTTCCGATGAGCACCGTGCCGCCGGCGTCCCTGACCTTCGCGCGGCCGCGTCGGCGTCCTCGACTTGATGTAGCTCGACCATGCCGGCGGCTGGCCCGCTGCTGGACCGGGCCGTCGCCGGCGACCGCTTGCCGCGTAGGTGAAGAAGCCGTAGCCGCCGGTCTCCTCGGGTGGGCCGGGCGCGGGCTCGGAACTCCCAGCCGAGCAGGTCCCCGTAGAACCTCGCCGCCGCGTCGATGTCGGTGGTCGCCAGATTGACCCAGGCGAACTCGCCATCGCTGTACGAATTGCGCTCGCTCATCGGCCGGAAGCCTATGGCCAAGCGCCCCGCCGGTGTCAAGCACCGGTTACTCGACCCAGACCAGCTGCTTGCAACTGCGCGCGGCCGTCCTGGCCGACCTCGAGCGCGAGCTCGGTAGAAGTCGCGGATCAGCTCCAGCTGGTCGACCGTGAACTCTCGACATCTTCTTCGGCGAAGGCACTCCTTCAGCGGACATGTAGATCCCCATGGCCCGCTCCCGCGCCTCCGGCGTCGGTACTCGACCAGGATCCGTCTCCGGTCGATCCGACGGTCTGGAACGCGCTTGCGCGTAGCCGACCTTCTCGAGCCGATCGATCGCCGCCGTCATCGCTCCGGGGCTGAGGCCGGCGTGCTCTGGCCAAATGCCCGGCCGTCACCGGCCCGATCCGGTCGAGGACGTCGATCACCCGCAGGTCGGTGCGGTTGACGCCGAGGACTTCGGCCGCGGAGCCTCGTCGAAGAGGTCGGCTGTCGACGCTACTGCGCGCGGGTCGAGGGCGCCGATCTGGGCCTGCATAAGTTTGGCTTTAGAACTGTTTCGACATTCGAACGATTATCTGGTATATTGTTTCGACTATCGAACAGTCTAACGCTCGAAGGACGTAAGCTCAAGAACCAGAAACGGAGGTTGTGCGGATGACAGCCATCCTCACGAAGGACAAGGACAGATCCGGCTCGCCTCAGCAGAAGGCGGCCGAGATCGAGGCGGTCGGGCCTGGAGAAGGCCTACCCGCCCGAGACCAAGGCGCTCGACGGTCTCAGCATCAGCGTTCCCAGCGGGGACGATCTTCGGCCTGCTCGGCCCCAATGGCGCCGGCAAGTCGACCACGGTGAAGATCCTCACCACGCTCAGCGCCCCCGACGCGGGCTCCGCTCACGTGGGCGGCTTCGACGTGATCACCGAGCCCCAGCATGTCCGGTCGGTGATCGGCGTGGTCGGGCAGAGCTCCGGCGTCGACCAGGAGGCGACCGGTCGCGAGAACCTCGAGCTGCAAGGTCAGCTCTACGGGGTCCGCGGCCGCAAGCTCGACGAGCGCGTCGACGAGCTCCTGGAGCGGTTCGGGCTGGCGGACGCCGCCGACCGGATCGCGAAAGGCTATCGGGCGGGATGAAGCGCAGGCTCGGGATCACGATGGGCCTCGTTCATCGCCCCCGGGTCCTGTTCCTGGACGAGCCCACCACCGGCCTGGACCCCGAGGTCCGGGCTGCGATGTGGAACGAGATCCGCGAGCTCGCAGAGGGCGAGCGGATGACGATCCTGCTCACAACCCACTACCTCGAGGAGGCCGATCAGCTGGCGCAGTCGCTGGCGATCGTCGACCGCGGCAAGGTCGTCGCCGCGGGCACACCTGAAGAGCTGAAGCGCGCCCAGGGCGCGTCCTCGCTGGACGAGGTCTACCTGCGCTATGCCGGCCGCTCCTTCCAACAGGCGGACGAGCGCACCAATGGCAACGGAAATGGAGGGAACTGATGACGGCAACTGTTCTCAACTCACTCGACATGACCCGTCGCTCGGTGATGGCGCTGCTGCGCCAGCCCTGGTACGTCGCGATCACCCTGATCCAACCGGTGATCTGGCTGCTCCTCTTCGGAGCGCTTTTCGAGAGCGTCTCGCAGATTCCCGGCTTTGACGAGAGCTCCTACCAGAGCTACATCGCTCCGGGAATCGTGGTGATGACCGCGCTCTTCTCGGCCGGTTGGAGCGGGATGGGAATGATCAACGACATGGACCGCGGGGTGATGGACCGCTTCCTGGTCTCGCCCGTCAATCGCTCGTCGCTGATCATCGGGCCGCTCGCCCAGGCGGCGCTGTCGGTGGCGATTCAGGCCGTGATCATCGTCGGCCTTGCGCTTGCGGTCGGCGCCAGCTTCCCTGGTGGCGTCCCCGGAATCGCGGTGCTCCTGTTGGTCGCGGTGTTGCTGGCGGCCTCGATGGGCGCCCTCTCGAACGCGGTCGCACTCACCACCCGCCAGGAGGAGACCCTGGTCGGGCTGGTCCAGTTCGTGGTCCTGCCGCTGACCTTTCTCTCGGCGGCCTTCATGCAGCTCGATCTGATCCCGGGCTGGATGCAGGAGGTGGCGAAGTACAACCCCGTCAACTGGGCGGTCGAAGCGGGCCGCGAGGCGGTGGGCGCCGAAATCGACTGGGGCTTTGTCGCCGAGCGTGTCGGGCTGCTCCTCGGGCTCGCGATTGTCTGCATCTGGGTCGCGACCCGGGCGTTCCGCAGCTATCAGCGGTCCGTCTAGCTAGCGCTGTCAGTGCCCTCGAGGACGACCCGGGCCACGAGGTCCGGGTCGTCCCATGTGGGGACGTGGCCGCAGTCGCGGCAGCTCGACCTGCCGCACCCTCTTCGGCAGCGCCCCGTCCTGAGCGGTCGCGAGCGGACGACATGGTCGAACTCGGCCCAGGCCAGGGTCACCGGTACCTCCACGTCGTCCAGCGGGCCGACCTGGCCGGCCCGCATCAGGTCGCTCGCCCGAGGGTAGGCAGGGGCGGTGACGTAGGCACGAGCCATGCTCCGCGCCTCAGCCGGGCTCAGCCGCTCCGGATGATGGACGAAGCGGCCGAGCGCTCGGCGGCGCCCCGCCGCCGTCGACATCATCGGCCCGAGCGCGGGCAGCAGGGCCCGTCCGGCATGGCGGGCTCGGTTCAGCCGGTTGCTGCTGTTCTCCGGTGCGCGCCTCCAGAACCCCGCGGTGCAGACCCCGACCACCGAGCGGGCTCCGCCGTGGCGGGCGCACTCGATCGCCACCCAGCCGCCGAGTGAGATCCCGGCGACGTGCGGGCGATCGAGCCCGAGCGACTCGTGGAAGTCGAGCACCGCCGCCGCCAGGTTCGCGCGCTCGGTTCGACCCCATCCGGCAGGGGCGGCGATTCGCCGAAGCCCGGCATGTCGACCGCGACGACCTCGCGTTCGGCCGCCAGCCGCTCGAGAACCGGCGACCACTGGACCAGCGAGCCGCCGAGCGAATGAAGCAGCAGGAGCGGCTCGCCGCTCCCCGTGCGGACGTGGTTGAGCCGGGCTCGGAGTCGGCCGGCTGCGGCGGGTCACAGCCCGAGGTCGTATTCGACGTAGGTCTCCGCGACGGCGCCGGTCCGGTCGTAGACGGCCTGGGCGCGATGGTTGTCCGGTGCCGTCAGCCACTCCATCGCCGGCGCGCCGCGCTCCCGGCAGCGCTCCGCGCACGCCTCGATCAGGGCGTCGGCGATCCCCCGGCCGCGGGTCTCGGGCGTCACATAGAGGTCCTCCAGGTAGCCGATCCTGGCCGCCTTCAGGCTCGACCACTTCCAATCGAGGGTGGCGAAGCCGACCGCCTCGTCTCCATCGCGGGCGATGAACATCGCCCCCTGCTCCGGTTCCGCGATCAGGGTCCGGGCCATCTCCAGCAGGCCCTGATCCGGCGGCGAGGCCTCGTAGAAGTCGCAGTAGGCGCGCATCAGCGGCAGCAGCTCCTCGGCCTCCTCGGGGCGGGCGTCGCGGACCTCCACCCCGTCCGCCAGCGCTCTCGGCTTCTCTTCCTTACCGGCCATGGACGGTATGGAAGCCGATCTGGGCGCGAATCGCGGCCAGGAAGCTGAAAGCGGGGGGCGAATAAAGGGGGTCGGCATGCCCAGAATCGACTCGTCCCCAAGTGCGATCGCCCGCGCCGTGCTCGTCGTCGCGGCGGTGGTCCTGATCCTCTACCTCCTCTGGCTGCTGAGACGGCCGATCAGCTGGCTGATCATCGCGGCCTTTATCGCGGTGGCGCTCGCCGGTCCGGTCAACTTCCTCCAGCGCTACATGAGGCGTGGCCTGGCGATCGCGCTCGTCTACTTCACCCTGATCCTGATTCCGATCGGCCTCGGCGCTCTCCTGATCCCGCCGGTTGTCAACGAGGTCGGCGACGTCGCCTCGAACGCCCCCGCCTACGCCCAGGACGTCGAGGACTTCGTCCAAAAGAACAAGACCCTCAACGACCTCAACGACAAGTACGACATCACCACGAGGCTCCAGGAGGAGGCGGCGAAGCTGCCGAGCAGGGCCGGCGACGCCGCCAAGGTGCTCGGCGACATCGGGGTCGGCACCGTCAACCGGATATTCGCCGGGCTCACCATCTTCATTCTCAGCATCTTCATGACGGCCGCCGGGCCCCGCTGGGCCAGGAGCTTCATCCAGATGCAGCGGCCCGAGCACGCCGAGCGAATCGAGCGGACCCTGAACCGGATCGCCAACGCCGTCGGCAACTATGTCGGTGGAGCCCTGGTGCAGGCGACGATCGCCGGGGTCAGCTCCTTCATCGTCCTCAGCCTCCTCGGAGTCCCCTTTGCCGGCCCGCTCGCCCTCGTGGTCTTCTTCTTCGACCTGATCCCGGTGGTCGGCGCGACGATCGCGGCGTTTCTGGTGGCGATCGTCGCCGCGCTAGTCAACTTCCCCGTCGCCCTGATCATCTGGGTGATCTTCGCGATCGTCTACCAGCAGGTCGAGAACTACCTGATCCAGCCTCAGATCCAGAAGCGAGCGACCGAGATCGAGCCCTTCATCGTCCTCGTCGCGGTCCTCTTCGGCGCCACCCTGTTCGGGGTGCTCGGGGCGGTGCTCGCGATCCCCACCGCGGCCTCGATCCAGATCGCCGTGTACGAGTGGCGCGAGTACCGCGCGGAGGTCAGGGCCGAGGAAGAGCAGCGTTCGAAGCGAAAGCCACCGTCAAAGGGCGGCTCCAAGCCGAAGCCCCCGCCGAAGCCGAAACCGGCGACCTAGGGCGCGCGACGCCAGACCCACCGTGCGATTGGCGCCCTGCGGGTAGCGCGCCCGCCTGGTCGTGCTACGCCGCGCCGAGCGCTTCGCGATCGTCGCGCTCGTAGCTCGAGCGCATCAGCTCGATCACCCGCTCGGCGTCCTCGTCGGTGTCGAGCTCGATCGTCACCCAGCCCGAGTCAGGCGGCGTGTAGCGGTGGTCGAGGGCGTTGCCCGATGCGATCAGCTCCCGGGCGACCTCGGGGCGCAGAGGGAGGTCGGCGATGCTGTCGCCGTGCAGGTGGCCGAGCTCTCGCCGGCCGACGGTGAAGCGGACGCTGCCGAAGCGGCCGGGGCCGGTCTCGACCTCGTCCCAGCTCTCGACCTCGGCCCTGATCCGCTCGCTCGCGTTCATCGGCTCGGATTCCTGATCGGCCGCAACCGCGTGCTCGAGGATCTCCTTGAGCTTGAGCTGGTCCCGCTCGGGCAGGGAGGACAGCCATGGCGGCGGCTCGGCGAGGCGCTCGGTGATCTCCTTGCGAAGGCTCTCGCCCTCGTCGGTGAGGACCAGGAGCTTCACCCGCCGGTCCTGATCGGAGACGGTGCGGCGCACCAGGCCCCGCTCCTCGAGCCGGTCGGTGATTCCGGTGACGTTCGAGCTGTCGCACATCAGGTACTTGGCGAGCTCGCCCATCGGACGCGGCCCGGCCACCGAGGATCCGAAGCGCGATCGCCTGCTGAGGGGCGAGGTCGAACTCCTGGTTGATCGCCATGAACCGGGCCTTGTTCGAGATCATCAGCCAGTGCATCAGGCTCCATGCCTGGCTGCGCCGGGTCGGTGCGGCCGGTCTCCTCGGCCAGCCACGGAGGCGCGCTGGTTCCGCCGCCTTCAACGCCTGCCCCGTCAGTCGCGGTCTTCGGATGTCATCGTTGCTTTGGGATACTACTAGCTCTCTTCAATAATTGCAAGCCTCAATTATTGTGATACGCTGCCGTCCGCATTGGCAACCACTTCGAGCGGAAAGCATACGGAGGTAGTCGGAGCAGATGACTGAGAGCCCGAACGGAACCACGGCGAGCGCCCCAGGCACCGGACGCAACAACGGGATCGAGGCGCACGGCCTCGTCCGCGAGTTCAAGGGGGGATCAAGGCGGTCGACGGGATCGACTTCGAGGTTCGACCCGGCGAGATCTACGGCTTCCTCGGCCCGAACGGAGCCGGCAAGTCGACCACGGTGCACATGCTCACCACCCTGTTGCCGGCGACCGCCGGCAGCGCCCGGGTCGCCGGCCACGACGTCGCCACCGAGGGCGCCCTGGTCCGCGACGCGATCGGCGCCGCCCTCCAGGAGGCGGCCCTCGACCCGCAGCTGAGCGCGAACGAGCACATCCGCCTCCAGGGCGCGCTCCACGGGATGTCGAAGCAGGAGCGCACCCGCCGCGGCGAGGAGCTGCTCGAGCGGGTCGGGCTGACCGACGCGGCGGGTCGCAAGGTCGCGGGCTACTCGGGTGGGATGAAGCGGCGCCTGGACCTGGCGCTTGCCCTCCTCCACCGTCCCCGGGTGCTCTTCCTCGACGAGCCGACCACCGGCCTCGACATCCAGAGCCGGACGGCGCTCTGGGACGAGGTCGCGCACCTCTCCCGCGACGAGGGCGTCACCGTCTTCCTCACCACCCAGTACCTGGAGGAGGCGGACCAGCTCGCGGATCGGATCGGGATCATCGACCGCGGCAAGATCGCCGCCGAGGGCACGCCCGCCGCGCTCAAGGCCGAGGTCGGTAGGCCGACGGTCGAGGTCACACCCGCCGATCAGGACGAGCGCGCCCGCGCGGCCGAGCTCCTCGAGCCCTTCGGCGAGCTCGTTCCCGGCAAGCCGAACGCCGCCGCGGTGCGGCTCACCGACGGCAGCGAGGAGCTCGCCAACATCATCCGCGCCTTCGACCAGGGCGAGGTCAAGGTCGCGAACCTCGAGCTCCACGCGCCCAGCCTCAACGACGTCTTCCTCGCGAAGACCGGCCGCTCGCTCGAGGGAGCCCAGGCCGAGGCGGCCAGGAGGAGCGGAACCGGCGAGCAGCCGGTGCTCGAGGGAGCGCCGGCGTGAGCGGGACATCAGGCAGTGCAGCGAAGCGCGCCGCCGTTGCGTGTTCAAATCAGGGAGCTCGCCCGGCGCTCGATCCTGCGGACGATTCGCCAGCCGGCGATGATCGTCCCGGCCACGATCTTTCCGCTGATCCTGCTCGCGATCAACTCGGCAGGGCTCGACTCGGCGACCAGCATCCCCGGCTTCCCGACCGACTCCTACCTCACCTTCGCCCTCGCCTTCGCCTTCCTCCAGGCGGGCGTGTTCGCGGTGATCGGCACCGGCCAGAACCTCGCCGAGGACCAGCAGAGCGGCTTCTGGAACCGGATGCAGCTGACCCCGATTCGGGCGCCGGCGCTGGTCGCCGGTCAGCTCTCCGGGACCCTCGCGCTCGGGTTGTTCCAGGCGGCCACCTATATCGCCGTCGGCCTGATCGCGGGAGGGCACATCGAGGCCGGGATCCCCGGGGCCCTGGTGCTGATCGCGCTCGCCACCCTGATCACCCTCGCCTTCGGCTCGATCGGGCTGATCGCCGGAATGCGCGCCAGCTCTCCCGAGAACGTCCAGGGCCTCTTCCCGGTCATCTTCGTCTTCCTCTTCCTCAGCTCAATGGCGCTGCCGCGCGACCTGATCCAGACCCAGTGGTTCGAGACGGTCGCGACCTATAACCCCGTCAGTTACATGATCGAGGGGATCCGGAGCCTCCTGATCTTCGGCTGGGACGGCGAGGCGCTCGCCCTCGGCTTCGGCTGCGCGGCGGCGATCCTCGTCGTCGCGCTGACGGTGGCGACTCCTCGATCAAGGAAGGATGGTGAGGACGTGATCCGCCGCTACTTCTCGGTCGCCGGTGGGCTGGCGCGGCGGCTGATCGACAGCTTCATCAGCAGCCCTGCCCTGTTCCTGCCGCCGCTGCTGATGCCGATCTTCTTCTTCGTCGCCTTCGCCGGCGGGCTCTCGGCGATCACCGAGGCGCCGGGCTTCGACTACCCGCCTGGCTACACCACCTTCGAATACGGCTTCGTGCTTCTGCAGGCGGCTGCCTTCGGCGGCGTCTTCACCGGGTTCTCAATTGCCGCCGACTTCCAGTTCGGCTTCGGACGGCGACTACTCCTGGCGACTCCCAACCGCTCCGCGCTCATCCTCGGCTACGGGATCGTCGCGATGGTGCGGGCGGCGATCACCCTAACCGTGGTTACGGCGATCGCGCTCATCGCGGGGATGGAGGTCATAGGGACTGGCAGCGACCTGCTCGGCCTCTACCTGCTGGCCGCGATCATCAACGTCGCCGGGACCCTGTTCGCCGCCGGCGTGGCCCTGCGCTTCCGCAGCCTTCAGGCGACGCCGCTGATGATGGTGCCGGTCTTCCTCCTCCTCTTCCTCGCCCCGGTCTACGTGCCGCGCGAGCTGCTGGCCGGCTGGGTCGGCGCCGTCTCCGACTACGACCCGATCACCCACGTCATGGAGACGGGTCGCGAGCTGCTCGCGGGTCAGCCCGCCGACTTCTTCGCCGCCCTCGCGATCGCGGCCGGGCTCGTCGCCCTGCTGCTGGTGTTCGCGATCAGGGGCCTCCGGAAGGCGGAGGCCGCGGCGTGAGCAGCAGGCTCTCCGATCCGCAGCGGCTGGTCGAGCTGGTCGCGGACCAGATGTTCCGCGAGGAGATGCGCTCGCGCAACGGGCGCCGGCCGGCGGAGGAGAACGCCGGCGCCGCGATCCGCTGGGCCCTCCCCCTGCAGACCTTCGTCTACCGCCAGCTGATGTACCTGGTCGTGCTCCAGTCGGTCGCCAGCGCCGTCCAGGGCTTGAGATTGCGCTGGCAGAACGTCGAACGGAGCGGCGAGGTCGAGGTGTCCACCCCTGGGGTAACGGCGCCTGATTGAGGGCCCTAGGCTGGCGCCGTGAGCCAGCCGAGTCGCCGATGAAAACCGTCGCCGCGCTCGGCGTCCTCGCGGCGCTCGCCGCGGGCGCGCTCGGCACCAGGGCGTTCGGCCTGTGGGGCCCGGACCGCAGCGACCCCGAAGCGATCCGCCCGCCCCACCTGTCGTCGGGCGCGCTCGTCCTCGGCGGCAAGATCCTCCCGGACCGTGGGATCGAGGGGTCGGCGTGCGAGCGACTGGCAGGGCTCGCCGCCCGGCTCGGCCAGGAGACCATCGCCCGACCGCGTTCATTCGCCGCCTCGGCCTCGAGGCCGCCGGCATCGCCACCGGCGCCCGTGCCCTGCTCGACCTGGCTCGCGGCGGCACCGACGTCCTCATCGGCGGTGGCTTTCGCGCGCGCTTCTCCGATGGCACCGCCGGCCAGGCCCGCCACTTCGTCGGGATCGCGGTCGCCGCCAGCTACGGCGGCGCGGACGCGACTCGGGCGCCTCGATCTTCGTTCGCCGTGACCCGGCCAACTCGGCCGACGGCCGCCTCACCGACAAAGCGATCGCATTCGAGCGCGCCCTGCACCGCCGCCAGCTCCCCACTGCAGCAGCCGGCGCCTGGATCCTGGGCCGGATCTGCAGGCGATCAGGCGCTTGATGCGGGATAGTCTGGCTGTCGTGACCGCGGCGAAGAAGGAGACGGCGAGCATCTACGAGGAGATCGTGGACGCCCTCAACGCGATCAACGGCTCCCATCCCGGCTTCCGCGCGGTCCACGCGAAGGGGACCGTCTGTGAGGGCACCTTCACCGCTACCGCCGAGGCGGGCGGAGCTCTCCCGCGCCGCCCACTTCCAGGGCGAGCCGGTGAAGACGACCGTCCGCTTCTCCAACGCCAGCGGCAACCCGAACACCTCCGACGCCAATCCAATCGCCGGGCGCGGGATGGCGGTCAAGTTCCACCTTCCCGATGGCGAGGCGACCGACATCGCCTCGGTGCCGCTCCCGGTGTTCATGGTTCGCGATGCCGAGGACTTCCTCGCCTTCACCAAGGCGCGCACCCCTGACCCCGAGACGGGCCAGCCCGACCAGGAGAAGGTGATGGCCTTCGTCGCCGACCATCCGGAGACGGCAAACGCCCTCCAGCTCGGCCTCCCCAAGCTCGCGCCCACCACCAGCTACGCAACCTCTGGCTACAACGGGCTCCACGCCTTCTGCCTCGTGGGCGCCGACGGCGGAAAGCACTGGGGGCGTTACGAGTGGCACCCGACCGAGGGCGAGCAGTACCTGAGCGACGAGCAGCGCGAGGCAGCCGGCCCGGATTACCTGCAGGAGGAGATCCGCGAGCGTCTCGCCTCCGGCGCCGCCGCGCTTCAAGCTCGAATTCCGCCTCGCCGCCGACGGCGACTCGCTCACCGACCCGACCGAGGAGTGGAAGGGCGAGCGCGAGGTGGTGACGCTCGGCGAGCTGACGGTGACCGACGTGATCGAGGAGCCGACCGACGGCCCGCTCGTCTTCGACCCCATAAACCTCACCGACGGAATCGAGCCCTCCGACGACAAGATCCTCGCCGCACGCTCCCCGGCCTACTCGGTCTCGATCGAGCGCCGGATGGCGTGACCGACTGGGACCGGCTCGCCCACGAGCAGTACTGCTACCTGACCACCACCGGCCGGGTCAGCGGCGAGCGGCGTGAAATCGAGATCTGGTTCGACTTGGTTGGAAGCACCCTCTATCTGCTCTCAGGTGGGCGCGACCGCTCCGACTGGGTTCGGAACCTGATCCGGGAGCCCGCGGTCAGCGTCCGGATCGGCAACGAGACCTTCGCCGGGCGCGCCCGGGTGGTCGAGGACACCGACGAGCAGGCTCGCGTCCGCGACCTCCTGTTCCGGAAGTACTCCTCCGGCTACTCGGGAGACCTGACGGATTGGCGGACGACGGCGCTCCCGGCCGCCGTCGACCTCGAGGCTGGCTCGGGCTAGTCCTGGAAGCTGATCTCGAAGGCGGGGGTCTCGGCGGCGATCTCGCGCAGCTGCTCGTCGGTGGCGTCCTTGCCGACCCCGAGGAAGTCCTTCGCCTCCCAGGCCCAGCGATCGACGTAGAGCCGGAGCAGCGGGAGCTTGTCGGAGTCGGCGACCTCCTCGGGGCGGAAGCGCCGTGCTTTGCTCCCCGACCGGAGCTCGCCCTCGCCGGCGGCGCGAAGGTTGCGCACCCACTCGGTGGTGCCGCGGGGCGAGAGCAGATAGGTGCGGCCGTCGATTTCGAAGGGGTTCACCGGATTGGTTCGGATCTGGCCGCTCTTGCGCCCGCGGAGGGCAAGGGTGTGGGCACCGGCGAGATTGATTCCAAGCCGGCTGAATCCCTTCACCAGCCGGTTGAAAACGTTGTGGGTGAACCAGCCCGGGCGCTTGTACTTGACCTCCGCCAAGGTCGGGCAAGCCTATCGGCGGCGGGCGCCTCGGCAATCTCGCCGAGTTACCGAATCCTCGCGTTTGCCGGGGACCGCCTCGGGTAGCGCCTGGTCATGTACCGACGCGGCGGGCCCGGACTGCTGACGTTCATCTACCTGCTGATCGGCGTGTTCGCGGCAGGGGACCACAATTACATCCACCACGACACGATCGGCCAGGTGATCTCGGCGATCCTCGCGATCCTGCTCTGGCCCCTGATCCTCCTCTTCGACGTCAATCTGCACATCTCCTAAGCCGTCTGGTTAGGTTCCGCGGGTGAGCGACGGCAGCCCGATCCGCTGGCCAGCGGAGCACCGTCCGGAGGTCTCGCGATTCCTCGCCGTCAACGAGCTCCAGATGGAGGCCGACCCCGAGGACGTCTTCGCCTGGCTCTGCCGGCCGGACCTGTGGCCGAGCTTCTACGGCAATGCCCGCCTGGTCAGGCATCTCGGTGGGCCCTGGCCGCAGGTCGAGCTCGGTAGCCGTTTTCGCTGGCTCACCTTCGGCACCTTCATCACCTCAGAGATCGTCGAGTACGACCCCGCCGAGCGTCTCGCCTGGTCGGCCGCCGGCATCGGCACCCGCGGCCACCACGCCTGGGTGCTGCGCCGCCACCAGCGCGGCACCTTCGTCCACACCGAGGAGACCCAGCGCGGCTGGGGGATCGCGATCGTGAAGCCGGCGCTGCGCCCGCTGATGGTGCGACAGCACCAGCGCTGGCTCGAGGGGCTGGCCAGGGCGGCTGCCCAGGGGCCTCCGCCGCCTTGAGCTACGACGAGCTCCGCGAGCGCCTCGGCCGGATCAACGACCTCAGCCGGGCGGCCTCCCTGCTCGCCTGGGACGAGCGAACGATGATGCCCAGGGCAGGCGCCGAGGCCCGCTCCGAGCAGCTCGCCACCCTGGCGCGGGTGAGGCATGAGATGTTCACCGACGAGGAGATCGGCCGCCTGATCGATGAGGTGCGCGCCGGCCTTGACCCCGACGCCGAGCCCGGCTCTTCGATCGAGGCCGACCTGGCCCGGGTGGTAGCCCGCGACTGGGAGAAGGCGCGCCGGGTTCCCGCCGATCTCCGCGCAGAGCTCGCCCGCACCACCTCGGTCTCCGAGCACGCCTGGGTCGAGGCAAAGCGGGAATCAGACTTCGCCGCCCTGCTCCCGCATCTCGAGAAGAACGTCGAGCTCACCCGTCGCTATGCGGACTGCTTCGAGGGCTTCGAGGACTTCTCCCATCCCTACGACCCGCTGCTCGACGAGTACGAGCCTCAGATGAGCACCGAGGAGATGCGGCGAGTGCTCGGCGAGCTGCGCGAGGGCCTGGTGCCGATCGTGCGCGGAGCGACCGACGGGGACGGCGGCGAAGGTCCCGGCGACGACAGCCTCCAGGGCGACTTCCCCGAGGATGCGCAGCGGCAGCTGGTCGAGGAGCTGATCTCCGAGCTGCCCTTCCCCGAGGGCTCCTGGCGCCTCGACCCGACCGAGCACCCCTTCGCGACCTCGGTCGGGCACGGCGATGTCCGCCTCACCACCCGCTACGACGAGTCGAACCTCGGGATGGCGCTGTTCAGCGCCCTGCACGAATCGGGTCACGGCCTCTACGAGGCGGGCGTCGCCCCCGAATTGGCGCGAACCCCGCTTGCGTCCCCCCGCTCGCTCGGGCTGCACGAGTCACAGAGCCGGCTCTGGGAGAACTGGGTCGCCCGCGGCCGGCCCTATCTCGAGCGGTTGCTTCCGAAGCTGCGCGAGGCCTTCCCCGGAAGCTTCGAAGCGGTCGAGGTCGAGCGGCTGCTGCGTGACTCGAACCGGGTCGAGCGCTCCTTGATCCGGATCGAGGCAGACGAGGTCACCTACAACCTGCACATCCTGATCCGCTTCGAGCTGGAGCTGGAGATCTTCGAAGGCGGGCTGGCGCTTGCCGAGCTGCCCGAGGCCTGGAACGCGCGCTACCGCGAGTATCTCGGGCTCGAGGTGCCGGACGATGCACACGGGGTGCTCCAGGACGTCCACTGGGCCGCCGGCGCCTTCGGCTACTTCCCCACCTACAGCCTCGGCAACGTGATCGCCGGCCAGCTCTGGGACGCCGCCGGTTCGGACATCCCCGACCTGGAGCGCCGGATCGGGGCGGGCGACCTGGCGGCGTTGGGCGAGTGGCTGCGTGATCGGGTCCACCGCCACGGCCGTCGCCTCTCGCCCGCAGAGATTCTCGAGCGTGCAGGCTGCGGCGAGCTCTCGGTCGACCCACTGCTGGAGCATCTCCGCGGGCGGGTCGCGATCACCGCCTAGGTTTGCCCACGATCACACCCCGGTCGCATTGTCACCGCAATTTGCGGGTATCTTCCGCTTGAAATGCGCGTCGCGATGGGCCGCAACGGGATCTTCAGCGGATGGACCCGCTCGGGAAGCCAGCGCGTCTACGTTCGCGTCACCACCGCGATGAAGGAGCGCGCCGCGTCGAGCAACGGTGACGGGCTCGGCTACGAGGGACCGCCAATCGTCCTCGTCCACGGGATTGGGGCCTCGGGCCGCTCGCTGAAGCCGATCATCCACGCGCTCGGCGAAGAGCACGCGGTTTACGCCCCAGATCTGCCGGGCTTCGGCCTCAGCGACTTCCCCACCCACCCGCTCGACGTGCCCGGTCTGGCCGAGGCGCTGAGGCGCTGGATGCTCGACAACCAGATCGTGTCGGCGGCCGTGGTCGCCGTCTCCTCCGGCTGCCAGGTGGCGGTCGACCTCGCCGCCCGCTATCCGGCGCTGGTCGAGGGGCTCGTTCTCTACGGTCCGACGATCGATCCCGCCGGGCGCGGTCCCCTGCGGCTCGCGAGCCGCTGGGCGCGTGGGGCGGTATTCGCCTCCCCGGCGCTGGCGCCGCACCAGGTTCACGACTTGATCGACGCCGGGCCCTGGCGCGCCGTCCGCAGCCTCAAGATGGCACTCGACGATCCGATCGAGTCGAAGCTCCCCGCGGTCGAGGCGCCGACCCTGGTGATCCGTGGCCGCCACGACCAGCTCGTTCCGCGGAGCTGGGTGGAGCGGGTGGCCGACCTGATCCCGGAGGCCGAGCTCGCCTCCGTTCGAGGCGGTCATATCCCCGGTCCGCGGGCGGCGGCCCGCCTGGCCCCGCTGATCGAGCGCTTCGTCTTCGAACCGCGCGACGAGCCCGCCGCGCAGAGCGGGGCGAGGGGCAGCCGAGCCGGGAGCTAGGTTCGGGTTAGCCGCGCGCCGGACGGGAACGGGCGGCCACCGGGCCTACCCGGCCCTTCTCACCGCTCAGCCACTGACCGTTCGACTCGGGGATTACGTAATCGAAAATGCGGTCGGCACAGCGCCTTGGACACGAACGGAGAGGAGCAGCTGATGGATGAGATCCAACGGCACCGGAGGCTGATCCGCTTCGCCCTGATCTACATGGCGGTCGCGATCGGCCTGGTCGCGGCCTGGATCCTGATCGCGCCGAAAGACTTCTACGACGAGTTTCCCGGGCCCAGCCACTGGGTCTCTGCGCTTCCCCCCTACAACGAGCACCTGATCCGCGACTTCGGCTCGGCGGGCCTCGGGCTGGCGGTGCTCGCCGGCCTCGCGGCCGTCTGGATGGAGCGGCGACTGGTGCAGGCGGCCGCGATCGCGCTCTTCCTCGGCTCGCTCCCCCACGCGATCTACCACACGACCACCACGGAGGCCTACTCGACCTCGGACAACATCTTCAGTCTCGGCGGCCTCTACCTGCAGGTGCTGCTGCCGCTGCTGATCCTCTATCTGGCGACGGGCCGGCGCCAAGCGCCGGGGCCGCGCACGCGTCTACATCCGCCACCCGCCGGACAAGCACGACGGAGGCGTAGCTAGGAACGGAGGCCCTGGCGGACCTTGCGCACCGCGGCGATCGAGGTGCTGCAAGCCTTGGCGATCTCCCCGTCGGCCCGGTCCGGAGCGCGCCGGATCTCGAACTCGAGTCGTGCGGAGGCCTGAATCTGCTGGCGAACGTCCGCGGGGGCATCGGCGGGCGCGGCCTTGAGGGCCGTTTCCGCCGCGAGCTCGCGGCGGCAGACGAGGCAATGGACCCCGCCCTTCTCCCTCTTCCACCCCGAGGGCATCTTCGGTCGCTCGACCTCGGGCATAAAGCGAGCCGTGACCTCACAGCGCGCACACGTCCAACTGGCCTCTGCAACCTTGCTCATCCTCTAATTCCTTTCCGGGGTCCCCCTCTGGGCAAATCGCACGCGGGAGAGGGGGAAAGCCCGTCGAGCGATTCCACTACAGAGTAGCGGGCGACCGTGTCGGAGTCGCCACTAAGCCTGCAAATAGGCAAAAAACACATGGCGGATCGTGCCTGGGGCGAACCCTTTGGCCACTGCTCAGCCCTTTCCCGAGATCAGCTCCCAGGCACGCTTCAGCTTCGACTCCAGCTCGCTGTCGGGCTCCTCGGCGGGGTTCTCGCCGATCGCCGCCGGATTCTCGCTCGGCACGGGGAGCCGCTCGGCGGACTCCCGGTCGAGCTTCAACAGCACCCCGCGCTCGAAGATCTCCTCGATCTGGCTGGCATCGCAGAAGCGATTTCCGCCCGGCAGGATGCTGGTGTCGAGGACGATTCCGTCGAAGATGTCCTCGTCATCCGCCGCGAGCACGTACTCCACCCGCCCGACCTCCTCGCCGTCGGACGAATAGACCCTGGTGCCCTTGGCGAGGGTCAGATAGGAGCTCGGCTGCCCAAGGTCCGGCATTCGAGGCGAGGCTAGCGCAGGCCGGTCGGTGCCCGGTGGGTTCTATCTGGTGGCGGTCTGGGCGATGAACGGAAAGTGACTATCGGCGGTCTCTATACGGCGGTCTCGGCGGCCGCCGCCAGCCGGCCAAGCTCGCGGCCGAGCGTCTCCGGTGTCCAGTCGCTCGACTCTGAGAGCAGCAGGCGCGCCCCGCCTTCGGCCAGCGCCGCGATCGTGTAGCCGAGCAGCCGGGCGGTCGCCTCTGGGCTCCGGCTTCCGCGGCGACCTTCGCGGATTTCAAGCCAGCCGCGCGCCAGCGCCGTGAGCGCGTCGATCTGCGCTTCGCGCCCGCGCTGGATCCGCCGGGCCACTGCCGCGTTACCGCCCCCCTCGCCGAGGAAGATCAGCCGATAGACGTCCGGCGAGGAGGCGACCGCCCGCAGGAACCCGGTGTAGCCCTCGATCAGGGTGCTCTCCGGGTCGCTGAGCTCGGTCCCCTCGAAAGCGGTCTGGATCTCGCTGAGGATCCGGGTCTCCTCGCGAGCGAGCAGCGCCCGGAAGAGGGAATCCTTGCTCGAGTAGCAGGCGTAGACGACCGGCTTGGTCACCCCCGCCTGGTCGGCAACCGCCTGCATCGAAGTGCCGTCGTACCCGTGCTCGAGGAAGAGCTCGAGGGCGGCGTCGAGGACCTGGGGCCGGCGGCGTTCGGGCCCGAGGTGAGCGGCCCGCCGGCGCTTGGAGTGGTCAGTGTGTGACGAGGTCCTCGTTTCCGCCATTCCTACTCAGGGTAGCATTTTGCTACTCTCGGTAGCAATCTAGACCGCCCCCCGATCCAGGAACTTGACAGGAGACTCAACGATGAGCGAGACGGATGAGGTCGCGGCGCTCGACGCAAGCCGGTCGACCCGCGCCGACTGAGCGAGTCGAACCAAAGGAGACCCGAGACCATGGCGACCGAGGACAAGACGACCACCACCGACCAGAACGGCGCCCCGAAGAAGGTCGAGGGCGAGATCCGGGAGCAACTCGGGATCGAGTTCTCGGACTCGCCCTTCTCGATGGAGCTCTCCCAGGACCAGCGGGACATCCGCGACTGGGTCCACGGCTTCGCCGAGCAGACGGTGCGGCCGGCGGCGCATGAGTGGGATGAGAGGGAGGAGTTCCCGTGGCCGATCGTGCAGGAGGCGGCAAAGATCGGGCTCTACGGCTTCGAGGCGGTCGCCCAGTTCTGGGCCGATCCCTCCGGGCTCACCTTCCCGATCGTCAACGAGGAGCTCTTCTGGGGCGACGCCGGGATCGGGATGTCGATCTTCGGCACCACCCTGGCGGTCGCCGGGATCTTCGCCTCGGGGACGCCAGAGCAGCTGGGCGAGTGGGTGCCGCAGTGCTTCGGCACCGCCGACGACCCCAAGGTCGGGGCCTTCTGCTCCTCGGAGCCCGACGCCGGCTCAGACGTCTCCAACATCAGGACGACCGCCAGGTACGACGAGGCGAAGGACGAGTGGGTGCTCAACGGGCAGAAGGCCTGGGCGACCAACGGCGGGATCGCCAACGTCCACGTCGTGATCGCCTCGGTCGACCGTGAGCTCGGCTCGCGCGGCCACGCCGCCTTCGTCATCCCCCCAGGGACCGACGGCTGTGAGCAGGGGGCCAAGGTGAAGAAGCATGGAATTCGCGCGAGCCACACCGCCGACGTCCATCTCGACGACTGCCGCGTGCCCGGCTCCTGCCTGCTCGGCGGCAAGGAGAAGCTCGACGAGAAGCTCGCCAAGGCCCGCGAGGGCAAGAGCTCCAAGGGCCAGGCCGCGATGCGGACCTTCGAGCTCTCCCGCCCCACGGTCGGCGCCCAGGCGGTCGGCATCGCCAGGGCGGCCTACGAGTACGCGCTCGACTACGCGAAGGAGCGCGAGACCTGGGGCCGGAAGATCATCGAGAACCAGGCGATCGCATTCACCCTCGCCGACATGAAGCTGGAGATCGACGCTTCCAGGCTGCTGGTCTGGCGCGCCGCCTGGATGGGCAAGCAGGGCCACGATTTCAACAACGCCGAAGGCTCGATGTCGAAGCTGAAGGCGGGCGAGGTCGCCACCTGGGCGACCGAGCGCGCGATCCAGATCCTCGGCGGCAACGGCTACTCGCGCGAGTTCCCGGTGGAGCGCATGCACCGCGACGCCAAGATCTGGACCATCTTCGAGGGCACCTCGGAGATCCAGCGGCTGGTGATCAGCCGGGCGATCTCGGGCATGCACATCCAGTGAGCACTCTGACGACACAGCCAGCGGTCTCCTTCCAGGAGGTGGAGCTGCACGGGCACCGGGTCGGCTACCAGGCCGCCGGAACCGGGCCACCCCTCGTCCTCCTCCACGGGATCACCTCGACCTCCGACGCGTGGCGCAACGTGATGCCGCGGCTGGCGGAGCGCTACACGGTGATCGCCCCGGACATGATCGGCCACGGACGTTCGGCCAAGCCTCGGGGCGATTACTCGCTCGGGGCGTACGCCGCCGGCGTTCGCGACCTGCTCGCGGTGCTCGGCTTCGAGCGCTGCACCGTGGTCGGGCACTCCCTCGGCGGCGGGATCGCGATGCAGTTCGCCTACCTCTTCCCGGAGTACGTGGAGCGGATGGCGCTGATCTCCTCTGGCGGACTCGGGCGGGAGGTTCACCCCCTGCTCCGGGCCGCCACCCTGCCCGGCTCCGAGTGGGTGCTGCCGCTGCTCGCCCGCGAGTGGTCGGTGAACGCCGGCGAGGCTGTCCGCTCGGTCGCGGCCCGGCTTGGCCTCGAGGCGAGTCCCGACCTGGCGGAGTTCGCCCGCGGCTACGCCTCGCTGGTCGAGGAGGGTGCCACCGACGCCTTCCTCCACACCATGCGCAGCGTGATCGGGCCCGACGGCCAGCGCGTCTCGGCCCTGGATCGCCTCTACCTCGCCGACCAGCTTCCGACCCTGATCGTCTGGGGCTCGGACGACCCCGTGGTCCCGGTCGAACACGGGCGCAACGCGCACCGAATCGTTGCTCACAGCCGCTACGTCGAGATCGAGGGCTCCGGGCACTGGCCGATGCTCGACGCGCCCGATCGGATCGTCCGCGAGCTCACCGCCTTCATCGAGGAGACCGAGCCGTTCCAGTGGTCCCTCGAGCTGGTCCGTGACCGGCTCCGGCGCGGCCCCGACTAGCGACTGCCAGGCCGCCCTACTTCGGAGCGAAGGGCGAAGCCCGAAGCGACTTATGTGGGGCGGCCGCCCGCAGTCGCGAAATGATGCGGGGCTTCACCCGAGGACGCTTGGCTGCCGCCCGCGGGCGGGTCGTACCATGGACCGATGGCGACGAGGCCGAAGATCGACCCCAGCGGCGTCGCCGAGATCGGCTCGCGCCTGAGAGAGAACATCGGCGGCGCGGTAAAGGCCCCCGAGGGGGTCATCCGTGACCTCGTCGTCGCCCTCCTCGCCGAGGGCCACGTGCTGATCGAGGACGCGCCGGGAGTGGGCAAGACGGCGCTGGCGCGGGCGCTGGCCCGGTCGCTCGCGGCCGAGTACGCGCGCGTCCAGTGCACCTCGGACCTGCTGCCCGCGGATCTGGTCGGGACCAACGTCTTCAACCAACGGGAGGCGCGCTTCGACTTCCACCCGGGGCCGGTGTTCGCGAACGTCGTCCTGGTCGACGAAATCAACCGCGCCTCGCCGAAGACACAGTCGGGGCTGCTCGAGTGCATGCAGGAGCGCCAGATCACCGTCGACGGCACCAAGCACGAGCTCGCCCGGCCGTTCGTGGTCCTCGCGACCCAGAACCCGGCGGAATACGAGGGCACATACCCCCTGCCCGAGGCCGAGCTCGACCGTTTCATGGTCCGAGTGGCGCTTGGCTACCCGGAACAGGAGGCGGAGGCAGAGATGCTCCGGGAGCACGCCGACCGCGACCCGGTCGCCGAGCTCGAGCCGGTCGTCGATGTGGTCGGGGTGCGAGCGGCCCAAGCCGCCCTGGCGGCGGTCGAGGGAACGGAGCCGCTGCGGCGCTACGTCGTCGCGATCTGCGAGGCCACCCGTGCCGACGAGCGGACCGATCTCGGGGCGAGCCCGCGCGCCGGGCTGATGCTCTTCCGGGCGGCAAAGGCGCTGGCCGCGCTCGAGGGCCGCGACCACGTCCTTCCCGATGACGTCCAGGAGCTGGCGCCCTCGGTGCTCTCGCACCGGCTGCTGCTCGCCTACGAGGTCGACGGCGACCAGCGCGAGACGGTGGTTCGGGAGGCGGTGGAGCGGGTCCCGGCGCTGTGAGCGGGCCGCGGGCCCCGATGACCGCTGCGCTCGGCGCGGCCCTGGCGCTGGTCGGCCTCGGCCTCGGCCTCGAATCGGCGCTGCTGCCCGGGATCTCCCTGCTGCTGATCGCGGCCGGCGCCTACGGCTGGGTGGAGTTGGCGAGCCGCCGGGGGCGGCTGGAACGCGACCCGCTCCCGCGGCGAATCGCCGAGGACGAGCCCCTGGCCCTACGAATTCGCCTTCGGGGGACCGCCCTGCGGCCCCCGGGAGGGGAGCTCTCCGACCCGTTGCTGGCGAGGCCCCTGCGGGTCGGGCCGCGGCGGTCCCGGAAGCTGGAGCGGGTGGTGCACCTGCAGGGCCCCGGCCGCCGGCGGATCGGCCCCTCGCACCTCGTGATCAGCGACCCGCTCGGCCTCTGGTCGCGGGAGCTCTCCTCGGGCGACACCGAGGAGATCGTCGTCCTGCCACGGGTCGAACATGTGCACCCGCTCGGTGCGAACGGCGCGAGGCTTGCCGCCCGCGGCGGCTACGACTCCGATGACGCCGACTCGCCGGGGTCCGCGGTCGCCCAGCTCGAGGTGGACGGGCTTCGCCCCTACCGGCACGGCAGCCCCGCCTCGCGCATCCACTGGCCGTCGGTTGCCCGGAGCGGAGAGATGCTCGAGCGCCGGATGGTCGGCGGCGGCGGCTCTCGGCCCCTGGTGGTGCTCGATCCCCGCAACCCGCGTGAGCCGGAGGCGCTCGAGCGAGCGCTCCGCGCGACCGGATCGCTGTGCGTGGCGCTGGCCGCGGCCGGTGGCTGCGAGCTGCTCCTGCCCGGCGAGCGGCGCCCGATAGCGATCGATCCCGGCCTCCGCGCCTGGCCGGAGGCCCACGTCCGGCTCGCAGTCGCAAATACCCACGCCGCTCCGGCGCTGGGGTCGAGCGGACGCGCCGGCGCGCTCTTCTGGGTGGCGGCGGGCCGGGGCCCGGTCGGCGGGCTCGGTCGGGGCCACGGCGGGTTCCTGATCGGCCCCGCGGTCAACCAGGAGGCCGCGGCTTTTGGCGTCGCCGGCTTGTTCGGGCGCCGGCTCGCCGCCCGCCGCGCGCGACCAGCTCCGAGGCGGGCGGCCTGAGATGGCGGCTCGGCGCGACTCCCTCCGCCTGGAGCTCGCGTGCTTCGCCGCCCTCGCCGCCTTCGCGGTCCTCGAGTGGACCTCCCTTGTCGCCGACCCGCCGACGCTCCGGGCGCTGCTGGTGGTCGCGATCGCTACCGGTGCCGGGCTTGGCCTCGCCGCCCTCGGCGGGGTGGATCTCAGCCGGACCGCTCGCCTCTCCCTGATCGTGGCGCTGGCGCTCGCCACCGTCGCCCTGGCGATGGTGGCGATCGGACTGCCGGCCGAGCTGCTCTTGCCCGGACACTGGGACGAGCTCAGCGCGAGGCTGGGTCGGACCCTCCCGGGGGTCGGCGACGTCTCGACCCCCTACCGAGGCGCCGACGGCTGGACCCGTCTGACGATTCTGCTGGCGGCGCCGCTGACGGTCGTCCTCGCGGCGCTGGCCGCGTTCTGGCCGGCCCGCCGGCGATTCCTCGGCCGTTTCGCCGCCCTGGCTTTGCTGATCACGCTCTACGTGACCGCGGTCTCCTCGTCCACCCCAGGTGGTGAGCTGGGACGGGGGCTGCTGCTGGTGATCCTGATCTGCGCCTGGCTCTGGCTTCCCGGGCTGGCTGCCCGGCAGCGCGGCGGAGCGCTGCTCGCGATCGCCGCGGCCTCGGCGATCGCCCTGCCGCTGGCGGCACTCGCGCCCAGCCGGCCGCTGCTCGACTACCGCTCGTGGGAGCTGCTCGGCACCGACACGATCAGCTTCGACTGGGATCACTCCTACGGTCCGCTCGACTGGCCCCAGCGGGGCAGTCTGCTCTTCCGGGTAGCCAGCGACGGCGCCCACTATTGGAAGGCGACCAATCTCGACAGCTTTGACGGGGTCGCCTGGCGGCGCAGCGGCAGCGCCGCCCCCGAGCCCCGCCTCGGCAACGTGGAAACGCTCGTGGGCACGGGGCAGCTCGGGGGTGGGGCGGGTCCTCACCCCGAGTGGGTGGATCAGATCAACTTCGAGGTCCGCGGGCTGAGCAGCGACGTCGCGATCGGCGCGGGCACCTCCCTCGGGGTGCGCGGACTTGCCGGCTCCCCCACCCCCGATGCGACCTGGGAGCTCGGGCGAGGGCTTAGCCGGGGCGCCTCCTACACGGTGCTCGCCTATACCCCGGAACCGAGCGTCGCGCAGATGCAGGCTGCGCCAGCCGCCTTCCCGGCCGAAGCCGGCCGCTACACCGCCTTCTCCCTTCCGTCGGGCGCGGGCTATGTCCAGGCGCCCTTCTGGCGGCCGGACCAGGATGCGGCGCTGTCCTCCCAGCTTGCGGGCAGCCCCTACGAGGCCAGCTACGACCTCGCCCGGGAGGTGACCGCCGACGCCGCAACTCCCTACGAAGCCGCCCGCCGACTCGAGCTCTACCTCCGCTCCACCTATGAGTACGACCAGGATCCGGGTGAGCACACCTACCCACTGCCCGCGTTCCTCTTCGAGGACCGCCGTGGCTACTGCCAGCAGTTCTCGGGGGCGATGGCGTTGATGCTGCGGATGATCGGCATCCCCTCCAGGGTGGCGAGCGGCTTTTCGCCGGGCGGTCGCGACCCCGAACGCGGGGTCTTCCTGGTCGAGGACGTCGACGCCCACTCCTGGGTCGAGGTCTATTTCGCCGGAATCGGCTGGGTCCCGTTCGAGCCGACCCCGGCCGCCGCCCCCGCCGAGGCGCAGCTCGACGACAACGCGGTCGGCGACACGGCGGGCGCGCCGACCTTCTCCACGGGCGAAACCGACCCGGCCCCGAGCCCGGATGCGGGCGGCGACGACGCTGCCGCGGCCAAGCCGCAGCCGCAGCCGCTCTCCGACCAGGGCGGCGGCGACACGGGACCGGGCGCCGGGCCGATCGCCGCGGCAGCGGCGGTGGTGATCGCGATCGGGCTGGCCGGGGCCTACGGACTTCGGTCGCTGCGCCGCCGCCGGCTCGACCCCGAGGCGCTCAGTAGGGCGGAGCTTGCCGAGCTCGCCGGGGCACTCGCACGGCTTGACCGGCCGCTGCCGGCGGGCGCCACCCTGCTCGAGGCCGAGCGGCGGCTCGCGGACCTGGCCGGGCCGGAGGCCTCGGGCTACGCTGCCGCGCTCCGGGAGCGACGCTACCGGCTTCCGTCGGCGTCGCCGCCCGGGATCGCGGAGCGGCGCGGTCTTCGCCGGGCGCTGCTTGCGGCAAGCGGGTGGCGGCGAGTACTGGCGGTCCTTGTCGCGATCTCGCCCGGCGGCCCTGCCGGCCGCCGCCCCTGAATCCAGGTTGTCCGATTAACGTCCTCGAATTTGGGTAGATTGTTCCCGTCGTTGACCCTGCCGAGTCTCCCGCGTCGTCCGTGGGAGAGCGGGGGAACCAAATGGAGCGGAAGCTCCAGGGGCGAATCGGACCCGATCCGTAGCGCCGCTCTTCAGCGCGAGCCCGACAGCTAACCCCGTAGGCCCGACGAAGAGAGGTGGCAAGTGACGACCTTGATCGAGCACCTGGCTCGCGACCGGATAGCCAGAAGAACCCTGGTGACGATCTACGCGGTTGGAATCGTCGTCGGCGGGGCCCTCGCGGCCGCCCTGCTGCTCGCGATCAGCTGAAACTGAGACACGGCCTCCCGTCCGAGGAAAGACGGGAGGCCGCGTCGCAGCTCAAGCTCAGGCGGGCTGGGCCGCCTCGGCCTGCGCCTCGCCCATCTCCACGTGGGCGCGGGAATCGCGCGACCGGATCAGGATCAGGGTGAGCACCATCCCGAGCGCGGCGATCACGGCGCCGCCGAGGAAGGCCGCCTGGAAGCCCTCGTTGAGCGCATTGGTGATCGCCGAGGGATCTCCGCCGGCGCTCGCCGTCAGGTCGTCGGTTCGCGAGATCGCGATCGTCGAGAGGACCGCGAGGCCGAGCGCCCCGCCGATCTGCTGCGAGGTGTTGATCAACCCGCTGGCGAGGCCCTGCTCCCGCTCCTCGACCCCGGAGACCGCGGCGATCGTCGAGGTGACGAAGCCGAAGCCGAGCCCGATCGCCGCCAGAAGCGAGGGGCCGAGGATGTCGGTGAGGAAGCCGCCGCCGACCGAGACCTGGCTGAACCAGACCAGGGCGACCGCGACCAGCCCCATCCCCGTCGCCAGCACCGGCTTGAACCCGATCCGGGTGACGAGCTGCGAGGCGACTATCGACGCGCCAATGATCGCCAGGGCCAGCGGTAGATAGCTGAGCCCGGCGTGGATCGCGCTGTAGCCGAGCACCTGTTGCATGTAGAGGCGTGATGAAGAAGAACATCGAGAACAGCGAGGCGCCGAGCAGCAACCCGACCACGTTGGCGCCGGTCAGGGTCCTCAGCCTGAAGATCCGGAACGGCACCAGCGGCTTCGCCGAGCGCAGCTCGATCGCGACGAAGGCCGCGAGCAGCCCCGCCGCCAGCGCCAGCAGGCCGACCGTCTGGGTCGAGCCCCAGCCGGCGTCGCTGGCATCGACCAGCGCGTAGACCAGGATCGAGAGACCGGCGGTGACGCTGACCGCGCCGGCCGTGTCGAAGTGGCGCGTCTCCGACTCGGCGCGGCTCTCGGCGATCAGCCGCGGTGCGAGGAAGGCGGCGATCAGGCCAACCGGCACGTTCACCCAGAGCACCCACTCCCAGCCAAGGCCGTCGGTGAGGATGCCGCCGAGGAGGACGCCGGCGGCGCCGCCGGAGCCGGCGACGGCTCCCCAGGCGCCAAGCGCCTTGTTGCGCTCGGCACCGTCTCGGAAGGTGGTGGTGACGATCGAGAGCGCCGACGGGGAGACGATCGCAGCGCCGAGGCCCTGGGCGGCGCGGGCCGCGATCAGCTGGCCCTCATTGGAGGCGAAGCCGGCAAAGAGCGAGGCGACCGCGACCACGAGCAGGCCGGCCATGAACACGCGGCGGCGCCCGAGCAAATCGGCCATTCGCCCACCGAGCAGCAGGAAGCCGCCGAAGGTGAGCACATAGGCATTGACGATCCAGGAGAGGTTCGCCTCGGAGAAGTTGAGGGCCTCGCCGATCGAGGGCAGCGCCACGTTGACGATCGAGGCGTCGAGGACGACGATGAATTGCGCCACGCAGAGAAGCCCGAGGGCGAGCCAGCGGCGTTCCTTGTAGTCCTGTGCTTCGGTCATCGGGTTCCTCCTGTGTTGCTTTCGTACGACGTCAATGCAATAATCGGAACATGAGTTCCGGTTTCGGTTATGACTATACGGAATTCCGTTTCCGTTTGCAATCCGATCGTCCTATCTCTAAGACGAACGGGAAGGCCGCAGATAGACACCCGGCTGCGGAAACTCACACAGAAAGGCGAACCCGACGATGACGCCGGTCACAAAGGCCAAGCCCGCCGCTCCCGAGGAGACCCCCCGGGGCGAGCGCGTGCTCCGCGCCGACGCCCGCCGCAACCGCGAGGCGGTGCTGAAGGCCGCCAATGAGCTGTTCGCGGAGCAGGGGGTCGACGCCCAGATGCCCGACATCGCCAAGGCAGCCAAGGTCGGCGTGGGCACCGTCTACCGGCACTTTCCGACCAAGGACGACCTGATCGAGGCACTGGTGGAAGCTCGGTTCGAACGGATCGCCGAGCGCGGCCGGGAGGCACTTGAGGAGGCGAAGGACGACCCCTGGAAGGCCTTCAGCGACTTCATGGAGTTCTCGGTCGAACTGCAGGCGAACGACCGCGCTCTGTCGCAGGTAATGGCGTCACGAGCTGATGTGATGCAGGGCCACGCCGAGGACTCCGGCGTGTTCGAGATGAGCGGGAAGCTGGTGGCGCTCGCCCAGAGGTCCGGCGACCTGCGCAAGGACGCCGAGGTCTGGGATGTGCCGATGATCATCTGCGGGCTCGGCCACGTCACCCAGGCCGCCCGCGCAGGCGAGATGGCGCCGGGGATGTCGTGGGAGCGCTTTCTGGCGATCGTTCTCGACGGCCTTCGCGCCCCCGGCTCGGGCAAGCTGCCCGATCGCGTCGTCTAGGACGCCAGTTTCGGACGAATGTCCGTCCGCTCACGAGCAGGGGCTTTAAGCGTTCTCTCAGACACTCGCGGAAGACTGGGGACATGCGAATCCTGGTCGTCGACGATGAGCCGCAGCTGAGGCGCGCGCTCGAGCGCGCCCTGAAGCTCGAGGGCTACGAGGTCGGGCTGGCCGCCGACGGCGAGGAGGCCCTCGGGGCGATCGCCGGCGGACCTCCGGACGCGGTCGTCCTCGACGTGCTGATGCCGAAGCGCGACGGGCTCTCGGTCTGCCGCGAGCTCCGCGAGCGCGGCGATCGCACCCCGGTCCTGATGCTGACCGCCCGCGATGCCGTCTCCGACCGGGTCGACGGGCTCGACGCCGGCGCCGACGACTACGTGGTCAAGCCGTTTGCGCTCGAGGAGCTGCTCGCGCGCCTCCGGGCGCTGCTTCGGCGCTCCGAGGCCGGGGGCAACGGCGAGCTCGGCTACGCGGACCTGACCCTCGACACCGCAACCCGCGACGTGCGCCGCGGCGGCCGCGAGCTGGAGTTGACGAAGACGGAGTTCGCCCTGCTCGAGCACCTGCTCAGGCATCCGAAACTGGTGTTGACCCGCTCGCAGCTCTTCGAGGCCGTCTGGGGCTACGACTTCGGCCCCCGCTCCAACTCGCTCGAGGTCTACGTCGGCTACCTGCGCCGCAAGACCGAAGCCGGCGGCGAGCCGCGGCTGATCCAGACGGTCCGCGGGGTCGGCTACTCGCTGCGAGAGAAGTGAGCCTCCGCCGCCGCCTCGCGCTGCTTTCCGGAGCGGCGGTCGCGATCACGGTCCTGCTGGCATCGGTGACCGTCTACGCGCTCGTCCGAGATCAACTCCGCGACCAGGTGGACGACGACCTCCGCGGCCAGGCCGACCGGACGATGGCCCGCCTCGAAGGCGCCTTCAGCCAGGCGATCGATCCGGGTGGAGCGATAGCCCCGGGCGCCCTTGGCGGGATCGTCGCCCGCGCCGAGGCGCCGCCCGCCCAGCGCGCGCGAATGCAGGGCGGATCGCCGACGAAGGGCCCAACAGGATCGGATCAGGTCCTCGCCCCGCTGCCGCCGCCGGCTCCGGGCATCGCCCCGGCGCTCGGGCAGATCATCGGCGCTGACGGCTCCGCGATCTCGGGACCCGGAGCCGCGATCAAGATCCCCGTCTCCTCCTCTGCCCGGGAGGTCGCCGCCGAAGCCCAGGAGCCCAAGCTCGAGGACGTCGACGTGGGCGGCGGCACCACCCTGCGAGTCCTGACCCAACCGCTGGTGAGGGGCGCAGCCCTGCAGGTCGCGAGCTCGCTGGAGCCCACCAACGACACCCTCTCCAGCCTGGTCGTGATCCTGTTCCTGGTCAGCGCCGGGGGGGTCGCGGCGGCGGCGGCGCTCGGGCCGGTGGTGGCGAGGACCGCGATGGCCCCCGCCGGAGAGGTCTCGGACGCGGCCGAGGAGGTTGCCCGGACCCACGACCTCACCCGGCGGATCGACGTACGGGGCAGCGACGAGCTCGGGCGGCTGGCGGCGAGCTTCAACGAGATGATGGCGGCGCTGGAGCGCTCCGAGTCAGCCCAGCGCCGCCTGGTCGCCGACGCCTCACACGAGCTGCGGACTCCGCTGGCGACGCTGCGCACCAACATCGAGACGCTCGGCCGCCGGGAGGAGATCGACCCCGTCGAGCGCGAGCAGCTGGTCGGCGACGTCACTGACGAGCTCGAGGAAATGACGGAGCTGGTCGCCGACGTGGTCGAGCTCGCCCGCCTGCCGGGTGAGGACGGCGGCGCCGTTCGCGAGGACGTCGCCCTGGACGAGCTCGCTCGCGACGCGGTCGAGCGCTCGCGCCGGCGGGCTCGGGAGCTGCGCTTCGAGGAGCGGATCTCGCCCTCGTTGGTGATCGGGGACCGCCAGCGACTGGGGCGGGCGATCTCCAACATGCTCGACAACGCCTGCAAGTGGAGCCGCCCCGGGGACGCGGTGGAGATCGAGGTGGCCGACGGCCGGGTGGCGATCCGCGACCACGGCCCTGGATTCTCCGAGGAGGACCTGCCGCTGGTGTTCGATCGCTTCTGGCGCTCGGACGAAGCCCGTGGCAAGCCCGGCTCGGGGCTCGGCCTGGCGATCGTGCAGCGGGTGGCCGAGGAGCATGGCGGCACGGCGAGGGCGGCGAACGCCAACGGCGGCGGTGCGGTGGTCAGCATCGAGCTCCCCGCCGAGCTGCAGGAGTCTCAAGCCGGTTCTTAGGGCGATCTCAGGCCGTTCTCAGGCTCGCCTGGCTAGATCTGGGTCGAGCCCGGCGAGACCGGGGAGCGAAACCGAAGGAGTGGTGATGAAGAAGATGCGAAGCGGCGCCATCGTCAGGCGCCTCGGGCCGCTCGGCCTCTCGCTGGTCGCCGCGGGGATCACCGCCGCCGGCTTCGCGGCGATCTCGGTGGCCGCGAAGGACGGCAACAGCAACGGCGGCAGCGGCGGCGACCCGAGGGAAGCCGTCCATATCGCGATCGGCCCGCCCGGGCCGCTCGGCGAGAACCTCTCGGCGGAGGATCGTCAGAAGCTCGAGGACTTTCGCCAGTGCCTGATCGATCAGGGCGTGGAGAAGCCTCCGCCGCCTCCGAGGTTCGATCGGGAGAACCCGCCGGAGCTGCCTTCGCGCGAGGAGATGGAGGCGATGCGCGAGGAGATGGAAAAGGCCCACGAGGCCTGCAAGGACAAGCTGCCGGAGGACCTCCAGGACGTGCCGGGTCCGATCGGTGGCGTCCACTGTGAAGCTGGTGGCCCGCCGCCTGCGCGCAAGGAGAGCGGCGAGAACCAGGGCGACAACCAGAGCCAGGGCTTCGTCGATCCCGGCTCGCGCCCTCGGGCACAGCTAGAGCTCGCCCAGACAAACGGCGCCGGCCGGATCCCGGCGCTCCATATACCCCCCACGCGAGCGGGGCCCGACCGGGCCCCGTTCGTGCTAGGCGACGAGTCCGACCGCGGCAAGCGCGTCGGAGATCTCGGTGTAGGCGGTCACCCGGGCGAGCTTGCGGTCGCGCTGCTCGAAGACGTGGGCGAGGGGAACGTCGAGCTCGTCACCCTCCTCGGCGCTCTTGAAGTGGAAGCGCCCGAGCACAACCCAGCGGTCCTTGCCGGCGAAACGAAGGCCGACTGGCTGGAAGCGATCCTCCTCGAAGAGCTCCCCCATGTCCCGCCGCCAATTGTTGAAGCCGCGCACCCCGCGATAGACCTTGCCGTCGAGGAAGACCGTCTGCATGTGCAGCTCGAAGTCGGGATGCAACAGGGCCGAGAGGCCCTCCGACTCGCGCTCGAGCTCATCGTAGATCCGCTTCACCGCTTCCAGGGAGGAGCCGGTATCCGCCTCCTCCATGGCGGTGTTGAACTGCCGCTCGAGCGCCTCTACATCCTGCTTCTCATACATCACGCGTTTCAGTATCTCCCCAGTAGTGCCGATGACGCAACGAGGGCGGTTGGGCAACCTATCGGAGCAATTGGGGAAGCAGCCTTGAGCGAGGAGAGGGTGGAGAGTCCGACGCCGGTCTAGATGTGCGAACAGCGACATTGTGCTAGAAGAAAACTCCGAGGAGAGCCTGAAGCCGAAGAGCGGATCAGCGAGCTAAGATGAGCGCCGCTCCTCACTCAATCTGCATGGGGAACGCGAACTTCGAGTTGAGCACCGATGGGGTGAGCATCGAAGTCCGCGCTGAATGCCACAGGGTCCTACCGACACTCCTTTCTTTGAGATCGCCTCGGAGCGCGACTCCGACGGCGTCTTCATCGTCCACGTAAAGGGCGAGCTGGACATCTCCCATGAGGAGGAGCTGCGCGCGGAGCTCAATCGCGGCGTCGCCGGGAACAACGGCGGGATCGTGGTCGACCTCACCGAGTGCGAGTTCATCGATTCGAGCGGGGTCCGGGCGCTGCTCCTCGGCCGCGAGGCCCAGCGCGCGGACGCCGACGGCCAGGGCGGGCTTGTGATCGCCTCGGGCAGCACCCAGATCGTCCGCATCCTCTCGGTGATGGGGGTGGACGAGGCGATCCCGGTCCGGCCCACCGTCGAAGCGGCGATCGCCGAGCTGCGGGCCTAGTCGGTCTTGAGCCCCGACGCTCTCGAACGCCTGCCAGCGGTCTGTAGCGGTTGACTTCGTGCCCGAGAAGCGCGTTCGGCACATCCGCGGGCATCGCTAGATGTGGTACATCCGGGCCGGGGGCCGGTTTTCCGCTTGCCTATGCGGTGTGCGCGCCAGCGGCGCGCCAGTCGGTGCGCCAGTCAGCACCTGAGGACCGCACGACACCCGTTCGCTGGGCGCCCAAGGGCGCTAGCGTCCCCCCCGTGAGCTGGCTCACCGACCTCCTCAGTAAGCGCTCCCTCGACGACCGCCTGCTGACGGGTGAACTCTCGCCCGACAGCGGCCAGGGCAAGGTGAGGGCCGAGCAATTGCTGAGCGCGCGCCACCGGGCGCAGAGCGCCAAGGCGCTCAGAGAGCTCGTCGAGGAAGCTCAGCGGCCCCGGGCCTCGTTCTTCAACGCGAACCTCCGCGTACAACGGCTGGTGATCAGAAAAAACCAGGCACTGATCCTCACTCTCGCGCGGGAACTCGAGGAGCTGGCAGTGGTCAACCCGCGCGGTGTGATCCTCACCGATCGGCTGATCAAGGATGGCGAGTCACCGGCCTACACGACTGAGTCCGCCATTGAGGACCACGGGGAGCTCGCCCGCGAGGTGGAGCGGGCCCGCGCGGCGCTGAAGGCCGACTGACGGGAGGTGGTTTCCCGCAGCGGCTTCTAGGCCATCCGTCTAGAGCCCCGTACCCATTTGAGGCCCCTACAACGCTCCTTGGGTAGAGGCGAAGGAACGCCTGGTAGAGGCGAAGGAACGCAATGGGTTTACAGAACTGGCGGTGGCCTATCCCGATGTGGGAGCGGTCGCGCGAGCGCGCTCCTCGGCAGCCTTTCGCTTGATCCGCTCCAGCCCAGCGGCCTTTCCACACGCAGGTGTTTCAGCGCTCGGTTCGGGGTCCCTCCCCTCCCAGGGATCGCCCCCCAGGGGATTGCGGAGCGCTGGCAGGAAGCGACGCGAAGGCATACACCCCAAGGTGAAAGGAGCGTGGTCGCGCGACCCCGACGAACCGAGGCGTGGTGCCGGGCGATCTAGTTCCGGGCCGTTGGGCGCTCCTTGTGGAGCGCGCCTCATAGAAGCTGATGTCCAAGCCCTCCCGCCGCAATCCGTGTCTGTTCGTCGTCGGTCGCGAGCGGCTCCCGTTCAGTCGATGATGACATAACCCACTATGCGTGGATGGTGGCGAAACCCACTATGAGTCCGACAATCATGATCGCCGTGAGTACCCACACCAACATAATCAGCCCACGGTTCTGAGTTCCTGCATCCATTGGATCACCTTCCTTTCTTTCCGTTCGTGATTCTTGCGAGCGGTCGGCCGGGCTGTCAAGTCAACACGCGCCTGCCGTCCCAGGTGTATTGCTCCGAGCCGTGGAGCATTGGTCACCCGCGCCCTAGACTGACCGCGGAGGGCAATGCACGACATCGCCGAGTTCCTACGGCGCTATGACCCGTTCAGCGGGCTCGACGAGGAGGCCCTCGAGCGCCTCGCTGAACGAGCTGAGGTCGAGTTCTTCGCCGCGGGCACGACGATCTTTCCGCAGGGCACTCGGCCCCAGAAAAAGGTCCGGGTAGTCCGACGGGGCGCGATCGAGCTCGTCGATCGCGGCCGGGTGGTGGACATCCTCGGCGAGGGCGAGCTGTTCGGGCATCCCTCGATGCTCTCGGGACTTCCGACCGGGTTCGAGGCGCGGGCGCACGAGGACTCTCTCTGCTACGCGCTTCAGGCGCGAGACGTGATCCCGCTCCTTGCTCGACCCTCGAGCCTTCCCTTCCTCACCCGGTCGCTGCTCAGGCGCCGCCGGCCGGGCGGGGCGGACGAAGCCGATGTCGCCAGCGCCGAGGTGGCCCAGCAGCCGGCAACGGCACTGATCCGAAGGGGGCCGGTGATCTGCGCGCCGGATCTTCCGGCGCGGGAGGTCGCCCGGCAAATGGTCGCCGAGGGGGTGAGCTCGGTGCTGATCCGAACGGACAACGGAGGGCTCGGAATCGTCACCGACCGAGACCTGGGAGCCAGGGCACTCGCCGAGGGGATCTCCGCCGACACACCCGTCCGCGAGGTGATGACCACGCCGGTCGTCACGGTCGGGGCCGAGGAGACGGGCGCCGACGTGATGATCGCGATGCTCGACCACGACATCCGCCACGTGCCGGTGCTTTCGGCGCGCTCCGAGGTCCTCGGGGTGATCGTCGGCATCGACCTTGTGGCAGCCGAATCCCGCACGCCCTTTGTGCTTCGCCGGGCGATCGCCGAGGCCACCGACGAGAAGGAGTTACGGGAGGCGGCCCGGCGATTGCGTTCGGCGGTGATCGCCCTTCACCGGGCCGAGCTGGCCCCCGCTCAGATCAGCCAGGTGATCTCGGTTGTCGCCGACGCGTTGATCCGGCGGCTGATCGAGCTCGCGATCGACTCGGAGGGGACGCCGCCGGCCGAGTTCTGCTGGATGGCGCTCGGCAGCCACGGAAGGCGGGAGGCGGTGCCCTCCTCCGATGTCGACTCGGGGATGTCGTGGCGAGAAGCCCCCGACCCCGACCCGATCGGCTCCCGGGCGAAGCGGGTGATCGGCGCCGAGAGCACCGCCCGCTACATGCACGCGATCGCCGCCCACGTCGCCGATGGCATCCGGGTGGTTGGCTGGAAGCTCGATCCCCACGGAGTCACCGCGTCCGGAAGCTTCTCGGCGAGCTCGATCGAGGACTGGCACCGAGCGATCCAGGGATGGATAACCCATCCCGGTGACGAACGCGGTGTTGACTGCGACCTCGATCCTCCTCGACGGCCGGACCGTCCAGGGCCCGGACGAGCTGAACCCGAAGCCGGCCTTCTACCCCCCCGAGAGTCGCCCCGCGCTGCTGCGGTCGATGCTGCGCCTGGCGCTCGCGAGGAAGCCTCCTACCGGCTTCCGTCGCGACATCGTCGTCGAAGACGGGCGGCGAGCACCGCGGGACCTTCGACATCAAGCACGGCGGCCTCCTCCCGATCGTCGACCTGGCCCGCTACGCGGCGCTGGTGGCCGAGGTCGAGGTCACCCCGACGGTCGAGCGCCTCCGCGCGGGGGGCGAGTCGGGAGCGATCAAGCCGGACCAGGCCAGGGTGCTCGAGGAGGCGTACGACCTGTTTGCCGGCCTCCGGCTCGAGCACCAGGTCCAGCAGCTCGAGAGGGGAGCGGAGCCCGACGACCACCTCGACCCGCGCGATTTGAACCCGCTGAGCCGCCGCTACCTTCGCGACGCCTTCCGGGAGGTCCGCGCGGTGCAGAAGTCGCTTGCCGCCAGGCTCACCCGGGGCACCTGATGGCAACCACCGCATCGCCCGCGGCCCACGCCTACGAGAGCACGCCAGAGCCCGCGCCCTCGACCCCCTGGCGTGATGCGACCTTCAGCGTGATCGACTTCGAGCTGACCGGTCTCGACCTCGCCGTCCACGAGATCGTCTCCTTCGCAACGGTTACGGTCACCGGCGGGACGGTGCGCCTCGCAGACGCCCGCTACCGGATCGTTCGCCCACGTCGGATGCCCGATGCCGCCAGCGTTCGCATTCACGGCCTCCGCGAGAGCGACCTTGCGGCTGCCCCGCCTCTCGAGGAGGTGCTCGACGACCTGCTCGAGGCGCTCACGGGCAGGGTCCTCGTCGCCCACGTGGCCCGGGTCGAGGAGGGCTTTCTGCGCGCGGCCCTCGAAACCCGTGGGCTGGCCCTCCGCAACTCGTTCGTCGATACCGCCGCGCTGGCGCTGGAGCTACGCCGGCGGCGGCACCGGCCCCCGCTGGGGGGCGCTCGATCCGAGCCCTCCGGCACAGCCGTGTCCTCGCCCGGGCTCGCTGACGTTGCCCGCTCACTCGGCCTGCCCGTCCATCGCCCGCACCACGCCGACGGTGACGCGCTCACCACGGCGCAGGTCTTCATCGCGCTCGCCACCCACCTGGACGCATACGAGCCTCAGACCGTGGGCTCGCTGCTGCGAATGAGCACGCCAAAGGCCAGAGCCCCGCTGGGTAGAGCGCTCAGCCGCATCTCAGCACGCTGAAGGGCGCAGGCCAGCTAGGGGCTAGTTGAGGTCCGGCCGACTCCGCCGAACAGCCGAAACCAACCCTGCGCCCTAGCCGATTCGTACAACGTGCGGGAATTTCGGTTGCACCGATGCACGCCGGGACATAGTCTGCGGCCATCCGCACAAAGGCCGGGCGCGGGAAGCGGCCTGGCCGCGACGGAGGGAGAAGAGCGATGGCACCACCTGAGGGCATTTCCGACGTCGATCAGGTAAAGCGCGACGAGGAGCGGCTCGCGGAGCTCGGCTACAAGCAGGAGCTCTCGCGAGGCTGGAGCGCGTTCACCAACTTCGCGATCTCGTTCACGATCATCTCGGTCCTGGCCGGGTGCTTCACGAACTTCGCCCTGGCCTGGAACAACGGTGGCCCCATTGCGGCCTCCTTGGGCTGGCCGGTTCTCTGCGCCTTCGTGCTGATGGTCGCCTTCTCGATGGCCGAGCTGACTTCGAAGTACCCGACCGCGGGCGGGCCCTACTGGTGGGCGCACGACCTCGGCGGCACGGGCTGGAGCTGGATGACCGGCTGGTTCAACATCGTCGGCCTGCTCGGGATCGTCGCCTCGGTCGCCTACGGCTGCGCGATCTTCCTCAACACCCTGCTCGGGCTCTACGGGCTCGACATCTTCGGCATCAACTTCGGCGACACCGAGCACATCCTCGGCGAGCAGTTCCTGCTCTTCCTGATCATCCTCTTCCTCTACACGCTGGTGAACATCTTCGCCGACCGCCTCCTCGGCCCTGATAAACAACATCTCGGTCGGCTGGCACCTGCTCGGGGTCGCGGTGATCCTCGCGATCCTGATCTTCGTCCCCGACGACCACCAGAGCGCCGATTTCGTCTTCACCGAGCGGTTCAACATCAACGGCGCCTTCGGCGGCTCCACCACCGCTCTCGGCTTCTGGCTGCTGGTCGTGCCGGTCGGCTTCGTGCTGACGATGTACACCCAGACCGGCTATGACGCCTCGGCACACACGGCGGAGGAGACCCGGGGCGCGGCCAAGGCCGCCGCCCAGGGCGTCTGGCGCTCGGTCTTCTTCTCGGCGCTGATCGGGTGGCTCCTGCTGCTCGCGTTCCTGTTCGCGGCGACGGATACGTCGCCGCGATCGACGAGGGCGCCGGCTACTCGACCTTCATCTTCACCTCGGCGCTCGATTCATGGGCGGCGAAGCTCGTGATCCTGATCGCCACCGTGGGGCAGCTGTTCTGCGGGGCGGCGGGCCTGACCAGCGCCTCGCGCACCTGGTACGCGTTCTCGCGCGACCGGGCGATCCCGGGCTGGTGCGTCTTCCGCCGGGTGAACCGCGACCGGGTGCCGTTCAACGCGGTGATCGCGGTCTCGCTGTTCTCGTTGCTGATTTCGATCCCGGCGCTGTTCGGCAAGAACAACGTCCCCTTCGCCTTCTTCGCCCTCACCGGGATCACCACGGTCGGGCTCTACATCGCATACATCCTGCCGGTGTACCTGAGGCTGCGGGCAGGCGACAGCTTCGAGCCGGGCCCCTGGAACCTGGGCAGGCGCTACAGGATGGTCAACTTGCTGGCGATCGTCTTCGTGCTTCTGGTCGTTTTCGCCGTCGACCTGCCGTACACGCCGGCGGGCCTGCCCTGGGAGGACGGCTTCGACGCGAGCCTGGTCAACTACAGCCCGTTCGCGATCCTGATCCCGCTGATCTTCGGGGTCTGGTACCTGATCTCCGCGAAGAACAAGTACCAGGGTCCGGTGAGGACGCTCGAGGAGGACGTCGTCACCAAGGACTGAGGCTGCGCGGCCGCCCGCGTCCCGCTCCTGGGGACGCGGAGCTGCGGCCGCCAATGGCGCCCGGCTCGCGCCTAACGCGGGCCGGGCGCCGCTGCCTCGATGCCGCCGCCGGCTGTCTGGGTAGGGTGAGGCGCGACGAGTGAGCTCCCTCGACCCACTCGAGTTCCTTCCCTGGGAGACCGAGCTCCACGGGCATCGGGTGATCTACCGGATGGCGGGCAGCGGGCCGCCGGTGGTCCTGATCCACGGCATGGTCAACTCCTCCGTCCACTGGGAGCCGGTGGCGCTGCGCCTCGCCGAGGACCACACGGTGATCGCGCCGGACCTGATCGGGCACGGCGACTCGGCGGCGGTGCGAGGCGACTACTCGCTGGGGGCCCACGCCTCGAGCATCCGCGACCTGCTCGCGGTGCTCGGAGTCGAGCGGGCGACGATCGTCGGCCACTCGCTCGGCGGCGGGATCGCGATGCAGTTCTTCTACCAGTTCCCCCAGCGCACCGAGCGGCTGGCGCTGATCTCGAGCGGCGGCCTCGGGCGCGAGGTGAGCCCGATGCTGCGGGGCGCCGCGATGCCCGGCGCCTCGGCCGCCCTCTGGGCCGCCGCCCACCCCCGACTCCTCGACGCGCTCTCGGAGGTGGGCGAGCGGATGCGCGAGCGGGGCCGCGGCCTCGGCGTCTATCTGGTGGCGATCGCGCGTGCCCTGGCGACCGCTGCAGCAGGCGGGGCGCCCGCCGCGCCTTCCTCCAGACGCTGCGCTCGGTGATCGACTTTCGCGGCCAGCACGTCAGCGCCCGCGACCGGCTCTACCTGCTCGACGGGTTCCCGACCCTGATCGTCTGGGGCGAGCGCGACCACACGATCCCGCTCGCCCATGGTCGCCAGGCGCACGAGGCGATTCCGGGCAGTCACTTCGAGACCCTGCCGCGCGCCGCGCACTTTCCCCACATCGAGGATCCCGAGGGGCTCGCGGATGCGCTGCTCGAGTTCCTCCGGACCACCGAGCCGGGCCGGATCGAGGACGGCGACTGGGGCGAGGTGATCAAAGCGCGGCCCCCAGCGGCGCCAGGGCGGAGCCGCGGACGTGGCTAGCTCGCGTCGAGCGCCTCGGTCGCCCTGACGAAGTCGCGCCAGCGCTCGTGCTCGGTCGAGCGCCAGTCGTCGTCGCGCTCGGGCTCGACCCGGCGATCCGGGGGGAGCAGCTCGGGAAGCCGCTCGAGCGAGTCGATCACCCCGCTGCCGACCGCGGCGAGGGCGGCCGCGCCGAGCACCGTGGCGTCGGCGCCGGCGGCCTCTACCGGCGCCCCGATCGTGTCCGCCTGAAGCTGGAGCAGGAGCGGTTCGTTGGTGAGCCCGCCGTCCACCCGCAGGGTCTCGACCTCGATCGTCTCCCGGATCGCGGCGACCACATCGGCGACCCGCCAGGCGATCCCCTCCAGCGCCGCCCGGGCGACGTTGGCCCCGCTGCTGCCGCCGTGGATTCCCGAGATCACGGCGCGGGCGTCGGGCCGCCACCAGGGCGCCCCGATCCCGGCGAGGGCGGGCAGGACCCGGGCGCCGGCCGAGTCGCCGACCTCCCGCGCCAGGGCGCTCAGGGCCGGTGGGTCCTCGGCCAGACCGAGCTCGTTGCACATCCACTCGAGCATCGCCCCGGCGGCGAACACACCACCGTCGAGGGCGTATTCCACTCGCCCATCGATGCTCCAGGCGACCGTCGGCAGCAACCCGCCGGCCGGCTTCGGCACCTCGGTGCCGGCGTGGGCGAGGACGAAGACACCGGTGCCGTAGGTCGCCTTCACTCGGCCGGGAACGACGCAGGCGGCGCCGGCGAGGGCAGCCTGCTGGTCGACGACCTGGCCGCAGAGCGGCAACTCGAGCGGCCAGCTCTCGTGCTCGAGCATCGCCAGTTCGCCGGCGCTGTCGCGCACCTTGGGCAGGACCTCGGGTGGGACGCCGAAGATCTCGCAGAGCTTGGGGTCAAAGCCCGGCTTTCCGAGGGTGTGCAGCTGGGTGCGAGAGGCGGTCGAGGCGTCGGTGGCGAAACCGGCGCCGAGCCGGTCGCAGAGGAAGGAGTCAACCGTCCCCATTCTCAGCCTTCCGGCCTCGCGGGCCATCTGCACCGCGTCGTCGTGCTCGAGCAGCCAGGCGAGCTTCGCGGCGGAGAAGTAGGGGTCGAAGGGCAGGCCGCTGAGCTCCCTCACCTCCTCCTCCCGGTCGCCCAGAAAATCAAGCACCTCCTGGGAGCGCTTGTCCTGCCAGACGACGATCGGGGAAAGCGCCCTGCCGGTCTCCCGGTCCCAGGCGAGCACCGACTCTCCCTGGTGGTCGAGTCCGCAGGCGACCACCTCGCCCGGTGGATCGGCGAGCAGCTCGGCCACCACCTCGACCACGGCGGCGAGCACCTCTTCTCCGTCCTGCTCGACCCAGCCCTCCCGCGGGTGCCTGTTGACCTTGTCGCGGCGGGCTTCGGCGACCGGTTCGAGCCGCTCGTTGAAGAGCGCTGCCTTGACCCCCGTGGTCCCCTCGTCGACTCCAAGCAGGAGGCGGTCGGCCATCGCGCCAGCCTATTTGACCGCGACGGTGATCTTCCCGCCGTTCGGGTCCACATTTTTCGCCCAAGTGGCCGGGATGTGAGCCGAGCGACCCGGAACCAGACGCCACAGCCGGCCTGCCCACAGGACCTCGCCGCCCTGCTCCACTTCCAGACGCGCCGCCCGAAGGAACGCCGACGATCGGAGCAGGAAGCGGTCACGTGGAGGCGCGTTCTGCCCTGCCGCGACCAGATTTGGCGCGACCCATCGCAGGGGCGGGCGGGCCTCGACCGGGACCTGAGACGGCCAGGCCGCGAGCCCGTCGTCGAGGTGATCGGCGACGGCCGCCGCGACGTGAACGCCGTCGAGAGCCGAGACGTCCGCGGTCTCAGCGGGATGCAGGAGGTTGCCGGCGGCGAACACGCCTGGGACCTTGGTACGAAGCGAGGGGTCGAATCGAGGGCCGCGCGTTCCCGGGTCGAGCTCGCAGCCCGCCATCACCGCCAGCTCGTAGTCGGGAATCCAGTCGGCGGTGAAGACAACCAGGTCGCAGGCGACGGTCCGCCTCTGCCCGCTGTCGAGGTCGGTGAGCTCCACCTCCTCGACCCGGTCCGCCCCGCGGATCGCGCTCACCGCCGTCCGAGGCAACACCGGCGCCCGGTATCGAATCGCGGCCCCCACCCGGAAGGCGGCCAATGACTGGTGCTTCGGCAGCTCTGTGACCAGGGCAGCGACGGAGGCGCCGCCGTGAGCGAGCGTCGCCACCGCCGAGAAGCTGACGTGCTCGGCGCCGACCACGACCGCCCGCCGCCCCACCGGCCGGCCCTGAAGGTGGACGAGCTGCTGAAGAGTGCTGGTGGTCATCACCCCATCCGGCCGCGAGCCCGGCACCAGCCTTGCCGAGCGGGGACGCTCGCGGCAACCGGTGGCGAGCACGACCGCGGCGGGCTGGGCTTCGGCGCGGCCGGCGGGACCGGTGAGCTGAAGGCGCCGCTCCTCCCAACCGGTGACCATCGTCTCCGTTTCGAGCTCGACCTCGTTCCGGGCCGCGAGCCGGCGGTAGAGCGCCGCGTACCGCGGGCCCCGCATGATCCTCCCAAGGTCGCGGAAGCCAAAGCCCGTGTGATCGCTGTGACGAGGGATCCCACCCGCCTCCGCCTCGCGCTCGATCACGGTGACCGGCCCGACCCCCCTTTCCCGAAGGGCGATCGCGGCGGCCAGCCCCGCGGGGCCGCCCCCGACGATCACCACGCCGTCAGACTCGATCGCCATTCCGCTCGAGGGCCGCCTCCACCTCGGCTCCGCAGAAGAAGCCCTGACACCGCCCCATCAGCACTCTCGTCCGGCGCCGAAGACCGTCGAGGTCGGCGGCTGGGATCGGGCCTTGGATCGCATCTCGCAGCTCGCCTCGGGTCACCCGCTCGCAAAAGCAGACGATCCGGCCAAAATCCGGGTCGCGCTCGATCAGCTCCGGTCGCTCATACGGACGCTTCTGAAGCTCCCCGATGCTCGGCATTCGCAGCGTCGTCTCTCGCCGGCCGCTCGGCCAGCGCAAGGCCGGCGTCGGCAAGACCCTCGCGGACGTGTTCCGCGATCGCCAGCGAGGCACTGATCCCGGTGGAACGAATCCCACCCGCGCAGGCATATCCCCGCTCGGCATCGATTCGAAGCTGATAGTCGGGATCCTCGGTCGCCGCCCGCAGGCCGACGTAGGTCGCGGTCACCTCGTGCTCGAGCAGGCGCGGCATGATCCTCTCCCCGTGTCGCATCAGCGCTGCGAGGCCTTCCGCCGTCGTCGCGCGGTCTCCTTGCTCTCGACATCGTCCGCGGTCGGTCCGAGCAACACGTTGCCGTACACGGTCGGCGCCACCAGCACCCCCTTTGTCTTCTCCGTCGGCACCGGGAGGATCGTGTGGTTGAGCAGTCCCCTCGCGAGCTTGTCGAAGACGATCAGCTCGCCGCGCCGCGGCCGCACCGTGAATCGGTGGTTGCCCAGCATCGCGTCGATCTCGTCGCTGTGGAGCCCTGCGGCGTTGACCAGGTAGTGGGCGTCGATCTCGCCGCGCGTGGTCTCAACCCTGAAGCGGCCCTTGCGCTCGATCGCGATCACCCGGGCGTTGAGGGCGAGGGCGCAGCCCCCGTCCACCGCCTCGGTCGCGCAGGCAAGGGTGGTGGTGAAGGGACAGACGATCCCCTCGTCCGGGATCTCGAGCGCACCCTCGGCGCCGGGGCGCGAGGCGCGGGCTCGCGCGCGATAGAGCTCGTCCGCTCGACCTGGCGAGCACCTCGATAGCCGTTCTCGACCGCTGCAGCCTCGATCGCATCGAGCGCGCGAAGCTGCTCCGGCGTCCAGGCGACCAGCAGGGCTCCAGTCCTCTCGACCGGAATCCCGACCTGATCGGCGTAGGCGCCGAGCAGCCGGTGACCGCGCGCAACGAGCTTCGCCTCGATCGTCCCCGGCTTCGCGTCGAAGCCGGTGTGCAGGATCGCCGTGTTCGCCTTGCTGGTCCCGGCGCCGACGTCGGGCCCGGCCTCGATCAGGACGCAGGAGGCCCCGTAGCGAGTCAGCTCTCTCGCGATCGCACAGCCGACCACCCCGGCGCCGACGATCGCGACGTCGAACGGACCTCGTGGCAGCGGTCCCTCCTTCACCTTCACCTCGCCCACGATATGTCGCCAGAGGCCTCTACGTTGGGGGTATGCCCCGTCCCCTGATTGGAATCAGCGCCGCGGTCGAGCCCGCGAGCTTCGGCCCCTGGGTCGAGGAGCGGTCGGTGCTGCTGCCGATCGGCTATGCCCGCGCTGTCCAGGCCGCCGGGGGGATCGCAGCGATGCTGCCGCCCGATGGTGCGGCCGCCGAGGCACCTGACGAGCTTCTCGATCGGCTCGATGCCCTGATCCTGGGAGGCGGTGCCGACGTCGACCCGGCCCGCTACGGAGCCGAGCGGGAGCCGCAGACTGGGCGCAGCAACCCGGACCGTGACCGGTTCGAGATCGCGCTGGCGCGCCGGGCGCAGGAGCGATACCTGCCGCTGCTCGGGGTCTGCCGAGGAATGCAGATCCTGAACGTGGCGGCGGGTGGGAGCCTGGAGCAGCATCTGCCCGACCGGCTTGGCCACGATCAACACCGCCCGATGCCCGGGAGCTGGAGCGAGCACGAGGTGCGACTCGAGCCCGGCTCACTGGCGGCCGGGGCCGCGGGGGCCGAGCGGCTGTCGGTCAAGACCCACCACCATCAGGGAATTGGAGAACTCGGCCACGGTTTCAAGGCGACCGGCTGGACGACGGACGACGACACGGCCGAGGCGATTGAGCAGCCCGAGCACGGCTTCACTCTGGGGGTCCTCTGGCACCCCGAGGAGGATCCCGACGATCGGGTGATCGCGAGCCTGGTCCGGCGAGCCGGCCTGGTGCCTCGAACCTAGACCCTCCCCGCCTTGCCGAGCAGCCCCCAGATCAGGTTCAGGTACTGGATCAGGTGGCGCGTGCCGAGGAACTCGTCCAGCACCCGCTCGCGGGCGGCCTCGCCGATCGCCCTCGCATGGTCCGGGTCGGAGAGGAGGTCGTCGATCGCCTCAGCGACCGCCGGCAGATCGGCAGGGTCGTCGACCAGCACCCCCGAGACCCCGTCGACGATCTGATCCTGGATCCCGCCCACCCTGCCGGCGACCACCGGCCGCGCCTTCCACATCGCCTCTGCCACCGTCAGGCCGAAGCCCTCGGCAAGGCTCTTCTGCAGGACGACGTCGGCGCGGCGCTGGATCGCGTTGACCATCGCCGCGTTCTCCTCGACGTCGTCCATCGGCAGTGATGCGAGGTGGGTGCGAGAGCGGACTTCCTCGGGGAGTGAGCCACGCATCGCTTCGACTTCGGCGAGCACCTCAGCGCCCTCAGGATCATCGGCGACGTGCGCCACAGACGGCCCGACGAGCACCAGGTGCGCGGAGGGGTGGCGAAGGTGATCGGCGAAGCAGCGCAGCACCCCGGCCGGGTCCTTGAGCCGGTCCCAGCGCGAGACCTGGGTGACAACAGGAGCGCCCGCCGGCAGTGGGTCGTCCTGGGTCAGCTGGGCTGGCCGGTCGACTCGCCCCTGACTGCCGTCCTGGCGCCGGAAGACCGGCGCCTGGTTGCCGCCGTCGGCGGTCAGCCCGATGGTGGCGAGGATCGAATCGACGGCGCCCGGGTCGAGGTCCTGGTTCTTGGGGGAGAAGGCGTCGATCGACGGCGGAACGATCCAGACCTTCTCACGCTCGAGGCCCTCCCAGACGAACTCCCGCCGGGAGAAGACGTAGGCATTCGCCTCCTCGATGTAGGGCGTGAGGAAGGCCCAGGCCCGCCGCGCGAGCTCGTCGGGATGATCGACGCCGACGTGGCAGCGCCAGATCACGTCGACGCCGGCATCACGGCTGAGCCGGGTGAGCCCGGCGGGCTGCGGATCGTGGAGATAGACGATGTCATCGGGGCGGAGCCGCTCGGCCAGGGCCGTTGCGCTGGCCGCCAGGGCCCCCTCGTAGACTGCCCTCTCGGCGTCGCCGAGCCCGCCCCCGTCGCCGGGCGACCCATGGAGGTTGTTGTGGATCCGCTTGGTGATCGCGAAGAAGGGTTCGTTGCCGGAGATCGTCACCCAGCGCACGTCGACCCCCGCCCCGCGGGCATAGGCAAGCAGCGACTGGAGGAGCTCGGCGACGCCGCCCCCACGCGCGGTCGAGTTCACGTGCCAGATCACCCGGCCCGCGAACAGCTCGCGCGCCCTCTTCGTCGCCTCCTCCAGCTCCGCGAAGCGCTCGCCGAGCAGCCCCCGGAACCGGTCCAGGGAGACTGCCGGCACCGGGACCTCGCTGATCGACTCGCCTTTGGGCATCAGCGCGTCCTGATTAGATCACGGCCGCCGGGTGCGGGAGGCGAACTTAGCCGCGCTCGAACATGCGGCGGCGCTCGTAGTCGGTGACGACCTTGTCGAACAGCCCCTGTTCGAGCTGCCCGTAGTTGAGGTAGTGCTTGTGGACGGCGTCACCGAAGGCCTTCTTCGCGAAGTCGCTCTTCTCCCAGAGGTCGACGGCTTCGCGAAGCGATGATGGGAAGGGCTCCGCCTTGCCCTCCTCGTAGGCGTTGCCCTTCAGCTCGGGCCCTGGGTCCGTCTGGTTCTCGATCCCATCGAGGCCGGCGGCGAGCAGCGCCGCGATCGTCAGGTAGGGGTTGGCGTCCGCGCCGGGGATCCGGCACTCGATCCGCCGCGATTGGCCGTGGCCGACGATCCGGAAGCCTGCTGTGCGGTTGTCGCGTCCCCAGGCGACCGAGGTGGGAGCCCAGCTCTCGGCGGCGTAGCGTTTATAGGAGTTGATCGCGGGCGCCACGAACAGCGCCAGCTCGCGGATGTGATCCCGCATGCCGCCGAGGAAGTGGCGGAAGGCGTCGGTCTCCTCGCCCTTGTCGTCGACGAAGACGCTGTTGCCGTCCTTGCCGACGAGGCTCTGGTGGATGTGACAGGAGCTGCCGATGTCGTTCTCGGAGGGCTTCGCCATGAAGGTCGCGGAGATGTCGTTGAGGAAGGCGATCTCCTTGACCCCGTTCTTGTAAATCGTGTGGCGGTCGGCGGAGGTGACCGCGTCGGCATAGCGGGTGTTGACCTCGTGCTGGCCGTGCCAGGCCTCACCCTTCGAGAACTCGATCGGGATCCCGGCGGCGTGCATGCCTCGCCGGATCGCCCCGAGGTAGACCTCGTCCATCGTGGTGGCGAGGATGTGGTAGTCGAGGATGTAGGGGATCGTCGGCGTGAGGTTCTTGAAGTCCTTTTCCCAGGCCTCGGCGTAGCTCTCCTTGTAGAGGTAGAACTCGAGCTCGGAGGCGGCATAAGGCGTGTAGCCCATCTCCTGGGCCCGCTCGTACTGGGCGATCAGCACCTGGCGCGGCGACGCCACCACCGGGGAGCCGTCATCGTTGACGACGTCACAGAGAACGAGCGCGGTCCGGTCAAGCCACGGGATCCGTCTCAGCGTGGCCATGTCCGGGCTGGATCCCGAAGTCGCCATATCCCGCCTCCCAGTTGGCCATCTCATACCCGGGCAGCGGCTCCATGTCCATGTCGAGGGCGAGCAGGTAGTTGCAGCCCTCGACCCCGTGGGAGACGACCTCGTCGAGGAAGTAGTCGACCACGATCCGCTTCCCGAACAGGCGCCCCTGCATGTCGGTGAAGGCGGTGACGACGGTGTCGATCGTCCCCTCCTCGGCCTCCTTGCGGAGATCGTCGACCGAGAGCATTCCAGCCTCCCCGCCCGGTCCACCGGGGCGGGGGGCGGCGTCCTTGCTTTTCTCCCCGTGGCCTGAGGCCATGCACCTGAGGCTATATCTTCGCCTGACCCCATGGCAAGCGCCGCCGCCGCACAGATCGAAGTCGTCGAGCCCGCCACCGAGCAGGTGATCGCGGAGCTGCCGCCCGCGGGCGTCGAGGAGGTCGACGCCGCGGTCGCCCGGGCGAAGCAGGCGTTCACCCACTGGCGGGCGGTGGCCCCCGCGGAGCGCTCGGCTCAGCTTCACCGGCTCGCCGAGGCGCTCGAGGGAAAATCGGAGGAGCTGGCGACGCTGGAGGCGCGCAACGCCGGCAAGCCGATCTCCGACGCCCGCGGCGAGATCGGGATGGTGGTCGAGACCTTCCGCTACTACGCCGGCGCCCCCGAGCGGCTGCTCGGCGAGACGATCCCGGTCGCCGGCGGCGTCGACATGACCTTCCGCGAGCCGCTCGGCGTCGTCGGGCTGATCGTCCCCTGGAACTTCCCCCTGACGATCGCCTCCTGGAAGGTGGCCCCCGCCCTCGCCGCCGGCAACACCGTCGTCCTCAAGCCCGCCGCGCTCACCCCGCTGACGGCGCTCGAGCTGGAGAAGATCGCGCTCGAGGCCGGGATCCCCGAGGGCGTGCTGAACGTTGTCGCCGGCCCCGGGAGCGTCTGCGGGGCGCGGCTGGTTGCGCACCCCGACGTCGCCAAGATCGCCTTCACCGGCTCGACCGAGGTCGGGCGGGGGATCGCCGAGGGCGCCGCGGCGACGATCAAGCGGGTCACCCTGGAGCTCGGGGGGAAGTCGGCCAACGTCGTCTTCGCCGACGCCGACCTCGAGGCCGCCGCCGCGTCGGCGCCGATCGCGGTCTTCGGCAACGCCGGCCAGGACTGCTGCGCGCGCTCCCGGATCCTGGTCGAGCGCCCCGCCCTCGACGAGTTCATGTCGGCGCTGGAGGAATCGGTGAAGTCGCTGAAGGTCGGCGACCCGCTCGACGAGGAGACCGAGATGGGGCCGCTGATCTCCGCCGACCAGCGGGAGAAGGTCGCCTCCTACCTCGACGGCGACGCGCCGGTGGCGATCCGCGGCTCGGCGCCCGAGGGGCCCGGCTTCTGGTTCCCGCCCACCGTGCTGGCGCCGGTCTCGAACGACGACCGGGCCGCCCGCGAGGAGATCTTCGGCCCGGTCGCCTGCGTGATCCCGTTCGAGGGCGAGGAGGAGGCGGTGCGGATCGCCAACGACACGATCTACGGCCTCTCGGGCTCGATCTGGTCGCGCGACGGGGCGAAGGCGCTGCGTACGGCGCGGGCGATCGAGACCGGCGTGATCTCGATCAACTCGAACACCTCGGTCCGGGTGGCGACCCCGTTCGGCGGCTTCAAGCAGTCGGGGGTCGGCCGCGAGCTCGGCCCCGACGCGCTCGAGGCCTACACCGAGGTGAAGAACGTCTACTACGCGACCGAGGACTAGATGGCGGGACGGCTCGAGGGCAAGGTCTGCGTGATCACCGGCGCCGCCAGTGGGATCGGCGCCGAGACCGCTCGCCTGTTCGCCTCCGAGGGCGCCCGGGTGGTCGGCGTCGACATCGCCGAGGGCGCCGAGGGCGAGCTCGCCCTCGCGGGCGAACGTCGCCGAGGAGGACGAGGTCCGGGAGATGTACGCCCAGGTCGCGAAGGAGATGGGCCGGATCGACGTCCTCTTCAACAACGCCGGGATCAGCCCCGACGACGACGTCTCGGTGCTCGACACCTCGCTCGAGGCCTGGCAGCGGGTCCAGGACGTCAACCTGAAGGCGGTCTTCCTCTGCTGCAAGCACGGGATCCCCCACCTGCTCTACGCCGGCGGCGGCTCGGTGATCAACACCGCCTCCTTCGTCGCGGTGATGGGCGCCGCCACCTCGCAGATCTCCTACACCGCCTCGAAGGGCGGCGTGCTCGCGCTCTCGCGCGAGCTCGGGGTCGAGTTCGCGCGCCGGGGCGTCCGGGTCAACGCCCTCTGCCCCGGCCCGGTGAACACGCCGCTGCTCGAGGAGCTGTTCGCGAACGACCCGGAGCAGGCGGAGCGCCGGCTGGTCCACGTGCCGATGGGACGCTTCGCCGAGACTCGCGAGATCGCCCAGGCCGCCCTCTTCCTCGCCAGCGACGAGAGCTCCTACGTCACCGCCTCGACCTTCCTCGTCGACGGCGGCATCTCGGGCGCCTACGTCACCCCGGAGTAGGCGACTCGATCAGCCCTCGGACCACCCCGGGCGAAGGTCCTCGCCGGCGCCGCCCACTACTACCTGGTCGAGCGCCGCTGAGCGCCCCGGATCAGGATCCGACCGCGTCGAGGAAGCGGCCGCAGAGGTCGCGGCCGAACCGGTTCCAGCCGGCGATCTTCTCCCGGGTCTCCGAACGGAGGGCGTCGGGATCGAGGCCGATCCGGACCGCGTCCTCGTCCTCGCGCCAGTCGTCGATCCACTTCTCCGCGTCGGCCGCGGTGACCTCGGCGTGGAACTGGATCCCCCAGGCCCGCTCGCCGATCCGGTAGGCCTGCGGGCAGACCTCGGCTCTCGCGCCAGGACGACAGCCCCGGGTGGCGGGATCGCCTCGTAGCTGTGCCACTGGAACGCCTGAAACTCCTGGGACCCGGGCGCCATGATGAACATGACAAGCGCGCAAGGTCCCTGAGGAGCGGATCGCCCAAGAGCGGATCACCGCCAGGCCTCTCGTCTAACCGAGACCTCGTGCCAGCCGATCTCCGGCTTGCGCGCACGGCGCACCTCGCCGCCGGCGGCCTCAGCGAGAAGCTGCGTGCCGAGGCAGGCGCCCAGCAGCGGCTTGCCCGCACCGAGGAGCTCCGCGAGAAGCTCCTTCTCAGGGCGGAGCCAGGAGTGCTTCTCCTCCTCGTGCGTGTTCATCGCCCCCCCGAAGGTCATCACCGCGTCGTAGCCCGCCGGATCCGCCGGCGGTTCCGGCTGCTCGGCGATCAGCCACTCGTCCAGCTCGACCCCGCGCGCCCGGGTCTCCTCGGCGAATACACCGGCGCCGGCGTCGCGCTGATGAATTATCGCCAGGACTCGCACCGCGGGCAGGATCGCAGGCGCACCGCTTCGTCGTCCGCTCAGCGATACTCAGTCGTGGGCGCCGAGCGAGAGGAGGTCGCATGAACGCAGCGGAACCGGAAGGGCGGCGGGCGGTCGAGACCGAGGACGCCCCGGAGCCGATCGGCCCTTACTCGCAGGCGCTGGTGGCTGGCGGCGTCCTCTACTGCAGCGGCCAGGTGCCGCTCGACCCCGAGACGGGTGAGCTGGTCGAGGGCGGGATCGCCGATCAGGCGCGCCGCTGCCTCCAGAGCCTCGCGGCCGTCTGCCAAGCAGCGGGAGCCCGGCTCGAGGACGCCGCCCGGATGACCATCTATCTCACCGAGATGGAGGATTTCCCGGCGGTCAACGAGGTCTACGCCGAGTTCTTCTCCGAGCCCTTCCCCGTTCGCAGCACCGTCGGCGTCGCGGCCCTGCCAAAGGGGGCCCTGGTCGAGATCGACGCCACGGTGCCCCTCACCGGAGGGCGGGCTTGAGCGAGGAGGTCTCGCTCGAGTCGATCCGGGCCGCGCGGCCGGTGGTCGCCGAGCAGGCGCGGCCGACGCAGCTGATCGAGTCCCGCTTCCTCTCCCGGACCACCGGCGGGACGATCGCGCTCAAGGCCGAGAACCTGCAGCGGACCGGCTCCTTCAAGCTCCGCGGTGCGCTGAACAAGATCGCCTCGCTGAGGCCGACCCCCGCCGGGGTGGTCACCGCCAGCGCCGGCAACCACGGACAGTCGCTCGCCTACGCCGCCCGAGCGAACGGGATCTCGGCCACCGTCTTCATGCCCGAGCGGGCCTCGCTCGGCAAGATCGCCGCGACCCAGGAGTCGGGCGCCGAGGTCATCCTCGAGGGCGATTCGCTCACAGATTGCGTCGAGGGGGCGCTCGCTCGCGCCGAGGCCGAGGGCCTCGCCTTCGTCCACCCCTACGACGACCCGGCGGTGATCGCGGGCCAGGGGACCCTGGGCCTGGAGCTGGTCGAGGAGGCTCCCGATCTCGCCCGAGTGATCGTCCCTCTCGGGGGAGGCGGCCTCGCCGCCGGGGTGGCGACGGCGGTCAAGGGCAGCCTCGACGGGGTCGAGGTAATCGGAGTGCGAGCCGAGATGGGGGACGCCACCACCCTCGCCGACGGGATCGCGGTGAAGCGGCCGGGCGAGCTCACCGGTCCGCTGCTCGAGCGCCTCGTCGACGAGGTCGTCGCGGTCGGCGAGAGCCCGATCGCGGACGCGATCGTGATGCTCCTGGAGCGGACCAAGCTGGTGGTCGAGGGGGCGGGGGCGGTTGGCGTTGCGGCGCTGCGCACCGGCCGGGTCGAGCCCGCCGCCGAAGGAACCACCGCCGTGATCCTCTCCGGCGGCAATATCGACCCGGGCATGCTCGCCGACGTCGCCCGCCGTCACGAGACCGCCACCGGCCGGCGGCTGCGTCTGTTCACCACGATTCACGACGAGCCCGGGTCGCTGGCCGCGCTGCTCACCTGCCTCGGCGAGGGCGGCGCCAACCTGATCGACGTCGCCCACGTCCGCGAGGGCGTCGGGCTCGAGGTCGGGGACACCGGGGTCGAGCTGGTGATGGAGACCAGGGGCGACGAGCACGCGCAAGCAGCTGCTCGCCCTGATCGAGGAGCGCGGCTACTCCGCGCGCGTACTCAGCTGACCAGCGGAGGTCGCGGGAGCCCGGACGACGTCCGGGCTCCCGCGACCGTCCCTCAGACTCCTCCTGGGACTCCCTCATCCTCGCCGAACACGATGATTCCGTAGACGACGTACACACAGAGGAAGAAGATGGCGAGCGACCACCATGGGTTGTTCTGGCCGATCGACAGCAGGGCGCCGATCGCGCCGACGGTGCCCCCGACGATCCCGATCACCCGCCCGTAGGTGTTGCCGGCCAGCAGCGAAAAGCCCCCGGTGAGCTGGATCACTCCGAGAATGATCAGGACCCAGCCCAGGGCGTTCAGGTTGGTGAGTACGTACCTGGTGTCGTTGGCAAAGTAATTGGCATCGTCCAGGGCGCCGATGCCGTAGATGATGTTGAGCGTGCCCACGATCACCAGCACGATTCCTGCGAACACGACGCGTCCGGCACCTCTCACTTGATCTCCCTTCGATAGGGGGCGTCCTGCCCCAGTTGGCGAGACTATATGCCGTCGCCCAGTCGCTCCGCGATCCTTCTGAACTAAACTGCTCAAGAATGCTCTTTCGTCAGATCGTCCACGAGGATCTCGGCTGCGCCTCGTATCTGGTCGGCGATTCGTCGGCAGGGGTAGGCGCCGTGATCGACCCCCAGTGGGACATCGGCCCCTACCTGAGGCTGAGCCGCCTGCACGGGATCCGGCTCGACCACGTGCTCGAGACACACAACCACGCCGACCACGTGTCCGGTCACGGCCGCCTCGCCCGGGCGACCGGGGCGACGATCCACATCCACAACCTCGCCGAGGCTGAGTACCCCCACGAGGCCTTCGAGGACGGCTGGAAGCTCCGCCTCGGCAAGGTCGAGATCGAGGCCCTCCACACCCCCGGCCACCGACCCGAGCACACCTCCTTCCTGCTGCGCGACAGCGGGCGCGGCGACGATCCCTGGGCGGTGCTGACCGGCGACTCGCTGTTCGTCGGCGACGTCGCTCGCCCAGACCTCGCGATCGAGCCCGGCGACGGCGCAGCCGGGATCTACAGGTCTCTGCATGAGCGGCTGATGCCGCTCGCCGACCAGGTCGAAGTTTGGCCGGCGCACCTGGGCGGATCGGCCTGCGGCAGCGCCGGGATCGACCTGAAGAGCTCCTCGACGATCGGCTTCGAGCGGGCGCACAACCGAGCGCTCCAGTTCGAGAGCGAGGAGGAGTTCGTCGACGATGCCCTCAGCACCCTCGGCGCGCCCCCGCCCAACGTCGAGCAGATCGTCGCGATCAACCGCGGGCCCTTGATCGAGCAGCTCGGCACCCCCACCCCGCTCAGCCCCCGCTCGGTCGAGCTGGCGATCGCCGAGGGAGCGCTTGTGATCGACGCCCGAACCAACGAGCAGTTCGACGAGGCCCACATCCCGGGCGCGATCAGCGCCTCCGCCTACGACACCGGCTTCGCCACCAAGGCCGCCCGGGTTGTCCCGCCCGAGGCCGAACTGATCGTCGTCGCCGCCTCCGACGGCTACGAGCTCGAGGCGGCCGAGCTTCTTTCCTCGGTCGCGCTCCGTGTGAGGGGCTTCCTGGCCGGCGGGATGACCGCCTGGCGCTCGGAGGGACGCCCCGTCAGCCGGCTGGAGCTGATCGATCCCGCACAGCTCGCGGAGCGACTGGAGGACGGCGCCGCGCCGCTCGTGCTCGACGTCCGCGACGCGGACGAGTGGGAGGAGGGCCACATCCCGGGCTCCGTCCATGTGCCGTATGCCGAGCTCGTCGACCGCCTCGCGGAGCTGCCCGAGGACCGCCCGATCGCCGCCGTCTGCAGCGGCGGAAAGCGCAGCGGCCTCGCCGCCTCGATCCTGCAGCGCGAGGGCTTCGACGATGTGATCCACGTCGGCGAGGGAGGCGTCGGCACCTGGCGCAGCCAGGGCCGCCCGGTGGAAAAGAGCAAGTAGGGCGCGCGGGGCTTGCTGTGCCGGATCGCCTCAGCCCGGCAGGTAGCGCGCCCGCCTGATCGCCCGCCTGATCAGTACCCGGCCGGGTGCCGGGCGACGTAGCTGGAGGCGTCGGAGCGCATGATCGTGCTCCAGCGTGGCCCGCTGCCGCCGCCGGGGCCACCGGTGTCCCACCGCAGCCCGGCGATCATCGCCCAGGCGTGGCCGCTGTTGGCGAAGACGGTGATCCAGCTGCCGCCGCCGGGCGAGCCCCAGACCTGGAGGCCGCCCGAGTCGAGCGGGCTGGAGAGGAGGCCGCCGCCGTGGAGCGCATAGCTGACCGCCCCCGAGCAGTCATAGCCGCTCGACTCGAACGAGCCGTGGCCGCCTCCCCACACATAGGGGGTGTCGTTGATCTGGTTGGCCGCCTCGATCACGGCCCGGACCGCGAGCGGCGCGTTCGCGGGCGGGATCGCCTCGCCGTTGACCAGCGCCGCCCGGCCGGCGGGCGCCGGAATGTCGGAGAGGTCGCCCATGATCTGCTGTTCCTTCTTCAGCAGCGCATCGAGGGCGCTCTGGCGGGCGTTGCGGGCGGCGGCCAGCTGCGCGTGCTGCTGCTCGATCTGGGCGCGGGCGCTCGCCAGCTCCTGCTCCTTGGCGGCGACCTCGTCGCGGGCGGTCTTGATCCGCTCGCGGGTGCTGGTCAGCTGCTCGACCAGGGTGGTGATCTCGTCGCGGAGCCCCCGGACCCTCGCGACCACCTCCTCGTCGTAGCTCTGGATCCGGTCGAGGTACTCCTGGCGGGTGAGCAGGTCCGACCAGTCGGAGGACTCGAGCAGGACGGCGACGACGTCCGGGTCGTTGGACTTGTACATATCGACCAGGAGGTCCTCGAGCGCCGAGTAGGCCTCCTGCAGGTGGGCGCGGACGGCCGCCAGGTGCCGCTTCTGCTCGTTGAGCTCGGCGGTCGCCGTGTCCAGCTCCGCCTGCTTCGCGGCGAGGTCGGCCCTGACCGCTGACTCCTGCTGGCGCAGCACCGATTCGCGGCCGATCAGCTGATCGACCTCGGCGTTCATTGCATCGATCTGCGACTCGAGCGGCCCCTTGTCCTCCTGGATCCGGTCGAGCTCGCTGAGCTTCTGCTCGATCTTGTCGGCGGGGCTCTGGCCGGAGGCGCTCTGGCCCACCAGCGAGGCGAGAACCAGGGCGATCAGGACCATCAGGCCGAGCACGGCCGTCCGCCCCGTGGCGGTGGCCGCGGGCCTGCGCGGTCTTTGGGTAGCTGGAGTCGGCATTCCCCGCTGCCCGGCGTGGCACGGCAGCCGGCCGGGACAGTGGGCGGCAGGCTAGTGGGTTCTCGTGCGAATGTCAGCAGTTGCTAACACGCGTGCAAGATCCGTTGCGGAATGGCACCGATTGAAATGGCGCTCTAACTGGCATCCTGAGTGGATGACCGAGCAGTTCTGCGACGTCGGGCGCGGGATCACCCTCTGTTACGAGACCTACGGCGACCCGGCCGATCCCCCCGTGGTGCTGGTGATGGGCCTGGCCACCCAGATGATCGCCTGGCACGAGGAGTTCTGCGAGCAGCTCGCCGACCGAGGCTTCTACGTGGTCCGCTTCGACAACCGCGACATCGGCCGCTCGACCCACCTCGACTTCCGGCCGCCGACGACGCGCCAGATGCTGCGCCGCCGGGTCGGCCCCGAGCAGTACTCGCTCTCCGACATGGCCGAGGACACCGCGGGACTGATCCGCGGGCTCGAGATCGCCCCCGCCCACGTGGTCGGTGCCTCGATGGGCGGGATGATCGGCCAGGTCCTCGCCGCCGAGCACCCCGAGCTGGTCCGCTCGCTGACCTCGATCATGTCGACGACCGGCAGCCGCTGGCACGGCCAGCCCGCCCTCTCGGTCTACAAGTACCTGCTCCGGCCGCCGCCGCGCGACCGGGAGGGCTACGTCGAGCGCGCCGCCGAGGTCTTCGGGCTGGTCGGCTCGACCGGCTTCCCGCGCGACGAGTCCTACATCCGCGAGCGCGCCGCCCGAAGCTACGACCGCGGCTACGACGTCCGGGCCGGCGGGCGCCAGCTCGGGGCGATCGTCGCCTCGGCCGATCGGACCGAGCAGTTGCGGACGATCCGGACTCCGACCCTGGTCATCCATGGCACCGTCGACAAGATGATCAAGCCCTCGGGAGGGCGGGCGACCGCTAAGGCGATCCCCGGCGCCCGGCTGATGGAGATCGAGGGCATGGGCCACGACCTCCCCCGCGGCGTCTGGCCCCAGATCATCGACGCGATCTGCGAGCACGCCCGCGCGGCGGACGGCGCCCGCGCTCGGGTCGCCGCCGCCTAACCCTCGAGCTGAGGGCTGAGAATCGAATGCGTGAAGCCGTCCTCGACGCTGGCAACTCGGCCAGCTGTTCGGGTGAACCCCTCGGCCTTCGCCCCGGCTGGCAGACGAGGGTGCTGCCGCTGCGGGGCGTGGCGCAGACGAGGTAGGAGCGTTCGGTGGCCATCACCGGCGTTTATACACAAACTTGATCGAGTAAGTGGGCTTTAGTAGGAGTTTGATCGAGTAGATGCCCTTTGCCCCAAATCGGGAGGAATAATCCGCGACCGCAGGCATCAGATTGGGCACTGTTGGGTAAATGGCTCTGGATGGAGCAGAGCAGGGGAACGATCGTCGGGAGCCCCGATCCGGAGCTTCTCGCCTCGGGCTTCACCCAGTCCGACCTCTCCTCGGTCAGGCGCCTGGTGGAGGATGAGGCGACCGCGGCCGGCCTGCCGCCCGAACGGATCGCCGACGTCGTCTTCGCCGTCAACGAGATCGCCACCAACGCCCTCCGTCACGGCGGCGAACCGGCCAGCATCCGGGTCTGGCACCAGACCGGGCGGCTGCTCTGCGAGGTCAGGGACTCCGGCAAGGGGATGCCCGAGTCCCTCGCCGCCGGGCTGAAGCCGGAGATCGGCCCCGGCGGCGGCTTCGGGCTCTGGGCCGCCCGCCAGCTCTGCGAGGCGATCGAGTTCCGCGCCGACAGCTCGGGGACGGTGGTCAGGGTGCACGCCTCCTGGCCCGCGACCGGCTGAGCTCTCTGCCCCGGCTCAGCTGAAGACGGCCCACCACCAGATCAGCGCCGCCAGGACCGCGACGACGATCAGCCGGATCCCGAGCTCGCGGTCTTCCCTGAGGGTGAAGAGCCCGATCAGGGCCCCGGCCGGCGGCAGCACCACCGCGATCGCGAAGGGAAAGAGGGCGGTCGCCCGCTCGAGCATGCGAGCAGCTTACGGAGGCCGCTACGCGCCGAAAGGGAGGATCTCGTCGACACCGGTCAGCCGAATCACCCGGTCGACCTGGCCCACCCCCGTGTCAAGCGAAGCCGCCCGCCGTCGCGTCTGGAGCGCCGATCAGCCTCAACAAGCACGCGAATGCCGCTGCAATCCATGAACTCGATCCCGGTCAGGTCCAGCGCCGAGGTGGCGCCAGGGGTTACCCCCACATCTCGCAATTTGCGGCGAAGGCGGCGAATACGGCCCTGACTTGACTCTCCCCCGTCTGCCTGGCGATTAGGCTCGCGCCCGCGCAGCGGGTGCTTGTCGTCCAGGAGAGAGAGGGAGCATCGTGAAACTCGTCATCGGCATCGTCCGGCCCGAGAAGGCCAACGACGTCCTGGAGTCGCTCTACCGGGCCGAGGTGAGGGGTGTCTCACTCAGCCAGGTCCAGGGACACGGAGGAGAGCTCGACCGGGTCGAGACCTACCGCGGCACCACGGTGAAGGTCGGGCTCGCCGACAAGGTCCGCTTCGAGATCGCCGTCTCCGATTCGTTCGTGGAGACAACGGTCGACGCCCTTCGTGAGGGCGCGCGCACCGGCGAGGTCGGCGACGGCAAGATCTTCGTCGTCCCGCTCGAGCGGGCGGTCCGGATCCGAACCGGCGAGACCGATGAGACCGCCGTCACCCCGGTGGGTGCCTGATGGGTGCCCTGATCGACATCCCGCTGATCGCCCAGGCCGCCGAGGTGGACACCGGCGACACCGCTTGGATGCTCGCATCCACCGCGCTGGTTCTGCTGATGACGATCGGACTCGGGATCTTCTACGCGGGCCTGGTGCGCTCGAAGAACGCCCTCAACACCTTCATGATGTGCGTCAGCTCGATCGCGATCGCCGGAATCACCTGGGCCCTGATCGGCTATTCGCTCGCCTTCGACGGCACCGGAGACCTTGTCGGCGGGCTGGGCCACGTCGGCCTTCAGGACGTCACCTTCGAGCCGCGCGACGGCACCACGATCCCGCACCTGGTCTTCTTCGCCTTCCAGGCGACCTTCTGCATCATCACCGTCGCCCTGATCTCGGGGGCGGTGGTCGAGCGGATGCGCTTCGGGGCATTCATGGTGTTCGCTGCCCTCTGGTCGGTGCTCGTCTATGCGGTTCTCGCTCACTGGGGCTTTGGGGGTGGCTGGCTGTTCGAGGGCGGCACCCTCGACTTCGCCGGCGGGATCGCGGTCGAGATGGCATCGGGATTCTCAGCTCTCGCGGCCGCGCTCGTCGTTGGGGCGCGAAAGGACTACGGACGCCAGGCCCTGCTGCCACACAACGCGGTGCTTGTCCTCCTCGGCGGTGGACTGCTCTGGTTCGGCTGGTTCGGGTTCAACGGCGGCAGCGGGTTCGGGACCGGCGACGCCAGCGTCCTCGCCTTCACCAACACGCTGCTCTGCCCGGCGTGCACGCTGTTCGTCTGGTTCGTGCTCGATCTGGTCCGCGGCAGGCGGGTGACGGCGGTGGGTGCCGCGACCGCGATCATCGTTGGCTGCGTCCTGATCACCCCCGCGGGCGGCTTCATCAGCCCGGGATGGGCGATGGTCCTGGGTGCGCTCGGCGCCTTCCCGGTCTACGCGGTGATCGTTTGGCGGCCGCGCACCCGGGTGGACGAGACGCTCGATGTGCTCGCCGCCCACGGGATCGCCGGCTTCACCGGCATCCTTGCGATCGGCTTCGTCGCCCAGGCTTCCTGGAACGGCGTGTCGGACGGCCTCTTCTACGGGAACGCCGCCCAGCTCGGTGACCAGGCGCTGGCCGCCGTGGCGACGCCCGCCTACGCCTTCGGGGCCACCTTCGTCCTGTTGAAGGTGATCGGAATGGTGATGCCGCTGCGGGGCCCGGAGGACGACGAGTCCGTGGGGATGGACGCGATCTATCACGGCGAGGAGGCCTACCCCACCGGCGAGGGCGCGATCCTGGTCAGCCCGGAGGCCGGCGAGGAGGAGCCGGTGCCGGTCGCCCAGACCCGAGCCAGACCCAGCCACCTCCAGGAAGGCGTCGTGTCACCTATGTCGTAGCCCGAGGCGTCGGCGGTGGAGGCAGTCGGTGCCGCCCACCCAGTCGCCGAGCGGGAGCTGGACGGTCGCCGAAGCACGGCGGATCGGCCACCTGGACGGTCGTATCGATGCGGCCCGAGCCATCCACGCAGACGACCGGTGCGCACGGTCCCTTCTCGGTCATGCCGCCTACCGGTGCCCGCTGTAGGAGATCACCTGCTGGAAGGTCGGCCGGTTGGTCCAGCGCATCGGGATCGGGAAGCTCGGCAGGAACCTGATCTGCTCCGCCGTCGCATCCGATCGCCACTGAGCCGGATCGTTCGTGCCCTGCGCCGCGGCGAGCTCGTCGCCCGCGTCCTCGAGCGCCTGCCAGAGCGAGTTCCGGCACGCGGTCAAATTGCCCGCGCCGCAGAACCGCGTCTTGAACGACCCGGCGACCGAGCTGGCCGACCAGCCTCCGCAGGTCCTTGTCGACATAGCCGTACCAGCCGGACCCGTACGCCGAGCCCTGGTTGCTGGGCCTGTTGTCGCGGGTTATGAGGCTCGCCAGGGTGCCCAGCTGCGGGCCGAGCACGGGGCTCATCACCGCGTCGGCGATCTTCGGCCACGCGCGGTCCATGATCGCGGCTCCCGGCGCGTCGATCGTCCCGTCGAGGTCGCGGTCGAGGCGGCTCGAGCCCTCCGCCCGCCACTGGTCGAGCAGGTCGAGCATCTGCTGTTCGCGCGGGCTCGGCGCCGGGCCGGTCGCCAGGACCGCCTCGATCGAAGGAAGGACCTCGGCGTTCCGGAGGTCCTGGGTGGCGGCACGGTTCATCGCCGCCGACCAGCGATCCGAGCGAGTGCGTGTCCCTGCGCGCGACCGCGTTCTCCAGGAGCTCGCCGCGGTGCACGGAGCCGTAGCCCCACTCGTCGTCGGCGGCGGTCCACCCCGCCGCCGGCTTGTTGTTCCAGTTGAGGATCCTGCCGCCGCTCGGGTTCACCGCCTGCGGGTGCTGGGCGGCCGTGTAGAACCCGTTCCACTCGGAGCCGCCGGTCCCGACGGTCGGTAGCCCGAGGTCCACCCCGGCGGCGCGAACCGGCACGCGGCCACTCGAGAACAGGGCGATGTTCTCGTTGTCCGCGTAGAACCAGTTGAACGTGAACTCGATCTTGGACATCGCGTCGGCGAAGCTCGCCGGGTCGTGGACGGTGTTGCCGTTCAGGTTCTCGAACCCGATCGCGCTCATCACCTCGCGCCCGCGGGTCGAGCGCTTGTTCGAGATCGCCACGCGCTCGCCGTTCGACCTCGCGTAGCCGCTCACCGGCCCGTGGACCGTCTCGCTGAAGGTGACCGGACCGGCCGGCGGTCCGGGGCCCGGGCCGAGGGTGCCCGCGTTGAACGGTCGTCATGTCGACGCAGTTGCCGTTGAACACGTACTTCGTGTCGCTGCCGCCGCAGAGCGTCTCGACGTACTGGTCGATGATGTCCGTCCCGGACGAGGTCGCGCTCCACGAGAAGTCCTGCCCGCGCCCGAGTTCCACATAGGGTCCCGATCCGGGGAAGGTTGCACCGCGAGCATCGATGCCGCCGCCGTGCAGGTCGGCCTCGTAGAGGATCTCCGGGTAGGTGTAGCCGGTCTGCGGGCCGGCCACGAACAGCGGGTGGCCGTTCTGCGAGCGGCTTGCCCCCAGGAGCAGCGCGTTGCTGGCGCTGGCCTGGGAGGACTGGGCGGTCGCCGCGGCCTGGGCGGCCGCAGAGCCGATGCTGCCGGCGTCGACCACGGCGTTGCCGTTGCCTTCCTCCGAGAGCAGCTTGAACTTGCCCGGCACCGAGACGTAGTGCTCGGGATCGTTCTGCTCGCGCAGATCGTCGAAGACCTTGCGCCCGGCTCCGTCACCGAGGCGCTCCTGCAGCGCCGACAGGAACTGCGCCCGCCGCGCCTCGTCGCCGCCACCCTTGCCGAAGCGCGGCGCCGATCAGGGACGCGACCGCGACGACGTCGTTGCGAGTCCATGGCGGTCCGGGCACGCCGAGCTGGCTGCGCCTGTCGTTGATGCCCAGGAGGTAGTTGTCGATGTCCTCAGCGACCTGCTGTCCCTCCGGCCCCGAGCTCTGCAGGAGGGAGACCTGCTGGGCGAGAAACGCCTCGGTCTGTGCCGAGGGAGTGAACTGGCGCCCTGAGAACACGAGGGAGAAGGGATCTATGCCCGGAACGTCGAGCGCTGCGACTCGCCCGGGCCCACGCAGCGCCTCCATCAGGGGCGCGCCCGGCTGGTCGCGGTCCTCGACCGTCACCCAACCGGCGCCGTACATCACGTCGGCGCGCGTGTCACCGAACACGTGCGCGACGCCCTTGCTGTCGCGCTCGATCCGCAAGCCGGGCCGCGGTTGGACGACGCTCACCGGCGTCTCGCTTCCCAGCCCGAAGATGTTCGGCTTGAAGAAATTCGGCAGGTCCGAGTCCGTCACCTGGTCGAACAGCGGCGTCAGGCCGTTGTAGAGAAGAGCTTGGTTGAACGAGTTCGGATTCGGCGATGGGCTGCCGGACTCCCCGGGCGGCAGGATGTTCCAGGCCTCCCCGGGCGAGGAGAAGTCGGGTGGGCTCTGGGCAGACGCGGCCGGTGCCAGCCCACCGAGGACTCAGGGCTACCGCCAGCGCGGAGCCGCACAGACGACGTCGGAGTCCGTTCACGAGCCCACCTTTCCTGCTCATTTCTTCAGCTCCAGCGTGCTCACCACTCCGCCGTGATCCGATGGCCAGAGGCCGGACGGAGTCCTCTCCGCCGGATCGTTGCCGGTCACGAATGCGTTCTTCGTCTGCAGGCCCGGCTTGGTCAGTACGTGATCGACCGTGTGGTCGAACACCTGGGTCGGGTCGAAGAGGTCCGAGTAGCAGCAGCTCTGGATCGCGCCGTTGTCCGTCATCCCGAAGCCCAGCAGCGCCGAGAAGGCGAGCTGGTCGGTGTCGTGGATGTTGTGCCTTGCCTCGGTGCCGGAGTTGAGATCCCCGACCAGGATCACCTGCTCGTCGGTGTCGAGCGGGCCACCCGGCGCGAACAGCTCCTTCGCCTGCGCCTCTCGGATCGTGTCCTCCCCGAAGGCCTCGAGGTGGGTGTTGACGAAGCGGAACCCGGTCGACGTACCGCCCACCGTGACCTCGGTCGAGACCCAGCCGCGCTCGACCGGGATCGCGAAGACCCCAGCGATGCGGGGTCCGAACAGGGTCGTGAAGTGGGCGCCATCCGTCTCCCCGGTCGCTCACGGTGCTGCCCTTCTTGGCGAGGATCACGTCGCGCATCGTCAGGCGCCCGTCGAGCTCGGCGCCGAGTGCGCCGCCGGTCGTCGTTCGGACCCGTCCAGATCGGCGGGCAGCTCCTCATCGAACTCCTCCTGGACCTCGACCACCCGGTACTCGGCGTCGAGGGCCTCCAGCTCCTGCATCAGCAGGGCGAGGAAGTCGTACCTGACCTCGGTCGCCGGCGTGCCGCCGAGCCCGAGCAGAGTCGGACGGGATCTGCTGCCGCCACAGCGCCACCTCCTGGAGCCCCACCAGGTCGGGCTCCGACTCCGCGATCTCCTTCGCGAGCGGCTTGGCGCGCTCGGGGAAGTTCGTCTCGTCGACCTCGTTCAGGATCACGCCTGCTCCGTCGATCGCCCCGTCGAGCGTCGTCGCGGCGAGCGCGGGCCCCAGGTCGGCGCCGAGGAAGACGTTGCGGGTCATCACCGTGACCTTCGGGCCACCCTGTCAGCTTTCGCGGCATCGGCCGCGACCGGAATCGCCAGCACGAGGACGGCGATCGCGGAGAGAAGGATCGCGAGCCGTCTGCCGGTGCGGAAGATGCCGGGCGTCAAATCAGTCTCCTGCTCCTCAATCGAAGTCCCTTTCCCTCCTCCAGGACGATATAAGAACACGACAGTACACGAGCGGAGAGGAACCCATGAAGCGCCCTTGCCTCATCGCCTTGACCTTGGCCGCGTACCTGGCGCTGGCGTCCGCTCCCGCCGGTGCCTTCGAGCGGGTGATCGAGGTGCCCTCCGATGGGCCCGGTCCGGCGCAGTTCGACCGAGTCTTCGTCCATCAGGTCGGGCCTGCCGAGGCGCGCCGCGTGCTCGTGCTCATGCCTGGCACCCAGGGCGGGGCGGGCGACTTCGAGCTGGTTGCGCGCGATGTCGTCGAACGTGTGCCCCGCGTTCAGGTCTGGTCGATCGACCGTCGCAGCCAGCCGCTCGAGGACACGAGCCTCTTCGCTCGCCTCGAGGCGGGCGAGGCATCGCTTCAGGAGATGTTCGACCACTACCTCGGCTGGATCGTGAACGGGGGGATGCCGGCCGACCACTTCAGGTTCCTCAACCCCACCACGGTGCCCTTCGCGCGCGAGTGGGGGATGGAGACGGCGCTCGAGGACGCCCGAGCGGTGGTCCAGCTCGCCGGGCGCAAGGGCCGCAAGGTGATCCTCGGCGGCCACTCGCTCGGCGCCTCGCTCGCGGCCGCCTACGCGGCCTGGGACTTCGACGGCAGGCCGGGCTACAAGGACCTGGCCGGCCTCGTGCTGATCGACGGCGGCCTGCTCGGCAGCTTCGACGCCTTCGACCTCGCCCAGGCGCAGGAGGCGATCGCCGAGCTCGAGGTCTCGAACCCGTTCCTCGACCTGCTCGGGCTCGGTGGCCTCCCGGAGGTGGCCGGGCTGTTCGCGGAGATCGGCGGCTACTACGCGCGGCTCGAGCCGACCGCGAGCGCGACCGCGCTGCAGCAGTTCCCGCTCCTCCCGGATCGCGTTCAACCCGGGGATCGAGGTCACCAACCGGGCCCTGCTCGGCAACGCCTTCGACCGCGACACCTCGCCCCCGGAGCTTGCTCTTCTCCACGTCAACGCCGGCGGGCTCGCCGGCTCCGGCGACCCGCGCGACTGGGTCGACGGCGGCATCACGCCGGTCGCGAACCTGGCCCAGATCTTCGGGCGCGAGCCGGGCAACGCGGTCGAGTGGTACTTCCCGCGGCGCCTCACGATCGACACCAATGGCGCCGACCAGATGCGGATGAACGACGTCGCCCGCTTCCTCGGCCTCCGGCTCATGCACACCGAACGCATCGACGTCCCCATCTACGCCTTCCAGACCGATCTCACCGGCGGCGAGGTGCTGGAGGGCGCGAGGCGGCTGGTGGAGCGGGCCCGCACGACCGAGCGCGAGGCGCTGCTCATCGACGGCGCGCCCGAGCAAAGCCACCTCGACCCGCTCACGGCCGCGCCGGAGCAGAACGAGTTCCTGAGCGGCCTCGAGCAGTTCCTCACTTCCAAATGAACGCACTGGCGATCGTGTCATCCGCAGCTGCCCTGCTCGGCCTCCTCAGTGCGCCCGGCGCCGGAGCGGCCGACGAGTTCCCCGACGGCTTCCTCTGGGGAACCGCGATCGCGGGCTTCCAGACCGAGGCCGGCAAGGGCCACAACGTCGACCCGGCGAGCGACTGGTACGTCTGGACCCACGATCCAGGGAACATCGCCGACGGCACCGTGAGCGGAGACCTGCCCGAGGACGGTCCCGGCCACTGGCTGCGCTTTCGCCGCGACCTCGACCTCGTCGCCGAGGACCTCAACAACAACGCCTTCCGCTTCTCGATCGAGTGGCCGCGGATCTTTCCCCGCTCCACCGAGGGAATCGATGTCGGCGCCGAGATCGACGAGAGCGACCTCGAGCGCCTCGACCGCCTCGCCAACCAGCGCGCGGTCCACCACTACCGGAACGTGCTCGCGGCGGCGGCCAAGCGGGGGATCACCCCGTTCGTCACCCTGCACCACTGGTCCCTCCCCACCTGGCTCCATGACCCGCTCGCCACCCGCGAGGCGCTGGCGGGACGCGGCGTCAACCAGCCGCTTCCCGAGCTCGAGCGCCGCGGGCTGGCTGGAGCCCGGGACCGTCGACGAGTTCGAGAAGTACGCCGCCTACCTCGCCTGGAAGCTGGGCGATCGCGCCGATTACTGGAACACCCTCAACGAGCCGCTGGTTCAGGTCACCTTCGGCTACGTCAACATCCCCGGGTTCTTCGGCGCCTTCTGGCCGCCCGGCGTCTTCAGCTTCACCGGCGCGATCGCCGCGCTCCTCAACCTGGAGCGGGCGAACACCGCCGCCTACGACGCGCTCAAGCGCTTCGACACGAAGACGCCGACGGCGACGGCAGCCCCTCGCTCGTCGGGCCGGTGATGAACATGATCGCCTTCACGCCCAGCGACCCGTCCTCGCCGGCCGACCAGGAGGCGACCGAGCACGCCGACTACCTCTTCAACCGCTGGTTCCTGAACGCGGCGGTCGAGGGCGACATCGACGCGAACGGCGACGGGGTGATCTCAGGAAGCGAGGCGGACGCGCACCCGCGCAAGGCCGACTTCGTCGGCCTGAACTACTACTTCCGCGGCCGGGTCACCGCCCTTCCCAACTCGCTCACCCCGGTGATCCCGATCCTCGACTTCCTCCCCGCCACCTCCTACGCGAGCCCGGCCGATCCCTCGCTCCCCCCGTGCCCGACCACCTGCAGCGAGCTCGGCGCGGAGATCTACCCGGAGGGGTTCCGCGAGGTGATCGGTACCGCCGCCGACTACGGGCTCCCGGTCTACGTGACCGAGAACGGGATCGCCGACGCGGACGACGACCAGCGCCCCGCCTACCTCAGCGACCATCTACGCCAGCTTCTGCTCGCGATCGACGAGGACGGTGCCGACGTGCGCGGCTACTTCCACTGGTCGCTGACGGACAACCTCGAATGGGTGTACGGCTACGGGCCGAAGTTCGGGCTCTACTCCTTCGATCCCCGCACCCTGGAGCGCACGGCGCGCCCCAGCGCCGGCCTCTACGCGGGGATCGCAAGCGAAAACGCGCTCCCGTAGAGCATGACTTTTTTCAGGCGCGGGACTCGCGGGCCGCGTCGGCAAAGATGGCTTTCGCCATCAGGGAGGGCTCGGCGGCGCGGCGCCTCTCGTTCACTTCGGCTCGCGCGGCGCGCACCTCCGGATCGTCGGGAGCGGCGGCGGCGGCGAGCTCGACGAGATGGCCGGCGAGCCTGAGCTCGCCTCCCGATGCCAGCTGCCTGGCGCGGCCGGCCAACCCGGATGCTCCCCCGGCGAGCGCCGCGATCTCATGGGCCAACTCGCTGGTGCGCGCGGGCTTCAGGCCGGCGGGGTCGAGGTCATACCAGCCGCCGTAGAGGCGCCAGACGCTGCGCACGATGAACTCCGGGTCGTCATAGATCGGCCGCAGGTAGGGCTTCTCGAGCAGCTCCGCGGGCGCCCGGACCTCGTGCAGGACCTCGTTGAGGGAGGCGCCCTCGTTCATCAGCCGCACGGTCTCGTCGTGGACGTGCTCGAGCAGCGCGGCCGTGTCGCCGAGGATCGCTTCCACTCGGTCGACCCCGACCACCGGGAGCCCGTGCCCGGGCAACAGCACCTCGGCACCCAGGGTGGACATCTCGCGCAGCGCCGCCGCCCATTCACGCGGATAGCGCTGGACCTTCTGTGGGTTGCCCGCGTTGGGCACACACCAGATGATCAGATCACCCGGGCAGAGGACCCGGCGGCCGGGGACCCAGGTCCAGGTGTGGTCGTCGGTTTCGCCCTTCGCGTGATGAAGCTCGAAGCGCTCGCCGCCCACCTCGAGCTCGACCTCGTCCCGGTAGGTCTCGTCCGGGTACCTGTACTCGGTCGGCCAGGGGACGTGGACGCCGAACTGGCGCGAGTTGATCGCGCTGTTGTATCCCGCAGTCAGCTTGTAGCGGTCAAAGCGAGCGGGGACGTTCTCATGGGCCACCACCCGGGGCAGCGCCCAGCCCCTGTCCCTCGCCTCCCGCTCGAACGCATAGACCCCGAGGACGTGGTCGATGTGGCCGTGGGAAAAGATCGTGGTGTCGAGCCGAGCCGGCGACCACGCCCGGATCATCCGGTGGATGTCGGGTGCCGAGAAGGGCGCTCCGCTGTCGACGCAGACCAGGCCCTTGGCGGTCTCGAAGGCGCTGACGTTGGCGAACGAGTTGACGAACGCAGTGCCCTGGCCGATCTCGACCAGCTCGTTGCGGGGAACGAACGGATTGACCGCCTTTTCATCGCCGGGACGCTCGGGCGAGGGAGGCTCGGCGACGTCCAGCTCGCCGCGCCACAGCTTGTCCGCGATTTCCAAGAGGTCCACGACCCGCAACCTACAGGCGGGGTTGCCAAGATTGAGGGTCCTCGGGGTCAGTCGACGGAGTTGCCCGTGGAGGTGATGCCCGTGCTCAGCGCGTCCGCCACGAACACGTTGTTCGCACCGCTGAAGCTGTTGCCGGTGATGCCGACGGTGTGGGAGTCCGTCAGGCGGACCCCGGCCCGGGTGTCGCAGCCGGGGATCGGCGTACCGAAGATCACCGTGTTCGAGCTCACGTCGATGTTCCGCACCCGCCTGAAGACGAAGGCGTTGTTGGGCGTGAGGAAGCGGTTGCGCGCTGAAGGTGTAGGCGTCGCGGTAGACGGCGTCCGGGGAGAGGATCCTCACGGGCGCCCGGCACGGGTCGGGGGTGAGGATCCCCGTGTCGACCGTGGGCGCCGTCTGGACGTTGTCGATCACGCTCACGTCGCCCACCTGCGGGGCGGCGCCGAAGCCGCCGTTCACGACCACCCCCCAGCCGTTCGCCCCGAAGGAGTTGCGCGCCACCGTGATCTGGCGGGCGATCTCGCAGCCCTCGTCGGTCTCGATGTCCACGTTCGCCCACGCCACCGGGCCGACGGTCGAGTCCCGAAGGGTCACCTGCTCGGCGTCCACGACGGCCACCCCCTGGCGGCCGATCCGCTCGAGCAGCGCCCCGGCGATGAGGACGTTGCGGGCGCTCGAGGCGTCATCGCCGCAGGCGGGCGAGGACGCGCCCCGCCATAGAAGGACGCCGTCGCCCCACGTCTCGCGTGCCTTGACGTTCGAGAGCGTCATTCCCTGGACCCCCTCCACCGAGTAGCCGTGCTGCCATTCAACGCCCGGCTCGTACCGGCCCTCTGGGTTCGACCCGCGAACGGCCAGGTTCCGCACGGTCAGGTCCCGCCCCCTCACGAAGCGCCAGTTGGCGCGGTGGCTCCCGCCGGGGGTGAGCGCACGGAACTCGGATCCCTGGCCGTCGATCACGAGGCCGTTCCTGTCGGTGAGCGTGATCGTCCCGTCCTGGCCGTAGCAGCGCCCCGCCCCGAACTGCACCGTGCTCCCGTCCGGCACCGTGGCCAGCCACGCCATCACCTTGCTCTCGACCGCGACCGAGCAGTCTCCCTCGATGCTCTGAGGCAGCTGGTAGACGGTCGTCTGGGACGCGTTCGCGACGGTCTCGGTCGCCGGCGCTGACGCTGACCGTCTCTTCTTGCATTTCTTCCTTTTCTTGCACTTCTTTTTGGCGACCTGAGCCTGCTGGCCAGAGAGGCTCGTGGCAGCGCTGGGCGACGGGCTTGTCACCGCGGCCGTGCCCCCGGCGACCAAGATCGCGGTCATCACGACTGCGGCGACAATGATGCGGCTGCCACGGCCTCGCAGATTCATTGGCTTCCCCAAATGGCCGACGACGAAGATTCTCTCGCATCTATTATCGGCAGATTGGCGCGTCGATCCCTGATCCCGCCTCACAGCCTCCCGGGGCCCCGCCGCCCGGCGATCATCCGGGCCCTCCGTCTGCGACTAGCATAGAGCGCCCCGCGGGCGAGCGCGCCAATCAGGACCGCTATCTCGCCCGACGACCCCGCGTATGCCGGACAAGCGCGCTATACAGCCGGCTTCCTAAGGGTCTATGACACGGTTGTTCTGAGGTTCAACGGGCACCTCGCGTGGCGATGCCCCCCGGGTCGTCTCGTTCGGCTCTACGACGAGCACGTCTCTGCCCGTCATCTCGACATCGGCGTCGGAACCGGCTACTTGCTCGACAAGTGCCACTACCCGACCCAGTCCCCGGAGATCACCCTGATGGATCTGAACCCCGCCCCTCTCCAGGTCGCCGCCAAGCGCCTTCACCGTTACCGGCCCAAGACGCATCAAGCGAACGCGCTTGAGCCGTTCGGGTTGCCGGCAGGCACGTTCGAGTCCGTGGGCTTGAACTGGCTGCTGCACTGCCTGCCCGGCAACATCGCAACCAAGAGCGTCGTCTTCGACCACGCTAGGACGGTGCTTGCGCCGGGCGGCGTCGTATTCGGCAGCACCGTTCTGAGCGGTGGCGTGCGGCACACCAGGTGGTCGCGGTGGATGATGGAACGGCTCAACCGCGACGGCACATTCACCAACCGCGACGACGACCTCGTCGGCCTTAAGACGCAACTCGACCAGCGGTTCGACAGCGCCCAGGTCGAAGTGGTCGGTGCGGTAGGCATCTTCTCTGCTCGGACCTGACGGCCCTGCGACAAGGAAGGAGCCGTTCGAGGCAGAGAAGCTCGAAGCGCCGCCGCTCGGAGCACTCAGCTAACCGCCGAGGAAATCCTTGATCCGGCCCGGTGGGCGAAGCCCCGAGAAGTTCAGCTCGCGGCGTCGAGCGCGGCCCGGAGCGCAGCTAGGTCAGCCGCCCCGAAGACGATGCGATTTCGTGTGGCGACATAGACGAGATCGAGGTTGACTCCAGCCCGGGCGATCTTGCGAGTCAGGTCCGCCAGGACGCCGGGGCGGTCCTCGACATCGACCACGACTACTTCGCGCTCGCGGGTGACCGGGACATGGGAAATCGCCAACGCATGCTTCGCGGCCTCGGCGTGCGGGACGAGGATGTGGAGCTCTGCCCGCTCGCCTGGCCCGACGCACGTGGCGGCCGCGATGTTCACGCCGGCATCGCTAATTGCTGTCGCCACCCCCGCCAGGGCTCCAGGGGTGTTCTCGATGTCGATGACCAGGTCGACCGCCATGTGTCCGTGCGGGGTCAGCCTACTCGGGCTCGAGCCCCAGTCAGCTCTTCCCCCGGAGCATCAGCTCGCGCTGCGAGCCGGAGCCGGGCGATCGCCGGCTCTACCGCGGCTCGAGTGTGAGCGAGAACCGGGGTTCGCCGGCGGTATCGATCACCCCAGCGGTCAGGTCGCCATCGGCTCCGACTTCGAGCGTGCCGAAGTTGAACCACTGCTTCGCCTGGTCCCAATTCATTACGTCGGCGGGGCTCGCGGGGCCGTGGAAGAAGAGGATCTGTGGGTTCAGCGTCGGGTCGAAGTTGCGGTTCGGGAAGATGCCGGCGTTGAGCGGGCCGGTGACGATCTCGTGGACGGCGAAGTCGGGGTGCTCGGGGAACGGCCGGTAGCGGAACGCCTCTGCGAAGTGGACGTCGGTTGTGATCCAGACTGGGTTGTCGACCCCGTTCTCGGCCATGAACCTGAGGACCTCGAGGAGTTCGTTCTCGAACCCGGTCGCTTGGTCGAAGTTGGCCCAGCCGTCACGGCCGTTGGTGGGCGGGAAGCCGGTGGGGATCGACATCGGCACGCTCGAGACGATCACCTTCCAGGTTGCGTCGGAGCCGGCGAGCCCGTCCTTGAGCCAGGCGAGCTGCTCGTGACCGAGCATGGTCTTGGGCTGCTGCTGACTGTCCGGGGCGGTATTGGCGTCGCGGTAGCTGCGCGTGTCCAGGACGAAGAGCTCGAGGTGCCGTCCCCAGCGCAGGGAGCGGTACAGCCTTGGCGCGCTCGCTATCGGTGTGTAGTCGAGGAACGCCTCCAACCCGATCGGTAGGAGGTGGAGGTCGGGCGGGTAGGGCGGCCCGGAACCGACGTCGGTGAGTGGGCCGAAGTCGTTGATGACCTCATGGTCATCCCAGACGCCGACGTAGCTCGTATTCGCGAGCAGCCGTTGCGATCCCGGGTCTGCCCGGTTGTACCGCCAGTGCGCCCAGAAGCCCGCGAGGTCGGTGGCCGGCCCGAAGGCTCCGGGCAGCTGGGCGTTCCCGTACAGGCCCGCGGCCGCGCACGCGTTGTCGGCGTAGATCATGTCGCCCAGCCCGACGAAGACGTCCGGCCGCCAGGCGTGGATCGTGTCCATGATCGGGAAGCCCTCGACCGCGTGGCGACAGACGTTCTGCCCGGCCACGTCGCCGCCGAAGGCAAGCCGCACCGAGGCGGCCTTGGTCTCGGCGGGCGGCGTCCTGAACGATCCGCGCGCGGAGGGCCCGCCACCGCCGAAGCGAACTCGATACGAGTAGTCCCTGCCCGGGGTCAGGCCGTTGAGGCGGACCTGGCCGGTCCAGTCGTCGGCAGCTTTCACGGGAACGGGTTCGATCCGTCGGTGGGGCCCTCCGGACAACCTGACCTGCAGCGTTCCGCCGGGGTCCCCTCGCGCCCACAGCACCGCCGACCTCGGGGTGACATCCCCAACGACGACCCCGTGGCTCACCGTGGGGCGATCGTGGCCACCCGGGTGGGCCGCCGCGCCGCCGGGAAGAGCGAGACGCGGCGGCCACCAATGCCAAAGCGAATCCCCTCGCCACAGCGCATTTCTACCGGACCGCCAGCCGTCCCGCGGCCAGAGAAGCATCGCAAGACGCTGCCCGTGGACAAGGTCGACCTCGGAGCGGCGCGGGCGATCCTGTCGTCGCTACGCTGGTCCGCGTGCGCCGTGCACGGTCACTTTTCGCCCTTCTCGCCACCACGGTCGCCCTTGTACTGAGCATCGCACCCACCGCCGCCGCGCAGGATCCTGGACGCTGGCTGCTCACCGGAGCGAGCTCGGTTCCCACCTTCTACTGGCAGGGGCTCACCTCCGACCCGGCCGAGGAGAACCTGTACTTCGTGGGAATTTTCGAGGGGTTGTGGCGCACCACGCCGCTGCTGCGCCAGACCGCGGGCGTCTCGGGCGCGCTCCCGCCGGCCGTCGGGGAGGCGGAGGGCTACAACCACATCGGCGACCCGACCTGGAGTCCCGGCGAGGGCGGCCGCGTCTTGCTGCCGCTGGAGTGCTTCACGCCCGGGGTCGGCAATACCTGCGGCACCGGCTCGTTTGGCGTCGCCGATCCCGCCACGCTCGACTTCCGCTACTACGTGAAGCTCGACCCCGCCGAGATCCCGAAGGCGATGTGGGCCGAGACCTCGCCTGACGGCTCGCTCATCTGGACCAGCAGCGGTAACGATCTGCTCGCCTTCCGCTCGACCGAGGTCTCGCAGGCCAATCGCGCCCCCACCGGGCCGCTGCTCCAACCCGTCCGCCGCCTCGTCGGCGCCGTGCCACCGACCGGCGTCACGGGCGCTGTGTTCACGGACCGCCGGCTCCTGCTGGCCGGTGAGGCCAACGGCGTCTATCAAGTCTGGGCGGTCGATCCCGAGACCGGCGAGCGGCGGCTCGAGCTCGAGATGAGCATCTGCGGCGAGTCTGAGGGCCTCGACGTGATTCCCACGCTCGGCGGAGAGCTTCACTGGCTGATCGCGCCATTCGACCCCGGATGCCGTCTCAGCTTCGGGCCGAGCAGCGCGTTGCTCCACTTCGTGCCCGCCCCAGCCCACAAGCGCTTCGAGGTGGAGGTCACGGACAGCAGCGTCGGAGCGCTGCCGGGCGAGGTGCGGGCGACCGTTCACGCAACCCGCGACGGCCGGCCCCTGCGCCAGGCGCGGGTGAGCTTCGCCGGCGCAACGGCACGCACGGACAAGGAAGGCATCGCGACCGTCTCCACCATGCTCGAGCGGCCGGGGCGCTTCAAGGCGCTGGCGCAGAAGGGTCAGAACTACGGTGTGTCGGAGCTCGTGCCAGTCGGCGTCGCACCCTCGGCGCTGGGCGTGCCCGCGCCGCAGTCGGCCGCCGGCTAAGGCAGCCAGCCCTATCTCAGCTCGGCGGGCTGAGCGGCGGGATGGGTCAACTCAAGGCGGGCGCCTCGGGGAGACGCTCAAGGGCTGAGCTGAGCTCGTCCTCCGGCATCGCGAGATCCTCCAGGTTGCCCGCGAAATAGGCCTCATAGGCGGACATGTCGAAGTGGCCGTGGCCGGAGAGGTTGAAGAGGATCACCCGCTGCTCACCGGCCTCCTTGGCGGCCTCGGCCTCGTCGAAGACGGCCCGGATCGCGTGGGCGGGCTCGGGCGCCGGGATAATCCCCTCGCAGCGGGCGAAGCGCACTGCGGCCTCGAAAGCCGCCGTCTGCGCGATCGCCTTGGCCTCCACCAGCCCCTCCTTGACCAGGGCGGAGAGGCCCGGCGCGTCGCCGTGGTAGCGGAGCCCGCCAGCGTGGACCTGGGGCGGGACGAAGTCGTGGCCAAGCGTGTACATCGGCATCAGCGGGGTCATGCCGACGGTGTCGCCAAAGTCATACGCGTAGCGCCCCCGGGTCAGCGTCGGGCAGGCGGTGGGTTCGGCGGCGACGAAACGGATCTCGGCGCCGTCGCGGATCCGCTGTCTCAGAAACGGGTAGCTGAGCCCGGCGAAGTTGGAGCCGCCGCCAACGCAGCCAACGACGACGTCGGGCGCCGCGCCGGTCAGCTCCATCTGCGCGATCGACTCCTGGCCGATCACCGTCTGATGGAGGCAGACGTGGTTGAGGACCGAGCCGAGCGCGTAGTTGGTGTCATCTGCGCCGGCGGCGACCTCGACCGCCTCGGAGATCGCGATCCCGAGACTGCCGGAATCGTGCTCGGCCTGTGAGCGGCCGGCCTCGGTGAGCTCCGAGGGGCTGCGGTGCACGGTCGCGCCCCAGGTCTCCATCATCGCCTTGCGGTAGGGCTTCTGGTCATAGCTGACCCCGACCATGAAGACCTCGCAGTCGAGCCCGAACAGCTGGCAGGCGAGGGCGAGCGCCGAGCCCCACTGTCCCGCCCCGGTCTCCGTCGAGAGCTTCCTGACTCCCGCCTCACGGTTGTAGAAGGCCTGCGCGACGGCCGTATTCGGCTTGTGCGAGCCGGCGGGCGAGACGCCCTCGTACTTGTAATAGATCCGGGCCGGTGTGTCGAGCTCGCGCTCCAGCCGGTGCGCCCGGTGCAGCGGCGTGGGCCGCCACAGCTTGTAGATCTCGCGCACTTGCTCCGGAATCTCAATCTCCGGCTCGGCCGAGACCTCCTGCTCGATCAGCGCGGTCGGGAAGAGCGGCGCCAGGTCCTCGGGCCCCAGCGGCTCACCCGTGCCCGGGTGCAGGGGGGGTGGTGGCGGATCGCCGGGAAGATCGGCGAGCAGGTTCACCCACCTGGTCGGGATCTGCTCTTCGGCGAGCAGGAACTTCACTTTCTCTGGCATCCCGCCGATTGTATGTTGACGGCCAGGGAGCTAATTACCAGCCGGTTCAGTGCACTCAGGCGATCCGTCGCTCGTACGCGGTCTCCAGCCGCGACCCCCCCGCCTCCGGATCGTGGACCGTCTTGGAGATCGTCAGACTCGCCTCTCGTCCCTCGAGGCTCAGGGTCGCGATCTGGTTGTCGAAGTACGGACCGCCGGCGAAGCGCCACCGGATGTCGGGATCCTCGACCCCCGAGGCGTGGGCGAGGGCGCGGACGAGAACTTCAGTGGGGCGTGAATGACCGATTCGCACCGCGAGGCGCTCGTGGGCGTCGAGCGCCTTCCGATACGGAGAGCAGACCGCCTGGTAGACGGCGCTGCTCACGTTCGCGTCGCGGCGGAACGCCGCCTCGGCTAGGTAGGCGTGGTGGACATCGCCGGAGAGGATGCAGATCGAGGCCGGGGGACGGCCGCGCTCGCCCGAGCCGACCTCCTCCAGCAGGGCGGTGAGCCGCATGAACGAGCGCTGAAACGCGCCCCAGTGATCGCAGTCGAGGGCGCGCCTGATCCGCTCTCCGACCCCCGCCGCCGCCCCGCCCCAGGCGCCGTTGCAAACCGCCTCGTTCCAGGCCTCCAGGTAGTGCAGGCCCGGCGCCAGCAGGTAGGGATCCGAGGTCCCGATCAGGAGGTGGTCGAAGTCACCCCGCGCCTTGTCCTGGATCCAGTCCCACTCGTCCTCGTCGAAGATCGACCGACGACCCTCCTCCAACTCCCGCCCGGTCCGTGAATCCATCACGATCAGCCGCGTCGAGCCGAGGTCGCGGTAGTAGCTCCACCGCTTGCCCTCCCGCTCGCGGTCGTCCTTGGCGGCGAACTCCCGCAGCATGGGGCCAGCCTCGTCTAGCTGACGAACCTTCCGGTAGAGGTCGTTCCCCTCGAGCTCCCGCGGCGAGAGGTTGCCGATGAACTGGTAGATCCAGTACGACATCAGCCCGCCCACCACTCGCTCCTGCCACCACGGCCGGCGACGCATCTCCTCTAACCACGAGCGGGAGATGTTCCAGTCGTCATGCATGTCGTGGTCGTCGATCACCATCGAGATCGAGGTCGTCGAGAACAGCCATCGGATCACGGGGTCCGACCATGACTCCCGGTAGAGGCGCGTGTACTCCTCGAAGTCGGCCACCTCCTCCCCCGGAGGCCGGGTCGTGTCCCGTCTCGAGTGGATGAACTCCAATGCCTGCGGCGAAACCTCGTCCGCATAGACCTGGTCGCCCAGGAGGAGCACGAGCTCCGGCCAGCGATCGGGCTCCGACTCCAGCATCGAGAGCGCCAGCGTGTGGAGAGCGTCGGGCCCGCGGCCGCGCTCGTCCTCATCCTTGGGCAGGGTGTAGGGAGGGTGATGCGGGAGGGCGACCCGGCAGGAGCCGAAGATCAGATCGATCCGCCCATCCGGATCGACGGTGCGGATGATGCTGGGCGGGAACTCGGAGTCCGGTACGGGCCAGTGGGCGTCCCCGTCGAGCGCGACGCCGTACTCGTAGGTCGTCCCCGGTTCGAGCCCCCCGACGCAGACCAGCGCGTAGTGGTGGCCTTCCACGGCGAATGTGCGCGCGCGATGGCCGAGGACCTCAACCTCGCAGCCATCGTCGGTCTCCACCCAGACGACGGCATCCGTGTCGGAGACGTAGCGAAGGATCGGGACCCAGGATCAACTCGGGCATCCCTGCTTGATACCCGATCCCGCCTGACTGATCCGTCATGCACCGGACGGATGAGTGGTTTGAACCCGCGCGATCCGGGTACGGGCCGTGCGAGAAATGGACGTCTCGAGCACTCACGCCAGCGGATCGCTCAGGGTTCGGCGCATGGTCGCAACCGTTGCGGCGTTCTTGGCTGCGCTGATGGCCGCGTTGCTGCTGGCGCCGAGCTCGGCCGTCGGCGGCAAGACCACGCAGCTCGACCTGGCCCTCTGTGCGCCCGATGAGAACACGTTCAACCTGGACATCGACAACCCCTTCTTCCCGTTGCCGGTCGGCCAGCAATGGATCTACTCGGGGCAAGAGCAGGGACAGACGATCGGGCTCCAAATCACTGTCCTCGACGCGACCGAGAGCTTCTACTCCGGGCAGGACAAGGTCAACACGGGCGTGGTCGAGGAGCTCGAATGGGAGGACGCGGACGGAGACGGGGTGGTCGATGGCGATGAATTCGTGATCGAGGTCTCGCTCAACTACTACGCGCAGACCCTGGACGGCACGGTCTGCTACTTCGGCGAGGACGTAAGATCTTCAACCCGGACGGCAGCTTCACCACCGAAGGCGCCTGGCGGGCCGACGACCCGGGAAACGCTCCGGGGATCTTCATGCCGGCGACGCCTGAGGTTGGCATGAACTTCCAGCAGGAGTCCGCACCGGGCACCGCAGAAGACGAGGCGACAATCGTCCGCAGTGGGAGCACCGTCAAGGTGCCTGCGGACACGTTCACCGACACGATCACCGGCGTGACTTCAACCCGCTCGACGGGAGCAAGGGCACCAAGGTCTACGCGCGGGACGTTGGGCTCGTTCAGAGACGGCCCGCTCGATCTCATCAGCTACTCACCCCCACTCAACCCCTGATAGCCTGCTCCGCCTGCTACGCCTCCCTTAGCGTCAATGCGAGATCCGACCCCGCGACTGCAGTTTCAGCGTCACGCCGTCAGAGCCTGCAACAGGACTGGTACCCCGAGCGAGCTTGGCGTCAAGACTTGAGTGCACGTAACCGGAAGGGACGGCGCGCAAGGCCGCGCCCACCGGCTGGCCGTCCTCGTCGCACGGCGGGGCGGCGTCCTTGTGCTCGCGCTCGACGATCAGAAGCCCGAGCTCCATCTCCTCCGGCTTGATGCTGCCGCTGCGGTTCTCGTAGGGGTGGTCGAGGAACCAGACCAGCAGCAGGCCCGAGACCACCAGAGCGGTGATCGTGGCGATCAGGCTCCCCTGGACGATGAAGTGCTCGCGCCGGTCGGCGAAGAAGAACGCGAACCCGACGGTTATCAGCGCACCGAGGCACAGGAAGAACCAGACCGGCGCCGGCAGGGCGCGGTTGGCCTCGCTGAGCCGCGTGCGCCGGGCGTCCGTCCGCTTGTCCTGCTGACCGAGCAGCTGCAGAAAGGCGGCCTCCTCCTCCGGCGTCTGGGGGTGCAATTGCTTGAGATCGTCCTGGAACCGGTTCACCCACGTCTGCACCACCGGGCTTCGCCGGCCCTCCTTCATCGCCGGCCACTCGTCGTTGATCACGGCCCGCCCGTAACAGATCAGCACGCCCTCGATGGGCTCTTGCTCAGCCGCAGGGAAGAACTCGGCCGTTCGCGACAGCTGCACCAGGGTCGTCGCCTCCTCCTCGGCGCCGCTTTTCGCGTCGTTGAAGCTCTCGAACGCCTCGAGCACCACGAATGCGAGGATGACCGCGAACGCCGTGCCGAGGAAGGCGAAGATCCCGGCGCCGCGCTCGATCTCGATGAAGAAGTGATCGACCTTCGACCGGCTCCGGACGAGGTGCATGACGCCCACCGCCGCCGCGGCGGCGACCGCCACGATCAGGGTCAGAAGCCACAGATTCACTCAGCCGTCTCCCCGCAACGCGGCCCCATCCTAGTCGCGCATGCCCTTCCGGCGTCTAGCACCCGATCTCCGGGATCACGCCACGATCTGCTGGTCATCCACGGCTTTCGGACGTGGCCGCGGCGGAGGCACTCCTTGCTAGCGCCGAGCTTCGCGAGGCCATGGAGCGGGTGTCGAGGGCCAACCCGGTATCAAGATCTACGAGGACGCTTGACTGAGCCGGACCGGTGGGTCCCGTCGTGTCGACCGGCGTGCCCCAGCTCACGCCGGCAAGGCGCCCGCCACCCTGGCCACCTGGTACGTGGAGGACCTTGGAGGAGGTGGTGGACGAGCTCAACACCACGGGGGGTGACGGTCCAGCGGCTACGACGATCCCCGTGCTGAATACTGACGAGAAGGGGATCCATGAGCTGGGCGACGGCAGGGTGGCCTGGTTCAGCGATCCCGACGGCAACACCTTCGCGATCGAAGAAGGGAGCGTCCGATGAGCCTCACATTTCCGGGAGAGTCGGCGGAGTACAGGGCGGCGCGTGACCGGCTGCTGGAGCGGGAGATCGAGCTGCGTCGCGAGATGGAGGCGGTGGCCGCCGCCAGGCGCGAGCTGCCGCCCGGCGGCGTCGTCCCCGAGGACTACGTCTTCCAGGGCAGGGCCGCGGACGGCAACCCCGCCGACGTGCGGATGTCGGAGCTGTTCGCGCCTGGCAAGGACTCGCTGGTGATCTACAACTTCATGTTCCCGCGGGCCTACGGAGGCGACCGCCCCGGGCCCACGAGCGGGGAGACGGCGCTCCTGCCACTCGAGGAAGGCCCCTGCCCGTCCTGCGTGGCCCTTCTCGATCAGCTCGACGGCGCCGCGGAACACGCCGGTCAGCAGATCAACTTCGCGGTGGTGGCGAAGACGCCGTTGTCGCGGCTCCTCACCTGGGGCGAAGAGCGCGGGTGGCGGAAGCTGCGGCTCCTCTCATCGGCCGCCAACACCTACAACCGTGACTACTTCGGGGAAGCGGCCGACGGATCCCAGTTTCCGATGCTCAACGTGTTCCACCGCGACGGCGGAACCATCCGCCACTTCTGGGGCGCGGAGCTCACCTTCGCGCCGGCCGACCCGGGGCAGGATCACCGCAGCGTCGGCACCCTCGAGCCACTTTGGAACCTGTTCGACCTGACGCGCGAGGGGCGCCCGGACTGGGATGAGCAGCTGAGCTACTGATGAAATGCCACTGGGCCATGACTCCACGCGGAACCCGAGCGGCGGACGACTCGCGGTCGAGCAGGTAGTTCGCGGTCTCGGCCGCGTCCGCTTTCGCGGTGGATGCGAGCGTTCTGGGTTGCCCTTCGCGCCCGGCTTAGCCCGGCCCCGGCTCGATTGAGCGCCTGGGTCAGCGCCCTTGGATCCATCCGATAGGTTCCAACGGTCGATGGAGTCTGCGTGATGATTTGCCGGTTGTGGCGGGGCTGGACGACACCGGAGAACGCCCCGGCATACGAGGAGATCGTGCGCGGGGAGGTGATTCCGGAGATCGAGGCTCGAGGGATTCCGGGCTTCCTGTCCATCGATCTCATGCGGCGACGTGTGGAGGATGGGTTCGAATTCGCCACCCTCATGTGGTTCGATGATCTAGCGGCGGTGAAGGCCTTCGTGGGGGACGACTACGAGATCGCGCACGTTCCGGCGCGCGCGCGGCAGGTCCTCTCGCGCTTCGACGAGCGCTCTGCGCACTTCGAGGTCATCGATCGGCGCGACCAGGCCCTGTCCTGAACGCTGGCCGGGCCCTGGCGGTTTCGAATCGGTGCCGATTGCCATCCCGCCCGGCGAGTCGCCGCGATTTGCGCGACAGCCTCCATCGCGAATGCGACAGCATGCGCCGGCGCCATACCATGCGTGGCCCAGCCCACGACCGCAGGAGGTGCAACCGATGGTCAACCCAATCCCCGATGGCTACCCCCGCCTTACCCCCTACCTCATCGTCGACGGCGCCGCCGCCGCGATTGACTTCTACAAGTCGGTGCTCGGCGCGACCGAGCGGATGCGCATGGGAGGACCCAACGGCAAGGTCGGTCACGCCGAGCTCGAGATAGGCAACTCGGTGATCATGCTCGCCGACGAGCACCCGGAGATGGACGCCCGCGGCCCGAAGACCGTGGGTGGCACTCCCGTATCCCTCCATGTTTACGTCGAGGATGCGGACAGCGTCTTCGAGCGCGCGATCGAAGCTGGTGCCGAGGCCCTGCGCCCAGTGGAAGACAAGTTCTATGGCGACCGGCAAGGAAGCTTCGAAGATCCATTTGGACACCACTGGCACGTCGCGACGCACGTGGAGGACGTCCCGCCGGATGAGATGTCCAAGCGGGCGGCGGAAGCGGCGGCTACCGGCTGAACCCACAGCTCGGAGCGCCCGCGGGCTCCGTGCCAATCAGCCGCTCCACCAAGCCTCCAGGCACTCCACCTGACGGCCTGCGGGACCCGCACGCCCACGCGCGCGCCCCATGCCACTGGCTCTGCTGCCGCCTGAGTTCCAGCAGGCGGGCCGAATCAGGCTTCGCGCTTCAGCTTGCGCCAGCCTCCGGCGCGGTTGTTGGCGATGATCTGCTTGATCATCGCGCTGAGGGCGGGGGCATTGACGGTTTCGCCCTCGTGGACGGCCACGGTGCGGGCGGTCTCGTTCTCGTGGCCGCCAGTGATGATTCCCTCGGGATCGGGGACGATCGCCCCGTCGTAGAGGAATACGTTGACGTGGTCCTTCGCCGCCAACAGGGCGCAGATGTTGCCCTGCAGGACGAAGTACGGACGGTCGATGTACTTGATGGTCTCGGCGACCTCCGGGTCGGCGGCGTGGACCAGATCGCGGACCTCGCGGCAGATTGCCTGCTGCCAAACGGGGAGAGCATCGATGTAGGCGTCCACTCGTGGGTCTGCGGGATAGGTCACGGTTGATCCAGAATAGATGGGCCGCGACGCCCGGTCTCTTCGGTGGTCATCGCTCGTCGATCCCTGTCTCACGGCGGCTTCATCTGGCGGCCGTATACCGGTCCTCGAAAGGTCCAGCGACGGTTCCACGCCAGGAACGAAGGGAGACCAACGATGATCAGGACACAGAGGATGAGACGGGCGGCCCTCGGCACCGCCGTAGTCCTCGGAATCGCAGCGCTCGCGGGTGCCGTGGCTCAGGCGAACCGCGGGCTGCCCGAGGGACACCAGCCGGCAAGGATCGACCCGGCCGACTTCACCACCACGATCGACAATCCCGTACTACCCGCTGCGTCCGGGCGATAGGCGCGTCTACCGTGAGACCGCCCCGGACGGCACGCGCCAGAAGATCGTCGATGAGGTGACGGACCGGACGAAGCGGATCGCCAACGGGGTCACTGCGCGGGTAATCGTCGCGACGGTCACCAACCACAGGGGAAAGGTCGTCGAGTTCACGGAGGAGTGGTTCGCGCAGGACAGGGCCGGCAACGTCTGGTACTTCGGGGAGGACACCACCAAGTACGAGAACGGCAAGGCGAGCAAGTTCGGATCCTTTGAAGCCGGCGTGAACGGAGCCGAGCCGGGTGTCCAGATGCCGACGACGCCCCGAACCGGAATGCGCTATCGGCTGGAGGGCGGTTACGCGACCGGCGCCGCCGACCACACTGAGATTCTGAGCGTGGGCACGGAGCAGGTTGAGGTGCCCTTCGGCTATTTCCGCCGAACGGCGATGATGCGTGACTTCACGCCGCTCGAGCCCAGGGTGAGCGAGCTCTGGTTCTACGCGAAGGGGGTCGGGGCGGTGCTCGCGCTCGACATCTCCGACGGCGACCACCGCGAAGAGCTCGTCAGGTTTACGCGTGGGAAGTAAGCCGGCACTGGCCGCATCAGACCGATGACGCGGTGTGCTCGGCCGCGGCGAGCGCTTGTTCGCAGACGCGACCGAGGTCCCAAACTGCCGTCGGCACGACGCCCGCGGGTTCGACCATGACGAGCACGGTGCGCTCGGGCGCGCTCGTCTTGTGCATGACCCCCAAAGGGCTTGCCCCGAGCTCGCAGCGGGCGCCCGAAAGCGCTACCCGCTCGCGGCGACGTCGTCGTACTCGTCCTTCCGCCAGGCGCGGAACTGGTCGTCTCCTTTGATCTCCTTCGGCGTCCGTTCGAGCAGGAAGGTGAAGTACGGGGCGACGAAGGGGTCGGGCGCCATCACCGTGTAGGTGTGGTAGACGGTCCCGTTCTCGCGCGCGAACGCGATCCAGCTCGGTCCCTCGCGGAGGCCGTCCTTGAGCTCGGCTCCGACCTGCTTCGACCAGTCCTGTAGCCACTCGGGCGGGTCGTCGATCATCTCCTGCACCTCGGGGATCTGCTGCGCCTGCTCCTCGGTGAGCGCGAGCCCGAAGTCCCAGGGGAAATCCGTGTCGTAGGTCGACACGTACGGGAACTTCCAGCCCATCCGCTCCTTGTAGGCGATCAGCCGGTCGATCGGCGCCCGCGAGAAGCAGATCAGGGTCACGTCGCGGTGGTTGAGGTGGATCTGGGCGCCCTCGAGCCCATCCGCCACGCTCGAGCAGCCGGGGCAGGCCCCGACCTCGTAGTCGGGGCCGTACATGATGTTGTAGGCGATCAGCTGCGAGCGACCATCGAAGAGCTCGGCGAGGGTCTTCTTGCCGTCCTCGGTGTCGAACTCGTACTCCTTCTCGACCGGGACCCAGGGGAGTTCCAGCCGCTTCTTCTTGATCTCCTCGTTTCGCTCCCCGGCCTCGTTCTCGAGCTTCGCGAGCTCGTCCCGGGCCGCCTGCCATTCCTCGCTGGTTCCGATCTTGTGCTCCGCCATCGGCATCTACCTCCGTTTCGTCGCTACGCCACCTCAGAGTACTCAGGGCTGGCCGTACGCAGCGAGGAAGACGCGGACCGCCTCGTCCGCGTACCGTCTCAGCTCCGCCGCGGTGAACTCCTCCTCTACGCCGAACATGGCGCGGTTGAGAGGGATGGATAGGACGAGCCAGTTGAAGTGCTGGGCTGCGAGGTCCGCGTCGTCAAGCTGCAACAACCCCTTCTCGGCCAGCCGCCGGAACCTCGACGCGAGGCCCTCGGCGCTGCGTCCAGGCCCCCGTTCGTAATAGGTGCGCCCGAGCTCGGGAAAGCGGCCGGCCTCTCCGATCACCAGTCGTCGCAGCTGGACCAACTGCGGGCTGACGACGCCGACCAGCTGGCCGGCGATCTCCCGCAAATCCGCCTCGAGGTCCTCGGAGTCGTCGAGGGTCTCGATCCCGGTGAAGAACGGATCGCCGACCTGGTCGATCGTCCCGAGGACGATCTCGGTGAACAACCCCTCCTTGTCGGTGAACTGCCTGTAGACGGTCTGCTTCGAGACCCCCGCCTCGGCCGCGATCTCGTCCATGCTGGTTCCGAGGTAGCCGTTGCGAAGGAAGGCGGTCCTCGCGGCATCGAGGACCGCCTGGCGCTTCTGCGCCGAGCGCCCCGTCTCCGCTAGGGGCCCGGCTCCCATCGGCATCCTGGAATCCACCGGAAACTCCTCTCTTCCCCCCTAGACCAGTACTGGACAGTACAGTCTTATCCTCTGGTACTGTACCGTCCAGTCTAGTTCATGGAGGGCACGGAAACAAGAACTGAGCGCGCCCGAGGGTCGTCGAGCATCCAGGCGCCGAGGACCGAATCCGCCTTGGCGCCCCCGCCGTCCTCGCCAAGGAGCTCGTCAAGACCTACACCAACGGTGACGAAGTGGAGGCCGTCCGGGGTGTGGACCTCGAGGTCCACACCGGCGAGATCTTCGGCTTCCTCGGCCCCAACGGCGCGGGCAAGTCGACGACCGTCCGAATGCTGACGACGCTGTTGACGATCACCTCAGGCCGGGCCGAGGTCGCCGGCGTTGACGTCGCCGGCGATCCGGATGAGGTCCGCCGCAAGATCGGCGTCGCATTGCAGGAGGCCGGCCTCGACCCCCGCCAGACCGGCCGCGAGCTCCTCATCCTCCACGGGCGGCTGTTCGGACTCGGCGCCGCCGAGGCGAAGGAGCGAGCCGAGCAGCTGCTCACGCTGGTCGAGCTCGAGGACGCCGCGGACCGGGTGACCAAGGGCTACTCGGGCGGCATGCAGCGCCGGCTCGACCTCGCCGCGGCGCTCGTCCACCGGCCCGAGGTCCTCTTCCTGGACGAGCCGACCACCGGCCTCGATCCGGCGAGCCGGCTGACGGTCTGGGAGGAGCTGCGCCGGATCAACCGCCAGGGTACGACCGTGTTCCTGACGACCCAGTATCTCGAGGAGGCCGACCAGCTCTGTGACCGGATCGCGATCATCGACGACGGCAAGATCGTGCGCGAGGGGACGCCGGAGCGGCTCAAGGCCGATCTGAGTGAGCGTAATGGCGGCGCTGCGGCCACCCTGGAGGACGTGTTCCTCGACGCGACCGGGCGCAGCCGGGACCGCGCCGCGGGCGAGGTCCAGGAGGTTGCGGCATGAGCGCGACGATCGCATTGGGGCGACGCTCGCTCCGGGAGGCGATCCGCCAGCCCGACGCCCTGTTCATGACGATGTTCATCCCGATCTTCTTCCTGGTCGTCAACACCGGCCAGGCCGCCGACATCTTCCCGTCGGACTCGACCGGGTTCCTGGAGGGCCAGGGGTACGGCGCCTTCCAGCTGCCGATCACCCTGCTGCTCGCGGCCTCGTTCGGGATGGCCGCGCTCTTCCTGGTCGAGGAGATCGAGGGCGGCTATTTCGACAAGCTGCGCGCGATCCCGATCCCGCGCTACTCGATGGTGCTCGGCCGCCTGGTGGCGGAGGGCGCGAAATGTGTCGTGATCGCCTCAGTGATCGTGCTGATCGCCCTGCCGTTCGGGATCAACGATCGCGAGCGGGCCGCTGGGCTTCGTCCTGCTGGTCGCGCTCACCGCGCTCTGGGGCGTCGTCTACGCCGGCTTCATGCAGCTGATCGCGCTGAAGACGCGGAGCGCGGCGGCGACGAACTCGGGCGGGCTGATCTTCTTCCCCCTGCTGTTCCTGACGCCTAACTTCGTCCCGCGCGACCTGTTGACGGAGCCGATGGAGGTGGCCGCGACGCTGAACCCCGTCACCTACCTGATGGAGGCGCTTCGCTCGCTGATCCTCGTCGACCTCGACTGGGCGGACATCTGGCCGGGCTTCGCGGTGGTCCTCGCGCTCGGCGCGGTGATGCTCGTGCTCAACGTTCGGATGATCGCGAGCTACGACTAGATGCGGCCCTGGCGCTTGGTCGTAAACGGTTAGACATAGGAAGGCCTGCGGTATTGCGGCCTTCCGTTCGGTACCACGGCTGGTACCACGGACGAGTTGTCGCTACTCGACGGCTCGGCTTGGGAAGACATTCGCTAGTGTCAGGCGCGGTCGGTTGACTCCCCATTGAGCGGCGTCGCGACAAGGAGGGATCCAGTGGGAACCTCAGGCACGGAGGCGCAAACCCGATCAGAGCACCGGGCCGGTGCCAGGCCAGCGCGGTTCGCAGCGCTACTCGGCCTCGTCGGCGCCGTCGCGCTGTTCGCGCCTTCCGCGGCCTCAGCCGCCGCCTGCAGCCCGACCGCGACGTCTGGTACCCAGACGACCTATGCCTGCGACATCCCGACGGGGACGATCGGTGGCTACGAGGTGAGGCAGGGGGTCGAACCCGCGCCGACTCCTCCGCTGGACGGCCACATCACGCACATGGAGACGGACATCGTCGACGCCGACACCGGGCAGCCGGTGCCGATCTCGCGACTGATGCTGCATCACATCGTCTTCGTGAACCTAAGTCAGCGCGACCGCACCTGCGGCAGCTTCGTCGGCTTCGACGGTCGAGACAACTTCGGCTCGCTCGCTCCGCAGCGCTTCTACGCCGCCGGCGAGGAGCGGGCGAAGATGTCGCTGCCCCCAGGCTACGGGTACGGGACCAACGCCACCGACATCTGGGGTGTCGTGGCCATGGTCATGAACCACCGGGCGACGGCGGACCATGCCCTGATCCACTATGAGGTGACGGTCGACACCAGTCCGCTGACCGCCGTCACGCCCTACTGGCTCGACGCGCGCGACTGCCGCGCGGACCCGATCTACAACATCCCGGGCGTCGCGCCGAAGGTGAAGAAGAAGCACAAGCGCGCCGGCAGCAAGGCCTCCGCCGCCAGGGAGTACAAGCGCGGGAAGATGAAGATGAAGAAGGGCTGGAACTCACGCCCGACGAGGAACGAGGCCCGTGACTACGTCTTCCCGGAAAGCGGCAGGATCGTCGCCGGCGGCGGCCACGTCCACGGCGGGGCGATCGGCCTGAGGCTGACCGAGCCCGGCTGCGGAAATCGGCAGGTCGCCGGCTCCGACCCGACTTGGGGCCCTCCCGATCACCCCTTCTACAACGTGCGTCCGGTCCTGCACGAGCCGGGTCCGATCAACATGAGTGCATTCCGCAGCACCACGGGCCTCCCCGTCCGTGCGGGCGAGACGATAAGGCTGAACTCGATTTACGAGAACTCGCTACCGCACGTGCGGGTGATGGGGATCATGATCGTCTACCTCGCCCCCGACCCGTCGGTGACCCAGCCCTGCGGCCCGATCCCCAACTGGGAGATCCTGAAGACTGACCAGCCCGGCAGGCCCGGTCCAATCCCGTTCACGATCCCGCTCACCGGACTGGACGCCAACGGCCAGGCCGTGACGATCAACGCCCCTCCCGGGCCGCTACAGAACGCTTCGTCTGGCACGATCGTCCCCGTCGGGGATCGCTCCTTCGGGGCTCCCAACCTGAGCGTGAAGAGGGGCTCCAGCCTCACCTGGCAGTTCTCTGGCGCGGAGCTCCACAACCTGACGCTGGCCAACGGGCCGCTCGGAATCGGCTCGGACAATCTCGACGGCAACCGCACCTTCACGCAGCAGTTCGACCGCCCGGGCACCTACCGGTTCTTCTGCGCCATCCATCCAACGCAGATGCAGCAGCGGGTGGTCGTCAAGGCCAAGAAGAAGCACAGGAGGCACAAGAAGCGCTGAAGTCGCGGCCAGCTCTCAGTGGAGACCAAGGTGGACAATGCGTGACATCCCGTCCAGACCGAGGAGGAGTCTGAGAAGGACGCGCGCCGCCTGCCTTGGCGCGGTGGTGGCCTGCGCCGTCTCGGCAGTGACGACCGGCTCGGCCCAAGCGCAGACCACGGCGACGCTCGATCACGGAGTGATGGACCTCGGTTCGCGTACGGGCATCGAGATCGTGACGCCGACCAATCCGGTTTTGGTCACGATCACGCCGGACACGGGGACTGCTTTCCACGTCTCGCCTGGGGGCTTTCAGTTCCCCCATTTCACTGGCACCCAGTCCGGGGTAACGATCGAGCAGGATGTTGTGCTCGCCGAGACCCTGACGGGCACCTATGACCCGGCAACCGGGGCGATGACGACCGATCCGGCGAGTTTCGATGTGACGATCGCGCTCGACGCCACATTGCTGGGGTTTGGGACCAGCACCTGCGTCATGGACGTAGCGCACGGCAACCCGGTCCCGATGTCGTTCTCGACCGAGGCTACGTCGCCCTACCCGGGCGACCGCTTCGACCCGCTCCCGCTCAGCGACCCGCCGGTCAATGGTGCGATCGTGACCAGCTGGACTGATCTTCCGGCTTCGACGTTCACATCTGGGAGCGCGAACCTGTGCACGATCCTTGACCAGCAGAAGGCGGGTCCAGGCGGCGTGTGGCTGTCGAATGGCATCGCGCCGCCGAGCACGCCCTCCCCACCGCCACCGCCACCCAGCGTTGGTGTACTGGTTCAGGCCGCCCCGACCGGTAACCAGGTGCAACTGAAGAAGTGCATCAAGAAGGCGAAGAAGAAGTACAAGGACGACCCGGCCAAGAAGAAGGACGGCATCAAGAAGTGCAAGAAGAAGTTCGGCTGAGCTTCATCCCTCACGGATGCACAAGCGCCTCGGTGATGACGGCGCGGTGATCGATGCCCAGCTCATCTCGCGGCCGAACGGAAATGGTCAGCCACTCGAGTGCGCGGGCTTGCATGTGCAGTCGATGGCCTTTAGGTTCTGGATGACGGTCCCGACCGTGAGGTAGGCCGCATGCACGACACCGCGGAGTTCCTGAGAACCCACGACCCGTTCAGCGGACTCGACGAGGAGGCCTTGGAGCGGCTTGTCGAGCGGGTGGAGGTGGAGGTCTTCGAGGCGGGGGCCACCATCTTCAAGCAGGGCGAGCGGTCTCAGGGCAGGGTGCTGGTGGTGCGACGAGGGGCGATCGAGCTGGTCGATGGCAGCCGGGTCCTCGACGTGCTCGGAGAGGGGGAGCTGTTTGGACACCCCTCGATGCTGTCGGGTCTGCCGTTCGGATTCGAGGCGCGCGCCCAGGAGGACAGCCGCTGCTATTCGATGGCGGCTTCCGATGTGATCCCGCTGCTGGCGCGGCGATCGAGCCTGTCGTATCTGACGCGGTCGTTGCTGCAGCCTCGCGAGCCGGGGGGCGCGGCCGCCGAGGCCGACGTCGCCAGCGCCGAAATGACACAGCAGCCGGCCAGGGCCCTGATACGTCGCGAGCCGGTGACCTGCGCGGCGGATCGCCCCCTTCGCGAGGTGGCCCGGCTGATGTCGGAGGAGAACGTCAACTCGATGATCGTACGGGCGGAGAACGGAGAGCTGGGAATCGTCACGGACGGCGACCTGCGCTCCCGGGTTGTGGCCGAGGGGATGTCGGTAGACGCGCCAGTGGGCGAGGTCGTATCGGGACCCCTGACCACCGTCGGTGCGGACGCTGCGGGCGCCGACGTGATGCTGGCGATGCTCGACAACGACGTCCGCCACGTTGGCGTCCTCTCTCCCAGGGGCGAGTTGCTCGGAGTGCTCGGCGGCATCGACCTGGTGGCCGCCGAGGCACGCACGCCCTTTGCGCTTCGGCGCGAGATCGCGCGGGCGCGGGACAAGGAGGAGCTGAGTGAGGCGGCGCAGCGGCTGCGCTCCACGGTGGTCGCGCTGCATGCCACCAAGCTCCCTCCCCAGCAGATCGGCCGCGTGATCTCGGTCGTCGCCGACGCGCTGATCCGGCGCATGATCGAGCTGGCGATCGAGTCCAAGGGCACGACGCCGGCGGAGTTCGCCTGGCTTGCGCTGGGCAGCCACGGCAGACGGGAGACCGTGCCCTCTTCCGACGTCGACTCGGGGATGGCCTGGGAGGACGAGTCCGAGCGGGAGTCCGGCGGATCAGACCCGCGACGCGTGATCGCTTCCGAGGGCGTTGTGGGCTACATGCGGACGATCGCCGCCGACGTGGAGGACTGCATCCGGGTCGTTGGCTGGCGTCTCGATCCACACGGCGTGACGGCGTCCAGTGAGTTCTCTGCCAGCTCGATGGACACATGGCGCCGGTCGATCGGGAATTGGCTGCAGAACCCGGGCGACGAAAAGGTCCTGATCGCGGCCTCGATCCTGCTCGACGGCCGCACGGTTTACGGGCCGGCGGAGCTGGACCCGCGGGCGATCCTGCTGGAGCCCGCAAATCGCGCCGCGCTGCTGCCATCGATGCTCCGCCTTGCACTGGCGCCGAAGCTACCGACCGGATTCAGGGGCAACATCGTGGTCGAGAGCTCCGGCGAGCACAGCGGGACCTTCGACATCAAGCACGGCGGACTGCTTCCCGTCGTCGATATCGCCCGCTTCGGGGCACTGAAGGCCGGCGCCAAGGTCACGGCGACGATCGAGCGGCTGCGGGCGGCGTCCGAGCTCGGGGCGATCGAGCCCGCACAAGCCCGGACGCTCGAGGAGGCCTACGACCTCTTCAGTGCGCTCCGGCTCGAGCACCAGATTCAGCAGCTCGAGCGGGGAAACGAGCCAAATGACTATGTCGACCCGAAGGAGCTTTCAGAGCTCACGCGGCGGTATCTGCGCGATGCATTCCGGGAGGTCGCCGCCGTGCAGAAGTCGCTGTCGAGCGGGCCCGTCTAGGCAACCTGATCGCTCGGTTCGGTACCACCGCTGGTACCCCGGGGCCCTGGCTTGGGAGGATCCCGATCGTGCAGCGGGAGCAAGGGAGAGATGAGTGAAGCGGGTCGTCGTCATCGGCGCCGGCTTCGCGGGCCTCGCCGCGGCCGACGCTCTGCGCGCCGCCGGAGCGGAGGTGACCGTGCTCGAGGCGCGAGACCGAGTGGGGGGCCGCGTCTGGTCGGTGCCGTTCGGGGAGGGAGCGGTGGTGGAGCGCGGCGCCGAGTTCATCCTGCCCGGTTACGACTCGATGAACGCACTGGCTGCGCGCTTCGGGATCCCGCTGGTGCTCAAGGGGACACCCTATGGACGGCGCGTGTCGGTCGGCGAGGAGGCTGTGTCCCAGACTGCCCTCGAGGGCGCATTCGACCGCATCGCTCGGGGCCCGCCCGCGGACGCCGCAAGCGCCGCCGACGCGATCGCCACCCTGGGCTTGGAGCCGCGCCTCTCGGCGCTGATTCGGACCCGGGTCGCGATCTCGAATGGCCATCCCCCCGACGACCTCGCGGCCTCGGTGCTCGACGAGGGAGCGTCGACCTTCGGCGATTTCGACAACCACACGCTGGAGGGCGGCAACATGCGGCTCGCCGAGGCGCTCGCGGCCGAGCTCGGCGCAGCCGTGCGCCTCTCCTCCCCCGTGCGGCGGGTGCGCTGGTCGCAGGGCGCCGTGAACGTCGCCACCGAGCACGCCGGGATCGAGGCGGACGCGGTCGTGATCGCGATCCCAACCGCGCCGCTGGCCGAGATCGAGTTCGATCCTCCGCTCGAGGGCGCGACCGCCGAAGCACTGCGCGCGGTCACCTACGGCCAGAACTCGAAGCTCTTCCTGCGCCTGCGCTCGCCTGCGCCGCCAAGCGCGATCATGTCCGTGGGCGGACACTTCTGGTCTTATACGCAGCTGGGCGCGGATGGTGAGCCCGCTCCCTTCCTGGTCGGCTACACGGGCACGATGTCCGCGATCGATGCCCTCGGTGGCGCAGACGGGGTCGAGCGCTGGGTCGCGGCCGTGGTCGCGCTTCGCGAGGACCTGGACCTCGATCCGGAACCCGGCAGCGCCATGCTTTCGAGTTGGCACGACGACCCCTGGGTGCGGGGCTCCTACTCCGCGCGCAGCCTCTCATCGCCGCTTCGCGACGACGACCTCGTGAAGCCGATCGGCCCGCTGTTCTTCGCCGGCGAGCACACGGCCGGTGAGTGGCACGGGCTGATGGAGGGGGCGCTTCGGAGCGGACGGCGCGCGGCCGAACAAGTCCTCTCGTCCGCCTAGAACCGGCGGCGTCCTCCCCGCGCAAGGCCTTTCGTCAACAAACACCAAGGGCCCTCGTTATGAGGGCCCTTGGCTAGTAGCGGGGGCCCGATCCGTTTCTCGCTACCACCGTCTCAGGATTCGCGAGATTAGTGCGCATCCAGCCTGAGAGTCCGCTCCTGCATTCACGCGAAGGCGGTCACGACCAAGAGGTGATACCGGCGCCTCCTCCAAACGGAAAAGAGGGGGTCGATCCCGCGGCGTCAGCTCGCTGCTCTCTGAGCGGCAATCTGGACCAGGTTGCCGCACGTGTCATCCAGAACGGCGGTAGTCACCGGGCCCATGGCCGTCGGCTCCTGAGTGAAGCGAACGCCGAGCCCACGCAGCCGTTCGTACTCACGCCCGACGTCCTCTACTGCGAAGGACGTGAAAGGGATGCCGTCCTCGACGAGCGCGGCTTTGAATGGCTTGGCCGCCGGGTGCTCATCGGGCTCGAGAACCAGCTCAACGCCGTTGGGATCGTCCGCGGAGACGACGGTCAGCCAGCGGTGCTCACCGAGCGGCATGTCGGTCTTCTTCTGGAAGCCGAGGACGTTGGTGTAGAAGTCGAGCGCCTTGGCTTGGTCGTCGACCAAGACGCTGGTCAAGGTGATCTTCATGAGTCCTCCTTTTGCCGGTGTACCCAGCGCTCAGCGAGCCGCTCGAGCGGTCGCGGGTTGAAGTGATGGAACCTGTATCGGCCCTCGCGCCGCGTTTCGACCAGCCCCGCGGCGACCAGGAGATCGATGTGCTGCGAGACCGCCTGGCGTGAGGACGCGACATCGTGCTTGGCGGCGAGCCTCGAGCACAGCTCGAACAACGTCTGGTCGTTTCGGTCGGTCAACTCGTCGAGGATCGCGCGACGTGTCGGGTCAGCGAGGGCTTTGAAGACGTCCCCCACGGGGCAGAACAATAGGCAAGTATTTACTTGCCTGTCAAGCGCCGATCGTTGCGAGACCGCCGTTCCATTCCGTAGATGCAGCGGAAGATGTCGATCCGCCGCGTGCTCCTTCGCGCGAATGCAGCCGAAGACGGACTCGGCCGCGCTAAGCAGGGGCGCCCTCTCGAAGGCCGGCTCCAGGACCCTGCGCCTGGGCGGCGGTGGAGGCCGCCAACCAGGCCTGGCGCCCCTCGAACCCCTGGCACGCCCACTACCTGCGGGTCTCGGCTCGCCACGGCAAGAACCCCGCGAAGTCGGCGGTCGCCCGGAAGCTCCTGATCGCCGCCTGGCACATGCTGAGCCGCGGCGAGCCCTTCAAGCCTCACCGCCCCGAGGCGGCGAGAACACTGCCCCGGCGAGCTCCCGCTGCTTTCTGACCGCTTGACGGTCCCGCATGGAATTGAGCGGCCGAGGCAGCTCCCAGGAACGATCTGCGCCCAGAGCGCCGAAAGAGAAATGAGCACACCTCATCCACCAGCTGGGAGCGACCGGACGACCACACCGATCAGGACGGGACGATCGCCCCCTTGACAGGCGGGTCGTCTTCAAAGAGAAAGGAGGGCTTTGGGCTAGGCGCTACTGGATCTGCTTGTCCTTGCCGGGACCGCCCTTGAGCGTGTCCGTGCCCTGGCCGCCCTTCAGGGTGTCCTTGCCTGCCTCGCCGAAGAGCCTGTCGTTGCCCTTGCCGCCGTTCAGGGTGTCCTTGCCCGAGCCGCCGCAGATCGTGTCGTTTCCGGCGAGGCCGGAGAGCTTGTCGTTCCCACCCAGGCCGACCATCACGTCCTTGCCGGAGGTTCCTTTGAGCACGTCGTTGCCGTTCGTGCCGACGATGGTCGCGGGGTTGCCCTTGCAGGTGGGGCAGGGTCCCTGGGTGGTGGCATTGGTCGGGCACTGGTCCTGGGTCTCATCGCCGAAGCCGTCGCGGTCGGAATCCGGCTCGACGTTCGCCGCGATGAGGATCCGGGAACCGGACAACACACGGTGGTCGTCTGCGTCGAGCCTTTCGTGGGTTCGGTTGCGCTGCGGAAAGACCTGACCTGGTCCCCTACCGGCCGGCCTGGCCCTCCCAGCAGGCAGGGCTGCGGGTGCGAGCATCCCGAGAACGTCGCCGACCTGCACCGGGAGGCGAGCCGCGAACGTTCTCACGACGCCCGCCGCGAAGATCTCCGGCCCGGTCGAATCCACGTAGATGAACTGATTGGGGGCGGCCGTTGGTCGCCAGACGAACAGCCTTCCCGTTCCTGGATCCTCGAGCCCGCCATAGCCCTCGAAAGCTCCAGCTCGTGATCACCCCGTAAGGGCCCGAGGGGACGGCATAACTCGGGGGCCCGTCGGTGGCCGACTGAATCAGGTAGAACTGACCGCCGCAGTCCAGGTTCGGATCTCCGGTCTGCCCGAGGCTCACAGCAGCCCCGGCGGCCGATGGAGCGGCCAGTGTCGCGAACACCGCGCCAGCCGTGACCGCGACAATCAGGCGAGTCAGCGGACTGCCCCTCCCATCCCCGAAAACCTACACGAACTCGAATTTCGAAATGGGCGCGCTGGGCTCGAACCAACTGACCGCCAACTTGGCGATCGGCTCAGGCAGTTTGCTGCTTTGCGTGCGCAGGGATCCCCTCGGACTACCGGGGCGAATCCGTGGCGACCTCGATGTCGCCGGAGCGCTCGACGTGGTGCCAGCGCAGCCGCAGCCCCTGCAGTGCGCTCGCCACGGACTGCAGCACGACCAGGTACATGAGCTGGCGATAGACGAAGGTCTGCAGCGGCATGCGTCCAGAGCACCCGGGGGCGCTCGCGGTCGAGGTGAAAGGCGTAGGCGCCCTGCGCCAGCATCAGCAAGTTGAAGCCGAGCCAGTAGCCGACCACCAGGACGGGATCGAGGAAGAGGATCCCGTAGAGCGCGAAGACGTCGATGAGCGGCGCGAGCAGCGGCAGGGCGATCTGGAAGAGGACGAGGTAAGGAAGGCCGATCCTCCCTATCGGTCCCTCCGATCGGCGCAGGAAGGCCCGTCGATGCTTCCAGACCGACTGCATCGTGCCAAACGACCAGCGGTAGCGCTGGCGCCACAGCCCGCTCCAGCTGCCCGGCGTCTCGGTGAACGCCCGGGCGTCCTCGGCATAGACCACCTTCCAACCGCGGCGGCCGAGCGCGATGGTCACGTCGGTGTCCTCAGCGAGCGTGTCGCTCGAGAAGCCACCGACCTCGCGCAGGGCGTTGCGTCGAAAGGCGCCGATGGCGCCCGGAACCGTCGGCATGCAGCCGAGCACGTCATAGAGCCGTCGGTCCAGGTTGAAGCCGGTCACGTAGTCGATGTGCTGCCAGAGGCCGAGCAGGCTGTTCCGGTTACCGACCTTGGTATTCCCGGCGACCGCACCGACGCCCGGATCGCCGAACGGGCGCACCAGGGTGGTGAGCGTGTGGGGTTCGAAGACGGTGTCGGCATCGACTGCCGCGATCAGCTCGTGCCTGGCGGCGGCGAGACCGGTGTTGAGCGCCGCAGCTTTGCCGCGGTTCGCCTCCCGGATAACGCGGACCCGGGAGAGGCCGAGACCGTCGACGAGCTCGCCGGTGCCGTCGGTAGAACCATCGTCGACGACCACCACCTCGAACTCCGGGTAGTCGGAGGCGGCAAGCGAGCGGACCGCCTGCTCGATCCCGGTCGCCTCGTTGTAGGCCGGGACCACGACAGACACCGGCGGCTGGAAATCCTCGGATGGCGGCTGTTTGCGCCTTCTCGCCAGGTGTATGCGGCCCAGGCTGACCACGGCGATTGACCGCATGATCGCGAGGACCGCAATCGGGATCAGGAGCGCGGCGATCACCTCGGTGAGCAGGTGGGCGGCTGTCAGCGAGGCGATCAGCATCTTTCCGCGGATGTGCTGGCCGCTGGACGCGGGCGGATCCGCCTGGCTCGGTCCGGCGCCGAGCAGCTCGTTCAGGCCCACGAACTTGAATCCCCGCGCGCGCAGTTCGGGCACCAGACGCTCCAGGGCCGCCACGGTCTCCGAGCGGTCGCCTCCCCCGTCGTGCATCAGGATCACTCCGCCGTGCTTGCTCCGCGGGGTCGCGTTGCGGACGATCTCGGCGACGCCGGGGCGCCGCCAATCCTCCGAGTCGTAGTTCGCGAGCGCGATCACGTAGCCCTGTTGCGCGATGTCCGCATAGCTCCGTTCCTGCTGCGGATCGACCTCGTCCGGGATGGCGGAGTACGGAGGTCTGACGAGGCGCGGCCGAACCCCCGCGGCGCCCGAGATCGCGCTCTGGGTCATCGAGACCTGGAGATCCCTGAGTATTCCGGCCGAGGCGAGATCGGCATGGCTGAAGGTGTGGTTGCCGATCTCGAAGCCATCCCGGTGGAGGTCGGCGATCACACCCGGGTTCTCGACGACGTGCTCCCCGACGGCGAAGAAGGTCGCCGGCACGCCCAGCCGCCTGAGCGTGTCTGCGATCTTCGGGGTCCAGTCGGGGTCGGGCCCGTCGTCGAAGGTGAGGGCGACGCGCTTTCCGATCCGCTCCTGGCGTGGGACCAGCCTGCCGTTGGGGCCGGCGACCCACAGGGCCGCGTTCGATTCCAGCGCCCTGACCCGGTTCGCGGTCGTGGGCGGCGGCGTTCCGCTCGCGCCGGTGCTGTGCACCGTGAGGCCCTCCGCGAGCAGCAGCGCGACCAGCGTGCCGACGAACAGGCAGAGCATGAGCCAGTGGGCAGGCGGCCGCTCGATTTTGCGCGCGAGTCGGCGCCCGCGTTCGCTTCGCGGTCGGCGGAGTCGGGCACGCTGGACTGTCATGCGGGCCCCGCTAGGGCAGCTGGCCGGGCACTTCGCTGCCGCTGGGCAGGGTCCCAGGTGAGTCGGTCGGCACCCCGGTCGTCGTGGTCGTGTCGTGGCTCGTCGAGGGCGGCGTGCTCGAGGTGCTCGGCGATTGAACGGGCTGTGGCGCGGTGGCCTTCGGATTTGAGCCTTGCGAATGGGTCGTGCCACTGCCGCTGCCACTGCCGGTGCCACTGGCGGTGCCGCTGCCG
>CAWFRG010000002.1:0-28648 GCA_963818205.1 uncultured Solirubrobacterales bacterium
CTTCGGGGGGCTCCTCACCACGCGCGGCAAGGGCAGCGGCGTGGAGACCCAGGTCCGTGGGTGGTCCGTCGTCTGGATCACAAACGGCAAGATCACCAGGCGACAGGTGTTTCTCGACCGAGCCGAAGCCCTCGAAGCCGCCGGGCTGCGGGATCAGGCGTTGACGCAGGAGAACGTCGAGCTGTCCGGGAGGCGTTTAAGGCGTTCACGAGCGCACTCGAAACCTCCCGCTTTCGATGCAAAGCAACCATCCGCTCGTTAGGCTCGACGACGTGGTCGACCTCGGAGAAGGAGAAGAGATGTCAGAGCAGGATGTGGAGCAGCCTTTGCGGCGCCTATCGAGACTTCAACGCCGGTAAGCCGAGACGGTCTGGGCGATCGCCGACGACAACGTCGAGTGGACCGAGCCCGGTGGCGGCAACGCGCCCGGCGGAACCTTCACCGGCCCCAGGCGGTGGGCGCGCAAGGAATCGGCCCCGATACCGCAGAACTTCGACGAGTTCGTCTGCAGTCCCGAGAACTTCGATGACCGGGTGATACGGTCGTGGTCGGGGGCCGCTTCTCGGGCAAGAACAAGAGTGGCGCGGACCTTGACGCCGCCTTCACCGACACATTCGAATTCAAGGACGGCAAGATCGTGCGGTTCAATCACGAGGTCGACGAGGGCCGGGCGGCCGGCTGGTCCTAGCCCAGGGATCGACCGCGGGTAAACAAGATGCCGCAGGGGGTGAGCGACCGGACCCGGCGCCACCCAGGATCAACTACCCGGCGGTCTGGTTCACCGAGCTAGACCCGATGCGCCGGACATCCTGAGGCGCCGGCTATGCCGAACGGCGTCGTCCTCGCCCTCGTGCTCGACTGGCCTGTGCTGCCGCGTCGCGCGAATAGGAGGAGCGAGCCCACCGCTGTTGCTTCAGGCGGACGGGCATCGTCCCCTACCCCCGGTATATGTCTCCGAGGTCAGGGGAGTGCTTCCGTGGATTCCTCGGTATCTCCGAATACTCGGATAGTCGAGACGACTCCCTGAACCGCGGGAAGGCTCGGAAGGCTCGGAGGCGTGCGTCACGGGTCGAACCGATACTGGGCCCGCTACGTCTCTCGCTACGACGCACGGATAGTCGAACGAGCCCGGCGAGCTACCTGACTGCTCCACCCCGCGTCGCAGGGTCAAACTTAGCAGCGGTCGGCGGCCATCGAACGCAGGAAGCCGCGCGTGATCCAGCGGTGCAGGCGTTGCTGCGTATGACCGTAGAGCCACGCTCCGAAGCGGGCAAAGCGCCCGCTCCCACGCAGCCACGGATAGAAGTTGCGCACCTCCATCTGCACCCGCACCCGCGCCTGCTCGTCCGCTGGCTCGCCGTCGAGCTGCGCGACCGAGAGCCGCAGGAACCCCCGGCTCCGCCCCTCGCGCGATACGAGCAACCCGCGCTCGATCCGCCATGTCACGGCCGCCCTGTCGTCGCCGAGCTCGTACTCCGGCGCGCGGAACCGCAGCAGCACCAGCGGGCTCCGGATCAGGACGACGGACTGATGGTCGGCGGCGTATGCCACGCGGACCAGGCCCAGCGTGACGCGCGACAGGAAGCGCCAGTACTCCGCGGCGGCGCTGTCGAGGAACTCGCGGTCGAGGATCCGCGACAGCGGCTGATCGAGGACGAGCACTCCGGCTTGGACCGACCCCAGCGCACCGGTTCGGGGCACCTTCTCGAGCTCGTCCGGCAGCAGCCGAAGGCGGCCGGCGGGCGTGGTCGGGCTCACGGCGCCTCGGGATCGTCGGCGAGCGCGCGCCGCAGCGTTTCCATGAACGGCGCGGGCTCGATCCCGAACGGCGCGGCCGCCGATGGATCCGTGACGGTGGTCGGCGTCGACAGGCCCTCGATCAGGGGGCGGGCGATCGCCGCGTCGACCGGTGTGACAAGCCCGATCCACAGCGACGAAAGCCACGGCGTCAGCAGCGGGACCGGGAGCTTCGGACGCCGCCGGGCGCCGAGCGCGTCGGCCATCCGGTCGAGCATCTCGCCGTACGAGAGCACGTCGGGCCCGCCGATCTGGACTTCCCGCCCCTCGGACGCCGCGATGTCGGGCGCCTTCGCCAGGTAGGCGACCACGTCGTCGATCCCGATCGGCTGCGTCGGGGTCGCGAGCCACGCCGGCGCGATCATCGCCGGCAGCCGCTGGACCAGATATCGCAGCGTCCTGTAGGACTCGCTCCCGGCGCCGACCACCATCCCGGCGCGGAAGTACGTCAGCGGAGGACCGTGCTCGGCGAGCATCTCCGCCGTGCGGTGGCGGCTTCGCAGGTGCCGCGATCGTGGCGGGTCGCCGAGCCCGCCGAGGTAGACGACGCGGCGAACGCCCTCGCCCTTCGCCATTCGCGCGAAGTTGAGCGCGCCGCGGCGCTCACGCTGCTCGAAGTCGCCGTTGCCGCCGCGACCCATCGCGTGGACCAGGTAGTAGGCGACCTCGGCATGCTCGCCCACGCTGCGCAGCGAGTCCGCGTCGAGGACGTCGCCCTCGCGCAGCTCGATCTTCCGATCGTCAAGGGCCGTGGCGCGCGATCTGTCCCGGACGAGGCACCGCACGTCCCACCCGCCGGCCGCGAGCTCGCCCGTGAGGCGCCCGCCGACGAAGCCCGTCGCCCCCGTTACCAGCGCCCGCCTGGACACGGTCAGCGCTTCCCGCCCGACCCTCCCCTGGGGAGCGGGACGCCGAAGCGCACGCGCTGAGGGTCGACGTCCGACACGACCGGAACACCGAGCCGCCGAGCGAGGCGATAGGTCCACGCGTACGGCCACGGGACGGGAACCTCGGGCGCAAACCTGGCCACGGTGCCGTCCATCCGGTCGACCTCGAGCGACACCGTGGCGGTCGGCACGATCAAGCCCTCGGGAGGGCTGATCCCGGTCACCCGCACCGCCTTCGGGCCGCCGCGCGAGAGCGCGCTGCGAACGTCGCCGGCTGCGCGCGCAAGCTTGATCGGGCTCAGGTACCAGGGCATCGGCCCTGGGCTACCCCGGCCCGTTGGGGCTCAAACAGCCGCGGATCCGGGTCGAGGTCGGCCACTACGCTCCGCGGCGTGCCGGTGATCCGAGACCCGATCTTCGTCGGCGGGACGCAGCGCAGCGGCACGCCCGCGACGGCGGGCCTGATCGGCGCCCACGAGGCAGTCGCCGACCTGCCGCGGGAGATGAAGTTCCACGCCCACCGGCTCGGCCTGCCGGGGTGATCGCCGGCGACAGGCGGAATGTCAACGAGGGCATGTGCTGGGGTGAATTGCGACAGCGGTAGTCTCATGTCTCCGGCACCACGAGTTCGAGGAGGATCGGTGGCTGAACTCCCGCGGAGGCCCGAGAGCTGCTCGCGTCGGACGCGCTGGTCCATCTTGTGACAATCAACGGCGACGGCAGCCCGCAGACGAGTTGCATTTGGGTCGGCCTGGACGGCGAGGAGATCGTCAAGCGCGACATCACCCTCGCCAGAAGCTTCGCAATGTCGAGCGCGACCCGCGCGTGGTGCTCTCGGTGGAGGCGAGAGCCACGACGAGGCCCGGGCTGCGCGAGTACCTCGTGGTCCATGGCAAGGCGCGCGTCGAGGAGGGGGCGCTGCAACTGCTGCAGCGCCTCGCGCACGTCGACCTCGGCCCCGAGGTGACCTTCCCGCCACCGGAATACTCCTGACCGGGCGGCTACGTGCTCCGCATTACCCGGGAGCGGGTGGGTGGCGTCGGCCTGGGCGCGCCACGGAACGTCGCCCATGAGAACGCTGCTGGGATCTACGCTAGGTCACGGGCATCAGCTTTGTTCGGTCCTGACCCTCGTCGCGGCGATCCGATGAAAACGCGACTCGCTCGGGCTTCAGGCTCCCGCCTTCCGATGGGAGCGGTAGCGGGCTCAGGGACTATCACCGCTACTGCTGTTCGTCCACTGCGAGAGCCGTACGGGGGACGGTACGGACGCCTGCTCTCGGTGCCGAGGCGAGCGTCATCTTCTCGTTTGACGCCCGATGACCTGGCACACATCACCGAACCACCCTTACGGCATACCCTCAGCCCGCGTGGCGCCGAAGTGCCTGCTCAGGGCGCTGGGTGTGCCGGTGGCGGTTCCGCTAGCGAGAAAGCGCGCGGGACCGATGAGTCCGGGCGGGGTGCCCCGGTCTATAGGTGCATGGACATCCGGGCGGCATCCCCGCCGCGGACACCATCACCAAACAAGGACCCGGCCGACGAAAGGAAGAGCAATGTCTCAGGTGTACGTGTCCATGGCGATGTCGCTGGACGGGTTCATCACCGGACCGCACGACTACGCCCAGAACCCGGCCGGCATCAACGGCATGCGCCTCATGGACTGGCTCGGGGGCGGCGGCAGCGACGCGAGCGGCGTCGACGCGTTCCGACCCCGCTACCCGAATAGCCAGATCGTGTTTGACGAGGCGCTGGCCACTGGCGCGGTGATCACCGGAAAGCGGACCGGGGACTTCGCCGGCTACTGGGACGGCGACCATCACAACGGCGTGCCGATCTTCGTTCCGACCCACCAGGCACCCGGCGAGAACCCGTTCGAGCAGGTCCACTACGTCACCGATGGCATCGCCGCCTGCGTGGAGCAGGCCAAAGCAGCCGCCGGCGACCGCGACGTCTTCATGCACGGCGCCTACACCGCCCAGCAGGCCCTCAAGGCCGGGGTGCTCGACGCCATAGAGATTCAGCTCCGGCCGGTGCTGCTCGGCCAGGGCCGACGGCTCTTCGACGACCTTCCCCCTGAGCACATCGAACTCGACCTGGTCCGCGCGCTCCAAGCGCCCGCGACCCTGCACCTGCGCTACGAGGTCCGACACGCATGACCTAGCCCGTCTCGCTTGGGGATCGTCTAACGGCACACCCACAGCTCGCGCTGTCCGACGAATGCGAGCGTCCCCTGCGGCTCCTGGCAGGGCTGTCGCCACGGACGAGGAGGAAGAGCGGCGCAATGAGACCGGCGCGCTCCTGCTTCCCGGCGAACGCGGTCCTGACGTGCCTCGCCCGCCGCATCACCGAACCTTTTGAACACCGTGTGAACCTTCCGCCTCGCGCTCGGCCTGCCAGGCGCCCGACCGGGGTACCGCGTGAGGTACCAGAACTGAGCACAGCGGAGCGAACTCAGCTGAACTTTTAGCACCCCAGCGAACTGAGATCACCTCGATTCGGCTCGCGAACGCGATATCGCACCCAGGAGGTCGCCGGTTCGAGCCCGGCTAGCTCCATCTCGGAAGGCCCTGCATATCGCGCGCTTTCCTCGTGGCGGCGGTGGCGGCCCGTCACGGCTCCGCCGCCGAGCTTTGGGCACTAGTGCCCAATCGCGTTACCGGAGATCCTCTCGCTTCGCCTTGAGCCACCACAATGCGCGAATCCGCTTGGACGTATCGAAGAGCGGTGCGTCCTGCAGCGAGTGCCGGCTCGGCGGCGGCCGTTGGGCCGGACTCCCCTTCCTCGCACTAAGGAGGCGTCTGAAGTGGAGCCGTCCGACGTCCCCTCCCCGCCACAGCGAGCGTCTGGCACCCGGTGGCAAAGACGCTCGCTTTGCATGGAATGTCATGACGGGGCACCGCTACCCCGTAACTGAAAAGGGGCCTCCGCCACGCTCACTAGAACGGCGGTTGGCACTGCTGTTCCAGGAGAGAGGAGACCCGGCGTGAACTATGTCGGAATCGATTGGGCCTATGGTCGGGCGGCCTGGTGCGCGGTCAGAGATCGGGGGGGAGATCGCAGCGAAGGCCTGATCTCCGCCGACGAGGATGGCCTCGCCCGGCTTGTTTTGCGGCCTCGGCAGCGAAGTGAAGCCGGCGGTGGAGATGATGAGCGGGGCGGTCTGGGTCCAGGACCAGCTGCAAGCACGGGCTGGTCGGTGGAGGCCGCCCACGCGCGCAAGGTCAGAGACGTCGCTCCGCTCGCCTGCAAGACCGACAAGGTCGACGCCGGGTCCTCGCCGAGCTCTCGCCGGCGAGACCTCGTCCCCGCGCTCTGGGTGCCCACGCCCGAGGACCGCGCGCTCCGCGCTGCTCCGCCGCCGCGCCCACCTGGTCAAGCACCGCCCTCCGCCCGCAACCGGATCTTCGGCCTGCTGACCCAGTTCGGGCTTCACGCTCTCAGCTTCGCCGGCTGGCAAGCCCGACGGAGCCGAGCTGCTCGAGCGCCGCGGGGTGCCGCCGGTCTGGCGAGCCTCGATCGCCGAGCTTGTCGAGCTGGCCGAGGAGCTGGACCGCTGAATCGACCCGATCGACCGCGGCCCGCCCCGCTGGCGCAAGTTCAGACGCCGCGCCCAGCTGCTCCCGACGATCCCCGGGGTCGGGGCGCTGATCGGCCTCACCTTAGCCGCCGAGATCGGCGAGGTCTCGCGCTTCGCCGGCCCAGGAAGCTGGTCGGCTACGCGGGCCTGGCGCCGAGGGTCAGCCAGTCGGCGAGGCGCTCGGCGACCGGCGTGCTATCGAAGGCGGGCCCACGACGCTCCGCTGGGCCGCGGTCGAGGCCGCCAACAGCGCCTGGCGCCCGACCAATCCCTTCCACGCGCACTACCTCCGGGTCGCGGCTCGCCACGGAAATAACCCGGCCAAGTCTGCGGTCGCGCGCAAGCTGTTCATCGCCGCCGGGCACATGCTTCGCGCAGCGAGCGATTCAGCCAACCTGCCCCGGCGAGCTCCTCCCGCTTTCTGACCGCCCGACGGTCCCGCATGGAATTGAGACGCCGGGGCCGCTCCCAGGTACGATCTGCGCCCAGAGCGCCGAAAGAGAAATGAGCCACTCATCCACCAGCTGGGAGCGGCACGAGGAAACCGATCCCCGCTGGACGATCACCCCTTGACAGCCGGGACGTCTTCAAAGAGAAAGCGGCACTCCGTGGCGAGATACTGCGCGGTCACTGTCACCGTCCGGCGTCACGGAGCGGTGGCGTCCGACCGAGCCGGTTGGTTCTCGGACGACGGCGAGCTGACCCAGATACTGCCTGTCGGCCGGAGGCCTGACCTGCATCGCGTTGTGTCGCTCGCCGTCGTCCGAGGATCGCCGGCGTGACCTGATAGGAGCGTGCTCTTGCCCCAGTGAGGCGTGTCCGCCGGAGATCCGACCGTTGACACGCCAAGCATAGGAGGAGCGCAAGAGGTGATCACGATCGGCATCGACCCCCACAAGCGAAGCCACACGGCGGCCGCGGTGAGCTCGGCGACCGGCGAGCTTTGCGACCAGCTGACGGTCGCAAGCGACCAAGCCGGCCACGAGCGCCTGCTCGAATGGGCCCGCGCCATCGGCGAGGAGCGCCTGTTTGCGCTCGAGGACTGCCGCCACGTCTCGGGTCGCCTGGAGCGCGAGCTCCTGGCCCGGGGAGAGCGGGTGATCCGCGTCCCGCCGAAGCTGATGGCGGGCGCGAGGCGCTCGCAGCGGGAGTTCGGGAAGTCCGACCCGATCGACGCCCTCGCGGTCGCCCACGCGGCGATTCGGGAGCCGAAGCTGCCCGTCGCCCACCTCGACCCGAAGGCGCGCGAGATCAAGCACCTGCTCGACCATCGCGAGGACCTCGTTCGCGAGCGCACCGCTCAGATCCAGCGGCTTCGCTGGCACCTGCACGACGTCGACGCCGGGCTAGAACCCGAGCTGCGCGGACTGCGCGCGCAGAGCACCCGGCGCTCCCTCGCCCACCGGCTGGCCCGCCGCGAGCAGACGGTCCAGGTCTCGATCTGCCGCGAGCTGCTCGGGCGAATCTCCGAGATCACCCGGCGCGAGCGCGAGCTTCAAGCCGAGATCTCGCGCCTGGTGCGCAACTACTGCCCCGGGCTGCTCGAGCTGCCCGGCTGCGGCGAGCTCACGGCGGCGAAGCTCGTCGCCGAGATCGCCGGCGCAGAGCGCTTCTCATCGGATGCGCAGCTTGCCCGTCATTCCGGCTGCGCGCCACTGCCCGCATCCTCGGGCGCAAGCCGGCGCCATCGTCTCTCACGGCGCGGCAACCGCGAGCTCAACTGCGCCTTCCACCGCATCGCGGTCACCCAGGCCCGCATCAATCCCGAGGCAAGGTCATATCTGGACCGAAAGCGGGCGCAGGGGCACTCCACGCGCGAGGCGCTTCGCTGCCTCAAGCGTCATCTTGTTCGTCGCGCCTGGCAGCTGCTTCGCGCGCGTCCAGAGAGAATTGACTCCCCCTCTCCAATGATCAATACCCCCAAACTGCGGCCGGCTCCGGAGCCGCGCTTGACATAGGAGCAACGCGATGTCGCAGGAGAACGTCGAGCTGATTCTGCTCGGAACAGACGCATGGAACCGGCGAGACGTGGAAGCCGTGATCGCGCTCATGGATCAAGGTCAGGGCCGATCAGACTGGCGACTCCACACCGGACCGATGAGTTCCGACCCTGAGACCGCTCTAAATCGATAGACGCAGTTCCTCCGAACACTGAGAGAAGGAGCCGAAGCCATGGGCAAGATCGTGATAACTGAGTTCGTGGGGCAGGCCGCTTGTGGCCGCGATTTGATGGCGAAGCCGTCTAGATGACCCTTGTCAGCTACTACTGCGCCGCCACGCTCGACGGCTACATAGCCGAGTCGGACGACACGCTCGACTGGCTGCTCAAATACGAGGGTCACTACGAAGGGGCCGACTCGGACGCGGAGCAGGGCGGCTACGAGAGCTTCTACGAGGGGGTCGGCGCGCTGGTCTCAGGCTCGACCACCTACGAGTGGGTGCTTGAGCATGGCAGCGGCTGGCCCTATGCCGGCAAACCCTGCTGGATACTCAGCTCGCGTGAGCTGCCGAAGCCCGATGGCGAGGGGGTGGACGTCCGCATCGTCTCGGGACAGATTCCGGATCTGATCGACGAGATGCTCGACTCGGCGGGAGATCGGGACCTCTGGATCGTCGGCGGCGGAAACGTCGCCTCCCAATTCGCCGATCACGGCCTACTCGACCGGCTCGAGGTGACGATCGTTCCCGTGGTGCTCGGCGAGGGAAAGCCGCTCTTCGATCGGCGGCTGCCGGGCGGGCCGATGCAGCTGATCGCAGCCCGGACCACCTCCAGCGGAGGTCGGCCTGACCTACGAGATCAGGCGACCGGCAGAGAGCGAACCCGCTCAGGCTAAGCTCCTCGAGCGAGTCGAGCACGAGCGCCGCGAGGGGGGCGAGGGTAGTGGTGTTCCGGGTTGAGAACCGGACCGCACACGAGTGAACGATTCGGAACCGGGTTCTCGTGCGGGTGAAGATATACGCGGACCGATCCAGGCCTCGAAGCCGCCGGTTTGGGTGAGTAGCCCGGTATCGCTTTGGACGAGAAGCGGCAGTGCCCTCATGGCACAAAATCACACCTCTAAGCGTTTGAAAGAAAGGACCAGCTAGGCCTTCGCGCCGATCGCCTCGACGGCGATCTGGGCCGTCTCGGTCGGGCTCTTCCCGACCCGGACGCCCTTCGCCTCCAGCGCCTCCTTCTTCGCCTCGGCGGTGCCCGAGGAGCCGGAGATGATCGCCCCGGCGTGGCCCATCTGCTTGCCCGGGGGCGCCGTGAAGCCCGCGATGTAGGCGACCACCGGTTTCGAGACGCTCTCGGCGATGAACTCGGCGGCGCGCTCCTCGGCGTCGCCGCCGATCTCCCCGACCATCACGATCAGCTCGGTCTCGTCATCGGCCTCGAACAGGGTGAGGATGTCGATGAAGTCCGAGCCGACGATCGGATCGCCGCCGATGCCGACGATGCTCGAGTTGCCCTCGCCGGCCTGCTTCAGCTCGTTGCCGATCTGGTAGGTGAGGGTCCCGGACTTGGAGACGACCCCGATCCTCCCGGGGTCGAAGAACTGGGCGGGGATGATCCCGACGTTCGACTTCCCGGGTGAGAGCGCGCCCGGGCAGTTCGGGCCGATCAGCCGCACGCCGGCGTCCCTCGCCTTCCAGTAGGTCTTCAGCATGTCGTGGACGGGGATCCCCTCGGTGATCGCGATCACCGTGTGGACGCCCGCGTCGATCGCCTCGTCGATCGCGGCGGCAGCGAAGCGGGCGGGAACGAAGATCATCGAGGTGTTGGCGCCGCGCTCGTCGACCGCCTCGGCGATCGTGTCGAAGACCGGGATCCCCTCGACCTCCTGGCCGCCCTTCTTCGGGGTAACCCCGGCGACCACGTCGGTTCCGTAGTCGCGGTTGCGGAGCCCGTGGAAGCTGCCCTCGCGGCCGGTGAGCCCGGAGATCACCAGCTTCGTGTCGTTGTCGACGATGATCGACATCAGCCGCTCGCTCCCGAGCCGGCAAGCTCGACCACCCGCTCGGCACCGCCGAGCATCGTTCTCTCGACGTGCAGGTTCGGGAGATCGGCGTCGGCGAGCAGGCCCAGCCCCTCCTCGGAGTTGGTCCCGTCCAGGCGGACCACCAGCGGGACACCGATGTCGATCCGCTGAGAGGCCTCGATGATCCCCTTTGCAATCTCGTCGCCGCGGGTGATCCCTCCGAAGATGTTGAAGAGGATCGCGACGACCTTCGGATCGGAGGTGATCACCTCGAGCGCGTCGACGATCGCGTCGGCCTTCGATCCCCCGCCCGCGTCGAGGAAGTTGGCGGGCTTGCCGCCGGCCTGGGCGACCACGTCGAGCGTCGCCATGCAGAGGCCGGCGCCGTTGCCGAGGATGCCGATGTCGCCATCGAGCTTCACGTAGGTGAGGCCCTTCTCCTTCGCGAGGCGCTCCTGCGGATCCTCGATGAATTGCTCCTCGAGGTCGGCGAGCTCCTCGTGGCGGTAGAGCGCCGAGTTGTCGATCGTCACCTTGGCGTCGAGGGCGAGCACCTCACGGTCCTTGGTCACCACCAGTGGGTTGACCTCGATCAGGGTGGCGTCCTCGGCGGTGAACGCCTCATAGAGCTTTGCCAGGAGCGCGGCGGTCTTCTCCTGCACACCCTCGTCGACGCCGGCGTCGGCCGCGAGTGCCGCGGCGTCGGGCTCGCCGAAGCCCTTATCGGGGTCGACGTAGCGGCGGACGAGCGCTTCAGGATCCTTCTCGGCGATCTCCTCGACGTTCATCCCGCCCATCGTCGAGAGCATCGCCAGCAGCTTCTTCTCCGAGCGGTCGAGGATGATCGAGGCGTAGTACTCGGAGTCGATCTCGGAGGCTCGCTCGACCCAGACCTCATGCACGGTGAACGGGCCCTCGCCGCGCGGCCCGCGGATCTCCATCCCGAGGATCGCCTCGGCGTGCTCGCTCGCCTCGTCGCGGTTCTCCGCCACCTTGATCCCGCCGGCCTTCCCCCGCCCGCCGATCTGCACCTGGGCCTTGATCACGCACGGGTAGCCGATCTCCTCGGCGGCGGCGACGGCCTTCTCCACGGTGTCGGCCGGGCTGCCGTTGGGTACGGGCACCCCGTGCCGCGCGAAGAGCTGCTTTCCCTGGTACTCGAGCAGGTCCACGGGCGGCGGACTGTATATGAGGGTTCATCTGCACCGTTCGGAAGGGCTGGGCGCCCGCCAAGTGCAAATTGCGATAATCCCGCGCCGCGCCAATGGCCCTTCCGACACCTCAAAGACGTCAAGTGGGTAACCACCGACTGCTACGGCACCCTGATCGACTGGGAGAAGGGGATCTCTGACGCGTTTCGGAAGGAGGCCGACCGCGACGGCCTGACGATCGACGAGAAGCCCTTCCTCGACCGGTTCTTCGAGATCCAGGCGCAGATCATGTCGGGCTCCTACGAGCTCTACGCCGAGGTCCTCCGCCGAGCCGCGGTGATGACCGCCGAGGAGATCGGCTGGACGCTGGAGCCCTCCCGCGCCCAGTTCCTGCCGGACAGCGTCGCCTCCTGGCAGCCCTTTCGCGAGGCGAACGCGGCGATGGACCGGCTCAAGGAGCGCTACGACATCGGGATCGTCTCCAACGTCGACGACAAGCTCCTCGGCATCTCACGACGGCACCTGCGCACCGAGCTCGACCTGGTGGTCACCGCCCAACAGGTGCGCAGCTACAAGCCCGACGAGACTCACTTCCGCGAGTGCGCCCGGAGGATCGGCGGCAAGCAGGGCTGGGTCCACATCGCCTCCGGCTACGACTCCGACATCGGCCCCTGCATCAAGCGGAAGGTGCCGGTGATCTGGGTGAACCGCCACGGCGAGAAGCTCGATGGCCGCAAGGCCCCCGATGCCACGGTCAGGAACCTTCGCGACGCCGCCGCCAAGCTCGGCTCAAAGTAGCTATTCGATTTTCGCGAGCAGATCGCCCGACGAGACCGAGGCACCTTCCGAGATCGGGAGCTCGGTGACCTTGCCCGAGCGGTGGGCGGTGATCTCGTTCTCCATCTTCATCGCCTCGATCACGCAGATCAGATCGCCCTCCGAGACCTCCGCGCCCTTCTCGACCGAGACCTTGAGGACGGTCCCCTGCAGCGGCGAGGCCAGGTTCTCGCTCGCGGCGGACGTCGCCGCTCCCGCTGACCGCTCCCGCTTCGGTGGGCGCTTCAACGCTGCGCCGCCGGATACGGGGTTTGCGGCTCCGGCAACCGCGTCGCCGATCACCTTGACGCCGAAGAGCTTCCCCCCGACCTCGACCTGGTAGTCGCGCGCGATCCTCTCGCCCTCCTCGCCGGCTGGGGCCGCGGCCTCCGCCGTCTCTTCCGCTGCCAGCTCCTTCAGCCACTTGCGGTCGCCGATCAGGTCGCGGCAGGTCTCGCCCTTCGCCCACTGTTTGGTGGCGAGGAGCGCCTGGTGGAAAGGGATCAGGGTGGTCAGGCCCCCGATCTCGTACTCGCCCAGCGCCCGCAGCATCCGCGCCGTCGCCTTCTCCCGGTCGACGTCCCAGACGATCAGCTTGGCGACCATCGGGTCGTACATCGGGGTCACCTCCGAGCCCGCCTCGACCCCGGAGTCGACCCGGACGCCGGGCCCGGCGGGCTCGCGATAGCCGGTGATCCTCCCCGGCGCCGGGGCGAAGTTCTTGTGGGCGGCCTCGGCGTTGATCCGGCACTCGATCGCGTGGCCGCGCAGCTCCACCTCCTCCTGGGAGATCGAGAGCTTCTCGCCGGCTGCGATCCTCACCTGCTCGCGGACGATGTCGATCCCGGTGGCCATCTCGGTGACGCAGTGCTCGACCTGGACCCGGGTGTTCATCTCGAGGAAGAAGTAGTCCTCACCCATCTGGAGGCCCTCGACCGTGCCGGCCGAGCGGTAGCCGACCGCGGCGGCGGCGTCGGTGGCGATCTTGCCGATCCGCTCGCGCATCTCGGCGTCGACGTGGGGCGCCGGCGACTCCTCGATCAGCTTCTGGTGGCGGCGCTGGACCGAGCAGTCGCGCTCGCCGAGGTGGATGACGTTGCCCTTGGCGTCGGCGAGCACCTGGACCTCGACGTGGCGGGGGTCGTCGAGATAGCGCTCGAGGTAGACGGTCGGGTCGCTGAAGAACTTCTCGCCCTCCCGCGCGGCGCCCTCGAATGCTTCCTCGAGCTCATCCTCGGACTCGGCGACGCGGAAGCCCTTGCCGCCGCCACCTCCGGCCGCCTTGACGGCGATCGGATAGCCGATCTCCCTCGCCTGCTCTTTCGCCTCCTCCACGGTCTCGACCGGCTCGGTGGCGCCGGGGACGATCGGGACCCCCGCCTTGTCCATGATCTGCCGGGCCTCGGTCTTCGAGCCCATCGCCTCGATCGCCTTCGCGGGAGGGCCGATGAAGCTGATCCTCGCCTTCTCACAGGCCTCGGCGAAGGGGCCGTTCTCGGCGAGGAAGCCGTAGCCCGGATGGATCGCCTCGGCGTCGGCCTTCTGGGCGGTCTCGAGGATCTTCGCGACGTTCAGGTAGCTCTCGGCCGGGGCGGCGGGGCCGAGCAGGAACGCCTCGTCGGCCTCGCGGACGTGCGGGGCGTCGCGGTCGATCTCGGAGTAGACGGCGACCGAGCCGACTCCCATCTCCTTCAGCGTCCGCATCACCCGAATCGCGATCTCGCCGCGGTTTGCGACCAGCACCTTCTCGAACATGGCGCGGGAGTATTGCTGCTAGCGGGTCACCCAGGCGCCCTCGTCCTGGGTCAGCTCGAGGACCTCGTCGGGGATGTTCCCCTCGCGAAGGTCGGCGATCGTCACCCGCTCGAGCACCCGGCGAAGCGAGGCGCGGACCGCGATCCAGACGTCGCGCAGAGGCTCCGCCCGGCCGGGGTAGGTCTTCGCCTCCGGGGCCTCGTCCTGGACGTTCGCCAGCGGTCCCTCGACCGCCCGGAAGATGTCGGCGAGGGTGATCTCCTCCGGGGGGCGCGCGAGCCAGTAGCCGCCGCGGGCGCCGCGGCGGGCGCGAACCAGGCGCGCGTGCTTGAGCTCGAGCAGGATGTGCTCGAGGAACTGCAGCGGGATCTGCTGGGCCTCCGCGAGCCTCTCGCCCTTCATCGGCTCATCGCCGGCGGCGGCGAGCTCGACGGCGGCGCGCACCGCGTAATCGGCCTTTGCGCTGATCCTCATATCCTGCGCGCCCTATGTTGGACCTTCAGTCGCACTCGACCGTCTCCGACGGTGAGCTGCCGCCGGCGGAGGTGGTGGCCGCCGCGGCGAAGGCGGGCGTCACCACCCTGGCTCTCACCGACCACGACGCGGTCGACGGGGTGCCGGAGGCGCAGGAGGAGGCGAGGCGCCAGGGCATCGCCCTGGTGCCGGCCAGCGAGATCTCCTGCATCCACGCCTCGATCGATGACATGCACATGCTCGGCTACTGGGTGGACGTTGCGGCGATCGCGCCGGCCTGTGCGCGCGCCCAGCGCGAACGGGTGGTGCGCGCCGAGGAGATCGTCGCGCGCCTCAACGCCCAAGGGGTGAAGGTTTCCTTCGAGGACGCGATCGCCGAGGCCGGCGACGCCTCCTCGGTCGGCCGTCCCCACATCGCCAAGGCTGCGGGAGTGAAGCCGGACGAGATGGGCGCCTTCTTCGAGGAGTGGCTCGTTCCCGGGGCCAAGGCGTTCGTCTCGAGGCGCTGGCCGACCGCTCCCGAGGCGATCGAGATCATCCACGGCGCCGGCGGCGCCGCCGTCCTCGCCCACCCGTTCTGGGACATGGAGGCCCCCCCCGAGGTCGCGACGCTGATCTCCGACCTCGACCTCGACGGGGTCGAGTGCTTCTACCCCGCCCACGACCGGGCGCAGACCAGGTTCCTGCTCGAGCTCTGCGGGAAACGGGGACTCGCGCCGACCGGATCCTCGGATTTTCACGGTCCCTCCCACAAGATGTTCGATTCCTTCGCCGCCTATCCGACCTATGGCCTCGGGGAGCCCCAACTGCCGCCGCGATGAGCCACCCCGGGGATGCGACCCGGCACTAGGCGGGCTGGGCGGCAGGGATCAGCCGGCGCTCCTCGAGCAGGCCGATGATCTTCCCGGCCGACTCCTCGGGGCTCTCGTTCTCGGTCTCGAGGGTGAGCTCGGGATCGAGCGGCTCCTCGTAGGGGTCGGAGACGCCGGTGAACTCCTTGATCTCGCCCTTCAGGGCCTTCTCGTAGAGGCCCTTGGGGTCGCGCTCGATGCACGTATCGACCGACGCCTTGACGAACACCTCGATGAAGCGCTCGCCCATCAGCTCGCGCGCCTCGGCGCGAATCTCGCGGTAGGGGGAGATCGCCGCGGTGATCACCGGCACCCCGTTGCGGGAGAGAAGGTCGGCGACGAAGGCGATCCGCCGGATGTTGGTGTCGCGGTCCTCCTTCGAGAAGCCGAGGCCCTTGGAGAGGTTCTCGCGAACGATGTCGCCGTCGAGGATCTCGAGCCGCGAGCCGCGGGCGGCGAGCTCCTCGCCAACCATCTTCGAGATCGTCGTCTTGCCGGCGCCCGAGAGCCCGGTGAACCACAGGGTGAAACCCTTGTCGTCAGCCATTTCCGTCCTTTTTGTAGGAGTCGATCAGGATCTGAGCCACCTCGGGGCGGCTGAACTCCTGCGGCGGTATCTCTCCGTTGCCGAGCATCTCGCGGACCTTGGTACCGCTGAGGAAGACGTGGTCATCGGCGTCGTGCGGGCAGGTCTTGCCCGACGCCATCCCCTCGCACCTGTTGCACCAGAAGGAGTGCTCGAAGAAGAGGGGCTGGATCCCGAGCTGGTCGAGGTCGACCTCGTCGAAGATCTTCTGGGCGTCGTAGGTGCCGTAGTAGTCGCCGACGCCGGCGTGGTCGCGGCCGACGATGAAGTGGGTGGCGCCGTAGTTCCGGCGGGCGATCGCGTGGAGGATCGCCTCGCGGGGGCCGGCGTAGTGCATCTTCGAGGGGAAGACCCCGAGGATCACCCGGTCATGCGGGTAGTAGTCGTCCATCAGGACCTCGTAGCAGCGCATCCGCACCTCCGCGGGGATGTCGCCCTCCTTGGTCTTGCCGATCAGCGGATGGATGAAGAGTCCGTCGGTGATCTCGAGCGCCGCCTTGGTCAGGTACTCGTGGGCGCGGTGGATCGGGTTGCGAGTCTGGAAGGCGACCACCCGCTTCCAGCCCCGCTCGGCGAAGGTCTTCCGTGACTCCGCCGGGGTGAGATAGCGGCGCATGAAGGCGTCCTCGTGGTCGGGGAGGGCGGCGCTTTCGATCGGCCCGGCGACGCAGCGCGCCCCCTCCTCGTAGATCGCGGCGACGCCGGGATGCTCCTTGTCGGTGGTCAGATAGACCTGTTCGGCCTCCTGGTCGAGGTCGCGGTCGAAGACCTCCTCCACCTGGAGTGTCCCGAGAGCCTTGCCCTCGTCGCTGCTCAGCTCGATCGAGTCTCCGGGGCCGCAGTCGAGGTCGGTCGGCAGGGTGATCGGGATCGGCCAGTACTGGTCCGCCCCCTCGCCGGTCGCGAGCCGCATCTCCTCGCAGACGCGTCGCCAGTCCTCGGAGCCCTGGAAGCCGGTGAGCGGCGCGAAGCCGCCGTTGGCGATCAGCTCGAAATCGGCGGTCTGGCGCTCGCTGAGCTTTAGCTGCAGGCTGGTCTGGGTCACCGAGGGCGAAAGAGGGTGGGGGAGATCGGAAAGAGGACTGAAACGGTCAGGAAGAGCGGGACAGGGTAGCGAAGCCCGAGGTCAGCCGTGGAGGCCGCACTCGGTCTTCTCGGAGCCCGCCCAGCGGCCCGCCCGGGCGTCCTCGCCCGCGGCCGGCCTCCGGGTGCAGTGGGTGCATCCGATCGAGGGATAGCCCTGGTCGTGGAGGGGGTTGTAGGGGATGTCGTTCTCGCGGACGTAGTCCCAGACCTGCTCCTCCGACCAATCGGCGAGCGGGTTCAGCTTCCAGAGCCCGAAGCGCTTGTCCCAGGCGAACTTCGGCGCCTTCGCGCGGGTCTGGGAGTCGGCGCGGCGGATGCCCGAGACCCAGCAATCGACCGCGGCGAGCGCCGAGCGCATCGGCTCGACCTTGCGGATCCCGCAGCAGGCGTCGGGATCGCGGTTCCAGAGCGCGTCGCCGTGAAGCCCCGCCTGTTGCTCCAGGGTGATCGAGCTGTAGCGGTGGAAGCGGATCCCGTAGCGCTCCTGGAGCGCGTCGCGGGTGGCGTAGGTCTCCGGGAAGAGCACGTCGGTATCGAGGTAGAAGAAGCGCGCCTCAGGATTGATCTCGGTCGCCAGGTGGACGGTGACCGAGCTCGTCTTCTGAAAGGAGCAGGCGATGTAGAGCCCGGGATGGAAGTTGTCGAGAGCCCAGCGCAGCGCCTCGCTGGCGGTTGCCTCCTCGAGCTCGGCCGAGATCGTCTCCGGGTCGAAGCCAAGGGTCCCCAGATCAGGCTGGGGCGGGGCGGTGGCCGGCCCGGCGCCGTTCTCGTGGAGAACTCCCCGCCGGCCGTTGCCGTTGACGGTCGAATCAGGTTTGGTCGTGGTCGGCTCCATCAGACCGCGCACTCTCCCTCGCCGCGCTCGACCTTGTAGGCCTCGGTGCGGTGCCAGTCGATGAAGTGGGTGAGGTTGTCGGCGTTGAACTCGATCGGCAGAGCGAGGTCCTTGACCAGCTCCTGGAAGGACTCGCTGCCGACCCGCTCGGCGAAGGCGCTGAACTCCTCGCCCTCGTTGCGGTTCTCCTGGTAGTGGCCGACCCAGCGCTCGACCGCCTCCGGGACCCGCTTCGCCGGCAGGCGTGCCTTGAGGCGGTCCCCGTAGACCACCTCGCCGCCCTCATAGCGGCCGCCGATGTGGGCGATGTAGGCCGGGACCGTGTGGTCGCCGACCTTCAGCGAGGCCCCGTAGAAGCCAATGTGGGCGATGTGATGCTGGCTGCAGCCATTCGGGCAGCCGGACATCTTGATGTGGATCCGCCTCGTCAGCGGATCGTCGATTCCCATTTGCTCGAGCCGCTCCCGGACCGCCTCGTTCAGCCCCATCGAGCTGGTGATCCCGAGCTTGCAGGAGTCGGTGCCGGGGCAGCTGACCACGTCGCCGATCTCGTCCGCCCCGGCCTCTCCCAGACCGAGCTCGCCGAGCCGCTGCCAGACGTCGTAGACCGACTCGTCGCGAACCCAGCGCAGGACCAGGTTCTGCTGCACCGTCGTCCGTGCGTAGCCGCCGGTGAAGTCGCGCATGATCGCCGCCAGCCCGCGAAACTGCTCGGGGCTGAGGTCACCGCGATACACGTTCACCTGCACGGTCGAGAAGCCCTGCTGGCGCTGGGGCCTTACGTTGGCCTCGCGGAAGCGGTCGAAGTCGCTGCTAGATCCGGCGGCGGTGTTTGTGGCCGCCGTTTGTTCTGGGCTGCCGTAACTCTCGGGGACACTGGGCGCGTCGGATTCCTCGTCGTGGATGTAGAGCAGGTGGTCGACCGAGAAGTCGCGCTGATTGACCCAGTCGCCCTCGAGCTCCTCCTCGACCATCTCCCGGAACGCGTCCATCCCGATCTTGTCGACCAGCACCTTGATCCGGGCGCGCATCCGGTTCTCCCGCAGCCAGTCCTGACGGTCGAAGATCCGCAGCGCCGCCTCCGTGACCTTCAGGTAGTCCCCGTTGTCGAGCTCGACGAAGTCGTAGAGAACCGGCGAGATCCGGGGCATGATCGAGGTGCCGCCGCCGATCCGGACCGTGACCCCGCGAACCTGCTTGCCGTCCACCTCCTTCACCTTCGGGATGAAGCCGACGTCGTGGATCCCGGTGATCGCGCGGTCGTCGTCGCTGGCGCTGAAGGCGGTCTTCACCTTTCGCGGCATCAGCTGGGTGGTCGGGTGGCGGACGAAATAGCGGGAGTAGGCCGCCGCGTAGGGGGTGATGTCGAAGGGCTCGTCATCTGAGACCCCGGCCCAGGGGTCGCCGGTGACGTTCCGGATCGTGTTCCCGCAGCCCTCGCGCGAGGAGAGGCCGGCCTCGCTGATCTGGCGGATGAATTCGGCTGCGTCGGGCAGCGGGATGTGATGGATCTGGATGTTCTGGCGGGTGGTGATGTGTCCCTTGTTGAGCGGGGCGAACTGCTCGATCGCGTCCGCGAAGGCCTCCATCTGCTCGGGGCTGACGCCGCCGAAGGGCAACTTCACCCGGATCATCTGCACGTCAGGCTGCCGCTGGCCGTAGACCCCCTGCTTCAGCCGGAAGCCGATGAATTGCTCCTCGGTCTGCTCGTCGCGGAGGAAGCGGGCCGCCTCGGTGTCGAAGTCGTCGAACTCCCGCTCGAGGATCGGGATCACGTGCCCGGGGACGTTGTCGTAGACCTCGGGGTTCTCGAGCGAGCCGCGCTTGCCCTTGCCGTGCTGCTTCTTCCCCAGGTCCTGTTTGAGCTCAGGCTTCTTCGGCGCCCCGTTCTTCTTCGGCGCCCCGTTCCCTTGGGCCGCGGCCTTGCCCTTCTTGGAGTCCTTTTCTGGTGCGGAGACAGGCTCCATGAGCCAGAGCTTCCCTTTCGACGTGGCCTCGACCCTTACCCGGGTCCACCAAGGTAGCAAACCTGATCGAGTTTGAGGTATTTATCGGCGCCGCGAACGCATGACTGTAGCGGCCCCGGCGAGGCGGCTTGCCTCGCCGGTCCGCCGCTAGCCGGCTACTTCCGCTTCAGCTTCTTCCTCAGCTTCAGGCTGGTCGACTGGGTGCTCGGGGCGCCGCCGGTCGGGGTGAAGGTGAAGGTGACCGTGACTCCCACCTTGCCCTTCTTATTCAGCTTCTTCAGTTTCTTGCCTGTCGCTCTGATCAGGAACTTGACCGGGCCGGGGGCGGTCACCGTCTTCACCGCAGCGGCCTCGGCGATGTTGATCCCGGTCCCCGAGAAGTCGAGCTGGCCGGGGTTGGGCACGCTGATCGTCAGCGTGGCGGTGCCCTTCCTCTTGTTAAGGACCGGCTGGGCGCTGAGGCCGAGCGTGTTGGTGGGCTCGACGGTGGCCTGGACCAGGACCTCTCGATCGGGCTGTGCGCGGCGCCCGGGCGTGGTGGCTCCGTCGGCGAGCGGCGGGCATGGTCCAGTAGAGCCTGCGGTCGCCGCCCGGACGTCTGCCCATAGATCGAGTCGCGTCGTTGAGGCGTCGAGGCCGATCGTGATCGCCCGTCTGGATCGGCAGAGAGGTCGCGAATCGGGCCCGGAGATGCCCGGGCCGGCGAGTCAGCGGTCGCACTGGTCCCCGCGCCGGTGAAGGTGATCCCCGCTCCCGGGCGCAGAACTCGTAGGCTCGACGTGCTGCCGGTGCTGCCGGACTTGAGTCGCCAGCTCGTGACCGTGCCGTTCGACGGGCGAAGTCAAGCCGCCGGGCGCCCGAATCGGCGGTCAGGGCTCAGGTTGCGTCGGTCGTACAGTCGGCAGAGTTGCAGTGGTCGGTTGACAGCTGCGAAGACGCCAGATTGCTGCCGATCGTCACCGCACCTTGTGCGGCTCCGGCGGTGGCGATCAGGACAACCGCAGCCACGCCCACCAGAAGAGTTCCCCGGCTCCTCATCAAGCGCATCGTAATACGCGAACGGCCCGCTTGGGAGCGGGCCGCTCGTAGGTGAAATGGGGCGATGCCCCATGCACAGCTCAGGCCTTGAAGTCTAGAGCGCGGAGGGCGCTGGACTCGAACCAGAACCAGCCCTCCCGGGCCGATCGCAACAACCCTGAACTGTGCATCCCACCGCGGGATTTCACCCTCCGCGCAGGTCTCATTGAACGGCGCTGACTCGCACGGATGGCGCGATGGTTGTGTCGAAATCGCGTATGAATGGCGAGATGACTGAGATACCGGTGATCTCGGGTGAGGCGGTGTTCGCGGCCGTCGATCCGGCGACGGCGGTCGAGCGCACCCGGATCGCCTTCGAGCGCCACGCCAGGGGCGAGTGGACGATGCCGGCGAAGGTCTACCTCGACAGCCCGCCGCACGGCGACTTCCGGGCGATGCCGGCGCTGGGCGACGGACTGGCGCTGCTCAAGTGGGTGACCTCGTTCCCGGGCAATCGCGCCCGCGGCCTTCCGGTCGTTCGCGGCGAGGTACTGCTCTCCGATGCGACCACAGGCGAGGAGCTTGCGGTGATCGAGTGCTCTTCGGTGACCTCGCTGCGCACGGGGGCCGCCGCGGCGGTCTCGGCTCAGGCGCTGGCGCGGGACGGGGCCCAGTCGGTCGGGATCATCGGCTCCGGCGTCAACGGCGCCTGGTCCGCCCGCTGCCTCGCCGCGGTCGGCTACGGCCCCGGCGTATGCGCCGACCTCCGCCCCGAGGCAGCCGAGGCGCTCGCCGGCGAGCTTGGCTGGCGGGTCGGCTCCAGCGAGGAGGCCGCTCGCCAGGACGTGGTCGTGACAGTCACCCCGGGCGACCAGCCGGTGATCACCGCGGGAGTGCTGACGCCGGGCCAGCACATCGCCGTCCTCGGCGCCGACGCCCACGGCAAGGCCGAGGTCGAGCTCGAGGCGCTCGAGCGCTGCCGGCTCTTCTGCGACGAGTGGGAGCAGGCGAGCGCCGGCGGGGAGCTTGCCAATGGGGTGGAGGCGGGGCTGGTCGGCCGCGACGCGGTGACTCAGCTGGGCGACGTGCTCACGGGGAAGGCGAGAGGACGCAGCTCTGACGCGGAGATCACCCTCTTCGACTCGACCGGATTGGCGATCCAGGACCTGGGGATCGTCCAGGCGGTGTTCGAAGCGTGGCGTGACGGCCGGATCGAGGCCCCCGTGGTTCAGCTTACGCATGAGATCGAGCTGTGATCCCCCCTGAACGGCGAGCGGCCCCCTGCGAGAGGGGGCCGCTCGCTTCGCCCGTGCCCCTCGGACACTGGCTCGCCGCTACGTGTGCTACCCGCGCTTCGTGTTCAGCTTGCTGAAGGTGCACTGCACCCGCAGCTGAACCGTGCAGCTGCCGTGGCCGTGTCGTTGTCGAACTCGAACAGCCAGGCCGACTTGCCCGACGGGCCGTCGGTCTTCTGCGCGAGCGGCGCGAAATTCCTGGTGTCGTCAGGCGGCCGCGGGTCGATCACTCCGCCGCCGAGCGCCACGCCAGCGCCCAGCTTCGGGTTCGACGGGCACGTGACGAGATGGTCCGAGACCCCGTTGTTCTGGGTATGCGGAAGCAAGGTCACGGTCTGGACCACATTGTGTGGTGGCCCCGCCGAGCCGGGTCCTCAGTGTGTTGTCCGTGCCATTCTGCGCGACTGCAAAAGAGGTGCCGCCCACGGCGACCACCAGCGCGATCAGGCTGAGGACGAGACCAGGCGACAGGTGCTTCTTGATCCTTCTGATCATTTTCCTCCCCCTCTCGGGAATTAGAAGGCACCGAGCCTTTCACAGGCCCGTCATGCCAGCGCAAAACCCGCCCCATCTGCGTTAGTTGCGGCCGATGGCCAGCTTGGCCCGAGCAGCGGTCGCCGCCCGCGCCGTAGCCGGGGCGGGCAACCTCGAGCTTGCGTGCGCTGATCAGCGTAGGCGTCACGCACGATCTCAACGATCTCCTGCGCCATCGCCCACGCAGTATTCGCTTGCTAGAGCACGACGTTTTTACCACTAGGCCGGTGTGCCAGCGACTTGCCTAAAGACTCGGACGTCGGACGTCGTCGCCCTCCCGACGTGGCCCTCGATGATCGGCCCACCGAGCCGACCGCGTGCACGTCGTCACCGGCGTTGGCGAAGTAGGCCCTCGCCGCCGTCCGCCGCCGTTGACGAGCAGCGCCTCGTGTCCGTCGTCCAGCGTCATCCCCTCGACCGACCGTTGATCGAGGTCGACTAGGGAGGCGGTCTGGGATCCGGTCGAGCAGCTCGAGGCGGTCGGCGTTCTAGGGGGTTGGAGAGGCGGCGGGCGTCAGCCGGAGCGCCCGCCGCCCCCTCTCCTCCCAAGCTCAGTCGACGTCCGAGCCTTCGACCAGGAAGGCGACGCGGACGTGGGCTCGCCACTCATCGAGGTTGTCGCCGCGGAGCCCCGTGCTGACAACGTCGATCGCCCGGATGTTGCGGAGAGAGCTTTGCGCCTGCTTCAGCGCCTGCTGGGCCGCGTCATCAGACGACTTCTTGGAGCTTCCGACGAGCTCGATGATCTTCACTACCGCCACGTGTCCTCCTCTGTCGGTTCGAACGAAGGGCTGCGCCCTGTGTTCTATTCGAACCGGGCCCGCAGGGCAAGTGAAACCCCGCTAGCGCGATGGGAAGCCCCAGCGATCGGGGCTGTCGATCCGCGACCCGACTCCCTCCCGCAGCGCCGCCTGCTGCCAGCGGCTGCCGGGAGGTGAAGCCTGCGGGCTGGGCGCCGTCTCCACCAGGAAGCGCTCCAGCGCCGCCGCGATCGCGGCGGCCTCCTCGGGCGAGGCGTTGGCGGCCTCGATCTCGATCTGCGGCCGCGGTGGGCTCTGCTTGCCGTTGCGGCTCATCCCGTCCCCTACAGCGGGATGTTCCCGTGCTTGCGCTTCGGCTGCTCGACCCGCTTCGTCTCCAGTGTCCGCAGGGCGCTGATCAGCTTCGGGCGGGTCTGGTGGGGCTCGATCACGTCGTCGATGTAGCCGCGCTCGGCCGCCGAGTAGGGGTTGGCGAAGTGGGCCTTGTAGTCGGCGATCAGCTTCGCCCGGCGCTCCTCGGGCGTGGGCGAGGACTCGATGTCCTTGCGGTAGATGATGTTGACGGCGCCCTCGGGGCCCATCACCGCGACCTCCGCGCTCGGCCAGGCGAAGTTGAAGTCGGCGAGCATGTGCTTGGAGTTCATGACGTCGTAGGCGCCGCCGTAGGCCTTCCGGGTGACCACGGTCAGCTTCGGCACCGTCGCCTCGGTGAACGCGTAGAGCAGCTTCGCCCCGTGGCGGATGATCCCGCCCCACTCCTGTGAGGTGCCGGGGAGGAAGCCGGGGACGTCGGTGAAGGTGAGCAGCGGGATGTTGAAGGCGTCGCAGGTGCGGACGAAGCGAGCGGCCTTCTCCGAGGAGTTGATGTCGAGGACGCCGGCGAGGTGCTTGGGCTGGTTGCCGACCACGCCGATCGGGCGGCCGTCGAGGCGGGAGAAGCCGACGACGATGTTCTGGGCGAAGTGCTCGTGGACCTCGAAGAACTCGCCGTCGTCGACGATCCGCGAGATCACGTCGCGCATGTCGTAGGGCTTCGAGGGGTCGTCGGGGACGATCGTGTCCAGCTCCGGGTCCTCGCGGTCGGGGTCGTCGAGGGGCTCGACCCGCGGCGGCAGCTCGAGGTTGTTGAGGGGGAGGAAGCTCATCAGGTAGCGGGCGTCCTCGAGGCAGCTCTCCTCGTCCTCGGCGGCGAAGTGGGCGACCCCCGACTTGGTGTTGTGGCTCATCGCCCCGCCGAGCTCCTCGAACCCGACCTCCTCGCCGGTCACCGTCTTGATCACCTCGGGGCCGGTGATGAACATGTGGGAGGTCTCCTTGACCATGAAGATGAAGTCCGTCATCGCCGGCGAGTAGACGGCGCCGCCCGCGCAGGGCCCCATCACCAGGCTGATCTGGGGGATGACGCCCGAGCACTGGACGTTGCGGACGAAGACGTCGCCGTAGGCCCCCAGCGATACCACCCCCTCCTGGATCCGCGCCCCGCCGGAGTCGTTGATCCCGATCACCGGCGCCCCGACCTTGGCGGCGAGGTCCATCACCTTGACCATCTTCTCCGCCATCACCTCGCCGAGGGAGCCGCCGAAGACGGTGAAGTCCTGGCTGAAGACGAAGACGGTGCGGCCGTCGATCGTGCCGTAGCCGGTGACCACCGCGTCGCCGTAGGGGCGGCGCTTGTCCATCTCGAACTCGTGGGTGCGGTGGCGGACGAAGGTGTCGAGCTCCTCGAAGGAGCCGGGGTCGAGGAGCTTCTCGATCCGCTCCCGCGCGGTGAGCTTGCCCTTCGAGTGCTGCTTCTCGACCGCCTCCTCGGAGGCCGAGTGGACCGCGGCCTCGCGCAGCTCACGCAGGTAGGCGAGCTTCTCCTCGTGGGTCTCGGGGAACTTTTCCCTCATCAGAGGGCGATTCTACGGGCGGCCCGCCCATCCTCCCCCTCGGCCGGTCGTAGGTCCCCTTCGGGGCGGTCTTCAGGCCCGCGTGGACCGCTTGACTTGCGACCCCGGCGCGTGATTCGCTTGCGGACAGTGCCCGGACAGCTCCAAGGCGAGCCGAAGGGGATACGCCCCCGGGCCGTCATGCTCGCGGTGGCTGGCCTCTGCCTGTCGGGCACGGGCGCCGGGGTCGCCTCGGGCGTCGGAGGCGGTTCCGCGCGCGAGGCGGGCCCTCCCGTCGAGCCCCAGCTGCAGCCGATCGTCACCCATCCGGCCCCCGACGGAACCCGACGCGTCAGAGGCGCCAATCTTCGCGTCAAGCCGACTGCGATCGTCGCCGGCGCCGAGGATCAGGACATCCGCGTCGCCTTCGATCCGGCCGGTGCCGGCGGGCCCGATCGGGTCAACCTTCGGCTGTACCGGCCCGCCGATCCGAGCGCCGGGCGCGGCGTCCGTCGCTACAACGGCCCCAAGCGGACGCTCCGCTCTCGCGGGGGTTCGGCGCGCAGCCTCACCCTCCAGGATCTGAGCCTGCCGCCGGGCGACTACAGGCTGCGCCTCAGCGATCGGGCCGGGAAGCGGATCGGGGGCGCGGGCATCGTCGTTTACGCCCAGCACCGCCTGCCACCGGGCGTGGGCGCTGGCTCAACCGGTGGCGAGCGACAAGGCTGGCGCCAGGGCCCTGCCGAGCCCGAGCACGAACAACAACGTCAGCGAGCAGGGAGGCCAGCAGGCCGAGACCTACGACGTGGTCGAGCCGGACAACCCGGCCCGGGTCGCCGCCAGCGTCAACCCCGACTCGGGTAACCCCAACGTCTGGGTCTCCAACGACTCGATGCGGCCGGGGACCGAGGTGATCCAGACGATGCCGAGCAACTCGCTGCGGCGGGCCTCGGAGGGCGGTGGCACTGTACGCCTCGATATCTGCTGTGACCCCGCCCTCGCCGCCGATGACCGCGGCAACATCTGGCTCTCCCACCTCGCCACCTCACCGCCCGCGAACTACATCGCGATAAACCGGATCGCTGGCACGAGCGGCACCACCCTCCAGGCCAACAATGTCGCCATCCCTCGCCTCACCACCGGCGCCCAGGACAAGCCGATGTCCACGATCGACACCGCGGCGACGAGCACGAGGCGCTACCGGCTTTACGAGGTTTGGATCGAGAACCCGGGCCAGGCCGTGGTCATCAACGAGTGCAACGCCGACCACCGCTTCTGACCTGCGACAGCCCCGAGAACTGGGCCGACACGCCGGCGCCAGTAGAGCCCGGCTCGGGGACCAACAGCTACCCGTCGGTGGCCACGGCCCCGAACGGTGACGTCTACGTCGCCTGGTGGGACCAGGACGCCGACTCGATAATGATCGATCGCTGCCTGGCGGCCGAGGACTGCAATCTCAGCGGGAGCTGGAACGAGGCCACCGTGGTCGACAACGACCTCGACCCGGGCTCGGGCAGCCCCCTGCCCTTCTTCTGCCCGATCATCGCCGCCCCGGGCGGCCGGGTCGGCCCCCAGACCTACGTCGACGTCGGCCCCGACGGCCGCGTCTACGTCGCCTATAGCGAGCTCCGCAACAACGGAACGACGAGGTGCACCGCCTCGGCCACCGACCGAACCTTCGAAAGCCGGATCGCCGCCGGCGCCGCCAACAACTTCCCCGCGCTCAACTCCGGGATCCGGATCAGCGACGACGGCGCGACCGCCCTCAACGACCACTTCTTCGCCACCCTGGCCGCGGATCCCTCGGCCGCCAACCGGGTCGAGTCGAGCCTCTACAGCACCAAGCTCGACTCCACCGGTCAGACCACGGACCAGTTCTATGTCGTCTCCACCGACGGCGGTGCCAGCTACTCGGGGATGACCCGGATCTCGACTGCCTCCTCGGACTTCAGCGTCCCGAACAGCGATGACTTCGACTACGGCGACTACGCGGGTGCGGACGCCGCCGGCGGCATCTTCTTCCCCGCCTGGACGGACAACCGGGCTGCGCACGGCGGCGACGCCGAGCTCTACATGCTCACCGCAGACGCAGTGACGCCACCACCGCCACCACCACCCCCACCACCGCCGTCCACCACGACAACGCCCCCACCCCCGGTCTTCTGCAAGGGCAAGCCCGCAGTCGCAGGGACCGCGGGCGCGAATGCCCTCACCGGGACCGGTGGCCCGGACGCCCTCGCCGGCCTCGGCGGCAAGGACACGTTGAGGGGCAAGGGCGGCAACGACGTCCTCTGCGGCGGCGGTGGCAAGGACCGTCTGATCGGCGGCGGCGGCAAAGACGTCTGCGTCGGCGGCGCCGGTACGGACACCGCTACGGGCTGCGAGAAGCGCAAGTCCATCTAGACCAACGCCCGGCCCTGGTGCTCGCCGTGGTTCCTCTAAGCGCGCCCGGCTCTAAGCCGAGCGGCGCCGGCGCGATCGCTTCCGCGAACGGGCGTCCCGCGGGGCGCCCTTCGCGGCCGCGCTGGGCTTGGCGAGCTGGGCGAATCCGATTGCGAGTCCTCCGAGCATCTTGCCGTCCTCTTCCGGTGGGGTGACGGGCAAAGACAACTTACTGGTCACGATACTATCAAAACTGTGACGGTGGTCACGCTAAGGTTTGGGGGATGGACGAGCGCGCATTGCTGAGACAGGTCGAGGGGAAGCCGGCGCCGATGCCGCTGCTGGGCGTCCAGGCGTTCGCGAACACCCTCGACGTCGAGGAGGACGCCGACCGGCTCGAGTCGCTGGCCTCCTGGCACGAGTGGCTCGAGGAGAGCGACCTGATCGCACCCGGCGTTCGCCTGCGCTCCGAGCACCTGCGCGAGGCGCGCGCGATGCGGGGGCTGATTCGCGAGCTGCTCACCGCGAACGGCCGCGAGCCCGATGGCGGCCGGGGCACGGGCCGGATCGCCGAGCTCCTCGGGGTCCGGCGGGTGGTGCTCGCGAGCGGAGCGGGCGGCGAGCTCGAGCTCGACCTCTCGCCCGCTCGTAATCCCGGTTGGCTTTCCTCTCAACTCGTCGGGATCGTCCACAACGCCCAGCTCACCGGCACCTGGCCCCGGCTGAAGCTGTGCGAGAACCCCGAGTGCAGCTGGGCGTTCTACGACTCCTCCCGCAACCGGAGCGGCTCCTGGTGCCGGATGGGAGAGTGCGGCAACCGGCTCAAGAACCGCGCCTATCGCGCGCGGCAGCGGCGCGGACGCTAGAAGAACGCCCCGCCCCGGTACTCGCCGAAGACCTCGCGCATCGCGCCGCACACCTCGCCGATCGAGCCGCCGGCGCGGAGCGCCTCCTTGATCGGCGGCAGCAGGTTGCCGTCGCCCTCGGAGACCTTCCGCAGGTCGCTGAGCCTCTGGTCGACGGCCGCCTGGTCACGGTCGGCCTT
>CAWFRG010000003.1:0-121893 GCA_963818205.1 uncultured Solirubrobacterales bacterium
CGTTCAGCTCGGTCTCGGTCCGGGAGAGGATCTCTCGCACCTGCGCCGCCGGGCTATAGGCCCACTGGGTCTCGTCGGCGCCCGTCGCAGGCGGGGCGCCCTCCTTGAAGGCGCTGAGCAGGACCAGCTTCGCATCGAAGCGGCGCGCGAACTCAGCGGCCTGCTCGACGGCCTCGGCGGCGGTCGCGGACCCATCGGTTCCCACTGCGACGGTGGAAATCACCCGGGAACGAATATCACTCGGCGCGTTTACATGGGCCGTGAGGAGAGGCTGCTTCGGATCAGGGGGCCACGCACGCACGTACTCCCCGTGGGGTAGGGAAAAGATGCGCCGCCGGGCCGATGACAGCGGGCGCGCGGATCGAACGACCATTCAGGTGGCTGTCGATACAGACGGTGAACCCCAATTGGAAGGAGCGAACCATGAGTCCGACCCCGACAAGAGACAGGGTGCTCTACACCGCGGAGGCACATGTGACGGGTGGCCGGGAGCACGGGCACGGCCGCACATCGGACGGAGCCCTCGAGGTCGAGTTGCGCGTGCCCGCCGAGATGGGCGGCGAGGGAGGCGGGACGAACCCCGAAGAGCTGTTCGCGGTCGGCTGGGCCGCCTGTTTCGAGAGCTCAATTGCCGGCGTCGCCCGGCGCCAGAGGCTGGACGCCGAAAAGGTCGAAGACGTCGTGATCGACTCCAAGGTGATGCTTGAGCCGAACCAGGAGAGGGGTTTCAAGCTCGCCGCCGAGCTCGCCGTCACCCTCCCCTCGATCGAGGATCAGGATCAGGCGGTCGATCTGGTCCGCGCCGCAACCCACGTCTGCCCCTACTCCAACGCCGTTCGAGGCAACGTCGATGCGAAATGGACTGCAAACGGCGCTCCGGTAGACGGGGTCTGAAGGGCGGCCGGACCGCCTCGCCACTGCACAAGCGGAGATAGCCTTGTTCTAGGGTGCGAACGCGTTTGTTGATCGCAGGGGTCGTTGCGCTGATGGCGCTCGGGAGTCTGGCGCTCTGGATCGCCATACCGTTCGCCTGGCTTTGGCTCACCCGGGACCTGGAGTCCGTTGCGACGCGTTTCCTGATCGTGATCGCGGGCTGCGCAATCACGATGGCGGCTGCAGGGGCGATTCTTTTCCGCTTGGAGGCGATCTACGCTCGGATTACGGGCTCGGCTGGCCCTGTAGCTGAGCCTCCGGGATATCTGCGTACGGTCGCCCAAGATCGGCGACCCCGCCGTCAGTTGACATTGCTCGAGACCTTCCTGGTGGTCTCCGCAGTCGTTGCAGTGGTGGCCTTGGTCGCCTGGTGGGCGTTCTTTGCCGATTCGCCGAATCCGTCGGGACCCTTGCAGCCGATTTAGCCGACAAGCTGCGCGCTGATAGCGCCCCGACCAGGATTCGAACCTGGGGCCTACTCCTTAGGAGGGAGTCGCTCTATCCAGCTGAGCTATCGGGGCCCGGCGGCTCATCGTAGAGCCTGGTCGCGAGCCATCCGAGCGGCCGGCCCGGCGCCAAGGAACGAACCTCGGAGCCTCAATCGGGACCAGCTCAGGTGAGCGGAACCTCGACCGCGGCGTCCAGCTTCGGGTAATAGTCCTTGACCTGATCGGCGCCGTACCTGGCTCGGAACCTCTCGACGACGCCGTCCACGGCGGCGGGATCCTCGATCGGCTTCGCGTCCGTGCGGAACTCCGCCCCATCGGCGGCCAGGCCGATCGCCGGCGTCTTCACCAGGTTCTTGTACCAGTTGCTGTCCGATCCGCCGACGGGAAGCAGGAAGAGCTTCTCACCCTCCTCGACGAACCAGACGGGGCGGGTGCTTTCGCGACCGGACCTTCGACCGGTGACGGTGAGCTCGATCACGCTCGTGCTCTGCAGGGCGTTCCTCAGCTCTTCGAGTGCCACGGTGTCCTCCTATCAGTGCTCCGCTCGGCGAGAGGGAAGAAGTACGATCGTACGGGTCTATGAGTTAGGAGGGTCGTTGTGGCGTCTCAAGATCTGACAGACACAGATACGGCCGTCGCCAACCAAAAGCCAAGGACCAGCTCGACGACCGTGCTGGTCAGTCGTCGTGAGACGTTCAATGCGGCCCACGAGCTGCGCGACCCGGGCAAATCCGACGAGGAGAATCGGCGTCTGTTCGGGAAGTGCGCGAATCTGCACGGGCACAACTACGTCCTCGAGGTCGTCGTCGCCGGCGAGATCCAGGATGCCACCGGCTACGTCATCGACCTGAAACAGCTTTCGGACGTCATCCATCGGCGGGTCATCCAGGATGTCGACCACCGCAACCTGAATACCGATGTGCCGTGGCTGCAGGGGCGCATCCCGACCGCCGAGAGCCTCGCCCTGGCCTTCTGGGAGAGGATCGGCTCGGAGCTCCCGGACGGGATGTTGCGCTCGGTCCGCCTCTGGGAGACCGACAAGAACTGGGCCGAAGTTGGAGATCACGCCTGAGACACCGCCCCGGCGGGGCCGGGAGGTGCGAAGGCGATACACCAGCGCGGACCTTCGCGTTCTCACCCGAGACGAGGCGAGACGGTTTGTTCCCCAAGGAGGAAGCGATCCGCAAATCGACACCGCCTTGGCCTGGGAGCTGCTGTACCGGCTCGAACCGGAGCTCTACGACCGGCTTGTCAGGGCGGAGCGGCTCCACCCCGGCGTGCTCGAGTGGCTGCCGGACCGCGTCGAGCGGATCGTCGAAGTCGGCGCGGGCACGGGTCGGCTGACCCTCGAGCTGATCGACCGGGCGCAGGAGGTCGTTGCGGTCGAACCCGCGGCGCCCCTGCGCCGGGTCCTCAATCGAAAGCTCTCAGCGGGGGACGATCGGCATCGCGTCCGGGTGATCCCCGGCTTCTTCGACGACCTGCCCGTGACCGACGACTGCGCCGACCTGGTTGTCGCATGCTCGGCTCTCACCCCCGCCAGCGGGCATGGTGGCGAGCCCGGCTTGGCGGAGATGGAGCGGGTCTGCCGGCCGGGTGGCCGCGTCGTCATCGTCTGGCCAAACAACCTCGACTGGCTCGCCGCCCATGGCTACCGGTACGCGAGCTTCGCCGGCGAGATGTTCGTCGAATTCGCCACTCACGAAGAGGCGGCCGAGCTGAGCCGAGGTCTTCTATCCGAGCGCGGTCGCGGAGGTCCGTCGTCTCGGCGAGAAGCGGGTTCCGTATGAGCTGCTGGGGATCAACCCGCCGCGCGACCTCGCCTTCAAGGTGATGGCGCGATGAAGATCGCGATCATCGCGCCGCTCGTTGCACCGATCCGCGAGCCGCAGCGCGGTGGGTCACAGGCATTCGTTTCCGACCTCGCGCGCGGGCTTCTCGACAGGGGTAACGAGGTGCACCTCTACGCCGCCTCCGGATCGGACGTGCCGGGCATTCCGGTGATCGACGCCGGGGTCGATCACCGGTCGCTGAGTGCCACGCTCTACCGAGCTTCCGGCGCCGCCGCTCGCGAGCCGGCCGCGGCCGAGCAGCGCGTTCGCCCGCGTCTTCGCCGCTGTGCGTGACGACCGATACGACGTCATCCACAACCACGCCTTCGACGCGCCCGCGATCAGCCTCGCCACCGCGCTGCACGCGCCGGTCGTGCACACGCTCCACCTACCCCCGGACGACGCGGTCGCCGACGCGCTTCGTCAGGCGGCGCGGTCCGACGCCCCGCCAACGGTTGCCGGGGTGTCCGCGTTCCAGGCCGACGCCTGGCGCCGGGTCGTCCCGGTCGACGCGATCCTCCCGCCTTCCGTGCCGACCGGCCTGATCAACTGGTCGCCGGCAGCCGGGGATGGCGCCGTCTTCGCGGGCAGGTTGAGCCCGGAGAAGGGGGCAGCCGAGGCGATCGACATCGCCCAGGCGGCGGGAGTCCGGATCGATCTTTACGGCGACAGCTACGACGCCGAATACGCCCGAGAGCGGATCGACCCGCGACGGGCCGAGCCAGGGGTCAGAGTTCATCCAGCTGTGCCGCGATCGTCACTCTGGGAGGCGATGGCTCGCGCGGCCGTCGTTCTGTTCCCGGCAAGGTGGGAGGAGCCCTTTGGGATGGTTGCCGCTGAAGCGCAGGCGTGCGGGACCCCCGTCGTCGCCTTCAACCGCGGCGCACTCGGCGAGGTGATCGTCGACGAGCTGACCGGCTTCCTCGTCGCTCCCGACGACATCGACGCCGCGGCTGATGCTGTTGGAAGGTCGACCGGACTGTCGCGCTCGGAATGCCGCGCCCATGCCGAACGCAGCCTGGATCTCGAGCGCAGTCTCGACGTTCACGAACAGCTGTACCGGCGAGCTGTCGGCGCTGGTGCCGGGGCCGCAGCCCATGGTTGAGTCGAGGCATTGGCTTGCGGGACGGTTGGCGGTGGTCACGGGGGCCAGCCGCGGGATCGGCGCCGCCACCGCCGAGGCAATGGCGGCCGCCGGCGCTCACGTCGTCCTGGCCGCCCGCGACGGCGGGGCCCTCGACGGCGTCGCCGGACGCATCCGCGATCGGCGGTGGCGAGGCGACGCCGGTGCCGACGGACGTGAGCGATGCTGACGAAGTCGAGCGCCTTTTCGCGGCCGTCGAAGGAACCGGGAGTCTCGGGGCTCTCGTCTGCGCGGCCGGGGCATTGAAGTCGGAGCCGTTCGCGGAGATAACGCCGGAGACGTGGGCAGAAACGCTCGATGTCAACCTCACCGGGTCGTTTCTCTGTTGCCGGGCAGCGTTCATTGCCATGCGCCGGTCCGGCGAGGGGCGGATCGTCAACATCGGCTCGCTCTCGGGGGTCTACGCGACCGAGAAGTTCCCGGGGCTCGCCGCATACAACGTCTCCAAGTACGGAGTGATCGGTCTGACCGAGGCGATCGCAGCCGAGGGCAAGGAGGATGGCATCAGCGCGATTTGCGTAAGTCCGGGCGCCGTCGACACCCCGATGATGCGTCAGGCCAATCCCGCGCTGCGTCCCGGCCTCACACCCGACGATGTCGCCGCGCTGATCGTCGCGTTGCTTGACAGCGCCCTCGCTCCGGCCAGCGGGGCGAACATCCCCCTCTTCTCAAACGCCTAGCGGGGGCATCGACGCCTCACTGCGCCAGCGACCACAGGTCAACGCGCTCGTCGGCGAGCTGGCCACCGGCGGGTCGGGCTCGGATCGCGACGAGGCGCCCGGAGGCCGCCATCTCCCCGTCGGTGTCCAACTCCGGGTCGCCGCCCCGGTCGAGGCCGACTGCTGCTTGCAGCAGCCCTTCCTGCAGGTAGAAGCCGATCAGCTTTCCTTCCTCCAGGCTCCCGCGGATGACGAAGTCGTCCCACTTGGTGGCATGGCCGACGTACTCGAGCTTGTGCTCGTACTGATCGGACCAGAAGCTGTGGATGTAGTCATATGGAGCGGTGGATCCGAGCATCGACCTGGCCGCGGCGCGGCCCATTTTTTCGCCGTTGTTGTAGTGCTCGACACGAACTCGCCCGAACACCGGGTGGAGGTGGTTCGCGACATCGCCGGCCGCGTAGACGTCGGCGGCGCTGGCGCGACAGAGCTCGTCCACGAGGATCCCGTTCTCCTGCGCGACCGTTGAGGCGAAGGTCGGTACCTCGGGCTCGATCCCGATGCCGACCACTGCGAAGTCGCATGGGATGCGATCGCCGTTCCCGGTCACCGCGGCCTCCACCCGATCGGTCCCCTCAAACGCGGCGATCTGAGTTTCGGCCAGCAGCTCGACTCCGTTCGCGCGATGGAACGAGCCGATCACCGCGCCGACCTCCTTGCCGAGAACCCTTTCGAGGGGCACGCTCTGGGGAAAGGCCGCGGTCACCCGAACCCCGAGCTGCGTCAGGGAGGCCGCCACCTCACAGCCGATGAAGCTCATGCCCACGACCACCGCGTGCCGATCAGCTCCGACTTCACGCTTGATCGCGTCGCACTCCGCCACCGTTCGAAGCTGGTGGATCCCGGGCAGCTCGGCCCCCGGAACGTCGAGCCGCCGGTTCCGCCCCCCGGTGGCGATCAGGATCTGCTGATACTCGATCTCCTCGCCCGAGTCCAGGACCACGTTGTGCGCGGCGGGATCCACGGAGCGAACGGTCGATTCGAGTCTTTCCACGTCCTGCTCCTTCCACCAGTCGGCAGGTCTGACGTACCAGCCGTCGAGATCCTCCTCCGACCGGAGGTAGGTCTTGGACAGCGGAGGACGGCCAAATGGGATGCCCGGCTCGCGGCCGATGATCACGACCCGGCCCTGAAAACCCTCATCCCGAAGAGTCGCCGCGGCGTTGCCTCCGGCAAGACCGCCACCGAGGATCATGATCGGCTTACCACCGTCTCGCGCAGGCATCGAGCGCATTCTGCCAGCGCCTTCAGCGATGCAGAACCAGACGCACGGCCCCTGCGCTACGCGGGCTCGTAGAGGCTCTCTCCGGCGAGCCTCTGGCCCTTGTTGGTCCAGAGGCTGACCTCGAGGTAGAGGTCATCGGGGAAGCCCTTGACCGCGTCGACCGCGATCAGGGTGAAGCGCTCGTCGCTGACCGGGGTCTGGTCAACGACATCGCCGTCGAGCTCCGCGGTGGCCGCCTGGGCGCCGCGAATCAGCGGCGTGCCCCAGACCAGGGTGACGTCGCCGCGGCGCTCACCCTCGCCGTGCCAGGTCCCGACCACCTCATCGTTCAGGTCGATCTGCCAGTCGGGGTTGGTGTCCGCGGTCTGGTCGGTGAAGTCGGCGGTTGCGCGGAAGTCCCCGGGCTCGCCCTCCTCGGGGCGGACGAAGGAGACGTAGCCGAAGTACTCGCTCGGCCTCGGCGCTCCGTCGACCGGCGCCACCGCCGGCACATAGACGCGGCCCCCCCAGCTGCGCTCCGGGAACCAGGTGACCTCGCCGGGAGGGCCGCCGGCCTCGGAGACGTGCGGCTCGCAGGCCTTGGCCAACTCATCTCGGAGGCGCTGCGCGTGCCGGCCATAGGGAAGGCCCTCGACGCTGGCGTCGGCGATGAACCGGGGGAAGGGTCGGGCGAGCGGTGGGCTCACGGGCGGGGACACTAGTCGAGCGGCGCCGCCCGACATAAGACGAGCGCGCTACCCGCTAGGACAAAGCCTCCCGTAGCTCAGAGGCCGCGCGCTCTGGCGGGTAGATGTTGAGCTCGACCTCGGTGGACATCTCGAAGCCGGCGCGGATCCCGATCCGGGGGGCGATGTCGAGGTGCCAGTGGAACTGCTCCACTCCCCGGGGGGCGGTCCGCACCCAGAGGTTGAGCTGGGGGAGCCCGTCGAAGCGCGAGGCGAGCGCCCTGATCGCGGTGCCCAGCATCGCCGTCCCAACCTCGCCGTCCTCCTCGAAGCTGGGGTTGGCCCGCCGCGGCGCCAGCCGTAGCTCGAACGGCGAGCGCGAGGCCCAGGGGCAGACGAGCACCGCGTCGTCGTCGATCGCCACCAGCCGCTCCTTCCGCCGGACTTCCTCGGTGACGATGTCGGAGAGCAGGTCGCCACCAGCGGTGCGCTCGTGGTAGGCGCTGAAGCGCTCGCGCTCGCGGGCAACGGCAGCGGGGACGAAGCCGAGCCCATAGAGCTGGGCGTGGCTGTGCTCGAGCGAGGCGCCGGCGTCGCGACCCTCGTTGACGATCAGCTGCAGGTAGGCCGAGTCGCTGCGATAGCGCGCGCATCCGGACGCGCCAGCCGGCGACCGCTGCGCGGAGCTCATCGTCGGTGAGGTCGGCGAGCGAGACCCGGTGCTGGGGCGAGTGGATGATCACCTCGTGGTGTCCGGTCGCCGGGAGCGAGGAGAAGAGGTCGGGCTCGGCGCCTCGGGCCGCCGCCCGGAGGGGGTCGGCGCTCGCCGAGAAGCCGGTCTCGGCGTCGGGCTCATCCCGCTCCTTCGCCTCGGCGACCGCCGGATAGAGGTTGGGGACGGCGCGGACCCGCCAGCCGGGGCTGTCGGCGGGGCCCGCCGCCCGGACGGTCCGCCCAGGTCTCGGGCGGGGTCCGGTCCTCGCGGCCCTCGCAGAAGGGACAGTCCTCCGCCTTCGCCGGCGGGCGCTCGGAGACGAACTCGATCGGCCGCTCGGCGCGGGCCGGCGCCAGGATCGTCCGCAGGCCGGTGAGCTGATCGATCCGGATCTCGGGGTCGGCGCTCACAGCGCCTTCCTCATTCGCAACGTGCTCGATCCCCTCCTCGATGAAGGTCTCGCCCTCCGCCACGTACCCTTCGGCGGCGTAGAAGTCCTCGGCCCGGCGCTGGGCGTGCAGCAGCATCCCCGATGCGCCCTGGCGCCGAGCCTCATCCTCGGCGGCCTCCAGCAGCCTGCGGCCGACCCCCGCGCCCCGGTACGGGCGCTCGACCGCCATTCGCTCCAGCTTGCACTCGCCGATCACAGGAACCGCAACCGACAGGTAGCGATCACGACGCGGTCGATCCAGGGCGACGATCTGGGTCGCCTCGTCGTCGAGCGCGTCGAGCTCCGCCTCTGCGGTCGACGCCCTGCTCGTCGCAGAAGACCCGCACCCGGAGGTCCATCGCCGCCTGCACCTCGGCGGCGTCGCGGGCCGGCCGCGCGGTCAGGGTGAGGCGGGAGCCGGCGCTCAAGCAGTCAGCGGCCGACCGCGGCGGCCTTCGCTCTGATCTCGGTGAACGCCTCGATCAGATCGATCGGCAGCGGGAAGACGATCGTCGTGTTCTGGTTGACGCCCATCTCGAGAAGAGTCTGCAGGTAGCGCAGCTGCAGGGTCGCCGGGTTCTTGGAGATGATCTCGGCGGCCTGAGCGAGCTTCTCGGCGGCCTGGAACTCGCCCTCGGCGTTGATGATCTTCGCCCGCCGCTCTCGCTCGGCCTCGGCCTGGCGCGCCATCGCCCGCTGCATCTGCTCGGGGATCTCGACGTCCTTGATCTCGACCGTGGTCACCTTCACGCCCCAGGGCTCGGTCTGCTCGTCGATGATCTTCTGCAGGCTCCTCGTTGAGGCGCTCGCGCTCGGCGAGCAGCGTGTCGAGCTCCGCCTTGCCGAGCACCGAGCGCAGCGTCGTCTGGGCGATCTGCGAGGTGGCGAGGAGGAAGTTCTCGACCTCGACGATCGCGTTGTTCGGGTCGATCACCCGGAAGTAGCAGACGGCGTTGACGCGAGCCGGGACGTTGTCGCGGGTGATCACCTCCTGCGGCGGGATGTTGAGGGTCACCGTCCGCAGGTCGACCCGGACCATCCGGTCGATGATCGGGATCAGCAGGATCAGTCCCGGGCCCTTCTGGGCGATCAGGCGCCCGAGCCGGAAGATCACCCCGCGCTCGTACTCGCGCAGCACCCGGATCGAGGAGCCGAGGAAGATCAGCACGAAGAAGGCAATCACTACGACGATGCCGATCGCTACCGCCATGGCACTCAGGTTCCTTTCTCGACGGGTTCCGGGTCGTCGGCCGAGACCGGCCTCACCACCAGGGTGAGGCCATCCACCGACTCGACCCGCACTCTATTCCCTAGCCCGATCTCGCTCCCCTCGTCCGCCGGGCGGGCCTGCCAGAGCGCCCCGCCGACGAACACCTGGCCCGAGGGGTCGAGCGGCTCGCGCACCTCTCCGACCGAGCCGACCACCTCCTCCCAGCCGGTCCGCACCGGCTCGTCTCGGTGCGCCTGGAGCGCCTTGCGGCTCGCGAAGACGACGAAGCCGGCCGAGATCACCCCCGCCGACCATGATCCAGGCGACCGGGATGTCGTGGCCGTCGTCGCGGTAGGCGAAGGCGGCGCCGACCAGCGCCGCGACCCCGAGCAGGCCGAGCACGGTCGTTGGGGCGTGCGCCTCGGCGATGAACAGGACCAGCGCGAGGACCAGCAGGGCGATGGCGAGCTCGGTCATCGATCCCATTATCCGCCCGCGTAGCGGTTGACGTCGGCGATCAGCTCCTGCTCGTCCCGGTAGACGCCCGGGATGGGTGTAGACGAGCTCGCCCGAGCGGTCGTAGAAGGCGGTCGCCGGAAAGGCTCGTACGCGGGCCGCCGAGCTCCTCGGCGATCCTCAGGTCCGGATCGAGGTAGGAGGGGTAGGGGAGCGGGAGCTCCTCGAGGAAGCTGGAGAGCGGCGTCCTCGGAATCGTCGCCGGCGTCGCCGAGGAAGGCGATCTCGCTGCCGCGCTTCTCCGCCAGCCGACTGGAACCAGGGGAACTCGAAGCGGCAGGGACCGCACCACGAGGCCCACTTGTTGACCACCACCGGGAAAGCCGCGCAGCTCCTCGAGCCGCTGCTCGAACGCTTCTGTGCCGCCATCGAGCAGCTGGTTCGCCTGCTCACGGATCGCCGCGAGCTGGCGGCGGCGCGTCGGCGAGCGGCTCGACCGCCTGCTCGGGGGTGAGGCGGGAATCGGGGTTGCCCGCGTCGTCGCCCGGATCCGCAGGCCGCGACCCCGACGGACAGAAGCAGCGCCGCGGCCGCGGCGATCGCCGGCAGCGAAGCGCCTCGGCTCTGCCTGGAAGGTTTCATCTGGTAGGCCGTATACGGGTCCGGGAGCAAGAGTGCTTTAATTTCTAGCGGTCCATCAAGTTCCTGGACCAAGGGAGCTCTGAACGGGAGGCCGTTCGGGGGGCTCCCCGATCAAGCCACTTGCCCCTCGCCACCCTGTTCGTTTGGCGGGGAGCGGCGGATCAGAAAGCCTCAGATGGCTGATACGACCAAGGCGGCCGCCAAAGCGGTCAAGGCCCCTACGGGTGCCGACATCGAAAGAGCGCGCGAGTTCGCGCGGGAACCCTTCCTGCTCGAGGGCGAGAAGCCGAAGGACCTGGTGGCCGGTACCCCGAGACGCCGGGCGCTGGACGCGGCCCTCGCCGAGATCGACGAGGGGCGCGAGGCGCCCTCGATCGAGTGGCGGCGCGACTTCTCGCTGATGCTCGGGCTCGAGCGGCTGCTCTCCGAGGAAGAGCCCCATCTCGCCGACGGCGCGAAGCTCGACCCCCATCAGCTCGACGCTCTCTCCGGAACGCTGGCGGCGTTGATCGCCGACGTCCAGGAGCGGCTCAACGGCACACCTTGGGCGGGCAACGGCAACGCCGCCGCCACCGCCGAGGCCGAGCTCGGGGAGCCTGCCGAGGCCGTTGGCGAAGCCGCGGACCTGGACGGCGAGGCCACCGAGGACGAGGAAGACGAGGAGGAGGCGACAGAGGAGGAGGAGGCCAAGGACTGGGAGGGGACCGAGCAGGCCGAGGAGGTGGTCGCCGAGGCCCCCGAGGACCCCGGTGCGGCCCGCCGCTTCTGGTTCGAGCACGCCACCGGCTCCGGGAAGACGGTCGCCGCGGTCGGCTTCATCGAGGCATCACGAACCGGCGGCGTCCTCATCCTCACCCACCGCCGCAACCTGGTCGACCAGTTCATCGGCGAGATCTCCGACCGCGGCTACGGGGAGCGGCTGTCTCCGCCGCTGCTCGACGGCGCCGACCATCCCTACGGGCCGGTGACGGTCGAGACCTACCAGTGGTTCGTCCGCAACGCCAGCCGGATCTCCGACGCCTACTCGATCGTCGTCTGCGACGAGGCGCACACCGCCCTCGGCGAGAAGACCAGCGCCTGCATCCGCAACTGGCCCGGCCCGGTCTTCATCGGGATGACCGCCACCGGCGCCCTGATCGCCCGTCACGTCGCCGACCTCTTCCCGACCCAGACCTCGCGCTTCGACCTCGCTCAGGCTGCCCGCCGCGGGGTGATCGCGCCGCTTCGCTGCATCCGGATCCCGCCGGGGCCCGGCGTCCGCACGATCGCCAAGGTGCCGCTGCGAAAGGGCGAGGTGGACCAGGACTTCGACCAGGAGGAGCTGGCCAAGCTCCTGGACCAGACCCCCTTCAACGTCGCGATCGCCGACCTCTACCGATCCCGCTTCCGGCGGGTTCCCGGCGTCGTCTACACCGCCGGGGTGAAGCACGCCAACAACGTCGCCAAGGCCTTCCAGGACGCCGGGATCAACGCCCGGGCGGTCTCCGGCGAGACCCCGAAGCGCGAGCTGGCCGAGATCCTCGCCGGGTTCGAGCGCGGCGAGGTCGACGTGCTCTGCAACGCGATGCTCCTCGCCGAGGGCTGGAACTCGCCTCGGGCGACGATCTGCATGCACCTGGCGCCGACCGCCTCGCGGCGCGTCTACCAGCAGCGAGTCGGCCGCGTCACCCGGCGGAACCCGGGCAAGGAGGCCGGCCTGGTGGTCGACTTCGTCCATCCGGCGACCACCCACGACGAGACGATCGTCACCCTGCACAGCCTCCTCGACCGCGACGTCTACCGCGGCGGCGCGATCGTCGTCGGCCCGGTGCGGCGCGGGCGTGGCCGCAGGGTCCGGGTGGAGAAGCGGGTGGTGCCCGTCTCCGACAAGTCCGAGCGTCGCCTGCGGGTGCTCGAGCGCGAGCTCTGGCGGATCGCGGTCGAGAACCTCGATCACTCCGAGCAGCACGTCTGGGCGGCTCTCGCCGGCGCCCGGGTCAACCCCTCGGGCTGGCGCCGCGCCAAGGCGATGCTCCAGCACGACACCACAAAGGAGCTCCGCCGCCGCTTCCTGCTCACCTGCGTGCAGCGCAACCGAAACCAGCAGCTGCGGATCAAGGCGCTCTCCGAGATCGCCGCCCTCCGCGACCCCGACGCCTTCGACGACGCGATCGACACGGTCGGCACCTGGTCCCGCGACGACCGCCGCGCCGGCACCCGGGTCCTGCTCGAGGCGCTGGCGGAGCGGCGGATCGGCCGGCGCGATCAGGCCCAGGCCTGGGTCTGGCGGCTCGCCGACTACACCCGCGACGTGCACGAGGAGTACGCGGTCCAGCGCTGGCCCGAGACCAAGCGGCTGCTCGGCCTCCTGGTCAACTCCTCCGGCCGCGCCCACGGCCGCAACGCCCGCCGCCTCGTCCACGCCGCCCGCAACCAGGACCGCCGACTGGCGGCGGCGCTGCTCGCAGCCGCCGTCGCCCACACCCCCGAGGGCGAGGAGGTACTGCGCGGAGCTCGGATGCGCGCCGCCCGCAAGCCCTCCGGCGTCGCCCGCGAGCTGCTCAGGAACTTCCCCAAGTCCGGATCTCGCCGGCGCCGCCGCAAGCGCAAGCCCTCGCAGGACGGCAGGCGCGCCAAGAAGTCAAACGGCGCGGCCGCCTCAGCCGACGGCAAGGTGGACCTCGCCGGCGCCGAGGACAACGGGGGCGGCCCCGCCGAGCGTCGACGATGAGGTGGCCGAGGCCGTCGACCCCGGCGGCGACCCCGGTTCCTCCGACCCAGGAGACCCGGCGGCCGACTAGCGCGTCGCGGGCGCGGTAGGGGCCGAGCACCTCCTCGCCGCGAGGCCTCCACCCAGCGCCCGAGGGCGAGGTTCAGCTCCCGCGAGGACGTCGTTCACGGCCGGCGCGCCGCCAGGCGGGACGCCGCCCTCGGCCTCGGTCGGGGCAAGCGAGGTGGCCTGGCCTCGGAGCTCCGGTGGGAACCCCTCCTCAGGCACCGCCACGTTCAGGCCCACCCCGATCACCGCCCAGCCCTGGTCCGGGCGGGCCTCGATCAGCACCCCGGCGACCTTCCGCTCGTCGATCCAGACGTCGTTCGGCCACTTCACCCGGCAGCGGACCGCCGCGACGCGCCTCGGCGGCCTCGCAGATCGCCAGCGGAACCGCCAGGGGGAGAAGGGGGTCGCCGTCGTAGGGGCGAAGCAGGGCCGAGTAGAGGAGGCTGGCGCCGGGGTGCCCGAACCAGCTGCGCTCGTGGCGGCCGCGGCCGGCGCTCTGCTCATCGGCGGTGACCACGAGGCCGCCCGGCGCCCCGGCCACGGCCAGCTCCTTGGCGCGCGCGTTGGTCGAGTCGGTGAGCGCGTAGTGGCGGTGCGGCCGACCGAAGATCACAGCGGGCGGAGGGTGACCTCGCTGTCGGTGGCGAGGTTCAGCAGCCCGGCGGCGCTGCCCCCGCTGACCGCCAACGCCAGCGCTCCCGAGGAGTCCTCGAACAGCAGGACGTCGCCCGGGCCCGACGTCGGCGAAGGTCCGGGACCAGATCGCCTCGAAGCGCCCGTCGGGTGCCCGGACCTCGAGCCGCTCGCCGGGGCGCAGCGGCCCATCGGCGAGCATCGAGGCGTCGAGGTTGAGGGTCGCGTTGCCGAAGGCGTCCTGGTGGATGCTGTGGGCGACGACCTTCTCGGCGCCGATCTCGGGAGATGGAAGCTCGAGCGCCGACAGCGATGAAGTCTCCACTGGCTCGCCCGCTTCCCCGAGACGGGCCCCGAGCGCCAGATGGGCCGCCACCGGGGCGAACAGGTCGCGTCCGTGGAAGGTTGCCGAGACCGGCTCCAGGCGGAATGGAGAGCGCGAGAGCTCGACCGCCTCGATCGCACCGCCGAGGCGGTCGAGGCCGCGGGAGAGCAGCCCGTTGTCGGGACCGACCAGGAAGCGGCCCTCGGTCGTCGCCACCGCCACGGCGCGGCGGGCCGAGCCCACTCCCGGGTCCACCACCGCCAGGTGGACGCCGGGCGGGCAGAAGGGCAGGGCATTGGCGAGGGAGATCGCTCCCTGGCGCACGTCCTGGCGCGCGATCCCGTGGGTGAGGTCGATCAGCGGTGCCTCGGGAGCGATCTGCGAGATCACCGAGCGGCAGACGCCGGCGAACTCGTCCTCGTAGCCGTAGTCGGAGAGAAAGGTGATCGGCCGCCCCTCAGCCACGGCCGAATCCAATCACGGGCCGGCGTCCGCCAGCAGCGCCTCGACCAGGCCGTCGATGTCGTGGCGGGCGGCCTCGACGTCGACGGTGAGGCCGGCCTCGCGGGCGGCCTCGGAGGTGACTGGGCCGATCGAGACGACCCGGGCGTTGGCCGCCAGGTCGTCTGGCAACGCCTCGACGAAGTTGCGCACAGTGGAGGAGGAGGTGAAGGTGAGGTAGTCGGCCTCGCTCGCGCGCTCGATCGCGTCGGGGTCGGGTCGCTCGGCGACCGTCTCGTAGAGCGCCACCACGTCGACCTCGGCGCCGAACTTGCGGAGCGCGTCGGGGAGGACTTCACGGGCCTCGACCGCGCGGGCGACCAGCACCGGCTTCCCCTTCAGGTCGAGCTCGGCGAGCGCCTCGACCAGCGCCTCGGCGACGAAGCGCTCGGGGAGGATGTCGGCGAGCACCCCGTGCTCGGCGAGCGCCGCCGCGGTGCCCGGGCCGATCGCGGCGACCGTTGCGTTGGCGAGGGCGCGGGCGTCGCGCCCCTGCTCGGCCATCGCCTCGAACAGCAGCCGGACGCCGTTGGCGCTGGTCAGGCAGACGAGCGCGTAGGAGTGGAGTCCCTCGACCGCCCGCCGCACCTCCTTCGAGTCGATTCGGGGCTCGATCCGGATCGCCGGCAGCTCGATCGGCTCGGCACCGAGGGCGTCGAGGCGGCGGGAGAGCTCGCTCGCCTGCGCGCGGGCCCGGGTGACGACGACCCGCTTGCCGTGCAGCGGCCGGCCCTCGAGCCAGGCGATCCGCTCGCGCCGGGCGACCGCCGGGCCGACCACGGTCACGGCCGGCGGCTTGATCCCGGCTTCGGAGGCGGCGGCGGCGATCCCGTTCAGGTCGGAGACGACCGTGCGCTGGTCGGGGAGGGTGCCCCGAGCGATCACCGCGGCGGGCTCGCCGGCTCCGCGGCCGGCGGCGATCAGCCGCTCGGCGATCCGCGGCAGCGCCTTCACCCCCATGTAGAAGACGAGCGTGCCCGGGAAGCGCGCCAGCGCCTCGTAGTCGAGCGAGTCCTCGCCCTTCTCGGGGTCCTCGTGCCCGGTGACGAAGGCGACCGCCGAGGCGTCGTCGCGGTGGGTGACCGGGATGCCGGCGTAGGCGGGCGCCGCCACCCCGGCGGTGACGCCCGGGACGACCTCGAACGGGATCCCGGCCGCCGCCAGCGCCTCGGCCTCCTCGCCGCCGCGGCCGAAGACGAACGGGTCGCCGCCCTTCAGCCGGACGACGATCCTGCCCGCGCGGGCGCGCTCGATCAGCAGCTCCTCGATCTCGTCCTGGGAAACGCCGGCGGCACCCGGCTCCTTGCCGACGTAGACGAGCTCGGCCTCGGGCCTGGCTGCGGCGAGCGCCTCCGCGGGGGATCAGCCGGTCGTGGACGATCACGTCGGCGGCGACGATCAGCTCGAGCGCCCGAGCGGTGATCAGCCCCGGGTCGCCGGGACCGGCTCCGACCAGGTAGACGATCCCCGGCTGGCTGTTCACGCGGCCGACCTCCTCGGCGCCGCCGGAGGATCTCGCTCGGCGCCGGAGGCGCTGCATCCTCTCGGCGAGGGCGCGGCCGATGCCCTCGGGGTCGCTGGCGTCGTCCTCGATCTCGTCGCGAAGCCACTCGCTGCCGTCGGGGAGGCCGCAGAAGCCGCGAAGCCGCATCCGCCCGTCTCGATCGTGGCGAACGCCGCCAGGGGCGTGTTGCAGCTCGCCTCCAGGGATGCGACAACCAGCGCCGCTCGGCCGTGAGCCTGGCGAGGGCGTCGCGGTCGGTGAGCGTCTTCGCGGCCGTGCTCGTGATCGGTCGTCGTCCGCCCTCGCCTCGAGCACCAGCGCGCCCTGTCCGGGGGCGGGGGTGAGCTGATCCGGATCGAACTCGAAAGCGATCTCGGCCTCGCCGCCGAGCCGCCGGAGGCCGGCCGCGGCCAGCACCAGGCCGTCGAAGTCGCCGGCCTCGAGGCGCGCGCAGGCGGGTGTCGACGTTGCCATGCAGCTCAACCACCTGGAGGTCGGGACGGAGGGCAAGGAGCTGGGCGCGACGCCGGAGGCTCGAGGTGCCGATTCGAGCGCTATCGGGCAGCTCATCCAGCGAGCCGGCACCGCCGACATAGGCGTCGGCCGCCGTCTCCGCCGCCGGAACCCCGGCGATCTCGAGCCCCTCGGGCAGCTCGCTCGGAAGGTCCTTGGCCGAGTGCACCCCGAGATCGACCTCTCGGTCCAGGAGCGCCCGCTCGATCTCGCGGACGAAGCGGGCCTTGTCGTGATGCGAGGGCGCTCCGATGGTTCGAGGGCGCTCCCCTTGGGAGCGACCCGTTTGGTGTCGGAGGAGCGACCCGTTTTATCTTGATTGGGGGAAGTCTTGATCGGGATCACCGGGGCAACCGCCAGCCCGACGTCGTCGAGGGCCTTGGCTATCGCCTCGGCCTGGGCGAGCGCCAGGGCGCTGCCTCGGGTCCCGAGCCTGATCGCCGGGCGGTTCACGGAGTCGCTAGCGGCTGTCGCTGCGCCGGCGCCGCTCCTCCAGGGAGGTGACGTCGGCGCCCTCGCCCGCGTCGGGCTCGGTGGCGGCGTCGAGCCCGAAGAGCTCGCGCAGGGCGCTCACCTGGAGGTAGACGTCGTCGCGGTCGGCGGCGTCCTTGATCCGCAGCGTCGGCTCGTGCAGCAGGCGGCTGGCAATTGCCCGCGCGAGCAGCTCGACCCGCTCGCGGTCGGCCGCGGAGAGGCTCTCCCAGCGGGAATCGTTCTCGGCCAGCACCCGGGAGACGATCTCGTCGGCGCGCTCGCGCAGCGCCGCCACCGTCGGCATCACCTCCTGGGAGGCGAGCCAGCGCTCGAACCGAACCAGCTCCGAGTCGAGGATTCCGGCGGCGCGGCGCGCCTCCGCCTCCCGGCCGGAGGCATTTCGCTCGACGATCGCCTGCACCTCGTCGACGTCGTAGAGGCTGACCCCGTCGAGCTCGCGGCAGGCGGGATCGATGTCGCGGGGCACCGCCAGGTCGATCAGCAGCAGCGGCCGCCACTTCCGCTGCTTCATCACCAGCTCGAGCTCGGTCCGTTCGACGAGGTGATGGGGGGAGTTGGTGGTGGAGACGACGATGTCGGCGTCGGCGAGCTGGGCGGGGAGCTCGTCGATCCGCACCGCGCGGCCGCCGAAGCGCTCCGCCAGCCCGATCGCCCGGTTGTGCCGGCGGTTGGCGATGAAGATCGCGTGGGCGCCCCGTGCGGCCAGCGCCCGTGCGGTCAGCTCGGAGGTCTCGCCGGCGCCGACCAGCAGCACTCGGCGGCTGGAGAGATCGCCGAGGTTTCGCTGGGCGAGCTCGACCGCCACCGAGGGGATCGAGACGCCCTTCTCGCCGACCGCGGTCTCGGTCCGGGCCCGCTTGCCTGCGGCGAGGGCGCCGCGGAAGAGGCGGTTGAGGATCGGCCCGGTGGCGCCCTCGACCAGGGCGAGCTCGTAGGCGCGCTTCACCTGGCCCTGGATCTCGGCCTCGCCGAGGATCATCGAGTCGAGCCCAGCGGTGACCCGATAGAGGTGGGCGGCCGCTTCGGAGCCGCGCAGCGAGTAGAGCGGCCCGAGCAGCTCGGTCGGGCGGATCCCGGCCTCGCGGGCGAGCACCCCGAGCGCCGCCGCCTCGGCCTCGACCGGATCGCCGACCACCAGGTAGAGCTCGGTGCGGTTGCAGGTCGAAAGCGCCGCGGCCTCGCTCACCGTCTCCTCGGAGGTGAGCGCGTTGAGCACCCCGGCGGCGCGGCCCTCGGTCAGGGCGAGCTGCTCGCGCAGCGCCAGGGGCGCGGTTCGGTGCGCTGACGCCGAGGGCGAAGATTGCGCTCATCGCCGGCCGACCTCCTCCGAACGCCGGGGCTGCTCCGCGAGCTCGGCGAGCTCGCTGAGGTCACGCTGGATCCGCTGCAGCTTCGCCGCCATGATCGCCACGTAGACCAGGAGCAGCAGCAGGAAGACGAGATAGGCGCCGCCGACGTACCCCTCGGCGTCCTCGATCGCGAGCAGGAGCGGCGGCATCAGCTCGCCTCCCCTCGGCGTCGGTCGCCGGGCCCGGCGCTCATCGCGCTGGTCGCCGAGACGCCGACCGGGGCGATCGAGGGGGCGGGCGCCGGGGGCGCCCCGTCGCCTTGGAGGGCGCGGCGAATCCTGCCGAGGTCCGCCGGAGGCCGCCTTGGCGCCGAGCTCGAAGCGGACCAGGGTGACCCAGAGCAGCGCCATCCCCGCGAGGCAGACGAGGAACGCGAGCATCATGTCCGCGGGGAGGCCACCCGCGGAGGAGAAGGTGCGCGGGTGGATCAGCGGCTCCGCCAGCCGCACCGCGAGGAAGTTGAGCGGGACGAAGGCGCCGGCGGTGATCGCGAAGACCGAGGCGTAGCGGGCCTGGCGGTCGCGGTCCTCGATCGCGTAGCGGAGCGGGTAGTAGGTGGCGTAGAGGAGGAAGACGATCAGGAAGCTGACCAGGGTCGGCTCGCGCCACTCCCACCAGACGCCCCAGGAGCCGCGCGCCCAGATCGCCCCGGTGAGGAGGACGCCGACGCCGAAGATCACCGAGAGGTGAATCGAGACGTAGGAGCGGGCGTCGTGGATCGGATCGCCGGTGCGCAGGTGCCTGATCGCGTGGATCGCGGCGACGACGAATCCGAGCAGCGCGCAGATCGCCAGCGGCACATGCAGGTAGAAGATCTTCTGGATGAACCCCTGGTCGGCGTCCTCGGGCGCATAGAAGAAGGCCAGGGCGAAGCCGGCGGCGAGCACCGCCACCGTGGCGATCGCGATTGTGCGGAGACTGATCGACCGCATCCCGTCTACACCTCGTCCCGTCTAGTCCTCGAGCAGGTAGTCGAAGGTCGCATAGCCGACGAGGACGAACACCGAATCGTAGAGGCCGAGCACCGCCATCCAGGTGCCGAAGCTTGTCGAAATCGGGACCGCCGGCGTCGAGCAGGTGCTGGGCGGCGCCGGAGGTGGCGATCACCAGCGGCACCAGCAGCGGCAGCAGGATCAGGGGGGCGAGCAGGTCGCGGGCGCTCGACATCGTCGCGATCGTCGAGATCAGGGTGCCGGTGGCGGCGAGCCCGATGTCGGCGAGGAGGAGCACCGCGGCGAGCGGGGGCAGGCCCTCCGCCGTGTCGAGGAAGAAGAGGGCGAAGATCGGGACCGCGATCAGCTCGAGGGCGACCAGGTAGATGACAAGGGCCGTGGCCTTGGCGGCGAAGAGGACGTTCCGGTCAATCGGGGCGAGCCGGATCAGCTCGAAGCCGCCCTCGTCGCGCTCGGCGACGAACAGGCGGTTGATCGCCAGGATCGCCGCGAACAGCAGGGTCGCCACCAGAACCCCGGCGCCGAGGTCGCCCTCGAGCTCGGTGCGGTCGAGGCCGAAGCGGAAGATGATGAAGGTGGTGACGGCGAAGAGGACCATCGCCGGCAGCGAGCGCAGGGTGCGGAGCTCGACTCGGAGGTCCTTCGCCAGCAGGGCCCGGAAGGCGCTCATCGCAGCTCCAGCACCAGGTCGGCGCCGGCGAGGGCGCGCTCGCGGTCGTGGGCTGACGACCACCCGGGTTCGGCGCCGGCGCCCGGCCCGATCAGCCGCTCGGCGAGCGCGCGCGCGCTCGGCGTCGAGGTGAGCCTCGGGCTCGTCGAGGAGGAGCAGCTCGGGCTCGTGGAGGACCGCGCGGCAGATGTCGAGGCGCTGCCTCATCCCCGCCGAGAGCTCCGCGGTCCGCTCGTCGGCGCGGCGCTCCATCCCGACCGCGGCGAGCAGCTCGTCGATCCGGCCGGTGGCGGCCCCTTCCTCGAGGCCGTTGAGGGCCGCGGCGAGGCGGAGGTTCTCGCGGCCGCTGAGGTCTCGGTAGAGGAGGGGCTGATGTCCGAGGTAGCCGACCCGGCCGCGCAGCCGCCAGGTCTCCCGCGGCAGCGAGCAGCCGAGCACGATCGCCGTCCCGGCGGTGGGCCGAAGAAGGCCCGCCAGCACCCGCAGCAGGGTGGTCTTGCCCGATCCGTTTGGACCGAGCACGGCGAGGCTCTGCCCGCGCTCGAGCCGGAGGCTCGACCTCCGCCAGCGCCGGTGCGCTCGCCGAAGTCGCGGCGCAGCCCCTCGAGCTCGATCGCGAGGCCCTCCGCCGCCCGCCCGGGCGCCGGATCGCGGCCCGGCTCGACCGCAGCCGTCTGCTCGGCCCCAGGTGGCATCGGGGCGAATCTAGCGGGCCGGAGCGGTGTTCCTTGGGTCATCGTCCGCACCCTCTTCATTCTCATCGCCGCGCTTCCCTGGCTGGCCGCGCTCGTCTTGGTCGTCTCCGAGGAGGGCAACCGAACGGCGCTCGCGCAGTCGCCGATCCCCGCGGAATCGCCCGCCCCCTCGCCATCGCCCACCGCGAGCTCCACCGGCTTCGAGCAGGTCGAGCAGGGGCTCCTGGATGCCGGCTCGGTCTCGCTGGGAACGCCGCAGCGGGGGGCGCTGGTACGCGGCGTCCAGCTGCCGCCCGAGGGAGCCGACTTCTTCACCTGGGACTTTCCCCTGAAGCAAGCGCCGAACCGGCCGTGGCGCCGCTGGGCCGCGGGGCGGACGATCGCGATCGTGCTCGCGGTGATCGCCGAGTACCGGGCGGCCCACCCCGGGGTGACGCGGGTCGGGATCGCCGATCTCAGCCGGCCGCACGGCGGCGACTTCGGCAAGCGCTTCGGCGGGCTCGGCCACGCCTCCCACCAGAACGGGCTGGACGTGGACATCCTCTATCCCCGGCGCGACCTGAAGGAGCTCATCCCCTCGAAGGTCACCCAGATCGACCAGCCGCTGGCGCAGGACCTGGTCGATCGCCTCGTCGCCGCCGGCGCCGGGTACGTTTTCGTCGGCCCCCACACCAAGCTCACCGGCCCCCGCAAGGTCGTCCAGAAGCTGGTCTTCCACGACGACCACATGCACGTCCGCTTCTTCGCTCGCCGAGGCGGGCGAACCGGGTAGGCCCGAGTCGACCGGCCTGACCTACAGCTTCAGGCAGTAGCCGTGGGCAGTGAAGCTGGTCGCCCCTCCGGTGCCGTAGCCCGACGCGGACCAGGTCCCATCGGGGTTGACCATGCCGTTGGTGAACAAGACCGACTCCGATCCGTTACCGCTGAAGCCACCGGAGGTCATCCGCCTCCCCAGAGGGCAGGGCGGCGTCGTTGCCGTGCCCAGCTGCCCGGTCCCGAGCGTGGTCGCGGCCGTGACCTCGGTCAGCAGCGGCCTCTTGCTCCTCACGCAGTAGGCGATCGCGGTGAGCTTGCCGCCGAAGGCGCCGAAGGCATGGCCGACCACCCGCCATGACTTGCCGGACACCGCCTGTGACTCGATCACGTAGTTGCCGCCCCTGGTGATGAAGTCGGTGCGCTGGAAGCCGCCTGCGAACAGGTGCCTGCGCCCGGGGCAGGTCGCCACGACCTTCTTCGTCTGCCCGGGCTTCACGTATTTGGTCTTGTGCGGCGGCGTCACGTGCCCGAGCTTCGGCCCGCAGACCGCCTGCAGGGTGACGTCGCGAGGCTGCGTCGTGCGCGGGTTCGGGTCGAAGAGCACCGCGCTCACGTGCCAGCCCTGCTGGACGCCCAGGCGCTCATACGAATGCGGGTAGACGCCCTCCCCGTCCGGGCCGGGAGGCGGGTTGGTCGTCATACCGCCGCCGAGTGGGGAGCTCCGGCCGGGACAGCCAACGACGAGCCGCTCCTTCTGGTCGGCCTGCGACATCTGGAAGGTCTTGGTGGCGATCGTCACCGACTTGGCCGCCCTCGCCGTCGCGGCATTCGCCCGGCCGCCGACCAGGTGCTGGGCGAGGAGCACGGCCGCGATCGCGAGCAGCAATCCAGTCGCCGCAAGCGTCAGTTTGCGCAGATGACTGGCGGTCAGGAGTCGCCGGCAGCTGGAGACCCACGGGCCTTTCCGTTCCATCGGTTGACCTCTCTCTTGTAGGCGCTTCCGGGGTTAGCTGTCGGGCTCACGCGGAAGAGAGTCGCGTTATGCCGATATGGCAATTCGCCCCGGGATTGGGTCCCCCGGCCGCCGGCGCGACGGACGTGCCAGCGGTTAAGCAGGTCGATTAACGGCGCGGAAAGATAACAGGCGCCCTACGCGGTACTGGGGACTGCTCGGGAAGCGGCGGGCGCTCGGCGCGACTTTTCTGGCGCCACCGCCGGGGCCTGTGGGACGCTACTTGCCCTTCTGCAGCGCCCGGCGACCGACTCGAAGGAGGGCACCGCCGTGCTCGCGGAGCGCCTTCATCCGATTGCCGTTGCGGCTGTACAGCAGCTGCGCCGAGGCCCGGAAGGCGTCGCCGACGTCCTGGTCGTAGGGCTGCCACCAGCTGTCGCGGGTCCACCCCGGCTCCCAGCTGATCAGCTTGACGTTGACGCACTCGTAGAAGCCGAACTTCGAGTGCGAGCGGCCGAGGCCCGAGTCCTTCACCCCGCCCCAGGAGCACTGGCAGGCGCCGTGGGAGAAGGAGTGGTCGTTGACCCAGACCATTCCTGACTGGATCTGTCTCGCCATCCGCTCGCCCTTGCCGCGGTCCTTGGTCCAGACCGAGGCGCCGAGCCCGAACTTGGAGTCGTTGGCCAGACGGATCGCCTCCTCCTCGGAGTCGACGGTCATCACCGGCAGCACCGGGCCGAAGATCTCCTCCTGCATGATCCGCATCTCGTGGGTGACGCCGGTGAGCACGGTGGGGGCGATGAAGCGTCCCTTCATCCCCTTCACCTTCACCGGTCCGCCGGTGAGGCGCTTCGCCCCGTTGGCCAGCGCGTCGTCGACCAACTCGGTGACCAGGTCGGCCTGCTCGGCGGAGACCATCGGGCCGGTCTCGGTCGTCCACTCGAGTGGGTCGCCGACCGTCAGCCGCTCCGTTTCCCGGATCACGCCGTCGAGGAAGGCGTCGGAGACGTCGCGGTGGACGTAGACCCGCTCGATTCCGGAGCAGGTCTGGCCGGCGTTCGCGAAGCCTCCCCAGACGGCGCCGGAGACAGCGTTGGCGAGGTCGGCGTCGGCGCAGACGATCTGCGGGTCCTTGCCGCCGAGCTCGAGCACCGAGCCCTTCATCCGCTTCGCGCACTCGACTCCGACCTTGTAGCCAATCTCGACCGAGCCGGTAAAGAAGATCTTCCCCGCCGATGACTTCACCAGAGCGTCGCCGATCCGGCCGCCGCCGTGGATCGTCCGCACCAGCCCCTCGGGGAAGCCGGCCTTCTCGAAGATCATCCGGATCCGCTCGCCGATCAGCGGCGTCAGGCTGGCCGGCTTGAGGACGACGCCGTTCCCCGCCATCAGCGCGATCGCGACCTCGCCGAACGGGATCGACCAGGGGTAGTTCCAAGGGGCGATCACGCCGACCACGCCGATCGGCTCATAGGCGAACTTGGCGCGCTTGGTCTTCAGGAACGCCTGCGGGAATGGGACCTTCTCGTCGGCGAGGATCTCGGGGCCCTGGTCGGCGATCCACTTGAGCGCGTCGACCGTGGGCAGCAGCTCCATCGAGTAGGACTCGACCCGCGGCTTGCCCTGCTCGCGGGTGAGCAGCTCGGCGAGCTCGTCGATCTCGGCGAGCAGCACGTCCTCAGCGCGGCGCATGTAACGGGCGCGGTCCTCGAGCGAGAGCTGCGCCCAGAACGGCTGGACCTCGGCGACATCGTCGACGACCGCCTGAACCTTCGACGGGGTGAGGGTCTCGACGGTCCCGAGCAGCTCGCCGGTGGTCGGATTGAAGGATTCGAGCACCTTCTTTCCCGCCGAGCGCTTCTTGGAGGCCTTGGATCGCTTCGAGCTCGAGGACTTCGGTGCGGAGCCGTCGCCGCTCTCCCCGCTGCCGCCTGTGGTCGTCCTGCCGGAGCTTCTCGCCTCCATGGCTGCTTCCTCTCGTCGGGTTCGCTCGCCCGGCGATTCTACGACCCTCTAAAAAGTGAAGGCCGGGTGCCAATCCCCATGGCACCCGACCTCCGTGTCCACTCCCCGGCTCTTAACGCGTCGGCTCCGGCGAACCTTCGCTACCGGAGCGTCAGACGACCCGTAGAACACGGACTTCTCGCCAGGGTTGCGGAGATCCGAAGCGCTCTACCCGCTTAATCCCAGGTCAACGTCGGCTCGGGCAACGGTTACTGTTCGCCCCCTCGCGAACGAAAGGGAGACGATGGCGGCGATCGAGGACATTCTCAGCGGAGCGCTTGGCAAGGCCTTGGGAGGAGGAGGGGACGACAAGAGCAAGCTGCTCACGGCCCTGATGCCGGTGATAATCACCATGCTCGCGAACGGAGGGTTGTCGAAGATCCTCTCCGGCATGAAGGGGAAGGGACTCAGCGCCCAGGCGGACTCGTGGGTCGGGAAGGGCGAGAACCTGCCGATCACGGGCGAGCAGCCCGAGAGAAGGCGGTCGACGAGTGCTCGGCAGGTAGCGGACTGCGGATGCGATCATCGCTCAGGACGAGGCGCCAAGAACGAGCGAAACGGAGGAGAGATGGCTGAGACCGCGCGTGATCTGATGAGCGAGGGCTGCGAGTGCGTCGAGGCGAGCGAGACCGTCGCGGCTGCGGCGAAGAAGCTGGCCAAGCTGAACGTCGGCGCGATGCCGATCTGCGGCGACGACGACAAGCTGAAGGGAATGCTGACCGACCGCGACATCGCCGTGAAGGTGGTCGCCGAGGGCAGGGACCCGACCCAGGTCACAGCCGCGGACCTCGCCGAGGGCGTGCCGGTGACGGTCACCGCCGAGGACCCGGCCGAGGACGTGATGCGGACCATGGCGCAGAACCAGGTCCGTCGCGTGCCGGTTCTCGACGCCGACCGCAGGCTGGTCGGAATCGTCAGCCAGGCCGACGTGGCGACGCGGGCAAGCGCGAACCAGGCGGGCAACCTGGTCGAGGCTATTTCAGCCGGTTAGCGGCCGGGCCCGCTCGCGGTTACGTCAGGTCCGGCCTTCGGCGCCATCCTGCGCGCGATGAACCCGGCGAGGATCAGCACGATGATCACGCCGATGACCGCGCTGAGTAGGCCCCCGAGGTCGAAGGCGTCATCGTCGCCGATCCCCAATCCGCGCGTGAAGATCCAGTAGCCGGCGAACGCGCCGACCAGGCCAAGAAGGATCGAGACGAGCCACGACTGTGGGCCCTTCATCCCACTGAAGATGTCGTTGGGGACCAGCGCGCGGCCGATGAAGCCCGCTACTAACCCGAGAATCAGTGCTCCGATCATCTCTTCCCTTTCGGTGGGATGCCTGAAGGGCAGCCAACCTACCACCATTGCCGGGCTATGGCCGGCCGTAGCCGAGCAGCTCCCGTAGCCGCTGGAGCCGCTCGCGGAGCTCGGCCTCGAAGCCGCGGTCCGTGGGCTCGTAGAAGCGCTCGCCCCGGACGCTCTCGGGCGCCAGCGGCTGGTCGGTGACCGCGTCGGGCTCGTCGTGGGGGTAGCGGTAACCCTCGCCGCGGCCGAGCTTGGCGGCGCCCGGGTAGTGGGAATCCTGCAGGTGGGGCGGCGGCTCGGCGGCGCCGTGCTCCCGGACGTGGGCGCCGGCCCGCGAGATCGCCCTGGTCGAAGCGTTCGACTTCGGCGCCAGCGCCAGGTAGGCGGCCGCCTGGGCGAGGTTGAGCGCGCACTCCGGTAGCCCCACCCGGTCGACCGCCTGGGCGGCGGCGTTGGCGACGATCAGCGCCTGAGGGTCGGCGTTGCCGACGTCCTCGGAGGCGAAGATCACCATCCGCCGGGCGATGAAGCGCGGGTCCTCGCCGCCCTCCAGCATCACCGCCAGGTAGTAGATCGAGGCATCGACGTCGGAGCCGCGAGTGGCCTTGATCCAGGCCGAGATGTAGTCGTAGTGCTTGTCGCCCGCGCGGTCGTAGAGGAGCGCCTTGCGCTGGAGCGCATCCTCGACCGCGGCGATCGAGACCTCGGCGTCTCCGGCCGCCCGCGGTCGTCTCCGCCGCGCGCTCGAGTGCCGCCAGGGCGACTCGGGCGTCGCCACCGGCGCGGGCCGCGAGCATCTCCATCGCCTCGTCGGGAACCGCCGGTGCGTCGGGGAGCCCGCGCTCGTCCTCCAGCGCCCGGCGGAGGAGCTGCTCGATCTCCGCCTCGGTGAGCGGCCGGAACTCGTAGATCTGAGTGCGGGAGAGCAGCGCCGAGTTGACCTCGAAGTAGGGGTTCTCGGTGGTGGCGCCGATCAGGGTCACCAGCCCCTCCTCCACCGCGGGCAGGAGCGCGTCCTGCTGGGCCTTGTTGAAGCGGTGGATCTCGTCGAGGAAGAAGATCGTCGGCCGGCCCGAGGCCCGCCGCTCCTCGGCGCGAGCGATCACCTCGCGGACCTCGGCGCGGCCGGCGTTCACGGCCGAGAGCTCCTCGAAGGCCCCCTCGACCCGGGCGGCGATGATCCGCGCCAGGGTCGTCTTCCCGGTGCCCGGTGGCCCGTAGAAGATCGCCGAGTGCGGCTCTCCCGACTCGATCGCGACCCGCAGCGCCGAGCCCTCCGCCAGGAGCTGGCTCTGTCCCGCGAACTCGTCGAGGTCGCGCGGCCGCATCCGGGTGGCGAGCGGCGCCTCCTCGGGCGGCACCCCGGTGCGCTTGGTCTCCCCGCCGGTCTCGAACAGCCGCTCGCTCACTGCTCCGCCAGCTCCCCCGCGGCTTCGAGAGCGAGCTCGACGGTGGGGTAGACGTGGAAGCGCCTGGCCTCCTCCCACTCCCGGATCCAGCGCTGGAAGCCGTCGAAGCCGTGATAGGTGCCCGCATTGACGATCTCAGGATGCCCGTAGATCTCTGCCTCCGGGTGCATCAGCGCCCGCAAGGTCTCCTCGTCGCCACGCAGGTAGGCGCCGAGGGTCTCGTAGGAGAGCTCGACGTTGGTCTTCGCCATCGCCATCCGAGCGTACCCGTGCTTAGCTCCCCCAGGTAGCGTCCCGCGGCCTTGGACCCGCTCGAGCTGATCGCCGTCGCCGTCTGGTCCTTTGCCGTCTCCTTCTTCGGCGGCCTGGTCGGCCTGGTGCTGGGGAATCTGCGCCTGCCGCTGATCGTCCTGGTCGGCAGCTCACCGGCCGCGGCCGCCGGCGCCAACGTCGCGATCTCCGGGCTGGCGGCACTCACCTCCGCCTACGCGCACTGGCGCGGCGGCCGGGTCAACTGGCGACTGTTCGCCTGGATGGCTCCGACCTCGCTGGTGGGCGCGATCGCCGGCGGCCTGATCGCCGGCGTCCTCCCCGAGCGCGTCCTGCTCGGGGCGATCTCGCTGGTCGTTCTCTACGGGGCGGTCGAGGTCGCCCGTTACAAGCGGCCCGAGGGCGGCGACGGGTCGCCGACCCGGATGGAGTTCTTCCTCAACGCCGCCCTGGTCGGATTCGGGGTCGGGCTCCTCGGTGGCCTTGTCGGCCTGATCCTCGGCTCGCTGCGACTGCCGGCAATGGTCAAATGGGCGGGCGTCGGTCCCTACGGGGCGGTCGGCACGAACGCGGCAGTCGGTGTCGTGGTCGGGATCGGTGGGCTTCTCGGGCACCTGCCGAGCGGGGTCGACTGGGAAATACTTGCGGTCGGCGGCGCGGCGGCGATGCCGGCCGCCTACCTCGGCTCCCGCTTCACCGGCCGCCTTGACGAGCACCAGCTGATCCGGGCGATCGCGGCGATCCTGGTGGTCAGCGGCCTGGCGATGGCCGCCCAGGCGATCTTCGGCTAGCGGCAAATCCGTGCCCTCTAAGCTGCCCCCATGACGGAGGGGACCGCAGCTACGGCTGTCCCGACCGGCCTTGGCGCCGAGGCGGTGGGCATTTTGCAGAGGCTGATCCGCGCCGACACGGTCAACCCGCCCGGGAATGAGCGTGCGCTCCAGGAGGAGCTGGCGGCGATGCTCACCGAGGCGCGGCTTCGAGTCCGAGCTCCTCGCCGCCGAGCCCGAGCGGACCAACCTGGTGGCGAGGCTCCCCGGCGGGGACGGCCCGACCCTGACCCTGCTCGGCCACGTCGACACGGTCCGGGCCGACCGCGAGACCTGGAGTCGCGACCCCTGGGGCGGTGAGCTGGTCGACGGCTGGATCTGGGGCCGGGGCGCCCTCGACATGAAGGGACAGGTGGCGGCCGAGCTCGCCGCCTGCCTCGCCCTCGCGAAGAGCGGCTGGCGGCCGGCCGGCGAGCTCCTCCTCGTCCTCACCGCCGACGAGGAGGCGGGTGGCGGGCTCGGCGCCCGGTGGCTCTGCGAGCAGCATCCCGACAAGGTGAGAAGCGACTTCGTCGTCAACGAGGGCGGCGGCGAGTTGATCGAATTCGGAGGCCGGCGCCTCTACACGCTCAGCGTCGGCGAGAAGGGGATCTTCCGGATCCGGCTCCGGACCCAGGGCGAGGCCGGCCACGCGTCGCTGCCGCGGATCGGCGACAACGCCCTCCTCAAGCTTGCGCGCTGCATAGCCGCGCTCTCGGAGCAGCCGCCGCCCGAGCCGACGCCGGAGGGAGAGGCCCTGCTCCATGCGCTCTTCGGCGAGCACTTCAGCGGTGAGGAGGGAATGTGGGCGGGTCTCGAGCGCCTGCGGGCCGAAGCGCCGTTGCTCAGCGACTACCTGGTCGAGCCGATGCTCGGCGTCACCCTCACCCCGACCAAGGCGGAGGCGGGGAAGAAGGCGAACGTGATCCCCTCCGAGGCCGAGGCGCTGATCGACTGCCGGGTGCCTCCCGGGTACGACGAGGACGAGGCCCGCCGGCAGCTCCTCGCCCTGATCGGGGAGGACGACTACACGATCGAGTTCGGCGAGGCGGTGGTCGGTAACCGCTCGCCGATGGCCTCGCCGCTGGCGGACGCGATCGGCGCCTGGCTCGCCGAGGCCGACCCCGGCGCGGAGCTGGCGCCCACCGTGATGCCGGGCTTCAGCGACAGCAACCCCTTCCGGACGGCCTTCCCCGACGCCGTCGTCTACGGCTTCTGCCCCCACCGCGAGATCGGCCTGATCGAGGCGGCGCCGCTGATCCACGGCGCCGACGAGCGTGTTCCCGCCTCCGACATCGAGCTGGCGGCGAGCTTCTTCTACGAGCTTCCCCGGAGAGTGCTGGCATGAGCGAGAACGGCAGCCAGAACGGCGGCGCGGCGACAGAGGAGGACCGCTACGTCCTCCGGCTCGGGGGGATGGCCCTGCGCAACGGGCTGCTGATCCACGGCCCCACATCCTGGGCGGCGGCCGCCCGGGACCAGCAGGGCGAGATCCAGGTCGCCTCCGGGCGGAAGCCGGCGCTGGCGCCCGACCTGGCCGGCCCGGGTGCCGCTCCTGCGCGGCCCGTTGAAGCTGGCCGAGGCGTTCGTTCTGATCCCGTTCGTCCGACTGCGGCTGAGGTCGGCGCGGCTTCCATTCGAGGACGTCCGGGTGCTGGCGGCGATGTTCGTCGCCTCGACCGCCAGCCGCTCGCTCCGGCGGCGCGAGAGCACCGCGATCCGCGAGCTCGCCCAGGCGGTGCTCGGGCTGGCGCCGGCGCTGGTCGCCCTCGGCGACCGCAACCTCGCCGCGTACCACGGGGTTGAGCACAAGGCGATCGGCGCCTACGAGGCGGGCTCCGACGATCCCGCCTCCGCGACCAAGGAGCACGAGCGCTGCGGATCCAACCTGGTGGCGCCGATGCTGCTGCTCTCGGCGGCGGGCCAGCTGCTGCTCGAGCGAGCGCTCGAGAAGCCCGGACCGATCGCCAGGGCCGCGGTCGGGATGGCGAGCGTCTCGATCGCCGCCGAGCTCTTCGCCTGGAGCGAGCGCAACCCGGAGACCACGGCGGCCCGCGCCTTCCACCGGCCCGGGCATGAGATCCAGCGTCATATCGCCACCAAGGAGCCGACCCCCGAGCAGCTCGAGGTCGGGGTCGCGGCGCTGCGGGAGATCCTTCGCCTCGAGCAGGAGGCCGAGGCGGAGCAGGTCCCGGCGGACGAGGGTCTGCCGACGACCTGAGGCCGACGGGCCGTCATCTAACGGGTCGCTCCTCGGCTGCGCCTCGGAGCGCCCTCGCATAACGCGAATAGACTTGCCTGCGTGCTCGGTCGCATCGACCACATCGGAGTCGCCACCGACGACCTCGAGGGGGCGGTCGCCCTCTACGAGGACACCCTGGGGATGCCCGTCGCCCACCGCGAGACGGTCGAGAGTCAGGGGGTCGAGGCGGTGCTGCTCGACGTCGGCGAGGGACACGTCGAGCTGCTCAGCCCGCTCGGCCCGGAGACGCCGGTGGGCAAGTACCTCGACAAGCGCGGGCCGGGTCTCCACCACGTCGCCTACGCGGTCGGCGACATCGACGACGTCCTCAGCCGCCTGAAGGAGGCGGGGGTCGAGATGATCGACTCCGAGCCGCGTCAGGGGATCCGGGACTCCCGGGTCGCCTTCGTCCATCCCCGCTCGACGGGCGGCGTCCTCACCGAGATCGTGGAGCCCGCCTGATGGCCGCCGTCGAGCGGGTCTCGATCGGCTTCTCCGGCGGCCAGGTGGTCGAGGTCCGGCTCAGCGAGGCGAACATGAAGGAGTTTCGGGCGGCCCTCGACAAGGCCGACGGGTGGGGCGACCTCGAGACCGAGGACGGGACCGTCTCGGTCGATCTCCGTCAGGTGGTCTTCGTCCGCAGCGCCGCCGCCCACGGCAGCATCGGCTTCGGTCAGGGGTGAAGCTGCGGAGGCTCTTCTTCGCGGGCGCGCTCGCGGTGGCCGGGGCGGCCCTCTGGTGGCGGAAGAACCCCTCCGCCTGCCCGTATAGCCAGCGCTTCTGGGTCGAGGCGCCGCATCCGTTCATCACCCGCGCTCGTCTCAGCGAGATCCTCGAGGCGAAGCAAGGCGAGCGGGTGCTCGAGGTTGGGCCGGGGACCGGCTACTACACGCTTGACGTCGCCGAGTGGGTCGGGCCCGGCGGCTCGGTCGACATCCTCGACCTCCAGCAGGAAATGCTCGACCACACGATGCGGCGCGCTGGCGAGCGCAGCCTCGCCAACATCACCCCCACCCAGTCAGACGCCACCGCGCTCCCATTCGAGGACGGGACCTACGACGCGGCGTACCTGGTCACCGTGCTCGGCGAGATCCCCGATCAGGACGCCGCGCTGCGGGAGCTGGCCCGGGTGCTGAAGCCGGGCGGCCGGCTGGTGGTGGGGGAGCTGCTCGGCGACCCCCACTACGTTCCCCTCAGCGCGCTACGGCTGCGTGCCGCCGCCGCCGGGCTCAGCTTCGAGCGCCGCTCCGGCAGCGCCCTCGGCTACTTCGCACGCTTCTCGAAGCCTTAGCTGCCGCCGGCGAGGCTTGTCCAGAGGCGCTCCTCGGCCGCGAGCACCTCGCCGGCCTCTGAGGCGAGCACCTTCCAGGGCCTCGGGTCGGGCTCCTCCGGCTCGCTCGCCTCGCGAGCTGCGATTGCCAGCGCCGTCCAGCTCTCGGCGGCGTCCTGGGCGAGCGCCGACTCCTCGTAGCCGGCCTCATCGAGGAAGCGCGAGTACATCCGGCGGAAGTTGCCGCCGCCGGTTCCCCGCCGCTCGACCACCTGGTAGAGGAAGCGCGCGCACCACCGCCAGTCCTCCGCCGCCTCCGGCCAGCCTCCGACCTCGGCGGCGAAGCGCCGGAGCGCCGGCAGGCCCTGGAAGTCGCCCATCGCCGGCTCGGTCATCTCCTTCGCCGCCCGCTCGATCGCCTTCGGCGCATGCGCCAGGAGGTCATCCCGGTTCAGCTCGGCGCCCGGCGGCAGGTCGACGATGTGTCCCTCGAGCTCGAAGATCGGCTGCTTCGAGTGCCTCGCTTCGCGGAGGCTCTCGAGTGAGGTCGTCTGCAGGTCCTCGAAGGCGGTGTCGGAGAGCCAGGCGAGCTCCTCGTCATAGCCGGCGAGGACCACGGCGTGCCCGGGGAAATGGGCCGAGCGCCCGTAGTGGTCGAGGTAGTAGAGGTCGGTGAGCAACAGCGCCGGGCGTCCCTCGTCGATTGCCTCGCGGGCGAGGGCCCAGGAGGCGTCGGGGTCGTCGTCGGTGCGCAGCCGCAGGGGGCCGTCGGTGAGCTCGAGGAAGTTCTCCTCGAGGCGCGCCGCGCGTCCGTTCGTGAACCGCGAGGGCGAGGTGCCGTCGACGACCACGTAGTAGAAGCAGGCGCCGGCGCCGAGGCCGAAAGCCATCTCCTCGGAGATCTCGACCCCGTGGAAGCCGAGCAGGTTGCGGAGCGCGGTGGAGCCGCAGTGGTGCCCGGGAACGTGCCGGTAGCCGGGCACCATCACCCGCTTCGCGGTCTCGGTCATCGTCCGATTGTGGCCGATTCCGGCTGCCGGCCGGCACCGACCCGCTCGCGCAGGCGCAGGTACTCGGCCCGGTCGGCGAAGCTCCCTCGCATCTCCGAGGTCAGCTCGTCGAGAAACTCCTCGCGGTAGGTGCCGTCGGTGAACATCGCGATCGCAAAGTAGAACCCTGAGAACGCCGCCAGGCCGGCGGCGACCCGGAGCAGCTCGGTGGTCAGCTCCAACCTCTCGCCGAAGAGCTCGAAGTGGAAGAGCTCGTCGCCCGCGGTGCCGATCCACTCGACCGGAGCTGCTCGTCGACCGCGAGCACCCCGAAGACGGCGAGGAAGGCGCCGATCATCAGGCTGACCAGGAGCACCTGGGTCGCCTGGCTGACCAGCATCACAAGCTCGACGTTGAGGAGCTGGCGCCGCCGCAGCGGCGGGCTGTCGCCGCCCGCCTCGTCCTCCAGCTGCGCGCCTCGCGCGGCAGCCGGACCGCCAGGAAGGCGAGCGCCAGCAGGACAAGCATTCCCATCATCGTTGCGTAGATCCCCCGGGTGGGGCGGGAGAAGATCTCCCAAAGCTCCTGGGTGGGGAAGGAGAGGAGGACGAAGATCGCCAGCAGCGGCACTGCCTTGGCAACCAGGCTCAGGGCGGAGCGGAGCTGGTTGACGACGCGGCTGAGGACCCAACCGACGATCGGGATCAGTCCCAGCCCGACTACCGCGTAGATCAGTCCCAGAAGCAGGAGGTTGGCGACGGCGGTGACCGCTGCGCTGCCGAGCTGGCCGCCGAAGAGGACCGGCAGCACCGCCGGGACCAGCACGAACCCGGTCAGCTCCGCCTTCCCGAGCCGCCGCGGAATCGCCGAGAAAGGCCGTCCCCTGGCGCGGTTCCCGAGCGCCATCGCCAGGAGGAGGATCGCCAGCCCGCCCGCCACCGCGAGCACGTTCTGCCACCAGCTCCAGTCGAGGTTGAGGGCGCCGAACATCTCTCCGAGGAAGACGAGGGCGAGCAGCGGCGCAGCCCGGTTGAAGATGTCCTCCCAGGCAGAGAGGTCCTCGATGAACAGCGGCAGCCCTGCCCGCCGGAAGGAGCGTTCGTACTCGTGCAGGCGCTCGGTCGGAGTCGTCTGTCCGAGTCACGCATGCGTGCCCCGCCAACCGTATTCTGCGCCGGTGCTCCGGGCGCCTCGACCTAGCGCCTCCTCTATGCGATGCGGACCCGGTTCCACGGGCCGGCGATCGAGGCGATCGGCAAGGGGCTCGGCCGGATCGGCGAGTACGGGATCGTCTGGCTCGCGATCGGGGTCGTCCTTGCGATCGCCGACTCGGACCAGCGCGATGCCTGGCTGGTGGCCGGGATCCTCGGCCCGGTCGCGATCGGGCTCAACTTCGTGGTGAAGGTGATCGTCCGCCGGCCCCGCCCGGTGCTCGAGGGGCTGCCGCCGCTGGGCGGCGCCCCGAGCTCGCTCAGCTTCCCCTCCGCCCACGCGACCTCATCATTCGCCTGCGCGACCGCGATGACCCGGATCGCGCCCGAGGCGGCGGTCCTCTTCGTCCTCGCGACGGCGATCGCGGCCTGCCGCCCCTACCTGGGCATGCACTATCCCTCCGACGTGATCGGCGGGCGTCCTCCTCGGCACCGGCCTCGGCCTGCTGGTGCCGCTGCCGTGAAGATCGGGATCGTCGGCCTGCCGAACGCCGGCAAATCGACCCTGTTCAACGCGCTCACCGCGGCCGCCGCCGAGACCGGCGACTACCCGTTCACCACGGTGGAGCCGAACGTCGCCGTGGTCGAGGTCCCGGACGAGCGCCTCGACACGGGTCGCCGAGACCCTCGGCTCCTCGGCGGTCGTCCGGGAGACGATCGAGTTCCACGACATCGCCGGCCTCGTCCGGGGCGCCTCGGAGGGCGAGGGGCTCGGCAACCGCTTCCTCGCCTCGATCCGGGAGACCGACGCGATCTGCCACGTGATCCGGGCCCACTCGCTCGGCGCAGGTCGCCCACCCCGACGGGCGGGTCGATCCGCTCGCCGACGCCGAGCTGGTCGAGGCCGAGCTGCTCGCCGCAGACCTCGAGGGCGCCGAGCGCCGGCTCGAGCGGCTCACGAAGGAGGCGCGCTCGGGCGACAAGCAGGCGGTCGCCGAGCACGCGTGGCTCGAGCGGGTGGTCGAGGCGCTTCGCGCCGGCCGGCCCGCCCGCGAGGTCCCGGTGCCCGAGGCGGCGCCGGACGCGCTCCGGAAGCTGGCGCCGCTGACCGCGAAGCCGGTTCTCTACGTCGTCAACGTCGACGAGGGAACCGACGAGCTGCCCGAGGATCTGGTCCGCCACGCGGAGGGGATGGAGGCGACCGTGATCGCGATCTCGGCCCGGGTCGAGGCCGAGCTGCGCGAGCTCGAGCCCTGCCGAGGCCGAGGAGATGCGGACCGAGCTCGGGATCGAGCGCTCCGGGCCTCGAGCGACTGATCAGGGCCGCGTTCGAGCTCCTCGACCTGGTCAGCTTCTTCACCGCCGACACCGGCAAGGAGGCGACCGGTCGCACCCTGCGCCGGGGCGGCACCGCCTACGAGGCCGCCGGCAAGGTCCACACCGACATCCAGCGCGGCTTCGTCCGCGCGGAGGTGGTCGGCTGGAAGGAGCTGGTGGACGCCGGCGGCTACGCCGGGGCACGCGAGCGCGGCACCCTCCGCACCGAGGGGCGCGACTACGTCGTCCGCGAGGGCGACGTGATCACGATCCGCGTCTAGCGATCCCGCCGTAAAGTCGCGAGCGTGAGCGCACCTCGACCGATCGGACACCGCCTGGCGGTGATCCACGGCAACAGCCTTCCCCCCAAGGCGGAGGCCTTTGACGGCCCGGAGGTGGAGGTGAACGCCGGTGGCCAGCGGCCGGTGCGGGCGATCGATGCGGGCTCGATCGTCCTGATCCAGCGCCACGGGCCTGAGCGCCGAATCCCCGCCCACCTGGTCGACCATCAGCGCCAACATCCGCGCCGCCTGCGAGCTCGGCTGCGACCGAGTGCTCGCGCTCGGCTCCAGTGGCAGCCTGCAAGCTCGAGTGGGGAGTCGGGACCCTCGTCTGCCCCGACGACTTCTACGCCCCCGAGGTGACGCCGAGCTACTACGACGATCCCCGCGGCCATACCGTTCCGGGCTTCGACCCCGACTGGCGCCGGATCGTGGTCAGCGCCTGGGGCTCGCTGACCGAGACGCGGTGATCGACGGAGGCGTCTACGCGCAGACGCGCGGCCCTCGCTTCGAGACCCCGGCGGAGGTCAGGGCGCTCGCCGAGCGCGCCGACCTGGTCGGGATGACGATCGCCGCCGAGGCGATCCTCGCCCGGGAGGCGACGGTTGCCTACGCCGCGATCTGCACGATCGACAACCTCGCCAACGGGATCGCCGAGCACCCGCTGACGGTCGAGGAGTACCGGCGCGGACGTGATCAGACCGGTCGTCAGTCTGCTGGAGGACCTCCAGTACGTCCTCCCGGCGCTCGCCGAGGGGCTGCCCGGCCCGTGAGCCTCGCGGTCACCCGGGCGCTGCTCGATGGGGAGACGCGTGGGCCTGCGCGCCGAGGAGGGTGTGATCACCGAGCTCGGCCCCGCGGTCGAGCCGCGCCAGGGCGACAGGGTGATCGAGGCCGACGGTCTGCTGCTCACCCCGCCACTCGTAAACGGCCACACCCACGCCGCGATGACTCTGTTCCGGGGCTTCGGTGACGACCTGCCGCTGATGGAGTGGCTGCGGACGAAGATCTGGCCGGCCGAGGAGAGGCTCGAGCCCGACGACGTCTACTGGGGCACCCGCCTGGCTGCGGTGGAGATGATCCGCTCGGGGACGACCCGCTTCTTCGACATGTACTGGCACGGGGTCGAGGCGGCCCGAGCGGTCGTCGAGGCGGGAATGCGGGCGGTGGTCAGCTCGGTGTTGATCGATCGCCTCGATCCCGCGGCGGGGGAGAAGGCGCGGCCGCAGGTGCTGGAGTCCCTCGATCGGTTGACCGGCCTCGGACCTCTGGTCACCCCGAGCTTCGGGCCGCACGGCGATCTACACGGTCAGCGCCGAGTCGCTCGCTTGGATCGCCGAGGTGGCGGCGGAGCGGCAGCTCCCTGTGCAGATCCACCTGTCGGAGACCGAAGACGAGGTGAGCGAGTGCGAAGCCCGCACCGGCAAGACGCCCGGCCAGGTACCTCGACGACCTCGGCCTGCTCGGCCCCCGCACGGCCCTCGCCCACGGTGTCTGGCTCGACGCCACGGAGCTCGAGCTGCTCGCCGAGCGCGGCGCCACGGTCGTCACCAATCCGGCCGCCAACATGAAGCTCGCGGTCGGCGGCGCCTTCCCCTATCCGCAGGCGGCGGCGTCCGGGGTCGGCCCTGGGGCTCGGCACCGACGGCGTCTCCTCCAACACCAACCTCGACATGCTCGAGGAGGTGAAGCTGCTCGCGCTGCTCCAGAAGCACGCAGAGCCGCGACCCCTCGGTGCTGCCCGCCGCCGAGGCACTGGCGATCGCCCGCGGGGCTGCGCTCGCCGCTGATCGGCGGGCACCCCGCTCGAGGCCGGCGAAGCCGGCCGACTTCCTCCTGCTGCGGGCGAGCGACCCTGAGCTCTCGGCCGGCGGCCTCGACGCGCGACCTCGTCTACGCGGCCTCGGGCTCGGTCGTCGACACCACCGTGGTCGCCGGGCGGGTCCTGATGCGGGGCCGGGTCGTCGCGGGCCGCCGATGAGATCGTCGGCCGAGGTCCGCGCCCGCGCCGCGCGGCTCACCGCTGATTAGGTTACTGCCGCCATGCGGACCGAGGCGCGCTTCCCAGAGCGTGCCCGAGAAGGCGGGGCACTACGAGAGCTTCTACCTGAAGCTCTGCGCGCCCGGCGGCGGCCAGCGGCGCCTGGATCCGCCACACGGTCCACAAGCGGCCGGGCGAGCCGCTGACGTGCGCGCTCTGGTTCGTCCTCTTCGACGCCGAGGCGGCGGGGCCGCGGGCGACCAAGCGCCAGTTCGGCGCGGACGAGGTCGATGCGCCGAGCCGACTCCTACATCCGGGTCGCCGACGCGACCCTCGGCGACGGCCGCGCCACCGGCTCGGTCGAGACCGAGGCGCTGGAGGCGAAGTGGGACCTGACCTTCGCCGACGCAGCACGAGCCCTTCCACCACCTGCCGCGGGAGTTCCTCTACCGGACGCGCGCTGCCGAAGACCAAGTTCCTCAGCCCCTATCCCGACGCGGTCTTCAACGGGCAGCCTCGAGGTCGGCGGCGAGCGGATCGAGGTCGACGGCTGGCGGGGGATGATCGGCCACAACTGGGGCGCCGAGCACGCCGAGCGCTGGGTCTGGGTCCAGGGCGCCGGCTTCGAGGGGCGCTCGCCCGAGGACTACTTCGACATGGCGGTCGGCCGGATCAAGGTCGCCGGCAGGACCACCCCCTGGGTCGGCAACGGCATGCTCGTCCTCGACGGCGCCGAGCACCGGCTGGGCGGCTTCGAGCGGGTGCCGAGCACCGAGGTCGAGCGAGGCGCCGACGAGCTGCCGCTTCGAGCTCAAGGGCAAGGGGGTGAAGCTGAGCGGCCGGGTCGCGCGCCGAGCGCAAGGACTTCGTCGCCTGGATCTACGCCGACCCGGTCGGCCCCGAGCACAACACCCTGAACTGCTCGATCTCGGACCTGGTGCTGGACGTCGAGCTCGACGGGCGGCCGGCCGAGCGGCTCAGCCGTCAAGCGGCGCCGCCGCCTACGAGTTCGGGCACCCGGGACACCGACCACGGGATCCCGGTGCAGCCGTACCCCGACGGCTGACGCGGCGCGTCCAGTTGGCGGAGGCCTGAAGCTCGCCCGGCGGGCGAGGCTCCTCTTCGGCCACCCGCCTGAAGGTGGCCCAGCTGTCGGGCAGGCCGAGGAGCGCCCGCAGGTCGGGCCCGGTGACATTCCGGGATCCCCCGGTGCCCACCAGCCTCGCCCGGACGATCCGCGGCGAGAAGCCGGTCTGGGTGACGACGATGTTCTTGAGCTTGCCCCGGACCAGGCCGCCGAGCTTCGCCTGGATCGAGGCCTGGGAGAACTTCCTCGTCCAGCGGTGGTAAGGGGAGATGCTGTCGTAGGGGTCGGGGACCCCGCGCAGGTAGGGAATCGGGGTGCCGCCGAAGCCGATCGCGGTGTTCTCGTTGTTCTCGGTGGCGCCCCCCGAGGTGGAGAAGAAATAGGTCTGGGCGACCTTGCCCTGGTAGAGGACGACCTGCAACGCCGTGTCGGCGACCGCCTGGTTGGTCTTCGCGGTCTCGGCGGCGACCCCGCCGTAGACCTGGCTCCGGGTGTCCTCGTAGTGATCGAAGCCGGCTCCGCGCTTGGAGGTGCTGAGCGCGTAGGAGCGGGCAACGACCGCCTGGGCGCGGAGCGCGTCGGGCGGCCATGAGGCCGGCGACTCCTTGGCAACGACCCCGCGGACATAGTCGTCCACCCCGACCGCGTTGATCGCGTTCACCTTTCCGGCAGCCTTCGCTGCCCGAACCTCGAGCGCGCCGCGGTAGACGCCCTTGCCGACCACGTTGACATCGGGGCCGCCGGTGGCGCTGAGCAGCAGGCCGCAGGTGGCGATCCGCCCGCCCCGCTTGTCCAGCAGTCGCACGCCGGCGGCCTTGCGCTTGGCGACGTAGGTCTTGCTTTCGACAAGCTTCGCCCCGCAGGCGTCGGTCGCCCCGTTGAAGCGGACGCTCGGCCGGTTGGCCAGCAAGAGCACCCGGACGGTGGTGTTGGCGGTCGTCCCGAGGGTGGTCCCGGTGTAGTAGTGGGCGAGGATCTCGGCGTACCCCACGCCCTGCTTGGCGTAGCCGTAGGCGCCGTATTGGCTCAGCCCGGTGCCGTGGCCGAAGCCGGCTCCGCTCACCACCCACTTGGCCTCCGCTCGGGTCGCTGCGAGCCCGAGCAGGACTAGCACGGCACAGACCGCCGCGGTGAGCAGCCGTCGCAATCGCAGGGGTCTTGAGACCAAGGGCATCGTCGGATCCTGAAACGGGTAGCCAACTCGCAAGTTGCGCTCCTCTCCCTTCGCGAGGCGGCTACCCGAGTCCTCTACGCTGACGATAGAGGCCCGCGAGGCGCCGCCCGAAGATAGGAGGCCACGATGGCGACCGAGACGATTGAGGCGACCGATCACAAGCTCCTGGTGGCGGGCGAGTGGATCGAGACCGGCGAGTGGACCGAGGTCCAGAGCCCCTACGACGGCACCCTGATCGGCCGTGTCCCCACCGGCGACGCCGCCGTCGTCGACAAGGCGGTGGACGCCGCGAAGCGGGCCTTCGAGGCCGGAGGCTTCCCCCAGCACGAGCGGGCGGCCGTCCTCGACCGCGCAGCCCGGCTGGTCGCCGAGCGCGAGGACGATCTGACCGCCTCGATTGCCGCCGAGGCGGGCAAGCCGCTGAAGACCGCCCGGGTCGAGGCCCAGCGCTGCGTCAGCACCCTCACCTTCTCCGCGGTCGAGGCCCGCAAGCTGACCGGCGAGATGGTGCCGATGGAGGCTGGCGCCGCCGGCGCCGGCAAGTTCGGAGTGATGCTGCGCCTCCCCTACGGCGTCGTCGGAGCGATCAGTCCCTTCAACTTCCCCCTCAACCTGGTCGCCCACAAGCTCGGCCCCTCGATCGCCGCCGGCAACGCCACCGTCCTCAAGCCTGCCGGACAGACCCCGATCACCTCGATCAAGCTGGCCGAGATCCTGCTCGAGGCGGGCCTTCCGGAGGGCTGGCTCCACGTCGTCAACGGATCGGGATCCGAGGTCGGCAACGCGATCGTCGAGAACGATGCGATCGGCGCGATCACCTTCACCGGCTCGCCGCCGGTCGGCTGGGGCATCCGGGCGAAGGCGCCCCGCAAGCAGGTCAATCTGGAGCTCGGCTCGACCGCCCCGCTGATCGTCCACGCGGACGGCGACTGGGAGACCGCCGCCGACAAGGCGGAGCTCCACGCCTTCTCCCATGCCGGCCAGAGCTGCATCTCGGTCCAGCGGATCCTTGTGCACGAGGAGATCGCCGAGCAGTTCACCGACCGCTTCGTCAAGAACGTCGAGTCGCTGGTCACCGGCGACCCGATGGACGAGAACACCGACGTCGGCCCGCTGATCAGCCGCAAGGACCGCGACCGGGTGAAGGAGTGGGTCGATGAGGCCGCGAAGAGCGGCGAGATCCTCACCGGCGGCGAGCTGGTCGACGATGGCCGCTGCCTGGCCCCGACCGTGATCCGCAACCCCTCGCGCCAGGCGAAGGTGTGGCGCGACGAGATCTTCGGCCCGGTCGGCCACCCTGCATACGTTCGGCTCCTTCGATCGAGGCGATCGAGATGGCCAACGACTCCCGCTTCGGGCTCCAGGCGGGCGTCTTCACCAGGGACCTCGGCCTCGCCCTCGAGGCCGGCAACCGGCTCGAGTTCGGCGGCGTCCTCGTCAACGAGGTGCCGACCTTCCGCACCGACCAGATGCCCTACGGCGGGATCAAGGAGTCGGGCAACACCCGCGAGGGCCCCGCCTACGCCGTCCGCGAGCTCACCGAGGAGCGCTTGGTCACGCTCCAGGGCTGAGCCTCAGAGCTTCGATACTGCTGATTGCCGCGGCAGAGCTGCTCAGCAGCTCTTCGCCGCCGGGTCGAGGCCCCGGTCGAGCTTGGCGCGCTCGCGGGAGTTCTTCCCGGGACCGCAGTCGAGCTTCTTGTCGGCATGTCCGTCCCTCGCCAGCAGGATGTCGATGCCGCCCTTGCCCTTGAAGATGTCGGCGCCGGCCAGTCCCTTGAGCCGATCGTTGCCGGCGAGCCCGACGAGGACGTCGTCGTTGCGGCTGCCGGTCAGCAGGTCGGCGAACGAGGTGCCCGCGACCTTCTCAACGGTCTTGTCGATGCTGTCCCGCGCTGTCGGTGGCCCGTCCGCCGCGTTGCCGTCGTCTGCGGTCGTCCCGATCGTCGTCACAACCCCGGCCGTGGTGTGATCGGAATAGCTGACCGAGTCGAAACCCTGCGCGCCGATGAACTGGTCGGGGCCGTTTCCGCCGAGCATCAGATCGTTGCCTTTGCCGCCGTTGAGCGTTTCACCGGTGGCGTCGTCGCCGCCGCTGAGGGTGTCGTTTCCGTCCTCGCCCTCGAGGGTCACGGATGACGCGGGAGTGGCGGAAACCTTCGCCTTGATCGTCCCCGCTTCCGGCCTTGACCGAGATCGCGGCTGATCCCGGTCGCCGCACAGGAAACCGTCTGGCCCGCGTCGGTGCAGGCGGAGTCGGCTGGTGGAGATGTCCGCCACGTCGGTGATCTCGTACCGGTTGGCCTTGCCGTCGAAGGTGATCAAGAAGTTGTTCGCCTCCTTGCCGGCGTTGCCCTTCCCCGCGCCGCCCTTGGCGCCCTCAACCAGCAACGTGTCGCCAGCCCTGGATGCTTACGGTGGAGGCAAGCGCTGGGGCCGACCAAGCCGCGATCGCGACGAGGGCGGTGAGCGTGACAATGGTTTGGCGCGCGATTCTCACCTTTCGCTCTCCTTCCACCGATTGAAGCGCCAATTGGCCACCCTGGGGTTACGGGTGTGGCGCCAGAGCCCTAGTCGTGCGGGCGGGCCAGCTTTCGGTGGTCGAGGGCCTCCTCGAGGATGGCCTCCTCCACCCCCAGCTCGAGCGCCACCTCGCGGAGGGTGCGCCCCGAAGCGGCGGCCTCCTTGACGATCTCGGCGGCGCGGTCGTAGCCGATGTGGGGGTTGAGCGCGGTCGCGGTCGCCAGGGTGGCCTCGGCGTGGCGCTCCAGCATCTCCTCGTTCGGCTCGATCCCTCTGACGCACTTCTCGTCGAGCGCTCGGGAGGCGGCGGCGAGCAGCTTGATCGAGTCGAGCAGGTTGCGGGCGATCAGCGGCACCCTGACGTTGAGCTCGAATTGGCCCTGGGCGCCGGCGATCGTGATCGTGGTGTCGTTGCCGATCACCTGGTCGGCGACCTGGATCACCACCTCACAGATCACCGGGTTGACCTTGCCGGGCATGATCGATGAGCCCTTCTGCAGCTCGGGCAGCCGCAGCTCGGCCAACCCCGCCCGCGGACCGGAGCCCATCAGCGCCAGGTCGTTGGCGATCTTGCTGAGCGAGACCGCCAGGACCTTCAGCGCCCCGGAGAGCTCGACCAGGGCGTCGCGGTTGCCCTGCGCCTCGAAGCGGTCGGCCGGCTCGGAGATCTCGAGGCCGGTGTCGGCGCTGAGCTTCTCGCGCACCTTCGCCGCGAACTCGGGATCGGTGTTGAGCCCGGTTCCGGTGGCGGTGCCTCCGAGCGGGATCTGGCCGACCCGGCCAAGGGTCGAGCGCACCCGCTCCGCTCCAAGCCGCACCTGAGCGGCGTAGCCGCCGAACTCCTGCCCGAGGGTCACCGGCACCGCGTCCATCAGGTGGGTGCGGCCGGCCTTGACGATGTCCTTGAACTCCTCGGCCTTGCGCTCCAGGGCGCCCCCGAGCTCGTCGAGGGCCGGCAGCAGATCGGAGTGGACCTCCCCCAGCGCCGCCAGGTGGACCGCTGACGGGAAGACGTCGTTGGAGGACTGCCCCCTGTTGACGTGGTCGTTGGGATGGGCCTCGTCGCCGGCGAGCTTGGCGATCACCTCGTTGGCGTTCATGTTCGACGAGGTACCCGAGCCGGTCTGGAAGACGTCGATCGGGAACTGGTCGTCGTGCTCGCCCGCGGCAACGGCGTCGCCCGCCTCCGCGATCTTCTCGGCAAGGTCGGCGTCGAGATTCCCGAGCTCAGCGTTGGTCCTCGCCGCGGCGGCCTTCAGCCGGCCCAGCCAGTGGATCACCGGCGGCGGGATCGGCTGGCCCGAGATCTGGAAGTTCTCGACGGCTTTCGTGGTCTCGCCTCCCCAGAGATGTTCCTCCACGCGGGTTGCCATCGCTTTCCAGGCTATCTGGATGACTGACCCCACGACCATGCACGCCTGGATGATCCGGCCGTGGCCGCCCCCAGGCGCACAGCGTCGTGGCGTCAGTCATCACCCGGTCTCCCGCCCGGCCTCGTAGCCTCGGCCGAAGCCGCGCAGGAACTCAGCCGAGAGCGTGCCGCTCCCGCCCGGGCTGAATTGAGCAGCCGTCGTCACCCGCCGCGCCAGGTCGGTGTGAATCGAGTCGGCGCCCCGGCTCACGGCGGCGCTCAGATAGCCGAGCTCGACCGGCGCCGCGCCGCCGGGGTCGGCCCGGCCCTCGCCGTTCAGTTCGGTCGCGGCCGCGATCATCGCCGACCCCACCTGGGCGAGCTCGCCCCCGTCCTGCTCGGGGGGGAGGCAGTCGGAGATCGGCGTGCCCTCCCCGAGGCGGACCTCGCCGGGCGCCGCCCGCAGCGCCTGCAGATAGGCAGGGGCCTCGACCAGGCAGGCCGAGGGCGTCTCCTCGTCCTCCTGAGAGCTGCAGCCCGCGATCCCGAGCGCGAGGACGGCGGCCGCGGTCCCGGCTCCGAGGCGACGGATGGCGATCTCCGCCCGAGGCATCGCTCGATCCTAGGGCCGCAGGGGCTCTCGGGCGCCCAGGCTCGATCTCGTCCGCCGTGGTGCCTAAGTTGGGGCGCCGTGAGCGACGAGGCGACGCCCCTCCGCCCCATCGACCCGCTCGCCCATCGAGCCCTCGACGCCCTCGTCCGGGCGCAGGCAACCCTGACCCGCCGGCTCGCCGCCGACCTGGACCGAATTGGTGTCTCCGCCACCGGCTTCGCGATGCTGGTCCTGTTGACCAGCGCCGGAGGGCATCTGGAGCTGCGGGCGATGCGCCGCCGGCTGGCGGCCTCGAAGGCAACCGCGACCGAGGTCCTCGACACCCTCGAGTCCCGCGGCTTCGTCATCCGCAGCCGCCTGGAAGACGACCGCCGCGCGGTTTCGGTGGCGCTTACCGACGCCGGCCGAAATCTGGTCACCCACGCCTTCCCCTCTCACGCAGAGCGGGTGCGCGAGGCCTTCGTCTCTCTCGACGAGGGCGAGAAGCGCCAGCTCGCCGAGATCTGCCGGAAGCTCGACCGCGCGGCCTAACCAGCCTGGGAGCGAAACCACTCCGCCGTGACGCTCACGGCCTCTCTGTGGGGCGTCGGGTCCAGGGGCCCCAGGGCCTGCTGGAATCTGCTGGCGTCGATCACGAACGGGGCGGTGAACTGGTAGCTGGTCTCGCCCAGCTCGCGAATGAGCGGTGAAAACACCCCCAGCAGCCGGATCATCGCCGGCGGCGTGACGCTGATCGAGGGCGGCGCGCCCATCGCCTCGCAGGCGAGCGAACAGAAGGCGCGCCCGGTCATCGGCTCGGCGGCCGGCAGGTGCCAGACCTGGCCGTCGGCCCTCTGCTCGAGACCGAGGGTGACCAGTCCCCGCGCGACGTCGCCCAAATAGCTGAGCGTGTGCGGCTGGTCGGGCGCCCCCAGCCAGCGCGGCTTCTTCCCGGCCGCGATCCGCCCGAAGACCTGGTCTCCGGCCGTGCTGTTGCGGCCGCCGGGCCCGTAGTGGTCGGAGGCGCGCCCGATCGCAACCCGTGCCTCGCCCGCCTGGTGGGCCGACAGGAGCCGCTCCTCCATCGCGATCCGGACCCTTCCCTTCTTGCCCGTCGCGGCCCGCGGGGTCTCCTCCGTGATCGGGCCGCTGACCTGCCCGTACGCGTAGAGATTGTCGGCCATCACCAGCTTCGCCTCGGCGCTGCGGGCACCGAGCAGAACCGCCTCGGTCAGGGGTGGGAAATCCTGCGCCCAGCGTGTGTAGGGCGGCTGGGCGCAGTGATAGACGATGGCCGCGCCTCGGCAGGCCTCGATCGCCCCTTCCGTGGTGGCGGCGTCCGCCTGGCGGCTCTCCGCGCCGCTGGCGCCCGCGTCGCCCCGGCGGCTGACTGCGATGGTGGGCAACTCACGGGCCAGCAGCTCCCGAACGACCGCCCCGCCGATCCCGCCACCGGCTCCGATCACGACGTGCGCGTCTCCGTCGCTCATCCGCGCCGGCTCGCGACCAGCGCCGACGGGGTGAGCCCCGACAGCGCGACGCAATCGCGTGTGAGGTGGGCCTGGTCGGAGTAGCCAAGATCGGCAGCGACCCGCGCCAGCCGCTCATCCCCACCGGCAATGGCGGCGGCGCGAGAGACGAAGCGCTGGAAGCGCAGCACACGATCGAGGGTCTTCGGCCCGTAGCCAATCGCTTGGTCGAACCGGCGCAGGAGCTGGCGCTCGCTCACCCCGAGGGCGTCGCTGAGGAAGCTCACCCGGGTGCCGGGAAAGCCCAGTCTTCGCGTCGCCGCGAGGACCAGCGGATCGGGTCCCTCTGCCGCGGCCAGCCTCGTCGCGACGGCGCCCTCCAGGAGCACTCGCCTGCGCCGCGGGTCCTCCGCCTCACCGACTTGCTGGCTTAGCTCCGAGCCGGTCAACCCCCAGACGCAATCCACCGGTGATCGCTCGTTGCGGAGCTCCCGCGCGGGCAGGCCGAGGACGCTCCCAGCAATCCCTGGACGCAGTCGCAGCCCGACCACGGTCTCACCCGGGTGGAGCCTGCTGAACCACGACTCGCTGTCCGGACCGGCGACGAGCAGCTCGCTGCCCCGCCAGACCAGGTCGACGCAGCCGTCGGGGAGAACGCGGGCGAGGGGGGCCTCGACCGCTTGGACCCGGCGCTCCCAGGTGCACGCGACGAATGGATGCAACTCGCGCCTAGGGGCAAACTCCCGATAGACCATCTCCAAAGCCTAGGTACCCGGCTCCCGGGCGCCAACCCACGGGTCGAGATTTCCGAAATCTTCAAGCCGGAGTGGCCCCCGCAAATATCTTCGTGCTTCGCGACAAACGGAACCAGAAAGGCCTGCCCATGGACCAGCGAGTCAGCCTCTTCACCCTCGGAGTCACCGACCTGGAACAGGCGCGGGAGTTCTACGAGGCGCTCGGGTGGACGACGGGAGCCGAGGAGGCCGACGACGTCGTCTTCTTCCAGGCGGGTCCGATGGTCGTCGCCCTCTGGGATCGCGCGAAGCTCGCCGAGGACAGCGCGGTCGACCGACGGCGGCGGCTGGGGCGGGGTCACCCTCGCCTACAACACCCGCTCCCCGGAGGAGGTCGACGAGGTGATCGAGGAGGCTCGCGAGGCGGGAGCGACGATCGGCCGGGAGCCAGGCGAGACATTCTGGGGCGGCTACTCGGGTGTCTTCATCGACCCGGCCGGCCATCCCTGGGAGGTCGCCCACAACCCGCACTGGACGATCGGCGACGACGGCTCGGTGACTCTGCCGGACTGAGCTGACGATCCCCGCGCCCGGTAGGCGAGGCGCGGCTGGCAGAATCCGCCGCAGATGGCGGGATTCCGTGCCGTAGACCCAAAGCAGTCATTTCCCCGAGCTCGAGGAGCGGGTGCTCGAGCGCTGGCGGGAGCGCGACGTCTTCCACCGCCAGATCGCCCAGCGGGAGGGGGCGCCGCTGTGGAGCTTCAACGAGGGGCCGCCGACCGCCAACGGCCGGCCCGGGTCCCACCACGTCCTCTCCCGCGTCTTCAAGGACATTTACCCCCGCTACCAGGCGATGACCGGTCACCGGGTGCCCCGCAAGGCCGGCTGGGACTGCCACGGGCTCCCGGTCGAGCTCGAGGTCGAGCGGGAGCTGGGGATCGCCTCCAAGGCGGAGATCGAGGCCTACGGGATCGCCGAGTTCAACGCCCGCTGCCGCGACTCGGTCTTCCGCTACGTCGAGGACTGGAACCGCCTCACCGAGCGGATCGGCTTCTGGATCGATCTCGACGACCCCTACGTGACGATGGAGAACGACTACATCGAGTCGGTCTGGTGGGCCCTGCGGCGTATCTGGGACGACGGGCGCCTCTACGAGGCCTACAAGGTGGTTCCGTACTGCACTCGCGACGGCACCGCGCTCTCCTCGCACGAGGTGGCGCTCGGCTACCACGACGTCGAGGACCCCTAGCGTCTACGTGAAGCTCCCGATCGGCGAAGCCGCCTCTCCGCGCTCCGAGCGACCGCGATCCGGAGAGGGGCCGCTGGAGCCGGGGACCAGCTGCTGGTCTGGACGACGACGCCCTGGACCCTGATCTCGAACGCGGCGGTCGCCGCCGGTTCCGAGATCGAGTACGTGCGGGCGCGCCTGGGCGGCGAGGTCTTCGTCCTCGCTCGTGAGCGGGTCGAGCACGTGCTCGGCGAGGAGGCCGAGGTGCTCGCCCACTTCCCCGGCGAGGCGATTGCGGGTACGTCCTACGCGCCCCCCTTCGACTACATCACCGACTACGGCCCCCGCGGTCACACGGTCCTGCTCGCCGACTTCGTCTCCACCGACGAGGGCACCGGCCTCGTCCACACCGCGATCGCCTTCGGCGAGGACGACTTCCGCCTCGGCGAGCAGTACGGGATCACCCTCCAGAATCCGGTCAGGCTGGACGGCACCTTCGACGAGCGCGTCTCCGACTTCGCCGGGCGCAATGTGAGGGAGGCCGGCCCCGACATCATCAAGGCGCTGGAGGCCAGCGGCAGGCTGCTGCGCGCCGAGACCTATCTGCACGCCTATCCGCACTGCTGGCGCTGCGACACGCCGCTGATCTACTACGCAAAGTCGAGCTGGTACGTGGCCACCACCCAGGTCCGCGACCGGATGCTCGCCGCCAACGAGGAGATCGGCTGGCACCCCGAGCACATCAAGCACGGGCGCTTCGGCAAGTGGCTGGAGGGGAACGTCGACTGGGCGCTCTCCGCGCGATCGTTACTGGGGCACGCCGCTGCCGATCTGGGAGTGCGAGGCCGAGGACTGCGACCAGCGCTTCTGCGCCGGCTCGATCGAGGACCTCCGCGACCGCGGCGCCGATGTCCCCGACGACCTCCACCTCCCCTACATCGACGAGGTGGTGCTGCCCTGCGATCGCGAGGGCTGCGAGGGCGAGATGCGCAGGGTGACCGCGGTGATCGACGCCTGGTTCGACTCGGGCTCGATGCCCTGGGCGCAGTTCCACTACCCGTTCGAGAACAAGGAGCTGTTCGAGGAGCGCTTCCCCGCCGACTTCATCTGCGAGGCGATCGATCAGACCCGCGGCTGGTTCTACACCCTGCTGGCCGAGTCGGTGCTGCTCTTCGACACCTCGAGCTATCGCAACTGCGTCTGCCTCGGCCTGATCCTCGACCCCGAGGGCCAGAAGATGTCGAAGAGCCGCGGCAACGTGGTCGAGCCCTGGGACGTGATCGAGCGCCACGGCGCCGACGCCTTCCGCTGGTACTACTTCACCGCCCAGCAGCCCTGGGCCGGCTACCGCTTCTCGGTCGACACGGTCGGAGAGGCGGTTCGCCAGTTCCTCCTCACCCTCTGGAACACCTACTCGTTCTGGGTGCTCTACGCGAACACCGAGGGACTCGAGCCCGCGGGGCTTGCCGACGCCTGGAGCAGCGAGGGGAGGGAGACGGCCCGGCAGGGGAGCTGGATCGCTGGGCGCTCTCCCGCCTGCAGCGGACCGTCGCCACCGTCCGCGAGCACATGGACAACTTCGACTGCACCACCGCCGGCAGCGCGATCGCCGACTACAGCGAGGAGCTCTCCAACTGGTACGTGCGGCTGAGCCGGCGCCGGTTCTGGGAGGGTGACGAGGCGGCCTTCGCCACGCTCCGCCACTGCCTGCTCACCCTGTCCACGCTGCTGGCGCCCTTCACACCCTTTCTCGCCGACGAGATCTACACCAACCTCGGGGGAGGCGCGGATGAGGAATTCGGCGACGGCCCCGACTCGGTCCATCTCTGCGACTTCCCGATGCCCGCCGAGGCTCTGATCGACGACGAGCTCGAGGCGGGGATGGAGGCGGTCCGCCGGACGGTGGAGCTCGGCCGGGCCGCGCGGGCGCGGGCGAAGGTGAAGGTTCGCCAGCCGCTGCGGAAGGCGGTGGTGGTCGCCTCCGACGCCGAGCGCGCCGCGATCGAGCGCCTGTCGGAGATCGTCGCCTCCGAGCTCAACGTGAAGGAGATCGAGTTCGTCCACGAGGAGGCCGAGCTGGTCTCCTATCGGGTGAGACCCAACTACCGGGCGCTCGGGCCCGCGCTTCGGCAAGGAGATGCCCCAGGTCGCCGCCGCGGTCGAGGCGCTGGACGCGGATGCGGTCGCCTCCGCGATCGAGAATGGGCGCGAGGTCGGGATCGCGATCGACGGGGCCGACCACACCCTGACGGGCGAGGAGGTGAGCCTGGTGATGGAGCCGCTGGAGGGCTACGAGGTCGAGGCCGAGGCAGGCCACGCGGTGGCGCTCTCCCTGGAGGTCGACGACGAGCTTCGCGCCGAGGGCCTCGCCCGGGAGATCGTCCATGCGGTTCAGAACGCCCGCCGGCAGGCGGGCCTCGAGGTCTCCGATCGGATCGAGCTCTCCCTCGGAGGAGACGACGAGCTGCTCGGCGCCGCCCGCGACCACGAGGCGTACATCACGGGTGAGACCCTCGCCACCTCGGTCAGCTACGACGGCGGCTCCGCCGGCGAGAAGACGACGGTCGAGGGCCGGGAGCTTCGCATCGCCGTCTCGCGGGCTTGAGCGGCTCGGACGCCACCGAGGCAGTCGTCTTCGACCTCGACGGAGTCCTGGTCGACTCCGAGGCGGTATGGGACGAGGCACGCCGGCAGCTCGTCGAGGAGACCGGAGGGCAATGGCACCCCGATGCCACCCGGGAGATGATGGGAATGAGCTCGATCGAGTGGTCGCGGTACGTGCATGAGCGCCTCGACGTCCCGATGGCTCCGGAGGAGATCTCCGAAGCGGTGGTCGAGCGGATCGGGGCTCTCTACCGGGAGCGGCTGCCGCTCCTCCCCGGCGCGGTCGAGGCGGTCAGGTCGCTGGCTGAGCGCTGGCCGCTCGCGATCGCCTCCTCCTCGAATCGCCCGGTGATCGACCTGGTGCTGGAGCTGGCCGGGATCGCCGAGGCGTTCGCGGTCACGATCTCATCGGAGGAGGTCGGCAGGGGAAAGCCGGCGCCCGACGTCTACCTGGAGGCCGCCCGGCGTCTCGAAGTCGCCCCCGGATCGCTGCGTGGCGATCGAGGACTCGGCCAACGGGATCCGTGCGGCGGACGCGGCCGGGATGACGGTGATCGCGGTTCCCAACCGCGAGTTCCCGCCGGACGCTGACTCACTGCGCCTCGCTGCGAAGGTGCTCACCTCGCTCGAGGAGCTCACCCCTGAGCTCGTGCTGGAGATGGGCGGCACGTCTCCGGACTAGGGTTGGCGTGGATGGAGCTCGGCTCGGACACAAAGGCGGTCCTGCTCGCAGCCGGGCTGATCTTCATCTGGGCGCTGTTGCTCGGGGTGTGGAAGTACCGGCAGATGGCCGCGAGCAGCGACGGGCTCGCCCATCCATACGTAGATACCGCCCACCGGGCGGCGCTCCTCTACTCAGTTCGCGACCCTGCTGGTCGCCACCTTCGTCGAGCTCTCCGGCTGGAGCACCGCGGTCGACCTGATCGCCGCCTTCGCCGTGATCTTCTGTTCGTTGGGCAATCGCCATCTACACGGCTTCAGGGGCTCAGCGCGAGACCGACAACCAGTTCCGCGAGGAGCGAGGGATGCCGCCGGGCTCCACCAGTTCATGTGGGCCCTGATCCTCACCGAGATCGCCGGTTCTCGGTCCTGCTCGCCGGCTTCGTCAGCGAGCAGATCCTTAGTGGCACGCCTTAGGCGAGAACAGCCTCTCGAAGCGGCCGGGCTGAGCTAGGCGAGCGCCGGCTCGAGCTGCGCTTCCAGCCGGGCCTTGGGCTGGGCGCCGACGATCCGGGTGACGACCTCGCCGTCGCGGAAGAGGATCATCGTCGGGATCGAGAGGACGTCGTACTTCGCCGCGGTCTGCGGGTTGTCGTCCGTGTTCAGGCTGACGATCTTGAGCGACTCCCGCTCGGAGTCGATCTCCTCGAGGACCGGGTGGACGACGCGGCAGGGACCGCACCAGGGAGCCCAAAAGTCGACGAGCACGGGGCTTTCGCTCTCGAGCACGTCGGCCTGGAAGTTTGCGTCGGTCACATCGGTGAGCTTGCCCGGCACTTTCGGTCCTCTCTCCTGGTCGCGGTTGGCCTCAATCAACTATACAAAGTGAAGCAAGTGCCTCCCCGGTAATGCGAGGGCGCTCCGGCTACGCGAGGGCGCTCGATAAGGAGCGACCCATTTCACGTTGGAGGAGCGACCCGTTCCAGTCGGCATCGACAAGCATAGAGGCGCGGGGCGCCCCGCTCATCGCCTCCGCTTCAGCCGCATCGCCGGGACCCGCCAGATCGCCTCGGCGACGATCGCCTTGTTCATCTTCGATTTTCCCTGCTGGCGGTCCCGGAAGACGATCGGCACCTCGACCACCCGGAACCCGGCTTCGATCGCCCGGTAGGTGACCTCGACCTGGAAGGCATAGCCGAGCGAGTCAATCGAGCCCAGGTCGATCCCCTCCAACACGCGCCGCCGCAGGCACTTGAAGCCGCCGGTGAGGTCGCGGACGCCGATCCCCAGCACGATCCGCGCGTAGGTGCTCCCGCCCCTGCTGATGAAACGCCGCATCGGCCCCCAATCGGTGACCCCGCCGCCGCGCACGTAGCGCGAGCCGATCACCAGGTCGGCCTCCCCGGCGGCCCGCAGCAGCTGCGGAAGGTTGGCGGGGTCGTGGGAGAAATCGGAGTCCATCTCGATCACCAGCTCGGCACCGCCGGCGAGCGCCTCGTGGAAGCCGGCGATGTAGGCGGGGCCGAGCCCCTCCTTGACAGCGCGGTGAAGGACCGCGACGTCGTCGTGCTCGGTCGCGAGGCGATCGGCGATCTCGCCGGTGCCGTCGGGGGAGCTGTCGTCGACTATCAGCACCCGGCGAGAGTCGGGCAGCCGCTCGAGCACGGCCTCGACCAGCGGCTCGATGTTCTCGGCCTCGTTGTAGGTGGGGAGGATCACCCAGACCCGCGGGTCGGCCTCGGCGCTCGGCTCGGGCACATCGGGAGCGTATTTCCCCATTGGCGACGCGGGTAGGTTGGGGCCATGCGCAACGCCGAGATCGCCGCCGCCCTCCGGGAGCTGGGCATCCTCTACGACCTCGACGGGGCCGACCGCTATCGGGTGCTCGCCTATCAACAGGCGGCGCGGACCGCTCGCGACAGCCCCGTCTCCCTCGAGCAGCTCGCCAAGGAGGGCCGGCTCACCGAGCTCCCGGGTATCGGCAAGACCCTGGCGGAGAAGGTCGTCACCCTGATCGAGACCGGCAGCATCCCCTCGGCCGAGAAGCTGAAGAAGAAGTTCCCCGCCTCGCTGGTTGAGGTGACCCGGGTCCCGGGGCTCGGGGCGAAGACCGCGCGCCGCCTCTACGACGAGCTCGGGATCGAGGACCTCGAGGGTCTCCGGGCGGCCGCCGAGCAGGGCAAGATCCGCGAGCTCAGGGGCCTCGGTCCCACCGTGGAGGAGAACGTGCTGGCGGCGCTCGAGACGATGCCGGACGCGGGAGAGGACTCCGACCGGAGGCTGCTCTCGGACGTTCTCCCGGTCGCTCGCGAGATCGCCGAGGCGCTGCGGGAGAACCCGGCGTCGGGCCGGGTCGAGATCGCCGGCTCGGCGCGGCGCTGGACCGAGACCTGCAAGGACATCGACTTGGTGGCGACGGCCGCGGACCCGGCGGCGCTGATCGAGGCGCTCGGTGAGCACGCCCTGGTCTCCGAGGAGCGGGCGGGCGGTGACGGCGGAGCGCAGGTGCTCACCCACGCCGGGATGCGGCTCGATCTGCGGATCGTCCCGGAAGACAACTTCGGGGACCTCCTCCAGCACTTCACCGGCTCGGCCGCGCACAACGTGCAGCTGCGCGAGCGGGCGCTCGGCCGCGGACTCTCCGTCTCCGAGCACGGGGTCGCCGAGACCGACGGCAAGAAGGTCCACCGCTTCACCGAGGAGGCGGGCGTCTACGAGCTCCTCGGGCTCCCCTACATCGAGCCGGAGCTGCGCGAGGGCAGGGGGGAGATCGAGGCCGGCGACTCGGGCGAGCTGCCGGAGCTGGTCCGGCTCGAGGAGATCCGCGGCGACCTCCATTCCCACACCACCCTCTCGGATGGCCGCAACTCGCTCGAGGAGATGGCCGACGGGGCGCGGCGGCGCGGCTACGCCTACTTCGCGATCACCGACCACTCCGCCAGTCACGGCTTCGGCGACCACGTCACCCCGAAGCGCTTGGCGAAGAGGATCGAGGAGGTGCGGGTCTGGAACGAGTCGGCGCCGCGAGGGTTTCGCCTGCTGGCGGGGTCGGAGGTCAACATCGGAACCAAGGGGGAGCTCGACTACCCCGACGAGCTGCTTGGCGGAGCTCGACTGGGTGGTGGCAAGCGTCCACACCTCGTTCGGGATCTCCGAGCGGGCGATGACCGAGCGGGTGGTCGAAGCGATGGAGCACCCGCTGGTCGACTGCATCGGCCACCTCACCGGGCGGCTGCTGCTTCGCCGCGAGCCCTATGCGGTCGACGTCGAGCGGGTCGCCGAGACCGCGGCCCGGACCGGGACGATGCTGGAGATCAACGGCAACCCGAACCGGCGCGACCTCTCCGAGCGCCACGCGAAGCTCGCCGCCGAGGCGGGGGCGCGGATCGTCTGCAACACCGACGCCCATGGCGTCGACACCCTGCCCAACATGCAGTACTCCGTCGCGACCGCCCGCCGCGCGTGGCTCTCGGCCGAGCAGGTGGCGAACACCCGGCCCTGGCGATCGTTCGCGCCGCTCCGGAAACGCGCCAAGAAGCGTTCCCCGAGGCAGCGAGCGCCGTGAGCCCTGACATCATGAGGCGACAGGCCAGGGACGCACAAAGGAGGTCCAACATGCAGCCCCAGGTCGATGCGACCCAAACCCAAGACGCCCGCCAGACGGTCGCGAGCTACCCGACGTACGCGGAGGCCCAGCGGGCGGTCGACTCCCTTTCAGATGCCGGCTTCCCGGTGGAGGTCGCCGAGATCGTTGGGTACGACATACGGCTGGTCGAGCGCGTCACCGGTCGGCTCACCAACGCGCGCGCGGCGGGCGCGGGAGCGGCGACCGGCGCCTGGTTCGGCTTGTTCATCGGACTGCTGGTCGGCTTGTTCACCACGGGCCCGGAGTGGTTGGGCCTGGTGCTCGGCGGACTGCTCATCGGCGCGGTCTGGGGCGCCGTGTTCGGCTTCTTCGCACACTGGGTGACGCGAGGGCAGCGCGATTTCACGTCCGTGAGCAACCTCGTCGCCGGCCGTTACGAGCTGAGCGTCCCCAACGACCAGGCCCAGCAAGCGCGCGAGTTGCTCGGAGAGCACCAGTAGACGTCGGTCGCGCGACTGACGGCGCTGCAGCTGCTCCGATTGGTGCAGGGTGCAAGCCGCAATTTGCGTCCTATGTCGAAGTAGCCGCTTTGGGCGAGAAGCGGCGATCTAGACTCGGTCGCAATGAAGGCGGTAGTTGCGCAGAAGCCGGCGTGTCGCCGTTGCGGTGCGACGCTCAAGCGCTCGATCGCTCGGTGCCCCAGATGCGGCCGTCGCTCGCTTCTTGGTTTGGTCCTGCCGCGCTGGTTGCGCATCTAGGCGCACCGCTCATCGGCAAAAGGCAGACGTGCCAGGGCGCGAGCGTTAGACCCCGGGGGCGGGGGGCGGCGGGTGGCCTGGCGGCGGGCGGTCCCGGCGCAGTCCTGGTGAGCGGACCAGCTTCACCGGCTGCAGCGCCGACCCTGGCTCGACGTAGAAGCGGACCCCGTCGCGGTCCTCGATCGCTGTGACCGCGGCCTCGCGAGCGCGCCAGGCGAGCGCCGCGGCGAGGGCGAAGCCGGTACCGATTGCGGAGACCCCCGGGAAGACGAAGCCGAGCCCGCCGGCGACCAGGGCGAACAGGCCGATCGGCCAGAGGCGGGCGAGGGCCGCCTGGCCCGGGCGCTCGCTCTCGGGAAGGGCCGAGGTGGTCCGCGCCCCGGAAAGCACCGGGGTCATCGCCTCGGCAGCACGCGCGGGACGTCCGAGGATCAGCCCGGCGATCAGGGCGATCGTCCACCAGCCCGCGGCGACCAGCAGGGTGAGGGTGTCGTCTTCGCGGTTCGCGGCCAGCGCGGTGACCGCGGCGAGCGCGGTCGCCGAGCCGGCGGTGAGCAGGACAGTCGTGCGAAGCAGATCCGTGAAGGCCAAGGCGGCCCGATCCTAGGCGGCGAGCGCCTCGAGCACCTCGAGGAACCCCTCCGGCCCGGGGACGCTGAGATCGGCGCTCTCGATGACCTCGGGTGGGGTCTCCGGCGAGGCGATCGCGATGCAGGCAACGGCCTCGAGGTCGCCGCCCTCTCGCAAGGTCCGCAGGGCGGTGAATCCGTCGACGTCGGTGCGGTCATCGCCGGCGTAGAGGGCGGCGCGCACCGGCTTGGCGGCGAGCATCGCCGCGACCGCGATCCCCTTGTTGATCGGGACGTTCGGGCGGATCTCGAGCACCTTTCGGCCCCGGTGGGGGACCAGGTCCTGCCACTCGGCCGCGTTTGCGATCTCGTTGGCGAGCGACTCGGCCTCGCCCTCGTTCGGGGCGCCCCGCCAGTGGAGGGCGACGATCGCCCCCTTGTCCTCGACCCGGAAACCGGCCCGGTCGAGCTGGCCGCGGTCGAGCTCGGCGACGAAGCGGGCGGCGTCGCCCTCGTGGCCGTCCAGCGAGGGATCCGGCAGTGGCTCGTCGTTTCCCGGCAGGAGGAGCTCGAAACCATGGTTCCCCGAATAGGCGATCTCATCGACCCCGACGATCCGGCGGGCGTCCTTGGCCCGCCTGCCGCTGATCCCGGCGACCAGTGCGTACTTCGCCGCGAGCTGCCGGAGCAGGTCACGGGTGTGTTCGGGAACCCCCGCCTCCTCCGGGCGATCGGCGATCGGCGCGATCGTCCCGTCGACGTCGGTGAGAATCGCCGCCCGGCCGGGATCCTCCCGGAGGCGGGCAAGAAGCCGGGTCAGCTTCTCGTCGCCGGGGGCCGCCTCCATGGCATCTAGTATCGCCGCGATGCGGAGGACCTTGCAGCTGGCCGCGATCGGAACCGCCGCCGGGGCCTTCAGCGGGCTCTTCGGCGTCGGCGGCGGGACGATCATCGTCCCCCTCCTGGTCTTCTGGCTCGCCTTCGGTGAGCGCGAGGCGACCGGGACCAGCATGGCGGCGATCATCCTGATCGCCGCCTACGCGGTGATCCTCCAGGCGACCTACGGCAACGTGGAGCCCGCCGACGCCGCCCTGGTCGGGGTTCCGGCGATCGGCGGGGCGGTCGCCGGCACCGCCCTCCAGCAGCGCCTGCCCGAGCGCGCGATCTCGCTGCTGTTTGCGGTCCTCCTGGTGGTGATCGCGGTGGAGCTGATCGTTCCGTGAACGACGTCCTCACGGTTCTCCTCGGCTTCGCCGGGGGCATGGTCGGCGGCCTGCTCGGGGTCGGCGGGGGGATTCTCTTCGTCCCGGCCCTGGCGATCTTCCAGGACCAATCCCAGGTGCAGGCCGAGGCGACCTCGCTGCTGGCGATCATCCCGGTGGCGGCGGTCGCGGCCTGGCGACAGTACGGCTACGGCAACATCCGGCTCCGCGATGGCCTCCTGGTCGGGGCGCTCTCGCTGCTAGGGGTGGCGATCGGGGTGGTGGTCGCGAACGCGGTCAGCCAGCGCGCCCTCGAGCTTGCGTTCGCCGGCCTGGCGCTGGCGATCGCGGCCCGGCTGGCCGTCCGCGCCCTGCGGCCCAGCCCCGCCGGCCGAGGTCCCGAGACCCTGCCCTAGAGCCCGTGCTCGAGCGCGCCCTTGACCCCGGCGTCGAGGGCGTTGAGCCGGTAGAGGGCCAGCGCCTCGGGGGAGCCGAAGCCGCGCCCGCGGCCGGCGCCCGAGTCGGCGCCGTGATGGGAGAGGAGGCAGTGGAGGAGCGCGGCGCGGCGCTCCGTCGAGAGCCCGCCGGAGGCGGCGCCGACGATCTCGGCGCCGATCGCCAGGTGACCGAGCAGCCGCCCCTCCTCGCTGATCCCGAACTCGGCGCCGTAGGTGAACTCGCGCACCTTGCCGACGTCGTGAAGAAGGGCCGCCGCCATCAGCAGGTCCGAGTCGAGCCGAGGGTGGAGCTGGCAGACCTCGCCGACCAGGGTCCCCACCGCGACCGTGTGCTCGATCAGCCCGCCGAGATAGGCGTGGTGGCCGGCGCGGGTGCAGGGTGCGCGCCGGAACTCCTCCGCGACCGGGTCCCGAAGCAGGACCCGCTCGACCACCTGCCGCAGGTCGGGATCGTGGACCTCGCGGACCAGGTGCTCGAGAAAGCCGTTCAGCTCCTCCGGGTCGCGATAGGCGCTCGGGAGGAAGTCGGCGGGATCGAAGGCGCCCGCCTCGAGGGCGTGGATCTCGTCGATCTCGGCGACCAGATCGCCGCGGAATCGCTCGACCTTGCCCGAGACCCGTATCGGGTCGCCGCGCTCGAATCGGGCGGCGAGCCGGTCGACCTCCCGGAACGCCCGCGCCGGAATCGAGCCGCTGCGGTCGCGCAGCTCCAATGACAGATACGGCGATCCGTTCCGCGCCGTCAGCCGGTCCTTCCGAAGGCAGGCGTAGTCGCCCCGGAAGCGCTGGCCGGGCCGGAGCTCGGCGATCGAGGGGCCGGCGAGGGTGGGGGCGTCGGCGGCTTGGGCCTCGGCCTGGGCGGGCACGGACCGATCTTTGCGTCCCCTGCGGACGCCACAGACCTCCGCCCGTTTACCCGGCGCGGCCGGAAGCCGGGTCGCGCTAGTCTCGAAACATGGACGCGCTCGTCTGGGAGGCCGAGCCTCCGCGGCTCCGCTCCCCGATCTTGGTCTGTGCCTTCGCGGGCTGGAACGACGCTGCGGGGGCTGCGACCACTGCCCTGACCACAGCGGCGGAATCGCTCGACGCTGAGCTGATCGCCCAGGTCGATCCCGAGGAGTTCTTCGACTTCCAGGCGAACCGGCCGACGATCAGCCTGACCGAGGGACAGACCCGGGAGATCGAGTGGCCGGGCAACGTGCTGCTCGCGGCGAGGGTCGACGGCACCGACCACGACCTGGTCCTTCTGGCCGGAACCGAGCCGAACCTGCGCTGGCGCACCTTCTCCGAGGGCCTCGCGGAGGTGGCCGACGGGCTCGGGGTGGAGATGGTGGTCACCCTGGGGGCGCTGATCGCCGACGTCGCCCACAGCCTCCCGGTTCCGATCACCGGCCTCGCCTCCGACCAGGAGCTGGTAGAGCGACTCGACCTCGCCCGCTCCAACTACGAGGGGCCCACCGGCGTCGTCGGCGTCCTCCACGACGCCTGCCAGCGCCGCGGGATGCCCTCGGCGAGCCTCTGGGCGGCGGTTCCCCACTACGTCGCCGCGGTTCCCAACCCGAAGGCGGCCCTCGCCCTGCTCCGCCGCCTCGAGGGCCTGGTCGGGGTCGCGGTCGAGGCCTCCGAGCTCGAGGAGGAGACCGCCTCCTACGAGGACCAGGTCACCCGGGCGGTCGCCGCCAACCCAGAGATCGAGGAATTGGTCCAGCGACTCGAGCAGGAGCAGGCGGACCGGCTCGAGCTCCGCCCCGACCTTCCCTCCGGCGAGACCCTCGCCCGCCAGTTCGAGCAGTTCCTGCGCCAGCGCGGCGGCCCGCCCGGCGATTAGGCGAGAGCTCAGCTACCCGGTCTCCGGCGTCACCGCGCCGGTCTAAGCCTCAGACGCCGGGCAGATCAGCCGGAAGTCGCACCAGGAGCAGATCTCGGGGGAGGGGCGGGGCTCGAAGTCCTGGTCGAGGATTCCCTCGCCGACCTCGAGCACGACCCCCTCGACCCGCTCGAGGTCGTCGGGCGAGCTGCCCACCGCCACCTTCTCGTCGGCGAGCACGTACCAGTAGCTGCCGGCGGCGCCGTCGAGCCGCCACGCCTCGCGCGCGGCGAGCCGGTAGATCGCGAGCTGCACGTCGCCCTCCAGCTCGCGCTCGGGCTTCGGGTCGCCGGTCTTGTAGTCGATCAGCTCGTAGCCGCCCCCGGGAAGCTGGTCCACCCGGTCGACCCGCCCCCGCAGGTGGTGGGGCCCGATCCGGAAGTCGAACTTGCGCTCGACCCAGCGGGGGCTGGCGCCGCTGCTGGAGATCCGCGCGTGGTACCGGCGCAGGGCCTCGATCCCGCGCTCGCGGAACTGGAGCTCGTCGTCGGACTCGCCGAAGCCCGAGCGGCGCCAGGCGGCGGCGAAAAGGGCCATCAGCCGCTCCAGGCTGCCGGCGTCGGGCTTCCCCCGCCGCCTGCTGGCCATGGAAGCGCTCGAGCACCTGGTGGATGACGATCCCGAAGCGCTGGTTGATCGTCGTCTCCTGGGGGATGCCGAAGACGCGCGCGAACTTGTACTTCAGCGGGCAGGTCCGATAGAGCTCGATGTCGGTCGCCGAGAGCGCCAGACCCTCGCCGCGCCGCGGCAGGAAGGCCTCCAGCGAGGGCTCGTCCTGGGCGGCGATCAGCTCCCGTCGGCGCTTCCGCGCCCCCTCCTCGTCGAGCAGGTAGGAGTCGAGCCCGGAATCCGCGAGCGCCTGGCGCTGCTCCGCGGAGATCGCCTGCTCGAGCAGGTCGTTGACGTGGCCGAGCGCCTCGCCGACCGGCTCCGAGCCGGGCCGCTGGATCAGCCCGGCGAGCTTCACCAGCTCGAGGAACCGGGCGACCGCGCGGTTGACGTCGATGTAGGTGTCGAGCCGCGGCTCCGAGAGCTTGCCGCCGGCGCGCCAGGCCTCCTCCAGGACCTCGTCCTGAATCATCCGGTAGGTCGCCTGCAGGCCCTCGGCCGGTCCGAAGAGCTCCTCGGCGTGGCCCTTCTCGGACGCGTCGAGCACCGCTCGCGCCTCCTCGTAGAAGGGGGAGGGTCGGGCGGTTCCCTCCTCGGTGGCCAGCGGCCGCGAGAGCACCAGATCCTCACTCGCGCGGGTCATCGCGAGGTAGAGAAGCCGCCGGCGTTCCGCCTCGAACGGGGGCGCCGCGCCCGCGAGCTCCGGGGGCACCGCGGGCGATCCCGCCGGCTCGGGCCCGGGCATCGCCCCGGCCTGCATCCCGACGACGTAGAGGCGGGCGAACTCGAGCCCCTTCAGCGACTCCAGCGGCATCACCCGGACGGCGTCGGCCATCGGCGCGCTCGGCTCGTCCGCCGGGGAGACCCCGGCCTCCGAGACGGCGACCAGGTAGCGGACGAAGTCGCGGTTCGAGCCGCCGGGCTCGCGCCGGGTCCAATCCGCCGCCAGCTTGCCGAGGCGGGAGAGGCTGCGAAGCCGCTCGGCGGTCTCGGGATGGGCGGCGAAGAGGCGGTGGCGCCGGAAGCCGATCCGCTCGATCAGGCGCCGGACGAAGACGTCGGCGCGCATCTCGCCCATCGCCTTCGCCGCGGCTCCCCAGAGGCCGAGGAAGGTGCGGATCCGGTCGCGTGCCTCGGGCGGGATCTGGGGACTCTCCAGCGAGGCCTCGAGCGCCGAGACCATGTCGAGCTTGCGGCGGCGGGCGATCGTCGTGCAGCGGGCGAGATCGACCGAGCGAAGCTCGACCGGGGGGCGGGTCAGCGCCCGCACCGCGGCGGCGGCGTCGGTGGGGTCAGCGAGCAAGCGCAGCCAGGCGATCACGTCCCGCACCTCGGGACGTCTGAAGAAGGAGTCCGGCCCGGCGATCCGGTGGGGGATGCGCCGCTCCTCGAGGGCGGCGGCGATCGCCCGTTGGCGGCCGCCCCCGCGCGGGACGGCGATGCAGAGGTCCGCCATCTTCAGCTCGCCCTCGGCGAGCGTCGACTCGATCTCGCGGGCGACAGCCTGAGCCTCGGCCCGCTCGTTGTCGCTGCGCCAGAAGCGGACCCTGGTCGGTGGCCCGGCGGCGCGGCGGGGGGCCTCGGCGCCGCCGCCTGCGGACGACACCACGGCGTGGGCGGCGTCGAGGAGGTCGCCGCCGTAGCGCCAGGCCGGCTCCAACACAATCTCCTCGGGGCTGCCCAGGGTCTCTCGCACCCACCCGGCGCCGCCCGCGCAGGGCGCCCGCCCCTGCTCGTCGTCGCAGGAGAGCACCGCGCTGCGGGCGCCGCGCGCCAGCAGCTCGATCAGCGTCCGCTCCGCCGGGCAGGCGTCCTCGAGCTCGTCGACGATCAGGTGGGGAAAGCGCTCCGCGACGGCGGCCGCGAGCGCCGGACGCTCCTCGAGCAGCCGGCTGAGCTCGAGCACCGCCTCGCCGCCGTCGACCGCCCCCGCGGCGCGCATCATCGAGTCGTGCAGCTCGTAGATCTGAGCGAACTCCCGCTCGCGCGCCGCCGCGTCAAGGTCGGCCTCTCCCGCCTGACCGGCGCCGAGGCGCGCGGCCCACTCCCCGAACCGCTCCGCGGTCACCCCGGCGGCCTTCAGGGCGTCGATCCGATCGACGATCCTTGCCAGGAGCCCGGCGGCGTTGCCGCGGATCTCGTGGCGGCGCAGGGGCAACTCGTCGAGCCGCTCGAGCAGCAGGGCAAGGCGCTCGGCGGCCGTCAGCGACTCGATGAAGGGATCGAGCCCGGCCTCTGTGGCGTGCTCGCTCAGCAGCCGCGCGGCGATCAGCGTGTACGGATTGACCACCAGCTCCTCGAATGCGCCCTCCATCGCCTCCTCGGCCCGGGTGCGGATCCGGGTGGCGGTGGCCTGCGAGCTGGTCAGCACCAGGGCGCCCTCGCCGGCTCCCGCCAGCGCCGCGACCCGGTGGCTGATCGCCTCCGTACGTCCGGAGCCCGGCAGCCCGAGGACGAGCAGGGGCCCCTCGGCGTGGCCGACGACGCGCTGCTGTGCATCGGTGAGCGCAGGGGACTTTGACTCTGGGCGCTCCTCCACCAAGTCCAGGCTAGATCATCGGCCCAACGCTTCCGAACCGCTTGCCGCTCTCACCGGCGCATTCATTAAACGGGTCGCTCCTCCGACATTGAACGGGTCGCTCCTGAGTGGAGCGCCCTCGCATCTGCGGAGCGCCCTCGCATCGGGCCCCTCTAGCATCAGGTCGGTGACCGAGCCAGGCACGCCCCGGGACGCGGTCGAGGCCCAGGGCATCGCCCCCTCCGGCCCCGCCGCCCCCACCGACGAGGAGTGGATCGACGCGTTTCGTGCCGCCGTCGCGGTCCAGCGCCAGATCTTCTCCGACCACCACGGAATCGCCGCCCGCACCGAGTATGAGGGGATCGGCGAGGGAGGCGACCGCACTCTGGTGATCGACCGCCTTTGCGAGGACGCGATCTTCGCCGAGCTCGAGCGCATCCACAAGCGGGGGCACGAGTTCACCGTGATCTCGGAGGAGCGCGGCACGGTCAGCTTCGGTAGCCCGGGGGCGCCGCTCCGGGTGGTGATCGATCCGATCGACGGCTCCCTCAACGCCCGCCGGACGATTCCCTGCCACAGCGTCAGCATCGCGGTCGCCGGCGGCGACTCGATGGCGGACGTCACGCTCGGCTACGTCTACGAGTTTGGTGCCGGCGAGGAGTTCATCGCCACGCTCGGCGGGGGCGCGACCCTCGACGGCGAGCCGATCAGCACCCCGGGCGGCGACGGGATCGAGGTCGTCGCGATGGAGGCGACCAAGCCGGAGCGGGTTCGGGCCGCCGCGGAGAGCCTCTCCGGCGCCGCCTACCGGCTGCGCAGTCCCGGAACGATCGCCGTCTCGCTCTGCTACGTCGCCGGCGGGCGCTTCGACGGGATGATCACCACCCGCAACTGCCGCTCGGTCGACGCCGCCGCCGCCCAGCTGGTCGCCCGCGAGGCGGGGGCGGCGCTCGAGTTCGCCGGCTTCGAGCTGAGCGAGGCGCCGCTCGATCTCTCTGCCCGCTACGACGTCGCCGCCGCCCGCACCCCGGCGGACCTCGCCGTCCTCCGCACGGCGCAGGACGCGGTCGACTGATGCCCGACCGGATCGTCGATTGGGACCTGGCCGAGAGGGTTGGCCTCGCCCTGGCGGGCCAGGGACCGAAGTGGGAGGGCACGGACGGAGGAGCTGCGGGTCGAATCCGAGCGCGCGGCGCGGTTGGTGCGCCGCTACACCGGGCTGAAGCCGCGGGGGCGCCTGCCCGAGGCGGAGCTTGTCGGCCGGGCGGAATGGGCGCGGGTCAACCTCGCCACCTTCCGGGAGATGTCCGCCGGGATCGAGGAGCAGCTCGGCGAACGGCTGAAGGTCTCCGATAACTCGTCGCGAGGGCTGCCCGCCACCCTGACCAGGGCAGCCGCCGGGGCGGAGGTCGGACTCGCGGTCGGTTACCTCGCCCAGCGGGTGATCGGCCAGTACGACGTCGCCCTGATCGGGCCGACCCGCGCCCCGCGGCTCCTCTTCGTCGGCCCCAACCTCTCGGCGGCGCGCTCGCGGCTCGACGTCGACCGCGACCTCTTCCTCCGCTGGATCGCCCTCCACGAGACCACCCACGCCGTCCACTTCGCCTCGGTGCCCTGGCTGCGCGACCACATCGGCGGGATCGCCAGGGAGCTGTTCGAGGGCGCGGCCGTCGAGGTGAAGCCGAGCGAGCTGCTCGGCAAGCTCGTTCGCCTCAACCCGCGCGAGCTGGTCCGCTCGGTCGCCGCCGGCGATCTCGCCAGGCTGCTGCTGCCCGAGCCCCAGCGCCTCCAGATCGACCGGCTGCTCGCCACCATGACCCTGGTCGAGGGCTATGCCGAGCACGTGATGGACGCGGTCGGCGATCAGCTCGATCCCGGCTACGCCGAGCTCCGCCGGCGCCTCGACCGCGATCGCGAGCGGCGCGGGCTGCTCGACTCGATCGTCTCCAGGCTGCTCGGGCTGGAGATGAAGATGGCCCAGTATCGCCGGGGCAAGGCATTCGCCGACGCCGTCGTCCGCACCGCCGGGATCAGGGGGCTGAACCGTGCCTGGGACTCACCCGAGTCCTTGCCCAGCCCTGAGGAGCTCGACACCCCCGAGGAGTGGGTGGAGCGGGTCGGCGCCCGCCGCCAGAACCGCCTCCTCGCCCTCCTTCACCGCTGACGGAACGACTGACGATGGCCACCTATGTGTTGATCCACGGCGCAGGCGACGTCGGCTGGTACTGGCACCTGGTCGAGGCGGAGCTGCGCGCCCGGGGCCACGACGTGGTCGCGCCCGACCTGCCGTGCGAGGACGAGTCGGCGGGATGGTCCAAGTACGCCGATGCGGTAATCGAGGCGGTTGGGGATCGCACCGACCTCGTCGTCGTCGCCCAATCCCTCGGTGGCTTCACCGGTGCTCTCGTCTGCGACCGGGTGCCGGTCGACTTGCTCGTATTCGTAGCGGGGATGGTCCCGATGCCCGGCGAGACCGGCAGCGAGTGGTGGACCAACTCCGGCTACGAGGAGTGGGTGCGCGAGCACGAGGGGGAGAACGACGATGACGACGAAATCGCGGTCTTCTACCAGGACGTCCCCCCGGAGCTGGCGGCCGAAGCGCTGAGCAGGGGGCGGGACCAGGCCGAGAAGCCGATGCGGGAGCCGTGGCCGCTGAACGCGTGGCCGGCGGTGCCGACGAGATACCTGCTCTGCCGCGAAGACCGGGTCTTCCCGGCTGAATTCGTTCGCCGGATGGTCAGGGAACGTTTGGGCTTCACTTCCGATGAGATCGACGGAGGCCACACTCCGGCCCTGAGCCGTCCGAAGGAGCTGGCCGACCGCCTCGAGGCCTACCGGACTGAGCTCTAGCCAGCCGCGGGGCGTAACCACCCTGGGCCGCAGGGTTAAGAACGTGTGTTCGCTGCTACCCTGCGAACAACCTTACGATTAATAAGACCGTCCGCTACCCGTTGGGAGTTGAACACCGAGATGCCCAAGAAGCAGCCGATTACCGAGAACGGCACCACCGGCACCACAGCCAGCAAGCCGTCGGAGCAGGCTCTGCAGGCAGTCGATGTCGCTGTCGGCGCCGTCCCCCAGGCCGCCGATGCGGTCCGCAAGAGCGTTGACCAGTGGAGCAAGGCCGAGACTCGTTCGCAAGAGATCGAGACGCTTCAGAACAAGGTTTCGACCCTGCGCGATCCGAAGACCCGATCGAGCGAGATCGAGACCCTTCGCAAGCGCCTCGCTGACGAGATCGACCGCGCCGAGACCCGCGGTGGAGACGTCCGCAAGCAGGTCACCGATCAGCTGATCGGGCAGGCCCGCAAGGCCCGCGAGCGCGTCGAGCCGGTTCGCGAGCGCGTCGAGCCGGTCTACCGCAAGCGTCTCGAGCCGGTCGTGCGCGAGCGCTTCGAGCCGGTCTACCGGCGTCGCGTCGAGCCGGTCTACCGCGAGCGGGTCGAGCCGGCCGTCAAGCGGGTGCGCGAGCGGATCTGACCCTTAGCCCGGGTTGCCGCGGAGGGGCGGCAGCCCGGTGAAGTTCCGCTCGCGAGAACTCGTGAGCGGAAGCAGCACCTCTCCTCCCTCGAAAGCCGGGTCCTTGCGGCCCGGTTTTCGCTTCTCTGGGCAGGGATCCTGGGCGGGGTGCCCCACTCCGTAGACTTTGGGCCGTGCCGACCAAGGAACAGGTCACCGAGAAGCTGACCGCCGTGATCGATCCCGAGCTGCGCCGCTCGATCGTCGAGCTGGGGATGGTCCGCTCGATCGACATCCGCGACGACGGCCGGGTCGAGGTGGTGGTCTCGCTGACCACCCCGGGCTGCCCGATCCGCTCCCACTTCCAAACGGCGGTTGCGAAGCAGGTCGCCCAGCTCGATGGGGTCAAGGGCGTCGAGGTCGGCTTCGACGTCCTCTCCGAGGGCGAGAAGTCGGATCTCCAGCAGAAGCTCGGCAGGGCGAAGCTCCCGGAGGGCGCCCTCGCCCAGGTGAAGAACGTGATCTGCGTCGCCTCCGGCAAGGGCGGAGTCGGCAAGTCGACGATGACCGCGAACCTCGCCGCGGCGCTGGTCGCCGAGGGATACAAGGCCGGGGCACTCGACTGCGACGTCTACGGCTACTCGATCCCGCGGATGCTCGGGATCAACCGGAAGCCGGATGTCTCGCCCGAGCGCAAGATCATCCCTCCCGTCTCGCCCTCCGGCCCGACGGTGATGTCGATCGGCTTCTTCGTCGAGGAGAACGCAGCGGTCGTCTGGCGGGGGCCGATGCTTCACAAGGCGATCCAGCAGTTCCTCGAGGACGTCGCCTGGGATGAGCTCGACTACCTGCTGCTCGATCTGCCCCCCGGCACCGGCGACGTCTCGATGACCCTCGCCCAGCTCTTGCCGCAGGCGAAGATCCTGATCGTGACCACGCCCCAGCCGGCGGCGCAGAGCGTCGCCAGCCGCGCCGCCGAGATGGCCAACAAGGTCGACCTCGAGGTGATGGGCGTGATCGAGAACATGTCGGCCTTCACCGGACCGGACGGAGAGCGGGTCTCGATCTTCGGCGAGGGCGGCGGTCAGCTGCTCGCCGACGAGCTCGACGTGCCCCTGCTGGCCAAGGTGCCGCTCTCGGGAGAGCTCCGCGAGCACGCCGACGACGGCTCGCCGCTGGTGATCGATGAGCCGGACGCACCCGCCTCGCAGATGATCCGCGAGGCGGCCCGCGGGATCATCGCTCAGAGCCCGGTGGAGCTGCCGGTGATGCAGGCGGCCGCCGGCGCCCCGGCGGCCGGCAACGGCAGTGGCAACGGCAGCGGTGTCAGCGGCACCGAGCTGCCGATGGCCCAGTAGCCAGCATCAGTCGGCGCCTTACCCGCAGGGTTCGAGTGATCCGACCGGCCTGAGCGCCGCGTGGCCTACGACTTCGCTCTTGTAGTAGTCGAGGTTGATCTCGGTGTACTTCGACCACTCCTCGGGAAGCTGGTCCTCGGCGAAGCAGGCATCGACCGGGCAGGCCTCGACGCAGGCGTCGCAGTCGATGCACTCGTCGGGGTCGATGAAGAGCTGCTCCGACGCCTCGTAGTCGGGCTCGTCGGGCGTCGGGTGGATGCAGTCGACCGGGCAGACCTCGACGCAGGAATTGTCCTTCTCGCCGATACAGGGCTCCGCGATGACGTATGCCACAGCGCTGTTCCCTTCCGAGTTGTGGTTGCGATTGCGGCGCCCTGAAGGCGCCGCGGAACGCACATTCTAGGCAAGGCGGTGTCCCAGCGGGGGCCAGTGGGGCACCTGGTTAATCTGGCCCCGTGATCCTGCTGACGGGCGCCACGGGGTTGATCGGGGGCGAGCTGCTCCCGCTTCTGCTCGCCGACGGCCACGAGGTCCGCGCCGTGGTCCGCGATCCGCGCCGGCTCGGCGCCCAGCGAGTGAACGTACAGATCGCCCTCGGCGACCTCTCGGACCCCTTTTCGATGCGGCACGCGATGCGCGGGGTGGACACGGTCATCCATCTGGCCGCGACGAGTCGCGATCAGCCGAGAGGCTCGATCGAGGAGCTCGATGGCCTCGCCACCGTGCGGCTGCTGCGCTCGGCCGAGCGCGCCGGGGTAGACCGCTTCGTCTTTTTCTCGGCGATCGGAGCGACGCCCTTTCAGCGCACCCGCTTCTTCCGCGCCAAGGCGCTGGCCGAGCGCGCGGTGCGGGAATCGCCGCTGGAGTCGATCGTCTTCGCTCCCTCGATCATGTACCGGCCCGGCGATCAATGGATCACCCTTCTCGAGCGGCTTGCGATCCTGCCGGCGGTGCCGGTGTCGGGATCGGGCAAGTCCCGCTATCAGCCGATCTGGGCCCATGACGTCGCCGCCTGCGTCGCCGCCGCCGTCGACGGCGGCGATTCCACGGGTGGCGAGGGGGATGCCAACCCCGGGCGCCGCTACGAGCTCGCCGGTCCGGAGACGCTCTCCTACGAGGAGATCGTCGAACAGGTGTTGGAGGCGAACGGTCGCGAGCGCCCGCTCGTCCACGTGCCGCTGCCCCTGGTTCGCACCGGGCTCCGCGGGCTCGAGCTGATCGCGGGCCCCTCGGTCTTCGCCACCTGGGAGGAGGCGGAGCTGTTCGAGGTGCCGATGGTCAGCGCCGGTGGCACCGCCGACGCCGAGCGCCTCGGGGTCGAGCCGCGGCCGATGGCCGGGGTTCTCGGCACCAGCGGCTAGGCCGCGGGTCCCCCTCAAACGAGAGAGGCCCGGTCGCCCGGGCCTCTCTTTCTGAAGTCGCCCGCGTGTGCGGGCACTCGCCTGTTGTGGGCGAGCGTAGCGGCTGGTAGCCGCCTACATCATCCCGCCCATGTCGGGCATGCCACCGCCGGGCATTCCGGCGCCGGCGCCTTCCTTCTCGGGCGGCTCGGCGACGATCGCCTCGGTGGTGAGGATGTTCTTGGCGATCGAGGCGGCGTTCTGGAGCGCCGAGCGGGTGACCATGGTCGGGTCGATGACGCCCGCGGCGACCAGGTCGCCGTACTCGCCATCGGCCGCGTTCAGGCCCTCGCCGGGCTTCAGGCCGCGCACCTTCTCGACCACGACCGACGCCTCGAAGCCCGAGTTCTCGGCGATCTGCCGCATCGGTGCCTCGAGCGAGCGCTGGATGATCGAAGCACCCGTGCGCTCGTCGTCATCCGAGTAGGAGTCGAGGTCGACCGCGTCCTGGGCGTTCAGCAGCGCGACGCCGCCGCCCGGGACGATGCCCTCCTCGAGCGCCGCGCGGGTCGCCTGCAGGGCGTCCTCGACGCGGTGCTTCTTCTCCTTCATCTCGGTCTCGGTCGCCGCCCCGACCTTGACGACCGCGACGCCGCCGGCGAGCTTCGCCAGCCGCTCCTGCAGCTTCTCGCGGTCGAAGTCGGAGTCGGTGGTCTCCACCTCGGACTTGATCTGCTTGATCCGGCCCTTGATCTGCTCGGACTCGCCGGCGCCGTCGATGAGCGTGGTCGTGTCCTTGGAGACGACCACCCGGCGTGCCTTGCCGAGCTGGTTGAGCTGGGTGTTCTCCAGCTTCAGCCCCATCTCCTCGGTGATCACCTCGCCGCCGGTGAGGATCGCGATGTCCTCGAGCATCCGCTTCCGGCGGTCGCCGAAGCCCGGCGCCTTCACGGCGACGCCGGTGAAGGTGCCCCGGAGCTTGTTGACGACCAGGGTCGCGAGGGACTCGCCCTCGACGTCCTCGGCGATGATCAGCAGTGGCTTGCCGCCCTGCATCACCTGCTCGAGCACCGGCAGCATGTCGCGAACCGAGCCGATCTTCTGGTTGGCGATCAGGATGTAGGGCTCCTCGAGCACCGCCTCCATCCGGTCCTGGTCGGTGACCATGTAGGGCGAGATGTAGCCCTTGTCGAACTGCATGCCCTCGGTGAACTCGAGCTCCATCCCGAAGGTCTGGCCCTCCTCGACATTGACCACGCCGTCCTTGCCGACCTTGTCAATCGCGTCGGCGATGATGTTGCCGATCTCGTCGTCGGCCGCCGAGATCGCGGCGACGCGGGCGATCTGCTCCTTGCCCGCGATCTCCTTCGACTGCTTCTCGCGCAGGTTCTCGACCACCTGGTCGACAGCCTGCTCGATCCCGCGGCGAAGGCCGAGCGGGTTGGCGCCGGCCGCCACGTTCTTCAGCCCGTGGCGGACGATCGTCTGGGCCAGCAGGGTGGCGGTGGTGGTGCCATCGCCGGCGACGTCGTTTGTCGCCGTCGCCACCTCCCGGACCAGCTGAGCGCCCTGGTTCTCGAAGACGTCCTCGACCTCGATCTCGCGAGCGATCGTGACGCCGTCGTTGGTGATCGTCGGAGCGCCGAACTTCTTGTCGAGAACGACGTAGCGCCCCTTCGGGCCGAGGGTCACCTTGACCGCGTTGGCGACGGTGTCTACGCCGTCCTGCAACGCGCCACGGGCGTCCTCGTCGTACTTCAGCTCCTTGTGAGGCATATCGGTGGTTCCTCCTTCTTCCTAAGTTCTGTTGCTAGTCGACCTTCGCGAGCACGTCCGACTCGCGGAGGACGAGCAGCTCGTCGCCGTCCACGGTGATCTCGGTGCCGCCGTACTTGGAGTAGAGGACCTCGTCGCCCTCATTGACATCGAGCGGACGGCGGCTGCCGTCCTCCTTGACCTCACCGTCGCCGACGGCGAGGACCTTGCCCTTCTGCGGCTTTTCCTTTGCGGTGTCGGGGAGAACGATCCCACTCGCTGTGGTCTCCTCCTCCTCGGTCGCCTGAACAATCAGGCGGTCGCCAAGGGGCTTGAGCTTCATTGGCATACCTCCATCTGCGGAATTCTCGGGTCGTGGTGCGAAGTTCTTAGCGATGTTGGCACTCTGGGTGTGAGAGTGCCAGGCACGGTGATTGTAGCCAGGTCCAGCGCTCGGCCGTCCTCAGGTCGCGACTGCGGGCGGCCGCCCCACACAAAGTCGCCACGGGCCACGCCCTGCGCTCCCGGGAGCGAGCGGCCTGGCGGTCGCTAGCCGGCCGCCAGAAGCGGCACGCCGAGCAGCTTGGCGAGGCCGGCGCCACCGTTTCGCATCACGTAGTCGTGGTTGCTCTTGAAGGCGCGTTTGGCGACCGGAGCGAGGGCGTTCATCCACGCCTTCGTCGTCTGGACGTTCCACTCGTAGATCACCGCGGTCACCCCCTCCTGCTCGAATAGCCGCCAGCGCCCGACCCCGGCGAGCTCGCCGCTGGCGTCCCCCTCCAGCAGGCGGGGTCGCTCGACCTTCGTCGTGCGGATGAAGAACTCGACCCTGTAGGGCAGCTTCGCCTTCCAGATGTAGCGGCCGAATTGGCCGATCCCGGCGTCGTCGCCCTCCTCGAGCTTCTCCGCCTCCAACACCCCCTTCCACCACTGCGGCCAGCGCTCAGAGTCGTAGATCGCCTCCCAGACCCGCTCCCGCTCGGCCTCCAACAGCCAGGTGGTGAGGAAGCTGTACTCGGCCAACGCGGCAGAACTCTAGTTCTGCGAGGGCGGCTCGCCGTTGCCGAACTGGGTGCTCGGCCGCTCGACGATCTGAGAGAAGCGGATCACGGTGACGGTGTCCTCCATCGAGATAGGCCGGCTGTAGATCTTCTCCAGGAACTTGACCGTGTCCTCGAGCCGGCGGAACTCGGGGTTGTCGTGCTCGATGTCGCGGGGCGAGAGGTCCTCGACTCGCTTCACCTCGACGTCGTCGATCACCGCCGCGAAGATCTTCTCGCGGGGATTGTGGCGGAAGCCGATCGTGATCCAGACCACCTGCCCGCGCTTGTACTTGCGCGATTTGTCACCGAGCCGGATCGTCGCGGTCTTCCGGCCGCGCTTCAGCTGGTCGGCGAACAGGGCCGAATAGAAGTTGAGGACGTAAAGAGCGTCGGTCATGTCGCGAGCCTATGCGATCCGCTGCCGCGTAGCCCTAACCCGCCCGTTCAACGCTCCGGGGGCCCGAAGCCCTCGGCGCCGATCAGGGGGACGAAGCGGGTGGGGCCGATCGTCTCCTGACGGAGTCCGTCCTCGGTGCGGTGAAACAGGGTGAGCAGATCGGCCGAGCCCGCCGCGATCGGCACCACGAGGCGCCCGCCCTCGGCCAGCTGCGCCAGGAGGCTATGCGGAGCCTCCGGGGTCGCAGCGTGAACCGCGATCGCCTCATACGGCGCCTCCTGCGGATAGCCGCGACTGCCGTCGGCCTCGATCACCTCGACGTTCGGCACCCCGACCTCCGCGAGCGCCCGGCGGGCGCTCTCGACCAGCTCCGGCACCCGCTCGAGGCTGATCACCCGCGGGGCAAGTCGCGCCAGGACGGCCGCCGAATAGCCCGAACCGGTGCCGATCTCCAGCACGGTCTCGTCGCCATCCAGCGCCAGCGCCTGGCAGATCGCCGCCACCACCCAGGGCTGCGAGATCGTCTGCTCGCTGCCGATCGGCAAGGCGGAGTCGTCGTAGGCGCTGCGCCTCAGCCGCTCGGGCACGAACGCCTCCCGCGGGACCTCCCCCATCGCCGCCAGCACCCGCTCGTCGTGGATGCCGCGGCGGCGCAGCTGTCGCTCGACCATCCGGGCCCGGGCCTCGGCCGGATCGAACGACATCAGAAGATGTAGGCGTCGAGGCGCTCCGGCTCCAGGACGGTCACCAGACCGCGCCCCACGCGGACCACGCCGGCGCGCTCCAAGGTCGCGAGGAAGCGGCTGACGCTTTCGCGCGAGGTGCCGGCGAGCTGGGCGAGGTCGGCCTGCCGCAGCCTGATCGTCACCCCCTCCCGGACCAGCGGGGTCACCGCTTCATCGGCCAGCAGCTGGTTGAGAACCCCGGCGACCCGGCTGGGAACGGTCTGGAAGGACTGGCGGCTGATCCGCTCGTTTGCCTCCCGCAGGCGCCGGGTCAGGGCCACCACCAGCTTCTCCGCCATCTCCGGGTGCCCACGGATCAGCTTGCGCATGTCGCTGGCCGGCAGCGCCACCAGCTCGGTGTTCTCGGTGGCCTCGACACTCGCCGAGCGGCGCTCTCCATCCAGCATCGCCAGCTCGCCGAAGATCGCCCCTGGCCCGAGGGTCGCCAGGGTGATCGCCCTGCCGTCGGGGTGCTCTCGGGTTACCCGGGCGCTGCCCTCGCGGACGATGTAGCAGGCATCACCTGGGTCTCCCTCGTGGAAGATCCGAGTCTCGCGGGGAAAGCTCCGCGGGATCCCCACCTGGGCGACCTCCGCGAGTTCCGCATCCGACAGCTCCGAGAACAGCGGAACACGCCGAAGCAGTTCGACTACGGCTTGGCTCCCTCCTGTTGCCACTCTGGACGATTATCCAGGCTCGGGCGGCCGACAGGCAACCTAGGCGACCAGCCGGCGCGGTTGGCGCCTGAAGCCCGCCTCGACCAGGGCGGACTCCATCACCGAGCCGATCACCGGCTCGCCGTCGAGCCGCTCGATCGCCAGCCGCTCGATCACCCCGTCGCGGGCCGCGCCCGCCAGCTCCGCCAGGCCCTCGGCCAGCTCCGCGTCCGAGAGCTCGGCCAGCCGGAGGATGCCGCGGCCTCCGCGCTCCACGTAGAGCAGCGGCTCGCCGTCGCGCAGCATCACGTAGGCGCCGGCGGTCCGAGCCGCTCGCCGCTGGCTCTGCAGGCGGGGCCAGGGGAGGGTGGCGCCGTAGGGATTGGCCGGATCGGTCGCCGCCAGGATCAGCAGCTTGCCCTCCTCACGCGGCATGCTGCGCAGCCGCTCGACCGCGCCCGGAAGCGCGAACTGGGCACCGCCCAGGCCCTCGACGAAATACCCGCGACGGGCGGTGCCGAGCAGCTCGAGGTTCTGAAGCTCCCCGTAGATCGCGGCGAAGCCTCCCGGGATCCCCTCGGCGATCGCGGTCTCCCGGGTGACGATCCCGTGCCGCTCAAGCATCAGCTCCGCGAGTGCCCGCAGGCGCGGCCCCGCCGAGGGGGCGTCGGCGAGCAGCGGAGCGGTGAGCGACCAGCGGCCGAGGACCGTGCCGGCGGCGGCAGCCCGGCGGCGGGCGAAGCGCCGGCCGGAGCGTTCGGAGTCCCGGGCGGCCCGCAGGCGGGGTGCCCGGAGGGGGGCGAAGGCGTCGTTGGTGACCTCGCCGGCCCAGGCGAGGTCCCAGAGCGCCTCGTGGATCTCCTCGGGCGAGCCCTCGAGCTCGAGCAGGTCGAGCCAGAAGCAGGGGCCCTCGCCGAGCCGCGCCCGGATCTGCTCGTGGACCTCTCCCTCGGGACTCTCCAGCTTCGCGTTCGCCGGGGGCGGGCCGGCGAGGCGGATGTCCTCGCGGAAGTAGAGGGCGACACGGCCGTCGTTGCGGCCAAGGGCGCCGGCCCCGATCCAGACCAGCTCGCCGCTGGTGCAGAGCTCGTCGAGCCAGGTCGGGCTGTAGGCGCCGAGCCGGCGGGGGAGCACGTCCCGCTCCCAGGTCTTCGGGGTGAGGGCGACTCCCTGCAGCGGCACCAGCGCCTCACGCAGCCGGTCGGGCCCGGCGCCGCCCGCCCGGTGGGCGTCGACGTTCTGCCAGCTCGGCAGGAAGCGGGCGAGCTCGCGGGGATCGGTTGCCTCGACCTCGCGGCGCAGGTGGGCGAGGCTCGCTCTCCGCACCCGGCGGAGGACGTCGGCGTCACACCACTCCCGCTCGCTTCCCCCCGGCAGCAGCTCGCCGCGCACCAGCTCGCCGGATGCCTCCAGCTCCTTCAGCGCCGGGCTGGGATCGACGCCGTAGCGATCGGCGAGCTGGCGGGTGGGGAAGGGCCCGTGGGTCGAGGCGTAGCGCCGGACCAGCGACACCAGGGCGTCCTCGACCGGCTCCAGGAAGCTGTCGGGCAGGCCGCCCGGCGGCGGCACCCCGAGCGCGTCTCGGTAGAGCCCGGCGTCCTCGGCGGCGATGAAGCGCTCCTCGCCGGCGACCCGGACCACGGCGGCGCGTCGCTCCTTGACGAGCTTCTCCAGCATCGAGGCCGCCGAGTAGCCCTCCTCGATCCGCTGCTCGGCCTCGCCCGGGGTGAGGTCGCCGACCCGGCGAAGGATCTGCTGGAGGCCGTCGCGGTCCTTGGCGCGGGCGCTGTCTGTCCGCTGCTGGAGGGCGTCCTCCACCTCAGCCAGCGCCCCGGGGTCGATCAGCTCCCGGAGCTCCTCCTGCCCGAGCAGCTCTCGGAGCAGGTCGCGGTCGAGTGCGAGCGCCGCCGCCCGCCGCTCCGCGTTCGGCGTGTCGCCCTCGTACATGTAGGTGGCGACGTAGTCGAAGAGCAGCGAGGAGGCGAACGGCGAGGCGGTCGGGGTCTCGACCTCGACCATCGTGATCCTGCGCGAGTGGAGGTCCCGGAGCAGCCCCTGCAGGGAGGGCAGATCGAGCACGTCCCGCATCACCTCCCGGTAGGTCTCGAGGATCACCGGGAAGCGCGGGAAGTCGCGGGCGACCTCGAGCAGGCTCTGCGACTTCAGCCGCTGCTGCCAGAGCGGCGTCCGCTTGCCCGGCCAGGCGCGGGGGATCAGCAGCGAGCGGGACGCGTTCTCGCGGAAGCGGGCGCCGAACAGGGCCGAGCCCGAGAGCTCGCTCACCACCAGGTCCTCGAGCTCGTCAGGCTCCAGCATCACCAGGTCGGCGGCGGGCGGCTCATCGGCGTCGGGGAGGTGGACGACGATCCCGTCGTCGGACCAGATCGCGTCGGCCTCCAGCTCGCGCTCCTCTCGGATCTTCGCCGACAGCGCCAGGCCCCAGGCGGCGTGCACACGGCCACCCCAGGGCGAGAGGACGCAGAGCCGCCAGTCGCCGATCTCGTCCCGGAAGCGCTCGACGACGATGTTCTCGTCGGAGGGCACCACTCGGGTCGCCGCCTGTTGCTCCTGGAGGTAGTTGACGAGGTTCTGGGCGGCGAGATCGTCGAGGTCGTCGCTGGCGGCGAGCTCGGCGGGGTTCGCGTTCACCGCCTCCCGGGAGAACGCCCCGATCGCCTTGCCGAGCTCCGCCGGGCGGCCGATCCCGTCGCCGCGCCAGAAGGGGACCGCGCCGGGCACCCCCGGCGCCGGGGTGACGATCACCCGGTCGCGGGTGATCTCCTCGATCCGCCAGGTCGTCGCGCCGAGGAGGAAGGTCTGGCCGGGCCGGGCCTCGTAGACCATCTCCTCGTCGAGCTCGCCGACCCGGCGGCCGTCGGGGAGGTGGACCCCGTAGAGGCCGCGGTCGGGGATCGTGCCGGCGTTGGCGATCGCCAGCTGGCGGGCGCCGGGACGCCCCCGCATCGTCCCCTTGGCCCGGTCCCAGACGATCCGCGGGCGAAGCTCGGCGAAGCGCTCAGAGGGATAACGCCCGTCGAGCATGTCGAGCACGTTCTCGAGCTGCTCGCGCGAGAGGTCCTGGAAGGGCTCGGCGGCGCCGACCAGGCTCTCGACCTCGTCGATCTGCCACTCGTCGAGGGCCGCCATCGAGACCAGGTGCTGGGCGAGCACATCAAGCGGGTTTCGAGGAATGACGGTCTCCTCGATCTCGCCGGCCCGCATCCGCCGGGCGACCACCGCGCACTCGAGCAGGTCGGCGCGGAACTTGGGGAAGATCCGGCCCTTCGAGACCTCGCCGAGGGTGTGGCCCGCCCGGCCCACCCGCTGCAGGCCCCGGGTCACCGACTTCGGCGACTCGACCTGGATCACCAGGTCGACCGCTCCCATGTCGATCCCGAGCTCGAGCGAGGAGGTGGCGACCAGGCAGGGGAGCTGGCCGGACTTGAGCAGCTCCTCGACCAGCGCGCGCTCTTCGTGGGAGAGGGAGCCATGGTGGGCGCGGGCGATCTCGGCGGGGACCCCGTCTCCGTTCTTCGAGTTCCCGGCATGCTCGGTCGCGGGGAGCTCCTGCTCCTCGAGGTCCTGGTTCATCTCGTTGAGGCGCTTCGCGATCCGCTCGGCGGCGCGACGGTTGTTGACGAAGAGGATCGTCGAGGTGTGCTCGCGGACCAGCTCGAGCAGCCGCGGATAGATCGCCGGCCAGATCGAGCGCCGGTTGGTTGCCGGGTCGAGCGAGGCCTCGATCGGGCCGGGGTCGATCCGCTCGGGAGAGTGCTTCAGGTCCTGGTGCGGCGTCTTGCCCGTGTCCGCGCCGTCGCGGCGCTTCTCGACATTTGCGTCGGGCTCGGCCATGTCCTCGACCGGGACGACGATCTCGAGGTCGAGCTCCTTCGGCTTGCTCTCGTCGACGAGCTCGCAGGTGCGGTGGCTGCCGACCAGGAACTTCCCGATCCGCTCCAGGGGGCGCTGGGTCGCCGAAAGGCCGATTCGCTGAACCGGGTGGGCCGCGGGTCCTGACGCCGCGGTGCCCCCCATCCTGCGGGCAGGGAGCTGTCCTCGGATGGGGCCCCCCGCGGCGCCACCCGCGGCAGACGCGGCTCGGTTGACCAGGTTCTCGAGCCGCTCCAGCGACAGTGCGAGATGGGAGCCGCGCTTCGAGGGGGCGACGGCGTGGATTTCGTCGACGATGACGGCCTCGGTGGTGCCGAGGATCTCGCGGGCGCCCGAGCTGATCATCAGATAGAGCGATTCGGGGGTGGTGATCAGGATGTCGGGGGGCTCGCGGCGCATCGAGCGTCGCTCGGACTGGGGGGTGTCGCCGGTGCGGAGGGCCACCGAGATCGGGGCGCCGATCCCCTGCAGCGGCGCGCGCAGGTTGCGCTCGATGTCGTAGGAGAGGGCCTTGAGCGGCGAGATGTAAACGATCCGGACCCCCTGCCCGAGCCGCTCCGGCTCCCTCGCGAGCTTGTCGATCCCCCAGAGGAACGCCGCGAGGGTCTTTCCGGAGCCGGTCGGGGCGCAGATCAGGGTGTGCGCGCCCGAGGCGATCGCCGGCCACCCCCGTGCCTGGGCAGGCGTGGGCGCCTCGAAGGAGTCCTCGAACCAGCGCCTGACCGGCTCTGAGAAGGGCTCCAGGGGTGACTTTGCGGTCGCGGACGGACTCATGGCCAACCTAACTGACTCTACCGACCGGCCCTCCCGGACAACCGGACTGCGTCCTTCGGTGAGGCGACCTGGCGAACGGCTCACGGCTTCGGCGAGCGGACCTGGTCCGATCACGGCGGAGCGACCTGACGAGCGACCGTCGCGTTCCGCAAGCGCCAGGCAGGTGGCGTGGCGATGATCGAGGATGCCGCCGCTGCTTGACACGCCGCCGCACGTGCACGCAAACGAGGACGAGCTCTTCTACGCGCTGGAGGGCGAGCACATCATCCAGCGCGGCGACGAGGAGATTCGGATCGGCCCGCATCAGTCCGTGTTCGCCCCTCGCGGGATCGCGCACGCCCAGAGGCGGTGGTCCCGGAGGAGGGGCGGAGGCTGATCGTCGTCACCCCCGGCGGATTCGAGGGGTTCTTCCGCGAACTTGGCCGGCGCCGAGCGCGAGGGACGGCTTGGGCCCGAGGCCTACCGGCCGCGTCGGAGAAGTTCGGGATCACCTGGCTGTAGCCCAGGCGGCGCGAGGGCGCTAGGGGCGGCCCTCGGCGCCGACGGCGACCCGCTCGACGTCGAGCCGCGGCAGGATCCGCTCCAGCCAGTCCGGGATCCACCAGTTGTACTTGCCGGCCAGCTGCATAACCGCGGGCACCAGCACCAGACGGACAACGGTCGCGTCGAGGAAGATCGCGGTGGCGAGCCCGATCCCGAACAGCTTCAGGAAGGTGTCCGGGGCGGCGAGGAAGGCGAGGAAGACGACGACCATGATCGCCGCCGCCGCAGTGATCACCCGCGCGGTCTTCGCGAGGCCGTCGGCGACAGCCCTTCTGGTGTTCCCGTCCTTCAGGTACTCCTCGCGGATCCGCGAGATCAGGAAGACCTCGTAGTCCATCGAGAGGCCGAAGAGGATCGCGAACATCATCACCGGCAAGAACGGCGCGATCGGCACCTCGCGGTCGAGCCCGATCAGCTCGCCGAGGGTCCCGCCCTTGGCGAACAGAGTCATCACGCCGTAGGCGGCGCCGACTGAGAGCAGGTTCATCACCCCCGCCTTGGCGGAAATGAACGGCGAGTGGAAGGCGACGAGAAGGAGCAGGAATGAAAGGCCGACCACCCCGGCGATGAACAGCGGCATCTTGTCCAGGATGTAAGTGCTCTGGTCCTCGAGCGCCGCGGTGACCCCGCCGACCTTGGCGTCGATCCCTGTCTCGCCGAGCTCCGCGGGGACGACGTCGTCACGGAGGTGGTTGACCAGGTCGGTGACCTCCTCATCCTGGGGGGAGTTCGTCGGGATCACTGTGATGATCGCGGTGTCGCCCGCGTCGTTGATCACCGGCTCCGGGACGAACTGGACCCCGGACTCGTTGCGAAGGGTCTGGGCGAAGGAGTTGATCTGGCCTGCGGCGTCCGGGTCATCCGGCGGCAGCTCGGCGGCGATCACAAGTGGCCCGTTGGTGCCAGGCCCGAACCCCTCCGTGTTCAGGTCGTAGGCCTGGCGGGTCATCGTGTCCGTCGGGTCGTTGCCGGCGTCGGGGAAGCCGAGGCGCATGCCGAGGGCAGGGGCCGCGAGCGCCAGAAGGATTGCGGTGGCGACGATCGCGGAGATCCACGGATGGCGCTGGACCGTGTGGCTCCAGCGCCCGGCGAGCGAATCGGCGCTGCCCTCCGTCCTCAGCGCCCGGCCGAGGAAGGGGATCCGGAGGCGATCGACCCTCGGTCCGAGGAATGAGAGGAGCGCCGGTAGCAGGGTGACCGCGGCGAGCATCACCACCAGCACGGCGAGGGAGGCCGAGATCGCCACCCCATACATGTAGGGGAGGCCGGTCAAGGCGAGGCCGAGGACGGCGACCACCACGGTGAAGCCGGCGATGATCACGCTGCGTCCGGCGGTGGTCACGGCCTCGACCACGGCGTCGTGGCGGTCCTTGCCCCTCTGCATTGCGGCGCGGAAGCGGGTGAGGACGAGCAGCGAGTAGTCGATACCGACCCCGATCCCGATCAGGCCGGAGACCGCCGTGGTCCAGTCGGGGACGTCGATCACGTTGGCGAGGAGGACGATCAGTCCTCCCGATGTGATCCCGAGGCCGACGAGAGCGATCGCGAGCGGCAGGCCGGCCGCGACCACCGAGCCGAAGGCGATCAGGAGGACGATCGCGGCCCCGAGGAAGCCGATCCCCTCCGGGCTGGATTGCTCCTGGGCGGTGTAGATCGGATCCCCGCCGAGCTTGATCTCCAACCCGTCGCCGCTGTTCGCCTCGGCGGCGTCGATCAGCTTCTCGCCGTCCTCCTTGTCGACATCCCAGCCGGGCACCGTGAGCGGGAGGGTGGTAGACCCGATCGTGCCGTCCTCCGAGAACCGGATCGGGGTGTGCTCGGAGACGTGATTGACCTGTTCGGCCTCCGCCAGAAATGCGTTGACGCGCTCCGTCGCGGCGGGGCTGTTGGCGCCGTCCTCGTCCTTCCAGACGACGTAGATCTCCTGGCCGGAGTAGTCGAAGCGCTGCTCGGTGAGGTCACCGGCCGCCTTCGAGTCCGAACCCGGGGTGTCGTAGTCGGCCGAGTATTCGCCCGCCAGCGATGAGCCGACCCCGATGATCAGGATCGCCGCCACGATCCAGGCGATCACCACGCGGCCCCGGCGGCGATAGGCGATGTCGGCGAGGCGGGCTAGGAAGCGCGTCATTGGCGCCTACATGTTATTTGCCGAAGCGTTTCCGCAGTTCTCGAAACGCGCCATCTCCGGCGCTTGCGGCCTACCCCGCGAGCGAGGCCGCGGCCTCGGCAAGGCTGGGGGAGGTGCGATCGCGCTCGGAGAGCACCGGGTCGTCGATCGGCCACTCGATCCCGATCTCGGGATCGTTCCAGGCGACGCCGGTCTCCAGCTCGGGGTCGTAGTAGGTGGAGAGGCGGTAGAGGACGTCGGCCTCGTCGCTGAGCAGGCAGAAGCCGTGGCCGAAGCCGGCCGGGATGAAGAGCTGGCGGTGGCGCTCGCCGTCCAGCTCGTGTCCCTCCCAGCGCTTGTAGGTGGGGGAGTCGGGTCGGAGGTCGACGGCCACGTCCCAGACGCGGCCGCGCGGGCAGCGGACCAGCTTCGCCTGGCCGCGCTGCATGTGGATGCCGCGCAGCACCCGGCCGCTGCGAGCGGCTGTGGTTGTCCTGGACGAACTCGACCTCGATCCCGAGCTCGGCGAGGGCGTTCTCGCGGAAGGTCTCGACCAGGAAGCCGCGCTCGTCGCCGTGGACGGTCGGCTCGATCAGGATGAGGTCGTCGAGCTCGGTCGCGAGTCGCTTGAAGCTCATCGCAGCGCCTTGCCGTACTGGCGCTCGTAGTACTCGCGGTAGGCGCCCGAGCGGATCGGCTGCCACCACCACTCGTTCTCGCGATACCAGGACACCGTTCGCTCGATCCCGTCGGCGAAGTCCACCGCGGCTTCCCAGCCGAGGCCCCGGAGCCGCTCGGAGGAGAGCGAGTAGCGGCGGTCGTGCCCGGGGCGGTCGCGGACGTGCTCGATCAGCGACTCGTCGCGGCCGGTGAGCTCGAGGATCCGCTTCACCACCTCGATGTTCGGGAGCTCGTCGGGGCCGCCGACGTTGTAGACCTCGGCGGGCTCCCCGCGGTCGAGCACGGTGTCGATCGCGGCGCAGCAATCCTCGACGTAGAGCCAGTTCCGCACCTGCATCCCGTCGCCGTAGACCGGCAGCGGGTCGCCCGCGAGGGCGTTGAGGATGCAGAGCGGGATCAGCTTCTCGGGATGCTGGCGGGGCCCGTAGTTGTTGGAGGCGCGAACGATCAGCGCCTCGGCTCCATAGGTACGCGCAAAGGCCGAGACCAGGAGATCGCCGCCGGCCTTCGAGGCCGAGTAGGGGGAGGAGGGCTCGAGCGGTGATGTCTCGGTGGCGGAGCCCTGCTCGAAATCGCCGTAGACCTCGTCGGTGGATACCTGCAGGTGGCGGATGCCGGCGTCGCGGGCCGCCTCCAGCAACACGTAGGTCCCATAGACGTCGGTCTGGATGAACTCGCCCGGAGACTCGATCGAGCGGTCGACGTGGGACTCGGCGGCGAAGTTGACGACGGCGTCGCAGCCCTCGACCGCCCCCCTGGCGACATCGCGGTCGGCGATGTCGCCCTCAACCAGCTCGAAGCGCTCTGCGGGAAGGTCCTCGAGGTTCTCCCGGCGCCCCGCGTAGGTGAGCTTGTCGAGGACCCGGACAGTGTCGCCGGGATGCTTGTCGAGCCTCAGACGGACGTAGGCGGAGCCGATGAATCCGGCGCCGCCGGCGATCAGGAGCCTCACGCGGCGTCCTCTCCCGACGCGGCGCGGCCCTCGCCCTCACCCGCCGACCCCTCCTCGGTCGGAGCGCCCCCCTCGTCCCCGACGGCCTCACCCTGCTCGTCGCCGAACGCCTCCTCCTCGCGCGCCCGCAGGTCGAGCGCCGGCTGGCGCCGCGAGCTCCGCCTTCGCCGCGGCTGCTCGCTCTCCGGCCGCTCCCGCCGCGCAAGGTAGTCGGAGAGCCCGCGCCGCCATGGGGGCAGCCGGATCGGGGTCTCCCGGCCGCTCGCCAGGACCGAGTTGGCGGGGCGCTCAGCGGGGCGCCCCATCTCGTCGCTGGTGGTCGCCATCACCCGGGTGACGGTCTCGGTCTGGCGAAAGATCTCCATCGCGAACTCGTACCAGGAGCAGCTTTCCGCGGCCGCCATGTGGTGGACCCCGTAGGCGCCGCTGTCGATCAGCCGCACCAGCCCCGCCGCCAGATGGCCGGTGTATGTGGGGCAGCCGATCTGGTCGTGGACGACGACCACCGGGCCACCGCCTTCGCCGAGGCGGAGCATCGTCTCGACGAAGTTGTTCCGGCCGGGCCCGAACAGCCAGGAGGTGCGGACGATGAAGCTGCGCCCGGTGGCGAGCGCGGTGGCGCGCTCGCCGGCGAGCTTGGTCCTCCCGTAGGCGTTCAGCGGCGCCGGCTCGTCCGACTCGGTGTAGGGCCCGCCCTTCTTCCCGTCGAAGACATAGTCGGTGGAGACGTAGAGGACCTTCGCTCCGACCTGGGCGGCGGCGCCGGCGACGAAGCTCGCCCCCTCGCCGTTGACGATCTCGGCCTCCTTCTCGCTGGTCTCGGCGCCGTCGACATCGGTCCAGGCGGCGCAGTTGATCACCGCCCCCGGGCGCTCGCGGCCAATCACCCGTTCCACCCGCGCCGGGTCGGTGACGTCGAGCTGGTCGCGGTCGAGGGCGATCACATCGTGGCGCGCATTGCGCGCGACGATCGCGACGTCCCTGCCGAGCATCCCGCCGGCGCCGGTGATCAGGACCTTCATGGGATCGAGATCTCCGCGTGGTCGCCGACCAGGAACCGCAGCGTCTTCGGCCGCCCGTCGCTGTGGGTGAGGGTGACGTCCCGTCCCAGCAGGCTCGCCTCGACCCTCGCGTGGAGGTCGCGGATCTGCGAGCCGCGGAGGACGATCGAGTGCTCGATCTCCGACCCGGTGATCACCACGTCGCGGTCGATCGCGGTGTAGGGGCCGACGTAGGCATCGGAGATCCGGGCTCCCGAGGCGATGATCGCGGGCCCGCGGACGGTCGTGCGCTCGAGCCGCGCACCCGCCTCGATCACCACCTTCCCCTCTACCCGCGAGTCGATCAGCTCGCCATCCACGCGCTCGTCCAGGTCCTCGAGGACGAGGCGGTTCGCCTCCAGCATGTCCTCGAGCATCCCGGTGTCCTTCCACCAGCCGGTCACCTTGTGGGGTTCGACTCGCTTGCCGGAGTCGATCAGCGTCTGGATCGCGTCGGTGATCTCGAGCTCATTCCGCCATGAGGGCTCGATCGAGCGCGCAGCGTCGAAGATCGCCGATCTGAACATGTAGACGCCGACCAGAGCGAGGTCGCTGGGTGGGTCCTCGGGCTTCTCGACCAGGCGGACGACGCGATCTCCGTCGAGCTCGGCGACGCCGAACTCGCCCGGGTCATCGACCTGGGTCAGCAGGATCAGCGCGTCGGGCTCGGAGGAGCGAAATGCCTCGACCAGCTCGACGATCCCGTCACGCAGCAGGTTGTCGCCCAGGTAGACGACGAAGGAGCTGTCCCCAAGAAAGTCCTCCGCGGTGAGCACCGCGTGGGCAAGCCCCGCCGGCCTCTCCTGCTCTATGTACGTGATCCTGGCGCCGAAGTGGGAGCCATCGCCGGCCGCCTCGCGAATCTCGTCGCCGGTCTGGGGAGCGATGATCACCCCGATCTCGGTGATCCCGGCCTCGACCAGGGCCTCGATCCCGTAGAAGAGCACGGGCTTGTTGGCCACCGGGACCAGCTGCTTGGCCGAGGTGTGGGTGATCGGGCGCAGGCGCGTCCCTGCTCCCCCCGAGAGGATCAACCCCTTCAATTCCTTCATTCCGGCGGGAAGGCTACTCGTGAGCCTCGCCACCCGGCCCCGCGGCTAGTGAGGCTTCGAGGGATTCCCGCGGTTGCTGAACTCGCAGTGGTGTGCCTTCGGGTCGATCCTGTCCTTCCGGACCACATCGCGGTTGCCGTCGCCGCAGGAGATGAACCCGTCCGCCATGGCCGTCCAGCGTCTGCAGGTTGTCGGTGCCCCGCCCACCCTTGTAGACGTCGACCCCTGCGCGTCCGCGCAGGGAGTCCCTGCCGTCGTTGCCCTTGAGGATGTCGCCGCCGACTCCTCCCATGAGCACGTCCACACCGCGGCCGCCGATCATCTGGGCGCCCAGGCCCGGCGGGCCGGCTCCTCCCGCCCCGGTGGTGGCGACCTGAGCCGTATCGTCGCCGATCGCGGACGTCGATGATGAAGCTGCTGATGCCCGCCTGCATGCACATCCCGACCCCGTTGATCAACTCGCAGGGCCGGCCTGAGCTGTTATCGGGTTGGCGTCGAGGTCCTTGAAGGTGTAGACCGCGACCCCACCGAGGAGGACGTCGGTGCTCACCAGGACGTCGTTGCGCTCCCCCTGGTTGGCGACGTAGGTGATGATGCCGCCGGAGCTCGAGAGCACGCCGCCGTTCGCGGCAGCCGGGGCGAGCAGCATCGCCGCCAGCAGTGCCGCCGGGACAACCAGCGCCGCCAGCCCCCTATGGAGAGGAATCCCCCGGTTCATTGGGCTGCAGATTATGCAACATGTCGTGGATTTCCTCCACAAGACCGATGGGTGCAAGATTTCTTCCACATTAATCGGGTTGCTCCTCGCTTCGCTGCGGAGCACCCTCTCATCAGTAGACGCCGCCGAGCTTGCGGTGGTCCCAGGTGGCGATCCGCTCGGGGCGGAAGTGGATCGCCACCCGCTTCGGTGCCTGGGCGACGAGGGCGGCGGCCGCGTCCCCCTCGACCGAGTCGATCCCCTCGCCGTAGCGGATCGTCAGCTCCTTGGCGAACTCGACGATCTGGTCGGTGTCGCGGATCAGCTCGGCCTCGGCCTCGATCATCACCCCACGCAGCTCGCCGTACTCGACCCCGGTCTCGACCAGGAGGGTGGCGCGGGGGTCGCGCTCGAGGTTCTTCACCTTCTGCGACTTCGCGTAGGTCCAGACCCAGACCTCGCCGTCGCGGAGCACGTACCAGAGCGGCATCATGTGCGGCCAGCCGCGCGGGCCGTACGATGCTGACGACGACGACGCGCTCGGTGGCGAGGAGCTCGTCGCGCTCGCGGTCGGTGAGCTTGATCTGGTCGCGACGCGAGGGCATCGCCCTCCTAGCCGGGCGGAGATCCGTCGGGGACGAGGCTCAGCCTCTCCCACGGTCCCTCGCCGGCCATCGGCTGCATCTCGCCGGCCAGCCAGCGCGGCTGGAGGTCGTCGTAGTGGCGGCTCCAGGCGTGGCCCGACTGCCCGGTGAACTCCTGCCAGAGCGAGCGCTCGGGTTGCTGGGGATCGGCGACCATCCGCCAGCTCGGTGCCCAGATCGCCTCGTAGGGGTCGTTCGGGTCATAGGCGATCTGGGCGACGGTCTCCTGTCCCCCGCCCGGATGGAGGGTGCGATTGAAGACCCATTCGAACGCCGGGTTGGCGGCGCCGAGCGCATGCGGGAAGCGCAGCTCGTGGACCTGGCCCCAGCGCCACTGCTCGGGATCGGGGCCGAAGCGTGAGCTGAGGTCGTCGAGACCACCGCGCAGCGCCTCCAGCGCCAGCTCGTCCCAGGGCCGGCCGATCAGCTCGTCGTCGCCCTCCTCCCAGAGCGCGAGCAGGTGCGAATGCCAGCGCCACGGGGAGGTGACGTGGGTGGTGAAGCCGTTGTCGGCGCGGTCCAGGTAGCGCTCGGCGAGGTCGCGGTCGCCGATCGCCGCCCGGGTGAACTCGCGCGCCAGCCGCAGGAGGAAGGCCTGGTAGATCGTGCCGGCGACGGTCTCGGGCCCGAGGAACCGGTCCCAGCTCTTCAGTCGCTCGATCGCCTGGATCTCCCGCTGGCCCTCGGGCTCGAGCCGGGCGAGCCGGTGGACGACCTCGTCGCCGGGGATCGAGTAGAGGTCGGTCTGCATCAGCCGGAAGCTGTCGAGGTCGTGCTCGTCGGTGCCCTCGATCAGGTGCTCGATCCGCTTCGCCCGGTAGCCGTCGAGCCAGTCGCTGGTGATGTGGTGGGGGTAGGAGTCGTCGACGATCCGGTTGTTGGCGGTGACGATGTAGCCGCGCTCGGGGTCGGTCAGCTCGGGCAGCTCCTCGTAGGGAACCGTGCCCTCCCACTCGAACTCCCCGGTCCAGCCGGGCTTCGGCAGGTCCGGGCAGTTGCCCTTTCGCAGCGGGATCGTGCCGATCAGCTTGTAGCCGATCGAGCCGCCGCGGTCGGCCCAGACCAGGTTGGAGACCGGCATCGTCACCGCCGAGAGGAGCTCGACCAGCTCGGCGCCGCTGCGTGGCTCGAGCACCCCGACGTGGGCGAGCGAGACCGAGGGATGGTCGAAGGCGGTCCAGCGGAGCGCCAGCGGCTGACCGGCGTCGGCGCCGAGCGGCTCGTTGACGATCGGGCCGTGGTGGGTGAGGCGGACCTGGTGCCGGACGGGGGCCTCGCGGCCCCTGACCTGGATCTCCTCCTCGATCACCTCGAGCGGGCGCCGCTCGCCCTCGAACTCGTAGCTCTCGCCCTCGATCCGCTCGACGAAGAGGTCCTCGACGTCCGCCATCACGTTGGTGAAGGTCCAGGCGACGTCGTTGTTCTGGCCCAGCGAGATCCCCGGGATCCCCGGGATCGACGCCCCGCGGCAGAAGCGCTCGCCGATCTCGAGCGCCATCTCGTGCCAGATGCCCGGCATCCCGCTGGGGAGGTGCGGATCGCCGGCGATCAGGGCGTCGCCGCTCGCGGTCCACTGCCCCTTCACCGCCCAGTTGTTCGATCCCGAGGCGGCGCCGGCGAGCCCGATCTGCTCGCGCACCCGGCCGATCTGCTCGGCGAGGGCGAGGCCGTCGCCCTCCCAGCTCTCGCCCGGGCGCATCGCGATCGGGTTCTGCTTCGGATAGGTGGGGTCGATCTTCGCGGCGCGCTCCTCGCCGAGCTCCCGCACCAGGTCGGCGCGCAGCAGCTCCCGCTCCCAGTTGGTCGAGAGCCCGAAGGAGAGGAGCTTGTTGCCGGCGAGCATGTCGGCCGGCCGGTAGGGCTCGAACTCGAGCCGCATCAGCTGGAACTCGGCGGGGAGGGCCGGGGCGGCGCTCGCGGCCGCGTTCAGTCCGGCGCAGTAGGCGTCGAGCAGGGAGCGGAGCTCGCCATCGAGCTCGGCCTCCTCTCGGAGGGCGATCCGGCGGAGGCCGAGGGTGCGCATCAGGCGGTCGACGGCGAGACCGTTGGACCCGGCGACCTCGGAGACCCGGCCGGAGGCGATCCGGCGCTGCAGGTCGCACTGCCAGAGCCGGTCCTGGCCGTGGCAGAAGCCCTGCCCGAACCAGAGGTCATGGGGATTCGCGGCGCGGATCCGTGGCATTCCCCAGCGGTCGCGGGAGATCTCGACCTCGCCCTCGAGCCCGGCGACCCGAAGCTCGCCCTCGGTCTTCGGCAGCGGGCGCCGGAAGAGCTGCCACCAGATGCCCGGCGGCGGTGGCGCCGAACAGGGCAGCTCCCGACCCCCGCTGCCCGTGGCGCCGCCCTTCAGCAGGCGGCCCGAGATCGATCGCCATCGGCCCTTGATATCACGGCCGTCGCGCGCAGTCACTACCGCAGACCGGCGGCAGCCGGCCCTCGTCCTCGAGCTTCTCGAGGTGGGCCTGCATCGCGATCGCCGCGGGCCCGCGGAGCTGCTCGGGGACGTCGTCCCAGACCTCGGCGAGGAGCTTCGCGCGGGAGCGCTCGCCTCGCTCGAGCGCCGCCAGCAGCCGGTCCTCGCGCTCCTGGCGGTGGGCGACGTACTCGGCGATCTTCGCCTTCGGGTCGTCGATCTCGGGGCCGTGGCCGGGGAGGAGCAGGTCGAGATCGAGCGCCTCGAGGCGGCGAAGCGAGGACATGTAGTCGGCCAGCGAGCCGCCGAACTCGCGCGGCCCGACGATGCTGGAGCCCCAGCCGAGGATCAGATCGCCGGTGAAGCAGGTCTTCGCCCGATCCGCAGAGAAGCAGAGGTGATCGGCGGCGTGACCCGGGGTGGCGAGCGCCTCAAGCCCGCCACCGTCTCGCCGTCGCCCGGCCGCGTCGGGCTCCACCCCGAGCATCTCGACCCCGTCGGCGTGGTCGCCGTGGGAGTGGGTGAGCAGGACCGTGCCGATCCCGCCCCTCGCCTCGGCCGCCGCCCGCACCGCCTCGATGTGGCCGGCGTCGGCCGGGCCGGGATCGATCACGGTCGCCGGGTCGCGGCCGACGAGATAGGTGTTGGTCCCCTCCAGGGTCATCGGCCCCGGGTTGGGGGCGACCAGGCGCTCGATGTCGGGAGAGGAATTCAGGCCGCTTTGACGGCGGTGGCGCCGGCGTCCACCTCGAGCTCCCGGGCGACCATCTCGCGGGCCTCCTCGGGCTCGAGCACCACCAGCTCTCCGGCTCCCTTGAGGATCTCGCGCAGGAGCCAGTCGCCGCTGCCGTAGGGAACCTCGATCAGGACGGCGCCGTCGGCGAGCTCCTCGACCACGGTGTGCTCCTCGCGGGCCCAGCGGGCGCGCTCGGGCGAGACCCAGACGCGGGCGACCTCGGCCGCGGGCACCTGGCCCTCGGAGAGCCAGCCTCCCTCGATCGCGGCGATGTCGGCGACCTCGGGCCGCGGCTCGAAGTCCTCCTCGGTGACGGTCGCCTCCTTGATCCGGTCGAGCCGGAAGTGGCGGACGTCCTCGCGGCGGCGGTCATACGAGGCGACGTACCAGCCCTCGGGCCCGTTGGCGAGCCGGTAGGGCTCGATCTCCCGCTTGGTGAACTCGTCCTCGTTCTCCTTGTAGTAGTGGATCGCGAGCACCCTGCGCGCGTCGATCGCGTCGTTGACGGTGCGGGCGATCGCCGAGTCGTCGCCGCCGGAGGCGGCGATCTCGAGGCCCTCCTCGGAGGGGTCATGGCCGAGGGCGGCGACGATCTTCTTCCGGGCGCTGAGCAGCCCGCTCTGCGGCAGGTGATCGCCGAACAGGTCGATCGCGGCAACCAGCGCCTTCGCCTCCAGCGGCAGCAGGCGGGCGGGGCGGGCGAAGCTGTCGCCGTAGGGCTCGGCGTCGACCTCGATCTCGTCGCCCTTGAGCTCGGCGTAGAGAACGTAGGTGCCGCCGCCGAAGTTGACGACGTTGAGCAGGTCGATGTCGTCGCTGAGCTCCTCGTTGCTGACGTGAAGGCTGTCGATCACCTCGGAGACGGCCAGGCGGCTGTCCTCCTTCGCCGCCTCGATCAGCATCCCGGCGAGGGTCACCAGGCGGGCGAAGCGCTCCGGGCGGATCGAGGACTCCGAGCGTCCGTTGCCGCGAGCGGCGCCGCGACCGGCCGGGGGTACGGTGCCGACAGACCTGGCGGGCTCGAAGTCGCCGGCGTGGCGGTCTGTGAGCAGCTCCAGCCGCTCAGTCACCTCGCGCGCCAGCTCCTCGGGCTCGAGCACGGTGGCGTTCTGGCGCCAGCGCAGCACCCAGGCGACGATCTGGCGGCTGGAGGCGTACTCGGTCTCGAACACCTGGCCCTTGCCGGGGGCGCCGTCGCCGCGGCCGGGGTTGCGGAAGTCGCCGTAGGAGCCGAAGTCGCGCTCGACCAGCCAGGCGATCCGATCGCGGAGGAAGATCTTCGCGGTGCCCTGGATGTCGCCCAGCTGCCACTCGGCGCGGCGGGCGTAGTCGCGACGGTCGAAGTCCTCGGGCCCGGCGAAGTCGTGCTCGGCCTTCGAGGCATAGGAGACCTTGCCGCGGATCCGCGAGAGCCGGAAGACCCGCACCGCCTCGCGCTCATGGGAGTGGCCGATCAAATAGAACTGGCCGGCCCGGTAGACCAGGTGATAGGGGTCGACCCTGCGCTTCTCCTCCGAGTCGCGCTCGATCGTGTAGTAGGTGAACTCGATCGTCTTCCGGCGCGAGATCGCGGTCTCGATCTTGGAGAGCCGCTGGGAGACCTCGGCGCCGTCCGCCTTCGCGGTCATCCGCACCTCGACCGAGGTCTCCCCGGTCGAAGTCAGGGGGCTGGGGCGCCCCCAGGAGACCTGCTGGAGCGCCAGGCGCAGGGGCTCGGCGTAGGCGAACTCCCCGTCGAGCAGGTGGAGGGCGGTCTGCAGCGCGGCGAGCTCGTTGTCGGAGAACTTGATCGCCGGCAGGTAGTAGTTCTCGGGTGGCAGCGAGTAGAGCTCGGACTCGTATCCCTGGAGGCTCTCGCCGGGCTTCTCCACGTGCAGGGTGATCCCGAGGCTCTCGAGCTCGGCGCGATCGGCGTAGAAGCGGCGCGCGAAGGCGTCGTCGTTCATGTCGCTGTATCCCTCCACCTCGCGCTTTATCTCGAGCGCCGAGACCGGCCTGCCGTGGGCCATCAGGAAGGAGATCAGCGAGAGCTGGCGGATCAGCTTCTCGGTGTCCTTGGCCACGGGAGCAGCATAGAGGCGAGCCTCTATCCCTCTATCCGCGCCAAATACGGATCCGAAACGAAGTGCGCAATTTGCGCATCCGTTTCGGCGGCGCCGAGAAGCTCTGGCTACTAGGCGGCGCGGGAGCCGAAGAAGGCGGAGCCCTCGATCCCGCGGTCATAGCGGGACCAGCTCTCGCCGTCGGCGAGCTCGCGCTCGAGGCGGTCGAAGCTGCCGAGGCGGCCGCCCAGCTTGTCGATCGTGTGGACCAGGGTGGCCTCCCGGGTGCAGGGAAGGACGGGGGATCCGTGCTCGAGGGCGCCGTGGTGGGAGAGGATGATGTGGAGGATCGCCTGGGCGAGGTCGGGGTCGAAGCCCTCCAGCTCCTCGATCTGGCGGCGCACCTTGTAGTAGCCGAGCGGGATCTCGGCCTGGAGCCGGCCGGCGTCGGTCAGCTCGATCGCCAGCGGGTCCTCGTTGTAGGCCTCTGTCTTGCCGATGTCGTGGAGCAGCGCCCCGGTGACGGCGATGTCGCGGTCGATCCCGGGGAAGAAGTTGGAGGCGGCGCTCACGGCCTGGGCGACCGAGAGCGAGTGCTCGAGCAGGCCGCCCACATACGCCTGGTGGTAGTGCTTGGCCGCCGGCGCCTCGCGGAAGCGCTTCCAGTTCTCGGTCTCTGTACCGAAGAAGCAGTCGAGCAGCGAGCGAAGCGCGGGGCTCTGGATCGTCTCCAGCAGCCCCCGCAGGTCGACCTCGAGCAGCTCGATCGAGCGCTCGGGGCCCTCGGTGAGCTCCTCGGGGTCGTACTCGTCCGGCGCGGCCGGGCGGACCGAAGCGAGCTTGATCTGGCGGCCGAACTGGGGGTGGACCGAGAACCGGCCGCCGACCAGGACGATCGAGCCAGGCACGCAGATCTCGAAGCCCTCGGCGACCCGGTCCCAGGCGATCGCGGGCACAGTGCCGGTGCGATCGGCGAGCACCAGACGGAGAAAGTCGTCGCCGTTCTTCTTCTGCCGGCGCTCGCGCTCGCGGACCACGAACACTGCCGAGACCTTCTCGCCGTCGGTGAAGTCGCGCAGCACCGGCTGCCCGTCCGCCTTCGCCCCGTTCCCGTTCTCGAAAAGCGTCTCCGTCATCAGGCTCCTGACGGTAGAGGCGTGAGCGGACAGGACTATCCGAGCAGCACCCGTCAAGCTTCAGCGGATGGAAGCGTCTACTGGGGCGGTGGACCGGGACGAGGTCAGGGTCTCGACCCTCGAGCTCTTCTTCGACCTCGTCTTCGTCTTCACGATCACCCAGCTGACCGCCCTGCTGGTCCACGACCCGAACGGCACCAGCCTCGGCCAGATCGCCCTGATGCTGACCGCGATCTGGTGGATGTACGGGGCATTCGCGTGGCTCACCAACGCGGTCCCACCGGATCGGACCGCCCTTCGCCTCCCCCTGCTCGCCGGAATGGCGGCCTTCTTCGCGATCGACCTCACGATTCCCACCGCCTTCTCCGGCGACGGCGTGGTCTTCGCCGGCGGCTACCTCGCGGTGATCCTCATCCACACCGCCCTCTACACCCAGTCGGCCACCTGGTCGGTCGCCTCCGTGTGGAGCTTCGCGAGGATGAATCTGGTGGCCGCGGCGCTGATCCTCGCCGGGGCAATCATCGGCGACGCCTGGCAGTACGTCTTCTGGGGCCTGGCGATTCCGATCTTCGCGATCACCCCGGCGCTGGTGCCCGAGGACAGCGGCTGGATCCGGCCCTCGCACTTCGTCGAGCGCCACGGCCTGGTGGTGATCGTCGCCCTCGGCGAGTCGGTGGTCGCGGTCGGGATCGGCGCCTCCGGACTTGAGATCACCGGGGAGCTGCTCCTCGTTGCGGTGCTCGGGCTCGCGCTGAGCGCCGAGCTCTGGTGGGTCTACTTCGGCGGGGACGATGAGGAGGCGGAGGAGTCGCTGCTCGCGATGCGCCCGACCAGGCGCGAGTTCATCGCCGCCAACGCCGCCTACTACTGGGCCCACCTCCTGCTCCTTCTCGGGATCGTCTGCGCGGCCGCGGCGCTCGAGCACGCGATCGGTCACGCCTTCGACTCGCTCGACTTCGCCCTCGCCCTTGCCCTCGGAGGCGGAACAGCCGTCTACCTCCTCGGGCACGGTCTCTTCCGCCTCTTCCTCGGGCTCCCTTTCCGTCCCTGGCGCGGGCTGGCGGCGGTCCTCGCCCTTGCGACGATTCCGCTGGGAACCGAAGCGTCAGCCCTGGCTCAGCTGGCGGTGCTGGTCGCGGTCCTCGGGCTCTGCCTCGCGGCCGAGGCCGCGTCGACCCGGGGCGAAGCGGGGGCCCCGGCTCAGGCGCGGGTCAGGTCGTGACCAGGTCGCGGGCGCGCTCGGGAGCCTCGGCGGCACCATCCGGGGACCCGGCCGGAGGCGGCGTCCGCAGGCAAGACCCGATCGCGACCCATCTCCGCAGCATCGCCGGAAATCAGGTAGGCGAGGCTCAGGGAGGGCTGCGCGAACGAACTCGAGGTCGGCCCGGAGGTCATCGGCGCCCCCGGGCGTCTCGACAACTACCGGAGGCCCGGCTGCGGCGATCATCTCCCGCAGGGCCTCCGCCCCGATCTCGCCCTTGCCGAGGTTGGCGTGGCGGTCGGCGCCCGTCCCCGGCGGATCCCGGGAGTCGTTCGCGTGCAGGAGGTCGATCCGGCCGACGATCGCCAGCACCCGCTCGACCGCGTCGGAGAGTTCCTCGCCGGCGGCATGGGCGTGGCAGGTGTCGAAGCAGAAGCCGAGCTCGATCCCCGAGCTCGCCTGCCGAGATCGCCTCCCAGAGGCGGGCGAGGGCGTCGAAGCGGCGGGCGACGGCGTTCTCGCCGCCGGCGGTGTTCTCGATCAGCAGCGTCACCTCCGACTCGAGCATCTCCAGCGTGCGCACCCAGCGGCCGACGCCCTCCGCGATCCCGTCCTCGGCGTGGCCGGGGTGGACGACCACCGCCTCCGCGCCGACCTCGGCGGCGGCATCGCAGGTCTGCTGGAGGATCTTGCGCGAGCCGTAGCGGACGTTGTTGCGCGGCGAGCAGACGTTGATCAGGTACGGAGCGTGGACGTAGAGCGGGACCGTCGAGCGCCGCAGCTCCGGCCGCGTCCTTCGCGGGGCGGCGGCTTCCGCCAGCCCTGCGGGATCGGAGAGGAAGATCTGGACGCAGTCGGCACCCACCGCCCGAGCCTCCTCGAGGGGCCGTTCGGGGGCGACGTGGGCCCCGACGATCAGGTTCTGAGCTGCCATTCAGGGGAGAACAGTCGCAGAGAGGCGCCTGCGCAAGAGATGGATCAATTTTGGAGACCCAGGGTCGAGACAGGAGGTAAGTGAACGTCCCTGTTCACAAATCGCCATTTTTGATTAGATTCCCGCCCTCGGAAGGAGGGAGGCAAGCCAGGATGGGAACACGTCGTCGCGGGATGATTGTCTTGGCGGTCGCAACGGCCGCCATCGCGATCCTGTTCACGGCTGTCGCCTGGGCCCACATCGAGCGCGCCTCCTACTGGCCCGACCCGGCCGGCGAGACCGTGGACGGGGTGCAGGCCGGAGGTCAGGTTCCCGAGATCCGCAGCCTGTTCTCGGCCCTGAAGGAGAAGCTGCCCGGCACCACCCGGGTGGTGTGCCAGGGCGAGGACGGCGAGCAGTCGCTCAGCCGCCTCGATGCAGTCGATTGAAGCGGGCGCTCGACGAGGGCTACGTCATCCGGCCCTCCGAGGGCCCGGTCGGAGGTGAAGAGGGGCGAGGCGGAGCGGGTCCGAGCCTTCAACCGGCGGCTCGCGAAGCGAGTGCGACTACGACTCGATCCAGGAGGCGGTCAACGACTCGGGCAACAACGACCGGGTGGTGATCATGCCCGGCGTCTACACGGAGCCGAACTCCCGCGCCCAGCCGACCAACGACCCGGCGTGCGCGGATCTGGTGGAGACCAACGACGAGGGGCAGACCGGCGCCGTCTCCTACCGCTACCAGTTCGCCTGCCCGAACGACCAGAACCTGATCGCGGTGCTCGGGCGCGAGCCGGAACGGCACGACCGCCGCAGCCGCCGCTCGCTCGACCGCCATGGCATCCCTGACGCTCGGCCCCTGCATCCGCTGCAACCTGCAGATGGAGGGCTCCGGCGTCAGCCCCGACGACGTCGTCGTCGACGTCGGGCGACGTCAGCAGTCCGGCAACGGCGGGCCCGGCCGAACCCGGTCAAGGACGTCGGCATCCGAGCCGACCGCGCCGACGGCTTCGTCGCTCCGCAACATCACGGTCCGCCACGCCGAGGAGCACGGGATCTACGTCGCTCGAGACCGACGGCTACCTGCTCGACCGGTTCAAGGCCTTCTACAACGAGGAGTACGGCGTCCTCACCTTCGTCGCCGATCACGGCCTGATGCCAGAACTGCGACGCGGCCGGCAGCGGCGACTCCGGGCTCTACCCCGGGCGCCGGCGCCGACACCGGGCGAGCAGACGATCGAGGCCGACCCAGCGCCGCTACAGCCAGGAGATCCGCTTCTGCGACATGCACCACAACGCGGCCGGCTACTCCGGGACCGACGGCGAACGCGGTCCACGTCCACCACAACGACTTCTACGACAACGCGAACGGCTTCACCACCGACGTCTTCACCGCCGCCCGGTCACCCCGGCTTCCCCCAGGACTCCGACCTGATCGAGGACAACGAGTTCTACTCGAACAACTTCAACCCCTACCTGCCCACTGCGGCCCCGGCGAGACCAGGTCCGAACGGGCCGGACCAGGGTGCTCCGACGTCACGCCGACGGTGCCGGCGGTCGGCACCGGGCATGTGGATCGCCGGCGGCAACAACAACACGATCCGGAACAACTACTTCTAGGACAACTGGCGCCGCGGAGCGATGCTGTTCGCGGTTCCCGACTTCTTCGTCTGCGGCCGGATCCGGCGCGATCCACGCTGCCCCGGTTGCGATCCCCTCCGAGCCGTCTCGACCTCCTACCGGAACCGCTACCACGACAACATGATGGGCCAGCGCGCCCGACGGCAAGCGCGCAACCCGAACGGCGTCGGACTTCTGGTGGGACCAGGGGGCTGGTCGTCGACCCGAGCAACAGCGGCAACTGCTGGTTCGACAACACGGGCACGCGACGGCACCGCCGCCAGCGTCACCGGGCTCCCCTCGCCGAGCGGCACCCGCCGGACAACCTGCCCTCGGACTGCGACGACAGCCCGCTCCCGGGCGCGCTTCACGACCAGGTGGCGGAGCTGCTCGGGTGCTCTCGGGGGACTCCGAGCTGCCCCTGGTTCACGACGCCGCCCAAGCCGAGTCCGTAGTGCCAGTCAGAGGAAGGTGGCGCGCCGCCATGGCCACCATGGCGATCGGCCTTGCGCGCGATCGCGTCCGGCTGCGGGTCGGACTCGTCAACCCAGCCGGAGCTCGGCGTCGGGCCCAACGTCGGCGCCCCGATCAACCTCGCCGACTGCACGGACTGGAACCAGGCGGGCGTCGCGGAGCGACTGGGGACGATCAATCAGCTCGAGAACTTCGCCGGGGGCCCGGTGGTCGGCGGCAGCGGCGAGCGATCCGTCCGGGACCGGCGCCGTCCTGGACGACGACCAGGCCTATGACCTGCTCGACGAGCTACTGCGAGCCGGAGCTCGCCCGGGGATTCAAGCTCTACAAGATCTACGTGCGCGCCGCGGCCTTCTCGGGACAGGCGCAGTAGCGCCAGGAGTGGCGAGGGCCAGAATCGAACTGGCGACACCACGATTTTCAGTCGTGTGCTCTACCAACTGAGCTACCTCGCCGGGGCGCAAAGGCTAGCGGCGGGTGGAGCGTCTAGCGAGGGTGTCGTCGGCGGCCTCGGTGCGCGCGGCGCGAGCCCTCCTCGACCACCGCGGACGAGAGCGCGGCCTTGACCGCCTCCTCGGCGTCTCCGCCTCGACGATCCCGAGGTCGGTGCCGGCGCGGTTGCGAAGCACCCAGCTCTCGAGCGCGACCACCGGCCGCCCGAGCTTGCGGGCGAAGGCGATCTCCGAGAGCGTTCCCCACTCGCCGCCGACCGCGATCACCGCGTCGCCGGAGGCGACCACGGCGAGGTTGCGGGCGTGGCCGATGCCGGTGGCGACCGCGTGGGTGACGTGCTCGTTGGCGTCGCGCGGGATCGAGCGTCGGGAGGACGCCGATCACGGTCGCCGCCCGCCTCGGCGGCGCCCCGCGAGGCGGCCTCCATCACCCCGGTGAGCCCGCCGCAGACCAGCACCGCGCCCGCCTCGGCGATCCCGCGGCCGACCTGCTCGGCGTCGCGCGAGCAGCTCCGGCTCGCCCTCGGACGGCTCCGATCACCGAGATCTGGACCCGCTGGCGGCTCACGCAGCGCCTTCGCCCGGCCCTCGGTCGAGCATCCGGCCCATCAGCTCCAGCGCCCCGCCCTTGTGGAGGTGCTCGTTGAGGTTGCCGCACTTCGGGCTCTGCACGCAGGAGGGGCAGCCGTCGTCGCAGGGGCACTCGCGGATCAGCCGGTCGGCGTCGCCGACGAGGCGCTCGAACTCCTCGTAGCCGCGCTGGGTGATCCCGACCCCGCCGGGGTGGCCGTCGTAGATGAAGATCGTCGGCTGCGCCGGTCTGGTGGTGGATGTTGGTCGAGAGCCCGCCGATGTCCCAGCGGTCGCACATCGCGATCAGCGGCAGCACCGCGATCTGGCCGTGCTCGGAGGCGTGGAGGGCGCCGAGCAGGACCTCGCTCGGCAGCGCCGCCGCCATCCGCTCGCCGATCACGTACCAGAGCGCCTGGGTGACGAAGTCCTGCTCGGGCAGGTCGAGCGAGACGATGTCGAGCACCTCGTTGTCGCCGAGCCGCTTGCGCTGGTAGGCGATCACCTGCTCGGAGACCGAGACCGCGCCGAAGCTGAGCTCCACTCCGAGCGCACGGCGCTGGTCGTCCGCACCTCCTCGATGTAGACCTCGGTCTCCTTCTTCACCTGGGTGTAGTAGTCGCCGTCGAACGGCTTCACCATCGCCCGCCGCGAGCGCAGGTCGAGCTCGGCGACCTCGTAGGAGCGCCCCAGGTGGAGGTAGACGGCGCCGGGGTGGATCGGTCGAGAAGGCGCGCTGAGCCTCGACGTGGCCGAGCATCTCCCCGGAGCTCGAGTCGACGACGGCGATGCTGTCGGCGGAGGCCGAGCGCAGCGAGATCCGCCCGGCGACGAAGTCGCCGCTCCGGGTCAGGTAGCGCTCGCCGCGGGCCCGCCGCAGCTCGCCCATCGTCACCAGGCGCTCGGCGCCGTCGCGCCAGCCCTCGCCGAGGATCTCGTCGTCGTCGGGGCCGAGCGGCGCCTCGTAGGCGGCGGCGACCAGGTGCTGCATCTGGATCTGCTCGGAGCGGTGGTCGAGGATCGCCGCCTCGACCGGCCGCGCCAGGAACTCGTCGGGGTGGCGGCAGAAGAACTGGTCGAGCGCGTCCTCGCCGGCGACGTAGACGGCGAGGCCGCGGCGGCGGCGCCCGGCCCGCCCCCACATCTGGCGGAGGCTGGCGACCGTGCCGGGGAAGTTGACGCAGATCGCCGCGTCGAGCTCGCCGACGTCGATCCCGAGCTCGAGCGCGTCGGTCGCCGCCACCGCCAGCAGCTCTCCGCTGGCGAGCTGCGCCTCGATCTCCCGCCGCTGCTGGGGCGTGTAGCCGGCGCGGTAGGGGGCGATCCGCTCGGCGAGGTCGCCGTGGCCCTCCTCGGCCAGCTTGATCGAGGCGAAGCGGTTGATCAGCTCGATCCCGCGCCGGCTGCGCATGAAGCAGATCGTCCGCACCCCGCGCTGGACCAGCTCGCAGAGCAGGTCGGCGGCCTCCGACACCGGCGAGCGCCTGGTCTGGGTGCGCTGCTCGATCACCGGCGGGTTCCAGATCGCGATCTCGCGCCCGGCCCTGGGGGCGCCGTCGTCGTCGAGCAGGGCGAAGTCGAGGCCGGTGAGCCGCTGCGCGAGCTCGTCGGGGTTGGCGATCGTCGCCGAGGCGAGCACGAAGCGGGGCTCGGCGTTGTAGAGGCGCGCGATCCGCCGCAGCCGGCGCAGCACGTTGGCGACGTGCGAGCCGAAGACGCCGCGGTAGGTGTGGGCCTCGTCGACCACCACCCAGCCGAGGTTGGAGAGGAAGTCGCCCCAGCGCTTGTGGTGGGGGAGGACGCCGACGTTGAGCATGTCGGGGTTGGTGAGCACGAGGTTGGCGCGGCGGCGGATCGCGGGGCGCTCCTCCCGGGGAGTGTCGCCGTCGTAGATCGCCTCGCGGAGCCCCGGCGGGCGCAGCTCGCGCCAGCTTCCGGGCCTGGTCCTGGGCGAGCGCCTTGGTCGGGTAGAGGTAGATCGCCCGCCGCTTCGGCTCGTGGGCGATCCCGTCGAGCACCGGCAGGTTGAAGGAGAGCGACTTCCCCGAGGCGGTGCCGCTGGTCAGGATCAGGTCCGAGCGCTTCGCCGTCTCGTAGGCGGCGGCCTGGTGGGAGTAGAGCGAGTCGATTCCGTTCGCCGCAAGCGCCGCCGCCAGCTCGGGATGAAGCGAGCCCGGCAGCTCCTCGAGCTTCGCCATGCTCGCCGGCTCGGCGCTCTCCGCGACCAGCCGCCCGTCCTCGCGGCCGGGGCCGAGCGCCGGCTCCCAGGCCCCACCGGCCGTCGATGCGAGGGGGCTCCGCAAGGAGCCACCCGTTTCATGCTGGCTAGCCATCGGTCACCTCCGCCCGCTCGGGTGAGCGGATCGCGCCCGCGATCCGCAGCGCCTGGAGGGCGCTCTCGTCATGGAGCCGGAGCAGATCCGCGCCTCCGGCGACCGCCAAGCGCGGTGGCGGCGGCGGTCGCCCACTCGCGCCGCTCCGCCGGAAGCCGGTTCTCCCAGGATCCCGCCAGCACCGCGCCGAGGAAGTCCTTGCGAGAGAGCGAGACGAACAGCGGGCCGGCCGAGCTCGCGCAGCTCGCCCAGCCGCCGGAGGATCTCGAGGTCGTCGGCGACCGAGAGGTCGAAGTCGAGGCCGGGGTCGAGGACGATCTGCTCCTCGGCGACGCCGCGCCCCAGCGCCGCCTCGAGCCGCTCGGAGAACCAGCGCTTCAGGTGCTCGACGGGATCGTCGTGGTGCGCGCGGCGCCGCGGTCCTCTCGCGGCGGTCCCTCGATCTGCATGATCACCAGCCCGCAGCCGCTCTCCGCCGCGAGCTCGAAGAGCGCCGGGTCGGCGCGCGCCGCTGATGTCGTTGATCGCCACCGCGCCGGCGGTCAGGGCGTCGGCGGCGACCCCGGGCGAGAAGGTGTCGGCGGAGATCGGGAGCTCGGTCGCCTCGGCGAGCCCCTCGATCGCCGGCACCAGCCGCTCGGCCTCCTCGGCGGCGGGCACCGGCGGCCCGCTGCGCGCCGCGACCGCGCCGACGTCGAGCAGGTCGAACCCGGCCTCCGCGAGCGCGAGTCCGTCGGCCACCGCCCGCTCCGGGGTGGTGCTCCGGGCACCCTCGAAGAAGGAGTCCTCGGTGACGTTGACGATCCCGACCCCGAGCGGGCGCTCGAGCTCGAGCGTTCGGTCTGCAAGCTGCCAGCGTCCGGGCACGTGTCAACGGTAACCGCCCCCGGCTACGGTTCGCGCCCGTGGCACTCCGCTGCGTCTACACCGACCTCGACGGGACCCTGCTCGGCCGCCACGGGCTCGCTCTTCCGCGACTCCGAGGGCGAGTTCTCGATGCTCCAGGCGCGGGCGCTCGAGGCGTGCCTACCGGGCGGGGGTGGAGGTGGTGATCAAGTCGGGTCGCCGGGAGGCCTCGGTGCTCGAGGACGCGAAGCTGATCGGCTCGACCTCCTACATATACGAGGTCGGCTGCGGGGTGGTGATCGACGGCGAGAAGACGGTCCTGGTCGGCGACGCCAAGGCCGAGGAGGGCAAGACGCTGGCGGAGACGATCGTCGATCAGGGGGTACCGGAGATGCTCTTCGACCACTTCGCCGGCCGGCTCGAATGGCACCGGCCCTGGCACCGCCAGCGCGAGCACTCCCTGCTCTTCCGCGGGAAGGTCGACACAGACGAGGCGAACCGCCTCCTCGCCGAAAGCGGCCACGGGGAGCTCCGCCTGATCGACAACGGCGCGATCTTCGCGCCGATGGAGGGGATCGACGGCCCGGCCCACGCCTACCACCTGCTGCCGGAGGCGGCGAGCAAGGCGAATGCGGTCGCCTTCCACATGCGCGCCCGGGGCTACGAGCGCGAGCAGTGCATCGCGATCGGCGACTCGGTCGAGGACCTGACCGTCTCCGAGGTGGTCGGCCGCTTCTTCGTCCCCGCCAACGGCCCCGAGCGCGACCCCGGCCTCCGCGAGGCGATCGCGCGCTACCCGAACGTCACCGTCACCGAGGGCAGGATGGGCGAGGGCGTCTACGAGGCGATCGTCTCCACCCTCGCCGGGGCCTAGCCGCCGTTCGCCGCGAAGCCGGTGGGGGTGCGCTCCAGCTCCCGCTGCTCGATCACACTGTCGATCAGCCCGTAGTCGGCCGCCTCCTCGGCGGTGAAGTAGCGGTCGCGCTCCATGTCCTCGTGGACCTTCTTCTGGGTCTGACCGGTGTGCTTCGCGTAGATCTCGTCGAGGCGCTTGCGGAGGGCGAGTGTCTCCTTGGCGTGGATCTCGATGTCCGCCGCCACCCCCTCGAATCCGCCGGAGGGCTGGTGGATCAGGATCCGCGAATTGGGCAGCGCCATCCGCTTGCCCTTGGCGCCGCCCGCGAGCAGCAGTGCTCCCATCGACATCGCGACGCCGTAACAGATGGTCCGCACGTCGGGGCGGACGAACTGCATCGCGTCGTAGATCGCGAGCCCCGCGTAGACGACGCCGCCGGGTGAGTTGATGTAGAGGGAGATGTCCTTGTCGGGGTCCTCGGACTCCAGGTGGATGATCTGGGCGACGATCAGGTTGGCGACCTGGTCGTCGATCGGCTGGCCGAGGAAGATCACCCGCTCGCTCAGCATCCGGGAGTAGATGTCGAAGGAGCGCTCGCCACGGGCGCTCTGCTCTATGACCATCGGGACCAGCGGCATCGAGACCTCCTGTTCAGTAGCGCAACCTTTTGGTTGCGTATGGAGATACGGTAGCATGAGCAACCATGCGGTTGCGAGACGAGCCCGGCAATGATGTCGCTCCCTGGGTCGAGCGCGAGACCGCTGATCGAGGCGACCCCCGAGGAGGTCTGGGAGGCGATCACCGACGAGGACCGGCTCGAGGAGTGGATCGCGGAAGAGGTCGAGCTCGATCCGGTCGAGGGCGGCGACGCCAGCTTCCGCTCCGGAGGACGGCGAGCGCTCCGGGACCGTGCAGACGGTCGAGGAGGAAGAGCGCTTCGCCTTCACCTGGGCCCGCCCGGGCGAGGGCGAGAGCCTTGTCGAGTTCACGATCGAGGCGGTGCCCGCCGGCACCCGGCTGACCGTGGTCGAGACCCCAATCGGGCCCACCGCGGTCGCCGCGGGAGGTTGGCGGCCCCGTCTCGCCCGGCTGCGCGGATCGCTGGCGCTCGCGCCGGTCGCCTGAGCCCGACGACCGTGCCTCAGGACGTCTTCAGCGCCCTTTCCGATCCGACCCGCCGCCGAATGCTGGAACGGCTCGCGCGCGGCGGCACCGTCACCGCCAGCGGGATGGCGGAGAAGCTTCCGATCTCGCGCCAGGCGGTCGCCAAGCACCTGGCCGCCCTCCGCTCCGCGAAGCTGGTCAGCTCAGAGCGGGTAGGGCGCGAGACCCACTACCGGCTCCGTCCGGACCCGCTCGACGACGCGGCCAGGTGGATCCAGACGGTGAGCGCCGAGTGGGACCATCGCCTGGAGGCGCTGCGGCGCGAGCCTGGAGACCGCGGCGGGGCCGCTCCCGGTAGCGGCGCGCCATCGCTGGCGGCGGCTTCGCGACCGCTAGCATCGCTCCGTGGCCGCCGATCAGGCGACAGTCGCGGAGGAGGAGTACCTGCAGACGATGTTCTGGCTGGACGAGGCCGGGCTGCCGATCACCGGCGCCAACATCGCCCGCGCGATGCAGCTCTCGCCGCCGACCGTGCACGAGATGATCGGCCGCCTCGAGGGCGACGGCTACATCGAGCGGGCCGGCGACAAGTCGCTCACCTTCACCGAGAACGGGCACCAGCAGGCAGCCGAGGTCGTCTACCGTCACCGGCTGATCGAGCGCTTCCTCACCGACGTTCTCGGGATCCCCTGGGACGAGGTGCACGAGGAGGCCGAGCGGCTCGAGCACGCGATGTCGCCGACCCTCCAGGAACGGATGGCCGCGGCGATCGGCGACGCCAAGACCTGCCCACACGGTCATCCGCTGGTCGAGGGCACCCGGGAGACCGGCGTCCTGCTCGCCGACGTCGAGCCCGGCGCCAAGGTCCAGGTGCTGCGATTCGAGAACGAGGCGGAGGAGCTGCTCCACTACCTGAAGGAGGCCGGCCTCCGGCCTCGAGCTCGAGGGGACGCTGCAGAGCTCAGACGACGAGGTCGTAATCGCCTCCGAGGACGGGACGCACAGCGTCTCGCGGAGCGTCGCCGAGACGGTTTCGGTCAGGGCCGACCCCGCGCCGGCGCCGCGCCCGCCCCTGCCCGAGCAGCTCGAAATATCGAGCGACCGCTACGGCCGCTAGCTCCGAGCCGGTGGATCCGCAGGGCGCTCGACAGCGACGGGACGAGGTCGCCAGCCGCCACGGGGAGTGGACCGCGCACGACATCCAGCTCGGCGATGGCGTCTCGACCCTGCCCGAGGGTGGCGCGGATCCCAGCCGCCTGCGGCGGGTCGTGCAGCTGGCGGCGGACCTCACCGGCCGTCCGCTCTCCGAGCTGCGGGTGCTCGACCTCGGTGCGCTCGAGGGCCAGTACGCGGTCGAGTTCGCCCTCCACGGCGCCGATGTGGTGGCGATCGAGGGGCGGGAGGCGAATGCCGCCAAGGCGCGCCTGGCGGCGGAGGTGCTGGGGCTGGACAACCTGGAGGTGCGCCAGGAGGACGTTCGCGGGCTGAGCGCCGAGCGCCACGGGAGCTTCGACGTCGTCCTCTGCCTGGGGCTGCTGTACCACCTCGATCGCAACGACCTCTTCCCCTTCCTCGACCAGCTCGCGGAGGTCTGCGCCTCCCTGCTGATCCTCGACACCCACGTCGGCCTCAGCCCGCGGGACCACTACCGCCACGGGGGCCATGACTACCGCGGGGTGACCTTCGTCGAGCACAGCCCGCAGGCCTCGACCGCCCAGCGCCAGCGCTCCCTGTGGGCCTCGCTCGACAACGAGGAGAGCTTCTGGCCCACCCGCGCCTCCCTGCTGAACGCGCTCCAGCGCTCCGGGTTCACCTCGGTGCTCGAGTGCGGGGTTCCGGCGATGTCGGCGCCACGTGACCGGCTCACCTTCGCGGCGCTGCGGGGCGCCCCCGTCGAGCTCCGCTCGCTGCCACCCGGCCCCGAGCGGCCCGCGGGCGAGGTTCCAGAGCGCTCCGGCCCGCGCTGGATCCGCAACCAGAGCCGCCCCTACCTCTTCGCAAAGCGGATCGCATTGCGCCTCCTGGTCGCCCGCGAGCGCCGCTCCTCGAAGGTCCGCGGCGGCAGTTCCCGCCCGAGCTGAGCCGCCGCTCGGCGCGGCGCCCTAGGCCGGGCTGGCCGCTCGCTGTCGCTCGAGTGCGCGCGCCAGACGCTCGATCCCCTCGGGGATCCGGTCGGCCGGCACCGGGGCGAAGGAGAGGCGCAGGCTGGAGTCGCCGCCCTCGAGCATGAAATCGGGGCCGGCGACGAAGGTGACCCCCTGCTCCTTCGCCTCGCCGAGCAGGCTCGGCGTATCGACATCGTCCTCGAGGTCGAGCCAGAGGAAGTAGCCGCCCTCGGGCACCACGAACCTGGCCTCCGGGATGTGCTCGCGAAGCGCCCCGACGAGGGCGTCGCGGCGCTCCCGCAGCGCCGCGTTGACCGACTCGATGTTCCGCTCGAGGGCGCCGGAGCGGCAGAGCTCCCAGACGATCGACTCGGCGATCATGCTCGGCGAGATGTACTGCTCGTTCGCCCGCTTGGCGAGGGTGGCGATCTGCTCCTCGGGCCCGACCAGGTAGCCGACCCGGACACCGGGGCTGACCGTCTTCGAGAAGGACGAGGCGTGGATGACGCGGTCGGCCTCGTCCATCTCCAGCATCGTCTTCAGGGGCTCGCCGCCGAAGGAGACAAGCCGGTAGGGGTCGTCCTCGAACAGGGTGAAGCCGTGCTCGGCGGCGAGCGCGACCAGGCGCTCGCGCTTCGCCAGCGCCAGGGTGCAGCCGGCCGGGTTGTGGAAGTGGGGGATGATGTGGACCAGCTTCGGCGCGCCCTCGGAGGAGGCCGCCTCGACCGCGGCGGGGTCGACGCCGTCATCCTCGAGCGGCGCCCCGACCAGCTCGGCGCCCTGCTGGCCGAGCAGGAGCAGGGTGCGGTCATAGGAGGGCTGCTCGACCACCACCCGGTCGCCGTCCGCGACCAGGTTGCGGAAGAGGAGCGCCGCCGCCTCCATCGAGCCGTTGGTGACCATCACCCGGTCCGGACTGACGCCGTGGAGCTCGGCGATCCACTCCGCCAGTCCCGGGTGCCCGCGGCCGGTCCCGTAGGAGAGGGCCCGCTGCCAATCGGATTCGAGCGCCTGCGACGCCGCCTCCCGAACCGCCTCGGCGGGGAGGATGTCGGCGCTCGGGGCGCCGCGTGCGAAGCTGATCGTCTCTTTGGCCACTGGCGCAGGGAGTATAGGAACGGTGGAATACTGCTCGCCCTGGGGCTGAAGGCCGCCGTCCAGCTGGACTGACTGACAGGAAGCGCCGAGTCGGGCAATACTGTCGCTCGCATGCCCGCCTCGCTGGAGATGGTCAAGATCGCGCTGCAGGCCTACGGCAACGGGGACTGCGAGATCGCGCTGGCGCTCGCCGACCCTCTGATCCGCTGGGACGAGCGCGCCTCCCGCGCCGACGGCGAGTTGATCTGGGGGCAGGAGAACGTCGAACGCGCGATGCGCCGCTACCTCGACAGCTGGGAGGAGTACCGCTTCGAGCTCGAGGACATCGCCGAGGTCGGCCCGGGCAGGGTGGTCGGCATCTGCCGCGAGCGCGGCCGCGATGACCACGGGGTCCCGATCGACAGGCGCTTCGGCGGCCTCTGGGTCGTCGAGGAAGGCAAGATCGCCTCCTGGTGCACCTACCTGACCCCGAAGGAAGCGGTCAGCGCGGCCCGCGAGCTCGGCGCCGAGCGCTTCGCCTCTCCCGGCCGCGCCGCCTAGGCCTTCGCGCCGATCGCCTCGACGGCGATCCGGGCCGTCTCGGTCGGGCTCTTCCCGACCCGGACGCCCTTCGCCTCCAGCGCCTCCTTCTTCGCTTCGGCCGTTCCCGAGGAGCCGGAGATGATCGCCCCGGCGTGGCCCATCTGCTTGCCCGGCGGCGCCGTGAAGCCCGCGATGTAGGCGACCACCGGTTTCGAGACGCTGTCGGCGATGAACTCGGCGGCGCGCTCCTCGGCGTCGCCGCCGATCTCCCCGACCATCACGATCAGCTCGGTCTCGTCGTCGGCCTCGAACAGGGTGAGGATGTCGATGAAGTCCGAGCCGACGATCGGATCGCCGCCGATCCCGACGATGCTCGAGTTGCCCTCGCCGGCCTGCTTCAGCTCGTTGCCGATCTGGTAGGTCAGGGTCCCTGACTTGGAGACGACCCCGATCCGCCCGGGGTCGAAGAACTGGGCGGGGATGATCCCGACGTTCGACTTCCCGGGCGAGAGCGCGCCCGGGCAGTTCGGGCCGATCAGCCGCACGCCGGCGTCCCTCGCCTTCCAGTAGGTCTTCAGCATGTCGTGGACAGGGATCCCCTCGGTGATTGCGATCACCGTGTGCACGCCCGCATCGATCGCCTCGTCGATCGCGGCGGCGGCGAAGCGGGCGGGAACGAAGATCATCGAGGTGTTGGCGCCGCGCTCGTCGACCGCCTCGGCGATCGTGTCGAAGACCGGGATCCCCTCGACCTCCTGGCCACCCTTCTTCGGGGTCACCCCGGCGACCACGTCGGTGCCGTAGTCGCGGTTGCGGAGGCCGTGGAAGGTTCCCTCGCGGCCGGTGAGCCCGGAGATCACCAGCTTCGTGTCGTTGTCGACGATGATCGACATCAGCCGCTCGCTCCCGAGCCGGCAAGCTCGACGACCCGCTCGGCTCCGCCGAGCATCGTTCTCTCGACGTGCAGGTTCGGGAGATCGGCGTTGGCGAGCAGGCCCAGTCCCTCCTCGGAGTTGGTCCCGTCGAGGCGGACCACCAGCGGGACACCGATCTCGATCCGCTGAGAGGCCTCGATGATCCCCTTTGCGATCTCGTCGCCGCGGGTGATCCCTCCGAAGATGTTGAAGAGGATCGCGACGACCTTCGGATCGGAGGTGATCACCTCGAGCGCGTCGACGATCGCGTCGGCCTTCGAGCCCCCGCCCGCGTCGAGGAAGTTCGCCGGCTTGCCGCCGGCCTGGGCGACCACGTCGAGCGTCGCCATGCAGAGGCCGGCGCCGTTGCCGAGGATGCCGATGTCGCCGTCGAGCTTCACGTAGGTGAGGCCCTTCTCCTTCGCGAGGCGCTCCTGCGGATCCTCGATGAATTGCTCCTCGAGGTCGGCGAGCTCCTCGTGGCGGAAGAGCGCCGAGTTGTCGATCGTCACCTTGGCGTCGAGGGCGAGCACCTCGCGGTCCTTGGTCACCACCAGTGGGTTGACCTCGATCAGGGTGGCGTCCTCGGCGGTGAACGCGTCATAGAGCTTTGCCAGGAGCGCGGCGGTCTTCTCCTGCACATCCTCGTCGACGCCGGCGTCGGCCGCGAGCGCCGCGGCGTCGGTCTCGCCGAAGCCCTTTTGGGGGTCGACATATCGGCGGACCAGCGCATCAGGATCCTTCTCGGCGATCTCCTCGACGTTCATCCCGCCCATCGTCGACAGCATCGCCAGCAGCTTCTTCTCCGAGCGGTCGAGGATGATCGAGGCGTAGTACTCGGAGTCGATCTCGGAGGCTCGCTCGACCCAGACCTCGTGCACGGTGAACGGGCCCTCGCCGCGCGGCCCCCGGATCTCCATCCCCAGGATCGCCTCAGCGTGCTCGGTCGCCTCCTCGCGGTTCTCCGCCAGCTTGATCCCGCCGGCCTTCCCCCGCCCGCCGATCTGCACCTGGGCCTTGATCACGCACGGGTAGCCGATCTCCTCGGCGGCGGCGACGGCCTTCTCCACGGTGTCGGCCGGGCTGCCGCTGGGTACGGGTACACCGTGCCGCGCGAAGAGCTGCTTTCCCTGGTACTCGAGCAGGTCCACGGGCGGCGGACTGTATATGAGGGTTCATCTGCACCGTTCGGAAGGGCCAGGCGCCCGCCAATTGCAAATTGCGATAATCCCGCGCCGCGCCAATGGCCCTTCCGAAGCTGAAAGACATCAACTGGGTAACCACCGACTGCTACGGCACCCTGATCGACTGGGAGAAGGGGATTGCCGACGCCTTTCGGAAGGAGGCCGACCGCGACGGCCTGACGATCGACGAGAAGCCCTTCCTCGACCGGTTCTTCGAGATCCAGGCGCAGATCATGGCGGGCTCCTACGAGCTCTACGCCGAGGTCCTCCGCCGAGCCGCGGTGTTGACCGCCGAGGAGATCGGCTGGACGCTGGAGCCCTCCCGCGCCCAGTTCCTGCCGGACAGCGTCGCCTCCTGGCAGCCCTTTCGCGAGGCGAACGCGGCGATGGACCGGCTCAAGGAGCGCTACGACATCGGGATCGTCTCCAACGTCGACGACAAGCTCCTCGGCATCTCACGACGGCACCTGCGCACCGAGCTCGACCTGGTGGTCACCGCCCAACAGGTGCGCAGCTACAAGCCCGACGAGACCCACTTCCGCGAGTGCGCCCGGAGGATCGGCGGCAAGCAGGGCTGGGTCCACATCGCCTCCGGCTACGACTCCGACATCGGCCCCTGCATCAAGCGGAAGGTGCCGGTGATCTGGGTGAACCGCCACGGCGAGAAGCTCGATGGCCGCAAGGCCCCCGACGCCACGGTCAGGAACCTTCGCGACGCCGCCGCCAAGCTCGGCGCAGATCAAAGGCTAGCTTATTCGATTTTCGCGAGCAGATCGCCCGACGAGACCGAGGCACCTTCGGAGATCGGGAGCTCGGTGACCTTGCCCGAGCGGTGGGCGGTGATCTCGTTCTCCATCTTCATCGCCTCGATCACGCAGATCAGATCGCCCCCGGAGACCTCCGCGCCCTTCTCGACCGCGACCCTGAGGACGGTTCCCTGCAGCGGCGAGACCAGGTCCTCGCTCGCGGCGGACGTCGCCGCTCCCGCTGAGCGCTCGCGCTTCGGTGGGCGCTTCAACCCTGCGCCGCCGGATACAGGGTTGGCGGCTCCGGCGACCGCGTCGCCGATCACCTTGACGCCGAAGAGCTTCCCCCCGACCTCGACCTGGTAGTCGCGGGCGATCCTCTCGCCCTCCTCGCCGGCCGGGGCCGCGGCCTCCGCGGTCTCCTCCGCCGCCAGCTCCTTCAGCCACTTGCGGTCGCCGATCAGGTCGCGGCAGGTCTCGCCCCTCGCCCACTGCTTGGTGGCGAGGAGCGCCTTGTGGAAGGGGATCAGGGTGGTCAGGCCCCCGACCTCGTACTCGCCGAGCGCCCGCAGCATCCGCGCCGTCGCCTTCTCCCGGTCGACGTCCCAGACGATCAGCTTGGCGACCATCGGGTCGTACATCGGGGTCACCTCCGAGCCCGCCTCGACCCCGGAGTCGACCCGGACGCCGGGGCCGGCGGGCTCGCGATAGCTGGTGATCCTCCCCGGCGCCGGGGCGAAGTTCTTGTGGGCGGCCTCGGCGTTGATCCGGCACTCGATCGCGTGGCCGCGCAGCTCCACCTCCTCCTGGGAGATCGAGAGCTTCTCGCCGGCTGCGATCCTCACCTGCTCGCGGACGATGTCGATCCCGGTGACCATCTCGGTGACGCAGTGCTCGACCTGGACCCGGGTGTTCATCTCGAGGAAGAAGTAGTCCTCACCCACCTGGAGGCCCTCGACCGTGCCGGCCGAGCGGTAGCCGACCGCGGTGGCGGCGTCGGTGGCGATCTTGCCGATCCGCTCGCGCATCTCGGCGTCGACGTGGGGCGCCGGCGACTCCTCGATCAGCTTCTGGTGGCGGCGCTGGACCGAGCAGTCGCGCTCGCCGAGGTGGATGACGTTGCCCTTGGCGTCGGCGAGCACCTGGACCTCGACGTGGCGGGGGTCTTCGAGATAGCGCTCGAGGTAGACGGTCGGGTCGCTGAAGAACTTCTCGCCCTCCCGGGCGGCGCCCTCGAACGCCTCCTCGAGCTCATCCTCGGACTCGGCGACGCGGAAGCCCTTGCCGCCGCCACCTCCGGCCGCCTTGACGGCGATCGGATAGCCGATCTCCTTCGCCTGCTTCTTCGCCTCCTCCACGGTCTCGACCGGCTCGGTGGCGCCGGGGACGATCGGGACCCCCGCCTTGTCCATGATCTGCCGGGCCTCGGTCTTCGAGCCCATCGCCTCGATCGCCTTCGCGGGAGGGCCGATGAAGCTGATCTTCGCCTTCTCGCAGGCCTCGGCGAAGGGGCCGTTCTCGGCGAGGAAGCCGTAGCCCGGATGGATCGCCTCGGCGTCGGCCTTCTGGGCGGTCTCGAGGATCTTCTCGACGTTCAGGTAGCTCTCGGCCGGGGCGGCGGGGCCGAGCAGGAACGCCTCGTCGGCCTCGCGGACGTGCGGGGCGTCGCGGTCGATCTCGGAGTAGACGGCGACCGAGCCGACTCCCATCTCCTTCAGCGTCCGCATCACCCGAATCGCGATCTCGCCGCGGTTTGCGACCAGCACCTTCTCGAACATGGCGCGGGAGTATTGCTGCTAGCGGGTCACCCAGGCGCCCTCGTCCTGGGTCAGCTCGAGGACCTCGTCGGGGATGTTCCCCTCGCGAAGGTCGGCGATCGTCACCCGCTCGAGCACCCGGCGAAGCGAGGCGCGGACGGCGATCCAGACGTCGCGAAGCGGCTCCGCCCGGCCGGGGTAGCTCTTCGCCTCGGGGGCCTCGTCTTGGACGTTCGCAAGCGGTCCCTCGACCGCCCGGAAGATGTCGGCGAGGGTGATCTCCTCGGGGGGGCGAGCGAGCCAGTAGCCGCCGCGGGCGCCGCGGCGGGCGCGAACCAGGCGGGCGTGCTTGAGCTCGAGCAGGATGTGCTCGAGGAACTGGAGCGGGATCTGCTGGGCCTCGGCGAGCCTCTCGCCCTTCATCGGCTCATCGCCGGCGGCGGCGAGCTCGACGGCGGCGCGCACCGCGTAATCGGCCTTTGCGCTGATCCTCATATCCTGCGCGCCCCATGTTGGACCTTCAATCGCACTCGACCGTCTCCGACGGTGAGCTGCCGCCGGCGGAGGTGGTGGCCGCCGCGGCGGAGGCGGGCGTCACGACCCTGGCGCTCACCGACCACGACGCGGTCGACGGGGTGCCGGAGGCGCAGGAGGAGGCGAGGCGCCAGGGCATCGCCCTGGTGCCGGCCAGCGAGATCTCCTGCATCCACGCCTCGATCGATGACATGCACATGCTCGGCTACTGGGTGGACGTTGCGGCGATCGAGCCGGCCTGTGCCCGCGCCCAGCGCGAACGGGTGGTGCGCGCCGAGGAGATCGTCGCGCGCCTCAACGCCCAAGGGGTGAAGGTCTCCTTCGAGGACGCGATCGCCGAGGCCGGCGACGCCTCCTCGGTCGGCCGCCCCCACATCGCCAAGGCGGCGGGAGTGAAGCCGGAGGAGATGGGCGCCTTCTTCGAGGAGTGGCTCGTTCCCGGTGCCAAGGCGTTCGTCTCGAGGCGCTGGCCGACCGCTCCGGAGGCGATCGAGATCATCCATGGCGCCGGCGGCGCCGCCGTCCTCGCCCACCCGTTCTGGGACATGGAGGCCCCCTCCGAGGTCGCGGCGCTGATCTCCGACCTCGACCTCGACGGGGTCGAGTGCTTCTACCCCGCCCACGACCGGGCGCAGACCAAGTTCCTGCTGGAGCTCTCCGGGAAACGGGGACTCGCGCCGACCGGATCCTCGGATTTTCACGGTCCCTCCCACAAGATGTTCGATTCCTTCGGCGCCTATCCGACCTATGGCCTCGGGGAGCCCCAACTGCCACCGCGATGAGCCACCCCGGGGATGCGACCCGGCACTAGGCCGGCTGGGCGGCAGGGATCAGCCGGCGCTCCTCGAGCAGGCCGATGATCTTCCCGGCCGACTCCTCGGGGCTCTCGTTCTCGGTCTCGAGGGTGAGCTCGGGATCGAGCGGCTCCTCGTAGGGGTCGGAGACGCCGGTGAACTCCTTGATCTCGCCCTTCAGGGCTTTCTCGTAGAGGCCCTTGGGGTCGCGCTCGATGCACGTATCGACCGACGCCTTGACGAACACCTCGATGAAGCGCTCGCCCATCAGCTCGCGCGCCTCGGCGCGGATCTCGCGGTAGGGGGAGATCGCCGCGGTGATCACCGGCACCCCGTTGCGGGAGAGAAGGTCGGCGACGAAGGCGATCCGCCGGATGTTGGTGTCCCGGTCCTCCTTCGAGAAGCCGAGGCCCTTGGAGAGGTTCTCGCGGACGACGTCGCCGTCGAGGATCTCGAGCCGCGAGCCGCGAGCCTGCGAGCTCCTCGGCCAACCATCCTCGAGACCGTCGTCTTGCCGGCGCCCGAGAGCCCGGTGAACCACAGGGTGAATCCCTTGTCGTCAGCCATTTCCGTCCTTTTTGTAGGAGTCGATCAGGATCTGAGCCACCTCGGGGCGGCTGAACTCCTGCGGGGGTATCTCTCCGTTGCCGAGCATCTCGCGGACCTTGGTACCGCTGAGGAAGACGTGGTCGTCGGCGTCGTGCGGGCAGGTCTTGCCCGACGCCATCCCCTCGCACCTGTTGCACCAGAAGGAGTGCTCGAAGAAGAGGGGCTGGATCCCGAGCTGGTCGAGGTCGACCTCGTCGAAGATCTTCTGGGCGTCGTAGGTGCCGTAGTAGTCGCCGACGCCGGCGTGGTCGCGGCCGACGATGAAGTGGGTGGCGCCGTAGTTCCGGCGGGCGATCGCGTGGAGGATCGCCTCGCGGGGGCCGGCGTAGTGCATCTTCGAGGGGAAGACGCCGAGGATCACCCGGTCGTGCGGGTAGTAGTCGTCCATCAGGACCTCGTAGCAGCGCATCCGCACCTCCGCGGGGATGTCGCCCTCCTTGGTCTTGCCGATCAGCGGATGGATGAAGAGCCCGTCGGTGATCTCGAGCGCCGCCTTGGTCAGGTACTCATGGGCGCGGTGGATCGGGTTGCGAGTCTGGAAGGCGACCACCCGCTTCCAGCCCCGCTCGGCGAAGGCCTTCCGTGACTCCTCCGGGGTGAGATAGCGGCGCATGAAGGCGTCCTCGTGGTCGGGGAGGGCGGCGCTTTCGATCGGCCCGGCGACGCAGCGCGCCCCCTCCTCGTAGATCGCGGCGACGCCGGGATGCTCCTTGTCGGTGGTCAGATAGACCTGTTCGGCCTCCTGGTCGAGGTCGCGGTCGAAGACCTCCTCCACCTGGAGCGTCCCGAGAGCCTTGCCCTCGTCGCTGCTCAGCTCGATCGAGTCTCCGGGGCCGCAGTCGAGGTCGGTCGGCAGGGTGATCGGGATCGGCCAGTACTGGTCCGCCCCCTCGCCGGTCGCCAGCCGCATCTCCTCGCAGACGCGTCGCCAGTCCTCGGAGCCCTGGAAGCCGGTGAGCGGCGCGAAGCCGCCGTTGGCGATCAGCTCGAAATCGGCTGTCTGGCGCTCGCTGAGCTTTAGCTGCAGGCTGGTCTGGGTCACCGAGGGCGGAAGAGGGTGGGGGAGATCGGAAAGAGGACTGAAACGGTCAGGAAGAGCGGGACAGGGTAGCGAAGCCCGGGGTCAGCCGTGGAGGCCGCACTCGGTCTTCTCGGAGCCCGCCCAGCGGCCCGCCCGGGCGTCCTCGCCCGCGGCCGGCCTCCGGGTGCAGTGGGTGCATCCGATCGAGGGATAGCCCTGATCGTGAAGGGGGTTGTAGGGGATGTCGTGCTCGCGGACGTAGTCCCAGACCTGCTCCTCCGACCAATCGGCGAGCGGGTTCAGCTTCCAGAGCCCGAAGCGCTTGTCCCAGGCGAACTTCTGCGCCTTCGCGCGCGTCTGGGAGTCCGCGCGGCGGATGCCCGAGACCCAGCAATCGACCGCGGCGAGCGCCGAGCGCATCGGCTCGACCTTGCGGATCCCGCAGCAGGCGTCGGGATCGCGGTTCCAGAGCGCGTCGCCGTGGAGCCCCGCCTGTTGCTCCAGGGTGATCGAGCTGTAGCGGTGGAAGCGGATCCCATAGCGCTCCTGGAGCGCGTCGCGGGTGGCGTAGGTCTCCGGGAAGAGCACGTCGGTATCGAGGTAGAAGAAGCGCGCCTCAGGATTGATCTCGGTCGCCAGGTGGACGGTGACCGAGCTCGTCTTCTGAAAGGAGCAGGCGATGTAGAGCCCGGGATGGAAGGTGTCGAGAGCCCAGCGCAGCGCCTCGCTGGCGGTTGCCTCCTCGAGCTCGGCCGAGATCGTCTCCGGGTCGAAGCCAAGGGTCCCCAGATCAGGCTGGGGCGGGGCGGTGGCCGGCCCGGCGCCGTTCTCGTGGAGAACTCCCCGCCGGCCGTTGCCGTTGACGGTCGAATCAGGTTTGGTCGTGGTCGGCTCCATCAGACCGCGCACTCTCCCTCGCCGCGCTCGACCTTGTAGGCCTCGGTGCGGTGCCAGTCGATGAAGTGGGTGAGGTTGTCCGCGTTGAACTCGATCGGCAGAGCGAGGTCCTTGACCAGCTCCTGGAACGACTCGCTGCCGACCCGCTCGGCGAAGGCGCTGAACTCCTCGCCCTCGTTGCGGTTCTCCTGGTAGTGGCCGATCCAGCGCTCGACCGCCTCCGGGACCCGCTTCGCCGGCAGGCGGGCCTTGAGGCGGTCCCCGTAGACCACCTCGCCGCCCTCATAGCGGCCGCCGATGTGGGCGATGTAGGCCGGGACCGTGTGGTCGCCGACCTTCAGCGAGGCCCCGTAGAAGCCAATGTGGGCGATGTGATGCTGGCTGCAGCCATTCGGGCAGCCGGACATCTTGATGTGGATCCGCCTCGTCAGCGGATCGTCGATTCCCATTTGCTCGAGCCGCTCCCGGACCGCCTCGTTCAGCCCCATCGAGCTGGTGATCCCGAGCTTGCAGGAGTCGGTGCCGGGGCAGCTGACCACGTCGCCGATCTCGTCCGCCCCGGCCTCTCCCAGACCGAGCTCGCCGAGCCGCTGCCAGACGTCGTAGACCGACTCGTCGCGAACCCAGCGCAGGACCAGGTTCTGCTGCACGGTCGTCCGTGCGTAGCCGCCGGTGAAGTCGCGCATGATCGCCGCCAGCCCGCGAAACTGCTCGGGGCTGAGGTCACCGCGATACACGTTCACCTGCACGGTCGAGAAGCCCTGCTGGCGCTGGGGCCTCACGTTGGCCTCGCGGAAGCGGTCGAAGTCGCTGCGGTCGCCGTTCGGGCTGCCGTAGCTCTCGGGGACACTGGGCGCGTCGGATTCCTCGTCGTGGATGTAGAGGAGGTGGTCGACCGAGAAGTCGCGCTGATTGACCCAGTCGCCCTCGAGCTCCTCCTCGACCATCTCCCGGAACGCGTCCATCCCGATCTTGTCGACCAGCACCTTGATCCGGGCGCGCATCCGGTTCTCCCGCAGCCAGTCCTGACGGTCGAAGATCCGCAGCGCCGCCTCCGTGACCTTCAGGTAGTCGCCGTTGTCGAGCTCGACGAAGTCGTAGAGAACCGGCGAGATCCGGGGCATGATCGAGGTGCCGCCGCCGATCCGGACCGTGACCCCGCGAACCTGCTTGCCGTCCACCTCCTTCACCTTCGGGATGAAGCCGACGTCGTGGATCCCGGTGATCGCGCGGTCGTCGTCGCTGGCGCTGAAGGCGGTCTTCACCTTTCGCGGCATCAGCTGGGTGGTCGGGTGGCGGACGAAATAGCGGGAGTAGGCCGCCGCGTAGGGGGTGATGTCGAAGGGCTCGTCATCTGAGACCCCGGCCCAGGGGTCGCCGGTGACGTTCCGGATCGTGTTCCCGCAGCCCTCGCGCGACGAGAGGCCGGCCTCGCTGATCTGGCGGATGAATTCGGCTGCGTCGGGCAGCGGGATGTGATGGATCTGGATGTTCTGGCGGGTGGTGATGTGTCCCTTGTTGAGCGGGGCGAACTGCTCGATCGCGTCCGCGAAGGCCTCCATCTGCTCGGGGCTGACGCCGCCGAAGGGCAACTTCACCCGGATCATCTGCACGTCAGGCTGCCGCTGGCCGTAGACCCCCTGCTTCAGCCGGAAGCCGATGAATTGCTCCTCGGTCTGCTCGTCGCGGAGGAAGCGGGCCGCCTCGGTGTCGAAGTCGTCGAACTCCCGCTCGAGGATCGGGATCACGTGCCCGGGGACGTTGTCGTAGACCTCGGGGTTCTCGAGCGAGCCGCGCTTGCCCTTGCCGTGCTGCTTCTTCCCCAGGTCCTGTTTGAGCTCAGGCTTCTTCGGCGCCCCGTTCTCTTCGGGCCGCGGCCTTGCCCTTCTTGGAGTCCTTTTCTGGTGCGGAGACAGGCTCCATGAGCCAGAGCTTCCCTTTCGACGTGGCCTCGACCCTTACCCGGGTCCACCAAGGTAGCAAACCTGATCGAGTTTGAGGTATTTATCGGCGCCGCGAACGCATGACTGTAGCGGCCCCGGCGAGGCGGCTTGCCTCGCCGATCCGCCGCTAGCCGGCTACTTCCGCTTCAGCTTCTTCCTCAGCTTCAGGCTGGTCGACTGGGTGCTCGCGGCGCCGCCGGTCGGGGTGAAGGTGAACGTGACCGTGACTCCCACCTTGCCCTTCTTATTCAGCTTCTTCAGCTTCTTGCCTGTCGCTCTGATCAGGAACTTGACCGGGCCGGGCGCGGTCACCGTCTTCACCGCCGCGCTCTCGGCGATGTTGATCCCGGTCCCCGAGAAGTCGAGCTGGCCGGGGTTGGGCACGCTGATCGTCAGCGTGGCGGTGCCCTTCCTCTTGTTAAGGACCGGCTGGGCGCTGAGGCCGAGCGTGCTGATGGGCTCGACCGTGGCCTGGACCAGGGTCTCGATGCGTTCGCGGCTTGACCCGGCGGGGGCTGGCCCGTCGCAAGGGGCGGGATCCAGTAGATCTGCGGTCCCGCCGCGTTATCGTGCCAAGACCAGACGCATCGTTGAGATGCGTCGAGACCAATCGCATCCCCGGTCTGGATCGGCAAGCGAGGTGGCGAATGGACCCGACGATTCCACCGACCGGAGTCGTGCCGATCGCGCTGGTCCCCGCGCCCGTAAAGGTGAGCGCCGTTCCCGGGCGCAGAACTCGCAGACTGACGGGTTGCCGGTGCTGCCGGACTTGACGCTGCCAGCTGGTGACTGTCCCGTTGACCGGCGATACTCAGACCGCCGGGGCCGACGTCGCGCGGTCAAGGCTAGGTTCGCCGTCGTACAGTCGGGACGCCGCAGTTCTAGTTGACGTGCGCGCCACGGTGATCGCCAGATTGCTGCCGATTGTCACGGCGCCTTGCGCGGCTCCGGCGGTGGCGATCAGGACGACCGCAGTCACGCCCACCAGAAGAGTTCCCCGGCTCCTCATCAAGCGCATCGTAATACGCGAACGGCCCGCTTGGGAGCGGGCCGCTCGTAGGTGAAATGGGGCGATGCCCCATGCACAGCTCAGGCCTTGAAGTCTAGAGCGCGGAGGGCGCTGGACTCGAACCAGAACCAGCCCTCCCGGGCCGATCGCAACAACCCTGAACTGTGCATCCCACCGCGGGATTTCACCCTCCGCGCAGGTCTCATTGAACGGCGCTGACTCGCACGGATGGCGCGATGGTTGTGTCGAAATCGCGTATGAATGGCGAGATGACTGAGATACCGGTGATCTCGGGTGAGGCGGTGTTCGCGGCCGTCGATCCGGCGACGGCGGTCGAGCGGACCCGGGTCGCCTTCGAGCGCCACGCCCGGGGCGAGTGGACGATGCCGGCGAAGGTCTACCTCGACAGCCCGCCGCACGGCGACTTCCGGGCGATGCCGGCGCTGGGCGACGGACTGGCGCTGCTCAAGTGGGTGACCTCCTTCCCAGGCAAATCGGCCCGCGGCCTCCCGGTCGTGCGCGGCGAGGTACTGCTCTCCGACGCGACCACCGGCGAGGAGCTGGCGGTGATCGAGTGCTCTTCGGTGACCTCGCTGCGCACGGGCGCCGCCGCGGCGGTCTCGGCTCAGGCGCTGGCGCGGGACGGCGCCCAGTCGGTCGGGATCATCGGCTCCGGCGTCAACGGCGCCTGGTCCGCCCGCTGCCTCGCCGCGGTCGGCTACGGCCCCGGCGTCTGCGCCGACCTCCGCCCCGAGGCGGCCGAGGCGCTCGCCGGCGAGCTTGGCTGGCGGGTCGGCTCCAGCGAGGAGGCCGCTCGCCAGGACGTGGTCGTGACAGTCACCCCGGGCGACCAGCCGGTGATCACCGCGGGAGTGCTGACGCCGGGCCAGCACATCGCCGTCCTCGGCGCCGACGCCCACGGCAAGGCCGAGGTCGAGCTCGAGGCGCTCGAGCGCTGCCGGCTCTTCTGCGACGAGTGGGAGCAGGCGAGCGCCGGCGGGGAGCTCGCCAATGGGGTGGAGGCGGGGCTGGTCGGCCGGGACGCGGTGACTCAGCTGGGCGACGTGCTCACCGGGAAGGCCGAGGGACGCAGCTCTGACGCGGAGATCACCCTCTTCGACTCGACCGGCTTGGCGATCCAGGACCTGGGGATCGTCCAGGCGGTCTTCGAGGCGTGGCGCGAGGGCCGGATCGAGGCCCCCCTGGTTCAGCTCTAGGGGTTGGAGAGGCGGCGGGCGTCAGCCGGAGCGCCCGCCGCCACCTCTCCTCCCAAGCTCAGTCGACGTCCGAGCCTTCGACCAGGAAGGCGACGCGGACGTGGGCCCGCCACTCATCGAGGTTGTCGCCGCGGAGACCCGTGCTGACGACGTCGATCGCCCGGATGTTGCGGAGAGAGCTCTGCGCCTGCTTCAGCGCCTGCTGGGCCGCGTCATCGGACGACTTCTTGGAGCTTCCGACGAGCTCGATGATCTTCACTACCGCCACGTGTCCTCCTCTGTTCGGGTCGAACGAAGGGCTGCGCCCTGTGTTCTATTCGAACCGGGCCCGAAGGGCAAGTGAAACCCTGCTAGCGCGACGGGAAGCCCCAGCGATCGGGGCTGTCGAGGCGCGCTCCGACTCCCTCGCGCAGCGCCGCCTGCTGCCAGCGGCTGCCGGGATGGGACGCCTGCGGGCTTGGGGCCGTCTCCACCAGGAAACGCTCCAGCGCCGCCGCGATCGCGGCGGCCTCCTCGGGCGAGGCGTTGGCGGCCTCGATCTCGATCTGCGGCCGCGGTGGGCTGTGTTTGCCGTTGCGCCGGCATCATTCAGTTAGCGCCGGTGCCGCATCCTCTTACAGCGGGATGTTCCCGTGCTTGCGCTTCGGCTGCTCGACCCGCTTGGTCTGCAGCGTGCGCAGGGCCCTGATCAGCTTCGGGCGGGTCTGGTGGGGCTCGATCACGTCGTCGATGTAGCCGCGCTCGGCCGCCGAGTAGGGGTTGGCGAAGTGGGCCTTGTAGTCGTCGATCAGCTTCGCGCGGCGCTCGTCGGGCGTCGGCGAGGACTCGATGTCCTTCCGGTAGATGATGTTGACCGCGCCCTCGGGGCCCATCACCGCGACCTCCGCGGTCGGCCAGGCGAAGTTGAAGTCGGCGAGCATGTGCTTGGAGTTCATGACGTCGTAGGCGCCGCCGTAGGCCTTGCGGGTGACGACGGTCAGCTTCGGCACGGTCGCCTCGGTGAAGGCGTAGAGCAGCTTGGCGCCGTGGCGGATGATCCCGCCCCACTCCTGGGAGGTGCCGGGCAGGAAGCCGGGGACGTCGGTGAAGGTGAGCAGCGGGATGTTGAAGGCGTCGCAGGTGCGGACGAAGCGGGCGGCCTTCTCCGAGGACTCGATGTCGAGCACGCCGGCGAGGTGCTTGGGCTGGTTGCCGACCACGCCGATCGGGTAGCCGTCGAGGCGGGAGAAGCCGCCGACGATGTTCTGGGCGAAGTGCTCGTGGACCTCGAAGAACTCGCCGTCGTCGACGATCCGCGCGATCACGTCGCGCATGTCGTAGGGCTTCGAGGGATCGTCGGGGACGATCGTGTCGAGCTCGGGGTCCTCGCGGTCGGGGTCGTCGTAGGGCTCGACCCGCGGCGGCAGCTCGAGGTTGTTGAGGGGCAGGAAGCTCATCAGGTAGCGGACGTCCTCGAGGCAGCTCTCCTCGTCCTCGGCGGCGAAGTGGGCGACGCCGGACTTGGTGTTGTGGCTCATCGCCCCGCCGAGCTCCTCGAACTCGACCTCCTCGCCGGTCACCGTCTTGATCACCTCGGGGCCGGTGATGAACATGTGCGAGGTCTCCTTGACCATGAAGATGAAGTCGGTCATCGCCGGCGAGTAGACGGCGCCGCCCGCGCAGGGGCCCATGATCAGGCTGATCTGCGGGATCACGCCCGAGCACTGGACGTTGCGGACGAAGACGTCGCCGTAGGCGCCGAGCGAGACCACGCCCTCCTGGATCCGCGCCCCGCCGGAGTCGTTGATCCCGATCACCGGCGCCCCGACCTTGGCGGCGAGGTCCATCACCTTGCACCATCTTCTCCGCCATCACCTCGCCGAGGCGAGCCGCCGAAGACGGTGAAGTCCTGGCTGAAGACGAAGACGGTGCGGCCGTCGATCGTGCCGTAGCCGGTGACCACCGCGTCGCCGTAGGGGCGGCGCTTGTCCATCTCGAACTCGTGGGTGCGGTGGCGGACGAAGGTGTCGAGCTCCTCGAAGGAGCCCGGGTCGAGCAGCTTCTCGATCCGCTCGCGGGCGGTGAGCTTGCCCTTGGCGTGCTGCTTCTCGACCGCCTCCTCGGAGGCCGAGTGGACCGCCGGCCTCGCGCAGCTCGCGCAGGTAGGCGAGCTTCTCCTCGTGGGTCTCGGGGAACTTCTCCCTCATCAGAGGGCGATTCTATGGCGCGCGCAGGTTCCCTCTAAGCGCGCCCGGCTTTAGGCCGAGCGGCGGCGGCGTGATCGCTTCCGCGACGGGCGTCCCGTGGGGCGCCCTTCGCGGCCGCGCTGGGCTTGGCGAGCTGGGCGAATCCGATTGCGAGTCCACCGAACATCTTGCCGTCCTCTTCATGTGTGGGTGACGGACAAAGACAACTTACTGGTCACGATACTATCAAAACTGTGACGCTGGTCACGCTAAGGTTTGAAGGATGAACGAGCGCGCATTGCTGAGACAGGTCGAGGGGAAGCCGGCGCCGATGCCGCTGCTGGGCGTGCAGGCGTTCGCCAACACCCTCGACGTCGAGGAGGACGCCGACCGGCTCGAGTCGCTGGCCTCCTGGCACGAGTGGCTCGAGGAGAGCGACCTGATCGCGCCCGGCGTTCGCCTGCGATCCGAGCACCTGCGCGAGGCGCGCGCGATGCGGGAGCTGATCCGCGAGCTGCTCGCCGCGAACGGCCGCGAGCCCGATGGCGGCCGGGGCACCGGCCGGATCGCCGAGCTGCTCGGGATCCGGCGGGTGGTGCTCGCGAGCGGACCGGGGGGCGAGCTCGAGGTGGACCTCTCGCCCGCTCGTAACCCCGGCTGGCTCTCCTCTCAACTCGTCGGGATCGTCCACGACGCCCAGCTCGCCGGCACCTGGCCCCGACTGAAGCTGTGCGAGAACGACGAGTGCGGCTGGGCGTTCTACGACTCCTCCCGCAACCAGAGCGGAACCTGGTGCCGGATGGGCGAGTGCGGCAACCGGCTCAAGAACCGCGCCTATCGCGCGCGGCAGCGGCGCGGGCGCTAGAAGAACGCCCCGCCCTGGTACTCGCCGAACACCTCGCGCATCGCGCCGCACACCTCGCCGAGCGAGGCTCTGGCGCGGAGCGCCTCCTTGATCGGCGGCAGCAGGTTGCCGTCGCCCTCGGCGACCTTCCGCAGGTCGCTGAGCCTCTGGTCGACGGCCGCCTGGTCACGGTCGGCCTT
>CAWFRG010000004.1:0-47500 GCA_963818205.1 uncultured Solirubrobacterales bacterium
CGGCTCTCGTTCGCGCTCCAAGGCGAGCGCGACGCGCCGCAGCTCCTCCGGCGGGCGCGGGGATTCACGACCCTCGCAGGATCCGGCCCTCGTTGCCGCGCCGACCGCTTCGCCGTGGCGACGACGGGCCCATATAGGGTGTTCGCGCAGGTCACACGACCCATGCCGGGCGCCAGACGCGCGCCGCGCGTCGACGGTCACGGCGGAAGGAGAGTGGATGGATACCGCTAACGTCGGGAGGGGAACGCTGATCGCAGGTGTATCGGGCGTCCTTCTCTTCATCTTCATGTTCTTTTCCTGGTTCGGAGTCGACGTCGAGAGCGCCATACCCGCCGGCATCCCCGAGGACATCGCCAACCAGGCGATCGAGGAGAGCGGTGTGGACACCACCGCCAACGCCTGGCAGGCGTTCGACGTCATCGACCTGATCCTGCTGCTGGCGGTGATCGCTTCCGTCGGCTTCGCGATCATCGACATGAGCGGCGCCTCCGTGAGCCTGCCGGTGGCCGGCAGCGCCATTACCACCGGGATCGGCGCGCTCGCCTTCCTACTGGTGCTCTATCGGCTGATCAATCCGCCGGACGATCTCGGGCGCGAGATCGGCATCTGGTTGGGTCTGCTCGCGACCGCCGGGATCACCTATGGCGGCTACGAAGGGATGCAAGAGGAGGGAGCGTCGTTCGGGGACGTCGCGCCCCGCTGACCTCCCGTAAGAGCCAGTCGCTGTGAGCGGCCGCCCGAATCGGCGGCCGTTTCTTTTCTTAACAGGTGGTCTGGGGGGTGTGTTCGTTTCCGGGGCATGTCGGGGATGACACTCGGCCAGAGAATCGCCGCCATTTCTGCGGTGGCACTCGTGATCTCGCTGTTCCTGGCCTGGAGTGGAGTTCGACGTCACGGAGGTTCCGGGGGTGCCCAACCCGCCGGCCGTCCCTGGTCTCGAGCAGGCGCAGGAGGCGGCGGAGAACGCGGTTTCGGTGACCGGCTGGGAGAGCCAGAACACGCTCGACATCTACCTTGCGATCGTGGCCGGGCTGGTCCTGATCGGGGCGGTGCTGACGATCAGCGGATCCCCGGAGGGTCTTCCGTTCGCCCCCGCAGCAGCGACGTTCCTGCTCGGCGTGATCGGGACGATCCTGACGGTCTATGTGTTGATCGATGTGCCCGAAGGTACCGAGCGGAAGATCGGCATCTACCTCGCGACCGCGGCGGTCATCGGGGTAACGGTTGGCTCGTATCGACAGCTCCGCGACGAGGTGGCCGAGAGCTATCAGTGAGGCGGGCGGCGATCCCGCCGGCCACTCGCAGCGAGCAGGCGATGATCGTCATCATCGGGTTGACCCCGACCGAGGACGGGAGCAGGCAGGCGTCGGCGACGTAGAGGCCTCGGTGCCGCGCACGGCGCCGTCGGGTCGGTGACGCTGGTGGCGGGGTCGGCGCCCATCCGGGCGGTGCTCATCGGGTGGAAGGCCTCGAGTCGCAGGTCCGAGGGCTTGAGCGTCAGTCGCCTCGAACTCCGCGAGCCGCCCCCGCGGGATCACCGGCACCGGGCCGACGTTCGGATAGACCTCGGTGGCGCCGGCGGCGAAGTGGATCTCGGCGGCGCGGGCGATCCCGAACTGGATCCGGCGCGCCTCCTCGTCGCGTGAGCCGGTAGGAGAGGCGCAGGGAGCCGTCGGAGGTGCAGGCCGACCCGGCCCTCGGAGTGGTCGTGGAGGTGGACGCCGATCGAGGCGATCTGGTCGAAGTGGTGGACGCGGTCGGCGAACTCCGCGCCGACGCCGGGCAGCCACTGGGCGCCGAAGGAGAGCGGGGTGAAGGTCGCCTCGAGCAGGATCCCCTGGGGCTGCCCACTCGTCGACGTAGTAGCTCTGCATGATCGCCCTCCCAGCCGCGCACCTCCTCGGGGTAGCGGGCGCCGATCCAGGCGGCGGGGTGGATGTGCAGGTGGCGCCCGAGGGCGGGGTGGGCGATCCCCGAGCGCAGCAGCAGCTCCGGGGTGCCGAAGGCGCCGCCGGCGCTGATCACGGTCTTGGCCCGCACCTGCCAGTCGCGGCCGGGACCGCCGCGGGTGCGCCCGTTGCGGGCGGCTTCCTCGGCGGCCGTGGTCGGCAGCCCGGCGCGGCAGGCGAGCCCGGTGACCCGGCCGCCCTCGGTGAGCACCCGCTGGACCTTGACCCCGGCGCGGACGCGGGCGCCGGCCGCGACCGCCCGCGGCAGGTAGGAGACGTGGGCGGCGCGCTTCGCGTCGATCCGGCAGCCGAGCGGGCAGGAGCTGCACTGGACGCAGGCGCCGGCGTTGCGGGCGATCGGCCCGCCGCTGGCGCCGAGCGCCGCGGCGCCCTCCATGCAGAGCTGGCCGTTTCGCCCCATGCGCTCGGGGTCGACCGGGGTGACCGCCAGCACCTCCTCGGCCGCCTCGTAGAGCGGGTCGAGCTCGGTCGCCCAGGGAGACCCCGGCGTCGCGCCATTCGCCGCAGGACCTCCGCGGGCGCGCGGAAGCAGGTGCCGGAGTTGATCACGGTGGTGCCGCCGACGGTGCGCCCGACGGGGACCGGGATCGCCGGCTTCCCCGAGGCGATCGTCATCCCGCCGTCGCGGTAGAGCAGCGGCAGGCCCTCGAGCGGATCGGTCGGGTAGCTCGCGTGGTCGACGTGGGGCCCCGACTCGAGCACGAGCACGTCGAGCCCGGCCTCCGCCAGCACCGCCGCCGCCGCGGCGCCGCCGGCGCCCGAGCCGACGATCGCGACGTCGCAGTCCTCGCCGTCGCCCGGCGGCCGCAGGTCGCCCAGCGGCGGGGTCTCGGCGGGGCGGGCTCGCCCTCGCGGACGGCGCAGCGGCGCCTCGTAGCCGACCACCGTCCGGACGCGCTCGTCGCGGGCCCAGCCGATCATCGCCAGCAGCTTCGCCAGCAGCAGCAGGTCGCGGTAGGGGGCGAAGCGCGAGCGCTCCATCTTCGCCAGGTACTCCGAGCGGGCCTCGACCCCGAGCCGGCTGAAGCGCCAGGGGAAGGGGAGCCACTCGAACAGCGCGCAGGGCGAGCCGCACGACGCTGCACGGTGCGGGCGGGCAGCCGGGCGAGGAAGCGGGCGACCGGCTCGGCGACCGGGACCTCGCGCCTCGGCCGCCGGCAGCCCGTTGTCGGCCGGGCGCGATCGCCTCGGCGATCGCGCGCAGCGTCCGGAGCTCGGCGGCCCCGAGCCCCGGCGCGCGCCTTCAGCCGGGCGCGGCCGGAGCGCCCGATCCGGCCGGCGAGCGACGTAGAGCAGCAGCGAGGCGCCGACCAGGGAGCCGTCGACGATCCCGTTCAGCAGGTAGACGAAGACGTCGTCCTCGAAGAAGAAGATCAGGGAGGTGATCGAGGAGGCGGCCTTGCCCGCCGCGAGCGCCAGCAGCATCGGCCGGTGGCGGACCGGGTCGGTTGAGGCGATCCAGGCGAGCGCCGTGATCACCACCATGTAGGCGAAGCCGAGCGAGAGCCAGAGCCGCTCGTCGGTCTCCGGCGCCGGGGTGAAGTCGCCGAAGTTGTCGCCGAACTCGGTCAGCCGGGCCAGGGTCCCGTCGGGCCAGGCGATGAAGAAGAAGCCGGTGAGCGCGAAGCCGATCGCCATCAGCCGCAGGTTGAGGACGACGAAGCGCTCGGCCTCTCTCCCCGCATGCTCGATTCGCGCTCCGGCTGTCGCGTCACGCGGCGGCATCCTAACTGGCCAGCTGGCCAAGGGGCGCGCACCTAGAATCCGGCGCGTGATCGATCGAGAGCAGGTGCTGCACGTCGCGCGGCTCGCGCGGCTGAAGCTCAGCGACGAGGAGGTCGAGCGGATGTCCGGCGAGCTGTCCGGGATCCTCGAGCACGTCGAGCGGATCTCCGAGCTCGACCTCGAAGGGGTGGAGCCGACCTCGCACGTGATCGAGCTCGAGAACGTGCTCCGGCCCGACGAGCCGCGCCCGAGCTGGCCGCGCGAGCGAGGTGCTCGAGCGCGCCCCCGATCCCGCCGACGGCGCCTTCCGCGTTCCCTCGCCGCAGGCGTAGAGCGGGTCGGTGATGTCGGAGCTGCTCGAGCTGACGGTCGCCGAGGCGATCGAGAGGATCCGCTCCGGCGAGCTCGGCGCCGGCGAGTACTTCGACGCCTACCGCGAGGCGGCCGAGGGCGACTCGCTCAACGCCTTCCTCGGGATCGCCGAGAACCGGATCGAGGACGGTGAGGCGCCGGAGGGCGAGCTCGGCGGGATCCCGGTCGCGGTCAAGGACATCTTCTGCACCGAGGGCACCCAGACCACGGCGGGGTCGAGGATCCTCGAGGGCTACGTGCCGCCCTACACGGCGACCGCCGTCCGGCGGCTCGACGAGGCCGGCGCGCTGGTCCTCGGCAAGACCAACATGGACGAGTTCGCGATGGGCTCCTCGAACGAGAACTCGGCCTACGGCGACGTCCTCAATCCGTGGGACACCGGCCGCGTCCCGGGCGGCTCCTCGGGCGGCTCCGCCGCCGCGGTCGCCGGGCGGCTGGCGCCGTGCGCGATCGGCACCGACACCGGCGGCTCGATCCGCCAGCCGGCCTCGCTGTGCGGGATCGTCGGGATGAAGCCCACCTACGGCGCCGTCTCCCGCTACGGGATGATCGCCTTCGCCTCGTCGCTCGACCAGTGCGGCCCGCTCACCCGTGACGTCACCGACGCCGCCCTCCTGCTGCGCGTGCTCGAGGGGCACGACCACTGCGACTCGACCTCGGTCGGGATCGAGGGCGGGGTCGAGCTGCCCGAGCCGCGAGGACCTGAAGGGGCTGAGCTTCGGGGTGCCGCGCGAGCTCGCCGGCGAGGCCGAGGGGATCGAGCCGGGGGTGAAGCAGGTGTTCGAGGCGACGGTGAAGCTGATCGAGGAGCTCGGGGGAGAGGTCGCCGAGACCGAGCTGCCCGCATGCGACCCACGGGATCTCGGCCTACTACGTGATCGCCCCCGCCGAGGCCTCCGCCAACCTCGCCCGCTACGACGGGGTCCGGTATGGGCAGCGCACGGACGCCGACGACCTCACCGAGATGTACGAGCGCACCCGCCACGACGGCTTCGGCGCCGAAGTGAAGCGCCGGATCATGCTCGGCACCTACGCGCTCTCCTCCGGCTACTACGAGGCCTACTACGGCCAGGCGCAGCGGGTGCGGACCAGGATCAGCGAGGACTTCGCCAAGGCCTTCGAGCCGCTTCGACTTCGTCGTCACCCCGACCTCTCCGAGCGTTGCCTTCGGGCTCGGCGAGCGCACCGACGATCCGCTGGCGATGTACCTCTCCGACTACTGCACGGTGCCGATGCCGCTCGCGGGGATCCCCGCGATCTCGATCCCCGCCGGCCTCGCCCAGCCGCAGGGCGGCGGCCCCGATCTGCCGGTGGGTTTCCAGATCGCCGGGCCCGCCTTCAGCGAGAGCGGCATGCTCGACGCCGCCTACGCGCTCGAGCGGGCGATCGGCTTCGAGGCGAAGCCGCCTGGCCTCGATGGGAGCGTCATCGTGAAGGCCACCCACCTCAGCGACGAGGAGATCCGGGAGGCGGTGATGGACGCGCTCGACTCGCTCCCGCCCGAGATCGCCGCCAGGCTCGACAACGTCGCGGTGATCGTCGAGGACCGCCACCCCTCCGAGAGGCTGCTCGGCCTCTTCGATCCGAGGGGCGGGCTGCAGCGGATCGTCATCTACCGGGAGCTCCATCCGAGCGCCGAGGAGGTCAAGCGGACCGTCCTCCACGAGGTCGGCCACTACTTCGGGATGGACGAGCGGCAGGTGAGGAGCTGGGGCCTGTGATGGCAGAGAACGGCTGGGAGCCGGTGATCGGGCTCGAGATCCACGTCCAGCTCTCGACGAAGACGAAGATGTTCTGCGGCTGCTCGCTCTCCTTCGGCGACGAGCCCAACGTCCACACCTGCCCGGTTTGCCTCGGGCACCCGGGGACGCTGCCGACGATCAACGAGCAGGCGATCCGCTACGGGCTGATGATCGCCGCGGCGCTCGAATGCGAGGTGCCGCCGCGCTCGATCTTCCACCGAAAGAACTACTTCTATCCCGACCTGCCGAAGGGCTACCAGATCAGCCAGTACGACGAGCCCCTCGCCGTCAACGGCCGGCTCGGCGAGGTCCGGATCCACCGCGCCCACCTCGAGGAGGACGCGGCGAAGCTGATCCACACCGGCGGCGAGGCGGGCCGCATCCACGGCTCGGGGGTCTCGCTTGTCGACTTCAACCGCGGCGGCACCCCGCTGGTGGAGATCGTCACCGAGCCCGACATCCGCTCCGCCTCCCAGGCGCGCGAATGGGCGCAGCTGCTGCGGACGACGATCCGCCAGCTCGGCGTCTCCGACGTCAACATGGAGGAGGGGAGCCTGCGGGTGGACGGCAACATCTCGCTGCGGCCCGCCGGCTCCGATCAGCTCGGGGTGAAGACCGAGCTCAAGAACATGAACAGCTTCCGCTTCCTCGAGCGAGGAATCGAGGCCGAGCTCGAGCGCCAGCGGGGTCTGCTCGAGTCCGGGGAGGAGGTCACACAGGACACCCTCCACTTCCACCCCGAGGACGGCTCGCTGACCGCGCTGCGCTCGAAGGAGTACGCGCACGACTACCGCTACTTCCCTGAGCCCGACCTGGTCCCGGTGGCGCCGACCGAGGAGATGCTGAAGGAAGCGCGGGAGTCGCTCCCCGAGCTGCCCGCCGCGAGGCGGGAGCGCTACGTCTCCGAGATCGGGCTCCCCGAGGAGGCGGCGGCGACCCTCGCCTTCCAGTCCGAGTACGCCGAGTACTTCGAGCGGGCGATCGCGGCCGCCGACGGCGCGTCCGCGAAGGCGATCGCCAACTGGGTCACCGGTGAGCTGGTCGCGAGCCTGCGCCAGGCGGGGGCCGAGGAGGATCCGCTCACCTCGAAGGCGACCCCCGAGTCGGTCGCGGCGCTCGCCGGGCTGGTCGAAGGAAAGACGATCTCGCACGGCGCCGGCAAGCAGGTGCTGGCGAAGCTGGTCGCCGAGGGCGGCGACCCGGCGAAGATCGTCGAGAGCGAGGGCCTCGCCCAGATCTCCGATTCGAGCGAGCTGGAGGGGATCGTCGATCGGGCGATCGAGGCCGAGCCGGAGGCGGCCGAGCAGGTCAGGAGCGGCAACGAGAAGGCGATCGGCCGGATCGTCGGCGCCGCGATGAAGGAGAGCAAGGGCCGCGCCGACGGCGGCGCGGTCACCAAGCTGATCAGGGAACGTCTGCGGGACACTTAGCTCATGGCCTGGAACGTGGTGATCGCCGGTGGTGGCTTCGCGGGTCCGACCTGCGCCCGGGACGCTGGAGCGCCTGCTGCCGAAGCAGTCCGCCCGGCTGGTGCTGATCAACGACGTCAACTTCGTCCTCTACACGCCCTTCCTGCCCGAGGCGGCGGCCGGGCTGCTGGAGCCGCGCCACGTGGTCACCCCGCTGCGGGAGATCCTCAAGCGCGCCTACCTGCGGCTGGGCGCGGTCACCTCCCACGACCCCGCCTCCCGCACGATCGAGCTGCGGATGCACGACGGCGAGTCCGAGGAGCTGCGCTACGACCAGCTGGTGCTCTCGGTCGGCTCGGTCTCCCGCACCCTCCCGGTGCCGGGCCTCGACCAGCACGCAATCGGCTTCAAGAGCCTCGCCGACGCGATCTGGCTCCGAAACCACGTCGTCGAGACCCTGGAGGTGGCGAACGCGACCGAGGACCCGGCGCGCCGGGAGCAGATGCTCACCTACGTCTTCGTCGGCGGCGGCTACGCCGGTCTCGAGGCTCTGGCCGAGCTCCAGGACTTCGCCGCCGACGCGATGGACAGCTATCCAAGGGCGCGCCTGCACGGGATGCGCTGGATCCTGGTCGAGGCGACCGAGCGGGTCCTGCCCGAGATCGACCTCTCGCTCGCCGAGTACGCCCTCCGGCAGCTCCGGGGTCGAGGGATCGAGATCCGCCTGGGGACGACGCTCGAGGGGGTCGAGGCCGACAGCGCCACATTCTCGACCGGGGAGACGGTGCCGACCCGGACGGTCGTCTGGACCGCGGGCGTGCGGCCGCACCCGAGCCTCAGGAACCTCTCCGTGCCGCTCGACGAGCGCGGCCGGGTCAGGGTCGACGACCACCTCCGGGTCGAGGGCCAGGAGGGCGTCTGGGCGATCGGCGACTGCGCCGCCGTCCCCGACCCCTCGGGCGGGCTCGCGCCGCAGACCGCGCAGCACGGGATCCGCCAGGCCCGCCTGGTCGCCGCCAACGTCGCCGGCGCGCTGAGCGGCGAGCCGCCGCGGCGCTACACGCTACTCGAGCCGCACCGCCTTCGTCAACCTCGGCCGCTACAAGGCGGTCGGCAGGATCGGCCGCCGGACCTTCTCCGGCTTCCTCGCCTGGTGGCTGGCGCGCACCTACCACCTCAGCCAGATCCCCGGCGCCTTCCGGAAGCTGCGCGCGGTGATCGACTGGACCGTCAGCCTCCCCTTCGCCCGCGACATCTCCGAGGTCGGCTCGATCGGCCACCCGCGCCCGCTCCGGGATGAGGAATACGAGCACGGGGGCTCCCACCGGCCGCTCGACGCGGGCTAGAGGCTCAGCGCTTCCCGCAGCAAGACTTGAGCGCGAGCGCGTACCCTCGGACGGCGAGATGGCCGGCGCCCCCTACGTGATCGTTGCGCTCAGCTTCGGGATCGCGACCGGCGTGATCGGCCGCGCCAAGGGCAGCTCGTTCTTCATCTGGCTGCTGGTCGGGACGATCCTGCCGATCATCGGCCTGATCGCGGTGATCCTCTACCGCTCAGAGCGCGACGAGCCCGAGCGCCGCTGCCCGACCTGTAACAACGTGCTGAAGCTCTACGTCCAGGTCTGCCCGCGCTGCGGCACCGACCTCTATCTGCCCGACCCTTCAGAGGTGCGGCCCGGCCCTGGCACCTAACGGAGCCAGGTGCGGACGATCGCGTTGGTGAAGCCCGAGCCCGTAGCGGACCACGGCGGGCTTCTTCGAGTGGCCGTGGAGGCGCTTCTGCACGGTCACCGGGATCTCCTTGGCCGGGATCCCGCGCTTGATCGCCTCGATCAGGAACTCGGAGGTGTGGAACTGCTCCTGGCGGAGCACCAGCTGGGGGAGGACCGAGGTGCGCACCGCCCGGTATCCGTTCGAGCAGTCCGAGACCCTGGTCCGGGTGATGAAGGAGACCACCCGGTTGAAGAAGACGATGCCCAGCTCCCGGGATCGCGCGTTGGGCTCGGACTGGCCCAGCACCCGGGAGCCGTGGGCGACGTCGACCTCGTCGTCGAGCACCGGGCGGACCAGACGCTCCATCTCGGCCGGGACGTGCTGGCCGTCGGCGTCCAGGGTGACCACCACCAGGGCACCCGACTCGGCCATCAGCCGGTAGCCGGTCCGCACCGCCGCGCCGCCGCCGCGGTTGATCACGTGGCGGGCGACGATCGCCCCCGCCTTGGCCGCTTCCTCGCCGGTGTCGTCGCGGGAGCCGTCGTCGACGACCAGCACCGCGGTCGGCTCGCCGCAGACCTCGGGGGGGATCTGGCGGACGACCTCGCCGACGCTGTCGGCCTCGTTGTAGGCGGGGATCACGACCGCGACCCGGTCGCGGAAGCGCTCGGGCAGCGACGCTCCCTTGAACTCCTCCCAGGCGAGCCCCTCGAGCAGCGCGGAGAGCTGCTGGTTCATCCGCGAGCTCTCGGTCAGGGCCCGCAGCACAAGCAGGAACAGGATCGCGATCGCGAATACCGCGAGGCCGAGGATGCGGCCGCCGTTGCCGCGGTTGAAGGCGAACGCCTCGAGGAGCGCGTCGAGCAGCTCGGTGCCCGAGACCACAGCCAGCGCCAGGCCGCCGAGCAGCGCCAGCAGGACGGCGCCGTTCGAGAGCGAGCGGCGGCGCCAGATCGCGAAGGCGATCAGGGCGGCGGCGAAGACCAGGCCCGAGGCCCGCAGGGCGGTGAGCTCCGCCGGGAAAATGGAGGCGATCGTCACGAAGTCGTGCAAGGCGGCGGCAGGATAGCCGTCGAGAAGCCGCTACCCTGCCGCCTTCTATGCGCGTCCTCATCCTCGGGGGCGACGGATACCTGGGCTGGCCGACCGCGATGCGCTTTTCGGCCCGAGGCCACGAGGTCACCGTCGTCGACAACTTCTCGCGCCGGCGCTGGCACGAGCAGCAGGGAACCAACTCGCTGACCCCGATTCGGACCCTGGAGGAGCGGATCGAGGCCTGGCGCGAGGTCTCGGGGAACACGATTCGCTCCCACCTGGGGGCGATCGAGGACGGGGACTTCCTCACCGAGGTCGTCGCCGAGACCAGGCCGGAGGCGATCGTCCACTACGGCGAGCAGGCCTCGGCTCCCTATTCGATGGCGAGCCGCGAGCAGGCGGTCGAGACCCAGTTCACCAACGTGATCGGCACGCTCAACCTCCTGTTCGCGATGCGCGACCACGTCCCAGAGGCCCATCTGGTCAAGCTCGGGACGATGGGCGAGTACGGAACCCCCAACATCGACATCGAGGAGGGGTTCATCGAGATCGAGCACAAGGGACGCAAGGACACCCTGCCGTTCCCGAAGATGCCCGGCTCGCTCTACCACCTCTCCAAGGTCCACGACTCTCACAACATTCAGTTCGCCTGCCGGATCTGGGGCCTGCGCTCGACCGACCTCAACCAGGGGGTCGTCTACGGGATCGAGACCGACGAGACCGCCCAGGACGAGCGTCTCACCACCCGCTTCGACTACGACGAGGTGTTCGGAACCGTGCTCAATCGCTTCTGCGTGCAGTCGGTGGTCGGCCACCCGCTGACCGTCTACGGCAAGGGCGGGCAGACCCGCGGCTTCCTCAACATCCGCGACACCCTCCAGTGCGTCGAGCTGGCGGTCGAGAACCCGGCCGACGCCGGGGAGTACCGGGTCTTCAACCAGTTCACCGAGATGTTCTCCGTCGGCCAGCTGGCGGAGCTGGTGCAGACCGCCGGTGCCGAGCTCGGCCACGAGGTCGAAATCGAGCACCTCGCCAACCCGCGGATCGAGGCCGAGGAGCATTACTACAACCCGACCCACACGAAGCTCCTCGACCTCGGGCTTCAGCCCAGCTATCTCGGCGACGAGCTGGTCCGCTCGATGCTGAAGGCGATCGAGCGCTACCAGGATCGGGTGATCGAGTCGGCGATCGACCCGATCACGCGCTGGAATCCCGAGCGCCAGCCGCTCCAGGCAGGCTGATCACCGGCACCGACCCTGCCTGCCCGCAAGGGGTCTGGGCTGGGCCACGCCGTACTCGACCGCCTCGTCCATTAGCTACCCTCGATCCATGCGCGCGGCTGACGCACTGATGGAGGCCCTCAAGGCCGAGGGCGTCGAGCACATCTTCGGGATCCCCGGCGGGGCGAACCTGCCGATCTACGACGCCGTCTACGGGGCCGACCTCGACCACATCCAGGCGCGGCACGAGCAGGGCGCCGGGCACATGGCGGAGGGCTACGCGAAGTCCTCCGGCCGGGTCGGCGTCGCCTTCGCCACCTCGGGGCCCGGCGCCACCAACCTGATCACCCCGATCGCCGACGCGATCATGGACTCGGTCCCGACCGTGTTCATCACCGGCCAGGTGCGGACCGAGCTGATCGGCACCGACGGCTTCCAGGAGGCCGACGTCAACGGGATCACGATGCCGATCGTCAAGCACTCGTTCATGGTCCAGGACCCCCGCTACATCCCCGACTACGTCCACGCCGCCTTCCATATCGCTTCCACCGGCCGACCCGGTCCGGTGCTGGTCGACGTCCCCCAGGATCTCTCCCGCGCCGACATCGACTACGAGCCGAGCACCGATACCCCCAACCTGCCGGGATACAAGCCCTCGACCGAGGGCAACATCAAGCAGATCAGGCTGGCCGCGAAGGCGCTCGCCAACGCCAGCCGCCCGGTGATCTACGCGGGCGGCGGGGTGATCAACGCCAACGCATCGCAGGAGCTTCGCGACCTCTGCCTCGCCGACAACTTCCCGGTCACCTGCACGGTGATGGGGCTGGGCGGCTTCCCCGCCGGCCACGAGCAGTGGCTCGGGATGCTCGGGATGCACGGGACCAGGACCGCCAACTACGCGATGGACAACGCCGACCTGATCGTCGGGATCGGCGCCCGCTTCGACGACAGGATCACCGGCAAGCTCTCGGAGTTCGCGCCGCGAGCCAAGTTCGTCCACATCGACATCGACCCGGCCGAGATCTCCAAGAACGTCCCCGCCCACATCCCGATCGTCGGTGACGCGAAGGAGGTGCTGCCGAAGCTGACCAAGGAGTACCGGGCGCTGCAGGCCGACCGCGCCCGGCTCGATCCCTGGTGGGACCAACTCCATCGCTGGCAGCGCGATTACCCGCTCGGCTACGACGACTCCGAGGATTCCGAGATCAAGCCCCAGGCGATGGTCGAGGCGATGTACCGGGCGACCGAGGGCGACGCGATCATCACCTCCGACGTCGGCCAGCATCAGATGTGGGCAGCGCAGTACTACCACTTCACCAAGCCGCGCCGGTGGATCAACTCCGGCGGCCTCGGAACGATGGGCTTCGGCCTCCCTTCGGCGATCGGCGCCAAGGTCGCCAACCCCGACGAGCAGGTCGTCTGCCTGGCCGGCGACGGAAGCCTGATCATGACCTGCCAGGAGCTCGCCACCGCCGTCCGCCACGAGATCCCGGTGAAGGTCTTCCTGATGAACAACGGCTACTTCGGGATGGTCCGCCAGTGGCAGGAGCTCTTCTGGGAGGGCCGCTACTCCGCGGTGGAGATGGGCCCGAGCCCCGACTGGGCGAAGCTCGCCGACGCCTTCGGCGCCAAGGGACTGATGGTCGACGACAAGAACGAGGTCGAGGGGGCGATGCGCGACGCCCTCGCCACCGAGGGGCCCGTCCTCCTCGATGTCCGGGTAACCCAGGAGGAGAACTGCTACCCGATGATCCCGGCGGGCAGCGCCGCCCGGGACATGGTCGGCGGCCCCGAACCGGCCCCGAAGGGATGAGCTGATGGAAGCCGGGACTCCGGATCTGGTCAAGCTCGAGGACCTCGACGCCGCGGCGGGCGCGCTTACCGGGCGCAAGCACGTGCTCTCGATCCTGGTCGAGAACCGGCCGGGCGTCCTTGCCCGGATCGCCGGGCTCTTCAGCCGCCGCGGCTTCAACATCGACACCCTCGCCGTCGGCCCGACTGAGGACCCCGAGATCTCACGGATCACCCTGACGGTGGACGGCGCCGTTCACCCGATCGACCAGGTGACCAAGCAGCTCCACAAGCTGGTCAACGTGATCAAGATCCGCGACATGGAGCCGGGCGAGACGATCGCTCGGGAGATGGCCCTGTTCAAGGTCTCGGCGCCGATCGAGAGCCGCGCCGAGATCATGCAGTTCGCCGAGATCTTCCGGGCGAAGATCGTCGACGTCTCCCGGCGGTCGCTGACGATCGAGGTCACCGGCAGCTCGGACAAGGTCGAGGCGTTCGAGCGGATGATCCGCCCGCACGGCCTGATCGAGATGGTGCGCACCGGCGAGGTCGCGATCGCCCGCGCCAAGTCGGACTCCTAGGGCGCGCGGCCTTGGTCGTCGGGATTGGCGCAGGCGTCGACGCTCCTCGAGGGACTCGAGGACGCCGTCGCACGGGCGGCGAGGGCCGAGCGGCCGAACACTCGCCAGCGCTACGGCTCCGATCGATCCCGCGTCGATCCGAGCGCCCTCGCCTTCGGCTCCCGGCTGGCCGGCGACCGCTGGTTCTGCTGGGAGCAGCCCGACCGCGGCTTCGCCCTCGCCGGGATCGGGAGCGCGCTGCAGGTGGTCAGCAGGGGGGAGGATCGCTTCACGGACGTCGCTCGGCGCTGCGCCGAGGCGCTCCAGGACCGAGTCGCCTCGGAGGCGCCCGGCCTCCCCGCTGGCGCCGGCCCGGTCTGGACCGGCGGCTTCGCCTTCGATGACGAGGGTGGCTCGGAGCCGACCTGGTCCTCGCTGGCCCCGGCTCTGGTCCTGATGCCGGAGCTTGCTTTTCTGAGGAGCGGGGAGGAGGCCTACCTGACCGCATCGGTGATCGTCGAACCGGGGGCGGACCCGGATCGCCTGCTCGAACCGCTGCGGGGCCGGCTCGCCGGCCTTCGGGCGGCGCCGCTCACCCCGCCCGATCCGCATCCGCGGGGCGCCACCCGGATCGCCGGCCGCCACTCTCCTGAGCGCTACGAGCAAATCGTCGCTGCCGCGGTCGAGCGAATCTCCGCCGGCGAGCTCGACAAGGTGGTACTGGCGCGCGAGCTGACCGTAGAGGCGCCCTCGGCCCATGACCCGGCGGCGTTGTTCGGCGCCTTGCGCGACCTCTTTCCCTCCTGTTTCTGTTTTTGCTTTGGAACCCCCGAGGTGGCCTTCGTCGGCGCAAGCCCGGAGCTCCTCGTCCGGCGCTCGGGCGCGGTCGCGGCGACGGTCGCCCTGGCGGGAACGACCGGCCGCAGCGCCGACCCCGCCGTCGACGATCACCTCGGCGAGGCGATGCTGCGCAGCGCCAAGGTCCGGAACGAGCACGAGATCGTCATCCGCCGGATCGAGCGCGGGTTGCGGCCCCACGCGGTCTGGGTGCACGCCGCGGACGATCCCGCGGTGGTCCGGGTCGGCAACCTCCAGCACCTTGCCACCCCGATCCGCGCCCAGCTCGCGGATTCCCGCAGCGCAATCGAGCTCGCCGGGCTGCTGCACCCGACCCCGGCGGTTGGCGGCGAGCCCCGAGAGCAGGCCCTGGAGCTGATCGACGAGCTCGAGGGGATCGACCGCGGCTGGTACGCGGCGCCGCTCGGCTGGATGGATGCCGCCGAGGACGGCGAGTTCTGCGTCGGCCTGCGCTCGGCGCTACTCCGGGACAGGGAGGCGCATCTGTTCGCCGGCAACGGGATCGTCGGCGACTCCGATCCGGCGGCCGAGCTGGCCGAGACTGAGCTCAAGTTCGCGGTGCTGCTGCCATTGCTTGCCGGCTAGGTTGCTCCTGGCGGAGCGCTCGCACCAAGCCTGACCGTAGGGGCGACGGCGTCAGGCGCGACTGAGCGCGGCCGTCGCCGCTTCGGCGAGCTGGCGGTGGAGCTCGAGGTTGCGCCGGCGGTCGGTGCGGACGACGACCATCCGGGCGTCCCCCGCGAGGGCCTCGGTCAGCTCCGCCGGCGATCCGGGCGTCGCGACGCTGAGGCCGAAGAGCTCCGCCGCGGCGGCGGGGTCGAGGCCGGCCGGGGTACCGAGCAGGGCCTCGAACTCACCCTCGGGGAGCGCCTCGGCCTGGGGGAGGAAGTGGAAGATGCCACCGCCGCCGTTGTCGAGGATCAGGAGCCGGAGGTTCTCGGCCTGCCGGGCCGCGGAGAGGCCACCGAGGTCGTGGAAGAGCGCCAGGTCGCCGAGCACCCCCCAGGTCCGGGCGCCCGCTGCCTTGGCGATGCCCGAAGCCGTGGACACCTGCCCGTCGATTCCGTTGGTGCCGCGGTTGGCGTAGAAGCGCACCCGCCGGGGTCCGGAGGGCAGGAAGGCCTCCAGGTCGCGGACCGGCATGCTCGAGGCGGCCAGAACCGCGTCGTCGTCGCCGAGCGCCTCGCCGAGCGCGAGCCAGGTGCCGGGCTCGCTGAGCTCATCGAGCCCCTCGAGCTCTGAGGCGATCGCCGCCCGCGCGGTGCGGTCGGCGGCGGTCCAGGCGCCGGCGAAGGCCTCGGCCGCGTCTTCGTCGTCGCGGCCCCTCTCGGCGAGCAGCTGGGTGAGGCGCCCGGCGAGGGCGGCAGGGTCGGCTCGGACCACGGTCTCGGCGCGCCGGGTCGGGTCCCTCCAGTCGGCGACGGGATCGATCACCAGCTGCCGTAGGCCCTCGATCCGGGCGAGCCACTGCCGCAGCCCCTTGCTGGTGGGCATCTCACCGACCCTGAAGATCAGCCGTGGCTGGAGCCGCTCCGGGGCGTCGCGCGCGAGCAGGTCATAGGCGGAGATCACCCGCGAGCGGTCGTGCGGCCCGAGGCGAAGCTGCGAGGTGGGCTCGGCGAGGATCGGGTAGCGGGTGGCGCTCGCCAGGCGGACCAGCGGCTCGGCGAGCGCCAGGTCGGGCTGGCGGCCGGCGACGATCAGGCCGCGCGGCTCCCCGGCGATCCGCTCGCAGAGCTCCTCGAGCAGTCCTGGCTCCGGGGCGGCGGCCGCGCGGCTCACAGCGCTCAACGGGCGCTCGCCGCGGCCTTCCAGCGCGAGCGGGATCGGTGGCGGTGACCGCGCCGCTCGACCGGAATCGGAGCAAGCGGCTCCCGCCAGGGGACGTTGAGGTGAACGGGGCCCGGCCGCGGATCGCCAGCTGCCGTTGCGTAGGCGCGGCAGGCGACGGAGCGGAAATGGAGGAGGCCCTCGTCGTCGGCATCGTGGGTGCCGACCTCGCAGAACCAGCGCACCGCCTCCCCGTAGAGCTTCAACTGGTCGATCGTCTGGCCGGCGCCGATCCCCCGGAGCTCGGGCGGGCGGTCCGCGGTGAGGACGATCAGCGGGACGCCGGCCTCGTCGGCCTCGACCACGGCGGGGTGCAGGTTGGCGGCGGCGGAGCCCGAGGTGCAGAGGACGGCCGCCGGGACGCGGGTGGTGAGGGCGGTGCCGAGGGCGAAGAAGCCGGCGCTGCGCTCGTCGAGCAGGACCGTCACCTCGATTGCGGGATGGCGCCACAGCGCCAGCGCCAGCGGGGTCGAGCGCGAGCCGGGGGAGACCGCGGCGTGTCTGACGCCGCAACGTGCAAGCTCCTCGACCATCGCCGAGGCCAGCGCGGTGTTGGCATTGGTCGGGTCCACGCGGCAAACCGTAGATGACGGGTGTCGGCGCGTCGGGCCGGCACTTGCCGGGAGTGAGCGCTATTCCGGAGGTCGCTCCAGGTCCAGGCGCCGGGCGGCGAGCGCGGCCTCGTCGAGCTCCACCCCGAGCCCCGGGCCGTCGTCAAGCTCCAGCCGGCCTTCGTTGAGCCGCGCCCCAGAGCCGACCGTGGCGGCGAAGAGGCGCGCGGTGGCGAGCCCATGGGCCAGCCCCTTGGGTATGCCCTTTCGAAGCGCCTGCACCGTGTGCGCTGCGGCGGCGATCGCGACCGGGCCCTCGAGCGCGCTGGAGAGATATACGGGGAGCACCCGGGCGATCTCCAAGGCCTCAGCGATCCCCCCGACCTTGGCCAGTTTCACCGTCGCCAGCTCACAGGCGTCGAGCTCGACCGCCCGGCGCGCGTCGAGGGAGGAGATTACGTTCTCGTCTGCCGCCAAGGGGATCCTGGTGCGGGAGCGAAGCAGCGCCATTGCGTCCAGCCCGCTGACCGGTTGCTCGGCGAGCTCGATCGTGTGGCGGGCCATCGCGTGGAGCCGCTCCGCGGCCTGCTCAACGGTCCACGCGGCATTGGCATCGACCCGGATCTGCGCCTCGCCGCCTAGCTCCTCCCGAACAGTCGCCACCTGGGTGACATCACCAGGGAGGCCGACCTTGAGCTTGAAGGTGCTGAATCCCTCGGCCATCCACTCCCGTGCCAGGGCCCGCGTCCGGGTCGGGTTGGCCGCTGGCAGGGTCGCATTGCAGGCCACCGGCTCAACCCGCTCGGCTCCAAGCAGCTTCCAGACTGGCATCCGGGCGACCTTGGCGGCGAGATCGTGGAGGGCAATGTCGACCGCGGCCAGCGCCTGAGGCGACACCCCTCTATTCCGGCAGCGGGCGAGCGCCGACCAGAGCCGCTGCGGGTCGATTGGTCCCTCCTCGAGCGCCGGCCGGCAGAGATCGGTCAGCTGCCTGGCTATTTCCTTCAGGTCGGGCCCGCCCCGGAGGGAGAGGGCCGCGGTCTCGCCCAGTCCCTCGAGGCCGTCGGCGCGGATCCTGAGCAGGATCAGGTGCCGCTCGGTGAGCTTGCCGCGCGAGGTGACGTAGGGCTCGCGGAAGGGGAGCGAATAGGGAATCGCCTCCAGCGCCTCCAACCGCATGCCATGACTCTAAACCGGGGTCAGGCCGCGATCAGCAGGCCCGCCGAGACGGTGAGGCTGAAGGCGGCGAGCAGGGCGCCGGTCTTGGCGAGCGCCTGGTTCAGTGAGGGCCCGTCGACGCGGGTGAGCACCGGGCGAGCGGCGGGAACGACGAGCGGCAGCGAGAGGAACCCGAGGGCGGCCCACCAGGGGCCGCCGTTCGCGAGCAGGGTTATCAGCAGGGTCAGGTAGGCGACTCCGACCAGGGCGAGGTAGAGGCGCCGGGTCGCGTCGCGCCCGATGCGGACGGCCAGGGTCCGCTTGCCGGCGCGGCGGTCGGTGTCGATGTCGCGGATGTTGTTGACCACGAGGATCGCCGTGGCAAGGCAGCCGATCGAGACCGAGAGGCCGAAGGGGAACCAGTCGAGCTCCTCGAGCTGGACGTAGTAGGAGCCGTTGACAGCGACCAGGCCGAAGAAGAGGAAGACGAAGAGCTCGCCCAGCCCGGCGTAGCCGTACGGTCGCGGCCCGCCGGTGTAGAGGACCCCGGCGAGGATCGAGGCGACCCCCACCGCGATGATCACCGGGCCCGCCACCGTGGCCAGGTAGATGCCGCAGGCGACAGCGACCGCGAAGGCGACCCAGGTCGCCGTCAGGACGCTCCTCGGCGCAACCAGGCCGGCGGCGGTGACCCGGACCGGCCCGAGGCGGTCAACGGTGTCGGCTCCTCGCTTCGCGTCCGAGTAGTCGTTCGCGAGGTTGGTGCCGATCTGGATGAAGATGCTGCCGATCAGGGCGGCGAAGAATGCGCCCACCCGCGGCAGTTCCCCGGCGACCTCGATCGCCGCCGCCGTCCCCACCAGGACCGGGGCGATCGCCGCGGGCAGGGTCCGCGGCCGGGCCGCCATCAGCCAGATCCTCATCTGATCAAGGCCGGCGGCCCCGTAGGCGCAGCCGAGGAGCCGCCTTCACGGTCTCTTGGGGAACTTGGAGAAGTCGGGCGGGCGGCCCTGCTGGTAGGCGTTCCGCCCCTCCTGACCCTCCTCGGTCATGTAGAAGAGCAGGGTGGCGTCGTGGGAGAGCTGCTGGATCCCGGCGAGGCCATCCTCGGCGGCGTTGAAGCTCGCCTTGAGCAGCCGTAAAGACAACGGTGAGAGCGCGGCCATCTCCCGGCACCAGGCGATCGTCTCGCGCTCCAGATCGGCGAGCGGCACGACCGCGTTGACCAGCCCCATCTGCAGCGCCTCGTCGGCGTCGTAGAGGCGGCTCAGGAACCAGATCTCCTTCGCCTTCTTCACCCCGACATTGCGCGCCAGGAGGCTGGAGCCGAAGCCGCCGTCGAAGCTCCCCACCCGGGGCCCGGTCTGGCCGAACTGGGCGTTGTCGGCGGCGATCGTCAGGTCGCAGACGAGGTGGAGGATGTGGCCGCCCCCGACCGCGTAGCCGGCCACCATCGCCACCACCGGCTTCGGCAGGCGCCGGATCTGCACATGGAGGTCGCCGACGTCGAGCCGGCCGACCCCCTGCTTGGCTACCTGGTCGTCGCCGATGTAGCCGTCGTCGCCGCGGATCTGCTGGTCGCCCCCCGAGCAGAAAGCCTCGTCCCCGGCGCCGGTGAAGATGATCGCCGCGACCTCGATGTCGTCCCGGGCCCGGGTGAAGGCGTCCCGGAGCTCCGCCAGGGTCGGCGGCCGGAAGGCGTTCCGGACCTCCGGGCGGTTGATCGTGATCTTGGCGACCGAATCCCCGCGCTCGTAGAGGATGTCCTCGTAGTCGCCCTCGGCGCGCCACTCGATCGGCGCGTACAGCTCCTCCTCGGGCGGGGCGTCCTTGTGACGTCTGGGCATCGGGCGCTTAGGCTAGGGGACCGTGAAGCTCGACAACTGGCTCGCGCAGCGAGCACAGAGCTGCCCCGAGCGCACCGCGCTGGTCACAGAGGCCTCGACGGTCACCTACGCCGAGCTCGAGGCGGAGGCGACCTGGGTCGCCCGCCGGCTCGCCGCCTACGGGGTGCGGCGTGAGGCGACCGCGGCGCTGACCATGCATCCGCGGCGCGAGGAGGTGGTTCTCCTCCACGCGCTGATGAAGCTCGGCGCGGTCGCAATGCCCCTGAACCCGCAGCTGACCGATGCCGAACGGGAGGCCGTGCTCGCCTCCGAGCGCCCCGCGGTTGACCTCAACGACGCCGCCGAGCTGACCCAAACCGAGGCCGACCTGCCGCTGCTCGGCGAGCACGACATGGACGACCTCCAAACCAAGATCCTGACCGGCGGCAGCACCGGCGAGCCACGGCAGGTGGGATTGACCTACGGGAACTTCCTCTTCAGCGCCGTCGGATCCGCCTTCAACATCGGGGTTGAACCCGCCGACCGCTGGCTCTGCTGCCTCCCCCTCAGCCACGTCGCCGGGCTCTCGATCGTCCTTCGCTCGGTGATCTACGGAACCACCGCGGTGCTGCTTGACGGCTTCGACACCGACCAGGTCGCCTCAACACTGACCTCGGGCGGGATCACGGTGCTCTCGCTGGTGCCGACGATGCTGCTCCGCTTGCTCGAGGCCGGGGCCGACCTCTCCGCCCCTCGCGCGATCCTGATCGGGGGCGGCCCGGTGCCCGAAGGCGCTCTGGAGGAGGCCCTCGATCGCGGGGCGACGGTGGTCCAGACCTATGGGATGACCGAGACGTGCTCCCAGGTGACCACCCTTTCGCCCGAGGACGCCACCAGGAAGATCGGCTCGGCCGGCCGGCCCCTGCTCACCACCCACGTCCGGATCGAGGGCGACGAGATCCTGGTCCAGGGGCCGACCGTCTCGAAGGCGGCACTCAATCCAGACGGCTGGCTTCATACCGGCGATATCGGCCACATCGACGAGGAGGGCTTCCTCTACGTCACCGGCCGCCGCAGCGAGGTGATCATCACGGGTGGCGAGAACGTGATGCCGGCGGAGGTCGAGTCGGTGCTGCTCGCCCACCCGGCGGTCGCAGACGTGGCGGTGTTCGGCCGCCCCGACTCCGAATGGCAGGAGGCGGTCTGCGCCCTGGTGGTGCTGGCGGACGGGGCGGAGGTCAGCGAAGACGAACTGCGCTCGCACAGCGCCGTGTCCCTGGCGGGATTCAAGGTGCCGAAGCGGATCGATTTCGTCAGCGAGCTGCCCCGGAGCCCCTCGGGGAAGCTGCTCCGCCGCGAGTTGGTGCAGGAAGCCAGGCGCTGAGGACGCGGCGCGGCGGGCTGTAGCATCCTCGGCCCCGTGGCCGACGAAGGAATCTTCTATGACAAGGACGCCGACCTCTCGGCGCTCGACGGAAAGACCGTGGCGATCCTCGGCTACGGCTCCCAGGGGCACGCGCACGCTCTCAACCTGAAGGACTCGGGGGTGAGCGTGGTGGTCGGGCTCCGTCCCGAGTCATCCAGCCGCGCCGACGCCGAGAAGGAGGGGCTCGAGGTGCTCGACGTCGCCGACGCTGCCAGCCGCGGCGACATCGTGATGGTCCTCCTCCCAGATGAGAAGCAGGCCCAGATCTGGCGGGAGGAGATCGCTGACGGGATCGCTGACGGGAACCTGCTGATGTTCGCCCACGGGTTCGCGATTCGATTCGGCCAGATCGAGCCGCCGCCGGGCGTCGACGTCGGGATGGTCGCCCCGAAGGGCCCCGGCCACCTGGTCCGCCGTGAGTTTGCGGAAGGTCAGGGCGTGCCCTGCCTGATCGCCGTCCAACAGGACGCCACCGGCACCGCCCGCGACCAGGTGCTTGCCTATGCCTCGGGGATCGGCGGCGGCCGCGCGGGGATCATCGAGACGACGTTCAAGGACGAGGCGGAGACCGACCTGTTCGGCGAGCAGGCAGTGCTCTGCGGCGGCGCCACCTCACTCGTCCAAGCCGGCTTCGAGACCTTGGTCGAAGCCGGCTACGACCCCCGTCTCGCCTACTTCGAGTGCCTGCACGAGCTGAAGCTGATCGTCGATCTGATGTACGAGCAGGGGATCCAGGGAATGCGCCACTCGATCTCCAACACCGCCGAGTACGGCGACATGACCCGGGGGCCGAAGGTGATCACCGAGGAGACCCGCGCGGCGATGAGGAAGATCCTCGCCGACATCCAGTCGGGCGATTTCGCCAAGGAGTGGATCGCCGAGAACGAGGCAGGTCAGGAGAATTTCCAGCGGATGCGCGAGGAGGCGGCCGGCTCGCAGGTCGAGGAGGTCGGGAAGAACCTCCGCTCGATGATGCCCTGGATCAAGGGCTGAGGCTCGGGGCGACCGCCCAGCCGTCGCCCTCGATCACCTCGGCGATCGCGACCTAGGCAGGGCTGGGCGCGGGCGGGGGGCTGGGCGCCGGCGGGGGGCCGAACCGGTTCTCGGTCGGATCGCTTGCTTGCAGGTAGAAGACGAGCAGGACGATCCATCCGATGATCGGGATTAGGCCGATCAGAATCCACCAGCCGCTGCGGTTGGTGTCGTGAAGCCGCCGGATTGCGACCGAGAGTCCGGGCAGCAAGAGCGCCAAACCCGTGATCCCGCTGACGATGCCGAAGGTGCCGATGGCCGCGTCGATGAGGTTGGCGGCGATCGCGACCAGCAGCTGCGAACAGGAACCACCACCAGTACGCGGGCCGCGAGGCCCGACCATCGAACCTCACGTAGTGGTCGAACCCGTCTTTGATCGCTTCGGTAAAGGTCATCAGGCCTCCTTCTTCGCCGGGAACAGCCGATTGCCTCCCGCGTCCGCCGGGGTCAAGTTCTGCGGCTCTCCGCCTCTTGGCTGATCTGGCCGGACGGAGCCGTACCGCTCTCCTCGAGCGAGAAGGGCGGCCAGTCCTCGGTGATCAGGAGGAAGTACGCCGTCGCCCGGGCGATGTAGGCCGAGGCGGAGCGCATCGGGTTGAAGAGGCCGTCGCTGAGACGACCCGTGAACAGGATCGCGAACCAGGCGATGATCGTGCACACGGCCAGGATCAGCGACTGGACGATCGCCAGCAGGTACACCGGGATCCCGATGATCAGGCGCAACCCCGTCTTCAGCCGGTCATAGGCCCCCAACGGCTCGGGCACCCCGACCCGGATCGGATACTGCGGATTCTCATCGCCGTTGAACGGCGGCCACTCGTCGGTGAGCAGGTAGTAGAAGCCATTCACTCGCGTGGTCATCCGGAGGAAGCCCGCGTTGAAGTTGTAGAGCCCCTCCGGATAGCGGCCGGTGAAGACGATCGCAAACCATGCGATCACCGCCGCGATCTCGGCGGCGATCGCATAGAGCGTCGCGACGATCGCCCACGGGATGACGAGTAAGTATCTGAAGAAGGTGGTGAGGCGGTTGCGGCCCTCCAGGGCGGCATCAGCCTCGTAGCTGACTGGGTACATCACTCCTCCGATGGTCGAGGGCATTGCCGGAACGCCCGCCGGACAGGGCCGCCCCTCGGACGCGCTCGCACCCTACAGCGGGCGCCGGATCGAGTCCAGCGTCTGCCCCTAATACTCTGTCCCAGGCAATGCCCCGCGGCTGCTCGCTGCGGGGAGGGTGGACTTATGACCGAGAGCGCCAACCCATACATCAAGCAGTACCTGATGGCGGCCGGGCCGACCCCGCTGCCCCCTGCGGTGAGCCAGGTGATGGCCGAGCCGATCCTCTACCACCGGGCGCCCGCGTTCATCGAGATCTACGCCCGGGCACTGGAGCGCCTGCGCCCGGTCTTCGGGACCGCGAACCAGGTGCTGAGCTTCGCCGCCTCGGGTAGCGGCGCGATGGAGTCGGCGGTGGCGAACCTGGTCGGCCCGGGCGAGCCGGTCGCGGTCGCCGCCTGCGGCAAGTTCGGCGAGCGCTGGTTCGAGCTCTGCCAGGCCTACGGTGGAGAGATCGAGTACCTGGAGGTCGAGTGGGGCGAGCGCGATCGCCCCCGAAGACCTGGACCGGGCGATCGCCGGGATGAAGCGGCCCCCGGGCGCCGTGTTCACGACCCACTCGGAGAGCTCGACCGGGGTGGTCAACGACGTTCGCGCCCTCGCCGCCGTCGCCCACGACCACGGCGCGGTGATCTGCGTCGACGCGATCTCGGGCCTCGGCGCGGTCGAGCTCCCACAGGACGAGTGGGGGGTGGACGTGGTCGTCGCCGGGTCGCAGAAGGCGCTGATGTGCCCGCCGGGGCTCGCCTTCGCCTCGGTGAACGAGCGGGCGATGTCGCTCGCCGCCGAGCACACCGGCCGGCGCTACTACTTCGATTGGCAGCGGACCGCCTCAGGGCAGGCGGAGGAGCCGCCGAACAGCCCCTTCACCCCTGCGGTGACGCTCTGGCGCGCCCTCGACGTCGCCCTCGAGCTGATCAAGGAGGAGGGGCTGGAGCGGGTCTACGAGCGCCATGCGATCCTCGCCCGGGCCGCCCGCGCCGGGATCGAGGCGATCGGCCTCGAGCGGTTCGGACCCGACAACGACGGCGCCAACGTGCTCACCGCGGCGCGCCTGCCGGATTCGATCGACGGCGCTGCGGTGCCGAAGCTGATGCGCGATCGCTACGGCGTCACCGCCGCCGGCGGCCAGGCCCGCCTGAAGGGGAAGATCGTCCGGATCGCCCACTGCGGCTACTACGGCGCCTACGACATCGTCATCGCGCTCTCCGCGCTCGAGTCGGCGCTTCGCGACGCCGGCGCCGAGGTCGAACCCGGGGCGGCGGCGGGGGCCGCGCAGCGTGTGTTCGCCGAGGCCGGCCGCGCCCCGGAGCCGGTCGCCTAGAGAACCAGGGCGATGAACGAGCAGCCCAAGGTCCTGGTCAAGGAGCGCATCGCCGACGCCGGCATCGAGCTGCTGCGCGACCGCTTCCAGGTCGAGCTCGGGCTCGACTGGGACGGAGACGAGCTCCAGAGCCGGATCGGCGAGTTCGACGCGATCCTGATCCGATCGGCGACCTATCTCGACTCGGGCCTGATCGAGAGCGCCGAGCGCCTCAAGGTGATCGGCCGCGCCGGCACCGGCGTCGACAACGTCGACGTCGAGGCGGCCACCAAGCGAGGGATCGTCGTCGCCAACGCCCCCGAGGCGAACGCGATCGCCGCCGCCGAGCACACGATGGCGCTGACGCTCGCCCTCTGCAGGAACATCCCGCAGGCCCACGCCTCTCTGACCTCGGGGAATTGGGAGCGCACCCGTTTTGCGGGCACCGAGCTCTACGGCAAGACCCTCGGCGTCCTCGGCTTCGGCCGGATCGGGCAGCTGGTCGCCAGTCGCGCCCAGGGCTTCGAGATGCAGGTGGTCGCCTATGACAAGTTCGTCACCGCCGAGCGGTTTCGCGAGCTCGGCGTCGACGGGGTCGACCCCGAGGAGCTCTACGCGCGCTCGGACTTCATCACCCTGCACCTTCCGAAGACCCCCGAGACGGTGAATGTCATCGACGCGGAGGCGATCTCGCGGATGCGCGAGGGTGTCCGGATCGTCAACTGCGCCCGCGGCGAGCTCATCGACCTCGACGCGCTCGTAGACGGGCTCGAGAGCGGCAGGGTCGCCGGGGCCGCTCTCGACGTCTTCCCCGAGGAGCCCTTCAGCGGCCATCCGATCCTCGCGCGCGACGACGTCGTCGTCACCCCTCACCTCGGCGCCTCCACCGCCGAGGCCCAGGATCGCGCCGGGGTTGTGACCGCCGAGCAGGTGACCGCCGCCCTCACCGGTGGCGTCGTCACAACCGCGGTCAACATCGCGGCGGTCCGTCCCGAGGTGATGGAGCAGCTGGCGCCCTTCGTGCCCCTCTGCGAGAAGCTCGGCGCGCTCGCCCAGGCGCTCGGCGACGGCGCTCCCGACCGGGTCGAGGTGGAATTCCTCGGCCGCCTCGCGGACCAGGACACCCGGATCCTGGGGATCGCGGTGCTCGCCGGGATTCTTCGCGGCCACACCGAGGAGGCGGTCAACCTGGTCAACGCTCCCCACCTGGCGGAGGAGCGGGGAATCGAGCTCCTCGACACCCGCGACGCGACGTCGCCCGACTTCACCGAGCTGATAGTGGTCCGGCTGCGATCGGGCGATGAGACGACCGAGGTCGCCGGCACCGGGGTCGGCCCGCGCAACATCCCCTATCTGGCCCGCGTCTGGGGCGAGGACTTCTACCTCCCCTTCGCCCGGCACCTGGCGATATTCCGCTACACCGACCAGCCCGGGATGATCGGCCGGGTGGGAACGATCTTCGGGGAGGAGGACGTCAACATCGTCTCCGCCGCTGTCGGCGCCGAGCCCGATAGCGACACCGCGGTGATGGCGCTGACAACCGACGCCCCGGTCAATCCCTCGACGATCGACCGGATTCTCGAGCTCGAGGGGTTCTCGATCGGCCGCGCGGTCTCCCTCTAGCGGCCTCCAGGCCGCTCCACTTCGGAGCGGAGGCGAAGCCGAAGCGACTTGTGCGGGCGGCCGCTCGTGGCCGCGACTTGTGGCGAAGCCGGAATATGCTGCGCCAATGCGCGCGGTCGTCCAGACGAGCACCGGCGGACCCGAGGTGCTGCAGGTCCAGGAGCGGCCCGACCCGCCGGTGGGGCCGGGTGAGGTGCGGATCTCCGTGCGAGCGGCGGGAATCAACTTCGCGGACACCCTGGCGCGGGTGGGCCTCTACCCGGAAGCGCCCAAGCCACCCTGCGTGATGGGCTACGAGGTGGCGGGCGAGATCGAGTCGGTCGGCGAGGGGGTCGCCGCCCACAAGTCCGGGGACCGGGTCGTCGCCGGCACCCGGTTCGGCGGCCAGGCCTCAATGGTCACCGTCCCGGAGGGCCAGGTGCTGCCGCTCCCCGACCGGCTCAGCTACGAGCAGGGCGCCGCGATCCCGGTCAACTACGCGACCGCCTACTCGGGCCTCGTGATCATGGGTGGCCTCAAGGAGGGCGAGCGAGCCCTCATCCACGCGGCCGCCGGTGGAGTGGGGACTGCCGCGGTTCAGATCGCCCGGATGCTCGGTGCCGAGGTGTTCGGGACCGCCTCCGGATCCAAGCACGACGCAATCCGCAAGCTGGGGGTGACCCACGCGATCGACTACCGAACCCAGGACTTCGAGCAGGAGGTGATCCGAATCACCGGCGGGGAGGGGATCGACCTCGCCTTCGACGCCCAGGGCCCCAAGAGCTTCCGCAAGGACTACCGCCTGCTGCGGCCGGGCGGGCGCCTGATCATGTACGGGCTCGCCGAGGCCTCGACGGGAGAGGGCCGCAGCATCCCGAGGCTGATCGAGAGCATCGCCCGGATGCCGACGGCGACCTTCCCATGGTGGAAGAGCCTCGGGATGATGAACGAGAACAAGGGCGTCTTCGGGCTCAACATGCTCGCCTGGTGGGACAAGGAGGGGAGCGTCGAGCGAATCACCGGACCCCTGCTCGAGCGGATAGAGGAGGGCGGACTGGAGCCGATCGTCGCCGAATCCTTCCCCTTCGATCGTGCCGGCGAAGCGCACCGTTTCATCGCCGAGCGGCGGAACATCGGCAAGGTCGTGCTGGTTCCCTGAGCCCTCCGCGGCATTGACCGATGTAAACAGCGTCCCCTACGATGGCCCGGATGAGGCCAGGGACCCGCAAGCCGCTCCGCGCGGCCATGATCGCGCTCGCCGTCGGCGTCCTCGCCGCCCCAGCGGCCGGCGCCGGGGGTTTGGACGGCGGCATCACCTTCGGCCTCCAGGGTGCCTTGGGGGGCGGAGCGAGATCGGCGGCAACCGCCAACGTCCTCACCCTCGACGCCCCCGACGTCAACAACCGGATCACCGCCTTCACCGCGCCAACCGGTCGCCTGACACTCACTTCACCCGAGGGATTCAGCAACCCACCGCCTGCCCCCAGCGGCCAGTGTGCTCAGGACAGCCCGACCCAGGTGAGCTGCAACCCGGGGTACATCACCGTGATCCTCGGTGACCTCGGCGGCGGCGAGGATTCCTTCGACGGCAGCGGCCTGATCGACGTCCGCATCGGCGACCTCGCCGGTGGAGTGCGCCGGCCGCTCAGCGGCGGCGCCGGCAACGACCGGATCCTCGGCGGCGGCGGGCCCGACCTGCTCGACGGGGCGAGAGGGGGCGACTCCCTGATCGGCTCCGGCGGAGAGGACCTGCTCACCGGCGGGGCCGGCAAGGATCGCCTCAGGGGCGGTGCCGCCCCCGACGTGCTCTATGGCGGCGGCGCCGGGGACAAGCTCAACGGGGGCGCCGCCAAGGATGGCTGCAGCGGCGGCGGCGGCCGCGACTCCGGCAAGAGCTGCGAGTTCGTCAAGTCGATCCCGTAGAGCAGGGCGCCCGGGGAGCGACGCGAATAGCATGCGGGCCATGAGCCCGCTGCGTGGCGAGCGTCTTCGACCTCTACCGGGAGGGGATCGTCGATGCCGGCCGCGAGCCCCAGTTCCTCTTCTTCGTCGCTTTTCTCGCTCACCTTCGGGTTCATCCGGACGAGCGCACACATGATCCGCGCCCAGGTGAGCTGGTGGCCCGGCAACGTCGAGGTCGGCGGGTCGCACATCCACCATCTCGTCTGGGGGATCCTCCTCCTGCTGATCTTCGGCTGGCTCGACATCGCCCTCGCGCCCGGGTCTCCCTTGCGCGAGATCTCAGCCGTGCTGTTCGGTGTCGGGACGGGACTCACCCTCGACGAGTTCGCGCTCTGGCTCAACCTCAAGGACGTCTACTGGTCGAAGCAGGGCCGTGCCTCGATCGACGCCGTGATCATCGCGGCGGGGATCACGGGAATGGTCCTGATCGGGTTCCGCGGCTGGATCGACGCCGCTGACGACGTCGAGGCCCTGGTCTTCGCGGCCGCCGGCGCGATCGGCGCGCTCGGGATCCTGATGGCTCTTTTCAACGCCGCGAAGGAGAAGTTCGGAATGGCGATCCTCAGCATCCTGATCCCGGTCGCGGGGATCCCCGGCGCCTTCCGCCTCGGCAAGCCGGACTCGCTCTGGGCGAAGCTCTTCTACCGCAATGGCCAGCACCGGCGCTCCGTCGAGCGATTCGCAGGCTCACGGGGCGAGCCGTTCTGGAAGCGCGGGGGAGAGCTACTTGGCCGTCTTCGCCCGGCGCGCGGGGGGCGGTCCGCTCAGAACTAGCTCGTCGATCACGACGCCCAGCGAGGCCACCGTCGGGATCGCCAGGAGGGCGCCGAGGACGCCGGCCAGGTTGGCGCCGACGATCACCGCGACGATCGCAACCGCGGGGTTCACCTTCAGCGCCCCGCCCTTGTACATGAGCGGCTGAATCACCCGGTCCTGGAGCTGCTGGTAGATGAGGAAGATCGCCAGCCAGACGATCGCGTCACCGGGCCCGCCATCGATCACCAGCACCACGGCCACCGCGAACCCGCCGATCGTGAGCCCGATCAACGGGATCAGGTCGAGGAACGCCACCAGCACCGCCATCGGGATCGCCAGGTGGAAGCCATCGATCTCGAGGAAGATCCAGGTGAGGACGCCCGCAGCAATCGCCAGCAGCAGGTTGACGCTGACATAGGCCCTAACCACCTCGGCCACCCGAACCCCGATCCGGCGGGCGCGGTCGCGCTGCGGCGCCGCCAATCGGCCGGTGCCGCGCTGGAACATGCCGCGGCCGTCGAGCAGCAGGAAGAAGGTCAGGGTGAGAACTGTGATCGCGGCGATCAGGTGCTCGAGCAGGCTGACCGTGATCGAACCGAGGTCGCTGGCGCCGGTGCTCAGCCGCGAGGGCAGGCTGCTGGCCTGCTCGCTGAGCTTCTGGGTGATTCCGTACTTCTGGTTGAGCTCCTGGAATTGCTGATTGTTGTCGGCCCAGTCCTCGACATCGGAGACGTAGGTGGGGAGCGTCTTCGCCAGTCCCTCGATGTCCTTGGCGATTGGGGGGAAGACGTGGAGGATTAGAAATACGAGCCCCGCGAGGAAGACCAGGTAGACGGCGAGGATCGCGATCACCCGCGGGAGCGAGCGGCCGGCGATTCGGATCCGCTGCAGCACTCCCACCGCCGGGTCGAGGGCAAGGGCGAGGAAGATCGCGGCCGCCACCCACTGGAGCGTCGTCCGGGTGTGGAGGATGACGATCGCCAGCAGCAGCGCCAGGGCCGCATAGAAGAGAGCGACCAGCACCACCTTGGCGACGGCGCGGGCCTCGATCTGGTCCGAGCGCACGGCGCCCAAGCTAGTGCTCAAGCGGGACGCCAATTTCTCCCACGTCCGCGCTGCGCTACTCTCCTGGCACTTCGATGACGCACCGGCTCAACAGCCTGGCGCTTCTCCTTCTCCTCCCCCTTCGGGGGGAATAGCGCTGGGCGGCGCGAGAGCCGCGAGAGAAGAACAGGTCATTCGAAGCTTTTAGAGAAGGAGCAAAGTCATGAAGGACGTTGCCGAGCAGAACCGGGTCCACATCTTCGATACGACGCTGCGCGACGGCGAGCAGTCTCCTGGGATCTCCCTGAACACCCAGGAGAAGGTGGAGATCGCTCAGCAGCTCGCCCGTCTCGGCGTCGACGTGATCGAGGCCGGCTTCCCGATCACCTCACCCGGTGACTTCGAGGCCGTCCAGGAGATCTCCCAGCGGGTAGAGGGCCCGGTGATCTGCGGCCTCTCGCGCACCCACAAGGCCGACATCGACGCCGCCTGGAACGCGATCAAGGACTCGGCGCGGCCCCGCATCCACACCTTCATTTCCACCTCGGACATCCACATCGAGCATCAGCTCCAGACCACTCGCGAGGACGTCAAGGGACAGGCGAAGGCGGCGGTCGCCCTCGCCAAGTCCTACACGGAGGACGTCGAGTTCTCGCCGATGGACGCCACCCGGGCGGATGTCGAGTTCACCGCCGAGGTCTGCGCGATCGCGGTCGCCGAGGGCGCGACCGTGGTCAACATCCCCGACACCGTCGGCTACACCACCCCGTCCGAGTACACCGCCTACTTCCGGCGGCTCTACGAGCTGGTCCCTGCGCTCGAGGACGTCGAGGTCTCGGTCCACTGCCACGACGACCTCGGGATGGCCGTCGCCAACTCCTTCGCGGGGCTGCTGGCGGGGGCGCGCCAGGTCGAGTGCGCGGTCAACGGGATCGGCGAGCGCGCCGGCAACTGCTCCCTGGAAGAGATCGTGATGCTGCTTCGCACCCGCCGCGACGAGCACGGGCTCGACACCGGCCTCGACGCCCGGGAGCTGGCCCGCACCAGCCGGATGGTCTCGCGGCTGACCGGTTACTCGGTGCCGCCGAACAAGGCGGTGGTCGGTCGCAACGCCTTCGCCCACGAGTCCGGCATCCACCAGGACGGAGTGCTGAAGGAGCGCACCACCTACGAGATCATGGACGCCACTGAAGTCGGCCTCGAGTCGAACTCGATCGTGCTCGGCAAGCACTCCGGTCGCCACGCCCTCCAGGACGCCCTCCAGCAGCTCGGCTTCAAGGTCGAAGGGGGAGCGTTGAACCAGGCGTTCAAGCGCTTCAAGGAGATCGCGGACAAGAAGAAGCAGGTGACCGCCCTCGACCTGGAGGCGATCGCCTCCGACGAGATGCGAGAGCGTTCCGAGGCCTACAACCTCGCCTGGTTCGAGGTCGAGGCCGGCTCCAAGCGCCAGCCGAAGGCGACTGTGAGCGTCGTCCTCCCGAGCGGCGAGGAGTCGGTGGCCCAAGCCTCCGGCGACGGGCCGATCGACGCGATCTTCGGCGCGATCCGCGAGGCGGTGGGTACCGAGGCGGAGCTGTCGCGATTCGAGGTCGAGGCGGTCACCGGTGGCACCGACGCCCTCGGCGAGGTGACCGTCTGGGTGCGCGCCAACGGCAAGCTCGCCAGCGGCCAGGGGGTGGCCACCGACATCCTCGAGGCGGCGGCCCGCGCCTTCGTCCGGGCGATCTCGAACGCCCTCGAGGGGGTGGCGATCCGGGAGGCCGAGGAGGCGACCGCGGACGCCGCCTCCGAGCGCACGCCCGGGCCGTAAGCGGCTGCGCGAGGGGGTCATAGAGTTCCTCGCGATGTGGACGCCTCGGGCCCTGACGCAGGTCGCGCGATCGGATCTCGCCTGGCGGGCGCTCACCGATAGCCACGTCCGCCTCTACCGCCTCACCCAGGGCCGAATCGGGGGCCGGGTCAGGGGTGTGGACATCGTGCTCGTCGATCACGTCGGGCGAAAGAGCGGCAAGCGCCGCACCGCGCCGCTTCTCTACATCGAGGACGGGGACGCCCTCGTGATCGTGGGCTCGAAGGGAGGCTCCGCCAGGCACCCGCTCTGGTGGCTGAACCTGCAGGCAAGCCCGGAGACGACCGTCCAGGTCGGCGGTGAGCGCCGGCGGGTGAGGGCGCGCGAGGCGACCGACTCCGAGCGAGAGCGCCTCTGGGCTCGCCTGGTCGAGGTCTGGCCCGACTACGCCGCCTACCAGCGGCGCACCGAGCGCCGCATCCCGGTCGTCATCCTCGAGCCGCTTGGCTGACCCGCGGCGCTAGCCGGCCGGGCGCAGCGCGAAGAAGCCGAGGTTGCGGTCGACTCGCTCGTTCTCGGCGTCGACGCGGGCGAGCCGACCAAGGGGTCCATCCCCTGGGGAGGCGTGGAGTTGGCAGACGATCGTACGTGATAACGTACGATCCGATGGCGACCACAGCAGCAAAGCCCGAGCCGGCCAGCTCCTCCGGGAACGGGGCGGTCGGCTCCCGGGTCCGGGCGCTGCGCGAGTCGATGGACCTCTCGCTGCGCGACCTCTCGGAGCGAAGCGGGGTGAGCGCGCCGATGCTCTCGCAGGTCGAGCGCGGCGAGACCAGCCCGACCCTGGCGGTCGCCGAGAAGATCGCCGCCGGGCTGGAGCTGACCCTCTCCCAGCTCCTCCGTCTCGACGAGGACCGCCATGTGGTCGTCGTCCGCTCCGGCGAGCGCCGCGCGCGGCGCCGCGGCGGACACCTGGTCGAGGAGCTCACCCCGCCCCTGCCGGGGCAGCGCGCTGACGTCTCCGTGCACACCCTCGCCCCCGGCGCAGCCACCGGAGGCCACGCCGATCCGCCGATCCACGAGCCGGGCAGTCGCGAGACCGCGGTCGTCCTCGGCGGCGAGGTCGACCTCTTCATCGACGGCACCCGCCACCAGCTGGGAGCGGACGACAGCGTCACCTTCGACGCGGACCTCCCGCACCATTTCGAGAACAATGGACGGGCCGAGGCGCGCCTCGTTGCCGTCGTCGCCGCGGGACTGAGGCGAGGTTAGGAGGACAAGAATGGCCAAGAACCTCTTCGAGAAGATCTGGGAGGCCCACGAGGTCGACGACGATCTGATCTACGTCGACCTCCACCTGGTCCACGAGGTGACCTCGCCGCAGGCATTCGACGGGCTCCGGCTCGCCGCCCGCGCGGTTCGCCGCCCCGACAAGACCCTCGCCACCGCCGACCACAACGTCCCCACCGACGGCACCTCGGCCGCCAGGCTGATCGCCGACAAGCTCTCCCGGGTGCAGGTGGAGGCGCTGGAGCGAAACTGCGAGGAGTTCGGGATCCCGCTCTACTCGCTCGGCTCGGATCGCCAGGGCATCGTCCATGTGATCGGCCCGGAGCTCGGTGCCACCCAGCCCGGGATGACGATCGTCTGCGGCGACTCCCACACCTCGACCCACGGCGCCTTCGGGGCGCTCGCCATCGGGATCGGCACCTCGGAGGTCGAGCACGTGCTTGCCACCCAGTGCCTGGTGCAGAAGCGCCCGAAGACGATGCGGATCCTCTACGACGGTGAGCTCGGCGCCGGGGTCACCGCCAAGGATCTGATCCTGGCGACGATCGGCCGGCTGGGCACCGCCGGCATGCGGGGCCACGCGGTCGAGTACGCCGGCGATCCGATCCGGGCGCTCTCGATGGAGAACCGGATGACGATCTGCAACATGACGATCGAGGGCGGTGGCCGCGCCGGGATGGTCGCCCCCGACGAGACCACCTTCGAGTACATGCGTGGCCGGCCCGGGGTCCCGGACGACTTCGAGGACGCCGTGACGCGCTGGAGCGGACTTCCAAGCGATGAGGCCGCGAGCTTCGACACGGAGGTCGAGATCGACGCCGGGGAGCTCTCCCCGATGGTCACCTGGGGCACCACCCCCGGCATGGTCGTCCAGGTCACCGACCAGGTGCCCGATCCGGAGAAGATGGACTCGCCCGCCGACCGGGAGGCGGCCGAGCGCGCTCTCGCCTACATGGACCTGCGGCCCGGCACCCCGATGACCGAGATCCCGCTCGAGCGGGTCTTCATCGGCTCCTGCACCAACTCGAGGATCTCCGACCTCCGCGAGGCAGCGGCGATCATCGACGGCCACCGGGTCGCCGACGGGATCCGGGCGATGGTGGTCCCCGGCTCCGCCCAGGTGAAGGCCGAGGCGGAGTCCGAGGGACTCGACGAGGCCTTCCAGTCGGCGGGGTTCGAGTGGCGAGGGGCCGGCTGCTCGATGTGCCTGGGGATGAACCCCGACATCCTCAGCCCCGGCGAGCGGTGCGCCTCCACCTCGAACCGGAACTTCGAGGGACGCCAGGGGGCGGGCGGACGCACCCACCTGGTCAGCCCGAAGATGGCCGCCGCGGCCGCGGTCGAGGGGCACTTCGTCGACATCCGGGGCTGGTCCTGATGCCGATGGATCCGATCGAGGTGATCGAGGGGCGGGTGGCGGTGCTCGACCGCTCCGATGTCGACACCGACCAGATCATCCCGAAGCAGTTCCTGAAGCGGATCGAGCGCACGGGATTCGGCGAGTTCCTCTTCTACGACTGGTTCCGCTCCGGCGAGATCGAGCTGGAGTCCCACCCGATCCTGGTCACCGGCCGCAACTTCGGCTCGGGATCCTCCCGCGAGCACGCCGTCTGGGCGTTAAAGGACTACGGCTTCGACGCGGTCATCGCCCCGTCGTTCTCGGACATCTTCTTCACCAACTGCACCAAGAACGGGCTGCTGCCCGTCGTCCTCGACGAGGAGCACTGCCGGGCGGTGGCGGGTGCCGGGGAGGCCCGGATCGACCTCGACGACCAGACCGTCAACTGCGCGAGCGCCTCCGGCGAGGAGGCGCGAAAGCCGGGTGCTGGCGTCTTCCACTTCGAGATCGACGAGGAGATCAAGCACCGGTTGATCAACGGCCTCGATGACGTCGCGATGACCCTGCAGCGTGTGGATGAGATCGACGCCTTCGAGGCGGCGGGCAAGGCCGACCGCGGTCCGGTCACCACCTCGCTCTGATGGCGCGCACCACCACCGACTGGGACGCGGAGACCTACGACAGGCTCGCGGCGCCGCAGGAAGCTTGGGCCCGGCGGGTGCTCGAACGGATGCCGCTGGAGGGAACGGAGACGGTGCTCGACGCCGGCTGCGGCTCGGGCCGCGCGACCAGGCTGCTGCTCGAGCGCCTGCCTGGCGGCCGGGTGGTCGGCGTGGACGGAAGCCCCTCGATGGTCGAGGTGGCGCGGGAGACGTTCGCGGGGGAGGGGCGGGTGTCCTTGATGACCGCCGACCTGCTCGAGCTGAAACCCACACTGCTCGAGGAGGAGGCGGGAATCGCCGCCGTCGACGCGGTCTTCTCAAACGCCACCTTCCACTGGATCGCGAACCATGAGCGCCTCTTCGCTCGTCTCTTCTCGATCCTGCGGCCCGGTGGCCGGCTGGTCGCGCAGTGCGGTGGGCGCGGAAACGTCGCGGGATGGGTGAGGGCGGTGGAGGCCGCCGCCGCCACCGAACCCTTTGCCACCCACGTCGCCGGCTTCGCCCCCTGGAACTTCTACGGGCCCGAGGAGACCGAGGAGCGGCTCCGCGCGGCAGGGTTCGAGCGGATCGACTGCTGGCTGGAGGAGATGCCCGTTGTGGTTCCGGATGACCCGATGAACTACGTCTCGGTAGTCGGCCTGGCCGCTCACAACGAGCGCCTACCGGCCGAGCTCCACGAGCCGTTCAGCGCCGCGGTGGTCGAGGCCTTTGAGAAGCCGGTCGAGCTCCGCTACGTCCGCCTCAACATCGACGCCCGCTCCCCCGGTGAATGAGGAGTACGGCGATGTCTATCCGGTCGAGGTCCAGCTGTCGGAGGCCGCGGGGCGTGACCGCGGCCGACCTCCGGAAGACGATCGCCCTGCTACCGGGAGATGGGATCGGCCCCGAGATCGGGGCTGCCGCACGGAAGGCGCTGGGCGCCCTGGGCGACTTCGAGATCACGGAATACCGGATCGGAGGCGCCTCGATCGACGCCGATGGCGTCGCGCTCACCGACGAGGTACTCGAGGCGTGCCGGGCCTCGGATGCGGTCCTGCTCTGTGCGGTGGGGGGGCCGAAGTGGGACACCACCGATCCCGATGCGCCCCGTCCCGAGCAGGGACTGCTCGGGCTTCGCAAGGGTCTCGGGTTGTTCGCAAACCTGCGCCCGGTTCGACCCAGCGACGCGCTGCTGGAGGCAAGTCCGCTGCGGCGGGAGCGAATCGAAGGCACCGACATGCTCGTCGTCCGCGAGCTCACGGGCGGCATCTACTTCGGGGATTCCGGGCGCGATGGCGACAGCGCCCATGACGACTGTGCGTACACCGTCCCGGAGATTGAGCGGATCGCTCGGGTGGCGTTCGAGGCCGCCGGCGAACGCCGCGGCCGGGTGACCTCCGTGGACAAGGCGAACGTGCTCGAGACCTCGCGCCTGTGGCGGGAGACCATTTCCCGGCTGGCGCCCGAGTACGAAGGCATCGAACTGGACCATCTGCTGGTCGACAACGCCGCGATGCAGCTTGTCTCGCGCCCCTCCGACTTCGACGTGATCGTCACCGAGAACCTGTTCGGGGACATCCTCAGCGACGAGGCGGCGATGCTCACCGGCTCGCTCGGGATGCTGCCATCCGCAAGCCTGGGGGAGAAAGGGCCGGGCCTTTTCGAGCCCGTGCACGGGTCGGCTCCCGACATCGCCGGCAAAGGCAAGGCGAATCCCCTGGCGACGCTGCTCTCGGTGGGGCTGATGTTGCGTTACGGCCTCGGGCAACACGAGGTCGCCCAACGCCTGGAGCAAGCCGTCGATGCGGCACTTGCGCGGGGCCTGCGCACGCCCGACCTCGCTGGCGGCGAAGGCACCAAAGGAGTGGGCACGGAGGAGATGACAGCTGCCGTCGTCGATCGGCTCGGCTGACCCCGCTCGAGGTCGCCCGAAGCCTAGAGCGCCGATCGGGCATACTTTCCGCCCAATGGACAAGGTCGAGCTGATCTGGAAGAACGGGGAATTCGTCCCATGGGACGAGGCCAAGGTCCACGTGCTCAGCCACGGGCTGCACTACGGCACCGGAGTCTTCGAGGGGGTCCGCTGCTACGACACCGAGCGCGGCTCGGCGATCTTCCGCCACGACGAGCACCTGAAGCGCCTGCTCCGCTCGGCCGACCTCTACAACATTCCCCTCGGCTACACGGCCGACGAGCTCCGCGAGGCGACCAAGGAGCTGATCCGCCGCAACGCCCTGACGAGCTGCTACATCCGCCCCCTCGCATTCCGTGGCTACGGCGAGATGGGACTCTACGCGGCGAGCGCACCTGTCGAGATGATCATCGCCGTCTGGCCCTGGGGGTCGTATCTCGGGGAGGAAGGCAAGCGAGACGGAATCCGAGCGACCGTGTCGCCCTGGCGCCGGATCTCGCCCGATAGCCTGATCCCGGCATCGAAGGCCTCGGGCCAATATCTGAATTCGATTCTCGCCAAGAACGCTTCCGCCGAGGCCGGCTACGACGAGGCGATCTTGCTCGACCATCGCGGCGTCGTCTGCGAGGGCACGGGCGAGAACATCTTTGTCGTCCGCGACGGGACCATCCTCACCCCGCCGCACACCGCTTCGATCCTCGACGGAGTCAGTCGCAAGTCGGTGATCCAGATCGCTCGTGACCTCGGCTACACCGTGGTCGAGCGCGACATCGATCGCTCCGAGCTCTACCTCGCCGAGGAGGTCTTCCTGACCGGGACGGCCGCCGAGCTCGTCCCCGTCCGCGAGATCGACCACGCGGTGCTCGGCGAGCCGGGCGAGATCACCCGCGTGATCCAGGCGAAGTTCGAGGACGCGCTCCATGGTCGCGCCGAGGAGTACCTCGAGTGGCTCGACTTCATCGAGGAGCGCGCGCCCGCAGCCGAGGCTGCAGGCGAGCAGGCCGCGTCGGGTAAGGTAGCGACATAGTGATGCATGCCTCATTCGGTCAGATCGGGCGAATTACCGCCGCCGCGGCCGCCTAGCGGCCAGCGGTAGCGCGCCCGTTCCCCCGAACCAAAGGAGGCATCGCAGATGAGAGAAGTACAGCTCTACGACACGACTTTGCGGGACGGCATGCAGGGCCAGGGCATGTCGCTCTCCGCCCAGGAGAAGGTGCGCGTGGTCCGCAAGCTCGACGATCTCGGGATCCGGTTCGTCGAGGCGGGCTTCCCGGGCTCCAACCCGAAGGAACGCGAGCTGTTCGAGACCCTGGCCGAGGTGGAGCTGCGGCAGGCGGTGGTCTGCTCCTTCGGGATGACCCGGCGCCGCGATCTCGAGGCAGCCGAGGACGAGTCCCTGCAGCTGCTCGCCGCGGGGTTCGCCCCCGTCGTCACCTTGGTCGGGAAGACCTGGGGGCTCCATCTGGAGAAGGTGACGAAGGTGAGCCGGGACGAGAACCTGGCGATGATCCGCGACTCCGTCGCCTATCTGAACGCGGCCGGGAAGCGCGTCATCCACGACGCCGAGCACTTCTTCGACGGCTACCGGGACGACCCCGGCTACGCGCTCGAGTGTCTCCGCGCCGCCGCCGAGGCCGGTGCCGAGAACGTCACCCTCTGCGACACCAACGGCTCCAGCCTCCCGGGACAGGTCGCCGAGGCGACCCGGGCCGTGGTCGAGGCCCTCGATGGCAAGGCCGAGGTCGGCATTCACACTCACAACGACGCCGACTGCGCGGTCGCCAACTCCCTCGCCGCGGTCGAGGAGGGCGCCGCCTTGGTCCAGGGGACGATGAACGGCTACGGGGAGCGCTGCGGCAACGCCAACCTGGTCTCGATCCTGCCCGCGCTCCAGCTGAAGCTCGGCTATCAGTGCGTGGCCGAGGAGGAGCTGGCGCAGCTGACCGAGGTCTCCCACTTCCTCGACGAGCTCTGCAACATGAACCCGGATCCGGACCAGCCCTACGTCGGCCGCAACGCCTTCGCTCACAAGGGCGGCATGCACGTCGCCGGCGTAAACGAGGACGCCCGCACCTTCGAGCACGTCGACCCAACACAAATCGGCAATCGGCGCGAGCTGCTGGTCTCCGAGCTTTCGGGCAAGGGAACCGTGGTGAGCCGCGCGGAGCAGGCGGGCCTCGCTCTCGATGAGCACCAGTCCCAGCGCGCCCTCCGCACACTGAAGGAGCGCGAGCACCGCGGCTACCACTACGAGGCCGCCCCGGCATCGTTCGAGCTGCTGCTGCGCCGCGAGGCCGGCGCCTATGAGCCGCTCTTCAGGCTGGAGGGCTTCCGGGTGATCACCGAGAAGCGCGAGGACGGCCGGGTGCAGACGGAGGCGACGATCAAGATCTGGATCGACGGCGAGCGCTACATGCGCTCGGCGGAGGGCAACGGTCCGGTGAACGCGCTCGACACCGCCCTCCGCGACGCGATCGGCGACCGCCATCCACACCTCGCCGACATCGAGCTCACCAACTACAAGGTCCGGATCCTCGACGAGCACCACGGCACCGGCGCGGTCACGAGAGTGCTCCTCGACTCCTCCGACGGCGAGCGCGAGTGGGGCTCGATCGGCGTCTCCGAGAACATCATCGAGGCCTCCTGGGAGGCTCTGGTGGACTCGCTCGAGTACGCCTTCCAGCCCCGAGACGAGAGGCCCGCAGCGGGTGAACGAGCCGATACCGCTCGCACGACCTGACCTCGGCGAGCGCGAGGAGGAGCTGGTTCTGGAGGTGCTTCGCTCCGGGCGGCTCTCGCTGGGCCCGCGCCTGAGCGAGTTCGAGGACGCTTTCGCGAGCTGGGTGGGAAGCGACGACGCGGTCGCGGTCTCCAGCGGCACGGCGGCGCTCCATCTGGGGGTGCGGGCGCTCGGCTGGGGCGATGGAGACGAGGTGCTGACGACCCCGCTGAGCTTCGTCGCCTCGGCGAACTGCCTGCTCTACGAGGGAGCGACACCGGTGTTCTGCGACATCGACCCGGTGACCCTCAACATCGACCCGGCGGCCGCCCAGTCGGCCGCCGACAACCGGCGGATCGCCGGGATCCTGCCCGTGCACATCTTCGGCTACCCGGCCGACCTGCTCGCCTTGGAGGGGATCGCCGACGCCTACGAGATCCCGATCCTCGAGGACGCCTGCCAGGCGCTCGGGGCAATCGACGCCGAGGGGAGGCCGGTCGGCACCGCAGGTCACGTCGCCGCCTTCGCGTTCTACGCGAACAAGCAGATGACGACCGGGGAGGGGGGTGTGCTGGTGCCGATGCCCGCGGGCGAGGAGATGGCGGAGGTGCTCCGCAGCGAGCGCAACCAGGGCCGCTCACCCGACATGGCCGAGGTCGACCACGTCCGGATCGGCTTCAACTACCGGATCACCGACATCCAGGCGGCGATCGGGATCGCCCAGCTCGAGCGCCTCGACGAGATGCTCGCCGCGCGGGCCGATGCGGCCGCCGTGTACACGGAGCGGCTCCGAGCGTCCGGAGGAACGCCGGCGGGGGAGGGCGACACCGACGGCCTGGTACTGCCTTGCGCCGACCGCGGCGACGAGCAGCGCAGCTGGTTCGTCTACGTCGTCCAGCTGCCCGCCGGCGCCGATCGCGGCGCCGTGATCGCGGCTCTCGGGGCAGCCGGAATCGATTCGAAGGCGTACCTGCCGTGCATCCATACGATGCCGCCCTACCGGGAACGCTTCGGCTTCAAGGGGGGCGAGTTCCCGGTCGCCGAGCGGGTCGCCGAGCGCTCGCTGGCGCTTCCCTTCTTCACCTCGATCACCGAGGAGCAGGTCGAGCGGGTCTGCACGGCCCTCGCCGGAGCGCTCGGGCGGGACTGAGCGTTCCTCCGCCGCAGAGACCGTCCCTAGACTGGCCGCATGTCCCGCTTCTCAGAGGATCAGGACCCGATCTTCAGGCGGCTGAACCGGTCGATCTCATTCGACCGGCGCCTCGCGCCTTACGACATCGAGCAGTCGCGCGCCCACGCCAGGGCGCTGGCACGCGCTCGAGGTGCTCGATTCCGGTCGAGCTCGAGCAGATCCTCGCCGGCCTCGACAAGGTGGCGGCCGAGCTCGCCGAAGGGCAGGTTCGAGGTCGCCGAGGAGGACGAGGACATCCACATGGCGATCGAGCGCCGCCTCACCGAGCTGATCGGCCCGGTCGGGGGCAAGCTGCACACGGCGCGCTCGCGCAACGACCAGGTGGCGACCGACCTGGCGTTGCTGGTCCGCGCCCACTGCGCCCGGGCGATCGCCCGGCTGGAGGGGCTGCTGGCGGTCCTGGTGGAGCTGGCCGAGCGCCACCGCGACTGGCCGGCGCCCGCCTACACCCACCTGCAGCGCGCCCAGCCCGTCTACCTCGGCCATCACCTGCTCGCCTACTTCTGGATGTTCGCCCGCGACCTCCGCCGCTTTCACTTCGCCGCAGGCTCGACCAGCGAGGCGCCCGCCGGCTCGGGGGCGCTCGCCGGCGTCAACTGGGATCTCGACCGCGAGGCGATCGCCACCGAGCTCGGCTTCGAGCGCCCCGCGCCCAACTCGCTCGACGCTGTCTCCAATCGCGACTTCGCCCTCGACTACCTCTACGCGGCCTCGGCCTGCGCGATGCATCTCTCCCGGCTCGGTGGCGAGATCGTGCTCTGGTCGAGCCAGGAGTTCGGCTTCTGCGAGCCCGCCGACTCGTTCGCCTCGGGGTCGAGCATCATGCCCCAGAAGAAGAACCCCGACGCCGCCGAGCTCCTCCGCGGGAAGGCCCCGCGGATTGCCGCTGCGCTGGCCAGCCTGCTGGGGACGATGCACGGCCTGCCGCTCGCCTACAGCAAGGACCTCCAGGAGGACAAGGAGCCGCTCTTCGACGCCGCCGACAACCTCGAGCTCTGCCTGGAGGCCGCCGGGCCGATGCTCGCGGGGCTCAGCTTCAACCGCGAGCGACTCCAGGAAGCTGCCCGTGACGAGTTCCTCGCCGCCACCGACATCGCCGACGTCCTGGTGAGGGCAGGCGTGCCCTTCCGCGAGGCGCACGGGATCGTCGGCGGCCTCGTCCGCAACGCGCTCGAGGGGGAGAAGAGCCTCTCCGAGCTCGGCGACGCCGAGCTGGACGGGGTTCCGGAGGGTGCGCGCGACGAGTTGCGGGCCGCGCTGGCTGAGGGCAACACGATCGAGTCGAAGGTCTCCGCCGGCGGCACCTCAAGGACGCGGCTCGAGCAGCAGCTGGATCAGGCGCGCGGCGCCCTGGCGGAGCTCCGCGGTTGAAACGGGAGTTCTTCGACCGCTCGGTCCACGATGTGGCCCGCGAGCTGATCGGCTGCACCGTGGCGGTTGGGGGCGCCGCAGGGATCATCGTCGAGACGGAGGCCTATGACGCCACCGACCCCGCCTGCCATGCCTACATCGGCCGCACGCCCCGCAACGAGGTCCTCTTCGGCGAGCCCGGGCGCGCCTACGTCTACCTCTCCTATGGAATCCACAGCCTGCTCAACTTCGTCGCGGAGCCGGAGGGCAGCGCTGCCGCGGTCCTGATCCGGGCGCTGGAGCCCGCCGAGGGGATCGAGCTGATGCGGGAGCGGCGCGGCCGCGACGAGCTCGAGGAGCTCTGCTCGGGGCCAGGGAAGCTCACCGAGGCGCTCGGGCGTCGGGCTCGACCTCAACGGCGCCGACCTGATGGGGCCGCCGTTTGAGCTGCTGTCGCCGGAGCCTGGCTGGGACGGCCCCGACGTCGTCGCCGGCGCCCGGATCGGGATCACCAAGGCGGCCGAGCGGCCCTGGCGCTACTGCGCCGCCGGCAGCCGGTTCGTCTCCAAGCCCTGGCCGCCCGCGGCTGACGGCTTCGCGCCAAGTCGGGCGCCCTACCTGCAGGGTCGAAGCGCGCGGTAGTTCAGTTGTCGGGCTACGACAAGTCGGGCGCCCTACCTGCAGGGTCGAAGCGCGCGGTAGTTCAGTCGCCCACGACAAGTCGGGCGCCCTACCTGCCGGGTCGAAGCGCGCGGTAGTTCAGTTGCCGGGCGCCCTAGAGCCCAGTGCCGCCGGTGCCGCCGGCCGAGCCGCCGCCGCCTCCGCCGCCGCCGCCCGACGGAGCGGGCGTAGGCGTCGACTGGCGCGAGCCGCCACCGCCGCCACCTCCGGCGGAGCCCCCACCCCCGCCGCCGCCTGAGCTGCCGCCACCCCCGCCTGAGCTGCCGCCGCCACCATAGCCGCCACCGGAGGAGCCGCCTCCGCTGCTCGGAGCTGCCGCCGTAGCTGCCGCTGGTGCTGGTTGTCGCTGTCGCCGGAGTCCCCATCGTCCTCATCGGCCGCGGCCTCCCGCTCGGCCTGCCGCTCCTCGTAGATCTGCTCCGCCGCCTGCATCACCTGGCTCCAGATGATCGCCGGGTAGGTGCCGCCGTCGACGGGGCCGCCGTTGTAGTCGAGTCTCCATCGGTGTGTTGGTCTGAGCGTGGCCGACCCAGACGCAGGCGGTGAAGTGCTCGGTGCCGCCGCAGAACCAGGCGTCACCGTTGTTCTCGGTCGTCCCGGTCTTGCCCCAGTTGTAGCCGCCGGTCGAGGCGCGTCTCGCCGGTGCCGCTCGAGATCACCGTCTCGAGGATCCCCTTCTCGGTGTCGGCGACGCTCTCGGGGAGGACGCGCTGTGTCTTCACCTCATTGCGGTCGATGACCTTGCCGTCGGGATCGACGATCTTCTCGATCGCCACCGGCCCGAGCTCGTCGAGGCTCTTGTTGCCGGGAATCGTGTCCAGGGTGCCGCCGACCCTCTCGCCGTCGTGGGAGAGGGTCGTGAAGGCGTAGGCCATCTCCAGCGGGGTGAACCCCTCGACCGGCGCGCCCAGCACCATCGCCGGGTTGTGGGAGACGGGCGTCCGGATGCCCATCGCGTTGGCGGTCTTCGCGATCTCGGCCGTGCCGCCGCGAATGTGGGGGGAGTTGCAGCCGGTGCAACCGCCGCCGAGGGCGAGCTCGGCGTAGACCGAGTTGTCGGAGTAGGTCGTCGCGCTCTGGAGGGACGCGCTGCCGAGATAGTTGTCTTCGTAGTTGTGGACCTCGAACTTCTCCCGGCCCTTCGAGTAGGGGACGTTGAAGAGCTTCTCCTGGGAGCTGTAGCTGGTGCCGGGAGAGATCCCCTGGTTCAGGGCGGTGGCGAGGATGAACGGCTTGAACGAGGAGCCTGGCTGGCGATGCCCGTTGGTCGCGAGGTTGAACGGCGCCTCCTCGAAGTCGTTGCCGCCGACCAATGCCTTGACGGCGCCGGTGCTGTTGTCGAGCACAACGACGGAGGCGGTCGGCTGGACGCCGGCAAGGGTGTTGTAGGCGGCCGACTCCGCCTCTTCCTGCATGTCGAGGTCGATCGTCGTGTGCACTTCGAGCCCGCCGCCGAAGGCGCGTCCGGCGCCGTAGAGGTCGACGACCTGGTCGCGCAGCCATGAGGTGAAATAGGGCGAGAGCGAGTCGTCCGTCGGCTTCTCGATCTCCGAAGGCGCGGGGACCGAGCTTGGCGACCGCGTCGTTGTACTCCTGGTCGGAGAGCACCCCCTGGTCCTTCATCTTCGTCCAGCACCAGGTTGCGCCTGTCGAGTGGAGTCGCTGAGGGTTGATCCGAGGCGAATAGGCCGACGGCGAGCTGATGATCCCGGCGAGCAGCGCAGCCTCCTCGGGTGCGAGCTCTGAGGCGCAGGAGTCGGCGCCGGCCTGGCCGCAACCGGGGTGCGCGTAGCCGAAGTAGGTGCGGGCCGCCGCCTCGACCCCGTAAGCGCCCTCGCCGAAATAGATCGTGTTCAGGTACTCGGTGAGGATCTTGTCCTTGTTCCACTGGCGCTCGAGGTGGTAGGCGTAGGCGGCCTCGCGCAGCTTCTGAAAATAGGTCCGGCTGCCCTGGGCCTCGAGAGCGTTCTTGACGAACTGCATGGTGATGGTCGAGGCGCCCTGGGTAGAGCCGCCCGGGAGGAGGTCGGCCCCCAGCGCGCGGACGATGCCCACGTAGTCGACGCCGCGATGCTCGTAGAAGCGCTGGTCCTCGATCGCCACCACGGCCTGCTTGATGTACGGCGAGATGTCCTCGGACTCGACCAGGATTCGCTGGTTGTTGCTGAGCAGGGTGCCGATCTTGCGGCCCTGGTCGTCGAACACCTCGCTGTTCTTCGCCTCCGCGTACTGGGCCTTGGTCTCGAGCTGGGGGAGGTCGCCCGCGACCGCCATCATCATCCCGAAGATCATCGAAGCGCCAGCGAGCACCCCGAGGCCGACGATGATCACCAGGAGGCGGAACTTCTTGATCTGGCCAGGCTTCGGCCGTCCGGGCCGCCGAGAGCGGATCCTGCGGGGTAGTGAGGGCGGGGGCTTGCCCGCCCCGCCGGGTACCGGCTCGGTAACCCGGCTGGGGACGCGCTCGCGCAGAGCGCTGAGACGTTCGCGCCCATCGCGCAAACGCTCTCGAGCGTCGCCGGCGCGCTCCCTGATCCCGTCGCCGATCTCACGGAAGCCGTACAGCAGCGAGGTCCGGCGCCGGGCGATGCCGCTCTTCTGCGGCTGCCGCTCCAGGACCCCCTCGAAGTCGAGGTCGTCGCGGAGGAGGGCGCTGGACCGCCGACCGCCGCCACCGGTGGCCCGCTGACGGGCCTCGCGGGCGAGGGCGCGGCCCTCGCCCGGTGTGCGCGGGCCAGCGGGGCCGGGATCTTCATCGTCGGTGAGCGAATCGAGGCCATCACCGCCGCCGGCGCCGTCGGTCAGATCGAGCCAGTCCTCGTCCTCGCCGAGGCTGGCGCCCTCGCCGGGCTCGAAGCGGCGCCGCGGCCGCGGCCGCCGCGGCCGGGGGGCCGGGAATTCATCGGGCTCGGCGATCGGTTCGGGCGGATCGACCGGCTCGTCATCGCGAACGACCGGGGGAGGCTTCTCCTCGACCGAGAAGCCCTCGGCGCCGCCATTCGCGCCCGTGCCGTTGCCCCTGACCCTGCGGCGTGCCTCCTCGAGCAAGCCGCCCACGCTCGAGCCGTTCGAGCGGCGGCCGTTGCCGCCGTTCGAGCGCCGGCCGCCCAGCTCTTGGCGAGAGTCGTCCTCGTCGTCGCGGCCGGGGTCGTCGTCGAAGCCGAAATCGAGTTCGGGCAGCGGCGACTCCGTCGGTTCGCGCTCAGGCGGAGCCGGATCGCGTGGCTGGCGCTTCCGCGGTCGGTCGGCTTCCTCCGGCGGGGGCGTGCCCGGCTCGGATCGGCCTCGGTTTAGGTCGAAGTCGAAGTCGAAATCTCTGTCTGACATGTCGCTCCAGCGACTGAAGCCCGGTCGGAACTGTGGATCGACGAGCCCCGCGCCCGACGGAAGATAGAAGTAGGCACAGACAGCCGCGCCCGGCCAGGCGGAAGGCGGCAGTCTAGCATTGGCCTCGTGGCGGATTTCCGGGCCCGACCGACCGTGATCACGCATGGCTGACCTCGAAATGCTCACGCGGGGGGCGGAGGAGGTCCTGCCCGAGGGAAGACTGGGCGAGCAACTCGACGAGGGCCGGCCGCTCCGCGTGAAGCTGGGGATCGACCCGACCGCCCCGGACATCCACCTCGGGCATGTCGTGGTCCTGACCAAGCTCGCCCAGTTCCAGCAGGCGGGCCACCAGGTCGTCCTGATCATCGGCGACTTCACCGCACGCGTCGGGGACCCGAGCGGCCGCGACACGCGCCGCCCGGTGCTCGGAGCCGGAGGAAATCGACGCCAACGCCAAGACCTACCAGGACCAGGCGTTCAAGGTCCTGGATCGCGAGCAGACCGAGGTCAGGTTGAACAGCGAGTGGCTCGACATGCCCGCCGAGGAGCTCTTTCAGCTGGTCGGCAAGACGACGGTCGCCCGGCTGCTCGAGCGCGACGACTTCAGCAAGCGGATGGCGGCCGATCAGCCGATCTCAGGACTGGAGCTCCTGTACCCGATCCTCCAGGGCTACGACTCGGTCGCGATCAAGGCGGACGTCGAAGTGGGGGGGACCGATCAGAAGTTCAATCTGCTCTTCGCCCGCGACCTGCAGCGGGCCTACGAGGTTCCGCAGCAGTCGATCGTCACGATGCCGATCCTGCCGGGCACCGACGGCGTCCAGAGGATGAGCAAGTCGGCAGGCAATTACGTCGGCGTCGCCGAGCCGCCGGAGGAGATGTTCGGGAAGCTGATGAGCATTCCCGACGAGGTGATGGGCGTCTACTACGAGCTGCTGCTGGCCGAGCCGGCGCCCGGCGGCCATCCCGCCGAGGCGAAGCGGGCCCTCGCCCGCCGGCTCGTCGAGCGGTTTCACGACGCCAAGGCGGCCGAGGCGGCGGAGGCGCAGTTCGATCGACTGCACGTGGATCGCGAGGCGCCCGAGGACGTCCCCGAGGTCGCGCTGGGAGAGATCGAGGCGCTGAACGCGGATCCGACAGACGGCGAGATCCACCTCCCGCTGCTGATCTCGTCGGTGTTCGAGGTCAGCACCAGCGAGGCGAGGCGGCTCCTTCAGCAGGGCGGGGTGAAGGTGGAGGGCGAGACGATCGCCGCGGAGCCG
>CAWFRG010000004.1:50000-320825 GCA_963818205.1 uncultured Solirubrobacterales bacterium
ACACATCTCAGTACCCCGACGAGAGGAAATCAACCGAGACTCCCTGAGTAGTGGCGAGCGAAAGGGGATCAGCCCAAACCGGGCAGGTGTAAGCGGGCACGCGTTGCCTGCCCGGGGTTGTAGGGCTCGGATTCGGGCCGTGCCTGGCCCGACGGCAGTTACCAAGTCAGGCGTTAGTCGAAGCGAGTGGAACCTCGCACCACAGAGGGCAAGCGTCCCGTAGACGAAAACGCTCTGACCTGCCGCCCGAGTTCCTGAGTAGGACCGCACTCGTGAAACGCGGTCTGAATCTGGGGGGACCACCCTCCAAGGCTAAGTACTCCCTGGTGACCGATAGCGAACTAGTACCGTGAGGGAAAGGTGAAAAGCACCCCTGAAGGGGAGTGAAATAGTACCTGAAACCGCGTGCCTACAAGTGGTCGGAGCGCTTCGGCGTGACGGCGTACTTTTTGCATAACGGGCCGGCGAGTTACTCGTTCGTGGCAAGGTTAAGCGATGAGCGGAGCCGCAGCGAAAGCGAGTCTGAATAGGGCGATTCAGTCACGAACGGTAGACCCGAAACCTGGCGAGCTATCCATGGGCAGGTTGAAGCGGAGGTAAGACTTCGTGGAGGACCGAACCGACCTAGGTTGAAAACTGGGCGGATGACCTGTGGATCGGAGTGAAAGGCTAATCAAGCCAGGAGATATCTGGTTCTCTCCGAAATATATTTAGGTATAGCCTCGGGCTATATGCGTTACGGCCGTAGAGCACTGCTTGGACTAGGGGCCCTACCAGGTTACCGACTTCAGGCAAACTCCGAAGACCGTTACGTTTAACCCGGGAGTCAGCGTGCGGGGGATAAACTTCGTACGCGAGAGGGGAACAACCCAGATCACCAGCTAAGGACCCTAAGTGCTGGCTAAGTGGAGAACGATGTCCGAGTGCCGAGACAACCAAGAGGTTGGCTTAGAAGCAGCCATTCCTTGAAAGAGTGCGTAACAGCTCACTGGTCAAGTGTTCGGGCGCGGAGAATTCAACGGGGCTCAAGCCAGCCTCCGAAGCTGTGAGCTCACTTTGTGAGCGGTAGGAGAGCGTTCCGGTTCCCGCGAAGCGATGGCGTAAGCCGTCGTGGAGGAGCCGGAAGTGAGAATGCCGGCATGAGTAACGAGAGAGGGGTGAGAATCCCCTCCACCGATTGTCCAAGGTTTCCTGAGTAAAGTTCGTCTGCTCAGGGTTAGTCGGGACCTAAGGCGAGGCCGAAAGGCGTAGCCGATGGCCAACGGGTTGATATTCCCGTACCACGTCATGTCCGCTATGACCAATGGGGTGACGGGGAAGGCTAAGGGAACCCAGGCGATGGTCGTCCTGGGGCAAGCACGTAGCCAGTCGCGGCAGGTAAAGCCGCTGCGGCGTTATTACGCGAGGTGCGATGCCAGCTGGCCGTAAGGCTGGCCAGTCCCTGAAGCCATGCCTCCGAGAAAAACCTCTAGGCAGGACATGCGTGCCCGTACCTACAACCGACACAGGTGGACAAGTAGAGAATACTAAGGTGAGCGAGCTAACCCTCGTTAAGGAACTCGGCAAATTCGCCCCGTAAGTTCGCGAGAAGGGGCGCCCCGGTAGGGTGAAACCCATTCGGGTGGAGCCCGAGGGGGCCGCAGTGAAAAGGTCCAACCGACTGTTTACCAAAAACACAGGCCTCTGCTAAGTCGCAAGACGACGTATAGGGGCTGACGCCTGCCCGGTGCCGGAAGGTTACGCGGAGGTGTTAGCGGCTTCGGCCGCAAAGCACTGAAGCTAAGCCCCGGTAAACGGCGGCCGTAACTATCAGCTGACCGAGGTAGTTGTAAAACTCGGCTATATGCTGGGACAGATCCGAGTATCCGGCGCTACTCGACCGCAGACGCGGCAGTGACAATGCGACCGGTGCGGACAATCAGCAGGAAAGGCCCGGTCGACGAAGCTGTGACCAGGAATCCTCAGAGACTATACGCCGAGCGTCACATCCGACGACGGGTGAGACGATGAGATAGTCCGATCTCACGGGCGACCGTGAGAGCTGGCCAGAAATGAGTCAGCCACCGCCTGAGTTATGCGGCGGGAGTAACAACAATGAACGGTCCTAAGGTAGCGAAATTCCTTGTCGGGTAAGTTCCACTTGCCCCGCGGTTCCGTGAGGAACCGCCGAGAATCGGCTCATATCGGGGAAGCCTTCCTGGCGCCGCCAGATGGTAATCCCGAGGGAAGTCCAAGTGACCCCGTAACGACTGATCCGAAAGGAGAGGTCGTCGACCTCCGGGTCGATGACAACACGCCGACCCTCATCGAAGAACAAGGAACCTATGGAGCAGCACAGTTGGACCCCTGGTACGTCACCGGCCTCGCTGATGGGGAGGGATGCTTTTGCGTCTCCTTCGCCCGTCGATCCAAGCTTCGGCTTGGACTCGAGTGCCGGCCGTCGTTCTCGTTGTCTTTGAACGAGCGCGACGAAGACCTACTGGCGGGTTTGCAGGCGTTCTTCGGCTGTGGCTGGATCCGTCAGTCGCGTGGCGATCGAACCTTCAAGTACGAGGTTCGGGCGATCAGCGACCTGACAAGCGCGATCCTGCCGCACTTTGAACGCTTCCCCCTTCGGGGGGACAAGGCTCGAAGCTTGCAGGGCTTTGCAGTCGTGTGCCGGATGATCGAACAAGGCGATCATCTGCGACGTGATGGAATGCGCGAGATAGTCAGATCGCGACCGAGATCAACCTCGGGAAGCGACGCTATTCGCGCCAGGAGCTCCTAAGGGTCCTGGATGAGGTGAAGGGATAGTCTGCGCCTCTGGAAACAGGGGATTGAACGCGAAGTTCCGACCTGCACGAATGGCGCAACGAGTTGGACGCTGTCTCAACGAGGGGCTCGGTGAAATTAAAGTCTCGGTGAAGATGCCGAGTACCCGCGGCTAGACGGAAAGACCCCGTGAACCTTTACTGCAACTTGATATTGGAGTCCGGAACATCTCGCTCAGGATAGGTGGGAGGCTGTGAACCTGTGGCTTCGGCCGCAGGGGAGCCAACCTTGAGATACCACCCTTGGTGTTTTGGGCTTCTAACACGCCGCCGTAATCCGGGGCGTGGACAGTGCCAGGTGGGCAGTTTGACTGGGGCGGTCGCCTCCTAAAGCGTAACGGAGGCGCCCAAAGGTTCCCTCAGCACGGTTGGAAATCGTGCGCAGAGTGTAAAGGCAAAAAGGGAGCTTGACTGCGAGACCGACGGGTCGAGCAGGAACGAAAGTTGGGCTTAGTGATCCGGCGGTAGAAAGTGGAATTGCCGTCGCTCAACGGATAAAAGGTACTCCGGGGATAACAGGCTTATCGGGCCCAAGAGTCCACATCGACGGCCCGGTTTGGCACCTCGATGTCGGCTCGTCGCATCCTGGGGCTGGAGCAGGTCCCAAGGGTTGGGCTGTTCGCCCATTAAAGCGGTACGCGAGCTGGGTTCAGAACGTCGTGAGACAGTTCGGTCCCTATCTGCCGTGGGCGTTGGAGAGTTGAGGGGAGTCATCCCTAGTACGAGAGGACCGGGATGAACGCGCCACTGGTGTACCAGTTGTTCTGCCAAGAGCACTGCTGGTTAGCTACGCGCGGCACGGATAACCGCTGAAAGCATCTAAGCGGGAAGCCAGCCTCGAGATGAGCTCTCCCATCCCCTTGAGGGAGTAAGACCCCTGGTAGACCACCAGGTAGATAGGCCGGCTGTGCAACCGCAGCAATGCGGTCAGCAGACCGGTACTAATGGGTCGAGGTCTTGACGGATTTTTTGCTTCTACCCGGCCTAATGCGGTTTTCAAGATCCACGGAGGCCGTCTCGAAACCTTTCGGTGGCGAGATAGCGAGAGGGAAACACCTCTTCCCATTCCGAACAGAGCCGTTAAGCCTCTCTGCGCCGATGGTACTTGGAGGGCAACCTCCTGGGAGAGTAGGTCGCCGCCGGTCTTACGCGAGGGCCACCCCCATGGGGGTGGCCCGTTTGGTGTAAGGGCCGCCCAGTGGGCGGCCCGTTTCTCGTCGAGTGCCGCCCGTCTAGGGCGGCTTCTCTATTTGGGGCCGCTCCTTCGGGAGCGGTCCCCTATGCCGCGATCCGCTCGGGGCTGCCGGCGCGATCGTGAAGTGGGTGCGGCGCTCCGGAAGCGAGGCCGGACGGGCGCCGCTCGCACTCGGGCACCGGCTCGGGCTCGATTCCGTACTCGCCGAGGGTGGCAAAGTCGACCACCAGATCGGCGGCGTCGAGAACATGCTCGCGAACGATTGAGATTGCTCTTTTCATGCCCGCCAAGCTACGGTCGGCACCGGACGGAACTACCCGATTTGCAGGGAAACTTGCAGGAGCTGCAGCCCAAGGGCCGAGGGCGCCGTCGGGCGGGGGCCCGGCCTCTCCGGTTTGCGGCCCCAGAACCGGCGGGATATTGTCCGGCGCAGATCGAACCGGCGAGTGGAGGAGACCCAGATGCCCTTGGCGCTCACCAACTACGACTTCTCCGTCTTCATCCACATCACCGCGGTGGTGGTCGGCTTCGGGCCGACATTCGCCGAGTCGGTGATGTTCCCGGTGGCGATGCGGATGAGCGCCCGCAACCTGCCCTACTTGCATCGCCTACAGCTCGTCATCAACCAGTTCTTCGCTCTGCCGGCACTGGTCATCGTCCTCGGCACCGGTATCTACCAGATGTCGGAAGGGAACTGGGACTACGGCGACTTCTGGGTCAGCGGGACCCTGACGATCGTGGCGATCATCGCGCTCCTCCTCCTCGCCTTCTTCATCCCCACCGACCGCCGGCTGCTGCCGATCATCGAGCGGGCGCTTGCGGACGCCGGCGACCGTGAGCTCCAGCTCGCCGATCTCCCGCCCGAGTACCAGCGGTGGGGAAGGCTGGAGGGCCTGGTCGGATCGCTCACCGGGATTCTCCTGATCGTCGCGATCTACTTGATGACCGCCAAACCAGGTCTCTAGGGGTTGATGGGGTCATCCGCGGGCGTGGATAACCCACATCAGCCCTCAACGCCCCCGCCGACCGAAGCTGTGGCCCATCGGTACCGCCGCCGCCAGCTCGGCGACGATCTGCTCGCGGGCGGGGCGATCGAGCTCGCTGATGATCTCGCGGTCCTCACGCTGCTTGCGGCCGCGGCGGCTGGGGCGGCTCCCGCCACGCCAAACACCACCATCCTCGATGCGAGGGCGCTCCGTAGATGCGAGGGCGCTCCCTGGAGCGACCCGTTTTATGTCGGAGGAGCGACCCGTTTCATCTTGGGTCTCGGGCCCGACCGGCGGCGTGATCGCCCGAGCGGGCGCCGCGGGTAGCCCGTCCCGGTTCTCGCCGCTCCCGCTCAGCCGCTCCAGCGAACTGACCAGCACATTCGTGGTCCCTTCCCGGTGCTCGAGCCGGCCGCTCGCGAGGACGAACCCCGAGCTCCGAATCGCCATCCGGCAGCGCTCGACCACCGGCGGCGGCACGATCAGGTTGATCGTCCCGCGCTCGTCCTCGAGCAGCATGAAGACGACTCCATTCGCAGTCGCCGGCCGCTGGCGCGCCACCACCATTCCCGCCACTCGCACCCGCCTGCCATGCCCGATCTCCGCCAGGCCAGCGCTGTCGGCCACCTCCCGCCCCAGGCCTGGCCGCATCAGGCTCATCGGATGCTCCCCCAGGGTCACTCCGGTGGTCTTGTAGTCGGCGACGATCCGCTCCCAGGGACCGAGCGGCGGCAGCGGAGGGGAGGGGGCGGCATCGAGTGCCAGTGCCAACTGCGTCCCCTGATCCGTCCGCGACGCTCGCGCGGCGCCACCCGCCTCCCAGAGTGCCGGCCGCCGCTGCTCCTCATCCGGATCCACGGGTGAATCCTCGCCCGGGAAAGCACTTGAGACGGCAATCCCACCAGCCGGCACTTCAACCCGCATCGGGGCGCGCGACCGCACCAGCCGATCGCAGGCGCCCGCCCAGGCGAGCCGCTGAAGCGCGGCCCCGGTGGCGCCCGAGCGCCCCGCCAGGTCGGCGACGCCGCGATAAGCGCCACCGCGCCGGCGCTCCGCGACCACCGCCTCCGCATCCGCCTCGGCCACCTCCGCCACATACCCCAAGCCGATCCGGACCGGCGGCTGCCCGGCGCTGCCGCTCGCCGCCCCCACCGTCTCCACCCGGCACTCGACCTCGCTCGCATTCACATCGGGCGGCAGCACCTCGATCCCGCGCCGCTGCGCCTCGTGCACGAGCGCGTCGGGCGGATAGAACCCCATCGGCTGTTCGTTGAGCAGCGCGCAGAGCAGCTCCGGCCCGTAGTGGACCCGCAGCCAGGTCGACTGGTAGGCGAGGAGGCCGAAGGCGGCCGAATGCGACTTCGGAAAGCCGAACCCCGAGAAACCCTCGATCTGCCCATAGACCCGCTCCGCCACATCACGCTCGACCCCGCGGCCCACCGCGCCCTCGATGAACCGCTCCCGGAAGCGGCGCAGGGCCGCCTCGGAGCGCTTCCGGCTCATCGCCCGCCTCAGCCCCTCGGCCTCTCCCACCGAGAACCCCGCGAGCGCGATCGCCACCTCCAGCACCTGGTCCTGGAAGACGATCGCCCCGAGCGTGTCGCGCAGGACCGGCTCCAGCGAGGGATGCTCATATGGAACCTCATACGAGGGGTCTTCCCGCAACCGCTTGCGCCGCTCGATGTAGGGATGGACCGCTCCGCCCTGGATCGGCCCCGGCCGCACCAGCGCCACCTGCACGGTCAGGTCATCGAGGTCCCGGGGCAGCGTCCGCGGCAGCATCTGCATCTGCGCCCGGCTCTCGATCTGGAAGACGCCGGTCGTCTCCGCCCGCTGGATCGCCCCCCAGACCTCCCCGTCGTCCAGCGGCACCCGGGAGAGGTCGATCCGCTCGCCGCGCGCACGCGCGATCTCGTCCACGCAGCGCTCCACCGCCGAGAGCATCCCCAGCCCCAGAAGGTCGATCTTCATGAATCCGGCATCGGCGCAGGAGTCCTTGTCCCACTGCACCATCTGCCGCCCCTCCATCGCCGCCGGCTGCACCGGGCACAGCTCGATCAGCTTCCCTGTCGAGATCACCATCCCCCCGGGGTGCTGGGAGATGTGGCGGGGCAGTCCTGCGATCTCCGGCAACAGCTCGGCCAGCGCCCGCCAGCGCGGGGAGCGCGCCCGCAGCCGCCCCAGCGCCTCGTCCATCCGCGCCGCCGCATCGCGGCTCGCCTCATAGACATCGACCGCTCGCGCCAGGCGCTCCACCTCGCCCGGCGGCAGCCCCAGCGCCTTGCCCAGGTCGCGCACCGCTCCGCGTGCGCGGTAGGTGGCGAAGGCGGCGACCAGCGCCGAGCGCTCCTGCCCATAGCGCTCGTGCACCCGCGGGATCAGCTTCTCGCGGATGTCCCGGGGAAAATCGAGGTCGATGTCCGGCGCGTCGGTCAGCTCCTCGTTGAGGAAGCGGCCAAGGAAGAGGTCGTTCTCCACCGGGTCGATGTGGGAGAGGCCGGTCAGGTAGCAGACCAGGGAGCTGACGCTCGAGCCCCGGCCGCGCCCCGGCGGCAGCAGCCGCCGCGCCGAGTCCGGGCCGCGCACCTCGGCCGCCACCTCTCGTGCCAGCTCGAGCATGTCGTGGTGGAGCAGGAAGAACCCCGACAGCCGCAGCCTCCTGATCAGCCCCAGCTCCTCCTCCAGCCGACGCTCGGCTTCGGCGCGGTATGTGGAGGACGGTCGCCCCCTCGAGTCCGTCGCTCCCCGCCCGTACCGCTGCTCCAGCCGCGCCCGACAGAGCTCGGCCAGTCGGCGATCGGCGGTCTCGTCCTCGGCGCCGGGATAGCTATAGCCGAGATCGCTGGTGAGGTCGAAGCGCAGCCGCTCGGCGAGCCGCGCCGACTCCGCCACCGCCTCGGGGTGATCGCGGAAGCGCTCGCGCGCCTCGGCGGGTAGGAGGAGGGCGGAAGCCGAATTGCCGCGCCGGCGCCCCTCGGTCTCATCCAGCGGCCCACCGAGCCGCACCGACACCAGCGCATCCTGAAGCCGCGTCCGGGAGGCGTGATGCGCATGGACGTCGCCACTCGCCACGCAGGGCACCCCAAGCCCCTCCGCAAGGGAGGCGAGCCAGCGGTTGCGCGCCCGGTCGCGCCGCCACAGCGGCCGCTGCAGCTCGATCCTGAAGCGGTCGCGGCCGAAGGCGGAGAGCAGCCGGCGGGCCAGCGCCTCGGCGCCGTGCGGATCCCCGGCCTCCCAGCGTCCCGCCACCGCCCCCTCGCCGGCGCACCCCGAGAGGCACACCAGCCCCTCGGCATGATTCTCCAACTCTTCGAGTGCGACCGCTGGAGGGAGTGGATCGCGCCCTGGCTTTGGACGGGTGCCTGCGTGGGCTTCCGTGATCAACCTGCAGAGGTTGGCCCACCCCGCCGGCGACTCAACGAGGAGAGTGACGTGTACCTGCTCCGCTACTGCCACGGGTGGCGCCGCGGGGGGCCCCATCCGAGGACGCATCCGCGCCCGCAGGATGGGGGGCACCGCGGCGTCAGGACCCGTGGCCCGTACGGTCAGCTCGGTGCCGACGATCGGGCGAACGCCGACGCCGGTGCAGGCGTGGGCGAACTCCATCGCCCCGCAGACGTTGTCGTGGTCGGTGAGAGCGAGCGCCTCGTAGCCGAGGTCGGCGGCTGCGGCGGCCAGCTCGGCCGGCTCGGAGGCGCCGTCCAGGAAGGAATAGGCCGAATGGCAATGCAACTCCGTGTACATCGGCCGCCCCCCTCAGTCCCGCTGCCGGAACCAGCGGCCCTCGTCGGGCTCGCAGAAGACGACCACGTCGCTGCCGTCCTCCAGCACCAGCTCGAAATAGCGCCGTCGCAGCGGCTTGCGGGTCCACCACCCATCCTCGACCAGCCATTCCTCCCGCACCGACCTCACCGCCAGGCGGCCGACCGCGCGCGGCGTGCCGTCGGCGCCAACCTGGACCGGAACCGGCCACGGCCGGTTGACTCGCCCGGGCCTCACGCTCCATCCTCACCAAACGGGTTGCTCCTCGATGGTGAATCGGGTGGCTCCTCGGCTTTGCCTACGGAGCCCCCTCGCATCTGCGGAGCACCCTCGGGATATGGCATCAGCACGTCGCGCCGCTCGGGCACCCGCGAGTCGGGGTCCACCTCGAGCACCCGCAGCACCGCCTCTGAGCCGCCGGCAGCCCGCGCCTGGCGCACCGCCTCGGAGATCCGCCGCCGGCGCTGCTCCTCGGGGGCCGAAAGCGCCAGCTGATCGCCGCCCGCCGCCCCCAGCTCCACCGCCTCCAGCCGCAGGGTGGTTGCTGGAGCAGGAATCAGCGCCAGCTGGGGGAGGAGGACCGCGGCGATCCGATCGCGCTCGGTCCCCGCCCGCCGCAGGGCGACCTTACGTCGCCAGCCACCCCCGGCGGCAAGGCGGGCGGAGAGGCGAAGCGCCCGCAGCGCCCTGCCCCGCCGCCCGCGGTGAGCGAGCAGGCGCCCGATCAGCAGCTCCAGCGCCCGCTCCAGCTGCTGGCCGGAAGCCGCCTCGGGCAGCTCCAGCTCGACCGCGAGGGCCTCCCACGTCCGTCGCGGCCGCAACGGCTCGTCCTCGCCGCGCGCCAACCTCAAAGCCGCCAGTCCCAGATTCCCGAGGCGGTCGGCGACCGCGTCGCTCGGGAGCTCCGCCAGCCGCCCGAGCGTGTCAATGCCGAGCCGCTCGAGCTCGTTGGGGAGGTCGTCACCGTCCTCGAGCCGGCCGTGCAGGAGCGAGACCGGCAGCGGCGCCAGAAACCGCCGCGCCGACCCCTCCGGCACCACCGGGGAAAGGTCATCCTGAGCCTGCCGTGCCGCGGCGTAAGCGCAGAAACGCCCCGGGGCGGCCGCCAGCCGCGCCGGCGCCCCGACCTCCCGCCGGGCCCGGGCGAGGACCTCGCCCGTTCCTCCCCAGAGGGCCCGCAGCCCAGCCGCCGCGAAGAAGACCTCCCCGGCGCGCTCTGACTCGACCTCGGCGCCGATCCCCTCGAGCCGCCGCAGCACGATCTCCCAGGAGCGCTCGGCCCGCTCGGGATCGGGAGGGACGAGGGCCAGCTCGGGGGAGCGGGAGAGAGCCTCACCCACCCGCATCCCGGGCCGCACCCCGAGTCGCTCGGCGGGCTCGGAGACCTCCCCGACCAGCTGTGCCGCCCCCGGCTCTGGCGCCAGCGCCGCCGGCCGCAGCAGATGCGAGTGGATGCGAGGGCGCTCCGCAGGCGAAGCCGAGGAGCGACCCGTTTGATTAGGGGGGAGCGTCCCGTTTGAAGATGGCTCGCCGATCGCCGCAAGCAGCTGGAAGCGGGGAATGATGGCGCACGCGACCGGCATCGAACGTATGTTCGTATAGATGCGCAGAAAGGTCAAGGGATCGGACCCGAAATCCCCAGCGAGCGAGCGGATCGGGTTACTCTCGTGCGATGGCCAAGCGCCATGAGCCAAGCACCGAGGAGCTGCGCCAACTCCAGCACGAGCGGACCACCGAGGAGCATCGAGCGCTCGGCCAGTCCGCGACGCCGGACGAGGAGAGGCAGCACCGGCGCCGCGCCGAGAAGTCCGCCTATCTCGAGCGGATGCTCGCCGAGCGCGAGCGCTCCGAGCGCCGGGACGGCCGCGACTGAGAGGCCCGCTCCTCACCCTGCTCGCCGCGGCCGCGATCGCCGCGGCCGCTCTCGGCTGCGGTGGGGGCGACGACGGCTCCTCCGATTCGGAGGAGATCCCGGGCGGCGCCGATCCCGAGGCCGCCGAGGTGATCAGGGACTGGGCGGACGACCTCCGGGGCGGCGACCTCGAGGCGGCGGCCGATCACTTCCAGCTCCCCAGCCTCGCCCAGAACGGCACCGCACCCCTCCAGCTGACGACCCGCGATGAGGTCCGCGCCTTCAACGCCTCACTCCCCTGCGGCGCCGAGTTGACCGAGGCCGAGGACCGCGGCGGCTTCACGATCGCCACCTTCGAGCTCACCGAGCGGCCGGGCGCCGGCGAATGCGGAACGGGGGTGGGCGAGACAGCGAAGACCGCCTTCGTGATCGAAGACGGCCTGATCACCCGGTGGATCCGGGTGGTCGACCAGGACGAGGTGGCGCCACCCGCGGAGGGGCCGGTGGTCTAGGCCGCGGGCCGCAGATCGAAGACCCGGCGAGCGTTGCCGTCGAGGAAGAGCTCCCGCGCCTCATCGTCGAGCTCCAGCCGGTCGAGGTCCTCCAGCGCCTTCTCCGCCGTGATCATCGGGATAGTTGGTCCCGAACATCACCTTCGCGCGCCCGTCGCTTCGCAGGTAAGCGACCAGCTCCGGCGGATAGCGCTTGGTCGTGTACGCCGAGGTGTCGATGTAGACGTTCGGGTACTTGCGGGCGAGGGCGACCATCTCCTCGGTCCAGGGGTAGCCGATGTGGCCGGCGACAATCACGAGGTCGGGAAAGTCAAGCGCCACCTGGTCCAGGTAGGGGATCGGACGGCCGGGCTCCGAGCTCCGCAGGGGGCCGGTGTGCCCGACCTGGGTGCAGAAGGGAACATCCAGCTCCACGCACTCGACATAGAGCGGGTAGTAGCGGCGGTCATCCGGCGGCAGCCCCCAGAGCCAGGGGATCACCCGCAGCCCCTTGAAGCCGAGCTCGCTGACGCAGCGACGGAGCTCGCGGACGGCCGTCACCGGCTGGTTCAGGTCGACGGCCGCCACCCCCGCCAGCCGATCGGGATGCGCGGCGACGAACTCCGCGACCTCGTCGTTGGAGATCAGCGGCTCCTCGGGGGCATGCCAGGCGCTGATCAGTCCGAAGCCGACGTCGGCGGCGTCCATCGCCGCGATCGTCAGCTCGACCGGCAGCTCCTCCTCGGGGAGCTCGGTGCCGCTCCAGCGCCGCAGCGACTCGAACATCTCGTGCTGGAGGAAGCGCAGGGTCGGGTGCTGCATCCAGACGTCGATCGTCATCCCCGCCGCTCCCTGAGCCGCTCGATCACCGCGTCGGTGAACTCGGTGGTGGTCGTATGCCCCTTCAGGTCGGGGGTGCGGATCCCGGCCGCGGCGGTCTCCATCACCGCCTCGTAGATCGCGGCGGATGCGCGTTCGGCCCCTTCGACACCGGTCTCGCCCGCGTAGTGGAGGACCGCGGCGCCGGCGAGGATCATCGCCATCGGGTTGGCGATGTCCTTGCCCTCGAGCGCCGGGGCGGTGCCGTGCGGCGCCTCCGACATCGCCACCTTCGCCGAGAGGTCGTCGCCGAGGGCGAGCAACACCGACTCGGCCCCGGCGATCGAGCCGAACAGCGGCAGCACCAGGTCGGAGAGCAGATCGCCGTCGCGGTTGAGGCAGGGGATCACCAGCGGGTCGCTCGCTCGCCCGGTCAGCAGGCCCGCGTAGGTGGCGTCGATCAGCAGGGGCTCGTAGGGGACCTCGGGGTGGCGCTCCGCGGCCGCGTCCATCTCCTCCTTCAGCATCCCCTCGTACACCGGGCTCACCGTCCACTTGGGGCCGCCGTAGACGCGGCCCTCGATCTGCTGGGCGGTTCGGAAGGCGTACTCGGCGACCGCGCGGCAGTTGGAGCGGTGGATGACTTCGGTGCGCTCGGCGACCTCGTCGCCGTCCTCGGCCCGCCGGGACTCCTCGGCGCCATACGCGTCCTCGACCGCCATCCGCACGATCGAGATCGGGTGGTGGATGCCGGCGACGGGGCTGACCCCCGGGATCCGCCGCCCGGTGCGGACGATCACCTTGCCGTCGATCGCCTCGCGGATCAGGCGGTTGGGACTGCCGACGTCGTCGGCGCCCTCGGGGGTGATCGTCGCCGCCTTGATCCCGAAGCCCGTCTCGACCATCGCCCGGGCGGCCTCGATGCAGACCTCGTTCTTGCTCCGGCGACGGCTCTCGAGCGAGAGGTCGAAGCGCTCCAGTCCGAGGTCGAGTCCAACGACGTCGGGGGCGAGAACCCGCAGCGCCTGCTCGAGCAGCTCCTGGCCGGTCTGGTCGCCCTCGAGCACGACTATCCTCAGCCCGGCCATGGCGCGCCGAGCCTACTCGACCGCTTTCTGGGGGTGGTGACCGCGGAGACCTGCACCTGGTGCGGCGCCGATGTCGAGCACGACGACGGCTACCGCGCCTACCTCCTGTCGGCCGCCACAAACACCGCGGCCGGATCTACCGGGGAGCGCCGCGCCGTCTTCTGCCGGCTCGAGCACCTGATCCCATGGTCGATCCAAGGCCCCCACTGGGACCCCGGCGGATTCACCGAGCCGCCGTCGCTCGACCAGGGCCCGTTGCGCTGCTCGCACTGCGAGGCGGAGCTGGGCGAGGTCCACGTGCTTCTGGTCCGCCACCGCGGTGAGCACCGCGTCGCCGACGTCTTCTGCTCCGTTGACCACCTGGAGGCATGGGCGAAGGCCGGAGGCCGCTGGCAGTGAGCGCTCCGCGGCTGCTGATCTGGCGCGGACTGGACGAGTGGCGGACCGAGGCCGCGGAGGTCCACCTGACGGAGGACGGGGTGGGGGCGCGAGGGACCCAGATCGGCCTCGACCCGCTGCCCTACCGACTGAGCTACCGGCTCGAGGCGCCGGAGCGGTTCGTCACCCGTTCGCTCGAGATCGAGGTGAGCGGCGACGGCTGGAGGCGCGAGCTCGACCTCACGCACGACGGGAAGGGCTCCTGGCAGTGCCACGGTGCGGACAGTGGGGATCCGCAAGCGGAGCTTCCGCCGCCGGGCGGCGACACCGCCGGGCTCGAGGACTCCCTCGACTGCGACCTCGGGCTTTCGCCGCTGACCAACTTGATGCCGATCCGGCGGCACGGGCTCCACCGGGGACCGGGGAAGGCCGAGTTCGTGATGGCCTGGATCGCGGTGCCCGACCTCGCCCTCCATGTCTCGGCGCAACGCTACGAACACCTGAGGATGGAGGCGGGTCGGGCGGTGGTCCGGTTCACCGACGAGGGCATGTTCAAGGGCTTCACCAGCGAGCTCGAGCTGGACGAGGATGGCCTCGTCCGCGTCTATCCGGGGTTGGCGGCGCGGGTGGGTCCCGAACAGGGCCCCGAATAGGGGCCAAGTTCCCGCAGCTTGCGGCTTCGAGTTGATTGCACCTCTTGACCCCAGCTCGCGGGCCAGTAGGGTGCCCGCACCGAACAGAACGAAGTTGGTCGCAAGGCCAGTGGAGTTCAGTTCAAACGAAGGGCTCGGGAAACTGGGCCCTTTCGTTTGTCATGTGGAAGGATCGCCATGACACCCCCACTGGAGGAGAAGCCCATGGCGATCACGGAGCGGGAAGCTCAGCAGGTCGAGCAGGCGAACTCGAGCGGGCGCACACCCGTTGTCTTCATCCACGGCCTCTGGCTGCTGCCGAGCAGCTGGGACCGCTGGGTGGGGCTGTTCGAGGAGAACGGGTACGCGGGTCTCACCCCCGATTGGCCGGATGACCCCGAGACCGTCGAGGTGGCGCGGGCGGAACCAGAGGTCCTCGCGAAGAAGACGCTGGGCAGATCGCCGACCACACCGCCGAGGTGATCGGGGGGCTGGACAAGAAGCCGGCGGTGATGGGCCACTCGACCGGCGGCCTGCTCACCTACATGATCGCCGACCGCGGGCTGTCCGCGGCGTCGGTGGCGATCGATCCCGGGCCCTTCCGCGGGGTGCTGCCGCTGCCGTTCAGCTCGCTGAAGTCGGCGGCGCCGGTGCTGCGGAATCCGTTCAACCGGGGTCGCGCGATCACCCTCACCTTCGACCAGTTCAAGTACGGGTGGGCGAACGCCCTCGACGACGAGGAGGCGAAGCGGCTCTACGACGAGTTCCACGTCGCCGCGCCCGGGCGTGGCGCTGATGCAGATGGCGAACGCCAACCTGAACCCGTTCACCGAGGCCAAGGTCGACCCGAAGAACCCCGAGCGGGGGCCGCTGCTGATCCTCGACGGCGAGAAGGACCACACCGTCCCCTGGGCGATCGCCAATGCCGCCTACAAGCGGCAGCGGCGCAACGAGAGCGTCACCGAGATCGAGAGGATGCCGAACCGGGGGCACTCGCTGACGATCGACCACGGCTGGCGCGAGGTGGCCGAGAAGGCGCTCAATTTCGTCAAGCGCTTCGTCTAGGGCGCCCGGGGCTTCCCGGGGCCGCTCAAACTGCCGCAGATTGCGGCAACGTCCTTTGCAAAGTCTTGACTCCGCTTTTGCGATCTGTAGGGTGCCCGCACCGAACAGAACGAAGTTGGTCGCAAGGCCAGTGGAGTTCAGTTCAAACGAAGGGCTCGGGAAACTGAGCCCTTTCGTTTGTCCGGGGACATTCGAGGCTCCTCTTTCGGCCGCGGTCGCGGGGTTGGCCGGTAAAGCCGACTTTGCGGAGACCCGCACTTCGGCGGGCCGGAGCAAAGTCCGCAGATTGCGAAAACCTCCGTTTACACCCCCTTGACTTCGCTTTTGCGCGCGCTAGGTTGCTTCTACCGCACAGAACGAAGGGACCCGCAAGGGCGACGGAGTTCAGTGCAAACGAAGGGCCTGGGAAACCGGGCCCTTTCGTTTGTCTGCAGACGGGGCTAGGGGGCCGCCTTCTTCTTCGCTGCGGCGGCCTTCCTCTTGGCGGCCTGCGCCTTCGCCTGCTTCCGCGCCGCCGCCGCGGCCTTCTTCTGCTGCGCCTGCTGCTTCGCCTCCTGGCGCTGCTGCTCCTGCTCGGCCGGGCTCGGCTGCTCGGCGAAGGTGAGGATCATCGGGGCGAGCTCCGCGGGCTTCTCGACGTTCGGGGAGTGGCCGGCTCCCTCGACCAGCTCGGTCTGGGCGCCCGGGATCTCCGCGTAGCGCTCCAGCGCCTCGTCGGCGTCGTAGATCTGGTCCTCGGCACCGAAGATCACCAGCAGCGGCAGCCCGACGTCGCTGAGGCGGTCGTCCAGAGGCCGCTCATCGGTGTAGTCGGTCTCGGCATCGGCGGTCTTGTCGAACGCCGTGTAGGTCATCTCTCGGAGGTCATCGACGACCTCGTCCGGGTTCTCGAACCCGCTCGCGATGTTGAAGCCGGGGGCGAACGCGTCCTCGTACTGGTCCTGGACCTCCGAGCTGGGCGCGATCTGGACCATCCGCTCCATCGCCTGCCCGATGACGGGCACGTAGGCAAGCCTCTGGGTGAAGGACTCGTCGTCGAAGCTGCTGTCGGGCGCCTGGTCGACGATCGCGACCTTGGTCGCGACCTCGGGGCTTTGCGCAGCGAGTGCGGTTGCGACGGTGCCGCCGAGCGAGTGACCGACCACGGTTGCGCCCGAGACACCGAGCTCGTTGAGCGCCTCGGCGATCGCGTTCGCCTGCTTCTCGATCTCATAGCCGGCGCTCGGCTTCTCGGAGCCGCCGTGCCCGAGCAGGTCGACGCGGATCACCCGATGGCCCGCTTCCAGCATCGGAGCCAGCTGGCCCCACCAGTTCATCGAGCACGTGTAGCAGTGGATGAGAACGATCGGCGAACCCTGTGGATCGCCCTCGTCGAGCACCTGGAGGGCGCCATAGGAGGTCTCGACGAGCTCGGCGCCATCGACGTTCGCCTCCGCGTCCTTGGTCTGGCGAGAGACGGCGATCGCGTTCAACACCAGCAGGACGATGATCCCGGCGAGCACGCCGAGGACGATCTTCAGCCAGCGGCTCACGCTGCGCTCTCGGCTCCCGCGCGTGGCCCGAGGCCGAGCTCATCGGCGTGCTCGGCGAGGGCCGCGATCACAAGGGTGATGTGCTCGTCGGGATCGACGCCGAGCTCCTCGATCCCGCGCTGCACCTGCTCGCGGTCAACGGCGGCGGCGAAGGACGGCTGCTTCAGCTTCTTCTTCACCGACTTCGGCTTCATTCCCTCGATCCCGGTTGGCCGGACCAGGGCGCAGGCGGCGACGAAGCCGGAGAGCTCGTCCACCGCGTAGAGGGTCTTCGCCATCCGGGTCTCCCGAGGCACCCCGAGGAAGTCGGCATGGCCGGCGACCGCGTCGATCACCTCCCGCGGATAGCCACGTTTCTCCAGCTCCTCGAGGGCGTGGCGCGGGTGACCCGTGTCCAGGTCCGGATAGCGCTCGTAGTCGAGGTCGTGGACAAGCGCGGTGACCGCGTAGAGCTCCTCGTCGTCACCCCACTTGCGGGCGTAGGCGCGCATCGCCGCCTCGGCCCCGAGCAGGTGGTTTCGGAGCGAGTCCGATTGGACCCATTCGGTCACCAGCCGCCATGCATCGTCCCTTGAAACGTCAGCCATGCGGCTGGTTACCCTAGTCGCCGTGGAGAAGTTCGTCATCCAAGGCGGCGCCCCGCTGTCGGGCGAGATCGTGCCTGCGGGCAACAAGAACGCGGCCCTGCCGATCCTTGCCGCCTGCCTGCTCACCGAGGAGGAGCTGCTGGTCCGCAACGTGCCGCGGATCCGTGACGTCGAGTCGATGCTCTCCCTCCTGGAGAGCCTCGGGGTGCGGGTTGACTGGGTCGCCGACAACGAGCTGCGCCTGCAGGCCGATTCGATTGACCGCCAGGATGTGGACGAGGAGGCATCGAGCCGGATCCGGGCCTCCTTCCTCACCGCGGGGCCGCTGCTCGCCCGCTTCGGTGAGGCTCGGATGCCTCCGCCGGGCGGTGACACGATCGGGCGGCGCCGGCTCGACGCACACCTCGACGCCTTCCGCGATCTCGGTGCGATGGTCGGCGGGGACGTCTGGATCGAGCTCTCGGCCCCCGCCGAGGGGCTCCGGGCGACCAGGATCTTCATGGACGAGCCCTCGGTGATGGGCACCGAGAATGCCCTGCTCGCCGCCGCGCTGACCGAGGGACCGACGACGATCGCCAACGCCGCGTCGGAGCCGCACGTCCAGGACCTGGCCCGGCTGTTGACAAAGATGGGGGCGCAGGTGGACGGGATCGGCTCGAACGTGATGACCGTGCACGGCCGCGACAAGCTCGGTGGTGCCGAGCACGACATCTGTGCCGATCACATCGAGATCGCCAGCTTCATGACCCTGGCCGCGGCAACCGGCGGCGAGCTGCGGATCCGGGACACCGTCCCCGAGGACCTCGAGGGAATCCGGCGCCACTTCCGGCGACTCGGCCTGCAGACAATGGTCGAGGGCGCCGACCTGCTGGTCCCGCCGGACCAGAAGCTGACCATCCGGGATGACCAGGGCGACGCGATCCCGAAGATCGACGACGGCCCCTGGCCGGCCTTCCCCGCCGACCTCACCTCGATCGCGCTGGCGCTGGCCACCCAGGCGGTCGGGACGATCCTGATCTTCGAGAAGATGTTCGAGAACCGGCTGTTCTTCGTCGACAAGCTGGTGGCGATGGGCGCTCGGATCACGCTGTGCGACCCCCACAGGGCGATCGTCAGCGGTCCGAGCCGTCTTCACGGGGCCCGGCTGGAGAGCCCGGACATCCGCGCCGGGATGGCGATGCTCATCGCGGCGCTGGCGGCCGACGGCACCTCCGAGATCGGCAACGTCATCCAGATCGACCGCGGCTACGAGCGGATCGATCTCCGACTGCGCGAGCTTGGCGCCCGGATCGACCGGGTCGCCTCCGAGCGGGTTCCGGCCTAGCCGGGCAGCAACTCAGCTCAGGGCTTCTGAAGATCGTGCAGCTCGTGGATCTCGATCGGCGGCGGCTCCGCCCCTTCCGGCGGGGGGCCCATCACCTCAACGACGGCGGGGAAAAGACGGTTGTCCAAGAAGCTCTGCCAAGCGCCCTCCGACTCCCAGATATCCACGATCTTCATCTTCCCACCGCCGATATCGGCTCCGGAGTGAAGGATCAAGCCCTCGGGCGGATTGCTCTCGGCGTCGAGCTTTTCGTTCACCTGGTCGTACTGCTCGACCGAAGCGGGGAACTCCTGAGTCACCATTACCGCCATTACCGTCTCCTTCCGCTAGTGGCTGCCCCGGCGGCATCTTAGTCCGTGAGCGGTCCACAGGTCCACGCCGCCAAGCTTGCAGCGCGGGACAGGGGGCGACGCCATGATGATGGCGATGATCCACCCAACCCCACCGGGGACCCGCGACATCCTGCCCGCGGAGATGCGCGAGCTGCGCGCGCTCGAGGCGGCGCTTCGCGATGCCTTCGACCAGCACGGCTTCGGCGAGGTCGCGACCCCGACGATCGAGTACGCGGAGGTTCTCCGGCAAGGGGACGAGCGCTACGCGAACGCCGCCTATCGCTTCTTCGACGAGCGGGGGGACCTGCTCGCGATGCGCTCCGACATGACGATCCCAATCGCGCGACTCGTCGCGACCCGGCTCCAGTCCGAGGAGCCGCCTTTCCGGCTCTCCTACATCGCGCGCGCCTACCGGGCGGTGAGCCCCCAGCGAGGCCAGATGCGGGAGTTCACCCAAGCCGGGGTGGAGCTGATCGGGGCGCCCGCCCCAGAGGGGACCGCGGAGGTGGTCGAGGTCCTCAACGGCGCACTCGACGCCGCCGGGCTCAACCGGGCGATCGTCGGCCTCGGTGACGCCGACATGTACAGCCAGCTGCTCGCTGGACTCGGAGTAGCCGATCACGCCCGGACGCGGATCCTCGACCGCCTCGCGGCACACGACCTCGTGGGGCTCGAAATGGAGGTCGACCAGGTGCAGGGGATCGGCTCGGAGGCCCGGGCGACGCTGCTCGCGCTGCCCGGGATGCGGGGGGGCCGCGAGGTCCTCGATCGCGCCACCGACCTGGGAGGTGAGGCGGTGGAGCGCGCCACGCAGAGGCTGCGCGCGACTTACGACGCGCTTGCCGCGAGGGGCGTCGCGGACCGCGTTCAACTCGACCTGGGACTGCTGCGCGACCTCGGCTATTACACGGGCGCGATCCTCGAGGTCTACGACCCGGCGCTCGGCCACATCCTTGGCGGTGGAGGGCGATACGACGGGCTGCTCGGGCGCTTCGGCCGCGACCTGCCGGCCGCCGGCTTCGCCCTCTACCTGGAACGGGTGCACGTCGCTCAAACCGAGGAGGAGCGACAGGCCAGGGAGGCCGAAGCGTGATGCCCCGGGTCGTCGAGGCCACCCGGGTGCGCCAGGAGGGTCCGCTGAAGCTCGCGATCCCGCGCGGAGCGCTGTGGGACGAGACGCTCGATGCCCTCGACCGGATTGGCCTCGACACCTCGGGGCTGCGTTCCGATTCGCGATCCCTCGTCTTCGAAACGGGCGGGATGACCCTGGTCACGATGCGTCCATCCGACGTTCCCACCTATGTCGAGGCGGGGGCAGCCGACCTGGGGATCACCGGCAAGGACGTTCTGCTGGAGCAGCGCGACCGGGTCACCTATGAGGTGCTCGATCTCCGCTACGGCGCGTGCCGCATGGTGCTGGCGGGTCGCGTTGGCGACGACGCGCTCGACGAGGACGAGCGGCGCCTCGGGGGAATGCGGATCGCCACCAAGTACCCGCGAATCGCCGAGCGCCACTTCGAGGAGACCGGACGGCGGGCCGAGGTGATCGAGGTGAAAGGGTCCGTCGAGCTCGCCCCCCTGTCGGGGCTGGCCGACGGGATCGTCGACCTGGTCGCCACCGGCCGCACGCTGAAGGAGAACGGGCTCGAGGTTCGCGAGGAGATCGCGGCATCGACCGCACGCCTGGTCGCCAACCGCGTCTCGCACAAGCTCCGCGCTGCCGAGGTAGACGACCTGGTCGAGCGCCTCCGTCCGGAGAAGAGCTGATGCGGATCACCCGCTTCGATTGGAAGGGCGACGACCCGGCCGGGCTGGCGCGAGAGCTGCGCGGATTGCAGCCGCCGCTCACCGACGTCGCCGATGACGTCTCCACGCTGATCGAGGAGGTGCGGAGCGGAGGCGACGCGGCGGTGCTGCGGCTCGAGGAGCGCTTCAGCGGCACTGCCCCGAAGCAGCTGCGGGTGCCCGATCAGGACCTGGACGCCGCTTTGAACGCGGTGGGCGAAGCTCGCGAGGCGCTCGAGCTCGCCGCCGCCAACATCCGCGCTGTCGCCGAGAGCGAGGTGGCCGCAGATGGCGAGGCCCAGGCGGAGCTGCCCTCCGGACAGGTGGTGCGGCTTCGAAGCATGCCGGTCGCCTCCGCCGGCGCCTACGTCCCGGGAGGCGCGGCGGCCGCCTACCCGTCGACGGCTCTGATGACCTGCCTGCCGGCCCGCGAGGCCGGGGTCGAGAGGGTGGTGGTCGCCTCGCCGCGCGGGTCCCGATGGCAAGCCCAACCCCCTGGTGCTCTCCGCCTGTGCGCTCGCCGGTGCGAGTGAGGTCTACGCGATGGGCGGGGTGCAGGCGATTGCCGCCCTCGCACTGGGGACCGAGAGCGTCGCTCCCGTGGACGTCGTCGTCGGCCCCGGGAACCGCTACGTCCAGGAGGCGAAGCGGCAGCTGTTCGGCACCGTCGGGATCGACGGAATCGCCGGCCCGAGCGAGCTGATGGCGGTTATCGACGGGAGCGTCGAGGCGCGCTGGATCGCTCTCGACCTCGCCTCGCAGGCCGAGCACGGGGGGGAGGGGCTGTTGGTAGCCGTCAGTGCGGCGCCGGCTGACCTGGAGGCGCTGGAGCGCGAGGTTGAAACGCTGGCCGGTGCCGGCAGCACGATCGGCGACGCTCCGCTCGGCCTGGTGGTCGCCCCGGGCCTGGACGCCGCGGTGGAGCTTGCCAACGCGCTTGCCCCCGAGCATCTCGAGCTCGCCTGCGAGGGCGCCGAGGTGCTTGCGGAGCGGGTCCGCACCTCCGGCTCCGTTTTCACCGGTCCCTACGGGGCGACGGCGTTCGGCGACTTCGTCGCCGGCTCCAACCACGTTCTTCCCACCGGCGGAGCCGGCCGCTTCGCGGGACCGCTGGGACCGCGCTCTTTCAGACGCCGGATCGCCGGCGTTCGGATTCCGCAGGAGGCCGCCCGGGAGCTCGCACCCGCCGCCGCTACCCTTGCCCGCGCCGAGGGGTTCCCCCTGCACGCGGAATCGGTCGAGGCGCGCCTCGAGGACGAGGCATGAGTGGAATCCAGATGAGTCGCACGGGCGAGATCGAACGGAAGACGAAGGAGACTGAGGTCCGTCTCCATCTCGACCTGGACGGGGGCGAGGCGAGGATCGCCACCGGCGTCGGCTTCCTCGACCACATGCTGGAGCTGCTCGCACGGCATGGCCGCCTCGGCCTCGAACTCGAGGCCAGGGGCGACCTCGAGACCGGCGCCCACCACACCACCGAGGACGTCGGGATCTGCATCGGGCAGGCGATCGACCAGGCGCTCAGCGACCGGGGAGGCATCCGCCGCTACGGCTTCGCCACCGTGCCCATGGATGAGGCCCTGGCCGAATGCGCGATTGACATCTCCGGGCGCCCCCTGACCGTCTGGGAGGCGGACCTGCCCGAGGTCAGCATCGCCGGCTTCGACGCCGAGCTCACCGAGGAGTTCTTCCGGGCGGTCGCCAACAACGCGAAGCTCACCCTGCACCTGCGGGTGCGATATGGCTCCAATGCCCACCACGAGATCGAGGCCGCATTCAAGGCCTTTGCGCGCGCCCTGCGGGAGGCCGTCTCGATCGATCCCGGCGAGAGCCGGCGTGCCCTCGACCAAGGGCACCCTGTCGGAATGACCAGGATCGCGATCCTTGACTACGGGATGGGCAATCTTCGCTCGGTGGAGAAGGCGCTCGAGCGCGTCGGCGCCGAGGCGGAGATCACCGCCGCGCGCGACCGGGCGGAGTCGGCCGACGGGATCATCCTGCCGGGCGTCGGCGCCTTCCCGAGGGCGATGGAGCGGGTGCGCCAGGGCGGGCTCGACGAGCTGGTCGCGGGACGGGTCGAGGCGGGGGTGCCGGTGCTCGGCATCTGCCTCGGGATGCAGCTGCTATTCGACGCCTCCAGCGAGAACGAGGGCTCGAACGGGCTCGGGCTCCTTGGCGGGCCGGTCGGACCTTTGGAGGCGAACGGCTACAAGATCCCGCACATCGGCTGGTCTCCGGTTCGCTGGGCGCACTCCTCGAGGCTCACCGACGGCCTCGGCGAGGAGCCACCCTTCTACTTCGTCCACTCCTTCGCCCCGCGGCCGGCCCGCGAGGACGACGTCCTCGGCACCGCCGCCTACGGGGAGCGCTTCGCCTGTGCGGTCGAGCGCCCGCCCCTCTACGGGGTGCAGTTCCACCCGGAGAAGTCGAGCACCGCGGGACTCGGCCTGCTCGCCAACTTCGTTCGCATTTGCCAGGCGCCTGACTGACCCCGGCCGGTTCGGTAACCGAGCAACCTTGATCCTCTATCCGGCGATCGACATACGCGACGGGCGGGCCGTCCGCCTCGCCCAGGGAGATTACGAGCGGGAGACCGCCTACGACGATGACCCCGTGGTGGCGGCGCGCCGCTGGGCCGACGACGGGGCCCGCTGGCTTCACGTGGTCGACCTCGACGGCGCCAGGGCCGGCGAGCCCCGGAACCTCGAGCACGTCCGGCGGATCGTCGCGGCGGTCGACATCCCGGTCCAGCTCGGCGGCGGGCTGCGGGACTCGGGCAAGGTGGAGGATGCGATCTCGACCGGGGTCGAGCGGGTGGTGCTGGGAACCGCCGCGGTCCGCGACCCCGAGCTGGCGGAGGCGATCGCCGCGGCGCACGGCGACAGGGTCGTGGTCTCGATCGACGCCCGCGGCGGCAAGGTCGCGGCCGAGGGCTGGACCGAGAGCTCGGAGCTGACTCCCGAGGGCGCCGTGGCGGCGCTGAGCGAGCGCGGCATCCACCGCTTCGTGTACACGCCGGTGGAGGTCGACGGCCTGATGGAGGGACCGGACCTCGACTCGCTGCGTGCCCTGGCGCGGTCGACCGAGGCTGAGCTGATCTACTCGGGCGGCGTCGCCTCACTCGACGACTTGCGCGCGCTCGCCGGGCTGGAGCTGGAGAACCTCGACGGGGTGATCGTCGGCCGGGCTCTCTACGAGCGCCGGCTGACCGTGACCGACGGCCAAGCGGTGCTGGAGAGCTAGATTGCCTTCCATGGCGCGGCTCTTCGGGCCATTCTTCGTCTTCGCCGGGATCATGCACTTCGTCAAGACCCGCGCGTACGAGCGGATCATGCCGCCGTACCTGCCGCGGCACCGTGAGATCGTCTACGTCAGCGGCGTCGCCGAGATCGCCGGCGGGCTCGCGACGATGCACCCCGCCACCAGGCGAGCCGGGAGCCTCTGGAGCATCGCCACCCTGCTCGCGGTCTTCCCCGCCAACGTTCACATGGCGATCGAGGCGGAGCGGTTCGAGAAGGCGGTCCCCGGCGGCCGTATGGCCCTTTACGCGCGCCTGCCCGTCCAGCTGCTCTTCATCGCCTGGGCCTGGTCGGCGGGCGACTGGGACAACGAGGGCTGAGAAGGGGTCGCGTACCAACTCTGATCAGGCAGCAGCCCCGGGCTAGCCTTTGAACATGGTTTTGAAGCGGATAATTCCCTGCCTGGACGTGGACGCCGGGCGGGTGGTCAAGGGAACCAACTTCATCGGCCTCCGCGATGCCGGCGACCCGGTCGAGCTCGCCGAGCGTTACGACGCCGAGGGCGCCGACGAGCTCGTCTTCCTCGACATCACCGCCTCCCACGAGGCCCGGGAGACGATCGTGGAGCTCGCCAGGCGCACAGCCGACAACGTCTTCATCCCGTTCACGATCGGTGGCGGGATCCGCTCGGTCGAGGATGCCCAGGCGGTGCTCGACGCCGGCGCCGACAAGGTCTCGGTCAACTCCTCGGCGCTGGAGCGCCCGGAGCTGATCGAGGAACTCGCCGACGTCTTCGGCTCCCAGTGCGTGGTGGTCGCGATCGACGCGAAAAGGGCCGACGGCGGCTGGGATGTCTACACCCACGGCGGCCGCAACCGGGTGGAGGGCCGCGAGGCGGTCGCCTGGGCCCGCGAGGCGGTCGAGCGCGGGGCGGGGGAAGTGCTGCTCACCAGCATGGACCGTGACGGCACGGCCGACGGCTACGATCTCGAGCTGACCCGCGCAGTCGCCGACGCCGTCGATGTACCGGTGATCGCTTCGGGAGGGGCCGGCGAGCTCGATCACCTGGTCGAGGCGGTGGCGGAGGGACGCGCCGACGCGGTGTTAGTCGCCTCGATCTTCCACTACGGCACCCACACCGTCGCCGAGGCGAAGGAGCGAATGGACGCCGCCGGGATTCCGGTGCGGCTCGGCTAGCTACTTCTTCTTCGCGGCGCCGCCGCCCTTCTTGCCCTTCTGCTGCTGCTTGGCCTTCGCTGCCTTCGCCTGGACCTGGGCGGGTGTGACCGGCTGCAGGGCGTAGATCGTCTTGTAGCCGGTGAGGTAAAGCCGCCGGCCATCGGAGATCACCGGGTTGTAGGCGCCGTCCTTGAAGCTCCAAACCTTCTCCCCGTTGGCGGCGTTGAAGGCGAAGGTCTCGGTCTTGTCAAGGTTGGCTACGTAGACCGTCTCACCGATCAAGCTGGCGGCGCCGATCACAGAGCCGCCGGAGTCCGCGGACCAGCGCTCCTCGCCGCTGCGTGCGTCGAGCGCGTAGAACGTGCTGCCGCCGTAGGTGCCGAAGTAGACGGTCGGGTCGGTATTTGGGGTATCGGCCGCGACGGCGCCCGCGTAGACCTCACCGCCGATCGTGTGGCTCCAGGCGAGGTCGCCGCTCTCCTTGTCGAAGCTGTAGATCCGGCCGTCCTTCGAGCCCGCGTAGACGCGGCCGAAGGCGACGGCGGCGGTGCCGTAGAAAGCCCCCGCGGCGACCCCGGTTCCCTGCGAGCTCGATTGCCAGTTGATCGAGCCATCGTTGACCCGGACCGCGCTCATCGTGCCGCTGTAGTCGCCGATGTAAGCGACTCCATTGCTGACGGCGGGAGCCGCCTTCGCCTGCCCGGGCAGGTCGGCCTCCCAGATCGTCTTGCCCGTCTTCGCATCGAACGCGTAAAGGACGCCGCACTCGCAGCCAGCGATCACCTTGTTGCCCACGACCACTGGCGATGACTCGGTGCGGCCGGACAAGGAACGCTTCCAGATCGGTTTTCCGTCCTTGGCGTCGAGCGCCTGCACCTGGCCGGGCTCCAGGTTCGAGAGATAGATGACGCCTTTGCTGTAGGCCGGGGCGGAGGCGTTGCGGGTGGCAACCTCGCGCTTCCAGCGCGCCTTGCCGGTTCGGGTCTTGACCGAGAAGGCAAGGCCGTTGTTGTTGATCCCATATAGGGAGCCACCGACCAGGATCGGCGAGTACTCGAGCAGGCGGTTCCCCTTGAATGACCACTTGGCCAAGTAGGGCGGCCTCACCTCGCGGGCGTTCAGGTAGCGGGTGCGCTCCTGGTTGAGGCCATATAGCGGCCAGTCGGCGACCCCGATCGTCGGCTTCATCTCCGGCTCGGTCGCGATCGTGCACGGGTCCGGGCAGTCCTTGTCGGCCGGCCGCTTGATGAACGCGAAATAGGCTGCGACCCCAGCCACCACCACGAGGACCGTGGCGCCCCCCGCCAGCACCCAGAGGCGGTGGTTGCTCCAGAGAGCGGCGATCTTGTTGCGCAGCGCTTGCATTCCTGTTGGCGGTCCTCGTCCAGGCGGCGGGCTCGGTGGCCTCAGGGGGGACGCCGGACGAAGCCGCACATGGTAGGGATAGCCGCTCAATGCCCACTCAACGCCAGGTCGACCCCGAGCGGCTCCCCGAGAGACTGAACACGATCCCCGGCCTCGAGGTGCTCCGCAAGGCGGCGGCGGGGTCTCCTGTCTATCTCGTCGGGGGCGTGGTTCGGGACCTCCTCCTCGGTCGGCCGCGGACGGATATAGACGTCGCGGTTGAGGCGGATGTGCGGCCGATCGCCGACGCCCTCGGAGGCGAGGTGGTCGAGCACGAGCGCTTCGCCACCGCCTCGGTCAGCGTCGATGGCCTCGACGTCGACCTTGCCCGGGCCCGTGCCGAGACCTACGAGCGGCCCGGAGCGCTACCCACCGTCACCCCGGCGACGATCGCCGACGATCTCGCTCGCCGCGACTTCACGATCAACGCGATGGCGGTCCCGCTGACGGCGGAGCCCGCCCTGATCGACCCGCATGGCGGCGTCGACGATCTCCGCGCAGGCCTCCTGCGGGTCTTGCACCAGCGCTCCTTTATCGACGACCCGACCCGAGCTATGCGAGCAGCGCGCTATGCCGCCCGCTTCGACCTGGAGCTGGAGCCCGGGACCGCAGAGCTTCTGAAGGAAGCCGACCTCGGCACTGTCTCGAGCGACCGGGTCGAGGCGGAGCTGCGAAAGATCGCTGGGGAGGACAGCGCTCCTCGAGCTCTCGAGCTGATCCGCGAGTGGGGTCTACTTGAGCTGCCCGGCGATGGGGTGGAGTTGACGGGTCGGCTGAGGGAGCTTTCGGGGTCGCCGGTCTGGTCGGGATTCGCCGACCCTTCCGCCGCGATCGTCGCGGCTCTTGGCTACGGCCACGCCGCTGCGCCCGTGAGGCGGGCGGCAGAGGAGCTGGCGAGGGCCACTCCGGAGCGTCCCTCGCACGGGGTGTTCGCGGTGGAGGGCGCGAGCCCGGTCGAGTTGCTGCTGGCGCGGGCGATGGGCGCCGAGTGGCTCGACCGCTACTCGACAGTGGAGCAAGGTCTCGCTCGAGATCGACGGCGCCGACCTGCTCGAGGAGGGCGTTCCGGAGGGCCCGGCGGTCGGCCGCGGGCTCGAGGCGGCCCTCTCAGCGAAGCTCGACGACGAGATCTCCGGCCGCGACCAGGAGCTCCAGATCGCCCTCGCCGCCGCTCGCGGCGAGATCCCGGAGGACTAGCCTCCGCGGCACCTGAGGGGTTTCAACGGGCATCGATGCGGGGAGGCGTTCATTGCGTAAGGAGGAACGCGTGGAAGGATCCGCGTGAGACGACCCCACCGGCTGATCGTCGCTGTCGCGGCCGGGATCGCAACGGCCGTATTCGGAGTCCAGCCCGCGGCGGCGACCAACTTCACCACCGTTGGTCCGCTGGTTCAGGTTTCCGGCACGAGCCCCTTCAGCGCCTGCACCCTCGACGACGTCGACGGCCAGTCCGGCACCAACTTCCTCAACAGCGAGGTCGAGCCCTGGATCGACGTCAACCCTACCGACGGTCCCGATGGCGACTCGATCCTCCAGGACAACATCGTCGGGATGTGGCAGGCCGACCGCTGGTCCAACGGGGGCGCCAGGGGCCACGTGGTCGGGAGGAGCATCGACGGCGGCCAGACCTGGATGCAGGTCGTCGTCCCCAAGGTCACAGTCTGCTCCGGCAGCGGCACGCCTGAGACCCCGCGCAACTACGAGCGCACCACCGACCCCTGGATCTCGTTTGGCCCCGACGGCACCCTCCACCAGCTCTCCCTCTCCTTCAACGACATCGCCCCGCCGTTCAGGCCCCACGAGGACGAGCAACCGGGAGGAGACTTCGACCACGCCCTGCTGGCGAGCAAGTCCACCGACGGAGGCCTCAACTGGACCGATCCCGTGGAGGTCATCCGAGACCTCGACGCCAACGCGTTCAACGACAAGCAGTCGATCACCGCCGACCCCAACCTCGCCAGCAACGTTTATGCAGTCTGGGACCGGCTCGTCTTCCCGACCAGCGAGCGGGCGAGCGTCATCTCAGGCCTGGTGACTAACGCCTTCCGCGGACCGATCTGGTTCAACCGCACCACCGACGGCGGCGATTCCTGGGAGCAGCCCAGGCAGATCTACGACCCCGGTCAGAACGACCAGACGATCGCCAACCAGATCGTCGTCCTTCCCGCACCGGACGGGAAGCTGGTGAACCTGTTCGCCGAGTTCCGCAACGACAACAAGGGAAGCTGCGGGGCGGGAGTGTGAGGGTGATCCGCTCGAGCGATCACGGCCAGACCTGGTCTGGCCCGATTCAGGTCGACCGGCTGGGGACGATCACCATCACCGATCCGGAGACGGGCGACGCCGTCAGGACCGGCGACATCATCCCGGACATTGCAGTGAGCGATGCTGGTGAGACCAGTGGCAGGCTCTATACCGTGTGGCAGGACGCGCGATTCAGCGGCTTCCAGAACGACTCGATCGCCTTCTCACAATCACTCGACGGTGGGCTCACCTGGTCCGCCCCGGTCAAGATCAACAAGACGCCGACCAACCTCTCGGCCGGCAACCAGCAGGCGTTCACCGCCTCCGTCGACGTGGCCGACGACGGCACGATCAGCGCCACCTACTACGACTTTCGCAACAACGACTCCGGCACTCCCCTCCTCACCGATTATTTCGTCGTCCACTGCCATCCGACTTCGGCCACGGCATGCACGAACCCGGCCAACTGGGTGAACGAGATCCCCCTCACCAACACCTCCTTCGATATGCGCCAGGCGCCCCTCACCGGCACCGGCTTCTTCACCGGCGACTACCTGGGCCTGGCCTCGGCGGTGAACGACTTCACCCCCTTCTTCTCTCAGCCGCATGGGATGGACCCCTCCAGCGTCTTCTTCCGGCGGGTCGGCCCATAGGCAGTCGCGCCTAGACCTCGCGGGTTTCCATCCACTCTCTAGCCTGACCGCAATGGAATGGCGTGAGCGAGACGGGGTTCGCTGGCTGGAGGCCGACCTGACGGGGGCACGGGCCGTGTTCTCGACCCGGCTCGGGGGGGTGAGCGAGGGCCCGTACGAGGCGTTGAACGTGGCCGTGAAGAGCGGCGACGAGCCGGACCGCGTGCGCGAGAACCGGCATCGGCTGGCGGCAGCGCTGGGGCGCAACCCGGCGGACGTCGTGATGGGGCGCCAGGTCCATGGCGCCGAGCTCCGCTGGCACGATCGCCGGCAGGAGCCTCGGGTCTACGCCGATGTCGTCAAGAGCCCCGAGGAAGTGGACGCGCACGCCACCGCGGAGCCAGGTCTGGCGCCGCTGGTGATGGTCGCTGACTGCCTACCGATCGCGGTGACAGGGACGGGGGGAGTGGCGATGGTTCACGGCGGCTGGCGCGGCCTGGCCGGTGGGATCGTTGCCACCGCCGTGGAACGGGTGGGGGCGGGCGTGGCTGCGATCGGCCCCGGGATCGGCCCCTGCTGCTACGAGGTGGGAGATGAGGTGCTGGCAGAGTTCGCGGACCTCGAGGGCGTCGCGGTCGGGCGGATGCTCGACCTCACCGCGGTCGCCTCCCGGCTGCTGGAGCGGTCGGGGGTGGAGGAGATCGACGCCTCGGGCCTCTGCACCAGCTGCAATCCCGAGCTGCTCTTCTCCCACCGCCGCGACGGCGAGCGCACCGGGCGCCAGGCAGGCCTGGTGTGGAAGCAGGAGTGACAAGTGGCCGTTGAACCTGTCGCCGAGCTGGACCCCAACCGCGTCAGGGCGAACCTGGAGCGGGTCCGCGAGGAGGCCGGCGCCGAGGTCGAGATCCTCGCCGCGACCAAGTACGTCCCGGTCGAGGAGATGGGCGCGCTCGCCGAGGCCGGGGTCCCCCTGGTCGGAGAGAACCGCCTGCAGGACCTCGAGGCGAAGCGGGAGCGCTGGGCTGACGCCTTTCAGTGGGACTTCATCGGCAATCTGCAGAGCCGCAAGGTGAAGGGGATCGTGCCTCTGGTGCGGCTGATCCACTCGCTGGCCACCGATTCCGCGCTCGAGCAACTCGGCAAGCACGGCACCCCCGAGACCGAGGTCCTGGTCGAGGTGAACGTCGCCGGCGAGCAGAGCAAGGGCGGCGTCGAGCCAGACGCCCTCGGGGACTTCATCGCCCGCTGCCCGGTGCGCGTGGTCGGGTTGATGACGATGCCACCGTTCGCGGAGCGCCCCGAGGACTCGCGGCCGTTTTTCGCCCGCCTGGCCGAGCTAGCCGCCCAGCAAGGGCTCGAGCGCCTCTCGATGGGCACCAGCCAGGACTGGCAGGTTGCGGTCGAGGAGGGGGCGACGATCATCCGCCTCGGTTCGGTCCTCTACACCTGAATTGCCCTAACAGCGAGTGCGATTTCTTCATAATCCGGGAAGAGGAATAACGACTGGAAAGCCGAATCTGACGCGTAATGGCCCTTAGAGACACATGGCGACGCTCGTTGGAGTACTTCGGCCTCGTTGAGGGTGACTACCACGAGGAAGGGGAGTACGTCGACGAACGGGACACCGGCCAGGAGATGGCCGTCGACGACACCGCGGCGGCGCCCCGTGAGGCAGCGCCCTCCCGGGGCGCACGAGGCCGGCGGGGGCGCCCGGACGACATCGACGACATCTTCGGGGAGGATGAGCCCGAGCCGCGGCAGCGCGGCCGCCTTCGCTCGATCGGGGGGCGCCGCTCGGAGCGCGACGAGGAGATGCCGATGGCGCCCCGCCGGGGAAACGGCGGCGGGACGGACTTCTCCATGCACGTGGTCACTCCGCGCAGCTTCAACGACGCCCAGTCCGTGGCCGACGAGTTCAAGCGCTCGAAGCCGGTGATCATCAACCTGCAGAGCACCGATCGGGAGCTCTCCAAGCGGCTGATCGACTTCGCCTCCGGGATGACCTACGCCCTCGGCGGCGGCATGCAGCGGATCGCACAGGGCATCTTCCTGCTCACGCCTCAGAACGTAGAGGTCTCGGCCGAGGAGAAGGCCCGGATCCTCGAGGGCGGCTTCTTCAACCAGTCCTAGCTGGCGACTTCCTCGTCCTGCCCGCAAGAAGTCGCGCAGGGCGCCCCGTGAGGCCCGCCAAATAGAGTTGGCTCGATGAAGGTCGGCTTCGTGGGCTCAGGCAACATGGCGACGGGGATCGCGCGCGGCCTGGCGGCCGCCCGCGATGAGCCGGGTGCCCCCGAGGCGATGCTGTTCGCCGACTCAGACCACGACCGGGCCCGGAAACTCGCCGAGGAGGTGGGCGGAGCAGCCGTCGACTCGAATCGCGCCCTCGCCGAGGAGGCCGACCTGGTGGTGCTCGCGGTCAAGCCAGGCGTGCTCGACGAGGTCGCCTCGGACCTCGGCCAGGCGGGAACGCCGGTCGTTTCGATTCTCGCCGGCACTTCGTTGGAGCGACTGGCCGAAGCACTGCCGGGAATCGAGCTCGTTCGGGTGATGCCGAACCTCGGCGCGCAGCTGCGCCAGGCAGTCCTCTGCGTCGCCTTTCCGGAGGGCTTCCCGGACAACCTGCGGGGTCAGGTGACGGAGCTGCTCGGGCTTCTCGGCGACGTGATCGAGCTCGACGAGGGGCTGATCGACGCTGCCACCGCGCTGATGGGGTCCTCGCCCGGCTACCTGGCGTTGATCGCGGAAGTCCTGGTCGAGGCAGGGGTGGAGGAGGGCCTGACCGAGGACCAGGCCACAAGGATGGTGGCGCGGTCGATGGCCGCGACGGGCGGGCTGCTCGACCTGCACAAACCGGCGGCGCTCAAGCAGGCGGTGGCGTCGCCTGGCGGCATGACGGAGGCCGGGCTGAACGCGCTCGAGGAGCGCTCTATCCGAGCGACGCTTCTGGCGGCGGTCGACGCGTCGCTGGAGAGAGTGAGAGGGTGATTCGATGAGCCTGGAGCCCCTGCTGGCGATCGGCCGCTCGGACATCGCCGACTACGTCAACGCGATCTTCCTCGTCTACATCATCCTGATCTTCATCAACGTGCTGCTCTCGTGGTTCCCGCGGATCCCCTACAACCGCCTCCTCTACGCGTTCATCGACTTCGTCCACCAGACCACCAACCCATACTTGAACCTCTTCCGCCGCTTCCTGCCACCGCTCGGAGGCGGGGGATTCCGGATCGACATCAGCCCGATCCTCGGGGTGATCGTGCTCTTCATCCTGCAGGCGGTGGTGGTCGGCCTGATCAGGGGTTGAACCGCGCGCTCGCCGCCCTGCCGCCGGCGCTCGCCGCCTGCGGTGCCGTGGTGGCCATCGATCAGGGGAGCAAGGCCCTTGCTACCTCGCTGGTGGCGCGCGGGGACCGCGAGGAAGTCCTGCCGTTCCTCGCCTTCGAGAACACCCGCAACCGGGGCGTCGCCTTCGGGCTCGCCGGAGACGTCTCGGCATGGCTGATCGGCGCGATGCTGATCGGCCTCCTCGCCCTCCTGGTCTTCCTCGCCGCCCGGGCGTCGAACGGGACCGCGCTCTGGCTGGCGGCGGGCCTGCTGGTCGGCGGGGCGCTGGGGAACCTCGCCGACCGGGTCCGCGACGGTGCCGTCACCGACTTCATCGACCTGCCGCTGTGGCCGACCTTCAACCTCGCCGACACCGCGATCGTCGCCGGAGTCATCCTGCTGGTGCTCGCGATCGACGAGCGCGCGAGCCCGGATTGACCCTCCCGGACTTCGTCATCCACGCCGACGAGGCGCTCCTGGTGGTCGACAAGCCAGCCGGCCTGGTCGTCCACCCGGCGCCGTCTCACCGCGGCGAGACCCTGGCCGGCCTGCTCGGCGAGCTCGCGGGCGGGGGAGAGGGCTCGCGGCCGGGCATCGTCCACCGGCTCGACAAGGACACCTCCGGGCTGATGATCGTCGCCCGAAACGAGGCCTCGCAGCGGGCGCTGGCGGCCCAGATCAGGCGCCGGGAGGTGGTGCGCGAGTACCTGGCACTGGTCGAGGGAATCCTGGATTCCCGTAGCGGCACGATCGACGCGCCCCTGGGACGGGACCGCCGGCGGCGCACTCGGCAGGCCGTGCGGGGGGCGGGCGAGCGGGAGGCGCGCACCCACTTCGAGGTGATCGAGGCCCTGACGGCCGACACCCTGGTGCGAGCACGGCTGGAGACGGGGCGAACGCACCAGATCCGCGTCCACTTCGCGGCGATCGGCCATCCGGTCGCCGGAGATCCCGAGTACGGCAGCAAGGGCCGCCATGGCCTCTCCCGCCAGTTCCTCCACTCCGCCCGCCTCGCCTTCCACCATCCGACGACAGGCAAGGAGATGACCTTCGAATCGGATCTGCCTGCGGATCTAGAGGCAGCGCTGGCTCAAGCGAGGGACCGGTGACGCTGCTCCCGCGGGTGGCGACGCGGGGGGCCCCATCCGAGGACGCATCCGCGCCTGCAGGATGGGGGGCACCGCGTCGTCAGGACCCGCGGGCCGGGCGCTCTATGCATCCCTCTAGAATGCCCCGCTGACCTGAATCCAACCCTCGTCGTTAGCACGGGGGGCTGCTCGGGCAGAAGAGCCCGGGTCCCCGATGCGGCGACAAGGCCAAGGGCGCCCGATCCTGGGCGGCCACCGAGAAAACAAGCGAACTGAGAGGCGAGATGGCCGACGTAGGCATCAAGGAGCTGCTGGAGGCTGGAGTTCACTTCGGCCACCAGACGCGGCGCTGGAACCCGCGCATGCGCCGCTTCATTCACGGCGAGCGGGACGGGATTCACATCATCGACCTGCTGCAGACCGAGCAGCTGCTCAAGCAGGCCCGAGACTTTGTCGCCGAGGTCGCCTCGAAGGGCGGCGTGATCCTCTTCGTGGGGACCAAGAAGCAGGCCCGCGACTCGATCCAGGAATGGGCCGAGCGATGCGGGATGCCGTACGTGAACCGGCGCTGGCTCGGCGGACTGCTCACCAACTTCAACACGATCAAGAAGCGGATCCAGAGGCTGCACGAGCTGCGCGACCTGAAGGAGAGCGGCCGGCTCGACTTGCTCCCGACCAAGGAGCGGATGTCGATGGAGGCCGAGCTCCGCAAGCTCGATTACAACCTCGGCGGGGTCGCCGACATGCAGCGGCTTCCGGACACGGTCCTGATCATCGACCTGAAGACCGAGGAGATCGGTCTCCGCGAGGCCGCGCGCCTCGAGATCCCGATCATCGGCCTTGTCGACACCAACTGCGACCCCGGGCCCGTGGACTACGTGATCCCCGGCAACGACGACGCGATCCGCTCCTGCGATCTGATCATCCGCACCCTCGGCGAGGCGATCGAGGGCTCCGCCGCTCGCTGGCGCGCCGAGGAGGAGCGCCGCCGGGCGGAAGAGGAGGAGCGCCGCCGCAAGGAAGAGGAGGAGCGCAAGCGCCGCGAGGAGGAGGAGAAGGCGAGGCAGGAGGCCGAGGAGAAGGCGAAGCAGGAGGCCGAGGAGAAAGCACGGGCGGAAGCCGAGGCGAAGGCAAAGGCCCCCGCCGCCGAGCAGCCGCCCGCGGAGCAAGCTCAACCGCAGCCGCAACAACAGCCCGCCGCGCCGGAAGCCGGCGGAGAGCAGCCTCAGCCAGAGCCCGCCGAAGCCCCGGCGGGCGGGGGCGGCGAGGGGAGCGGCTGATGGCTCCCTACAGGCCCTCCGCGGCCGAGGTGAAGGCGCTCCGCGATCGCACCGGCGCCGGGATGATGGACTGCAAGTCGGCCCTCGCGGAGGCGGAGGGCGACGTGGAGGAGGCAATCAGGATCCTTCGCACGAAGGGAGCAGCATCGGCCGCCAGGCGAAGCGGACGGGGAACAGCGGAGGGGGTTGTGGCCGCTTACACCCATTTGAGCGGGACGGGCGAGCGAAAGCAGCAGCGGATCGGGGTCCTCGTCGAGGTTCAGTGTGAGACGGACTTCGTTGCCCTCAATGACGACTTCAAGGAGTTCGCCCGCGAGGTGGCGGTCCACATCGCGGCGATGAACCCTCAGCACGTCTCGCTCGAGGACATCCCCGAGGAGGAGATAAACCGAGAGCGAGCAATCTTCGAGGAGAAGGCGCGAGCAGATGGCAAGCCGGACGACGTCGTCACCAAGATCGTCGATGGCCAGCTGAAGAAGTGGGCCGCCGAGGTCGTCCTGCTGGACCAGAAGCACTTCAACGAGGAGCGCTACGAGGGGAAGACGATCGAGGACCTGCGCGCCGAGGTCGCGTCCAAGACTGGCGAGAACGTGCGGATCGCTCGCTTCGCGCGCTTCGAGGTAGGGGAAGAGTAGGCCGATGGCCGCAAAGCCTCGCTTCAAGCGGATCCTGCTGAAGCTTTCCGGTGAGGCGCTGATGGGGGATCTCGAATACGGCACCGATCCCGCTCAGATCGAGCGGATCGCGGCCCAGCTCGGCGACGTCCGCGCCAAGGGCGTCGAGGTCGCGGTGGTTGTCGGCGCGGGCAACATCTACCGCGGCCTCGAGGGCGCCGCCGAGGGCATGGACCGCGCCACCGCCGACTACATGGGGATGCTCGCGACGGTGCTGAACGCGCTCCCCCTCCAGGACGCCCTCGAGAAGGTCGGCGCCGACACCCGGGTGCTTTCGGCGATGGCCGTGACCGAGGTCGCCGAGCCCTACATCCGCCGCCGCGCGATCCGCCACCTTGAGAAGGGCCGGACGGTGATCTTCGCCGGCGGCACCGGCAACCCGTTCTTCACCACCGACACCGCCGCCGCTCTGCGCGCGCTGGAGATCCACGCCGAGGCGATCCTGATGGCGAAGAACGGGGTGGAGGGGGTGTACGACTCCGATCCGCGCCTCAATCCCGACGCCACCTTCCTCCCGGAGATCAGCCACCGCCAGGCGATCGAGCGCGGCCTGCGGGTGATGGACTCGACCGCGCTCTCGCTCTGCATGGACAACGACCTGCCGATCTACGTCTTCAACGTGGCCGACGAGCGCAACATAGATAGGATCGTTCGCGGAGAGCGGGTCGGGACGCTGGTCTCCAGCCATCCGGCTTCCGACCCCGCCCAGAAGGTGGGCACCTGAGATGACGGTCGAGCTGATCGACGAGCTACTCGCCGACGCCAAGGAACGGATGGGGAAGTCCGTGGAGTCGACGCGTAACGAGCTGGCCACGGTCCGCACCGGGCGTGCCTCTCCCCACCTGCTCGATCGCCTCAACGTCGACTACTACGGCGAGGAGACACCGCTGCAGCAGCTGGCGCAGGTGGCGGCGACCGACGCCCGGCTGCTCACCGTGACGCCCTACGACAAGTCTTCGATCTCCGCGATCGAGAAGGCGGTGATGGAGTCGGACCTCGGCTTGACGCCGTCCAACGACGGCAACGTGATCCGCCTCCAGATCCCCGAGCTCACCGAGGAGCGCCGAAAGGAGCTGGTCAAGGTCGTCCACGGGGTCGCCGAGGAGGGCCGCGTCGCGGTGCGCAACATTCGCCGCGACGTCATGCACGATCTACGCGACCTGAAGAAGGAAGGCGACGCGGGATCCGACGAAGAGCATCGCGCCGAGACCGAGCTGCAGAAGGCGACCGACGACTCGATCGGCGAGATCGACGAGCTTCTCAAGGGCAAAGAAGAAGAGATCCTGAAGGTCTAGGCGGCGTCTCGCGTGAGCGCCAAATACGTGGCGATCATCACCGATGGGAACGGTCGCTGGGCCCAGCAGCGCGGCCTCCCGGTGCTCGAGGGGCACCGCGCCGGCGCCGACACCGTGAGAGAGCGCCTGCGGGACTCGGTCGAGCTCGGGATTGAGGAGCTCACCGTGTATTCGTTCTCGACCGAGAACTGGACCCGCCCGCAGGAGGAGGTGGAGGGTCTGATGGCGATGCTTGGGGAGCGGATCGACCGGGAGACCCCGGAGCTGAAGGAGGAAGGGGTGCGGATGCGCTTCATCGGCCGCCGCGAGGGCGTCGGCCCCGAGCTGACCGAGCGGATGGACTGGGCCGAGCGGGAGACTGCCGAAAACGAGCGAATCACCCTGTTTGTGGCCTTCAACTACGGCGGCCGGGCCGAGATCATGGATGCCGCTCGCGGATTCCACGGCGGCGACGAGGACGACTTCCGCCGCGGGCTCTACGCCCCCGAGATGCACGATCCCGACCTGCTGATCCGGACCAGCGGCGAGCAGCGCCTCTCCAACTACCTGCTCTGGCAGTGCGCTTACTCTGAGCTCGTCTTCAGGGAAGAGCTCTGGCCCGACTTCAGTCGCGAGGCCTTCGAGGCCGCGCTGCGAACCTACGACGAGCGCCAGCGGCGCTTCGGAGCAAGGTGACGGACGACCTCGATCCCCCGTCGTTTCGGTTCGGTCGCCGGCGCCGCGACCCGGAACCGGAGGAGCGGCTGCTGCCTGATCCCGACGAAATCCTCGACGAGCCGGTCGAGGAGGCGCAGCAACAGCCTGAAGAGCGCGGCCGAGGCCTGCGCCGCTTCCTGCCCCAGATGTCGGAGACCACCTCTCGCGTGGTGGTGGCGATCCCCTGGGTGATCTTCGCGATCGCGATCGTCGGCATCGGGGGCGAGGTGTTCGCCCTCTCGATGATCGCCTTCGGGGTGCTCGGGCTGCGCGAGTTCTTCCGGATGGCCGCCGGGGCGCGGCCGATCATGCTGCCTGCTTACGCCGTGGTCGCCGGAATGGTGATCGCCGCCCACTACGGCGGCTCCTTCCAGATCCTGCTGGTCTTCGCGGCGCTCTTCCCGGCGACCTTCGCCTTCGCCGCCGCCCGCCAGTCCCACGATCAGATCACGATCTCGATCGCGGTCACCACGCTCGGGGTCGCCTGGCTCGGCCTCGGCTTCTCCCACGCGGTGCTGCTGCGCGACCTGCCGACCCACGGCGGCGCTCTCCTGATCGATGTCCTCGTCGCCACCTTCGTCGGCGATACCGCCGCCTACGGTGCCGGGCGCCTTTTCGGCAGCCGCAAGATCACCCCACGGATCTCGCCCAACAAGACCCTCGAAGGCCTCGCGGGTGGTTTCCTCGGTGCGACGATGGGCTTCTGGTTCGCCGGCCTCTATCAGGACTGGCTGCCGGGGATCGACGCCCTGCTGATGGGGATGTGCATCGCCGTGATCGCACCGATCGGCGATCTCTTCGCCTCCCTGATCAAGCGCGATCTCCAAGTAAAAGACACCGGGGGCCTCTTCGGTCCGCACGGGGGCGTGATCGACCGGCTCGACGCCGTCATCTTCACGGTCGTCGCGGGGTACTACCTGGCGGTCGCCTTCGTCTATTGACGCTTGCGCTTTGCCTTCACCGCGGAGACCGTGAGGTCCGCCGGGGCGCCCGGCGCCTCGAGCGGCCGCGAACGGCCGAATCTGAAGGCAGCGGCGTCGAGCTCCTTGCGGGCGGCGCCGGAGACGAGCACCTCGCCGCCTTTGGCGGCGTCGCCGACCCGGGCGGCGATGTTGACGTCGATCCCGAGGAAGTCGCCCTTGACCTTCTGCGGGCGGCCCTGGTGGACGCCGGCGCGCAGCGAGGGCGCATAGCCCTCGACCTCAATCCCGCCGGCCCCCTCCTGGGCCTCGAGCGCCGCGCCAACCGCCTGCTCGGCGCGGCTGAAGACGGCCATCGAGCCATCGCCCAGCCGCTTGACCACCGCGCCGCCGTTGTCGGAGACCGCCCGTTGCTCGGCGTCGCCGACCTGGCGGAGGAGCTCGAGCGAAGCGTCGTCGCCCGCCTGCAGAGCCCAGTCCGAGAACCCGACCAGATCGGTGAAGAGAATCGCGACATCGGCCTCACCGCGCCCGCGCCGCTGCGCCTCCGAGAGCGCCTGCCAGGCCTGCAGGGCGCCGATCCCGACCTGATGCATGGTGCTCTCGCGGTCGGGCTCGAGCTCGGTCACCAGGCGCTGCATCGGCAGCGGCAGTCGTGACTTCTGGGGATCGTCGCCTGGGAGCAGCCCCCGGATGAACTTCGCCGCGGCGACCAGCTGCGGGTTGGCGTCGGTGCGCCTCGCCGCCTCCACCAGGCCCTGGGCGCCAGCCGGATCCTGCTTCTTTTTCCTCCGCCTACGTGACGCCACGCCTGCATCCTGCCGATTCGCGCAACTTCTCGGCCTCAGCCTGTTGTCTGAGGAGATGCTCACGAACTACGAAGGGAGTGGATTCGATGAGGAAGCTTTTTAAGCGACGGCCCTCCGCAGGGGTGATCATCGGGATTTTGGCCCTGGTGCTCGCCCTCGGCGGCGGTGCGTACGCAGCCAGCAAGAAGATCCCGTACAAGGGCCTCGATAAGGACGCCCGCCTGAAGGTGCTGCCGATCAGCAGACCAACGCGAACGCCGGGCACCGACGCCGTGCGATCCGACCAGCGCCGGGACGTTCACCGACTGCACCTCGGTCTCGACCGACGGTCTCGACGGCGTTCCCCCGCCGCTGATGCTGGTCTTCGACGGCATCTTCGACGCCGCCGGTGGCGCCGCCCGCGGCGACTGTCGCCTCGAGGCGGACAACAACCCGATCAACGGAACCACGATCAGGGTCGAGAGCCACTACCCACGGCGCCAACCACGGCGACGGGTGCCGGGATCAACATCGTCACCACGCCGCTCGGCGGCGAGCACACCTTCTCGGTGGCCTGCAACGAGACGGGCGCGGCGACCTGAAGGTCCAGCAGTTCCAGCTCTCTGCGATCACCGTTCGCTGAACCGGAGCTGAGAAGCGATCGAGCCAAACGGGAGGCCCACGGGCCTCCCGTTTGCGTTCCCATGCCGGCTCGGGCAGGCCTTAACCGGGGCTGAGGCGCCTCCCTAGACTGGGCGGCCCGTGAAGCGAGTGCTGATACTCGGATCGACCGGCTCGATCGGCACCCAGGCGCTGGAGGTGATCGCCGCCAGCGAGGAGCTGGGCGTGGCGGGCCTCTCCGCCGGCTCCAGCTGGGAGCAGGTGCTCGAGCAGGCGCGCCGGCACGGCGCCCCCGCGGTCGCCCTCGCCGACGTCAGACGCGGCCGAGCGTGCCCGCGACGCCTGGGACGGGCAGGTGCTGCCCGGCGAGGAGGGGATCCGCACCCTGATCGACAAGTCCGGCGCCGACCTGGTCCTGAACGCGATCGTCGGGGCAGCCGGCCTCGGCCCGACGATCGTCGCGCTCACCGAGGGGATCGACCTGGCGCTCGCCAACAAGGAGTCGCTCGTGGTCGGCGGCGAGCTGGTCACCGCGCTCGCGGAGGCGAGGGACGCCCGGATCATCCCGGTCGACTCCGAGCACTCGGCCCTCTATCAGCTGATCGGCGCGGAGCCACCGGGAACGGTCGAGCGGCTGGTGCTGACCGCTTCCGGCGGGCCCTTCCGCGGCCGCCAGATCTCTCCGAGGTGACCCCGGAGGAGGCGCTCGCGCATCCCACCTGGGAGATGGGCGGCCGGATCACGATCGACTCCGCCACCCTGATCAACAAGGGCTTCGAGATGATCGAGGCCCACCATCTCTTCGGGGTGCCCTACGAGCGGATCGACGTGCTCGTCCACCCGCAGTCGATCGTCCACTCGCTCGTCCACCTCAACGACGGCGCCTCGCTCGCCCACCTGGGCTATCCCGACATGCGGGTACCGATCTCCTACGCCCTCCACCTGCCCGAGCGCGCCGACACCGCGGTGCCGATGCTCGACCTGGCGAGCGTCGGCGAGCTCAGCTTCGAGGCGCCCGACCCCGAGACCTTCGCCTGCCTCCGCCTCGCCCGCGAGGCAGGGGCGGTGGGGGGGACCGCGCCGTGCGTGCTGAACGCCGCCGACGAGGTCGCCGTCGCCGCGTTCCTCGGCGGGCGGATCGCCTTCACCGAGATTCCCGAGGTGATCGACCGCTGCCTCGACGCGGTTCCGGTCGGCCCGATGCGGCATTTCGAGGAGCTGTTCGAGACCGACGAGGCGGCGCGCCGGCACGCCGAAGGGCTGGTGGAGGAGCTGGCGGTCGCGTGACCTGGGTCCTCACGATCGCCGGTTTCGCGGCGCTGATCATCCTCCACGAGTTCGGTCACTTCCTCGTCGCCAAGTGGACCGGGATGCGGGTGGAGCGCTTCTTCCTCTTCTTCCCGCCGAAGCTGTGGAGCGTCAAGCGCGGCGAGACCGAGTACGGGATCGGCGCGATCCCGCTTGGGGGCTTCGTGAAGATCACCGGGATGAACCCGGAGGAGCTCGAGCCCCGGGAATCGTCGGAGCCGGCGAGGCAGCCGGGCCTGCTGGAGAGGGTCGAGTCGGCGGACCAGGAGGCGGGTTCGGGCGTGAGCCAACCGGGCGAACCGCTGCCTCCCGAGCTCCGAGAGCGCGCTTACTACAACCAACCGGTCTGGAAGCGGATCGTCGTGATCGCCGCCGGGCCCGTGATGAACATCCTGATCGCATTCCTGATCCTGTTCGCCCTCGCGTTCACGGTCGAGCGGGCGGTCGGCTCGGGGGTGGAGATCGACCAGGTGCAGGACGACAGCCCGGCTGCCGGCAAGCTTCAGCCCGGCGACCGGATCGTCTCGGTCGACGGGGTCCCGGCTTCAAATCTCGAGTTCGAGGAACGGATCACTCGCTTCAGGGACCTGGTCGACACCCACAAGTGCGCCGGCGAGCAGGCGGATGGCTGCACGGCAACCACACCCGTCCAGCTCGTGGTCGACCGGGGCGGTGAGCAGGTACCGGTCACCGTCACCCCGGAATACAACGCCGGGGCAAAGCGAAGCCTGCTCGGTGTCGTCTTCGGCCCGGCCAAGGTCGAGTCCGCGAACTACTCGGTGCCGGAGGCCGCCAACTTCGCCGCCGACCGCATCTGGTTCATCACCAGGGAAACCGTCTCGACGATCAGCCGGATCTTCCTGCCGGAACAGCGAGAGCAGCTCTCCGGCCCGGTGGGTGGCTCCCGGGCATTGAACGAGGCGATCGGCTTCGACTGGCGTGATGCCCTGCTCGTGCTCGCCGTGATCAGCCTCTCACTCGGGATCATCAACCTGTTCCCCTTCCTTCCCCTCGACGGCGGCCACATCTTCTGGAGCCTGGTCGAGAAGGTCCGCGGCGAGCGCGTCCCGTTCCGGGTGATCGAGAGCGCCAGCGCCTTCGGGTTCCTGCTCGTGCTGGTGTTATTCGCGATCGGGCTGAGCAACGACATCAGCAACCTCGGCAACGACGCCCTCAATCCCAGATAGGGGTCCTCGCATTCTGTCCGGAATCTGGCGTCAGTTTCCTGACATTGCTAGACTGGGCCCATGTCCCCGGTAGCGGCACCATCGGCTGAGCTGAAGACGATCGTCGAGGCGAGGATCCCCCCCGATCAGTTGGCGCGACTTGCTGGGCGGTCCGAACGGACGGCGAGGCGCTGGCTCGCGGGGGAGACAGAACCCCGCGGCGCAGCGCGTCGGCGGCTCGCAGAGATTTCCGCCGTACTCGAGGAGTACTCGAAGGCGTTTCCCGGCGGCAGCGCGAGCTCCTGGATCGAGCGCCCCAATCCCGAGCTCGACTTCCGCTCGGCCGCCGATCTGATCGCCGACGGTCGGACCCGCGAGGTCCTGGGGCTGCTGGTTGCGCTCGGCGAGGGTGTCTACCTCTAGACAGCTCAGCGAGCGCCTCTCATCACTGAAGCCGCGCCGGTCCTCTCTCCGGTTGTGGCGTGGGGCCCGGGAGCCGTTCGACGTCCTCTCCACCCGTGGCGCCCGCATCCATGGTGGGCGCTGGCATCCACCCGGCACCGACGCCCTATATCTCAGCTTCGAGCCGGCGACGGTACGAGCTGAGCTGACCCGTATGGCCGAGCTTCAGGGGGACCCCGAAGCGGCGATCTACCCAGTTCGGGTAGCGCAGATCGCAGTCGAGGCCGAGGTGATCGAGCTCCTCGATTCGGAGCTCCTCCGAGCCCTCGGAATCGAGGTCCCACTGTCGGTCCTGGTCTCCCGGCGCCAAACGCAACGGGTTGGGCGGGCTGCGATGCGCCTCGGGGTCGAGGCCATGGTGGTCCCCTCCGTGGCGGCCCGCGCCGAGAACGTGGTGATCTTTCCAGGCAACCTGAGCGCTCCGATCGAGATAGTGAAGGAGCGCCGGGTATCAAGCCCTGGCCGCTGGCCATAGCCAGACCCAGCGGTCCGGACAGCGAGGTCAGGCCAGCTGCGCCTCCAGCTCAATCTCGATCGCACCCAGTGCTCGGGAGACCGGGCAGGTGCGCTTCGCCTCGTCAGCGTACTTTTGGAACTCGTCGTCGTCGAGCCCGCTGACCGTCACCTCGGTGGAGAGCTTGCTGCGCTTGATCGAGAACCCACCATCGTCGGATTCGAGCGAGACCCGAGCGGTGCTGTTCACCGAATCAGGCTCGTGCCCGGCCCGGCTGAGGACGGCGGCGAGCTGCATCGAGAAGCAGCCGGCGTGCGCGGCCGCGATCAGCTCCTCGGGGTTGGTGCCCTCGCCCTCCTCGAAGCGGGACTTGTACGAGTACTGCCCCTCGAAGGCGCCGCTGCCGAACGACATCGTGCCCTTACCGCCCGGAAGGTCGCCCTTCCACTCGGCCTCCGCTGACCTGGTTGGCATCAGAAGCTCCCTTCGTCGGAATCGATCGGTACCGATATCCCAGCAGACTGCGGTCGCGCTCAGCCGACGGCGAGAGGCGAGCCGGGCCCGAGGCTCCCGCGGCCGCCGATTCCGGGTCCCGCCTGCGGTAGCTTTCAGTCGCGTCACTCAGGCGAGGAGGAGAGGGATGGAAGTCACGACTTCTGAGCGCTACGCGAGCGGCGGTGAGCTGGGAGATCCGCCTGCGCAAAACCTGGTCAAGGCGTTCTATGCCCAGGTGGACCGGCTGGGTGACGACGTAGCGATCCGGACCGAGGACGACTCGTATTCGATCAGCTGGAATGACCTCCGCGACCGCGTCCACCGGATCGCGGGCGGCCTCGCCAAGCTGGGCGTGAAGAAGGGCGACACCGTTGCTCTGATGCTCAACAATCGCCCCGAGTTCATCCCCTGCGACCTGGCGGCCGTCGCGCTCGGCGGCGTGCCCTTCTCGATCTACCAGACCTCCTCGCCCGAACAGATCGAGTACGTCGCCTCCGACGCCGGCAGCAGGGTGGCGATCATCGAGGCGATGTTCCTCGAGCAGTTCAACGAGGCCCGCGAGAAGCTGCCGAACCTCGAGCACGTGATCATGGTGGACGGCGACGGAGGTGACCACACTCTCGCCGAGATCGAGCGGATGGACCCGGATTTCGACCCGGCCAATGTCGTCGACGAGATCCAGCTCGACGACCTCCTGACGCTGATCTACACGTCGGGAACGACCGGTCCGCCGAAGGGCGTGCAGCTGACTCACCGGAACCTGATGACCCTGACGAAGGGGGTCGAGGAGATCGTCGACTTCCCCGATCGCGGCGCCAAAGTGATCTCGTGGCTGCCCGCCGCGCACATCGCCGAGCGCGGTGCGCACTACTACCTGCCGTGCACCCGCGGAGTCTCGGTGACGATCTGTCCGGACCCGCGCAAGATCGCCGATTCGCTGGCGGCGGTTCGACCGACCTGGTTCTTTGCCGTCCCGCGCATCTACGAGAAGCTCAAGGCAGGAATCGAGGCCAGCTTCGCCAAGCTCCCCGACGAGCAGCGCGAGGCCGCGCAGAAGGGCGTCGCTGCCGCGATCCAGAAGGTACGCCTCGAGCAGTCCGGCGAGGATGTCCCCGAGGAGCTTGCTGCCGGCGTCGCCGCGGCCGATGAGCAGCTGTTCTCGCCGCTGCGCTCCAAGCTCGGCTTCGACGAGCTGGTGGCAATCAACGTTGGAGCGGCCCCGACGCCGGTCGAGGTGCTCGAGTTCTTCCACGCGATCGGCGTCCCCATCGGCGAGCTCTGGGGCATGTCCGAAACCTGCGGCGTCGTCACCTGCAACCCGCCTGACAAGGTGAAGATCGGGACCGTCGGGCCGCCGGTACCCGGCGCCCAGGTGAGGCTCGCCGAGGACGGCGAGGTCGAGGTCAAGGCGGACTCGGTGATGCCCGGCTACCGCAACATGCCCGAGAAGAACGCCGAGACCTTCACCGAGGACGGCTGGCTGCTGACGGGCGACATCGGCGAGCTCGACGAGGACGGCTACCTGAGGATCGTCGACCGCAAGAAGGAGCTGATCATCAGCGCCGCGGGCAAGAACATGTCGCCGGCAAACATCGAGTCCCATCTGAAGACCGCCAGCCCCCTGATCGGCCAGGCGGTCGCAATCGGCGACAAGCGGCCCTACAACGTGGCGCTGATCGTGCTCGATCCTGACTACGCTCCCGTCTGGGCGAAGAAGAACGACCTCAAGGGCGAGTCGATTGAGAATCTAGCCGGCGAGGAGAAGGTCGCAGAGGCGATTCAGGCCGCCGTCGACGAGGCGAACTCGAAGATGGCCCGAGTCGAGCAGGTCAAGAAGTTCACGATCCTGGACAGCGATTGGCAACCGGGCGGTGACGAGCTGACCCCGACGATGAAGCTGAAGCGGAAGCCGATCGACGAGAAGTACGCCGAGGAGATCGAGGCCCTCTACTCGGGCTGAGCCCCGCCCGTCCAGCGCGGGCTCGCAAATCGCTCTGGCATGGGCAATATGCCGCGCTCGTTGGAGTTCACGCGATTGTGAAACGCGGCAAAGGGCCGCGGGTACCCTGTGTCCGTGGCCTCGAAGCGCCAGATCTTCGTGCGCGATGTCCCGATCGGGGGCGGCGCCCCCGTCGCCGTGCAGACGATGTGCAAGACGGAGACGGCCAACCTCGAGGCGACGATGGAGCAAGTCAACACGGTGGCCGAGGCGGGCGCCGACCTGGTCCGGGTTGCCGTGCCACGCGACAAGGACGTCGAGGCGCTGAAGACGATCGTCAAGCGGTCGCCGATCCCGGTGATCGCCGACATCCACTTCAACCACACCCTGGCGCTGAAGGCGATCGACGCCGGCGCCGACTGCATCCGGCTCAACCCCGGCAACATCGGCGGCCCCGAGAAGGTCGCGGAGGTGGCGAGGAAGGCGACCGCCGCGAAGGTGCCGATGCGGATCGGCGTCAACTCCGGCTCCCTGCCGAAGCACCTCCACGAGCTCGAGGCGGACAACCCCGTCGAGGCGTTGGTCCAGGCCGCGGCCGAGTTCGTCGAGCTCATGGAGTCGCTCGATTTCGAGAACTTCAAGGTCTCGATCAAGTCGACCAGCGTCCCCAACACGATCGCCTCCAACCGGCTGCTCGCCGAGCGGATCCCCTACCCGATCCACCTCGGGATTACCGAGGCCGGCACCAAGTGGTCGGGTTCGCTGAAGTCCTCCGTTGGTCTGGGCACCTTGCTCGCCGACGGGGTGGGGGACACGATCCGGATCAGCCTCTCGACCTTCCACGCCGAGGAAGAGGTGAAGGTCGCCTGGGAGATCCTGAAGGCGCTGAAGCTCCGCGAGCGCGGCCCGGTGCTGATCGCCTGCCCGACCTGCGGCCGGCTCCAGTTCGACATGGACTCGGTCGTCGCCGAGATCGAGCAGCGCCTCGAGGCCTACACCGAGCCGGTCGAGGTGGCGGTGCTCGGCTGCGCCGTCAACGGAATCGGCGAAGCCTCGCACGCGGACTTCGGGATCACCGGCGCCAAGGACGAGGGCCTGATCTTCGCCCACGGCAAGCCGTTGCGGAAGGTGCCGCAGGCCGAGCTGGTCGACGCGCTCTTCGCCGAGATCGACAAGACCCTCGACCGCGGCTCGGTCCACGTCGAGGAGGAGAAGGCGCGGGAGGGCGCCGACTGGCTGGCGAAGATCGAGGAGGAGAACGCCGACGAGCTCACTCCCGAGCGGATCGCCCAGATGGAGAAGGCCGAGACGCCCACCGAGTCGGAGCGTGTGCTGCGGGATGACGACGGCGGCCCCGACCTGGAGGAGGGCGAGCCCTACCTGAAGCCGGTCAAGCGCCCCGCCCTCGACGAGGAAGCCTCGCCGGTGGCCGGCCGCCGCTTCACCCGCACCTGAGCGCGAGCCGCAGGTAGGCTCGCGGCCCATGTCGCGGCTCAGCGAGACCTTTCTGCCGACCCTGAAGGAGGACCCCGCCGATGCGGAGTCGACCTCGCACCGGCTGATGGTCCGGGCTGGGTTGGTGCGCCAGCTGGGGGCGGGGATGTGGACCTATCTGCCGGCGGGGTGGCGCGTGCACCGCAAGGTCGAGCAGATCATCCGCGAGGAGATGGACGCGATCGGCGCCCAGGAGCTCTCGCTGCCGGTGCTGCAGCCGGCCGAGCTCTGGAAGCGGACCGGCCGCTACGAGATCGAGGAGCTGTTCAAGCTCGAGGACCGGAAGGGATCCGAGCTCGTCTTGGGGATGACCCACGAGGAGCCGCTCACCTGGCACATTGCCCACGAGGTGCGCTCCTACCGCGACCTCCCCCTGATCCTCTACCAGCTGCAGACCAAGGAGCGCGACGAGCCGCGGCCCCGCGCCGGCGTCCTCCGCACCCGTGAGTTCGTGATGAAGGACGCCTACAGCTTCGACCGCGACGAAGAGGGGCTCGACCGCAGCTACGCGCTCCAGATCGAGGCCTACGACCGGATATTCGATCGCTGCGGGCTCGAGTGGCACCGGGTCGCCTCCGACGTCGGGATGATGGGCGGCTCCGGCGCCCACGAATACATGGCGCCGTGCGCGGCGGGCGAGAACGAGGTGGCGCTGGCGCCCGGCTACGCGGCGAACGTCGAGATCGCCTCGGCCGAGCCGCAGCCGGTCGAGCTGCCCGAACCGCTGGAGGCCCCCGAGAAGGTCGAGACACCGGGCCTGACCACGGTGGAGGAGGTCTCGGGGGCCCTAGGGGTGGCCCCGGGGGCGCTGCTGAAGGCGATGCCGGTGGTCGTGGAGGGCCGGGGGATGGTGCTCGTGCTCGTGCGCGGCGATCACCGCCTGAATGAGATCAAGCTCCGGAACACCCTCGGCGCCGACTTCCGGCCCGCCCAGCCCGAGGAGATCGCGGAGAAGCTCGGCCCGGCGGGGTTCGTCGGCCCGGTCGGAGCGGAGATGCCGGTGCTGGTCGACGAGGCGATCGAGGGCGATTCCTTCGTTTGCGGCGCGAACGAGCCCGACGCCCACCTCCGGGGGGTTCGCCCCGGGCGCGACTTCGAGGGCCAGAAGGTCGATGTCCGCGTGGTCGAGGCGGGAGATCGCTCGCCAGGCGGCGACCCGATCGAGATCGTGCCCGCGATCGAGGTCGGGAACATCTTCAAGCTCGGGACCCGCTACTCGGAGCCGCTCGGCGCCAACTACCTGGACGAGTCCGGCAAGGAGCGGCCGATCGTGATGGGGAGCTACGGGATCGGCCCGGCGCGGATCATCGCCGCGGCGATCGAGCAGCGCGCCGACGAGCGCGGGATCGTCTGGCCGCGGTCGATCGCCCCCTGGCAGGTTCACCTCGTCTCCCTGGCGAAGGCCGGGGAGCCCGAGCGCGAGGTCGCTGACCGGATCTACGAGGAGCTCATCGGCGAGCGGCTCGAGGTGCTCTACGACGACCGCGATGCCGGGCCGGGCGAGAAGCTCACCGACTCGGAGCTGCTCGGTTGCCCGCTGCGGGTGGTGGCGGGGCGAAAGTCGCTCGCCGAGGGTCAGGTGGAGACCCAGTCCCGCGCCGGCGGCGAGGAGCGCCGGGTGAGCGCCGACGGCGCCGCAGCCGAGGTGGCTTCGCTGCTCGAGGGACTGGACTAGTGGCTCTGCTGGGACGCCGGCGGAAGGGCTTTCGCCGGCTGTTCGGTCTCGACCGCTCGGGTCCGGCGCCGCGGCAGACCCGGCCGGGGCAGCCGCTGCGGCCGTGGACTCTCCCGAACCTGGTCGGCTATATCCGGCTGGCGGGGCTGCCGGTCTTCCTCTCAATCGCCCTCTCCTCCGGCGACGGTCGCGACGCCACCGCCGCGGCGATCTACCTGGCGATCTCGTTGGGCGACTATCTCGATGGTTTTCTCGCCAGGGCGACGGGCCAGTACAGCCGGATGGGGGCGCTGCTCGACCCGGTCGTCGACCGGCTGACGATTCTCTCCGGGGCGGTGGTCTGCTGGCACTTCGAGCTGCTTCCGAGGTGGGCTCTGGCGATCCTGGCGGCGCGCGAGGTGATCACCCTGATCCTCGCCCAGGTCTATTTGCGACGCGGGCAGGCGCTCGAGATCAACTGGTTCGGCCGGATCGCCGTCTTCCCGATCATGGGCTCGATCTTCTTGGCGATGGTTGTGGAGAGCGTCGCCTGGGACGTGATGCTGATCGGTGGGGTGGTGCTGGCTGTTATCGGTACCGCGAGCTACATTCGCACCGGACTGCGGGAATTGGCTGCAACATGAAGACCAACCTTCAACCCACGGTTGAGGTCGGTCCGCCGGACCTATAATCGGGCGCCGACACCCGACCAGCTAGGAGACCCCGTGGAGGAGGAAACCTTTCCCGACATCGGCTCGATGAGCGACGAAGAGCTCAAGGAGCTGATCGACAAGCTGACAGCCGAGGAGCAGGAAGTCTCCTACCGGGGGCGCATCCTGCACGGTCAGATCGACATCCTCCGGGCGGAGCTCGTCAACCGGCTTCGCGATAACCGGCCCGAGGGCGAGACGTTGATCAAGGACGACGTCGAACGCCTCAGCGAGATCCTCAGCGCCCGCGGCGAATCCAAGACCAAGCCCCCCACCTGAGTCGAGGGCGCATGGCCATTCACTGCCCCGAGTGCGGGTTCGTCAACGCCGAGGGCGCCAACTACTGTCAGAAGTGCGGCGCCTACCTCTCTCGCCCGGACGGGCAGGACGAGCCGACGACGATGACCTACGTGGTCGACGAGGGCGGCGAGATGCGCCCCGTCGACATCGACGAGGTCGTCGACCAGCACGGGGCCGCGTTGGTGATTCGCTCGGGCGGCGGCCGCGCGGGGGAGAGCTTCACCCTCAACGACGAGCGCGTCTCGATCGGGCGCACCCCGGACGCCGGCGTCTTCCTCGACGACGTCACCGTCTCCCGCAACCACGCCCTGCTCGTGCGCCGCAAGGACGGCCTCTACATCGACGACCTCGGATCGCTCAACGGCACCTACGTCAACCGCCGGCGGATCGAGTCTCACAAGCTCGACGACGGCGACGAGATCCAGATCGGCAAGTACAAGCTCAGCTACCTGGAGAAGTGATCGATGGAAGCCTCGGCAAATACTGATCGGGTCGCCGCGCGAAGCCCCAGCGCGAATCGAAAGGCGCTGACGATCGGCGCCGTCGCCAAGATCCTGGGGAGCGAGTTCGAGGACGTCTCGATCTCGAAGATCCGCTACCTCGAGGACCAGAAGCTTCTCTCGCCGCGCCGGACACCGGGCGGCTACCGCCTCTACAGCCAGGCCGACGTCGAGCGCCTGCGAACGATCCTGCGACTGCAGCGAGACGAGTTCCTGCCCCTGCGGGTGATTCGCCAGGAGCTCGCCTCGGGCGCGCGAGAGGAGAGCGCCCGCGGTACCGCCGCCGCGATCCGGCGCGCGGCCAGCGTCGAGGCGGGCAAGGGAGAGCTGGTGGAGCTCGAGGAGCTGGTCGAGCAGACCGGGGTGGGCCCCGAGCTGATCGCCGAGCTCGAGGAGTGGCGGATCGTGCAGCCGAAGATGATCGACCGCCACAAGCACTACGACGAAACCGATAGCGAGATCGTCAGGGCCTGCGCCGAGCTCGCCCGCTTCGGGGTTGGCGGACGCAACCTGAGGGTGTTGCGAACCGCGGCCGACCGCGAAGCCGCCCTGCTCGAGGCGGTGGTGGGACCGGCGCTGCGATCGAGCAACCACAATCGCCGGCGGGAGGCGATCGACAACCTGGAGAGCCTCGCCTCTACCTGCAACAACCTCACCCACCTGCTGCTGGTGCGCGACCTGCGCAAGCTGACGGGCGAGGAGTAGCTCTCCGCATCCGGTGCCACGGGTCGTCCGCAGGCGCCGCATCGCCGCGCCCGCGGGGGCGCTCTGGTCGGTGATCTCGGACCCATATCACCTGCCCCGTTGGTGGCCGCGGACGACCCGGGTCGAGAACGTCGCCGGTCGCGACCCCGAAGGCCGCCGCTGGACACAGGTGCTGGAGACGCGCGACGGCCGGGGGATTCGAGCCGACTACCGCTGCGTCACCGCCGCCCGCGATCAGCGCTACGCCTTCGAGCAGCTACTCGACGGGACGCCGTTCGAGGGCATCCTCCGCAGCGCCCGCACCGAGATCAGGCTTGAGCCGGCCGACGCCGAGACCGAGGTCACCGTGGTCAGCGAGCAGCGGCTCAAGGGCCTCTCCCGGCTCGGCTCGCTGATGATGAGGCGGGCCACCGGGCGCACCCTCAACGACGCGCTCGCCGGCCTGGAGCGGGTGGCAGGCGATCCCGGCCCAGCGGAGGCGACGAGCTGAGCGCCGGGATGAAGTGGTGGGGCTGGGGCGACCCGGGATACCGCCTCGAGCTGCCCGACTCCGCGGTCGGCATGCTCCGGAACGAGCTCGGAGTGGAGGCCGGCGATGCCACCGAACACGTCGAGCTTGCCGCGGTGGAGCTGCCCGAGCCCCGGCCAGTGCCGGAGGCGGTCCGCGCCGCGACCGGGGAGGCGAACGTGCTCACCGACGCCGAGGAGCGCCTTCGCCGCTCCGCCGGACGCGGCTATCCCGACCTGGTGCGACTGCGGAGCGGGAAGCTGGAGGCTGCTCCGGACGCCGTGCTGGTCCCCGCCGACGCGGGCCGGGTCGGGGCCGTGCTCGAGGCATCCGCGTCCTCGGACGTCGCGGTGGTCCCCTTCGGCGGCGGCACCAGCGTGGTTGGCGGAGTCGATCCCGAGCGCGGCACCCACCGGGCGGTGGTCGCGCTTGACCTCAGCTCGCTGAGGGAGGTGGACCTCGACCGTCGCTCGCTGACCGCGCGGCTCGGTCCCGGCCTGCGCGGGCCGGATGCCGAGGCGGCGCTGGCCGGGCTCGGGGTGACGCTCGGACACTTCCCGCAATCCTTCGAGCAGGCGACGATCGGCGGATTCGCCGCCACCCGGTCGGCCGGCCAGGCCTCCAGCGGCTACGGGCGCTTCGACGAGCTGGTCACCGCGATCGAGCTGACCGCACCGGCCGGCGTGCTCCGCACCCTGGCGATCCCGCACACGGCCGCCGGTCCCTCCCTGCGCCAGCTGGTGCTCGGCTCCGAGGGCACCCTCGGGGTGATCACCGAGGTCAGCTGCCGGGTCCGCCCGGCGCCGAAGCAGCGCCTCTACGAGGGCTGGATCGCGCCCGACTTCGCCGGAGGCTGCGAGATCATCCGCGACCTCGCCCAGAGCCACGAGGCCCCCGACGTCCTCCGGCTCTCCGACGAGGAGGAGACCCGGATCTCGCTGTCGATTTCGGGGACCGAGGGCCTCCAGAAACGGGCGCTGGACGCCTACCTCGCCCTTCGCCGCCGCAGCGGTGGCTCCCTGATGATCTGCGGCTGGGAGGGGGAGCCCCGGTCGGTTCGGCGCCGGCGCTCGCTCGCCAGGCGCCGCCTTCGCCACGGCGGAGCGGTGCCGCTGGGCAAGTCCGCCGGCCGCGCCTGGGAGCGCTCCCGCTACCAGGGCCCCTATCTCCGCGACGAGCTGCTCGACCTCGGCGTGTTCGTGGAGACCCTGGAGACGGCTCACACCTGGAGCCGCCTGCCCGAGCTCTACGGGGCGGTGAGGAATGCCCTGCGCGAAGCGCTGGGCGGGCCCGCGATCGTCTTCTGCCATCTCTCGCACGCGTACGCCGACGGGGCCTCGCTCTACTTCACCTTCCTCGCCCGCGCCCGGCGCGGCGCCGAGATCGAGCAGTGGCGGACGGCGAAGGCCGCCGCCTCCGAGGCGATCGTCGCCACCGAGGGCACGATCACCCACCACCACGCGGTCGGCCGCGACCACGTCCCCTACATGCGCGCCGAGGTCGGCGAGCTCGGCCTCGAGGCCCTGCGCGCGGTCAAGGAGCGGCTCGATCCGGCCGAGGTGATGAACCCCGGGAAGCTGCTGCCGACCTGACCCCTTACTGGGTCGGGGTGGTCGGCTGGCCGCCCGCGCCCGCGCCGCCACCCGCCTGGGGGGCGGCAACCTCACAGTTGGAGGCGGGGCCGCTGGCGGCCTCGGCTCCCTGGCGGGGGATCTCGCCGCGGAGCACCGACTGGCCGCTGTGGCGGGGGAGGGTCCTGCCCCGGGCCGCGTCCTGGAGAGCGGCGGCGGTCTCCTGGGACGAGGCGAGGGAGACGTCGATGCAGCCGAACTGCGGCAGCAGCGGCACGATCTCCTGCGGAACCGGCGCGGCGCCGGTCAGGTTCCCCTCCTGGTTGGCCTGGTCGCGCGCGAGCGGGAAGGCGACCGCGTTCGAGTTGTAGAGCCAGACGATGTAGGTCTCTCCCTTGGGCGCCGGCTGCAGGCCGCTTAGGTTGATCTGGAGGACCGGCTGGTCGCCCGCCCGCCCGAACACGGCCTGGCCCTGGGCGCTCGAACCGCCGCCGAGCGGGGCCAGCGTGACGATCGTCAGGTCCTCGTTCGAGGCCGTGGTCGTGGTCCCCGTCGAGGTGCCGCCACCGTCGCCGTCGTCACTGCCGCCGAAGACACCGGAAACCGCGAGGACGACGACGATGATCAGAAGGGCGCCCGCGCCGACGCCGACGGCGATCTGCGACTGGCGCCGCGAGGGACCGTCGCCGCCGAGGGCGCCGCCGAGCCGCTCGCGGATCGAAGGCCCTCCGGGCCCAGGCGACGGAGCCGCCGGAGCCGGCCCTGGCGTGACGGACGGCGCCTCCGGAGCCGCCGGCGGAACCGGAGGGGGCGGGGTCGCCGCTCTCCGTCCCCCGCGAGCCGCCGGGATCTCCGGCAGCTGCGCTTTTGGCGCCAGCAGCCGCAGCTGCGCGACCAGGCGCTCCGCCAGGGCGTTGGCCTCGGGGTCGCTCTGCAGGTGCCGGACGGCGTCCGCACGGCCGATCGGATCGGCCTGGCCCAGCAGGTAGTCGCTGATCGGCACCTGCGCGTCGGGGTCGGCGCCGCCGATCTCGGCCAGCGCCGCACGGGCGCGCGATCGCACCTCCTCGGGTGGGATCCCGAGCAGGGAGCCGATGTCCGCGTAGCCCTGTCCGCCCTCGAGCAGAAGCTGCAGCATCGCGCGCTGTTCGTCGGTGAGCGCCACGGGCGAGAAGCGTAGGGCAGCGATCGCGGCAGTGACGCAGCTCTTAGCCCCCCTTTACTCCTCCGGCTGGAGCGCGGCGCTAACCGCTGCTGCGGCTGTCTCGCCCGCGATCTCAATCGGTGTGACATCACGGGTCGCGCGGCTGAGCACGAAGGCCCCCTCAAGCAGCGCGAAGGCCGAGACCGCGAGCTCCCGCGACTTCGTTTCTGGGACACCCGCCCGAGAGAAGTAGTGCGCGGTCCGGGCCAGCCAGCTCTCGAACACCTCGGCGGTCGCCTGTCGGAGCGGCTCGCTGGTGCTCGCGACCTCCAGCGCCACCGTTGCGATCGGGCAGGCGTCGGCGTAATCGGTCTCCCGAACGGTTTCCGCCGCCGCCGCAAAGAACGCGCGTGTGGCTACGGACGGGTCGGGCTCGGGCTCGTAGAACGCGTCGATCAGCTCGAGGTAGAGACCGCCTGAGGAGCGGATCACCTCCTCGCCGAGCTCCAGCTTTCCGCCGGGGAAGAAGTGGTAGAGCGAGCCGAAGGGCGCGTTCGCCTCCGCGACGATCTGCTTGACCCCGGTCCCGGCGTATCCCTGCCGACGAAACAGCTCGGCGCTCGCGCCGACGATTCTCTCCTTTGTTTCTGCTGGCACCGCTCACTCTCCTCGCGTCTGATCGCGAAATAGAATAGCTTCCTACTAGAGCGATCTATCAAGTCGAGGCCCTGGAGGCACCATGCCAGACGTCGAGCTCCCCGCCGGAACGATCGAGTACGAGGACACGGGTGGGGAGGGCCCGGTGCTGATCCTGCTTCACGGCCTGATGATGGACGGCGCTCAATGGCGCCACGTCGTCCCCGATCTACGCCGGGAACATCGCTGCCTGCTACCGACCCTGCCGATGGGCGCACATCGCCGGCCGATGCGCCCGGACGCCGACCTCTCGCTGCGCGGCATGGGCCGGATCGTCGCCGAGTTCATTGATGCGCTGGACCTGCGCGACGTCACGCTCTGCTTCAACGACTGGTGCGGCGCCCAGGTGATGATCGCCGACGGCCTGGTCGGACGGGTCGGCCGGCTGGTATTGGCCTCCTGCGAGGCCTTCGACAACTACCCGCCTGGGCTGCCGGGGCAGTTGGCGTGGCTCTCGGCGAAGCTCCCCGGCGGAATCAACCTCAGCCGCCGTACGCTCCTCATCCGTCCCTTCCGCGAGTCCCCGCTGGCCTTCGGCCGGATGACGAAGCGGGGCATCCCCGACGAGGTATTCAGGGAGTGGATGCGCCCTCTGGCCCGGCGCGAGATCCGCCGCGACCTTGCCAAGTACGCCGGCGCCGCGCGGAGCAGCGGCCGCGGCGCCCTCGCGGCCGCGACCGAGGCGCTTCCCTCCTTCAAGCGCCCGGTACTTGTGGTCTGGGCCAGCGAGGACCGCGTGATGCCGCCGGAACACGGCCGGCGGCTGGCGGCGCTCTTCCCGAACAGCCGCCTGGTCGAGATCGACGACAGCTACACCTTGATCCCCGAGGATCAGCCGGCCGAACTGTCGCGTGCGATCCGCGAGTTCGTTCGCGACACCGCGCCCACCGCCGCCACGCGCTGAGCCCAGCGCGAGTCCTGGTCGGCGGGCTGCTCGACCACTATCGTCCGCGCCCCGTGAGTGCGCCGGAGATATCGCCCAGCGGCTTCGCCGAGTTCATCGGCACCGAATGGATCGACTTCGATCCGGACGCAGCCAGGGCGCGGATCAAGGTCGAGGACCATCACCTCCAGCCGTTCGGAGTCGTCCATGGCGGCGTCTATGCCGCCCTCGCGGAGAGCCTCTGCTCCGCCGGCACCTACGACGCGGTGAGGGAGAACGACGAGGTCGCCCTTGGGATGGCGAACAACACCACCTTCCTCCGGCCGATCGCCGAAGGCCACGTCAACGCCCTCGCCCGAGTCAGGCAGCGCGGCCGAACCACTTGGGTCTGGGACGTCGAGCTGAGCGACGACGAGGGCCGCGTCTGCGCCCTGGTGCGGATGACGGTCGCGGTTCGGCCTCGCCGCGACTGAGGGTCCGCCGCGCCCGCGCCCGGCCATGCAGCTCAGGCTGCGAGCACTCGTCTGACCTGCGCCGCGATCTCAAGGTCCTCGCGGGCGGCGATCACCAGCACCGCGGCTCGCCCACCGCCGGCGCGATCTCGGTCGGGCTGTCCGTCATTCCCCTAGCGCGGAAGCGCCCGCATCGAGCCGAAGCGGTTGGTGATCGGCAGCCTCCGGTCGCGGCCGAACGCCTTGGTCGAGACCCTGATCCCGGGGGGCGCCTGCCGGCGCTTGTACTCGGCTCGGTCGACCAGACGGATCACCTCCTCGACCGTATCGCGGGGGAGACCCTGGGCGACCAGTGCCTCGATTCCCTCGTCTCGCTCGACATAGCCCTCCAGGATCCGGTCGAGGGTCTCGTACGGTGGCAGCGAGTCCTCGTCGAGCTGCTCGGCGCGGAGCTCAGCCGAGGGGGGGCGCTCGAGCACCGAGGCGGGGACGAGCTCGCGCCCCTCGCGCTCGTTCCGCCAGCGGACCAGCCGATAGACGAGCAGCTTGAAGATGTCCTTGATCACCGCGAAGCCACCCGCCATGTCCCCATAGAGGGTCGCGTAGCCAACCGAGAGCTCGCTCTTGTTGCCCGTTGTCAAGACCAGCCAGCCGAACTTGTTCGAGAGCGCCATCACCAGGTTGCCCCGGATCCGCGCCTGGATGTTCTCCTCGGCCAACCCGGGCTCGGTCCCGGCGAAACTCGCCCTCAGCGCCTGCTCGTACGCGCCCATCGGCTCGTCGATCGGGATCTCGATCAGCTCGGCACCGAGGTTGGCGGCGATCGTCCGGGCGTCGGCCTGCGTGCCCTCGCTGGAGTGAGGGGAGGGCATGACCACCAGGCGCACCCGATCGGGGCCGAGAGCGTCCACCGCGAGGAGCGCAACCAGAGCCGAGTCGATCCCGCCTGAGAGCGCGATAACCACCGCTCTCGAAGCCGTTCTTCTCGACGTAGTCGCGGAGACCGAGGGTGAGGGCCGCATAGACCTCGTCCTCCTCCCGCTCCAGAGGCGGGGCGAGGCGCGACTCCCCCTCGTGACTGGCCTCGTCGCCGCTCCCGAGGCGGGCGATCACCGGAACCGTGGAAGAACTCCCATCGCCGATGCCCTCGACCGCTGCCGCCAGGAGAAGGTCGGCGACGAGCATCTCGGGCTCGAACTCCGTCGCCCGGGCCAGGGTTTCGCCCGTCGGGGCAACGACCACGCTGCGGCCGTCGAAGACGAGCTCGTCCTGGCCGCCGACCGCGTTGCAGAGGGCGAAGGTGGCCCCGTGAGCGCGCGCTCGCGCGGCGACCATCTCCTCGCGCGCCGCGCCCTTGCCGCGGTTATACGGGCGACGCAGATGCATTGACGACCAGCTGGGCGCCGGCAGCGGCCTCCTCGGACTCCGGGTAGCCCGGGACCCAGATGTCCTCACAGATCGTCAGCCCGACCAGGGCGCCGTCCACCTCGATAAGCGCGGGATCCTCTCCCGGCTCGAAGTAGCGGCGCTCGTCGAAGACCCCGTAGTTGGGCAGCCGGATCTTCCGGTAGATCGCGGCGACCTCGCCCTCGGCGAGCACCGCCAGCGAGTTGTGCGCCGGCGGGACCAACGGGTCGATCATCGGATTGGGGGGCGGATGATTGGTGCGCTCGGCGCGCTCCGGGAACCCGACCAGCGCGACGATCCCGCTGACCTCGCCGGCCAAGGTCTCCAGCGAGGCCCGGACCGCGTGGAGAAAGTCGCCGCGCAGGAGCAGGTCCTCGGGCGGATACCCCGAGAGGCAGAGCTCGGGCAGGAGGATGAGCTGGGCGCCGGCATCGCGCGCACGCCCGATCGCCTCCGAGATCAGCTCGGCGTTGCCGTCGACGTCCCCGACGGTGGGATTGATCTGGGCGAGGGCGAGCCGGAGATGAACGGATTCGGTCATACACCCAAGTATGGCCGCGCGCCCCGCTAGCCTGCTCGCCCGTGTTCCGGCAGGCCCAGACCCCCAGCCGCAGGCGGGGCGTGCAGCTGATGGAGGCTCACATCGCCGACCTCTGTCGCGAGCACGAGATCGCGCTCGCGGGCTCCTCGGCGCGGGGACGCGCAATTCGCTGGCGTGGCGGCAGGCGGGAGATCTCGGTCCCGCCGATCCGCGGCCAGGTCTCCTACTTCATCGCCCTCCACGAGATCGGCCACCTGATCGGCCGGGGCGGTCGGCGCCGCGGCTGGAATCGGAGGCCAACGCCTGGCTCTGGGCGCTCGACCACAGCGTCGTCGAGCCGACCCCCGCCACCCGCCGCTCGATCGCGCGGCGCCTGCGAGGCTACCTGGAGTGGGCCCGCAACCGCCAGTACCGCCGGGTGCCCCCGCGGATTCCACCGCGCGAGCATCCGTTCTGGCGGCTGCTGGCGCTCGGCTGAGCCGCTCAGGCGGCCTACTCCGCCTCGGACTGAGCACGGCGCCGCGTGGAGCTGGCCGGCCCCAGGTTGCCGACGATCAGCGCAACCACGGTGACGAGGTCCGCGAGGCTCCTCCTCAGCAGCTGCGGGGTCGGGGGTCGAGCCGCTTGTCGCGCTTTGCGGCCTCTTGGGAATTGGGCCCCGGGCCGCAATTGATCTTCACGTCGCGGGTCCCGTCCTTGGCACCGATGAAGTCGATCCCGGTGTTCCCCTTCATCACGTCGACGCCCTTCTTGCCCCGGACGAAGTCGTTGTCGGCGCCCCCGACCAGGCGGTCGTTGCCCGGCCCGCCGAGGACACGATCGTTGCCGAAGAACCCGCGCGCGGTGTCGCCGCCGTCGCCCCCGGAGAGCAGGTCGTCGCCGAGCAGGCCGAAGAGTGTGTCGCCGCCCCCTTGGCCGGCGAGAAGGTCGTTGCCGTCGCCGCCGATCAGCGTCTCCGAGCTCCTGTCGCCGATCAAGCTGTCGCCCCCGGCGGCGCCGGTGACGGACTCGATGTCAGCCGTGGACGGTGTCCCGCCTGGAGCCGGTCTGGTCGAGCTCGTTTCCGTCGTTGTTGTTGCCGGAGCCGACCGTCACAAAGAGCGCCGTGACGCGCTCCGCCGGGTAGAGGAGCATGTCGGTGCCGTTGCCACCCTCGATGTCGTCGGCCCCGTTCTTGCCGTCGATCAGGTCCCTGCCGCCGTCGCCCTCGATCTCGTCGGGGCCGTTGGAGCCGATCAGGGTGTCGTTGCCGCTGCTGCCGCTGAGCTTGCCGGCGACCGCGACCGGGATCGTCATCCGGTCCAGCTCGGCCGAGTCGTCGCCGCGGCCGACGTCGACATCCACCGTCTTGATACCCGTTCCCGGACACTCGACGTTGTGGGAGTCGACGCGCCGCGCAGAGCCCGCTGGCGGTGATGTTGGCGCCCGTGTCGGTGACCGTGTAGAGATCGGTGCCCGAGGCATAGGTGACCAGTACGCGGTTGACCTCGTTGGGGCTCGCCGTCACCCGGATCGTGTCGCCGGTGATCGTCGCGTTCGAGGCGAGCGCGGAGGGCGCAGCGACAAGACCCACCACGAGCGCCGCGATACCTGCCAGCAATGCCTTCCTCATTCGTCCCTCCTACCGCGTGTGCCCCACAAACACGCGGTTGTCCCGTTTGTTGCTACTACCAGCTTGTGCCGGCCCTCCGCCGCTTCCTCGGGCACCGCCGATCGGCCAGGTTCAACCCCGGGCTCGTAGGCAATCATGTGAAGGCTGATGGCGACCTCGCAGGAGAAACAGCGCCGGTACCTGGTGATCTCGGCCGACGACTACGGCTATTGGCCGTCGTACAACGCCGGCATCCTCGAGGCGATCGAAGTCGGTGCCCTCGACGCGGTCAGCGCGATGGTCGAGCGCGAATACTGCGATCCGAAGCCGCTGATCGAGACCGGGGTGGAGGTGGGCCTCCACATCGAGTTCGAGGGTCGCTGGGGGCCGCGCAGTGGGGCACCGGCGCGGACCGCGCTGCAGGTCCAGCTCGACCGCTTCGTCGACCTCTTCCACCGCTGGCCCTCCTTCCTCGACGGGCATCACCACTGCCACGCGCGCCCCGAGCTCGCCACGCCGGTGCTGGTCGCCGCTCAGCAGATGGGGGTCCCCGTTCGCTCGGTCAGCGCCGACCACCGCCAGTGGCTCCGCGAGCGCGGCATCGCCACTCCCGACGCCCTGATCGGGCGGATGCGAAGCTCGGACCCCGGGGGCGAACCGCCGGAGCTCCGGCAACTCCAGCCGGGGGTGACCGAGTGGGCGGTGCATCCCGGCCACCCCGACGCCGACTCCGGGTCCGCCTACGACCTCGCCCGCAAGGAGGACCTGGAGACTCTCCACCGCTGCATGGTCAGGGCGCGCTACGACGAGCCGGTCTGGGGCGACGCGGTCCGCGTCAACCACACCGAGGCCTTCGCCCAGGCTCGCGAGGACGCCACCGCTGAGGCGGCGGGGGAGGGCTAGGCCGACATCAAACGGGTCGCTCCTCGGCTACGCCTCGGAGCGCCCTCGCATATGGCGGTCGCTAGCGCCGTTCTGAAGATCCCCGATCTCCTCCCGCTCCTGCTCTCCGGAGACGAAGCGGCGGAAGATGCTCCGCCGGCCGCCCGCCGCCTCGACCAGCTCGGCGAGCGAGGCCTCCAGGTCCCGGCCGAAATCATCGAGATCGGCCATCGCGTCGTAGTCGCCGATCAGGCCGAAATTGACCTGGCCGTCGTAGCTCATGATCCCGACGCAGAGCGCTTGCCTCTTTGCCAGGGGAACCATCGGGAAGACCCTCAGCATCCGCCTCCCCATCAGGAAGAGCGGGAACTGCGGCCCCGGGACGTTGGTTACCACCAGGTTGAAGAACCGCTGGCGGGACTGGAGACGAGCCGCCTGACCGGCCACGGTGGGAGGAGCGAAGTCGGCGAGCTGGGTGAGCAGGGTCGCGCCCATCGCCTGCTTCGACTCCTTCAGGTCCCCCATCGACTCGGAGACCAGGTGCAGGCGGCGGACCGGGTCCTCGCACCAGACCGGCAGCGGGGCCATCATCGTCGTCAGCTGGTTGCCGAGCGCGCCCTGCTGATCGGCGGAGCGGACGCTCACCGGCACCATCGCCCGCAGCTCGAGGCCGGCGGTCGAGTGACCGTGTGAGCGCAGATAGCGTCCCAGGGCGCCGGAGACGGCCGCGAGGACAACGTCGTTGACGGTGCCGCCGAGCTGGTCCTTGACCTGCTTCAGGTCGCGCAGGGAGGCGCGGACCCAGGTGAACTTCCGGTGTGGCCCGATCTCGACGTTGAAGGGGGAAGCCGGCGCTGCGATCCCGGCCCAGGCGAAGGAGCCCGCGGCCGCGAGCGGTATCGGTGACCTTGTCGATGGCGCGGCGGGGGCCGCGGAGCACCCAGCGCGCCCCGCGGAGAATCTCCCGCGGGCTGACCGCGCGCTCGACCAGGGCCTCGGCGAGCAGGTGCGAGTCGCTCGGTTCCGGCTCGGGCAGCCAGGCTTCGGGCTCCTCCACCTTCGAGGTATCCGGGTCGCGCTCGAGGTCGAAGAGCACGGTGGTGATGTCGACGCCTGAGATCCCGTCGACGAGGCAGTGATGGGTCTTGCCGACGATCGCGAAGCGCCCGCCGCTGAGGCCCTCGACCAGCCATAGCTCCCAGAGGGGCTTCGAGCGGTCGAGGCGCTGGGAGAAGATCCGCGCAGCCAGGCGGCGGAGTTGTTGCTCGCTGCCGGGCGGCGGCAACGATGTGTGGCGGACGTGGTAGGCGAGGTTCAGGTGGGGATCGTCAACCCAGACCGGACGACCCTGGCCGAAGGGGACGAAGCGAAGCTTCTGGCGAAAGCGGGGCACCAGGTGCAGCCGCGAGGCGATGTGGTCGCGAAACTCGAGGTACGGCGGCGCCGGGCCCTCGAAGAGGGTGGTCGAAGCAACGTGCATGTGCGTGTCTCCCTCCTCCAGATGGAGGAAGGAGGAGTCCAATCCGCTCAATCGCTCGGCCACAGGCGGATATTCGCATACCGCTGTGCAGTGTGAGCGTGGTCACACTTGCGCACCGATCGCCTCCCTACGGTGCTCCGGCTAGAGAGAGGAATCGCAAAACGATCCGCCTAACCGCCCTGGCTGAATCGCTGCCTCCTTGCGGAGGCAGCTCGGATCTACGGGCAGGCGGGGGAACCAAACGCCGGCAGCTTGCCGGCCGGGGCGAATGGGGCGGTGTTCCGCCCTTAGCGGTATGGCTGATCTGAGCCGCCGCGAGCCCGTCAGCTAACCCCGTAGGCGGCAGAGGAAGGCAGGTGTTTCACTTGCGTCGCTTCCGTTGGAAGCGGAGGTGGGCCGCGCTCGCGCTGCTGCCCGCCGCAGCAATGATGGTCACGCTGGGACTCGCCGGAGCAGCAACCGGCACCGGCCCGGTACCCGCCGTCGGCGGCCCCGGGACGGATGCCGCGGCGAGCGGCGGACCCGCCAGCGTCAAGTTCGGCGTCAGCCGGCACGTGATGGTGGGCAACTCGGTCGTCATCCACGGCCGGGTCAACCCTGCCGACAGCCGCCTGGTTATGGTCAAGGTGGACGGCCGCAAGGTGAAGACCGTCCGCAGCCAGGAGGACGGCAGCTTCAGGGCGCGCTGGCGTGCATCGCGCACCGGCGTCTTCGAGGCGCAGGCAGTCGCCGGAGGCAACGCGGTCGCGCGGACCGCGCGAGCCCGCAGCACCCGGGTGAACGTCTACCGGCCCGCGGCCGCCTCGTACTACGGCCCGGGCCTGTACGGCAACGGGACCGCCTGCGGGAGGACACTGACCCAGTCAACGGTCGGAGTCGCCCATCGGACCCTGCCCTGCGGAACCCGGGTCACCCTGCGGTACCGCGGGCGGACGGTGACGGTCCCGGTGATCGACCGGGGACCGTTCTCGGGCAGCCGCGAGTACGACCTGACCGCGGCCACCAAGGCCGAGCTCGGGTTCGGCTCGACCGGCAGCGTGCTGACCACCCGCTAGATCAGGCCGAGATCCAGGCTCAGTGGCCCGGCCGCGTCCTCTCCGGCAGCGGGGGCGGCGCGCGCCGGGCCGCTGCTCTTCTCGTGCTCGTCTCGGACCAGCCCGGCCACCCCGACCCCGACCAGCCGCACCGGCGCTCCGGGGTCGAACCGCCGGAGGAGCTCCTGCGCGGTCGCCGCGACGGTGTCGGGGTCGCGGGTCGGCGACTCGATCGTGCGCGAGCGGGTGTAAGTGCGGAACGGGCGCAGGCGAATCTTCAGGGTCACCGTCCTGCCCTGCCAGCCCTCCGAGGCGAGCCCTCTGCAGACCGAGCGGGCCAACTCGTCGACGGTCTCGAGGAGGACGGCGCGGTCGGTGACGTCGGCGGAGAAGGTGGTCTCCCGGCTCTCCGACTTCCGCTCGCGCTCGGTCTCGAGGCCGCGGTCGTCGATGCCGTTGGCGCGGTCGCGCAGCGCTGCCCCCAGCGAGGGTCCGAGCGCGGCGCGGAGAGTGCCGAGGTCGGCGGCGGCCAGCTCGGCGACCGTGCGCACGCCGATCCGATCCAGCCGCTCGGCGGTTTTCGGGCCCACCCCCGGAATCAGGGTCGCGGACCGCTCGCCCACACGCTCCAGCATCTGCTCGGCGCGCAGGGTACAGAGCCCGTCCGGCTTCTCCAGGTCGGAGGCGATCTTGGCGAGCAGCTTGTTCTCGGCCAGCCCCACCGAGCAGACCAGCTTCGTCCGCTCCCGGACCTCGGTTTTCAGCTCCCGGGCCCGCGCGGTGGGGACGATCGATCCGGAGAGGTCCAGGTACGCCTCGTCGACCCCGACGACCTCGACGGTCTCGCTGTAGCCGCGCAGGATCGACATCACCTCGCGCGACTTCTCCTTGTAGGCGTCCATGTCGCGAGGGAGGAGAATCGCCTGGGGGCAGCGCCGGTGGGCGGTGGCCAGCGGCAGCGCCGAGTGGACGCCGAACTTGCGCGCCTCATAGGAGGCCGTCATCACAACGCCCCGGGCGGTGGGATCGGTGCCCGTGGCGACGATCACCGGTTTGCCCCGGAGCTCGGGGCGGCGGAGCACTTCGACCGCCACGTAGAAGGCATCCATGTCGACATGGGCGATCACCTGCAGCCATCGATCCTAAGGCCGGCGGCCGACGGCGTTGGCTAGCCTGAGGTGGCGGTGGCGAACGCTGAGGCGAAGAATCTCGAGACGATCGCGCGGGCGATCGACCAGCACAACTCGAACTGCCCGTTTCCAGCGGCCGAGGTTCGGATGAACCCCTTCGAGGTCGACCGGCTCGGCTGGGAGCACATTCGGGGCCTGCCGATCGTTCCCGATCCCGAGTTGGGAACCGGCCGCTTCCGGATCGTCTGCTCCCGAGACATCGAGGGCGAGGGGATCGAGGAGGCCGAGGCGCTGGGCATCCCGCTCGAGGTCGCCGTGCCCAGCGACCGGTAGGCCGCTCCACTGATCAAACGGGTTGCTCCTCGCCTTCGGCTACGGAGCGCCCTCGCGTCAAGGGCGAAGCCCGTAGCGACTTATGCGGGGCGGCCGCCGGTGGTCGCCCCTGATGGCGAAGCCGTTCTCACCGTGCTCAAGTGGCGGCGGAGGAAGTGGAGCTGGTCGGCAATCGCCCGCTCGCGCCACTCGCCGAGGTAGATGTCGAAGTGCCTGCAGGGGTATTCGCGCACCTCGACCCGCCCCTTGGCCCGCCAGGCGGCCGCGCGAGCGCCCGCGGGAGGGACGACCTGGTCTCGGTCGGCGATCTGGATAAGGATCGTGCTGCGGACCTCGTCCATCTTCGTGATTGCCCGGTTGGTCCACTCGGCGAGAACGCAGCGGGCAATGATCTCGTTGCGCCAGCTCGGGCCGGCGATCGCCTCGGAGCCCGCCTCGGCGTCGTCGCTCGCCATCGCCGCTACCTCCCCCGGCTTCGCCGCGAGCGGCATCAACCTCGGCTCCTGCCGGCGGCCCATTCCGAGAACGTCTTTGAGCGCCTCCAGGTTGACCCGCAGCAGCTGGCCCCAGTCGGCGTATCGGCTGATCTCGCGCAGCGTCCGGAGACCATCGAGATCCGGGCTCTGGGCGATCACAGCCGCGATCCAGGGGTCGTCGGCGGCGACGTAGACGATGTGCCCGCCCGACCACGAGGTTCCCCAGAGAACGATCCGATCCGGATCGACGCCGTCGAGGCCGCGGGCGCAGGCGACCGCGGCGCGGTAATCGTCGCGGTGGCGGGGCGGCCAGGCGAGCTGGCGGGGCTCGCCTGTCGAGGCGCCGAAGTTCCGGTAGTCGAAGAGCAGCACGTCGAGGCCCGCCGCAGCGAAGGCCTCGGCAAAGGGCTCGAGGCCCGAGTCGCGGGTGCCGCCGATTCCGTGGGCCATGACCACACAGGGGCGCCCCCGCTCGGAGGCAAAGGCGTCGCCCTCTCCGGTGTAGTGCCAGGCGGCGCAGGTCTCGCCGCTGCTTTCGAAGCTGACGTCGCCGCGCTCAGGCAGGGGCGGGCTCCATCCGCTCGGCCCGCCCAGCGAGCTTCGCCGCCATGCCCCGCTGGGCGCGCTCACGGCCGGCGGGAAGCTCGCGCTGCCAGATGTCGTGCTCGTAGACGTACCAGTCGATCTGCATCGTGTGGCGCGGGCGCTCGGCGAACTGGCCGTGCTTGACCACGTCCTCGTCGATCGTCCGCTCCATCTCCGCGATCGGAGGCAGGGCGTAGTCACCGCCCGCGTATCGGGCGACGAGCTTGCTCTGCAGCTCGACGAACGGAAAGAGCGTCGGGATCGCCTGCGCAAACCCGACCAGTGCAAGGTCGTCTATTCCCGGCACGAAGATTCGCTTGTAGAGCGGCAGACGATTCTCGGGCGCGGAGAGGAACTCCGGGTCGAAGAAGGGGAAGGTGATCCTGTAGCCCGTCGCGTAGACGATCGCATCGATCTCCTCGACGCTGCCATCCTCGAAGCCGACCCGGTCGCCATCGAGCTCGACGACGTTCGGCTTCGCCACCGCGTCGCCCGATCCCAACCTGAGCAGGAGCTCGCTGGAGACGGTGGGGTGTGCCTCGAGGAACTCGTGGTTGGGGTGGGGGAGGCCGAAGTCCTCCATCCGACCGGAGGCGATGAAGGGGAGCGGCCGCGCGAGCCAGCGCTGCAGCTTCACCGGCAGGTGTGGGTTGGTCTTGGCCAGCTTCCCGATCGGCTGGCCGAACAGGTACTTCGGCATCACCCAGGCGCCGCTGCGGGTCGAGATGAAGACCTTCTCGGCGACTCCTTTGCGGGAGAGCTCCGAGGTTATGTCAACCGCGCTGTTGCCAATCCCGCAGACGAGGATCCGCTTATCCCTCAGGTCCAGGGGCGTCTCCGGATCGATGTAGTGGTGGGAGTGGATCGTCTCGCCGTCGAAGGTTCCGGGGAAGTCGGGGAAGCGCGGATCCCAGTGGTGCCCGTTACCGACGACCAGGAAGTCGAACTCCTCGGTTGAGCCGTCATCGAGGCTGATCCGCCAGCCGCCGCCCTGCTTGCGCTCCGCGTGCTCGACACGGGTTTCGAACCGGATGCGATCCCGAAGCGAGAAGGCCTCCGCATAGCGGTTCAGGTAGGCCCGAATCTGGGCGTGATGCGCGTAATCCGGGTAGTCCTCGCCCATCGGCATGTCGCGGAAAGAGACGCTGTCGCGATAGGTGTCGATGTGAAGCGACTGATAGGCCGAGGAGCGCCCATTGGGGTTGCCGAAGTACCAGTTGCCCCCGATGTCATCGCTGGCCTCGAAGCACGTATAGGGGAGACCCCAGTCGGTGAGCGCCTTGCCGGCCGTCAGCCCGCTGATTCCGGCACCGATGATCGCTGTCCTGGGCTTGGGAGACATGGCGCGAGGTCAGTCTAGTGGCGACTGGCCGGCTGGCCAGGGGTCCCGGTGGACCTAGATATTGAAGAAGTTCAGGTCGTGGTCGTCGAGGAAGCGCTGGACGTCGCCGTTGATCGGCCCGAGGCTGTCGGTCCAGATCAGCACCCCCATCGCGATCAGGATCGCGCCGCCGATCGCCATGATCACCGGGTAGTTCCGCTTGACCACGGCGAAGGCGGTGGTCATCCGGGTGAAGGCGATCGCCGTGAGCAGGAAGGGGATCGCGAGTCCCGCCGAATAGACGGCGAGGAGGAAGGCGCCGTGGGCTGCCGAGTCCGAGAGCGCTGCCGCTCCGAGGATCGCGGCGAGCGTCGGCCCGATGCACGGGGTCCAGGCGATCGCAAAGGCCGCGCCGGCGACCAGCGGGCCTCCCTTGCCGGCCCGCGCGAGGAGCGCGTCGACATGCCACTCCCGGTTCAGGCGGGTGACGAAGAGGGCGGCGATGAAGAACACCCCCATCGCGATGATCAGGCCGGCGGCGATCTTCTCCAGCAGCAGCTGGTGGTCCTGGAGGGCGCTGCCGATCCCGGTCGCGGTCAGCCCGAGGAGGATGAAGATCGTCGAGAAGCTGGCGACGAAGAGCAGGCTGGGGGCGAGCACCCGGCGCCACCCGGCCCGCTCGAGGTCGGGGGCGGCAACCCCGGTGACCGCGGAGAGATACCCCGGCACCAGCGGCAGCACGCAAGGGGAGAGGAAGGAGACGAGGCCCGCCGCGAGCGCCGCGAAGACCCCGACTCCTGCCGCTGGATCGCTTTCCATGAAGCGGATTCTGGCGCACCCGATGAGCGTCTGAGCGGGCTCCACTGCACCCAAAACCGCTGATGGTGGTTTACACGGATCGGGATTGCGGCGCCCTCCGGATGGCACTTCGCCCACCCGCGCCTAGGCTGATCAAGCCTCGATTCACGGCCAGCGGCGACCTAATCTCAGTCTTGTTCAGGGGTACGTCAGCCGTTGGGCAACCCGGCGCGGCGGCCTTCATCCCCCTGGGGTTGCCGCGCCGGGCCCGCGTGCGGATAGCTTTCCCGCGTGAGTCCGTGTCCCCGCATCGCCGCGGCGCTCCTGGTGCTCACCCTTGGCGCCTCCGGCTGCGGGGGAGACGATGAGCAGGAAGCGATCGGGGAGGACTCGCTGCGCAACTGCCTCGCGGATGCCGGCCTCAAGCAGCAGGCCGAGGGCGCCACTCCGAACGCACCGCTGTTCAACCTGCCCACCGACTTTCGGCTGCGGGTGCCGGATGGCGGCAGGGCCGGCTTCGTCGTCGAGGGAAGCGAGGAGAAGGTCCAGCGCCGGGCTGCCGACATTCGCGCCGCCCTGCGGACCTTCGGTGTCGCCGACCCCGATCAGCGGCTGGTCGTGAGGCGAAACGTGATCGCCGTCTTCGACCGCGTCCCCTCGGCCGAGACCCGCCGGTCGGTCGAATCGTGCATCCGGTGAAGGCTAGGGTTCCGGTCCGGGATCCTGGCCCAGCTGTACGCGGAGTCCGCGGGCGGCCTTCGGTGCCAACTCGCGGGCGTTGTTGTTGAACATCACGTGGACGTTCTCCGCCTCCTCGGCGAGCGTCTTCGCCCGGTCGGCGATCTCCGCCAGCTCGTCGGCGGAGTAGTCGTAGTCGAAGCGCTCCGCGACGCTGCGGCCCTTCACATAGCCCTCGGTGTTGCGCCCGTGGCAGCGGAGGTAAGCGAGCGACTCGTTGGTGACGGCGTCGATCGAGGGGAAGATCGGGACGTGCTCGCCGGGCGGTGAGTCAACGCTGACGAAGACCGCGCCGTGCTCGGTGAGCCAGTCGAGGACGTCCTCGAACCGCTTCGCGGAGGCCCAGCTCCGGCGACGGAACTCGATCGCGACAGGGTGGGGCGCCAGCCCCTCGATCACCGGGCCCAGCTCCTCGAGTTCGTTCTTCCTCGGATCGAAGCCGGGGGTGAGCTGGAGCAGGTACGAGGAGAGCTTGCCTGCCTTGGCGAGTGGCTCGAACGCCTCGGCGCTGCGGCCCACCATCTCGTCAACCAGGGGGGGATCGAGGATCACCCGCCCGCGGTCGGTGGTCTCGACGTAGTCGCGCAGCTCCACCGGCAGGTCCTTGAGCTTGGCGGCGTGGTGGGAGAGAAGCCGGTGGAGCTTGACGTCGAACAGAAAGCCCGCGGGCGTCTCCCCGGCCCAACGCTCCACGGTCGCCGGATCAGGGATCGCATAGAAGCTCGAGTTGAGCTCGACTGCGTCAAAGCGCTTGGCGTAGAAGGGGAGCCGCTCCCGCGCCGCCAGTCCGGGCGGATACCAGTGCTTGACGAAGCCGGGATCCGACCAGCTCGAGGTGCCGACGACGATCGCCACACCCGAACTATCGCGCCAGAGGTGGCGCTGGGCTAGCGGGACCGGTCCCTGATCTCGAACCAGACGCGGGCGGTGCCCGCTTCGATGCCACAGCTGTCGCTGAGCATCTCGACCAGGCGCAGGCCCAAGCCGCCGATTGACTGGGGACGCAACCTCCGCCGAAGGGCGAAGGGGCTCGTGCCCTCGTCCTCGACCTCACCCCGGACCGTGTTGCCGTCTCGTCTCAGGCGGACCTTGACCCGCCCTTCGGGCCCGTGCTTTACCGCGTTGGTGACCAGCTCGGAGACGATCAACCTGAGGTCCTCGAGGGCCCGCTCACTGAGGCCGTCAATCACCTGCGTGGTCACCTGGCGAGCCTGTGCGACCGACGCGGGCTGCGAATCGAGGGTGATCTCGAGCTCCTGGGCCATCGAGCGGATGCTCTCGGGCCTGGGAGGAGCTTCCATCCGTAAAGTCACGCGGACTTGGCTGCGGTTTACCCGCAGGTCTACCTGGTTTGCAGCACTCAGCGCCGGGGCAGTACTCCGCCGATGGCCGACGAGGGCAGTGTCTTCACGGAAGCCGAGCTCGAATACCTGCACGGCGAGCGGCGACTGGCCCGGATCGCGACGGTGGGGAAGGCTGAGGGTGGACGCCGCAGTAGAACCGTGGCTTAGCGGTCGAAGCTTGGCTCGCGGGGGCCCAGGCGCTCTACGTGCCCGATCCGGGCATGCCCGAGGCGAATGCACGAGAAGATCGGGTATGTAAACCTGAGCCGTGGGCGAACATACGTTCCGTCCGCTGACGCGGTCAGTATCTGCGCATGGGTCGCCCCACTGGCAGCACGACCGGACGCATTCCCCATGGTGGCTATCCGCGTGTCGGCAGCGCTGTAGGAGGCTTTCTCGCCGGCTTCCTCGAGGGTGAGAGCCTCTTTCAACATCTCAAAGCAGCCACGGGGAACGAACCACCGCTGCACGATGACGCTCTGCGTTCGCGACGACGATCGCGCCCTCGTTGCGAACCTGGCAAAAGCCACACGGACCGGTTCGGTGACCTTCCAGGCGGCACATGCGACCTCCAAGCCACAGGTCATATGGCAGGTATGCGCCAAATCGGACTGCGCCCGTCTGATCGAAATTCTCGACACCTATCCGCTACGCGGTCGCAAGTCCTATGACTACGCGATCTGGCGGGCAGCAGTCCGTTTCTGGGTCGGCGATGACCCCACGCGGTACGAGAAGAATCGTGACTGGGAGCCGATGCGCTACCTCAAGCTCCAGCTCTCGGCGGCACGCCGATTCGATCCCACACGTGGTCCGTACGAAATCCGGGAACAGCATCCACCGGCAAAATCCGACTGGAATGCGTACATCGCAGGCCTAATCACCGCGGACGGATCCCTGACACTCGTTCGCAACGGTCGCGGGTATGTGCCCGTAGTTCACATAACACTGCGCGCCGACGACCGGACGCTTCTGGAAACGATCTGTCGACGCGTGCGCGCCGGGACTATCTACGATCAGAACCTCAGGCGAGGATCCCCCACCGCCTCCTGGATGGTCCGAGACGGCTCTGGTCTCCTAAGGATCACGAAAATGCTCGACACCCAGCGGCCTCGCGGACGCAAGCAAGCCGAATACGCGATCTGGCGGCGAGCAGTACGCGCATATGCCTCTGGGCTGCCGCGGACGGAGGTGCGCGGCCGCCTTGGGGCGTTTCGACGCGAACTAGCTGAAGTCCGTCTTTACAAGCCAGCAACCGCTCGCCGCTAGCCGCGTAGCTCCTCCAGCGCTTCTCCACCTCCATCGGTGGTTGGGGTCCAGGCCACGTCGGCGATCGTTGCGAATCCGCAGCAAACGGACGTTTCGTGCCTGGGCGGCACACCCGAGGCCACCGCGCGCCTAGGATTAGGTAGTGGCGGGTCAACCTGAACTGGTGAGGCCGCCCGCGACGCTGGCCGGCCTCCAGCAGCTTTCGGCAGCCGCCCTGACGGCGCTGGCGCGACACTCGATCCGCGCCGCCTCCTCACCCGAGACGGCGCCGAGCGACGTCCTGCGCGCCCTCCACGAATCGATCACCGGCGAGCGCACCGACCTTCGATTCTGCACCGCGGCCCTCGCCCGCATCGAAGCCCCACAGAATGGTCGGGGTTTCGCTCGACTGACGATCGCCCTCGGCGGCCACCCCCCACCCCTCGCGCTGAGGAAGAGTGGCCGCGTCGAGCAGCTTGGGGAACCGGGCACCCTGCTCGGCGCCCTCCCTACCCCCAGCCTCGCCGACGTGGACGCGCGTCTCGATATCGGCGATTCGCTCGTCCTCTACACGGATGGCATGCTCGACCGCGGCGATCGCACCGCCGAGGACGATCCGGGCTGGCTCTCCAGGCAGCTCGAGCGAGTCGCCGGTGGCAGCGCCGACGAGGTCGCCTCGAAGCTGGCCGAGGCGGCGGTCAAGCGGAACGGCGGCGAGCCTCGGGACGACATCGCGATCCTGGTCCTGCGCCGGCGCGGCGCCGACTAGCGCCAGGGTGGCAGCGCGCCGTCCAGTTCGAATCGGCTGCTCAGGCTGGGCCTATCCGGACTGGCGCGGACGGCTCTACCCGAAGGGGCTTCCGCAGAAGCGCTGGCTCGCCCGCTACGCGGAGGAGTTCGACACCGTCGAGGTCAACAGCACCTTCTACCGCCTCGCCTCCCCCACCGCGGTCGAGGCCTGGGTCGAGCAGACGCCAGAGGACTTCGTGTTCGCAGTCAAGGCGAGCCGCTACCTCACTCACGTCAAGCGCCTGATCAATCTCGGCCCCTACATCAAGCGTTTCTACGACCCGCTCGAGAGGCTGGTCGAGTCCGGCAGGCTCGGGCCGGTGCTCTGGCAGCTGCCGGAGAACTTCCACCGTGACGACGAGCGGCTGGCGGGGGCGCTTGCGGCGCTCCCGCAGGGGCGCCATGCATTCGAGTTTCGCCACCCGAGCTGGTTCACATCGGACGTCTACTCGCTCCTCCGCAAGCACAGGGTCGCCCTGGTGATCGGTGACCACCCGAAGTGGCCGTTTCAGGCCCACGAGCGGACCACCGACTGGACCTTCATCCGCTTCCACTACGGCCGCCGGGGCCGCAACGGCAAGTACTCCGACTCCGAGCTCGACACCTGGGCTCGCCGCCTCGCCCAGTGGCGCCGCCAGACCGAGGTCTTCGCCTACTTCAACAACGACTGGCGGGGCTACGCGCTGGAGAACGCCAGGCGCCTGAAACGCAGCCTCGGCGTCTGAAGGAACTAATGCCGGCGCCAGTTCCCGCCCAGCATCTTGCTGAGGCGGCCTCCGCGGCGCGGCTTGAAGCTCGGCGGGCCCTTCTCCGGCGGCGGCAGCTGTGCCACGGCAGACGCATCGATGTTCAGCCGCACCGCCCTCTCGGCGGTGCGAGCGACCTCGGGGGCATCGGCGAAGCGGAGCTCACCGTCCGTGGTCTCGATCACGAAGCCGTCGAGGATGTGCTCGCGGTAGTTGTCCACGACCTCGTCGACCTTTCCCACCTCCACCCCGTCGGAGGAGTAGACGGGCGTGCCGCGCGCGACCGCGGCGTAGTGGATTCCGGGGCCCTCGTCGATTTCCATGGCTAAAGCATACGAACACCGTCGAAACGGCCGCTAAGTTCCGGGCGTGGCCGGCTACTCGGGAACCCCCCTCGCGAAGAAGCTCGGAAGCCGCGCGGAGCTGAACCGCCGTCTCCCCGCCCTGCGCAGGGCTCTCGAGCCGGCGGGAGGGCTCTGGATCGCTTGGCCAAAGGCCTCGTCCGGCGTCGAGACCGACCTGAAGTTCGCCGACGTGCAGGAGCTTGGACTCGCCAGCAAGCTCGTCGACAACAAGGTCTGCGCGATCGACGAGACCTGGTCGGGAGCTCGGATGGTGATCCGGCTAAGCGACCGCCAGGCCGCCCAGTCTCGAAGCGAAGGGCGAAGCCCGGAGCGACTTAAGCGCAGCGGCCGCCGCGGTCGCGCCTGACGGTTAGCCGCTGAGGCGCTCCGCCACCGCCGGCTGCTCGCTGAAGCCGGCGATCTCCCGGGCCAGCCTCCCTCCCTGCCAGGAGAGCGGGGCCTTGCCGGGCTCCTCGCTGATCAGCCGGGCCCCCGGGATCGCCTCCGCCCAGGCCTCGGCCACCGGGTAGGGATGGCCCGGGTCGACCTCGTCGTAGCTGGCGACCACCAGCGCCGGGACATCGAGGGAGCCGAGCTCCGCCATGCCGTCGAAGGGGATCGAGCGCGGCACCTCGCGCAGTGCCCTGGCGACTGCGTCCGGGTGGCGGTGAAGCTGGATCCGCTCGCGGGCGAGCCGAAGCACGGTCTCGCGCCATGAGCCCTCGACCGTGAGGTCAGCCTCGAAGGCCTCCATGAACCCCTCCACCCCTCCCCGCTCGAGGCCGTCGGCGAGCCGACCCCAGGCCTCGAGCACCTCGTCCGGGGCGGGCAGGCCGAGCTGCACCGGCCCGATCAGGACCGCGCCCGCGACCTCGTCGCGGTGCTCGAGAGCGTAGGTGGCGATCGTGTGGCAGCCCATCGAGTGGCCGCAGAGCACCGGCCTCTCGGCCCCCTGGCTCTCCAGCACCGCTCCCAGGTCGTCGGCCAGCTCCCGGTAGGTATATCCCGCCTCTGCCGGAGCCGGCGCCGACTCGCCGTGACCGCGGGCGTCGTAGGAGATCTGGCGGTAGCCCCGCCGCGGCAGCGCGTTTGACCCGTGGACGACGTAGCGGCGGGTCGCCGTCACCCCGTGCAGGAGCACGATCGGTGGCCCCTCCCCCACGCTCTCGCCCGCCAGCTCGATCCCGGACGAGTCGACCGTGAAGGGCGCTGGCTCGAGGCCCTCGGCCATCGGAACCGAGCTCAGGCGAGCCGCTCGACGGCGCGCTCGAGGTCTCCCACCTGCTGGTAGCGAATCCCGAAGCGGGCGACGTGGCGGTAGCGGACGATCCCCTCCCCGTCCACCAGGAAGATCGATCGACGCAGGAAGCCGCCGGGGGCGACGACCCCGTAGGAGCGAGCGACACGCTTTCCTGGGTCGCTGAGCAGGGGCAGCTGGAGTCCGTTCTCGGTGACGAAGCGTTCGTGCGACTCCACCGACTGCGGCGAGATCCCGAGCATCGGCACCCCGAGCGCCTCGATCCGGTCGCCGTCATCGCGGTAGGAGCAGAACTGCTTGGTGCAGACCGGGGTGAAGTCTCCTGGGTAGAAGGCGAGGATCAGCCCCTCGCCGCGGTAGTCGGCGAGCCGGTAGGTGCGTGAGCCGGTGCCCTCGAGCTCGAAGTCCGGGGCGCTGTCGCCCTCGCGAACCTTCGCCATCAGCCGCCCCGCCCGATTAGCCGCCCGATCTTCAACGCTCCGAAGGCTAGCTGGCGGTTCCGGGCTGCGATCATCGCGCCACCTTGCCCGAGCGAGCGACCGAGCGCGATACCGGGCCGCCGCCGCGGCGGATCCAGATCCTCGCCCGGGGAATGAACACCGTGATCGCCAGGGCCCCATTCGCCTGGCCGCTCCTGCGGGGAACGATGCGCCGCATCTTCGACCGGCTCGCGCCGACCTGGGAGGCCCGCTCCTCCGTCGAGCACCTGACGCCGCTCGCCGCCGCCCTCCTCCACGTCCGCCCCGCCCCCGAGCGGGCCCTGGATCTGGGCACCGGCCTCGGTGACGCGGCGCTGCTGATCGCGCGGGAGTTCCCCCAGGCGCGGGTCCGCGGCGTCGACCTCTCCGAGGAGATGATCCGTCTCGCCCAGCGGCGGATCGGGCTCGACCCCGAGGGGCGGGTCGCCTTCCGGGTCGCCGACGCCGCGGACCTCCCCTATGAGGACGACTCGTTCGACCTCGTCGCCCAGCTCAACATGCCGCCCTTCTTCGCCGAGACCGCCCGGGTGCTGCGGCCGGGCGGCTACTTCGTGATCGCGGCGACCTTCGGCCCCGCGACCCCGTTCTACACGCCCGAGTCCGTGCTTCGCCGCGGCTTCGCCCGCGTCGGGCTCGAGCAGGTCGAGAGCGGTGGCGCCGGCGACGGCACCTACTGGGTGGCGCGGCTCCCGGGCTAGCGGCCGCTCATGGCCGCGATCCCCTGTTGGGCGCAAGCCATAGATTCAACCTGTGAACGCCGATCGCTCGCACCTCTTGCTCGTCAACCCCTCCTCCGGGGGCGGCCGCGCCCGGAAGCTCCTGCCCGAGGTGGAGGGAGAGCTCCGGCGGCGGCAGATCGCCTTCCGCACGATCGAGACCCGGAGCCTCGAGCACGGTATCGAGGAGGCACGGCGCGCCGCGGATGGGGGCGAGACTCCCGTGGTCATGAGCGGCGACGGGCTGATCGGACAGGTCGGGGGCGCCCTGGCCGAATCGGGAGCGTCGCTGGGGATCATTCCGGGTGGGCGCGGCAACGACCTCGCCAGGGTGCTCGGGATCCCACCGGAGCCGGCCGGCGCTGTTGCGGTGCTCGCCCAAGGGAATGAGCGCGAGATCGACGTCGGCGAGGTGAACGGGCGCCGCTTTCTCTGCATCGCCTCCTTCGGCTTCGACTCCGACGCCAACCGGATCGCCAACGAGGCTCGCCTGGTGCGGGGAAACCTGGTGTACGCCTACGCCGCCCTCCGGGCGATGGCCGCCTGGCGCCCCGCGACCTTCAGCGTCGCCGTCAACGGCAGGGAGCCGATGACGTTCAGGGGCTACTCGGTGGCGATCGCGAATAGCCGCGCGTTCGGCGGGGGGATGTTCGTCGCCCCCCATGCGAAGCTCGACGACGGGCTGTTCGACATCGTGGTCATCGGCGACATCGGCAAGATTCGCTACCTGGTTAACCTGCGAAAGGTGTTCAAGGGCACCCACGTCGAAGAGGACGAGGTGGCCGAGCTGCCGGCCGCGGGCGCCGAAGTCAAGGTGAGCGCCGATCGCGACTTCGCCGTCTACGCCGACGGCGAGCACCTGGCCGACCTGCCGGCGACGCTCAGGGTCCTCCCCCGCGCGCTGCGCGTGATCGCACCCCCCGCCGAGGCGAAGGCGTGAGCCGGTCAGAGGAGTCAAGCGCCGCGGCGACGCCGCGGCCAAGCGCCCTGTTCGGGCCGAAGCTGGCCCTCGCCCGGCTCACCGGGCGCCTCAGCCGGAGCAGCGGGCGAGGAGGCGGCACCACCCTGCCGGGGCGTCTGCTGGTGCGAATGGCCCCGGATGCGATCGAGCGGCTCGCCGCCGAGCTCGAGGGCGGGTCGATCGTGGTCAGCTCCACCAACGGGAAGACGACCACGGCGGGGATGATCGCGACCATCCTTCGCCGCGCCGGCCGCCAGCCGGTCCACAACCGGGCCGGCTCGAACATGCACTGGGGCGTCGCCACGGCGCTGCTCGAGCAGGGCGGCCGCGAGGGCCTCTTCGAGCTCGACGAGGCCTGGCTCCCGCGGGTCGCTCCCCGGCTTCGCCCCCGGCTGCTCGTGCTCACCAACCTCTTCCGCGACCAGCTCGACCGCTACGGCGAGCTCGAGCGCCTCGCCGACGAGTGGGCGGTGCTGGTCGATTCGCTGGTCGGTTCCTGCGAGTTCGCCCTCTGCTCCGACGATCCGCTGATCGCCGACCTCGGCCGCGATCGCGAGCTGCGTCGTCGCCCCGGTGTGACCTACTTCGGGATCGAGGACACCAGCCAGGCGCTGCCTCAGCTCCAGCATGCCCACGACGCCAAGCACTGCCGCCGCTGCGGCGCTCCCTACGCCTATGAGCGGGCCTTCGTCGGCCACCTCGGGCACTACTCCTGCCCCAACTGCCACGCCGACCGCCCCGCTCCTGACGTCGCCGCCACCGAGGTCGAGCTGCACGGAATGTCCGGCTCCCGGTTGCGGGTGCGGACGCCGGAGGGCGAGCTCGAACTGGAGCTGCCACTGCCGGGCCTCTACAACGTCTACAACGCCCTCGCCGCGATCACCGCCGGGCTGCGCTCGGGGATCTCCCTGGAGCGGATCCGCGAGGGGCTGGAGACGGTCCGCGCTGTCTTCGGCCGGGTGGAGACGATCGAGGTGTCCGGGAAGCCCGTTTCGATTCTCCTGATCAAGAACCCGGCGGGCGCGAACGAGGTGCTGCGGACGCTCAGCCTCGAGTCCGCCGATGGCGGGCTCGACATCTGGATCGCCCTCAACGACAAGATCGCCGACGGCCGCGACGTCTCCTGGATCTGGGACGCGGACTTCGAGCTGCTCTCAGGCCAGGTCCGCCGGGTGGTCTGCTCCGGGACCCGGGCGCCGGAGATGGCCCTGCGCCTCAAGTACGCCGGCTGGCCGCAGGGCTCGATCGAGGTGATGCCGGAGATCGGTGGCTCGCTCGACCGGGCGGTCGCCGAGGCTCCCCGGCGGCTCTTCGCCCTCCCGACCTACACCGCGCTGCTCGAGCTGCGGACCCTGCTCGCGAACCGCGACCTGGCGCCGGAGTTCTGGGAATGAGCCTACTGCCCCGCTTCCGTAAGCCCCTGAATGAAGCCGCGATCTGGCAGGACGTGGAGTTCGGCTCCTACGCGGCGGACCTACCCCTGTGGGAGCAGCTCGCACGGGAGGCAGGCGGGACTGTGGTCGAATTGGGGGCGGGCTCAGGCCGGGTCACGCTCCGTCTCGCCCGGGCGGGCTGCGAGGTGCTCGCAGTCGAGCGCGATCGCGAGCTCGCGGACGAGCTCGAGCGACGCGGTGAAGGGCTTCCGATCCATGTCGTGGCCGCAGACTTCGTGCTGGCGGATCCGCCGTGGCCGCAGTTGGCACCAGAAGACGCGCGCCTCGTGATCGCTCCGCTTCAGGTCTTTCAGCTTCTCGACGAAGAGGAACGGAGCCAGGTGCTAGCCGCCGTCACGAGGGTGCTCAGCTCGGGCGGGCGATTCGCCGTCGCCCTGGTCGACGAGACGACGCTGGCGAACGAGGGGGTCGCCGCTACGCCCCGGCCGGACATGCGTGAGCTCGAGGGCTGGGTCTACTACAGCGAGCCCCTCTGGGTCCAGGTTTCCGAGCGCACCCTACGAGTCCGGAGGCTACGCGAGCGTGTCTCGCCCAACGGCGACCTGGTGCGCAGGGTGCACGACGACCTTCTTAACCGCCTCTCCCCGGAACAGCTGGCGGAAGAGACCAAGCGGGCGGGGCTGACGCCACTCGCGAGTCGCCGCGTCAGCTCCGGGCCCGACGAGGCCGATTCGGTGGTCGTCCTGGCCGAGAGACGATGAGACCCACCGACCCCACGCCCGAGCTCCGCCTGCTGGCGCTCTACCCGGAGCAGATGAACATCTACGCCGACCGCGGCAACATCCTCTTCCTCCAGCGGCGCTGTGAATGGCGCGGGATCGGCTTTCGCTACGCGGCCTCGGGGCCCGGCGAGGGCTTCGACCCCAGCGATCACGACCTGATCTACATCGGGGGCGGCCAGGACCGAGACCAGATGCTGGTCGCCGAGGACATGCTGCGGACGAAGCGTGACGCGATCGCCTCTGCGGTGGACGACGGGTCCGCGCTGCTCGCCGTCTGCGGGGGCTACCAGCTGCTCGGACGCAGCTATCAGCTCGGCGAAATGTCCATCCCGGGGCTCGGGATCGCCGACCTGGAGACGGTCCGCGAGCCGGGCCCGCGGCTGATCGGCAACGTCTCGATCGAAGTGGACCTCGGCGACGGGCCGCGGGTGCTGGCCGGCTTCGAGAATCACGGCGGCCGCACCTACCTGGGACCCGGTGCCGAGCCCCTGGGCCGGGTGCTGCACGGGCATGGGAACAACGGCGACGATCGCCGTGAGGGGGTTCGCCGACTGAACCTGGTCGGGACCTACCTGCACGGACCGCTGCTGCCCAAGAACGCCTGGCTCGCCGACCGCCTGATCTCGCTTGGCCTCGCCCACCGGACCGGCTCGGCTCCCTCGCTGGAGCCGCTCGGCGACGAGCTCGAGGCCGCCGCCCACGAGACCGCGCTGCTCGCCGCCGAGCGCGGATAGCCCCGGGACGCCACCATCAGTCGCGGCTGCTGGCGACCGCCGGGCGTAAGTCGCTACGGGCTTCGCCCTTCGCCGCTGAGTGCGGCGGTCTGGCAGCCGCTAGGATCACCCGCATGGTCATCGTCTTGATCGTCGTCGGGCTGATCGTCCTCGCCGGACTGATCTACGTCCTGGTCCGCAACTCGATCATCAGCGCGCGCAACCGCGTCGAGGAGGCATGGAGCGGGATCGACGTGCAGCTGAAGCGCCGTCACGACCTGGTTCCGAACCTGGTCGAGTCGGTGAAGGGCTATGCGACGCACGAGCGCGAGACGTTCGAAAAGGTCACCCAAGCCCGCAGCCAGGCGATGCAGGCAAGCGGCGTCGAGGAGACCGGCAAGGCGGAGAGTGCCCTGAGCGCCGCCCTCGGCGGTCTCCGGGTCGTTGCCGAGCAATATCCAGAGCTGCGCGCGACCGAGAACTTCCAGCAGCTTCAGCGGCAGCTCTCGGAGCTCGAGGACGAGATCCAGGCATCGCGGCGGATCTACAACTCGAACGTCCAGTCCTACAACACCCGGATCCAGCAGTTCCCGGCCTCGATCATCGCCAACCAGGGCGGCTTCGAAGAGAAGCCGTTCTTCGAGATCGGCGACGCCGCAGAGCGCGAGGCCCCGCAGGTCTCGTTCAGCTAGCTGGGCCCCGCTGCGATCCCGCTTCGCGCGTCAGGAGGCGGACGCCTCAGACGGTGATGACGACTTTTCCACGAGCGTGTCCTTCCTCCAGGTACCGAATCGCCTCCGGGACCTCGATCAGCGAGTACCAACAACCCGGCGACCAAGAAGCCGTAGATGTCGACGATCCAGAGCAGCTGCGAGCTGCTCGGCGCGAGGTCCTCGCTGAGGGCCGGCAGCGCCAGGTTGAGCACGGTCAGGTCCATCGCGTAGACGGCGCACGGGAGGGCGATCACGGTGGGCCCGACCCACTCGCGGCGCCCGGCCGTGGCCGGCACCGTGTCGGTCACACCCGCCCCTCGGTGCCTCCCCGCTCGCTTGATTCCGAGTCGATACAGGTAAGGACTGCGGAGCGCGGCGGAACTGACCGCTCGGAGGCTCGGGTTCCGTCGGAGCGATCGGTTCACTCGAACGTGGCGGGTCTACTCTCGGAGGGGCATGAGGGCCGGCGCGACAAGCGCGACCGCGCGAGAACGCGAGCTGCTGGAGGCGGCACGCGGTGGAAGCGACGACGCCTTCCGCCGGCTGGTGGAGCCCTACCGCAAGGAGCTCCACGTGCATTGCTACCGGATGCTCGGCTCCGTCCACGACGCGGACGATGCCCTCCAGGACGCGCTCCTGCGCGCCTGGCGCGGGCTCGCGAGGTTCGAGGGGCGCAGCTCGATCCGCTCGTGGCTCTACAGAATCACGACCAACGTCTGCCTCGATCTGATCTCAAGGCGGCCCAAGCGGGTACTCCCGATCGACCACGGCCCGGCCGCCGGTCCCGGCGATGATCTTGGCGAGCCGCTGATCGAGTCGGTCTGGGTGGAGCCATACGCGGATGAGCTGCTGGGCCTCGAGGACGGGTACTCCTCCCCCGAGGCCCGCTACGAGCGACGCGAGAGTGTGGAACTGGCCTTCATCGTGGCGCTACAGCACCTGCCGGCCACCCAGCGCGCCGTGCTGATCCTCCGCGACGTGCTCGGCTTCTCTGCCCGCGAGGCCGCTGAGACGCTCGAGACGACGGTCGCGTCGGTGAACGGCGCCCTCCGACGCGCGCGTAAGGCGGCGGCGGAGAGGCTTCCCGGCCAAAGCCAGCAGGTCGCCGTGCGCGCGCTGGGCGACGACGGTCTCCGCAAGCTCGTCAATCGCTACATCGATGCGTGGGAGCGAAGCGACGTCGACGCGATCCTCGCGATGCTGGCCGAGGACGCCACCTTCACGATGCCGCCGCTCCCAACGTGGTACCGCGGCCACGACGCGATTGCGCTCTTCCTCACCCGCTACGCGCTCCGCGACCGGTGGCGCCTCGTCTCGGCTCGCGCCAACGGGCAGCTGGCGTTTGGTTGCTACGCCTGGGATGCGGAGACGGGGAGCCACACGGCGCTGTCGCTCGACGTGCTCACCCTGGAGGGCACCCGGGCGACCGCGGTCACCTCCTTTGTCACCCCGTACATGCTGGGGCCCGCCCGAGAGCGATTCGCCGCCGACGTCTTCGAGCGTTTCGGCCTGCCCGACCGGCTTGACTGAGATGCCCTGGGGCGTAATGCGGCGGTGGACCTCGTTCCGCTTTGCGGGGCAGAGCACCGCCCCCAGCGCAACGAGGAGCGATTGGAAGGCTGGGCCTACAGGCCGGAGGAGCCGAAGCCGCTCGGGCCACGGACCGAGGACTCGAGCGAGTCGGCCTCGAGCGGGCTCGCATGTGCGATCGGCACCACCAGCAGCTGGGCGATCCGATCGCCGGGCGCGACCCGGAACTCGGAGCTGGTGTCTGTGTTGAGGAGCAGCACCCTGACCTCGCCCCGGTAGCCCGGATCGATCAGGCCGGGCGAGTTGACCAGGGCGATCCCGTGCTTGAGCGCCAGCCCCGAGCGGGGCAAGACCAAGCCGGCGAGCCCCTCCGGGATCGCAACCGCAAGCCCGGTGCCGACGCTGACCCGCTGGCTGGGGCCGATCCGGGCGCCCTCGGCCGAATAGAGGTCGAGCCCCGCGTCGTTGTCATGGGCGCGAGTCGGCAGCGTCGCCTTGTCGCTGAGGCGAATGAAGCGCAGCTCCTCCATCGGCCGGCCAAGCCTAGACCCGGCACGGTCCGGGTCGAGGGGGTCCCACGCTCCGTTGACGCTGGCGTTAGACGCGTGAGGAGCGGGCGCGAGATCCCACCCCTGCTCGTCGTCCATTGACGGCGAGGTCGGCGAATCGCTCCGCGTGACGGGGAGGAAGGAGAGCGCGAACGTAAACCCCGTCCGGACGATCTTCGCGCTCGAGATCACCAGCGACTTCGTGAAGCTCCGAAAGGCGCTCGCCATTCGCAAAGGGTACGAGCAACTCCACCTCGGCGAGGTTCTGCCTGATCAGGCTCGCGATCCTCGAGCGCAGCCCGTCGAGTCCCTCGCCGGTCTCGGCCGAGACCAGGACCGCGTCGCGGTGCCGGAGGGAGAGCTCGCGGCGCTCTGCCTCGTCGAGCAGATCGACCTTGTTCATCGCCAGCAGCCGCGGGGTCGATCCGGCGCCGATCTCCTCCAGAACCGCGTCGGCGGCGGCGAGCGACTCCGCCCTCGCCGCCTCCGGCTCGGAACCGTCGACCACCTGCACGATCAGGTCGGCGAGGACGGTCTCCTCGAGGGTCGCCTTGAAGGCCTCGACCAGCTGGTGCGGGAGCTTGCGGATGAAGCCGACCGTGTCGGTGAGCAGGTAGCGCTTGCCGTCCTCCTCGAAGGCCCGGGTGGTGGGATCGAGGGTGTGGAAGAGCCTCTCCCCCACCCCGACGCCGGCACCGGTAAGCGCGTTGAGCAGGGTCGACTTGCCGGCGTTCGTGTAGCCGGCGAGGGCGACGGAAGGCAGCGCGGCGCGCTCACGGCTCGCGCGCATCACGGCGCGGTTTTGCTCCAGGCGCTCGAGGCGCCGGCGAAGTGCGGAGATCCGGTCGCGGGCGAGGCGGCGGTCAGTCTCGATCTGTGACTCGCCCGGGCCCCTGGTGCCGATCCCGCCGTCCATCCGCCCCGCGCCGAGCCGCTCGAGGTGGGTCCAGAGACCGCGCATGCGGGCGAGGTTGTACTCGAGCTGAGCGAGCTCGACCTGGAGCTTGCCTTCGGCCGTGTGGGCGTGGTCGGCGAAGATGTCGAGGATCACTGCGGTGCGGTCGATCACCGGCACTCCGAGCTCGGCCTCGAGGTTCCGCTCCTGACGTGGGGCGAGCTCGTCGTCGGTGGCGACCAGGTTGGCGCGGGCGGCGGCGATCTCTCGCTTCAGCTCCGCCAGCTTCCCCTTGCCCAGATAGCGGTTCGGGTCGGGCTCGTCGCGGCGCTGGACCAGCTCGCCGGCGGTCGCCACCCCGGCCGTTCGCAGCAGCTCCTTCAGCTCCGCGAGAGGGTCGCCTTCCGGCTCAGGGTCGTGGACGACCCCGATCGCGAGGGCTCGCTGGGCCGCGCGGGGGTTGACGACCCCCGCGGATCCGTTCGCCTGGCTCGAGTCCTTGAGCCGCCCATTTCGATTTCGCTGCACCCCCCTGATGGTACGCGCCGGAGTCGAGAGGGTTGATGGGGGTTAGGCGCGTGCGGGGGGCGCCGCAGGCCGAGCTGGGCGCCGCACGCGCCCGAAGCGGGTAGCGGCGCTACCCGCGAGGGCGCGGGTGGCGATCCAGCGACGGCATGCGGCGTCATCCGCGTGCGTGGATAACCCACATCAGCCCTCAGGCCCCGGACGCTCGCGGCGAAGGCGGCGGCGTGGGCCCGCCCGACCGCCTCGGCGTCCTCGGGACGGACAAGGAACTGTCGGGTGCGGACCACATCCGCGAGGCCCCCTCGAAGGGGGAGCCGCTCGAGATCCTCCAGCGCCGCGCCAACGGCCTGGTCAGGGCGTCAGGTGAGCCCGGAGACGCTCAACCGCTTCGCTTAGGAGCTCGTCGGGAGTCGTCAGGGAGATCCGGAAGAACCCCTCACCGCTCGGCCCGTAGATCGAGCCGGGCGAGACCACCACCGCGGCCTTGTCCAGAACCAGTTCCGCAAAGGAGGTGGAGGTCTGGCCCTGCGGAACAGGCGCCCAGATGTAGATCGTCCCCTTCGGCGCCTCGACCTCGACCCCAATCGCCCGCAGGGCGTCGACGACCAGGTCGCGGCGGCGCTCGTAGATCGAGCACATCTCCTCCACGTGCTTGCGCGGGCCGCGCAGCGCCGCGGCGCCGGCCAGCTGCACCGCCTCGAACAGCCCCGAGTCGACGTTGGTCTTCAGCCGCCAGTAGGTGCGAATCGCCTCAGGGTTGCCGAGGATCGCGGCGCACCGCCAGCCGGTCATGTTGAAGCCCTTGGAGAGCGAGAAGACCTCGACTCCCACCTCCTTCGCCCCCGGGGTCGCCAGGAAGCTCGGGGCGACGTAGCCGTCGTAGGTGGTCTCCGAGTAGGCGTTGTCGTGAACGACCAGGATCTGATGCTCTCGGGCCAGCTCCACGACCCGCTCGAAGAAACCGTCGGGGACGACGGCGCCGGTCGGATTGTTCGGATAGTTGATGAACAGCAGCCGGGCCGCCTCCAGCCGCTCCTCTGGGATCAGCTCGAGGTCGGGAACGAAACCGAGCGACGGCAGCAGCGGGAGCAGGTGCGCCTCGCCACCGGCCAGCACCGGCCCGCGCGTGTAGACGGGATAGCCGGGATCGGAGGCGAGTGCGACGTCGCTGGGATCGAGGAAGGCGAAGCAGAGGTGGTAGATGCACTCCTTGGCGCCGATCGCCGGGATCACCTCGTTGACCGCGTCGATCTCGACTCCGAAGCGCTGGAGGTAGAAGTCGGCGAACGCCTCGCGGAACTCGGGGCGCCCGCGGTTGCTCGGGTACTTGTGGGTGCTCGGGTCGCCGACCGCCTCTCGCATCGCCTCGACGATGTAGCGGAAGGTGGGCGTGTCCGGGTCGCCGATCCCGAGACTGATCACGTCGATCCCCTGGTCGAGCTTCTCCTCGATCCGCCGTTCGAGCTCGGCGAACGCATACGGCGGGATCGCCTCCAACCGGTCCGAAGGGGCCGTGCGGTCGCGCTTGGCGGTGCTCTTCTCCATCGCCGGGACTCTAAGGGGGCCGGAGGCTCAGCCGATCTCGCCCAGGACCCTCGTGAACCGCTCGCTGAACTCCCCCGCGTAGACGTGCTCCGCCCAGCCGGTCAGCCGCACGGCGAGCTCGTCGCTCACCTCGACCTGCAGCTGGCCCCCGTCGAGCTGGACGGTCAGGGGGCTCTCAGCACCGGCGAGGACGGCCGCCACCGCCGCCCCACTGGCCCCGGTTCCTGAGGCAAGCGTCTCCCCCACCCCACGCTCGAAGATCCGAGCGCGCACCAGTGCGCCCCTGACGTAGAAGAAACTGACGTTGGTCCGGTTCGGAAACAGCTCGTGGTGCTCGATCTCCGGGCCAATGGTCGTCAGATCGAGCTCCTCCAACTCCTCCGGGCCCTCGGCGACCTCGATCGCGCATTGTGGATTCCCAATCGAGACATGCTGAAAGGGCCACCGCCGCCCGTCCACCTCGAGCTCCCCGCGCCCGTCGTCGCCGCCCGAGGGGAAATTGGGAGAGCGTGTGCTGGCCCGGCCAATCTCCACCGTCGCGTCGCGATCGGTCCGGATCGTCGGCGTGATCGGGCCAGCCTTGGTCAGGATCGTGAACTCGTCCGCGTCGGTCCAGCCCCGGTGGCGGAGGTACATCGCCGCCTCCCGCGCACCGTTCCCCGAGAGCTCTGCCTCCGAGCCGTCGGGGTTGAAGATCCGGAGCTCGGCGACATAGGCCGGATCCTCATGCGGGAGAAGGAGAAGGATCCCGTCCGAGCCGACCCCGAACGGCCGGTTGCAGATCCTCTTGATTCGCTCCTCGTTCAGCTCCCACGGCAGCGCCGCCGCCTCGACGATCAGGTAGTCGTTTCCGAGCGCCGTCCATTTCTCGAACTTCATCGCAATGCATCCTCTCCGACCGCCGCCAAGGCCGCCTCGGGTTCGAGGAAATACTGGATCGACTCGAGCTCGTCCCAGTCGCTCGCGTTCCACGCCTCGATCGAGCGCCGCAGTAAGGGCTCGTTCGCAGTGTTCTCTGCGCTCACGATCGCAGTATCACCCCTTCTCGCGATTGAGCCGGTCCACGATCTCGTCGGCGACCTCCGCGTCCGTGCTGCCGCTGCGATCGATCAGGGTGACGCCCTCCATCCGCCGCATCCAGGTGAGCTGGCGGCGAGCGTAGGCGCGGTGGGCCGACTTGATCGCCTCGACCGTCTCGGCCGAGGGGGCGGCGTCGATGTCCCGGAGGAGCTGCTGGAAGCCGAGCGCTGCGCGGGCCGTCCGCGAGGCTCCCGCCTCGTCCGCTCCCCTCGCCTCCTCCGCGGCACCTTCGGCGATCATCCGATCCACGCGGGCGTTGATCCGCTCTGCGAGCTCCTCCCGCTCCACGGTCACGCCCACGAGCAGGCTTGGCTGGCGCAGCGTCGCCCTCCACAGTCCCTCGCCGCCCCGTGCGGCCTCGATCCCGGCTCGGGATAGCTCCGTGAGCCGGGCGATCCGCTTGCGGTCGCTCGGGTCCACGGACTCCGCCAGCTCGGGCTCAAGCTCGGCGTGAAGAGCCTCAGGGCCGCGCTCTGCGAGCTCGCGCTCGACCTCCTGGCGGAGCTCGGCCGGTACCGGAGGGCGCAGGTCGAGGTCGGCCAGCGCCGCCCGGAGGTAGAGACCGGTGCCGCCGACGACGATCGGCCGCCGTCCGGCGTCGAGGATGGAGTCGATCTCGGCGTGGGCGAGCTCGGCATAGCGGCCGGCGCTGAACTCCTCACCCGGCCCGACGAAGGAGAGCAGCCGGTGCTCGAGCCGGGCGCGCTCCTCCTTGGTTGCGGCTCCACTCAGGGTCTCGAGGCCGCGGTAGACCTGGATCGAGTCGCAGTTGACGGCCACCGGGTCCTCGCCCCGCTCGCGGAGCCGCTCCGCGACCTCGATCGCGACCCCCGTCTTCCCCACCGCGGTCGGGCCGAAGAGCGCGAGGACCTTCAAGCAGCTCGGCTGAGCAGCCGTTCCTGTCCCGAGAGGGTGGTCGAGGTGGCGCCGGCGATCTCGACCTCGACCAGCTCCCCCGGCTGCGCGGTGCCGTCGAAGTTGACCGTCTTGTTGTGGCGGGTGCGCCCCCGCCGCCTGGCGGGGTCGGTGCGGCTCGGGCCCTCGACCAGCACTTCCATCGTCCGGCCGACAAAGCGCTCGCCGCGCTCGCGGGCCCGGCGCTGGACCAGCGCGACCAGCCGCTCCATTCGCTCGCGTTTGACCGGGTGTGGCAGCTGGTCGTCGAAGTCGGCCGCCTCGGTGCCGCGCCGGGGCGAGAAGACGAAAGTGAAGGCGCCGTCGTAGCCGACCTCGTCCACCACCTCCAGGGTTCGCTCGAAGTCGGCCTCGCTCTCCCCGGGGAAGCCGACGATGATGTCGGTGGTCAGGGCGCAGTCGGGGACGTGCTCGCGGATCAGCGCCACCCGGTCCATGTAGCGCTCACGGGTATAGGTGCGGCGCATCCGCTTCAACACCGGGCTCGAGCCCGACTGCAGCGGAAGGTGGATGTGCTCGCAGAGCGACGGCAGCTCGGCGTGCGCCCGGATCACGTCCTCGCGCATGTCCTTGGGGTGCGGGCTGGTATAGCGGAGCCGCTCGATCCCCTCCACTCCGTCCACCCGGGCGAGCAGCTCGGAGAAGCTGATTCGATGCTCTAGAGCCAAATCTCGGCCATAGCTGTTGACGTTCTGGCCGAGCAGGGTGATCTCGCGAACCCCGTCCGCGGCGAGCCGCTCGGCCTCGGCGATGATCTCGGCGGGGTCGCGACTGACCTCCCGGCCCCTGGTCGAGGGGACGATGCAGTAGGCGCAGACGCAGTTGCAGCCCTGAGAGATCTGGAGCCAGCCCTGGAACTCCCGGGCCCGCTTCATCGGCAGGTGCCCGGAGACATCCTCGAACTCGAAGTAGCCCTGGGCGGTAAGCGAGTCCGAGGTGAGGAACTCGGCGAGCCGGTGGATCTGGCCGGGGCCGAAGGCGACGTCCACGAACGGGAAGCGCCGGAAGACCTCATCCTTCACGGACTGCGCCCAGCACCCGCCCACCCCGACCACCCGCGCCGGATCTTCGCTCTTCAGCCGCTTCGCCTCCCCGAGGTGGGCGATGAAGCGGTTGTCGGCGGACTCCCGGATCGAGCAGGTATTGAAGAGGATCAGATCCGCTTGATCGCGGCTGTCGGCCTCGACGTACCCGAGCGAGTCGAGCATCCCCTTCATCCGCTCGGAGTCGTGCTCGTTCATCTGGCAGCCGAAGGTGGTGACGTGATAGCGCGACGCTCCATTCGGCTCAATCTAGCCCTCTCGCTCCGGGGGCGCTTCGTTGACGATCTGCTGGATCCGGCTGTGGGAGAGGCCGATCGCCTTCCCCACCTCCCTGTAGCTGGCGCCGCCGGCGACCGCCTCGCGCACCCGGCGATCGCGTTCGAGCCTCACCCCGGCGATCCGCTCCTCGATCTCACGCATTGCCCGCCGGTACTCGAGCCCTGCCCGCACCCGCTCCAGCCAGCCCCGATCCCGGGAGCGCTCGAAGTCGCGCTGCGCCTCGCGCAGGTGGGCGGCGTCCGGTGTGTCGAGCATGGTCGCTGTATAGCACTGGGTGTTGCCAGCTATACAGCAATCCGAAAAGAGAGCGACCCTAGTCGACGGTGAGATCGCCCTGCATGCCAGCCTCGCGGTGCCCCGGCACGGTGCAGAAGAAGACGTATTCGCCCGCCGTCAGGTCATTGACGCTGACCTCCTGCTCTCCGCCGGTGAAGACCTCGGTCTCGCCGAGGAGGTCGCCGTCCGCGTTCTCCACCGCGAGGCTGTGCGGCACCGGCGAGGGGTTCGAGTAGGCGATCGTCAGGTTCCCCGCCTTCGCCTCGAGACCATCCGGGTCGAAGACCAGGGAGCCGTCGGATGGTGAGGTCACGTCGAGGGTGGTGGCGGCCGCTGGAGGCTGCGACGGCTGCTGCTTCCCTCCTCCGGCCGGCTGGGGCTGGCCGCCGGGGGCTGGCGGGGGAGCCGCCTCCTCCTCCGCGGTCGCCGCCTCCTCCGCCAGCTCCTTGTCGCGGTGCTCCTGTTCATCCTGAGCATTGACGACCGCGTACGCGGTGGTGCCGACGACGAGCGCGGCGAACGCGGCGGTGCCCAGGACAAGCACCGCTCGATTTGGCGGGAAGGAGGCCCTCCCGCGAATCCCGATCGCGGCGATGCCGAGGGCCGCCAGGACCAGTGCTCCGCCCAGCCAGTAGAAGAGACTGCCGTCCATCGGGCGGTGATCCTACCCGTTCCGTTCCAGCGCCCGAACCGCATCGTAGGCCGCCTCGAGCGGAAAACCGCGGCGCGCCAACTGGGCCAGGGCGCGCTGCCTGCCCCGCTCGTCGGCGACCTCGATGCCGCTGCGGGCGACGAGCGCGGAGGCCCTCCTGACGATCTCGTCCTCGCTCTCGACTGCGAGCGCAGCTTCGATCCACTCGTCGCGGATACCCCGGCTGATCAGCGCCTCGCGGATCCGGTCCGGGCCCCAGCCGGCCAGCTCGCGCTTGTCCTCGGCGTAGCGGCGGGCAAAGCGCTCGTCGTCGATCGAGCCGTCCTCGACCAGGCGGGTGAGGACCTCTATTCGCTCGGACTCCTCCACCCCGCGCTCGGCGAGCCAACGGGCGAGCTCGGACTCGGTGCGCTCCTTGTGTCCAAGCGCCTTCAGCGCCAGCTCATAGGCCTCGGCGACGCTCGGAGGGGTCTCAGGCAGCCTTCTTCTGCGGCTTCGCCGCCTGCCGCTTCGGCGCCTCCTCGGCCTCCTGAGCGGCAGCCTCCGCCTCCGCCGGAGCGGGCTTCGCCTCCTCCTGTTCCTTCTCGGCGTCCAGCCCCAGCTTCTCGTAGATCTTCCGCTCCAGTTCGGCGCTGAGCTCGGGGTTCTGGCCCAGGTGCTCCTTTGTGTTGTTGCGGCCCTGACCCAGCCGGGTCTCGCCGTAGGAGAAGAAGGAGCCCGACTTCTGGATCAAATCGTGCTCCAGAGCCAAATCAAGGATGCAGCCCTCCTTCGAGATCCCGGTCCCGTAGCCGATGTCGAACTCGGCCTGGCGGAACGGGGAGGCGACCTTGTTCTTGACCACCTTCACCCGCACCCGGTTGCCGACCGCCTCGGTCCCCTCCTTCAGGGTCTCGATCCGGCGGATGTCGAGCCGCTGGCTCGAATAGAACTTCAGCGCCCGGCCGCCGGGCTGGGTCTCCGGGCTGTTGTGGACGACCACGTGGTCGACCAGGTAGGTGTGGTTGCCCTCGATCTGGAGATCGAAGCGATCACGCTTCCTGGGTGTCGGTGGCTTGCGGTACTTGCGGAGAACCTTCATCGGTACTGCTCGCATGCTCGTCCGCGACTTCAACCGCGTCCCATTGAGGTGGGAATCGCTCGTGTCCGGATGCCACTGGAATTGCCCTCGGAGATCCGGATGGAGCTTGTAGTCCATCGAAGGGTGAACGTATGGCGCGATCTTCTCCTGGAACTGCTTCGTCCGCTCACCGCTGAAGGTCAGGTAACGATTCCCAACTGTGGGTCGGCCCATCCCGAGCTCCTCGATCCTGGCTGCGAGGCGCTCCTTGTCATCACGACTCAAAGTCGTGTTGGCGATGACAGCCTTCCCATGGCCCCAGCGCTCATAGTGCCCTGAGAACGAGCCGTCATCGCAGTACCAGGCGGCCACGGCTCGTTCGTCCAGCTGGTCGATCAGCTCGTCACTCACGGTTCTTCCACCGGCCTTCGCATAGACGGCCTCATGGACTTCGGCGAGTTGTTTCATCGGAATCGTGTCGAAGCCGATGCCGTTGCCGGTCGCCCCGATCTTGTTCGCGAACGGCGCCAGCATCTCGTGCTTCCACTCGCAATACTCACGCTGCTTCTCCCCGTGACCCACCCTGAACGAGGCGTTGTAGTCAGAGGCGAAGCGAAGTGAGCCGTCGCCAAGGATGCTGCCGAGGATCAGCTTCATCTGGTCTTCGCGCAGGTCGTAATGATTGACCGCTGTGAGGACTTCGTCCCCCTCCTCGATCTCCTCCGCGGGCTTCTCACCCTCGGGCGTGAAGATCAGGTGGTTAGGGGTGCAGGCGAACTTCCGCTTCCCCGACCCACCTGCCGCTGCAACTTCGAACTGAAGCCACTCGTCGGTCTCGCCGTTGTTGAAGTACTCGACGATCTTCTTCGGCGAGATCTCGCCGGTCTCAGGATCCATCGACATCACCTCGACCGGCATCCGCTGGTTGACGATCTTGCCGATCTTCTCGGATGAGCCCGTCCGCCAGCACAACGCGGGCGTCATAGACAGGCAGCCAAACATGACGCCGATCTTCTCCCGGATCTGGTTGGTGAACAGGCAGATCGTGTTGGCGCGGCTGAGGTTGCCGGCGAGCTTCCGGAGCGCCTGGGACATCAGGCGGGCCTGGAGGCCGACGTGGGTCTCCCCCATCTGGCCCTCGAGCTCGACCCGCGGGGTGAGCGCGGCGACCGAGTCGATCGCGACCACGTCGACCGCGCCGGAGCGGACCAGCACGTCGACGATCTCCAGCGCCTGCTCGCCGTAGTCGGGCTGGGAGACGAGCAGCTCCTCGGTGTTGACGCCGATCCGCCGGGCGTAGGTGGGGTCGAGGGCGTGCTCGGTGTCGATGAAGGCGCAGACGCCGCCGCGCGCCTGGGCCTCGGCGACGATGTGGTAGACGAGGGTCGTCTTCCCCGAGGACTCGGGGCCGAAGATCTCGACGATCCGCCCGCGCGGCACCCCGCCGACGCCGAGGGCGATGTCGAGCGAGAGGGAGCCGGTCGAGATCGTCTCCACCTCGATCGCGCTCCGATCGCCGAGCCGCATCAGCGAGCCCTGGCCGAACTCCTTGTCGATCTGGGTCACCGCGGCCTGTAGCGCCTGGTCGCGCGCCTTCGCGTCCTTCTCGCCGGCCTCTCTCAGGTTGGGCTTTGCGTCTGCCATCTCTGGATCACCTCTCTGTCGTGCTCTCGGCCGGCTTCAAGTCCTTTACCGCGATCGGGATGTACTCCGCTCCCTGCGGCCTCAGATGGGAGCGATAGAGCGTCAAACGTAAGGCTGAGAACGGACGGAACAGCTGTTCGGGAAGGGGCCCTGGCCGGCTCTCCACTAGAGCGGTCTTCCGGCTGCCGCGCTTCTCGGGCCTCACCCTGGCGACGGTCAGATGGGGCCAGAAGGGCCGTTTCTCGGGCTCGTAGAAACGTGCCTCCACCAGCCGCCGCTCGACCTCGGACTGCAGCTCCACCGCTCCATCGGAGGGAGCGTCGAGCGCGAACAGCCGCGGGCGGCGGCCGCGCGGCACCCCGACCGGCTCGGGGTCGAGCCGGATCTCGGGCGCTCGATCGTCGACCCCGAGCGCCCGCTCGGCGATCCGCTCGATCTCCTTCTCGGGGTGGTAGCCGAGGAAGACCAGGGTCATGTGGAGCGACTCGGGCTTCACCGGGCGCAGCGCCGGATCGCCGAGGGCCTTGCGCTGCCAGGCGACGATTCCCTCACGGACCTCCTCGGGCAGATCGAGGGCGACGAAGAGGCGCGCCCGCGGGCTCTTGAGACGCTCCTTGGCCACGATCCAACGCTACTCACCCCGGCTTGAGTGGACGCCTCGCGCTTCTCTCCCCCATCCCGCTCGTCCCTCATAGACTCGCTGCGCCGTGGAGCGTGCCCTGCCCGAGGTCCCGGGAGTCGAGCACCGCTTCGTCAACGCGGGTGGGCTGAGGACCCACGTCGCCGAGGCGGGGTCGGGGCCGCCGCTGCTGCTCGTCCATGGCTGGCCCCAGCACTGGTGGATGTGGCGAGAGCTGATCGGGCCATTGGCCGAGAGCCACCGGGTGATCTGCCCCGACCTGCGCGGCTTCGGCTGGACCGCGGCCCCACCCGGCGGCTACGACCCCGAGGTGTTCGCGATGGACCTGATCGCGCTGCTCGACGCCCTCCGGATCGAGGAGCCGGTTGACCTCGCCGGGCACGACTGGGGAGGCTGGACCGGCTTCGTCGTCTGCCTTCGCCACCCCGAGCGGATCCGCCGCTTCCTCGCGCTCAACATCTATCACCCGTTCATCAGACCGACCCCCCGCGGTTTCCTCGGGCTCTGGCGCTTCTGGTACCAGTGGGTTCTGGGGTTGCCGGGCCTCGGCCCCGCAGTGATGAGGAGAAGCGCGGTGGCGGAGCCGATCCTGCGCTGGGTCGGCTCCCGTCAGGCGCCGTGGTCCGAGCAGGAGCTCCAGACGTACACCGATCAGTTTCGTGAGCCCGAGCGCGCCCAGGCGACCACCCTGCTCTACCGCCACGCCGTCCTCCGCCTGTCGCCCGCGGTGATTCGCGGGCTCTACCGGCAGCTGAGGATGGATGCCCCGACGCTGCTTCTCTTCGGCAGCGCCGACCACGTTCAGGACGAGCGACTGCTGCCGGGCTTCCAGCGCAACGCCCCGAACATGACCTTGGAGCTGGTCCAGGGCAGCGGCCACTTCATCGTCGGGGAAAGACCCGGGCTGGTGCTGGAGCGCGCCCGGGAGCTGTTCGCCTAGCCCCGACCGCGTCCACTGGCCGTGCATGGAAGGATGGATCCGCGCCCGATGGACATCCGCCTCACCCACATCGGCGGACCAACCGTCCTGATCGAGTTCGGAGGCTGGCGGCTGCTGACCGATCCGACCTTCGATCCACCGGGCCGCAAGTACTCCTTTGGCTGGGGGACCGGGTCGGTCAAGGAAGCCGGGCCCGCGATTGCCCCCTCCGATCTCGAGCCGATCGACGCCGTGCTGCTCAGCCACGACCACCATGACGACAACCTCGACGCCGCCGGGCGGGAGTTGTTGCCGTCGGCGGGCGTCGTCGTCACTACCGCCGCCGGCGCGAAGCGCCTGGGGGGCGACGCCCGCGGCCTCCAGCCATGGGCGACGACCCAGCTCGAGGCGCCGGGGCGACAGCCGATCGAGATCAGCGCCACGCCGTGCCGTCACGGCCCGCCGCTGAGCCACCCGATCGTCGGCGACGTGATCGGCTTCGCGCTTCGCTGGGACAGCCAGGAGCACGGCGTGCTCTGGATCTCGGGCGACACGGTCCTGTATGACGGCGTGCGCGAGGTCGCCGAGCGCCTCGAGGTCGATACCGCGCTTCTCCACCTCGGAGGCGTCCGGTTCCCGATCTCGGGGCCGATCCACTACACGATGACCGCGCACCAAGCCGTGGAGCTGCTCAGTCTCGTTCGCCCGCGCACCGCGATCCCGATCCACTACGAGGGGTGGAAGCACTTCCGCGAGGGCCGAGAGGCGATCGAGCGCGAGCTCGCCGGTGCCCCGGACGACGTCCGCCAGATGATCCGGTGGTTGCCGATCGGCGTGCCGACCGAACTCAGCGATTAGCCAGACGGCTCATCTCGGCGGCTCGCGACCCTCCAGCAGAAAGCGGATCAGGTGGAGGGCGACGGTCGCGGCGCGCGCCCTGATCTCGCCACGATCTCCCGGCAGGACCAGGTCGCGCGGCAACAGCTCGCCCTGTCGCGCTCTTCGCGCAGAAGCAGACGTAGCCGACCGGCTTATCCTCGGTGCCGCCGTCCGGGCCGGCGATCCCGGTCACCGAGCAGGCGAAGTCGGCGCTGAAGCGCTCGATCGCGCCGTCGGCCATCGCCTCGGCGACCTCGGGCGAGACGGCGCCGTGGCGTTCGATCAGCCCCGGATCCACCCCGAGCAGCGCCGACTTCGACTCGTCCGAGTAGGCGACGACGCCGCCGCGAAACCACTGCGAGGCGCCGGGCCGCTCGGTCAGCCGGGCCGCGAGCAGCCCCGCGGTGCAGGATTCGGCCACCGCCAGCGTCCGCCCCGCCAGCAACCGCGCCACCACCTCCTCGATCGCCTCGCCGCTTTCGCTATAGGTGAAGCGCCCGAGGCGCTCGGCGAGGCCGGCCCTCAGCGCCTCCACGGTTCCCTCCGCGCCCGACCGGCTCCGGACGTCGGTGACCAGCTCGCCGCCCCGTAGGCAGGTGGTTATCTCGAGCGCGCCCAGATCGGTGTCTTCCTGGATCTCGCGCAGGCTCTTCGCCAGCTCGGACTCGGGGATCCCGAACATCCGGATCGACATCGTCCGGAAGGGCTCGGCGCCGCCGAGCACCGCCCGCGCCGCCTCGGTCGCCACCGCCTTCGGCCACATCTCCTTCAGCTCCCGCGGCGGCCCCGGGAGCACAATCACCACTTGCCCGTCGGCGGGCACCACCAGGCCGGGCGCGGTGCCGGCGGGATCGATCGCGGTCGCTCCCTCGGGGACCATCGCCTGCTTCCGGTTCGCGTCGCGCACCGCCTCCGGGTCGAAGCGCAGGCGCCGGGCGAACCGGGAGATGATCTCGCCGATTCGCTTCTCCATCCTCTCGTCGAGGACCAGCTCGCGGCCGGCGAAGCGGCCGACGACCTCGGCGGTGAGGTCGTCGGCGGTCGGCCCGAGCCCGCCGCTGGTGACGATCAGGTCCACCCCCTCCTCGCGCATGTAGCGAAGGCCGCCCTCGAGGTCCTCGGGGCGGTCGCCGACGGTGAGAATCTGCGCGACCTCGACACCCAGCTCCGCCAGCCGCTCGGATACCCAGGGCCCATTGCGGTCGGTGATAGATCCGTTGATCACCTCGGTGCCGGTGACCAGGATTCCTGCGCGCACAACTCGGCCGCGCTCGCTTCGCTCGCCCTCGCTCACGGGGTCACATTCTCCCGACCCCGGGATGCGGATGGCTAGTCGGGCAGCTCGGCCAGCTCGCCGGTGTCGCCGCCGCCCTGGCCGGGGGCTTCGGCGGGCGGGCCCGAGGCGTCGGCAGGCGGCTCCCCGGCTCCCGTGCCGAGCACCCGCGGCAGGTCGCCGATCCCGACCAGCACCTGGCGGGGCTTCGAGCCCTCGTAGCCGGAGATGATCCCGCGCCGCTCGAGCATGTCGATCAGCCGGCCGGCGCGGGTGTAACCGACCCGCAGCCGGCGCTGGATCATCGAGACCGAGGCGGTGCCGCTCTCGACCACCACCTGCGCCGCCTGGTCGAGCAGGTCGTCCTGATCGGGGTCGAAGTCGTCCTCGCCGGCCCCCTCCTCGGGCGTGGGCTCACGGGCCTCCAGCAGCTCCTCGGCGAACTCGGGCTCGCCTTGCTGAGACCAGTGCGAGGTGATCCGGGCGATCTCCTCCTCGGTGACGAAGGCGCCCTGGATCCGCTGGAGCTTCGAGGTGCCGGCCGGCCGGAAGAGCATGTCGCCCTGGCCGAGCAGCGCCTCGGCACCGCCCTGGTCGAGGATCACCCGCGAATCGACCTGCGAGGAGACGGCGAATGCGATTCGGGCCGGGATGTTGACCTTGATCGTGCCAGTGATGATGTCGGTGGAGGGGCGCTGCGTCGCCAGCAGCAGGTGGATGCCCACCGCCCGCGACTTCTGGGCGAGGCGGATGATCGCGTCCTCGACCTCGGCCGGGGCGATCATCATCAGGTCGGCGAGCTCGTCGATCACGCAGAGGATGTGCGGCAGCGGCGGCTCGCCGGACTTCTCCCGGGCCCGGTTGAGCTCGCTGAGGTTGCGGGCGCGGGCCTCCCCCATCACCGCGTAGCGGCTCTCCATCTCGGCGATCAGGTTGTTGAGCACGTTGGCGGCGAGCCGCGGCGAGGTCACCACCGGGGTCAGCAGGTGGGGGATGTTCTCGTAGTGATTGAGCTCGACCCGCTTCGGGTCGACCAGGACCAGGCGGACCTCGTTTGGCGACGCGTGCAGGAGGATCGAGCTGAGGATCGCGTTGATGCTGCCGGACTTGCCGGAGCCGGTGGTGCCGGCGACCAGGGCGTGGGGCATCTTCTGAAGGTCGGTCCAGACGGCGTGTCCCGCGATGTCCTTGCCCAGCCACGCGACCAGCGGGGTGGCGCCCTGCGGCCGGCCTGCGTAGATGTCGCCGAGGCGCACCAGCCGGCGGCGCTGGTTCGGCACCTCGACCCCGACGGCCTGCTTGCCCGGGATCGGCGCCAGGATCCGGATGTCGGTGGAGGCGAGAGCGTAGGCGAGGTCGTCCTTGAGCTGCGAGATCTTCGCCACCTTGGTCCCCGGCGCCAGGCGGAGCTCGTAGCGGCTCACGTGGGGCCCGACGACGGTGCCGACGATCTGGGCCTCGATCCCAAAGTGGCCGAGCGCCTCCAGCAGCGTCCTCCCCACCGCCTGGTGGTCCTTCGTGTCGGGGCCCTTGTCGGGCTTCCCGCGCTCGAGCACCCGCTCGGCGACCGGTGGCGCGTAGTCGATCTCATCGGACTCGGTGACCGCGGAGCGCTTCTCCCCCATCGGGGTTCGCTCGACCTCGCCATCACCACCATCTACTCGGATCTCGCTCCCCCGGTCCTCCGCGATATCGGGTTCATGTTCCGACGCCCTGGCGACCCTGATCGTCTCCTCGGTTACGGGGCCGTCGGAGTCCACGTCGGCGACCCGCACGGTCTCGTCGAAGTTGGCGACGGACGACTCCTCCGGCTGAGCCCCGCCAGGCTCGCCCTCCCTGATCACCGGCTCGTCGTCGAGCGGCTCCGGCGGGCCGAAGATCGGGTCGGTGTCGACGGGATCGGTGTGGAGCAGGTCCGGGTCGGTGTTGATCCGGCTCTCCTTGATCGCGGTGGCGAAGCCGACGGTGCCGCGCTTCGCCCGCTCGAAGCCCCGGTGACCCGCCGAGATCATGTCCGAGACAGAGCGTCCGCAGACCAACAGCAGCCCCGAGAGCAGCAGCAGGACGGCGATGATGTGAGCGCCGATCCGCTGGAAGAGGGTGGTCGAAGCCCAGTAGAGGACCTCGCCGAGGCCGCCGCCGTGGTCGGGGAAGAAGGCAGGATCGAAGAGCTCGGCGCGGGTGCCACCCGGAGCCAGGCCGGCGGTCTGCGCCGCCAGTGCCAGCAGCAGGCCCGCAACGATCGCCGCAACCCCGACGGCGACCGAGCGGGGCGACGGCAGCAGCGGGCGGAGAATCAGCCCGAGGCCGGCGAGGCCGAGGCCGACCGGCGCCACCACCGCGCCCGCGCCGACCGCGTACTCGAGCGCGGTCTCGGCGCCGGTGCCGACCGCGCCTCCGTTCCAGCCCAGGTAGAGGACGTAGCCGAGGTAGACGGCGAGGGCGATGCAGCCGAGCCCGGCGAGATCGAGACGGCGCTGGAGCATCTCGGGCGACCTCGGTCGCCGCCGTCCGCGCCCGCGGGCAGGCCGGCGACCTCGCTGGCCCCCGCTCGCGGGTCGCCGCTTGCGCCGAGGCGGCGGTTTCCGCTCCGGCGCGCCAAAAATCCGGTCTGCAAGCATCCGCCCAAGCTTCGACGCGGGCAATAACACCCCTTCCGCCTGCCTAAAGCCAGGCTCAAAGATCCGCTCCAGGCCTCAGATCCGGGTCTACCCTTGAAGGTGATGCCCGAGCAAGCAACAGCCTCCGCACGAGTCCTGGTTGTCGAGGACGACGCGGCGATCGCCGACGTCCTTCGACGCTCCCTGCGCGCTGAAGGGCACGAGGTCCGCAGCGCCGAAGATGGCGCCGAGGCGCTGACCGCCGCCGAGCAATTCGTCCCCGACCTGGTCGTGCTCGACCTCGGCCTCCCCCGCCTCGACGGGATCGAGGTGCTGCGGCGCCTGCGGGCGGAGAGCGACGTCCCGGTCCTCATCCTCACCGCCCGCACCGAGACCGGCGACCGCGTCGAGGGCCTCGACAGCGGCGCCGACGACTACCTGCCGAAGCCGTTCGAGCGCGCCGAGCTACTCGCCCGGATCAGGGCACTGCTGCGGCGCCGGCCCCCGCGGGGCAGCGCCTCGATCGTGGTCGGCGACCTCCAGCTCAACCCGGACACCCGGGAGGTGAAGCGCGCCGGGCGCGAAATCGAGCTCACCAACCGGGAGTTCGAGCTGCTCGAGTACCTGGCGCGCAACCAGAAGCTGGTCGTCTCTCGCGAGCGCCTGCTCGAGGACGTATGGGGTTACGACCCCTTCGAGCAGACGAACACGATCGACGTCTTCATCTCCAACCTGCGCCGCAAGCTCGAGGCGGGTGGCGAGCCGCGGCTGCTGCACACCAAGCGCGGCGCCGGCTACGTGCTGAAAGCGGACGGGTGAGGCTCGGTCCGCTCCAGCGAATCCCCGTCCGCTGGCGGATCGCCCTCTCGACCGCCGGTCTCACCATGCTGATCCTGATCGGCTTCGCCCTCGTCCTCGGCAACGCGGTCGGGGATCGCATCCGCAGCGACTTCGACGACGAGCTCGAGAACGCCGCCGGCGCCCTCGCCGCCGAGACGCGGGTCGCGAGCGATCCCGTGCTTGGCCGCCCGGTGATCTCCGCCCCGCGGCTCGACGACTTCGCGATGGCGGAGGACGCCGTGATCCAGGTGGTCGACGGCTCCGGCAAGCCCCTGGCCAGCACCGGCGACGCGCCGCAGCTGGGGCCGCCGACCGACTCGGTCCACAACGTGGATGGGCTCCGGGTGGCGACGAAGCCGATCGCCGACTCCTCCCTCCAGGGCTATTCCGTGATCTACGCCAGGCCCGACGACGGGGTCGACGCGACCGTGGGGCGGCTATGGCTCTTCCTCGGCGCGGGGGTCCTGGGCGGCACCGTGCTCGCCCTGCTCGCCGGTCTTGCGATCGCCGACCGCGCGATGCGCCCGATCGCCTCGCTGACGGCGCTCGCCCGCGACATCGCCAGCACCCGAGACCCCTCCCGGCGGATGCCGATTCCCGCCGCCGACGACGAGGTCGGCGAGCTCGCGGCGACCATGGACGGGATGCTCGAGGCGCTCGATGAAGCGCGCTCGGAGCGCGAGCAGGCCCTCGAGCGCCAGCGGGAGTTCGTCGCCGACGCCTCCCACGAGCTCCGCACCCCCCTGACCAGCGTGCAGGCGAACCTCGAGCTGCTCCAGGCCGCCGGCGAAGACGAGCAGGCGGTCGAGTCGGCGCTCGCTTCGACCAAGCGGATGTCTCGGCTGGTCTCGGATCTGCTCTTGCTCGCTCGCGCCGACACCGGCCGGCAGGCGGCGCGTACTGAGCTCGATCTCAGCGCCACCGCCGCCGAGGCGCTCGAGGAAGTGGCGCCACTGGCGGGGGAGCGCAAGCTCGAGGGCGAGCTCGGCGAGCCGCTGCCGCTGGTCGGCAACCCCGACGAGCTCCACCGCCTTGTTCGCAACCTGCTCGAGAACGCGGTCCGCCACACTCCGGAGGGATCGACGGTGAAGCTGCGGACCGCCCGCGAGGGGGGCGAGGCGGTGCTCGAGGTGAGCGACGACGGTCCGGGGATCGCGCCGGGGATGGAGCAGCAGATCTTCGAGCGCTTCGTCCGCGGCGACGGCCCGGCAGACACCGCAGCCGGCGGCGGCAGCGGGCTCGGACTGGCAATCGTCCGCGCGGTTGCGGAGTCGCACGGCGGCTCGGTGGAGGCGGGCAGCTCCAGCTCCGGGGGCGCCCGGTTCATCGTCCGCCTGCCACTAGAGGGAGTGCCGGCGCGCGAGACGGAGCCGGCGGAGCTTTAGCAATCGTTCAGATTGGACTAATAAGTTGCTCACTGGACGAGACACCACCCGCCGGGACGAGCAACCCCACACGCCCGGCGGGACCAATCGCCGGGGGCCCCTAGTCCTCGGCAACGCCCGCGGGGGTCGTCCCTCCCTCGACCCTCGCGGGCTCTCTCTTCTCTAGACCTCGACGACGACCGGCAGCACCAGCGGCCGCCGGCGGAGCTTCTCGTAGACGAACTCGGCGATGTCGTCATGGAGGTCCTCCTGGATCAAGGCGACCTCGCGCACCTGATCCTCGGCCGCCTCCGCCAGGGTCGCGGAGACGACGTCGCGCAGCTCCTCGCGCAGCCCGTCGGCCTCCTGGACGAAGGGAACGCCGCGGAAGATCACCTCGGGATCGGCCACCTGGGAGCCGTCGTCGGCAGAGATGGTGGTGACGACGATGAAGACGCCGTCGTCGGAGAGCTTCCGGCGGTCGCGAAGCGCAAACTCGTCGGGCTCGCCGACCGAGACGCCGTCGACGAAGATCATGCTGGCGTGGACGTCCTCGCCGAAGCGAGCTCCCGAGCCGTCCAGCTCCAGCGCCAGGCCGTTGCGGCCGATGAAGATCCGGTCGCGGTCGATCCCCACCGAGGCGGCGAGGTCGGAGTGGAGGCGGAGGCGCTTGTGGTCCCCGTGGAACGGAAAGACGTTCCTGGGCTTGGTCAGGTTGAGCATCAGCTTCAGCTCCTCCTGCCAGCCGTGACCCGAGGCATGGATCGGCGCGTCCCGCGCGGTCACCACCTGGGCGCCGATCTGAAAGATCCGGTCGATCGTCTCGTTCACCGAGCGCTCGTTGCCCGGGATCGGGGTGGCGGAGAAGATCACGGTGTCCCCCGAGTGCAGCTCGACGTCAGGGTGGTCGCGATGCGCCATCCGCCGCAGGGCCGATAGCGGCTCACCCTGGCTCCCGGTCGAGATCACCACCACCTTCTCGTCGGGGAAGTCCTCGACCTCCTTCGGCTGGATGAAGAGCCCCTGCGGGGCGGAGGCGATCCCGAGGTTGGAGGCAATGTTGAAGTTCTTCCGCATCGAGCGTCCCACCAGCGCCACCCGGCGATCGAGCTTCGCGGCCGCGTCGATCGCCTGCTGCACCCGATGGACGTTGGAAGCGAAGGAGGTGACGATGATCCGGCCCTCGCAGCGCCTGAACACCTCGAGCAGCGCCGGCCCAACGGTCGACTCCGAAGGCGCCACCCCCGGCCGATCGGCGTTGGTGGAGTCACCGCAGAGGCAGAGGACCCCGTCGCGGCCGAGCTCCGCCAGCCGCGAGACGTCGGCTGGAATCCCATCCACCGGGGTCTGGTCGAACTTGTAGTCGCCGGTGACCAGCACCGTGCCGTGCTCGGTTGAGAGGGCGACAGCCCGCGCGTCGGGGATCGAGTGCGACATGTGAACCAGCTCGATCCCGAACGGGCCTGCGGTGACCCGCTCGCCGGCCGGGAGCTCCTCGAGGGGCACCTCGCGGAGCTTGTGCTCGTCAAGCTTCGATCGGACCATCCCGATCGTCAGCAGGCCCCCGTAGATCACCGGCGGCATCCCGATCTCGCGGAGCACGTAAGGAAGGGCGCCGACGTGGTCCTCGTGGCCGTGGGTGAGGACGATCGCCTCGATGTCGTCGGCGCGCTCGCGCAGGGTCGAGAAGTCGGGCAGGACCAGGTCGATTCCGAGCATGTCGGCCGTCGGGAACATCAGCCCGGTGTCGACGACCACGATCCGCCCGTCGAGCTCGACGGCGGTCATGTTCTTCCCGATCTCCCCGAGCCCCCCGAGCGGGAGGATCCGTACGGCGGAACTCAACTCATCTCACGCGGCCGTCGCAGTCAGGAGTCCCTGCGCCTCCAACGCCTGCCGGACCGCCGCCCGCTGCTGGTCGTCGGCCTCGACGATCGGCAGACGGGCGCGCGCCGAGATGATGCCGAGCAACTCCAGCCCCGTCTTCACCGGGATCGGATTGGTGATGCTGAGCACCTCGTAGAGGGGCCGAAGCTTCTCGTCGATCGACCTGGCGCGGTCGAGGTCGCCCGCCTGGACCGAGTCATAGATCTTCCGCATCTCGGGCCCGACCAGATGCGAGGCAACGAGGATGCCGCCGGGCTCTCCCATCTCCAGCGTCCGGAGGAAGGTGCCGTCGTTGCCGGCCAGGACGATCAGGCCCTCGATCGGCTGTAGCTCCTCGTCGTTCGCCTGCTTCACCCCGACCACGTTCTCGATCTTGGCCAGTTCGGCGAGCAGCGCGGGCGGGAGGTTGACCACCACCCGGGAAGGGATGTTGTAGAGGAGCACCGGGATCCCTGCAGCCTTGGCGACGGCCTCGTAGTGAGCCTTGATCCCGGCCGGGTTGGGCTTGTTGTAGTAGGGGGTGACGACGAGGACCGCGTCGGCCCCGGCGTCGGCGGCAGCCGCGGAGAGCCGCTCGGAGTGGCGGGTATCGTTGGAGCCGCTGCCGCAGATCAGCAGAGTCTGGGGCCCGAGCTCGTCGCGGACCGCCCGTAGCAGGGAGATCTTCTCGTCATCCGAGAGCGTCGGCGACTCTCCGGTGGTCCCCGAGAGGACCAGCCCGTGCGAGCCGTTCTCGATCAGATAGCGGGCGAGCTTCCTGGCGGCGCCTTCGTCGACCGACTCGTCCTCGGCGAACGGAGTCACCATCGCCGTGATCACTCCTGCGATCTCAGGCATCGCTCTCAGTATCGCAACCCTCGCGGCAATCAGGCGGAATCGAGAATCGACTCGAGGCCGACCGTGAACCGGTCGGGAAGCTCGGCCACCCTCCTGACCGCGAGGAGGACGCCGGGCATGAAGCTCTGGCGGTCCACCGAGTCGTGGCGGATCGTGAGCGTCTGGCCCTCGCCGCCGAAGATCACTTCCTGGTGGGCGACAAGGCCGGGGAGCCGCACCGAGTGGATCGGCTCGTGGACGTTGCCCCCCGCCTCCCGGATCAGCTCGGCGGTGCGCTTGGCGGTTCCCGAAGGTGCGTCCTTCTTCTTGTCGTGGTGAAGCTCGACGATCTCGCACTCGGGCATGTGGGGCGCCACCTGCCTGGAGAGCTCCATCATCAGGACGGCGCCGATCGCGAAGTTGGGGGCGACGAAGCAGTTCGCCTCGCCGCCGGCGCCCGCGACCGTGGAACGCAGCTCCTCGAGGTCGAAGCCGGTGCTGCCGACGACCGCGTGAACCCCCGCGTTTAGCGCGTTGAGGACGTTCACGGGGGCCGCATCGGGGGTGGTGAAGTCGACCATCACCTCGGCTCCCTCGAGCACGTCGGTCAGCTTCGTCTCGAGTGCCGGGTCGGCCCGGCCGACCAGCTCCATGTCCTCGGCCCCCTCCACCGCCGTGCAGGCGGCCTCCCCCATCCGCCCAGCGGCGCCGGAGACGACGACGGGAATTCGGTTGGCCATCGCGCGAAGACTAGATGGGTGATGCCCCGGCGCTGTGCGCCTGGGGGCGGCCGTGGCCGAGCAGGTCGGCGGACGCAGGGCGAAGCGCTTGCTGGCGGCAAGCGCGAGCCCGAGGACGCCGAAATGCGACGGCCACGGCCGTCATCCAGGCGTGCAGGGTCGGGGATCGCCCATCAGGCCGCGGCGGCGAGGGATTCGCTGACCGGCGCCAGGGCGGCGCGGAAGCGTTCCTCGCTGGGGGCGATCGCCGCCGCCGAGAGTGCCTCGGGCGCGTAGAGCTCGTCGGCGAGCTCGGCGACGTCGCCGGCGCTGACCTCGTCGACTCGGGCCAGCATCTCGTCGAGCGTCAGCAGCGGGGTGTCGAATAGGACGGCCTTCCCGAGCCGCCCCATCCGCGCAGCGGTGGACTCGCTCGACATCACCATCCGCCCCTTGACGTGCTCCTTGGCGCGGGCGAGCTCCTGGTCGGTAACGCCCTCGGCGTGCAGATGAGCGAGCTCTGAACCGATGATCTCGCACGCCTCGCCGACGTTGTCCTCGCGGGTGCCGACGTATACGCCGATCAGGCCGCCGTCGACGAACTGCTGGGTGTAGGAGCCGACCGCGTAGGCGAGGCCGCGCTTCTCACGGATCTCGCGGAAGAGCCGCGACGAGGTCGAGCCGCCGAAGACGGCGTCGAGAATCGCCAGCGCAAACCGGCGCTCGTCGGCGCGATCGATGCCAGGGCCGCCGAAGGTGACGTGGTACTGCTCGGTGTCCTTCTGCTGGAACCCCACATGGGCGCCGTTGGTCTGTGGCGGCTCGAGCGCCGGGGCGGCGCCGCTACCCGTCGGTGGCGTCAGGTGACGCTCGGCAAGCCTCGCGATCGTCTCGTGCTCGAGGTTTCCCGCCGCGGCGACGACGATGTTGGCGGCGGTATAGCGGGCCCGGTGATAGGCGTCGATCTCGGGCACCGGAATCGAGCTGATCACTTCCGCCTCGCCGATCACCCTGCGGCCCAGCGGGTGGGCGCCGAAGACCGCGTGGTCGAGCACGTCATGGACCTTGTCGGAGGGCTCGTCCTCGTACATCGCGATCTCCTCCAGCACCACCTGGCGCTCGGAGTCGACCTCCGGGTAGGTCGGCGCCAGGAACATCTCGGCGAGCAGGTCGAAGGCCTCCTCGGTGTGCGTGTCCAGCAGCCGCGCGTGCAGCTGGGTCGACTCCTTGCTGGTCGCGGCGTTGATCGAGGCACCCATGCCATCGAAGATCTCGGCGATCTCGATCGCCGAGTGGCGCTTCGTCCCCTTGAAAAGCAGGTGCTCGAGGAAATGAGAGACGCCCGCCTGCGCGGGGTCCTCGTCGCGCGAGCCGGTGCGAACCCAGAGCCCGAGCGCAACCGAGCGCACCGAGGGCACCGCCTCGGTGACGACTCGGATACCGGAGTCGAGCTCCGTTATCTCGGCTTCAGGCTGCTTCGCGCTCAAGGCTCAGCGACGTCCGCCGCCGTCGCGCCCGCGGCCGCCGTCGCGCCCGCGGCCGCCCCGGTCACGGCCTCGGCCACCGCCGCCCTCGCGGCGGCGTCCGCCGCCGGAGTCGCCGGTGCCGACGCCCGCGAGCTCGGCGGCCGACTTGCCCTCGACGTCCGGATCCTCGGAGAGGCGCAGGCCGATCCGGCCACGCTCCTTGTCGACCTCGACGGCGGTGACGTCGACCTCGTCGCCCTGGTTGAGCACATCCTCGACCGTGCCGACCCGCTCGCCGGGCTTCACGTTGGAGATGTGCAGCAACCCGTCGGTGCCCTTGGTGAGCTCGACGAAGGCGCCGAAGTTGGTGGTCTTCACCACCTTGCCCTTGAAGCGATCGCCGACCTCGACGTCCTTGGTCATCGCGATGATCCGCTCGATCGCGCCGTCGACGAGGGCGCCGGTGGGCGCGTAGACGCGGACGGTGCCGTCGTCGTCGACGTCGATTTCGGCCTCGAACTCCTCCGAGAGGCCGCGGATCGTCTCGCCGCCCTTGCCGATCACCGCTCCGATCTTCTCGGGGTCGATCTTGATCGAGGTGATCCGCGGGGCGAAATCGGAGAGCTGCTCGCGCGGCTCGGCGATCGTCTCGGCCATCTTGCCGAGGATGAACTGGCGGCCTGCGTGCGCCTGGTCGAGCGCCTCGCGCAGGATGTCGGAGGTGACGCCGGTGATCTTGATGTCCATCTGCAGGGCGGTGATGCCCTCAGAAGTGCCGGCGACCTTGAAGTCCATATCGCCGAGATGGTCCTCGACGCCGGCGATGTCGGTGAGCACCACGTGGTCGTCGCCCTCCTTGATCAGGCCCATGGCAACGCCCGCGACGGGCGCCGAGACCGGCACGCCGGCCGCCATCAGCGCCATCGAAGATGCGCACACGGAGCCCATCGAGGAGGAGCCGTTCGACTCCAGCGTCTCCGAGACCACCCGGATCACGTATGGGAAGTCCTCCTCGCCGGGGATCGTCGCCTCCAGGGCGCGCTCGGCGAGGGCACCGTGGCCGATGTCACGCCGCTTCGGGCCTCGCATGAAGCCCGCCTCCCCGACCGAGAAGGGTGGGAAGTTGTAGTGGTGCCAGAAGCGCTTCGTGTCCTGGAGGCCGAGGTTGTCGACCCGCATGTCCATCCGGCTGGTGCCGAGCGCCACGTTGGAGAGGATCTGGGTCTCCCCGCGGGTGAACAGCGCCGAGCCGTGGACGCGCGGAGCGATGTCGATCTCGGTCTCGATCGGCCGGATCTCATCCTGAGCGCGGCCGTCGGGACGCTTCTTGTCCACCGCGATCCGGCGGCGAATCAGGTCCTTCTCCAGCTTCGCGAAGGCGGCCTTGACCGCGTGGGCGCGCTCGCGGTCGGCCTCGTCGTCCTCACCGGCGGGGGCGTACTGCTCCAGCACCTCGGCCTCGATCTCGTTGATCGCGTCCTGGCGCTCGAGCTTGCCCTCGACCTGGGTCGCAGCGTCGAGCTTCTCGCCGTGGGAGCCCTGGATCGAGGAGAGCAGCTCCTCGTCGACCTTCGGCTCCTCGATCTGGATCTTCTCCTTGCCGCGCTCCCCGCGCAGCTCCTCCATCGCGGCGGTGAGCTTCTTGATCTCGGTGTGGGCGATGTCGAGCGCGTCGAGGATCTCCGCCTCGCTGACGCCGCTGGCGCCGGCCTCGACCATCAGGATCGCCTCGTCGGTGCCGGCGACGATCAGGTCGAGCTCGAGCTCCTCGAGCCGCTCCTCCTCGGGGTTGACGACGAAGTCGCCGTCGAGCTTTCCGATCCGGACCGAGCCGACGTGCTTGCTCACCGGGATCTCCGAGATCGCCAGGGCGGCGGAGGCGCCGTTCATCGCAAGGATGTCGTAGGGGTGGACGTGGTCGACCGACATCGGCTGGCAGACAAGCTGGGTCTCGCGGTGCCACCCCTTCGGGAAGAGCGGGCGGATCGGCCGGTCGATCATGCGCGCGGTTAGCGTCGCCTTCTCCCCTGCCCGCGCCTCGCGGCGAAAGAAAGAACCGGGGATCTTGCCCGCGGCGTAGTGGCGCTCCTCGACATCTACCGTAAGCGGCAGAAAGTCGACGTCGCGGTCGTTTCCGGCGGTGGCCGTACAGAGAACCATCGTGTCGCCGGAACGAACAACGACGGCTCCACTCGCCTGCTTGGCGAGCTTTCCGGTCTCGAAGGAGATTTCCTCGCCGCCTACCTCCGCCGAGACGCGGCTTACCTCAAACATGCTCATGTATGTATGTCCCTTCAGCCGCCCGGATGGCGGCTCCTTTGCTTTAAGAACTGTCGTTCTCTGTCACAGGCGATGTTAGCGGGCAGTGAGCGCAGCCAGCCGTTCGGCGACCTCGTCGCGAATCTGGCGACCCTCGACGAAGGCGGTAGGGGTCCCGGCGACCCCCGCCCTGATCCCGGTCTCGAAGTCGCGCCTCACGCGCTCCGCGACCGCGTCTGAGCGCCGATCACGCTCGAAGCGCTCGAGGTCGAGGCCGAGGCGCTCGACTCGCCCCCAGAGGTGAGGGTCGTCGACCCGGCCGCGGTCCTCATAGAGCGAATCGCAGATCTCCCAGAATGCCCCCTGGAAACCGACAGCCTCGGCGGCGGCGTGCAGGGCCGGCGCCCGCGGGTGCTTTGCCGCCATCGGGAAGTGGCGGAAGCAGAGGCGCAGGGGAAGCTCGCGGATCCGGACCCAGGCCTTCGCGCAGTACGGGCAACCGAAGTCCGCGTAGACGATCGCCTCCACCCCCTCCCCGGTGACGTGGTCATCGGCGCCGATCGGCGGCAGCGCGGCGCTGGTGAGCTCACCCATCGGCGAGACCGGCCTCGCGACGGGCGGCCGCCTCGTCGGTGAATCCATGGAACTCGGTCACCATGGTCGTCGTCGTCATAGCGGTAGATCTGCGGGAACGCCACGATCGACCTCCATCCCCTCGCGGGCCCTGGCGGGAACTTGACTCCACGAGGATCTGCTCCCGGGCGCTCATCGATCACGCGCTCGATCTCGAGCGAGATCTCGCTCCCAGGGGTCGACGAAGCTCTGGAAGAAGCGCCGCACGCCCTCCCGCCCCTCATAGACGGGTTCGAGGTCAGGGAAGAAGGGATCGATTCGCCAGACGACGTCGGGATGCAGAACGTCGAGAACCGCCTCGTAGTCGCGGGCGTTCCAGCGCTCGATCGCCGAACGCATCCGGGTCAGCTGCTCGCTCTCCACCGGACTAGGCCGAGAGGGCGTCGAAGATCAGGTTGGCGCCGGGGATCTCGCGTGGGCGAGGGTGCCGCGTAGGACCAGCGGACGACGCCGTCCTCGACCAGGACCAGGGAGCGGTTGCCGTGGTCGCGCATTCTCGACCCAGGCGCCGTAGGCGCGGGAGACCTCGCCCTTCGGGTTGAAGTCGGCGAGCAGCGGCATCGTCAGGCCGAGCTGCTCCCGGAAGGCGCGGTGGGCGTACTTGGAGTCGACGCTGATCCCGACCAGACTCGCGCCCCTCGGCCTCGATCTCCCCGAGCACCTCCTGGTAGAGGCTGAGCTGGTCGGTGCAGACCGGGCTGAAGTCGAGCGGGTAGAAGGCGAGCACCAGCTTGCGGCCGGCGAAGTCGCCGAGCGTCACCTCGTCCCCGTCCTGATTAGGCAGGGAGAAGTCGGGGGCGTCGGCGCCCGGCTCGATCATCAAGCCCGCTAGTGGCGCAGGCCGAGCTCGCCGACCAGCGAGCGGTAGCGCTCGAGGTCGCTGCTCTCCAGGTAGCGCAGCAGGCGGCGGCGCTTGCCCACCATCTTCAGCAACCCGCGCCTGGAGTGGTGGTCCTTGCTGTGGGCGCGCAGGTGCTCGGTGAGCTCGTTGATCCGGGCCGTGAGGAGGGCGATCTGGACCTCGGCGGAGCCGGTGTCCTCGCCGGAGCGCCCGTACTTGCCGATCAGCTCGGCCTTCCTGTCCTTGGCTAGCGGCACGACGGAAAGAGTAGCGGTCAGGAAGCGGCGCGCTCGTAGCGGGCGCAGACCTCGCGCGCCTGGGCGACGTCCTGATTCATCGCCGCGATCAGCTCCTCGGCGCTCGGGAACCGACGCTCGCCGCGGAGCCGCCGGACGAAGGCCACCCGCAGGGTTCGCCCGTAGAGGTCGCCGTCGAAATCGATCAGGTAGGCCTCGACCAGGAGGCCGCGGCCGGTTTCGAACGTGGGCCGGACGCCGACGTTGACCGCGGCTGCGTGTCCGTTGGCGAAGGCGGCGTAGACGCCGTGCCCGGGTACCACCAGCCGGTCGTCGGGAACCAGGTTGGCGGTGGGGAAGCCCAGGTCGCGCCCCCGGCGATCGCCCTCGACCACTTCGCCCTCGAGCATGAACGGGGCGCCGAGGCAGCGCATCGCGGCCTCCACCTCGCCAGCGGCGATCAGCGCCCTCACCCGGCTGGAGGAGACGGTCTCGCCGTCGACCTCGACCAGGGGAACCACCCGGGTCTCGAACTCGTCGTGCGAGGCGAGCATCTCGGGGTCCCCCTTCGCCTTCGCACCGAAGCGGAAGTTCTCCCCCACCGAGACCCGCTTGGCGCCGAGCCGCTCGACCAGGATCCTCTTGATGAAGTCCTCGGCCGAGAGCCGCGAGAACTCGCGGTCGAAGGGGATCACCACCATCTCCTCCACCCCGAGCCCGTCGATCACGTCGCGCTTCACATCCGCGGGCATGATCAGCTTCGGCGCCGCCTCCGGGCGGAGCACGGTCAGCGGGTGCGGGTCGAAGGTCAGCACCGTGTCGGCGTCGTCGATCACCGCCCGATGCCCCTTGTGGACGCCGTCGAACACCCCAATCGCGACGTGCCGGTCCTTCGGCTGCGCGTCCGGAAGCTTCGTCACCTTGATCGTCATACGAGCACCACTTCGGGGCGCAGATTGTCACCATCTGGGCGCGCGACTGCGATCAGGCGTCCATCGTGAGTCAGCCGAACCCTCGTGGTCAGGTCTTGCAATACGACATGTGGCAATGCAAGACCTGACCCCAGGGGTAGCGCGACGCCGTGGCTCACTGGATCGGCTTCCTGGTCGGTTAGCTCCCGTTCAGGGAGGAATGACATCAGCTTCTCGACCGAGACCTCCTCCGGGTCACCAACCGGAACCTGGAACGGGCCGATCGCCGTCCGCCGCAGCGACTCGCAGTAGGCGTCCTCGAGGGTCTCGAGCAGGGTGCGGACGTAGGTGCCCGATGAGCACTCGATCTCGAAGCTGGCGCGCTCGGCGTCATTGTCGAGCAGCTCGGCCCGGTGGACGGTCACCGTGCGTGTCGGCGTCTCCACCTCCTCCCCGCGGTGCGCCTTACGGTAGAGCCGCTCGCCCTCGACCTTGACCGCGGAGGTCATCGGCACTCGCTGCTCGACCGCGCCGATGGGCAGCTCGAGCCGCTCGGGGATGCGGCCGGTCTCGCTCAGCTCTCCGTCCGGGTCCCCGGTGGAGGAGCGCCAGCCGAGGCGGGCGGTGGCGAGGTAGGTCTTCGCCAGCGGCATCAGATAGCGCTGCAGCCTGGTGGCGCGCCCAAGCAGAACGATCAGGAGCCCGGTCGCGAACGGGTCGAGGGTGCCGGCGTGCCCGACCTTGCCGCCGCCCTCCGTGCGAACCCGGGCGACCACGTCGTGGGAGGTGACGCCGGCGGGCTTGTCGACCAGGATGCCGGCCCCCGATCTCGCCTCGGGATTCAGAGCTGCGAGCGAACCTCGTCCCGCAGGAACTCCACCACCTGCGGGTACGGAAGGTCCGTGCCGAATCCCGCAGCGCGGCGATGACCACCACCACCGTGCTTGCGGGCGATCGCCGAGACGTCGACCCGGCCGTCGGTCGAGCGCAGGCTGACCTTACGGGCGGCGCGGCCGCCATCGGCCTGGTCGCGGACAACGGCCGCGATCGCCGTTCCGTCGATGGTCCGAAGGTGATCGATGATTCCCTCGGTCAGCGGCTCGCTCGCTCCGGTCTCCCGGTAGTCATCGGCCGAGAGGTAGGTGACCGACAGCAGCCCGTCCTCGAACCGCTCGATTCCCTCCAGCGCCCTCGCCACCAGCTTCAGCTTCTCGAGCGGAGCGTGCTCGTAGAGGCGGCGGTAGGTCCCGTTGACGTCGACGCCGGCCTCGATCAGGGCCGCGGCCATCCGGTGCGAGCGGGCGTCCGCGTTCTCGTACATGAAGTTCCCGGTGTCGGTGATCAGCCCCACATACAGGGCGCTGGCCATCTCCAGGGTGAGCTCGACCCCCAGAAGCCCCGCGAGCTCGTAGAGGATCTCGGCGGTGCAGGAGGCATCGACGTCGACCAGGTTCACCGTTCCGAAACGGGTGTTGTCGTGGTGGTGGTCGATGTTGAGGACCGTGTTCTCGCCCTCGCGCAGAAAGCCGACCGGCATCCGGTCGATGTTCCCGCAATCGAGGAAGATCACCACCCGGTCGGCGAGGTCCGCGGGAGGCTCGTGGAAGACCTCCTCCAACGGCAGGAAGCGGTACTCGACCGGGAGCGGGAACTCCTTCGCAGCCAGGAACATCACCGAGTCCTTGCCGAGCGCCTCGAGGATGTCATGCATCGCCAGCAGCGAGCCGAGCGCGTCTCCGTCGGGGTTCTCGTGGGTGGTGAGAAGGAATCGCTCCCCTTGGCGGATCTCGTCCGCCACCTGCTCCAGCTCGGTGCTCAAGAGCTCCGTCGCCTCGGTCATTGGTCTAGGAGGCGAGAGATGCGGACGCCGCGGTCGACGCTCTCGTCGTAGTGGAAGGTCAGCGTCGGGGTCCGCTTCATCCGCAGCTCCGCGGCGATCCGCCCCTGGAGGAACCCGTGGGAGGAGCGCAGCCCGGCGAGGGCCTTCTCACGCTCGGCCTCGCCGCCGAGCACGCTGACATACACCCGCGCGGTGCGGAGGTCGGGGGAGGTGTCTACATCGGTGACTGTCACGAATCCAATCCGCGGGTCCTTCAGGTCGGTCGCGATGACCTCGCCGAGGACCTGACGGATCACTTCGTTGACTCGGCGCATCCTTGGGGTGGCCATCCCCGTCCCGACGATAACAGCAAGGGGAGCCGCACCCTGGTGATCCCGATTACGGCACGGGATACTCAATTTCGGAGGTCATCAAGACTAAGTAGGTCACGGTCGAAGGCGCAGCCGTCGGGACAGCGGCTCTCGATGAACCGGACGAGGCCGTCGGCGCGGTCGCCGACCTGCCCGTCGCCGACCAGCGCGCAGATCAGGGTCGACCGCTGCCACTTGTCCTGACCGTCCACCTCGGCGACCGAGGCGCCGAAGCGCTGGCGCAGCTGCGCCTTCAGCGAGTGGATCAGCTTCCGCTTTCCCTTCAGGTCCTGGACCTCACCGAAATGAAGCCGGGCCTCGATCACGCAGACGAACGCGTCCACAGAGTGGACGCTACTCCAGGGTCTGTTCGACCTGCTTGACCTCGAAGAACTCGAGGACGTCGCCCTCCTTGATGTCGGCAAAGCCCTCGAGCACGATCCCGCACTCGAGCCCCTCCTCGACCTCCTGGACGTTGTCCTTGAAGCGGCGCAGCGAGCCGACCTTGCCGCTCCAGACGATCGTCCCCTCGCGGACGAGGCGGACATTGGCGGTCCGGGTGACCTTGCCGTCGGTGACCACACAGCCGGCGATCGTGCCAACGCGAGAGGCCTTGAAGGTCTGCTTGACCTCGGCCTGGCCGAGGGCCTCCTCGACCTCCTCGGGCTCGAGCAGGCCCTCCATCGCCGCCCGCAGCTCCTCGGTCACCTTGTAGATCACCGTGTAGGTGCGGATGTCGATCCCCTCTCGGTCGGCGGCGCGGCGGGCCTCGGCGAGCGGCCGGACGTTGAAGCCGATGATCACCGCGTCGGAGGCCGAGGCGAGCATCACGTCGGACTCGTTGACCCCACCGGTCTGGGCGTGGATGACGTTGACCGGCACCTGCTCCTGGGGCAGCTTGGCGATCTCGTCCTGGAGCGCCTCCAGGGAGCCTGCGACATCCGCCTTGAGGACGATATTGAGCTCCTTGAGCTCGCCCTCACGGGCCTTCGAGAAGACCTCCTCGAGGGTGACCTTGCGCGCCTGACGGCGCGCCAGTTGCTCGGTCTTCAGCCGGGTCTCGCGCTCCTGGGCGAGTGAGCGCGCCTGGCGCTCGTTCTCGACCACCTGGAAGTGCTCGCCCGCCTCAGTGACTCCATCGAAGCCGAGCACCTCGACCGGCTCCCCAGGCGTCGCCTCCTCGACCCGCTCCCCCTTGTCGTCGAGCATCGCCCGGACCTTGCCCCACTGGGGCCCGGCGACGATCGCGTCGCCCACTCGCAGCGTTCCCCGCTGCACCAGCAGCCCGACCACCGGGCCACGGCCCGGATCGAGCTCGGACTCGACCACGGTGCCCGAGGCCGGCGCGTTCGGGTTGGCGCCGAGCTCCTCGAGGTCAGAGACCAGCAGGATCATCTCCAGCAGGTTGTCGAGGCCGTCCTTGGTCTTCGCGGAGACATCGGCGTAGACGGTGTCCCCGCCCCACTCCTCAGGATTGAGCTCGTGTCCGGCGAGCTCGGTGCGCACCCGGTTCGGGTCGGCGCCCTCCTTGTCGACCTTGTTGACCGCGACCAGGATCGGCACCTGGGCGGCGCGCGCGTGGTCGATCGCCTCGATCGTCTGCGGCATCACTCCGTCGTCGGCGGCGACCACGATCACGGCGACGTCGGTGACCGAGGCGCCGCGAGCCCGCATCGCGGTGAACGCCTCGTGTCCGGGGGTGTCGAGGAAAGTGATCGTCTTGCCGTCGTGGTTCACCTGGTAGGCGCCGATGTGCTGGGTGATGCCGCCGGCCTCGCCCGCCGCGACCTGCGTCTGGCGGATCGCGTCGAGCAGAGAGGTCTTGCCGTGGTCGACGTGGCCCATCACCGTGATCACCGGTGGGCGGTCGGCGAGGTCGCCCTCCTCGTCCTCGGTCTGGGGGAGCTCGACCTCCTCCTCGGCCGCGGTGACGATCTCGATCTTGCGATCGAACTCCTTCGCGATCGCCTCCACCGACTCGTCGGCGAGGGTCTGGGTGAGGGTCGCCATCTGACCCTCCTTCATCAGGGCCTTGATCACCTCCGCGGCTGAGAGCCCCAGCGACTCCGCCACCTCGCGCACGGTGGCGCCGGAGTTGACCTTGATCGCCGGCGCCTCCTCGGGCTGCTTCGGCGTCTTGTCCTCGGGCTCCTCGAGCAGCGGCCGGCGGCGGCGTCCGCCGCGGCGGCGCGGCGGCCGGGGCGGCGGCTGAGTCTTGGCGATGTGATCGCGACGGGCGGCCTGAGAGTCGATCACCACGCGCCGGCGGCGCTTGGGCGCAGCCGTCTTCGCGGGGGCGGGCTTGGCGGTCCCGGACTCCGCCTCCTTCGTCGCAGCCTCGCCGTCGGAGGTCTTCTTCGCCGCGGGCTTGGTCTTGGTCGCGGTGGCGCCGTCCCCGGCCCCCTTCAGCGCCGCCAGTGCGTCGGACTCCTCGACGTTCGACTGGGCGGCCTTCGCCTCGATTCCCGCAGCCGCCAGTGCGGCCAGGACCTCCTTGCTGGTCAGGCCCTTGGCCTTCGCAATCTCGTGGACTCGCTTCTTCGCCACCTTCTCCTGTCTACTCCTCGCTGCCCTGATCCTCGGCCGCCTTCACCGCGGCCTCCTTCTCCTGGTCGGCGGCCTTCACGGCCGCCTCCTCCTCGTCGACGATCCCCTCCTCCTCCGAGACGAGCTCGGGCTCCTCATCGTCGGCCACGTCCTCGGCTTCGTCTGCGGGGGTTTCCGGACTCGGCTGGGACCCGTCCGACTCGGCCGCCGGCTCCTGCTCAGGCTCCTCGGCCTCCTCGGCCTCTTCCGTTTCATCGGGCGCCTCTGCCTCTGCCTCTGGGGTCTCTTCGGCCTCCTCAACGTCTTCGGCCTCCGCGGCTTCCTCCTCGGCCTCGTCAGGCTCTTCAGCCGCTTCGGCTTCCTCGGCCTTCTCCGCTTCCTCGGCCTCTTCGGCCTCCTCGGGTTCCTCAGCCTCAGCGGCTTCCTCAGCCTCCTGCGCTTCCTCGGCCTCCGCCGCGGCGGCCTCGGCCTCCTCCGCCGCCTGGGCCTCGTCGAACTCGCTCTCGGCGCGCTCGACGATCGCCTTCACCTCGCTCTCGTCGGCGTCGGACCTGGCGAGGGTGGCGATCTCCTCCTCGCTCAGGGGGCCGAGCACCGCCACCTGGTTGGTGGGGAAGCGGGCCAGGGCCTGGTGCTGGGGCAGGCCGCAGTAGTGGGAGCCCTCCAGGGAGGCGTTGGGACAGCGCCGGCCGGTGGTCAGCACCGCGGCGCAGCGGCCGTCGGAGGCCTCCTCGCCCTCGTACTCGATCTCCTCCTCTTCCTGGCTGAACTCGGTCTCGGACTTGATGTCGACCTTCCAGCCGGTGAGTCGGGCGGCGAGACGGGCGTTCTGGCCATCTCGCCCGATCGCCAGCGAGAGCTGGTCGTCGGGAACGATCACGGTCGCCTCCTTGGTCTCGTCGTCGACGAGCACCTCGCGCACCCGGGCCGGCGAGAGCGCCTTGGCAACGAACCGTGCCGGCTCCTCGTTGTAGGGGATGATGTCGATCTTCTCGCCGCGGAGCTCGGAGACGACCATCCGCACCCGCGAGCCACGCGGGCCGACGCAGGCGCCAACCGGGTCGACCCCGTCGGCGTGGGAGATCACCGCGATCTTCGAGCGCCAGCCCGGCTCGCGGGCGACCCCGGTGATCTCGACCAGCTTGTCGGCGATCTCGGGGACCTCGAGCTCGAAAAGCTTCTTGATCAGCTCAGAGTTGCGCCGCGAGACGACGATGCTTGGCCCCTTGGTCTCGGCGGAGACGTCGGTGATCACCGCCTTCACCCGCATCCCGTGGTCGTAGCGTTCGTTGTAGACCTGCTCGGAGCGCGGCAGCAGAGCCTCGACTCGCTCCCGCAGCTGGACCAGGGTGTAGCGGTTGTCGGACTGCTGAATGATCCCGGTGACCAGCTCGCCGACCCGGTCCTTGTAGTCCTCGTACATCATCTGCCGCTCGGCCTCCCGGATCCGCTGGAGGATCACCTGCTTCGCGGTCTGGGCGGCGATCCGGCCGAAGTCGTCCGGGGTGACGTCGCGGGTCTTGATCTGGTCGCGGTAGGGCTCGAGCCGCTCGGGCTCAAGCTCCGGCTCCTCGGGCTCGCGCCGCTCGCCCGTCTCCGGGTCGACGGTGGAGCGGGTGATCTCGATCTCGGGCACCTCCTCGCCGGCTGCCTCGGCGGCCTCGGCGGCCTGGAGCTGGTCCTCGAACTGCTCGTCGAGCAGCTTCTTCTCGAGGTCCTCGGGGACCATCAGCTCGTAGACCCGGAAGTCGGCGGTGTTGTGGTCGAGCTCGACTCGGGCGTACTTGGCGGCGCCGGGGGTCTTCTTGTAGGCCGAGAGGAGCGCGTCGGAGAGCGCGTCCATCAGGGTGTCGGCATCAATTCCCTTCTCCTGCTCGAGCGCCTTGACGGCATCGACGATCTCCTGGGTCATGACCTCACCCCTTCGTTCGCGTGTTCGTTTCGAGGGCTTCCGTCGCGCGCAGGGCGCTCACCCTCCGATCCGTCCGGCAACAGGTTCGAGCGGCGCATCGCCGAAAGCGGGATCGTCACCGTTCCGTCAGGAGCCTCGACGCTGACCTCTGCCTCGCCGGCCTCGGAGAGGCGGCCGGTGAAGCTTCTCCGTCCGCCAATCTCCTCGCGGGTTCGCACCCGCACCCGGTGGCCGACGAAGCGGCGGAAGTGCTCCGGCTTCGTCAGTGGCCGCTCGGGCCCCGGCGAGGAGACCTCCAGGGACCAGGATTCGAGCAGCTCGCGGAAGAGCGCTGTGACGCGCTCGCAGAGCGCGATGTCGACGCCCCCGGCGCTGTCGATCACCAGCCGGAGGCGCTCGGCGGCGGGCCGCTCGAGAGCGAGCAGCTCCACCTCCGGCTCGGCGTCGCGCAGCCGGGCCTCGATTTTCTCCTCGATCTGTGCCAGTTCTGTATCGCTCATTTGCAGGTCTTTTCGATCACCCACACCGGCTTGCCGCCGAAAAAAAGGCGGGCCAGTGCCCACCTCTCAACACGCGCTTCCGGTGTGAAAAAGGTTCCGGAGCCGAGTATAGCCCCGGCCCTGGCTCGCGCCAAGGGCGGGCCGGCATGGACCCGAGGGGCTTGCCGGACACGTGATCGCTGGCCTGATCAAGATGATCGCGCTTGCGATCAGCGCTAGTGGATCGGTGATCCTGCGTCGCGAGCGCCCACCGGGGTCACGTCCCCGAGGCGGCGATCGTCGCGCCCCCGCTGACCAAAGCCGGCGACCAGCGCGACAGCCTGGAGCGTCACCAGCGCGGCCATCGCGCCGCCCGCGACCCCCCAGAAGAAGTCCGGATACAGCTGCCGCAGGAGGTAGCTGCTGTTGAAGCGCCAGCTGTCGCCCTCGAAGAAGACCCCATGGAAGCCATCGAAGAAGAACTCGAAGTTGATGAGCATGATCAGGCCCACCAGCGCCATCGCAACGACCGTCAGGAAGGCGCCAGCGACGAGCAAGCGTCCCACCGAGACCCGGAGCCCCGAGCCGCCGAAGCCCCAGCGCCGCTGCGACAGCGAGGACCACCGCGATCGCCCATACGGTGAGAAAGCCCGCCACGAGACCTCGGACGTCCCCCATGTGCTGGATCTCCCGCTCCTCGAACGCGGGGTCGCCACTCGGCAGGCGAGCCTCGCGCAACAGTTCGACGCCATCTGAGCCCGGCCGAATCGAGCGGATGCCGGTGACGGCCAGGTCGGTCCGTTCGTGATCGCTGAGACCGCGGGAGTCAGCCGGGAAGCCCGGGACGGAGTACTGCACATGGACAAACCAAGGGTTCATCAGCACCCACAGCGTGTTACCGATCAGAATCGCCGGGACCGCGGCGACGATCAATGCCGACAGGCCAAGTGCAAGCTTGCGGCGCATGGGGCGCAGCCTACGCTTCGGTGCCCGCGCTCAAACCTCCACCGTCACCGTCACCGGCCCGTCGTTGATCAGGGCCACCCCCATGCAGGCGCCGAAGACTCCCGTCTTCGCCCCGAGCCGCTCGCAGAAGCGATCGTAGAGCGGCTCTGCCTGCTCCGCCGGCGCCGCCTCGACGTAGCTCGGCCGGTTGCCCTTGCGGGTGTCGCCGTAGAGGGTGAATTGGCTGACGCAGAGGACCTCACGGTCGCCGAGCGGCTCGTTCATTCGCCCCTCGGCGTCGTCGAAGATCCGCAGTGCCCGCACCTTCTCGGCGAGCCGGTCGGCCTCGGCCTCGGTGTCTGATCGCGAGACACCGAGCAGGACCAGCATCCCCGGGCCGATCTGCGCGACCCGGTCGCCCTCAACGTCGACGGCGGCCTGACTGACCCGCTGGATCAGCGCCTTCAAGCGCCTGTGGCCGCCAGCCGCTCTCTGTAGATGCGGTAGTCGCGCCGCTCCGGGCGCAGGTTCGAGGCGAGCGCCAGGTGGTGGCGGGCGCGCCCGGTCTCGCCCGTCTTGCTCAGGGCACGGCCGAGGCAGAAGTGGGCATAGTCGTTGACCGGATGGGTCTCCACCACCGCCTCGAACTCGGTCGCCGCCTCGGCGTAATGCCGGGTCCTGAACAGGGCGCGACCGAGCGCCTCGCGCACCGAGCTCTTCTCGGGAGCCTGCCGGGCCGCCTCCTTAAGCGGAACGGTCGCCTCCTCGAAGGAGCCGTCCTCGAGCAGCTCCATCCCACGCCGGTAGAGCGTGTAGAGGGAGTCACTCGCCTGTCTGTCTTCGTACTGGGTCATGGGCCCAGTGTAAAAGGGGGCGCAAGCTAGCCCTCGGAGTGCGTGCGGCGAGCCCCGGGCGAGGACCTCAGGACCTCGACCCGGTCGAGGATCGCATCGGCGACGTCCTCCTTGGAGGCGAGGGGGACCTGATGCTCGCCTGAGCGCTCCACGATCACGACCTCGTTCTCGTCGGACTCGAAGCCGATCTCCGAGCGGGAGACGTCGTTGAGGACGATCGCGTCGGCGCCCTTGCTCTCGAGCTTCTCGCGCGCTCGCCCCACCCCACCTGATGTCTCCGCCGCGAAGCCGACGATCGTCTGACCCTCGCGCCGGCGCTTCCCGAGGGCGGCAAGGATGTCGTCGGTGGACTCGAGGTCGAGCTCGAGCTTGTCGGCGCTCTCGCGGTGGATCTTCTCCCCGGCCGCGCGGCGGGGGCGGAAGTCGGCGGGGGCGGCGGCCATAACGAGGACATCGGCGGAGTCGAACTCGCGGCCCAGCACCTCGGCGAGCTCGGCGGCGGTCTCGACGTCGACGCGCCGAACTCCGCCCGTGGCCGGCAACGAGACGTTGGCGGCGACCAGGGTGACCTCGGCGCCGCGGCGGGCCGCCTGCTCGGCGAGGGCGATGCCCATCCGGCCGCTTGAGCGGTTGCCGATAAACCGCACCGGGTCGATCGGCTCGCGGGTGCCGCCGGCCGAGACCAGCACCCGGAGGCCGTCCCAGGGGCCGCTCGGCCTCGGGAGCGCGGACTCGATCGCATCGAGCAGCTCAGGGGGCTCGGGCAGGCGGCCGATTCCCGACTCGCCACGCGAGGCGAGCGCGCCCTCCTCGGGCTCGATGACCACCACGCCCCGCTCACGCAGGGTCTCCAGGTTCGCCTGGGTGGCGGCATCTCGGTACATCCGGTCGTTCATCGCCGGCGCCACCAACCGCGGCGCGGTGCAGGCGAGGAAGGAAGTGCTCACGATCGAGTCGGCGAGCCCGGCGGCGAGCTTGGCGATCGTGTTGGCGGAGGCAGGCGCGACCAGGTAGACGTCGGCGTTGGCGACCACCTCGAGGTGGCTGATCGGATCGTGGCCAGGCTCGGGATCGCCGGGGAAGGCGCCGCGAACGGGATCGCGCTCGAACTCGTCGCGGAGCACCGGCGCCCCGACGATCCCCTCGAAGGAGGCGGCACCGACGAAGCGCTGGGCCGCCGGGGTCATCAGCACCCGGACGGCGTGGCCCTCCTTGGTCGCCAGACGCGCGAGCTCGAGCGCCTTGTAGGCGGCGATCCCTCCGCTGACTCCGAGCAGGATGCGGGCCATTGGCCCTCCTCAGAGCGCAGCGCCGGGTCCGCCGACGCTGGTCCGCTTCGGGCGCGCGAGAACCGAGGATGGCAAGGACGCAGGGAGCGGGAATAGCAGCGCTATTTCGGCGACCGAGGACGCCGCCAGCCGAAGGTTCGCAGCCGCCAGAACGGAGCAGCCGTCGGGGGACACGGCGCTAGGCCTTGTACTCGTACTTGAGCTTGCCCGCCGCCGTCTCCTCGAGCGCGATCGTCAGGTAGTTCCCGCTGGGAACCTCGACCATCGGCGGCGTGTACTCACCGTAGGCGCCCTCGGAGAGGGAGTGGTAGTAGGCGTTGATCTGGCGGGCCCGCTTTGCGGCGACGATCACCGCGGCGTAGTGGGTGTCCGTGTGATCGAGGAGCTTGTCGACTCGTGGCTTGATCATCGGCGGACCATCATAGGGATAGCTGCTCCCGGACGAGATTCTCCAGTTCCGAGGCGGCTTTCTGCACATCGTCGTTCACGATCACGTGGGGGAACTCGACCCGCGCCTCCAGCTCCAGCTCCGCGGTGCGGAGGCGCCGCTCGATCGCCTCGGGGCTGTCGGTGCCGCGCGCCTCGAGCCGCCGCCGGAGCGCCGCCGGGCCCGGAGGGGCAATGAAGATCAGGACCGCCTCCGGCATCGCCGCCCGCACCTGTCTGGCCCCCTGCACCTCGATCTCGAGAACCACCGAGCGGCCCTCGGCAAGCCGGCTCTCGACCGCTTCGCGGAGGGTGCCGTAGCGGTGGCCGCTGTAGGTCGCGTGCTCGAGGAAGTCACCGGCCTCCACCCGGCGCTCGAACTCGGCCTCGCTGAGGAAGTGGTAATCGCGGCCGTCCTCCTCACCGGGCCGGGGTTCGCGGGTGGTCGCCGAGACGGAGAGCTCGAGCTCGGGGATCCGCTCGAGCACCATCTCGATCAGCGTCCCCTTGCCGACCCCCGACGGGCCGGTGATCACGAAGACCTTCGCCATCAGGCAAATCATGAACAGGCCAACGGCCGCGAAAACCAAGCCTGGCTAGGACGCAGCGCGATCGGCGAAGCGAGCGTACTAATCGCGTACGTGAGCGAGACGATCGCGCGAGGACGACGTCAGGCGACGGTTTGCAGTGGCCGTTCTACTTCTGAAGGTGCGAGACGAGCTCGGACCGCTGCCGCTCCGAGAGGCCACCGATCGTCTTGCTCGGGGAGATCCGGCAGTTGGTGAGGATGCGGTTGGTCTTCACCCGCCCGTATTTCGGCACCGCCATCAGCATGTCGATCACCTTGGCGGTCTGGACGTATTCGGGCGGATCCATCAGCAGCGTCTGGATCCTCACCTTGCCCCCCTTCAGGTCTCGCTTCAGCTGGGCCCGCTTCGAGCGGATGTCGTTCGCCCGTTTCAGGGCCTCCATCCTCTGGTCCAGTGATCTCTCGGGGGCGGCGCTGGAGGACTGGACCGGAGCCTGCATTGGGGCGGCAGTATATCCCCGCCCTAGCGACGCGAAAAGGGGATTGCGCCGTTTGCGAGAAAAACTCTCGCTAGTCCGAGGGCGATCCCTGTAACACCTCCGCCAGCTCTGCCGTCACCCTCGACCCGGCGGCCGGATCTCGGAAGCTCTCGGTGCCGACGGCGACCGCCTTCGCCCCCGCCGAGATCAGCTCGAGGGCGTCGCGGCCGCCGGCGACTCCGCCCATGCCGATCACCGGAATCGAAATCTCCCTGCAAACCGACCTAATTTGAGACCTCGCAACTGACCGCACAGTCTCCCCCGAGAGGCCGCCGCCTTCTCCCCCGAGCCAGGGCTCGCCGGTTTCGGGGTCGAGCGGCCGTGACCGGAGGGTGTTGATCAGCGAGACCGCGTCGGCTCCTCCCTCCTCGGCAGCGGCCGCGACCGGTGCCGGGTCGGGGACGTTCGGGGTGAGCTTTGTGATCAAAGGTTTGTCCGTAAGCGGCCTCAGCCGCTGAAGGAGCGAGCGAGCCTCGTCGGGCGACTCGCCGACAATCAGCCCCGACTCGACGTTGGGGCAGGAGACGTTGAGCTCGATCGCCGCCACCTCATCGCGGCCGCCGACCCCCTCGACCAGGCGAGCGAACTGGTCGTGGCTGGTCCCCATCACCGAGACGATCAGGGGGACCGGCAGCTCCGCCAGCTCCGGGAGGTCGGTGGAGAGGAAGCCCTCCAGGCCCTTGTTGGGAAGCCCGATCGAGTTGACCATCCCCGCCGGGGTCTCCCAGAGCCGCGGCGGCGGATTGCCGGCGCGGGGCTCGGGGGTGATCGTCTTCGAGACGAAGGCGGAGAAGGGGAACTCGGTCAGCAGCGCGTCGCCGAAGGCCCGCCGGGCGGCGATCGCATCGAAGGTCCCGGAGCCGTTGATGATCGGGTGGCGCAGCTGGAGGCCGCAGAGCTCGGTGCTCAGGTCGACTTGCGCCGGACCTGATCCAGCGGCGGTAGGTCCGGTCGCGGTATTTGTGGCGGCCGAATTTGTGCTGGCCGAATTTGTGTTGGTAGCTGCCATCAGTGGCCCGACCCCGGCACAAGCGCCGTCGCGATCTGCTCGCCCCGGACCACCGGGCCGTCGACGCAGAGCCGCATGTAGCCGCCCTCCGCCAGGGGTACCGCGCACCCGAAGCAGGCCCCGAATCCGCAGGCCATCGGCGCCTCCATCGCCAGCTCGCAGGCGACCCCGCGCTCGGCGCAGAGCAGGCGCACCGCCTCCAGCATCGCCGGCGGGCCGCACGCGTAGACCGCGGCGCTGCCGGCGTCATCGCCCTCCAGAAGGACGGTGAGCAGATCGGTGACATAGCCATGATGCCCGCGGTGGCCGTCCTCGCTCGCCAGCCGGATCTCGGAGCAGTCGAAGAGGGCGAGGCCGCCGGTGTGCTCGCGGTCGCGGAATCCGAGCAGGACGCGGGCCGGTATCCCCCGGTCGAGCAGGCGCCGGCGCCAGATCGCCAGCGGGGCGACCCCGATCCCCCCGCCGACCAGGATCGCGCCGGCAGCGTCGGGGGCGAGCTCGCGTGGCGGGGAGAAGGGCTGTCCCAGCGGACCGGTGATCCAGAGGCCCTCCCCCGCCTCGAGTCCCTCCAGCCGTTCGGTGCCGGGTCCGACCGCCTGGACCAGGAAGTCGAGCCGCACCCCGCTGCGCTGGCGCTCGGCGTCGGCGACCGAGAAGGCCCGGGCCAGGTAGGGGCGCTCCTCCATGGATCCCCATCGCGTCTCCGCGGCCAGCATGTAGAACTGACCGGCGGCCGGCTCGGGGCCGGTCGGGATCGAGGGCGGAGAAGATCCGGTAGCCGCCGGATTCGACGTTCCGGGTGACCTCGCAGAGGCGCCGGCCGAAGGGGGCCTCGACCCTGCCGTTCACGGTGGAAGCGCCCTCGGCCGATGCCCTCGGACGCTGACGCGAAGGGGCATCCATCAGGCTTTCCCCTCTGTTCGCGCCTTCGCGGAGGTGGACGAGCTGGCGGTTGACTCATGCAGCTCCTGGAGGGCATGCACCTGGGGCTCGCCCTGAGTCTGGGCAAAGATCGCCCGCGAGGCGGCCGAGGCGCCGGTCATCGTCGTCAGGCAGGGGATGCCGTGGCGGACGGCGGCGGTGCGGATCTCATAGCCGTCGGCGCGGGCGCCGCTGCCGGTCGGGGTATTGATCACCAGGTCCACCTCGCCGCCGCGGATGCAATCGACGACGTGGGGCGAGCCCTCGGCGATCTTGTTGATTCTGCGCACCGGCACCCCCATCGCCGAGATCGCCTGCGCGGTCCCCGCGGTGGCGATCACCTTGAAGCCGAGGTCGTTGAAGTGGACGGCGAGCTGGGTCGCGGCCGGCTTGTCGGAATCGGTGACGCTGATGAAGATCGTCCCCTCGCGGGGCAGGTTGACCCCGGCGGCCGCCTGGGCCTTGCCGAAAGCGGTCGGGAAGTCAGCGGCGATTCCCATCACCTCGCCGGTGCTCCGCATCTCGGGTCCAAGCACCGCGTCGGCGCCGGCGAAGCGGGCGAAGGGGAGGACGGCCTCCTTGACGCTGACGTGCCCGGGATGATCGCGCGGCAGCTCCTGGGCGGAGAGCGGCTCGCCCAGCATCAGCCGGCAGGCGATCTTCGCCAGCGGCGCGCCGATCGCCTTGGAGACGAAGGGGATCGTCCGCGAGGCCCGGGGGTTCGCCTCGATCACGAACAACTCTCCCTCGGCGACCGCGTACTGGACGTTGATCAGCCCCACCACCCCAAGCTCGAGGGCGATCTTCCGGGTGGTCTCGCGGATCTCCTCCAGCATCTCCTCACCGAGGCTCATCGGCGGGAGCACGCAGGCCGAATCGCCGGAGTGGACGCCGGCCTCCTCTACGTGCTGCATCACCCCAGCGACGAAGCAGTCGCTGCCGTCGGCGAGGGCGTCGACGTCCACCTCGATCGCGTTCTCGAGGAAGCGGTCGAGCAGAAGCGGGTGCTCCTGGTCGGCCTTCACATTCGCCTCCAGGTAGGCGGCGAGCGCCTCGGCCGAGTAGCAGATCTCCATCGCCCGGCCGCCGAGCACGTAGGAGGGCCGGACCAGGAGCGGGAAGCCGACGTCCTCGGAGATCGCCACCGCTTCCTCCGCCGAGAGGGCGGTGCCGTAGGACGGGTGGTTGATCTCCAGCCGCCGCAACAGCGCGCCGAAGCGCCCGCGGTCCTCGGCAAGGTCGATCGCATCGACCGGCGTTCCCAGCAGCGGCAATCCCGACTCCTCAAGCGCCCTCGCCAACCGCAGGGGTGTCTGCCCGCCGAACTGGACGATCACCCCCTCGGGGCCTTCCACCGCCGCGACCGCGAGCACGTCCTCGGCGGTCAGCGGCTCGAAGTAGAGGCGGTCGGAGGTGTCGTAGTCGGTAGAGACCGTCTCCGGGTTGCAGTTGACCATCACAGCGTCGCGCTCCAGCTCGCGCACGGTCATCGCCGCGTGCACGCAGCAGTAGTCAAACTCAATCCCCTGGCCGATCCGGTTCGGGCCGGAGCCGAGGATCATCACCGAGCCCCGCTCTCCGCGGTCGACTTCAGACGCCGGCTGCTCGCCTGCGGCTCCGCGGCCGGCTTGGTCTCGCGGCCGGGATCTCTCGTGCGCCGAGTAGAAGTAGGGGGTGCGGGCCTCGAACTCGGCGGCGCAGGTGTCGACCGCCCGGTAGGAGCGCTCGAGGCCTTCGGTGCCGTCCCCGTCGGTGGCGAGCGAGCGCAGCTCGCGGAGGAACCAGGGGTCGATCATCGTCGCCTCGGCGATCCGCTCGAGCTCGACGCCTCGGCGGAAGCCGTCGAGGAGGAGGTCGAAGCGATCGGGTGAGGGAACCGCGAGGCGCTCCAGGAGCTCGCCGGTCGAGGCGGGGATCTCCGGCTCGGAGTCGAGCTCGCGCGAGCGCAGCGCCTTGGCGAACGACTCCCGGAAGGTGCGGCCGATCGCCATCACCTCCCCCACCGACTTCATGTGGGTCGAGAGCCGGCCCTCGGCGCCGGGGAACTTCTCGAAGGCGAACCGCGGCACCTTGGTGACCACGTAGTCGATCGTCGGCTCGAAGGACGCCGGGGTCGCCTGGGTGATGTCGTTGGGGACCTCCTCGAGCGCGTAACCGACCGCCAGCTTCGCGGCGATCTTGGCGATCGGGAAGCCGGTCGCCTTCGAGGCGAGCGCCGAGGAGCGGGAGACCCGCGGGTTCATCTCGATCACCACCACCTCGCCGGTCCCGGGGTCGACCGCGAACTGGATGTTGGAGCCGCCGGTCTCGACCCCGACCGCGCGGATCACCCGGATCGCCTGGTCGCGGAGCTCCTGGTAGAGCGAGTCGGTGAGCGTCTGCGCGGGGGCGACGGTCACCGAGTCCCCGGTGTGGACCCCCATCGGGTCGACGTTCTCGATCGAGCAGATGATCACCACGTTGTCGTTTCGGTCGCGCATCACCTCGAGCTCGAACTCGCCCCAGCCGAGCACCGATTCCTCGATCAGCACCTGGTTGATCGGGCTCGCGGCGAGCCCCTCGGAGACGACCTGGGCGAGCTCGGTCTCGGTGGTCGCCACCCCTCCGCCCTCGCCCCCGAGGGTGAAGGCCGGCCTGACGATCACCGGCAGCTCGATCTCGCCGCCGGTCAGGCCGCTCTCGGCCTCGCCGAGCGAGGTGACGATCCGCGACCAGGGCACCCGCAGGCCCGCGCCCTCCATCGTCGCCCGGAACGCCTCCCGGTCCTCGGCCCTGTGGATCGCCTCGTAGTCGGCGCCGATCAGCTCGACTCCGAAGCGCTCGAGGGTGCCGTCGTCGTGGAGCGACTTCGCCAGGTTGAGGGCCGTCTGGCCGCCGAGGGTCGGCAGCAGGGCGTCGGGACGCTCCCGCTCGATCACCTTCGCCACCGGGCCCGGCAGCAGCGGCTCGATGTACGTGCGGTCGGCGAACTCCGGGTCGGTCATGATCGTCGCCGGATTCGAGTTGACGAGGACCACCTCGTAGCCCTCCTCGAGCAGGACCTTGCAGGCCTGCACCCCGGAGTAGTCGAACTCGGCGGCCTGCCCGATCACGATCGGCCCCGAGCCGACCAGGAGGATCTTTGAGATGTCGTTACGCCGCGGCAAGCTCAAGGAAGCGGTCGAAGAGGTGGCGGGCGTCGTGGGGACCGGGGCCGGCCTCCGGGTGGTACTGGACGGTGCAGCCCGGGACGTCCTTCAGCACCAGCCCCTCGACCGTGCGGTCATAGAGGTTGAGGTGGGAGAGCTCGGCCTCGCCGAAGTCGGTGGACCAGCGAACCGGCTCGTCCCCCTCGAGCCTGGGCTCGCCGCCCGGTCCGCTGACCGCGAAGCCGTGGTTCTGGGAGGTGATCTCAATCCGGCCGCTCTCGAGGTCCTTGACCGGGTGGTTGGTGCCGCGATGGCCGAAGGGGAGCTTGAAGGTCTCGAGGCCGACCGCCCGGCAGAGCAGCTGATGGCCCAAGCAGATCCCAACGACCGGCACCTTGCCGACGACCCCCTTGACGTTTTCGACGATGTAGTCCAGCGCCGCCGGGTCACCCGGTCCGTTTGCGAGGAAGACCAGGTCCGGGTCTCGCGCCAGCACCTCCTTGGCGGAGCTCCCGCAGGGCAACAGGGTGATTCGGCAACCCCGCTCCTTGAGCTGTCTGATGATGGAGAGCTTGATCCCGGTGTCGATCCCGACCACGTGCGGCCCACCGCCCTCGATCTCAATCGGCTCCGCCGGGGTAACCTCGCGGGCGAGGTCGGCGCCATCCATCGGGGGCTCCGCCTCGACCGCCTGCCGCGCCTCCGCCTCGCTGAGCTCGGCGGGAAAGACTCCGCCCCGCATCGCACCGCGGTCGCGGATGTGGCGGACCAGCGAGCGGGTGTCGACGCCGCTGATCGCGGGCACCCCGCAGTCGCGCAGCCAGTCGAGCCAGCCACCCTCGGCGCTGGCGGCGTCCTCGCGGTTCTTCCCCTCCCGCATGATCACCCCGCGCGCCTGGACCCGGTCCGACTCCATCGCCACGGACGAGACCCCGTAGTTGCCGATCAGCGGATAGGTGAAGGTGATGATCTGCCCCGCGTAGGAGGGATCGGTGACCGACTCCTGGTAACCGGTCATCGAGGTGTTGAAGACGACCTCCCCGGTGAGCTGGCCGGCGGCGCCGACCAGCTCGCCGTCGAAGCGGGTGCCGTCCTCGAGGAGGACGAAGCCGTCGTGGCGGCGCTCACGCCACCTCCTTCTCGGGGTTCGGGGCGTACTCCAGAATCAGCTTCTGCACCCGCTTGAACTCGTCGGTGCCCGCCCGCCCGAGGAGCTCGAAGAGCGCCGTCTCTACGCTGGTCAGCACCGCCCCGGCTCGTTCCATCTTCCGGAGGCCGATCCGCTTGTTCTCCTCGAATCGCGAGGCGACGGCGTCCTCGGCAACGTGGACCTCGAGGCCCTGGTCGAGCAGGTCGAGCACGGTTTGGTTGACGCAGACGTGGGTCTCGATCCCGCCGACCAGAGCCTGGTCGCGGCCGCCGAGCGTCGAATCCGCTCGCCTCGGCTGCCGAGAAGACAGAGCTTGTCGATCGGCTCGGCCCCCTTCGGCAGGTGCTCGGCAACCTCGGGGACCGTCTCCCCCAGCCCCTTCGGGTACTGCTCGGTGATCGATCGTCGGGATCCCGATCGCTTCGGCGCCCCTGGATGAGGGTCGCGGTCGCCCGGGCGACGCGGTCGAAGTCGGGGACCGCCATCCGGAACCTTCCTGAACGTCGACGACCACGAGCGCCGTCCGCTCCGGATCGAGCTTGCCGGCGCTCAGGTCGCCACCCAAGGTCAGGCTGAGGGGCTCGTCTCATCCGGCGACCCCCATCGCGAAGCTCCGCTGGCGGAAGGCAACGCGGCCTGCGGCGACCGTCATCAGCACCCGGCCGGTGAGCTCCGTGTCGGCGAAGCAGGAGTTGTAGGAGCGGCTCTCGTAGCCATCCTCGCCGACCACCCACTTCAGCTCCGGATCGATCAGCGCCAGGTTCGCCCGCGCGCCCTTCTCGATCCGGGGTGCCTCGATCCCGAAGGCTCTCCGCCGGTGGTCATCCGCTCGACCAGGGTCTCGAGGGAGAGGCTCCCGGGGAGAACCAGCAAGGTGTGAAGTGCGGCGAAGGCCGTCTCGAGCCCGGTCACCCCCCAGGCCGCCTCCTCGAAGGGGACCTCCTTCTCCTCGATCGCGTGGGGGGCGTGGTCGGTGGCGATGCAGTCGATCGTGCCGTCGCGAAGACCGTCGAGCAGGGCCGCCCGGTCGTCCTCGGAGCGAAGCGGCGGGTTCATCTTGAACCGGGCGTCGAGGCCACGTACGGCGTCCTCGGTGAGCGTCAGGTGATGAGGGGTCACCTCGCAGGTGACCTGCACCCCTGCCGCCTTCGCCCGGGCGATCTCCTCGACCGAACTGCGGGCGGATAGGTGCTGGACCTGCACCCGGGCCCCCTCATATAGGGCGAGCGAGCAGTCGCGGGCGATCATCGTCGACTCGGAGACCGACGGGATCCCCGCCATCCCGAGCACCGCCGAGGCCTCGCCCTCGTGCATGACGCCGCCGGCGGAGAGATCGGGGTCCTCCTCGTGGAGCGCGATCACGCCGCCCGCGAGGCGCTGGTATTGGAGCGCCCGCCGCAGCACCCTGGCGTTGGCGATCGGCAGGCCGTCGTCGGAGAAACCGATCGCGCCAGCCTCCCGGAGCTCCGCCATCTCGGTCAGTTCCTCCCCCGCCATCGCCCGGGTGACGGTGGCGATGAAGCCGACCGGCACCGATGCCTCGCTCTGGGCGCGCTCCCGGACCGAGCCGAGCACCGCGGCGGAGTCGATCGGCGGAGAGGTGTTGGCCATCGCGATCACCGCGCAGTAGCCGCCGGCCGCCGCCGCCCTGGTACCGGTTTCGAGGTCCTCCTTGTGCTCCTCCCCGGGCACCCGGAGGTGGACGTGGGGGTCGACGAATGCCGGCAGGCCGAGCAGCCCGTCGGCCTCGACCACCTCGGCCCCCTCGACCTCCGGGGCGCCGCCGGGCTCCGCCAGCTCGGCGATCTCGCCGTTGCGGACCACCAGGTCACGGATCGCGTCCAGGCCGGTACGGGGATCGAACAGGCGCGCCCCGCGAATCACCAGGTTCGCGTCCGGCCCCGGACGCGACACCAGGGGCGGCGCCTCGGGGCTCCCACCCGATCCGTTCGCCGCAACGTTCACGCCGGCTGCCCGATCGTCGAGGTGTCGGCCGGCGGGGCGCTCTTCGCGTCGCGCGGCCCGTCGCGGCCGGTGAGGAGCTCGTAGATGATCGCCATCCGCACCACCAGCCCGCTCTCTACCTGTGCCGTGATCAGCGACTGGGGCGAGTCGATCACCTCGGGGGCGAGCTCCACCCCGCGGTTGACCGGCCCGGGGTGCATGAGCAGCTGGCGGGGGCCGAGCCGCCGCGAATCGATCTGGTAGCGGGCGGCGTACTCGCGCAGCGAGGGCACAAAGCTCTCGCTCATCCGCTCCCGCTGCATCCGCAGGGCGTAGACGACGTCGGCGGCGGCGAGGCCGTCGAGGTCATAGGCGATCTCGGGGCCGAGCGCCTCGATCCCCCGGGGGATCAGGGTCGGCGGGCCGCAGAGGGTGACCTCGGCGCCCATCAGCCGGAATGCGAGCAGGCATGAGCGGGCGACCCGGCTGTGGAGGACGTCGCCGACGATCCAGATCTTCACTCCGTCAAGGGAGCCGAGGCGCTGCCTCAGGGTGTAGACGTCGAGCAGGGCCTGGGTCGGATGCTCGTGCTTCCCGTCGCCGGCGTTGATCACCGAGGCTTCGGTCCAGCCGGCGACCAGGGCCGCCGCTCCCGCGTGCGGCGAGCGGATCACGATCGCCGCCGGGTCGTAGGCGGAGAGGGTGAAGATCGTGTCCTTGAGCGACTCGCCCTTGTCCACCGAAGAGCCGCTCGACTTGATGCTGACCACGTCGGCCGAGAGCCTCTTCGCGGCAAGCTCGAAGGAGGAGCTGGTCCGGGTGCTGGACTCGTAGAAGAGATTGACGATCGTCCGGCCGCGGAGGGTCGGCACCTTCTTGATGTCGCGCTTGCCGACCTCGGCGAAGCTCTCGGCCCGATCGAGGATCCGCTCGACCTCCTCGCGGGAGAGCCCTTCGATTCCCAGCAGGTGCTTCATCGCTCCTCCCCTCGGGTCGCTGTCTTGGACTGGGCGGGCACGATCGCGACCTCGTCGGTCCCGTCGCTCTCCTCGAGGCGGACGTTGACCCGCTCACCGGGGGCGGTCGGCAGGTTCTTGCCGACGTAGTCGGGACGAATCGGAAGCTCGCGGTGGCCGCGGTCGATCAGGACGGCGAGCTGCACGCGGGTGGGCCGTCCGTAGTCAAAGAGGGCGTCGATCGCGGCACGCACCGTTCGGCCCGTGTAGAGGACGTCGTCGACGAGCACCACCGTGCGCCCCTCGAGGTCGAAGTCGAGATGGGAGTCATGGACCACCGGCGCCGCCGCGGGCCCCCGGCTCTCGATGTCGTCGCGATAGAAAGAGATATCGAGGTCACCGAGTGGGACCTCGATGCCGGAGAGCTCGCCGACGAGGGCGTGCAGGCGGTGGCTGAGGACCGCGCCGCGGGTGTGGATACCGACCAGGGCCACCCGGTCCGCCTCCTCGTTCTTCTCGACGATCTCATGGGCGATACGGACCAGCGTCCGCCTGAGATCGTCGTGATCGAGCACGACCTTTTCGTCGCTCATCTTTCGCTCCTTCCTGGCCTCGCGGGACCTGGTTAAAGGGGCTTGCCGAGCCAGCGTAGCAGCGCGACCTGCCAGGATCCGGCTGTGAAGCCGCAGGTTGCGGAGGCGATCGAGGCCCACCGGGCGGCCGGGCGCGAGTTCGAGGCCGGTGGCGTGCGGAGCTTCGTCCGCGAGCAGGGCGAGGGCGAGCCCGTGGTGCTGATGCACGGGATCCCGGTCAGCTCCTTCCTCTACCGCAAGGTCCTCCCCCTGCTGGCCGAGCGCGGCCTCCGCGGGGTCGCCTTCGATCTGCCGGGCCTGGGGCTGGCGGAGAAGCGGGCGGACTTCGACTACACCTGGACCGGGCTCGGCCGATGGACCGGTGCTGCGGTCGACGCCCTTGGGATCGAGCGCTGCCACCTGGTGCTCCACGACATCGGCGGGCCGATCGCGCTCGAGTGGGCGCTTCGCAACCGCGAGCGGGTGCAGACGCTGACTGTGCTCGACACCCTGGTCGACGTCGCTCACTTCCGCCGGGTGTGGAGCATGGATCTGGCGGCGCCTCCCGTACTCGGCCCGCTCTGGGTGGCGACGCTCCGCCCGCCGGTGGCTCGCTGGCTCTTCTACGTGCAGGGGATCGCCGACCGCTCCGCCACCCCTGCGCATGAGGTCGACGCCCACCTGGCGCTCGTCCACCGCGACGGGGGCGGACGCACCTTCCGGCAGATCGTCCGCGGCTTCGAGCTGACCGCCGAGAAGGAGCGCTTCTACGTCGACGGCCTCCGCGAGGCGGGCTGGCCGTCGACGATCCTCTGGGGAGAGCGCGACCCGGCGCTGGGCGAGGATCGCCGCCGGGTGATCGAGGAAGCCCTCGGGGTCGAGGCGACGATCCTCCCCGCCAAGCACTTCCTCCAGGAGGACCAGGCGCCCGCTGTCGCCGGGGCGATCGCGGACCTGGCGCTCGGCTAGTCCCCCTCGACGGCGACGGCCGGCTCGGGCCCGGGCGCCTCTCGCCGCAGCTTCGCTCCGCCCTCGACCAGCTCCGGCTCGCCGCGCTCGGGGAACGGGATCTCGACCAGGTCGAAGTCGCGGGGGGCGAAGGTATTGGGGAAGACCTCGTCGAGCCTCCTCGAGCACCGTGTTGACGTTGTAGCGGGTGGAGACGTGGACCAGGGCGAGCAGCCGCACCTCGGCCTCGCGGGCGAGCTCGGCGGCGGCACGGGCGGTCGAGTGGCCGGTCTCGGCGGCGCGCTCCGCCTCCTCGTCGGCGAAGGTGCCGTCGTGGACGAGCAGCTCGGCGGCGTGGGCGGCGATCCGGGTCATCTCGCACGGGGCGGTGTCGCCGGTGACGACGATCTTCCGGCCCGGCCGCGGATCGCCCATCACCTGCTCCGGGCTCACCTCGCCGCCGTCCACCGCGACCTTCTCGCCGCGCTGGAGGCGACCGAAGTCGCGCGGGTCGCTGACCCCGAGCTCGCGGGCGGCGTCGGTGTCGAAGCGGCCCGGCCGCTCCGCCTCGACGAAGGCGTAGCCGTTCGCGGGCATCCGGTGCTCGACGGCGAAGGCGCGGATCTCGAACCCCTCGTGGCCGATCGCCTCCCCCGGCTCGATCTCGACCAGTTCGACCTCGTAGCGAAGCTTGCCGAAGATCCGGCGCAGCGCTTCGAACAGCCCGTACAGCCCGGGAGGCCCGACCACCCGGAGCGGTGCCTGGCGATCCTGGAGGTCGTAGGTCTTCAGCAGCCCCGGGAGACCGAGGTAGTGGTCGGCGTGATAGTGGGTGAGGTAGATCTCGTCGACCGAGACGAGACCGGTCGAAAGCATCATCTGGCGCTGGGCGCCCTCCCCTGCGTCGATGAGCAGGCGGGCGCCGCCCGCCCTGATCAGAACGCAGGCGGTCGCGCGCCGCGCCGACGGCACCGACGCGCCGGTGCCGAGGAAGATGGTCGAGAGGTCCATGACCCGCCTAGCGTAGGGGCGCCCGGGCGGGCGGGATGCGCGCCCCATTGCGACTCTATGCTTGAGCGCTCCAGCGCCCGTAGCTCAGTGGATTAGAGCGCCGCCCTCCGGAGGCGGAAGTCGCAGGTTCGAATCCTGCCGGGCGCGCTAGGGGCAGCGATCGAGTCGCGCCACCGGCGGGTCGGTGTTCCTGGTGTGGCGCGCGTCCGCATTCGGACGGCAGCGGCGTTTATGGCGGCGGGCGCGGGACGAGCGGGCTGGCGTGCTCAACGAGCGCGCGGCGGTGATCGAGAGCAGGCGCGGCGTCGGGTCGATCGGGGTGCCGAAGTGGCGGACCTCGAAGTGGAGGTGCGGGCCGGTCGAATGCCCGGTTGAGCCGACCGCCCCGATCGGGGTGCCGCCGACGACGTACTGGCCCGGCGAGGCGGCGATCGTGGACAGGTGCGCGTACCAGCTCTCGTAGCCGAGGCGGTGGGTGACCACGACCAGGTAGCCGTAGCCGCCGGTGTTCCAGCCGGCGAACGCCACCGTCCCTCGCCCTGCAGCGCCGACGGTCGCCCCCTTAGCGGCCGGGTAGTCGATCCCGGTGTGCCAGCGGCCGGGTGGGATCCAGCCGAAGCGGTCGCCGATCGGCACGTTCAATGGAGGAAGGAAGCGCACCGGATCGGTGAGCTCGGTCACCAGCTGCCCGCCCTGGAGGGCATTCAGAGTCGCCGGTCCGGCGACGTCGTCCACCGCCAGCCCGCCGGCAGCCTGGAAGCGGCGCACCGCCGCGGCGGTGTTCGGACCGAATCCCCCATCGAGGCCCCCTGGGCCGAACCCCCGGCTGTTGAGCAGGAACTGGAGCGCCGCCACGTCGAACCCACGGTTGCCGACGCGCATCGGGCGGCTTCCAAGGGGCGGGCGGCCGCGCCGGCCCAGGGCCCGCAGCGTCTGGGGCCCGGCGACGCCGTCCACGGCGAGGCCGCGGCTGGCTCTGGAAGCTCCGCACCGCCCCGACGGTCCAAGGGCCGGTGATCCCGTCGACCGGGTGCGGATAAAGGCCGAGAGCGCTCATCGCCACCTGGAGGGCCGCGACGTCGGCGCTGCCGGCGCGGGCGTTGGCGGCGGGACCGGCAACCACCGCCACCGCGGCAACGAGGAAGGGGAGCATCAACCTGGCGCCTGAAAAACGCACTTTCCGAGCTTTCTCCGATCCGAGAATCGTCGCGGGAGGAGCGTTGCAGGAGTAGCCTTGCCTGGAACCTCGACTCAAACGCTTAGAGGCGTTGAGGGGAGCGAAGATCACGCTGGCGTCTCCACGACTGACACGACGTGCACGCCGGGCCGGAGGAGAGCTGGATGCTCTACGCGGCCAAGATCGCCGCGCTCGCAGGCGTCTATTACGGAGCGGCCAAGTTGGGTCTGGAGCTGGCCTTCGAGACCAGCAGCGTCACCGCTGTCTGGCCTCCGACCGGGATCGCCCTGGCGGCACTGGTCCTCGGCGGCTACCGGCTGTGGCCCGGGGTCGCCCTCGGGGCTATCCTGGCGAACAGCTGGACCGGGATCCCGATCTATGCGGTTCTGGGAATTACCGCGGGCAACACCTTGGAGGCGCTCGCGGGCGCCTACCTCCTCCGGCGGGTGGCGGGCTTCCGGCCATCGCTCGAGCGAGTCACCGACGTATTGGCGCTGGTTGGGCTTGCCGGCCTCCTCAGCACCATGGTCAGCGCCACCCTCGGCGTCAGCAGCCTGCTGGCCGCCGGCGAGATCAGCTCGGGCGCGTTCGGCTCGGTATGGCGGACCTGGTGGCTCGGTGACATGGGTGGTGACCTGGTCGTCGCGCCCGCGATCCTGGTTGCGGTAACCCACTGGCCGTTCAGGCGGGCCCGCGATCGCCCGCTCGAGGCTGCCGCGGTCGTATTACTCACCGGGGCGGTCGCCGCCCTGGTGTTCACGCAAACGACGAATCTCACCTTCCTCGTCTACCCGATCCTGATCTGGGCCTGCCTGCGGTTCCGCCAGCTCGGCGCCGTCATCGTTTGCCTGCTGCTGGCGGCCGTGGCGATTCCGCTCACGGCGGCCGACCTTGGCCCCTTCTCGGGCAACCCCCCCGATGACCGCCTGCTCCTCGCTCAGACCTACGTCGGGGTCGCAAGCATCACCGCGCTGGTGCTCGCTGCGGTGGTCGCCGAGCGCCGGCGGGTCGAGGAAACATTGAGAGGGATCGCGACCACCCTCCAGGAGAGTCTGCTCCCGCACCCACCCGACATTCCCGGCGTCGAGGTGGCGGTGGACTTTCGTCCTGCCGGAGAGCGTCAGCTCGTCGGTGGCGATTTCTACGACTGGTTCCCGAACGACGACGGAAGCTGGGCGGTGGCGATTGGGGACGTCGCCGGCAAGGGCGCCCCGGCCGCGGCAACCGCGGCCCTCGCCCGCTACACGCTGCGAGCGGCCGCGATGCACGAGCGCCGGCCGAGCCGGATCCTCGACCTCTTGAACGAGGCGGTCATGCGCCAGTCTCCCGGCCAGACCTGCACGGTCGCTTACGCCCGGATCGAGTTCGACAAGGCGGGCGGCGGCCGGATGACGCTCGCGGTGGCGGGGCATCCCGCGCCGCTCGTGCTTCGAGCCGACGGCGCGGCGGAGCCCGTGGGGCGCGGAATCTTGCTTGGAGCGTCGGAGAGTGTGGACCTGACCGATTACCACGCGGATCTGCGCCCCGGAGACGCCCTCGTCTTCCATACCGACGGCTTGACCGACGCCTACGCTCCCGCCCACACGGTGAGCCCGGCCGAGCTCAACGCCACCGTCCGTTCGTCCGCCGGGCGCAGCGCCCAGGGGATCGTCGACCGGATCGCGGGCGCAGTCCTCCACGAGGATGGCGCGAAGCCCCGCGACGACATCATCGTGCTCGCGATCCGCCTGCCGGGCCCCACGCGGGATCCGGCAGCCTGGTTGCGACGGGTGCCCGGCCGGGTTGCATCGCGAGGGCTGCTCTAAAGGCCCGGACGACGCACGCGTTAACCCTGCTCCACCGGCCTCACCTCGGGATGCTCCCGATACCACTCCAGGGTCCGGGAGAGGCCCTCGCGGAGGTCGACCTGCGGCCGCCAGCCGGTGACCTCGTAGATCTTGGTGGACTCCAGGTACTGGCGGTCGATCTCGCCGTCGGGGTTGCCGGTTCCCCGGATGTCGGGCTCGATATCGGATTCGGCCACCTCGCAGATCAGCTCCAGCACCTCCCGGACCGAGTTCGGCTTGCCCCAGCCGGCGTTGAACGCCTCCCCGGCCCCCTCTCCGCGGGCGAGAGTCTTGGCGATCGCGACGTAGGCGGCGGCGACGTCCTCGACGTAGAGGAAGTCGCGCTCGGGTGAGCCGTCCGAGCGGATCACTGGCCGGCGGCCGTCGAGCACCGCGGTGACCGCCTCCGGGATCAGCCGGGTGAAGTTGAGATCGCCGCCGCCGTAGATGTTGGCGAAGCGGGTGACCGCCACCGGGAGCTCGAAGGTGTGCCAGTAGCTGCGGGCGATCAGGTCGGCAGCAGCCTTGGAGACGTCGTACGGGAAGATCGGCTGGAGAACGGCGTCCTCTGTGTAGGGGAGCTGCTCGTGGGGCCCGTAGGCCTTGTCCGAGGAGGCGAACACCACCCGCTCCACGGCCCCCTGCCGGCATGCCTCGAGCAGCGTCCAGGTGCCCTGGATGTTGGTCTCGAAGGTCGGCAGCGGCGAGGAGTTGGCGGTGCCGACGATCGTCTGCGCCGCCAGGTGGAAGACCGAGTCGACCCCGTTCACAGCCCGCGAGACCGCATCGAAGTCGCGGAGGTCGCCGCTGACGTCGTCGACCTCGGATTCGATCTCCTGCAGGGCGAGGCCCGAGATCGCGGGCTCGCCGCGATCGAAGGTGACCACCGAAGCCCCCTCGGCGAGCAGCGCCTTTGCCAGCCAGGACCCGGCGAAGCCATGGGCACCCGTGACGAGTGCCTTCAGGCGACCTGCTCCTCGCTCCAGACCCGCCAGGGCGGATCGCCGGTCTCCCAGAGGTCGTTCAGGAGGACCGCGTCCTTGTAGGTGTCCATGCAGTCCCAGAAGCCCCCGTGGCGGAAGGCCCGTAGCTCCCCATCGGCGGCGAGCCGCTCGAGCGGGTCGCGCTCGAGGATGCTGTCAGGCTCGATGTAGGAGAGCGCCCCCGGCTCGAAGCAGAAAAAGCCCCCGTTGATCCAGCTCTCGAGCCGGGGCTTCTCGTGAAAGCCCCGGACCTCTCCATCGTCGCCCAGGTCGGCGATCCCGAATTGCAGGGTCGGCCGGACGACGGTCACGGTGGCGAGCGCGCCACCCTCGTCGTGTGACCGCACCAGCGCCGCCAGATCGATGTCGGCGACGCCATCGGCGTAGGTCGCGCAGAACGTCTCTCCTTCGAGCCGCTCCTCCAGGAGCTTGATCCGGCCCCCGGTCGGGGTCTCGAGGCCGGTGTCGACGCAGCTCAGGTCAATTCCGTCAGGCCAGGCGCCCGCGGTCACCCAACTTTCGATCTGCTCGCCCTTGTACCCGGTGGAGAGCAGAAACCGCTCGAACCCCTGCGCCGCGTAGATCGAGATCACGTGCCAGAGGATCGGCCGGCCGCCGATCTCGACCAGCGCCTTCGGGATCGACTCAGTGCGCTCGCGCAGGCGGGCACCCCGCCCGCCGCAGAGGATCACCACCGGCGCTAGCGGCACAGCTGCTCGTCGAGCACCGTCAGCCGATTAACCTCGCGATTGGCAACGGAAGCGCGCCGTCAGCACCTCGTTCTCCACGGTCCACCGCCTTCGGTTAAGCGGATGGCCATTGAGCAGCACCCGGCATGGCGGCAGCGTCTGCGCCATCGTCGACAGCGAGGCCTCCAGGCTCGATCTCGTAGCCCTTGGAGCCCGTCATCGTCAGCTCCCAGCCGTCCTCGGTCTCACCCGAGCCGAGAAGGCCGCTCTCGCCGAAGGGGGAGGTCGAGTCCCCGTGAGGAAATGCAAGAAGGTGGAGGCGCTTGTCGATCTCGCGGACCGCAGCGCCGGACTCATCGTCGGGGCGAGATGCAAAGGGTCCGGAGTCACGGTCGCCTGCAGCGAGCCGAAGGAGACCTGCGCTGAGGCGCCTGCAGGTGCCGGGAGACCGGCGATGAGAAACGCGGCGGCCACGGCGCTCAGCCGAACGAGCCCGTGGGCGCTCACGCCCCGCCGGCGACGGCGGGAAGGATCGTCACCTCGTCGCCGTCGGAGACCTCTGTCTCGAGGCCGTCCTGAAAGCGAATGTCCTCGCCGGAGACGTAGACGTTCACAAAGCGCCGCAGGTCCCCGTCCTGGGTGATCCGTTCGCGCAATCCGTCGTGCCGGTCGAAGACCGCGTCGAGGGCCTCGCCGACTGTGTCACCGTCGACCTCGAGCTCAGCCTCGCCGCCGGTCGCGGCTCTGAGCTGAGCTGGAATCTTCACCTTGACGGCCATGGTCCGACGGGGATCTTAGTTGGAGCGCTGGGTCACTACGCCGTCACCCCGGCGGCGTCGAACTCGTGCTCGAACGCCTCCAGAGTCGGCTCGATCTCGTGCATGTGGAAGCCCTCGCGGACTGCGTCGAGGGTCTTCAGCCCCTCGCCGGTGATGTAGGCGACGACACTCTCGTCGGCGCCGATCTGCCCCTGCTCGGCGAGCTTGGAGAGGACGCCGATCGTCACCCCGCCGGCGGTCTCGGTGAAGATCCCGGTGGTCTCGGCCAGGAGCCTGATCCCCTCCCGGATCTGATCGTCGCTGACGGAGTCGATCACGCCTCCGGTGCTGCGCGCAAGCTCGAGCGCATACGGGCCGTCGGCGGGGTCTCCGATCGCCAGGCTCTTCGCGATCGTGTCCGGGCGTTGCGGCTTGCAGACGTCCGAGCCCTCCGAGAAAGCGGCGGCGACCGGCGAGCACCCATCGGCCTGGGCACCGCAGAAGGTCGGCAGCTCACCCTCGACCAGGCCGATCTCGAGCCACTCCGAGATCGCCCTGCCGAGCTTCGTGAACAGCGAGCCGGAAGCGATCGGGCTGACGATTCGGTCGGGGAGCTTCCAGCCGAGCTGCTCGATCGTCTCGTAGGCGAGCGTCTTCGAACCCTCGGCGTAGTAGGGGCGCAGGTTGACGTTGACGAAGGCCCAGGGCCTGGTCTGGGCGAGCTCGGTGCAGAGCCGGTTGACGTCGTCGTAGGTGCCCTGGACGCCGACCAACCGGGTGCCGTAGATCCCGGTGGCGAGCAGCTTCTGCTCCTCGAGGTCGGCGGGGACGAAGACGTAGGAGTCGAGCCCGGCCGCGGCGGCGTGGGCGGCGACGGCATTGGCGAGGTTCCCGGTGGAGGCGCAGGCGACCGTCTCGAAGCCGAGCTCCTTCGCCTTCGCGACCGCGACCGCGACCACCCGGTCCTTGAAGGAATGGGTCGGGTTGGCGGCGTCGTTCTTGATCCAGAGCTCGCCGATCCCGAGGCGCTCGGCGAGCCGGTCGGCGCGAACAAGCGGCGTCAGGCCGGGCTCCAGCGGGTCGCCGGGCCGCCCGTCGAATGGAAGGAAGTCCGAGTAGCGCCAGATTCCCCGTGAGCCTGCCGAGATCTTGCGCCGAGCCTCGGCGGGATCGAGCGAGGAGAAGTCGTAGCGGGCCTCCAGGGGCCCGAAGCACTGCTCGCAGACGAAGAGCGCCTCGAGCGGATAGGTGGCGCCGCATTCCTTGCAACTGAGGGATTCGAGAGCCAATTCGTTCCTCTTCCGAAAAAACCTCCGCCTGTGATGTGGGCGGAGGTTCCGAGGAATCTCTTCCCACATCTTCCAGGCCTGACAACACCTGCTGGAGTTGGCACCTTCCTCGGAGCAAGTCCGAGGGGGTTGCCGGGGCTTCATCGGGCCAGTCCCTCCGCCCCTCTTGATGTGGTGGCTATGTGTCGAGGGAATATACCAATGCGCTCAAGCCGCATTTACATGCTGGATTGCCGGGCGCTGGGGTGCGCCGCTCCGCTTACGCCGCAGTACAGTGGGCTGTACCGATGGAAGTAGAAGCGACGAGCCACACGGGTCCCGAAGATGCCGAACCTCCCTCGCCCGAGACTGCGCAGGTCCTCCCGCGCCGGCGAGCAGCTCGTCGACGCCTCTCCTGAGCCGCGCGCCCCGAACGTAGAGGAGATCGCGGCCGAGGGGCTGCGCTGGGTCAAGATCGAGAGCCCGACGGCGGTCGAGCAGGCATGGCTCGAGGAGCACTTCGACTTCCATGCCCTCGACTTCGAGGACGTGCTCTCGCGCAACCAGCGGCCGAAGATCGACGTCTACGACGACTACCTGTTCATCGTCCTTCAGTTCCCGGTCTTCGACAGCGCCGCGGGTCGACTCGGGGCAGGGGAGCTCGACCTCTTCGTCGGACCCGGCTACCTGGTGTCGATTCCGAATCAACCCCTGCAGCCGGTCGAGTACCTGTTCGAGCGCTGCCGCCAGAAGGAGGAGCTGCGCGAGCAGCTCTTCGCCCGGGGCTCGGGATACCTGCTCTACCGAATCGTCGACGACGGCTTCGATTACTGCTTCCCGATGCTGCGCAAGATCGGAAACAAGCTCGACGCACTGGAGGAGGAGATCTTCGAGGGCCGGTCTGACGAGATCGTCCGCGACATCTCCAACGTCAAGCAGGAGATCATCAACTTCCGCAAGGTGATCCGGCCTCAGCGCCCCGTGCTCAGAGACCTGGAAAAGGTGAAGGAGCGCTACCTGGCGCCGGAGATGGATCTGGAGATCTACTTCGACGACATCGTCGATGCCCAGGAGCGGATCTGGGACATGCTCGAGAATTACAAGGAGGTGGTCGAGGCGCTCGAGGACACGAACGAATCGGTGATCTCACACCGGGTCAACGACATCCTCCGCGTACTCACCTCGATCAGCGTCATCGTCCTCCCCCTCACCCTCCTGGCGAGCATCTGGGGCATGAATGTGGGCATCCCCGGCGAGGGCGACACGACCGCCTTCTGGGTGATCACCGGGTCGATGATCGTCCTCCTGGTCTCGATGGTCACCTACTTCCGCCGCCGCGGCTGGTTGTAGAGCCTGCCCTTCGAGGGTGGCAGACAGCAATCGCCCCTGCCGGTGGCTAGCGGTTGATATCCGGGAGGAAGCCACGCATCAGAAACGCCACGGATATCCGCGGATATCTGGGGGACGAGGAGGAGCCAGTCTGGCTGGATATCAGGCGGTATTCGAGCTCTCGGCTTACGATGGCCCGTGTGGCCAATTATCGGATCTGGGCGCCCTGGCGCCTCCCCTACGTGAAGGACGCCGGCAAGGACGTCGAGGAGGAGTGCATCTTCTGCGTCGCTCCCGAGGCCTCGGATGACGAGGCGAACCTGATCGTCCATCGCGGCGCGCGCTCCTTCGTGATCCTCAACAAGTTCCCGTACACGAACGGGCACCTGATGGTGGCCCCCTACGAGCATCTGGCGACCCTGCCGGAGGTCGACTCGGAGACGATTGCCGAGATCATGGGCCTGACCCAGAAGGCGATGGTCGCCCTCGAGCAGCGCTACTCGCCGCATGGCTACAACATCGGCTTCAACCAGGGGCGAGTCGCCGGGGCCGGCTTCGAGCACCACATCCACATGCACGTGGTGCCGCGCTGGGGCGGCGACACCAACTTCATGCCGGTGCTCGCCGACACCCGGGTGATGCCGCAGACGCTCGAGCAGAGCTACGAGGCGCTGCGCGGGGCCTTCGACTAGCGATACTTCTTAACCGATGCCCGTCTCCCCCCCGGCCTCGATCTTCAAGGCCTACGACGTCCGCGGCCTCTATGGAGAGGAGATGGACGCCGAGACCGCCTATCTGATCGGCCGCGGTTTCGCCCGGGTGCTGGCCCGGCTTCGCGAGAAGGCCAGCTCCGAGCTTCGGGTCGGACTCGGGCCGCGACATGCGCCTGAGCGCCCCCGAGATGGCCTCGGGGGTGCGACGCGGGCTCACCGACGAGGGCGTAACGGTGCTCGACGCCGGCCAGATTGCCACCGAGATGAGCTATTTCCTGGTCGGGTCGCGGGAACTCGACGGGGGCGCGATGGTCACCGCCTCCCACAACCCGAAGGCCTACACCGGGGTGAAGCTGCTCCGCGAGGGGGCGCTGGCGCTCTCTGGCGACGCCGGGATCCTGGACGTCCGCGCCGAGATCGAGGCCGGGCTGCCGGAGCCCGCGGGCGGCGGCACCGTGGAGGAGGTCGACATCTGGAACGACTTCCGTGAGCACATCCTCGGGTTCGTCGACACCGACAGCGATCGGTCCCCTGCGGGTGCACGCCGACGGCTCCAACGGGATGGCGGGGCCGATGGTGGGGCCGATCCTCGAGGGCCTCGACCTCGACCTGACCACCACCCGCTGGGAACCGGACGGCAACTTCCCCGATCGCGGCCCGAACCCGCTGCTCGAGGAGGACCGCCGCTTTCTCGTCGATCAGGTGCGGGAGCGGGGCGTGGACCTGGCGATCGCCTGGGACGGCGACGCCGACCGCTGCTTCTTCATCGACGCCGAGGGCAGCTTCTGCGACGGCGACTTCGTCTGCGCCCTGCTCGCCCGAGCCACGCTCGCGAAGGAGCCCGGGGCGACGATCCTCTACGACCCGCGCTCGAGCCGAGCCGTCCCGGACACCGTCCGGGCGAGCGGCGGAAAGTCGGACCTGAGCCGCGTCGGACACGCCTTCTTCAAGATCCGGATGCGGGAGACGGGCGCCGTTTTCGGCGGCGAGGTCTCCGGTCACTACTACTTCCGCCACTTCTACTGCGCGGACTCCGGGACGCTCCCGGCTCTGCTGATGCTGGAGCTGATCTCCCGCGAGGGCCGCTCGCTCGCCGAGCTGATGTCCGAGTTCCGGTCCCGCTACTTCATCTCCGGGGAGATCAATTCCGAGGTCGCCGACCAGCAGGGGAAGATGGAGGAGCTCGCCGCGCGCTACTCGGACGGAGAGATCACTCGGCTCGATGGGATCTCGGTCGACTACCCGGACTGGCACTTCAACGTCCGCCCCTCCAACACCGAGCCGCTGCTGCGGCTCAACCTCGAGTCGCTGGTCTCCCGCGAGGACATGGAGGCGAAGCGAGATGAGGTCCTCGGGCTGATCCGCTCGTGAGCAGCGAAAGCTCGGCCGCGGCCGGCGGCGAGGCCGAGCAGGCGGGGCAGGACGCCTGGTCCCTGATCAGCGATGCCGGAATCCGGGTCCTCCGGATCCCAACCCCGTTCCAGGTGGGCCGGGTCAACTGCTACCTGATCGAGGACGAGCCGCTCACCCTGATCGACGCCGGCCCGAACTCCGGCAAGGCCCTCGACGAGCTCGAGCACCAATTCGATGCGCTCGGACATCGGATCGAGGACCTCGAGCTGGTGATCATCAGCCACCAGCACATCGATCACCTCGGCCTGGTCGACATCGTCGCCCGCCGGGCCGAGGCCGAGGTGGCGGCGCTCGACGCGGTCGTCCCCTTCGTCGAGAACTTCGGCGGCGACGCGGAGCGCGACGACGAGGAGGCCGCGGCGCTGATGCTGCGACACGGGATCTCCGAGGAGGTCGTCAGCGCGCTCCGCCAGGTCACCGGCAGCTTTCGCGCCTGGGGCTCGAAGGCCAAGGTCACCAGGCCACTGGCCGACGGCGAGCAGCTGTCGCTCCGCGACCGGACGCTCGAGGTCCAGCACCGCCCCGGGCACAGTCCCTCCGACACCCTCTTCTGGGACGCCGAGCGCCAGATCCTGATCGCCGCCGACCACCTGATCAAGCACATCTCCTCGAACCCGCTGATCTCCCGTCCACTGGACGGTTCGAGCGAGCGCACTCAGGCCCTGGTCACCTACATCGAGTCGATGAAGCGCACCCGGGAGCTGCCGGCCGAGGTCGTGCTCTCCGGGCATGGGGAGCCAATCACCGATCACGTCGCCCTGATCGACCAGCGCCTGGCCCTCCACCAGCGCCGGGCCGAGAAGCTCTATCGCCTGATCGCCGAGCAGCCGCGAACCGGGCACGAGCTGGCCCAGGCGATCTGGGGAGACGTCGCGGTCACTCAGGCGTTCCTTACCCTGTCCGAGGTGATCGGCCATGTCGACCTCCTGATCAACACCGGCCACGTGCGCGAGGTCAGTGAAGGCGGCGTGGTCCGCTATGAAGCGACCGCCGATACTTCCGCCGGCGATCTCGGGGACCTGATCCCAGGCGGTAACCCCGCCTCCAACGGGGGTTAGACGGATCGTGCCGGCGAGTGCCCCCGCCCAGCAGCGCGAGCCCTCCTCCGCCGCCGCGGCCACGCCGCTCACTCCGGGTGCGACCAAGAAGCGAATGCTGATCATCGTCAATCCCTACGCCACCACGGTCTCCGACCGGCTCAAGAACCTGGTCGTCTACGCGCTCCAGGCCCGCTACGACGTCGAGGCGGTTGACACCGAGGCCTCCGAGCACGCGATCGAGATCGGCCGCGAGGCGCGCGACGGCGGCTACGACATCGTCGTCGCCTTCGGCGGCGACGGCACCCTGAACGAGGTCGTCAACGGGCTCGCCGGAACCGACGTCCCGGTCTCGGTCCTCCCAGGCGGCTCCACCAACGTCGTCTGCCGGACCCTGGGGATTCCGAACGACGTGGTCGACGCCACCGAGCACCTGATCGGGCTTGCCGACGACTTCCACCCCCGCAAAGTGGACCTCGGCCGGTGCAACGGCCGCCACTTCGTCTTCGCCTGCGGCGTCGGCCTCGACGCCAGCGTCGTCAGGCGAGTCGACGCCCACCCGCAGCTCAAGGCCCGGGCGCGCTACTGGTACTACACCTGGGCGGCGGTCACCGCCTTCTACAGCGAGTACCTGCGGGACCCCGTCCGGCTCGAGCTGGAGCTGGAGGGCGAGAGGATCGAGGGGATAACGGCGATCGCCCAGAACTCTGACCCGTTCACCTACTTCGCCGATATCCCGATCCGGATCGCCGAGCAGATCGCGCTCGACGACGGGAGGATCTCGCTCGCCGTGCTCCGGCGGGGGGCCCAGCGCGACATGCTCCCGATCGCCGCAAGGGTGCTGAGCAGGCGGATGCGGGTCGCGAAGAACCGCCAGATCGAGATCTTCGAGGGCGTCCGCGAGGCGATGGTTCGCTCGATCTCGACCGAGGAGGGCGGAAACGTGCGGCCGCTGCCGGTCCAGGTGGACGGCGACTACATCGGCGAGTACACCGAGATGCGGTTCTCGGTCGCCCCGGGCGCCCTCACCCTGGTCGCTTGACCGACTGCCCCTTCTGCGCGATCGCGGCGGGAGCCGAGGCCGGGCACGTGGTCTTCGAGGACGAGATCTCGGTGGCCTTCCTCGACAACCGGCCGCTCTTCCCCGGACACAGCCTGCTGATCCCGCGACAGCATGTGGAGACGCTCGGCGACCTCCCGGACGAGCTGGTTGGGCCGCTGTTCGCCAACGCCCGGCTGCTCTCCCGGGCGATCCCCGAGGCGGTGGGGAAGCCAGGCTCCTTCGTCGCCCTCAACAACGTCGTCAGCCAGAGCGTGCCGCACCTTCATATCCATGTCGTTCCCCGCAAGCCGAAAGACGGCCTCCGCGGCTTCTTCTGGCCGCGCAGCAAGTACGAGTCGGAGAAGCAGATGAGCGAGGTCGCCGCCACCGTGCGGCGTGCGGTCGAGGAGCTGGCCTAATTCCCCAGAGGGCTAACGCTTGGCCTTGAAGGTCGGCGTCTCCTTGCCGGCGACGCACTGCCCCGAGGCGGAGTCCGGGAAGTAGTAGCGGATCGTCCCCTCGATCGTCCGGTCGTCGACGAAGGTTCCCTTGATCCGGTTGAATCTCGAGCCCTCGAAGGTGCGCTCGAAGGAGAAGCTCCCGTTGCGGCTGATCTTCTTCGTCACCCGCGGCGCCCCCTCCTCGATGAACACCGGCGGGCTGAGGCAGAAGCCGTGCCTGATCACGGGCTCGGTGGTCAGGGTGATCCTCCTGCCGTTGACCTTGAAGGCGATCCTCCGGAAGGCGCCATCGACGGCCACCTGCGAGGTCTTGCCCTTGTAGGTGCCCTTGCGGGGCTGGACGGCGGCGGCGTCGCGGACCGGGGTCTCGCCGAAGCTGGGAGCGGCGACCGCCGTCAGAGATACGGCGGCACAACAGAGGAATGCGAACGAGAGACGCGAGCGCGCTCCGCGGGCAGCGCCGAGGAGCGACCCGTTTTTTGCTGGACGGTCCATCGCCTGGGTTCGGACCCTACCGCCTCACCCGGGGTCAGCCGCTCGGAGTGACCCGGTAGGCATCGAAGACCGAGTCGATGTTCCTCAGCCGGGTGATCGCCTGCTTCAGCTGCTCGGTGTCACCGACCTCGACCACGAAGCGGTTCTTGACCATCGGGTGCTTGGTGCTGCAACGGGCCTCGAGGATGTTGAGCCCCGCCTCGGCGAAGGTGCGGGAGAGATCCTCGAGCAGCCGGGTCCGGTCCCAGGCGTCGACCTGCAACTCGACCCTGTATGACGACTCGTTGTCGCCGTCCCAGTGGACGTCGGTGAAGCGCTCGGGCGCCTTCTTGAGGGCGACGACGTTGCGGCAGTCGGCGCGGTGGACGGTGATCCCCCGCCCAAGGGAGACGTAGCCGACGATCTCATCGCCCGGCACCGGCCGGCAGCACTTGGCGAGGCGGACGGCGACGTCGTCGACGCCCTTCACCTTGATCCCGAAGCTGGTCGCCTCGCGGGTGCGGCGGCGGGAGTCGTCGCTGCCCCTGATCAGGCCCTCGGCCGGCTCCTCCTCGACCGCCTCGCCGCGCTTCAGCCGCTGCATCACCTTGTTGGCGACGACCTTGGTCGAGATCTTCGACTGGCCGAGGGCGATGTAGAAGTCGTCCGCCTTGCGGAAGCCCATCTCCCGGATCACGTCGACGAACAGCGGGGAGCCGGCCACCTTCGCGTACGGGAGGCCGCGCTTCTTCAGCGCCTCCGCGAGCTGCTCGCGGCCGCGGTGCTCGGCGCCCTCGCGGCTCTCGCGCTGGAACCAGGCGCGGATCTTGTTCCGCGCCCTCGAGGTGCGGACCAGCTTCAGCCAGTCCCGGGAGGGGCCGCGGCCCTGCTTCGCGGTCAGGACCTCGACGATGTCCCCGGACCTGAGCTGGTAGTGGAGCGGGACGATCTTGCCGTTGACCTTGGCGCCGACGCAGCGGTGGCCGACGTCGGTGTGGATCGCGTAGGCGAAGTCGAGCGGGGTCGAGCCGGCGGAGAGGTTCTTCACCTCCCCCTTCGGGGTGAAGACGAAGACCTCGTCCTCGAACAGGTCGACCTTGAGCGCCTCGAGGAACTGCTTCGGGTCGGCCTCCTTCTCCGACTCCAGCAGCTGGCGAAGCCAGGTCATCTTCTCCCGGGGGTCCCCGTCGCTCGGACCCTCCTTGTAGATCACATGGGCGGCGATCCCGTACTCGGCGAGCTCGTGCATGTCCGGGGTGCGGATCTGGATCTCCAGCGGCCGCCCCTCCGGGCCGATCACCGTCGTGTGGAGCGCCTGGTACATGTTCGCCTTCGGCATCGCGACGAAGTCCTTGAAGCGCCCGGGCATCGGCTTCCAGAGCGAGTGGACGATCCCGATCGCCCCGTAGCAATCCTTCACCGAGCCGACCAGGACCCGCATCGCGGTGAGGTCGAAGATCTCGTTGAACTCGCGGCCCTTGCGGGTCATCTTCGTGTAGATCGAGTAGAAGTGCTTGGCCCGGCCTGAGATCTCCGCCTCGATCCCGACCTTCTTCAGCTCGCGCGACAGGAACTTCCCCGCCTCGTTCACGTAGCGCTCCCGCTCGACCCGCTGCTGGGCGACCAGCTCCTTCATCTCCTCGTACTTGCGCGGGTGAAGCGTGGCGAAGGCGAGGTCCTCCAGCTCCCACTTGATCGCGTGGATTCCCAGCCGGTGGGCGAGCGGAGCGAAGATCTCGAGCGTCTCGCGCGCCTTCTCCTGCTGCTTCTGCTTCGGCAGCGCCTCCACGGTGCGCATGTTGTGGAGGCGGTCGGCCAGCTTGATCAGGATCACCCTGACGTCGGTGGCCATCGCCACCATCATCTTCCGGTAGTTCTCCGCCTGGCGCTCGTCGCGGCTCTGGAAGGTGATCCCGGTGAGCTTGGTGACCCCATCGACGAGCTGGGCGATCTGCTCACCGAAGCGCTCGCGGACCTCCTCGAGACTGGCGCTGGTGTCCTCGACGGTGTCGTGGAGGAGGGCGGCGCAGAGGGTCGGCGTGTCGAGGCGGAGTCCGGCGCAGATCCGCGCTACGCCCAGCGGGTGGGTGATGAAGTCCTCGCCCGACTTTCGCACCTGGTCAGCGTGGCTCTCGCAGGCGAAGGCGAAGGCGCGCTCGAGCTCGTCCCGGTCGACCGGCTCGCCCTCGGACTTGTGCTCCTCGATCACCGCGAACAGGTCGCCGAGCAGCGCGCGTTGCTCCTTGCTGAGCTGTTCGGTGAACGAATCGGCGCGGGGCGTGCGGTGGCGTCCGCGAGGCTCGCCGACGCGGGTGTGCCCGCGCCGCTCGTCCTCGCGGCTCTTCGCCTTGCTCAGCTCGCCTGTGCTCTGCTTTGCAGGAATCGGTCGCCCTCCTGGTGCCTGGCGACGCAGGCCGCGTAGGCCCGCGATCGCTCCAGCTCGGTCCTCTCCGAGGATAGAACCCGGAGCGAGGGGGCGGGGTCAGTGGCAGACCACTGGCAGAGGCCGAGCTCGCAAAGCACCGCCAGGCAGCGGGCCGCGACCTCAGGCGAGCGCGGGTGCCGGGACGGGCCCGCCAGCAGCTCCCTCAGCCGTTCTCCGGCAAGCTCGCCGCCGGCCTCGCCGAGCCCGCGCCAGAGCTCGCCGATCGGAGCGCGCAAGTCCCACTCGGCGGCCAGGCAGCGCCTCGCCAGCTCGACCTCGGCGCCGCCCCAGGCGAGGTGGAGGAAACCGGCGGTCGCGAACGGGCGTGGTGCGGCGGCGGTGTCTGCGGCCGTATACCCGGCGGCGGTGTTTGTGGCCGCCGTTTGCCAGGGTCCATTGAGGCCGGCTCGGGCCAGCGCCTCGAGCTGCTCCGCCGGCGGCGGGTCGACGAGAACGACGTGCTGAAAGCGCCGGGGGGCGTCCCGCCGCCGCGCCAGCGCACCCCAGTCGGCAAGCACCAGAGGTACATCCGGAGGCGGTGTTTGTCGCCGGCGATTAAGACGGGGCCCGAGGGCGGCGTCGAGCGCCTCCGAGCCGCAGCGATGGCACGCGAGCCGCGGAGCGCCGGCGCCGAAGCGGCGCGGATCCGCGGCATCCTCGGCGAGCGCCCGGCGCCGGGATGCGTCGGCGCAGAGAGCCAGCACCGACTCCCCGCTGGAGATCAGCTCGGTGAGGGCGGCGACCGCGGCCGTGCCCCGGCGATCGACCAGCTCGCGCTCCGGACCCTCGGCGGGGCGAGCGTCGTAGATTCCCCCCGGCCGGCCATCGGCGGTCCGGGCGAGCTCCTCGTTCAGCCGCTGCCACCACTCCGCGGCGGGGGCGGGGCAGGCCTCGGCGCCGCAGCCGGTTGAGCGTGCGCCATCCTCCTCGGGCGCGGTCCGGGGATAGAGCTCGCGGACCACCACCCGCGGCTGCACGGCGCCATTCCAGCGATCCACCTCGAGCTGCACGGAGAGATCGATCTGCTCGTCCTCGGATCGCGAGACCTGGCCGTTCATCCCGAATGCGACCCCCATCGCCCGGCCGGTGCCGCTCTCGAGCTGAAAGCGCGAGTGCTTTCCCTCCTCGCCCAGCGGCCGGACCTCGCGCAGGCGTCCCGAGGGGACCAGCAACCGGGGGCCGGGGTTGCCCTTGCCGAACGGGCCGAGGCGCTCGAGCTGCTCGGCCAGATCCATGCCGATTCCCTCGCGCCCCACCCCGACCAGCGCATCGAGCTCCTCGGTCTGGACCAGGTCGGCCGGATCGATCGCCGCAGCGGCATGCTCGAGGAAGGCGGCGCGAAAGCGATCGAGGCGATCCGCCTCGAGCTCGAGCCCCGCGGCGGCGCGATGGCCTCCGTGGCGGACGAGGTGCTGCGAGCAGGAATCGAGCGCCGCCAGCAGGTCGAAGCCGGGGATGCTCCGGGCGGAGCCCCTCCCCCGGCCCCCGGCGAGCGAGATCAGGACCGCCGGACGGCGGTGGCTCTCGGCGAGCCGGGAGGCGGCGATGCCGACCACGCCCGGATGCCAGCCCTCGCCCGCGAGCACCAGCGCCGGGGCGTCGAGCTGCTCGGGGCTGAGCTCGGCTCGCGCCCGCTCGGCGGCCGAGACCACCAGGCGCTCGGCCTGGCGCCGCTCCGCGTTGGCGCGGTCGAGCTCGGCGGCGATCTGGGCCGCCCGCTCGGGATCCTCGGTGAGCATCAGCTCGACTCCGGCGTCGGCTCGATAGAGCCGCCCGGCGGCATTGATCCGCGGAGCCAGCCGGAATCCGAGCGCCTCCTCGTCGACGGTCGCGGGATCGACTGCGGCCGCCGCCATCAGGGCGCGCAGCCCCGGGCGCGGCTCTCCTCGCAGGTGCCGGAGACCCTCCCGGACCAGCCGCCGGTTCTCGCCGACCAGGGGGACAAGGTCGGCGACGGTCGCCAGGGCGACCAGGTCAAGGTCTCGATCCCCCGGCCCGCGGCTCCCTCCAACGGTCTCGACCCGGCGCTCGCCGCCGGCCCTCCGCAGGGCGGTGGCCAGCTTCTGGGCGACGCCCGCCGCGCACAGCCCGTCGAAGGGATAAGCGGAGACGACCGGATGGAGGATCGTGCATTCGGGCAGCTCCCCCGACGGGGGCGGCTGGTGATGGTCGGTGACCAGGACCTCGATCCCGGACCGCCGCAGCGCCCGCACCTCGTCGGCGGAGCCGATCCCGCAGTCAACCGTGATCACCAGCTCGCTGCCACGGCGGCGCAGCTCCTTCACTCCGGCGGGGGTGAGCCCGTAGCCGTCGGAGAGACGGTCCGGGATCAACCAGTCGCAGCGAGCGCCGAGCGAGCGCAGCGTGGAGACAAGGATCGCGGTGGAGCAGACTCCGTCGACGTCGTAGTCGCCATGGATCGTCACCCGCCCCCCGCGGCGGGCGACAGAGAGAACCAGCTCGCAGGCCCCCTCCATCCCCTCGAACTCGAACGGGTCATGGGCGTCCCCGGCATCGAGGAAGGAGCGCGCCTGCTCGACGGTGCGGTAGCCCCGGCGGACGAGGATGACCGCCACCGGCTCCGCCAGCCCCAGACCGGAGGCGATCCTGCGCACCTCCCGGTAGTCATAGGGATCCGCATGGAAGGCCTTGGCATCGGCGGTCGAGGCCACCCGGCCACACTAGGTTCGGCCCCTGACGGAACCACGATTTGGCGACTTCTTCGGCATATCCGGAAGAAGTCGCCAACTGTGCGATTTCTCCCCGACTAGGAGGGTGCCCGACGGCTGGAGCGCCGCACCCGCCCGGCGCCTACAGGCGCTCCGGCTCGACGCCGGCGCGGATGCCCGAGAGGTAGACCGCTCCGAGGCCGAGCAGGGTCCCCGGGATCGCGTAAACGGCGGTGGCGAAACTGGTCACGCCGATGCTGTCGCCGAGCGCGATCTGGGCGATCGCACCGGTGACCATCGCGCCCGCGGTGGCACCGATGAAGGCGCCGACGATCCCGCCGCGGAAGCGGTCGGGGATGAAGACGGTGAAGTGCCAGAGCGCCACACCCATCGTGAACCAGACGAGCGCCGCCATCAGATGAGTGATCGCCCGGCCGCGTGCGCCCGGGGGCGCGCGTGGCCAAGCAGGTCGTGGGACGCAGGGCGCAGCGCTTGCTGGCGGCAAGCGCAAGCCCGAGGACCGCGAGATGCGACGGCCACGCGCGTCATCCGGGTGTGCGAGGTCGGGTGATCCCTCATCTGTTCCTCCCGTGCTTGCGGCGGCGCCGCCCGCGCCCGCGCTTGCCCTGCTTCTGCTCGCGCACCCGGCGGAGGGCGGCGGCGCTTGCCTCGCTCAGCTCGGGGCTGTCGGGGGCGTCCTTGCGAGCGCCGTCCCCCTCGCGATCGCCGGCGCCGACGGCGTCACCGTCGGCAGGCGGCTCACCATCGCCGGCGGGCACCGGCGGCCTCTGCGGCTCCTCCGCGGGGGCCGGCGGCCGGGCCGGGGTGGGCTGCTCCGGGAGAACGCCGGGCACGCTCGAGCGGCTGGGAGCGGGAGCCGGCGGCACCGGCTCGGGCTCCCGCTCGGGGGCAGGAGGCGGGGGCGCCTCCGGCGGACCGCCAGCCTCGGGGCCCCCCTCCACCCGGGCGATCACGTTCTCCTCGGGGAAGGCGGGCACACGGCCCATCTGCTCCTCGATCCGCTCGCGGCGGCGCCTGTACGCGGGCTCGCGCTCCTTCCAGTGGGTGAGCACCGGCGAGGCGATGAAGATCGACGAGTAGGTGCCCGAGGCGATCCCGACCAGCATCGCGAAGGCGAAGTCGCGCAGGGTCTCGCCACCGAAGACCATCAGCACCCCGACGAGGAACACGCTCGAGAGGCCAGTGATCAGCGACCGCGTCAGAACCTCGCTCATCGAGCGGTTGACGATCTGGGAGAAGGTCGCCCGCGGCAACCGCGGCACGTTCTCGCGTATTCGATCGAAGACGATCACGGTGTCGTAGAGCGAATAGCCAAGGATGGTGAGGAAGGCGGCGACGGTGCCGCTGGTCACCTCCCTCCCCGTCAGCGAGTAGACGCCGCCGGTGATCAGAACGTCGTGAATTACCGCGATGATCACCGGCACCGCGTACTTGGGCTCGAATCGGAAGGCGACGTAGGCGCAGATCACCAGGAGCGAGAAGACCACCGCGTAGATCGCGCTCCTCGCCACCTGCTCGCCGAAGGTCGGCCCGACCGTCGTTGACTGGAAGCCGTTGGGAACGATCCCGAACTCGCTGTCGAGCGCCGGCTGGATCTCCTGGACCTGCTCGGGCTCGATCTCGGAGTCGATCTGGAGCACGTTCGGACCGAGCTGCTCGCTCGAGGCCTCGGTGATCTCGGCGTTGTCGATCCCCACTCCCTCCAGGGTCGATCGGACGTCCTCGACGCTCGCGTCCCGTTCGAGGCCGACCGTCACCCGGCTGCCCGACTCGAAGTCGAGCCCGAGGTTGAGCTGCCTGGTGGCGAACGCCATCGCCCCGATCAGCAGGATCACTCCCGAGATCGAGAAGAACCAGCGACTGAGACCGATGAAGTCGAAGTGCCAGCGCACCCGCTGCTGCTCGCTGGCCCCAAGCACGGCCGGTGAGCGCAGGAACCGGGCACGTCCAAAGATGCCGAGGAAGGCCTGGGTGAACACCACCGCCGTGAACAGCGAGACGATCACGCCGACGCCGAGGGTGAACGCGAACCCCTTCACCCCCGCCGTCGCCAGAACGAAGAGGATGAAGGCCGTGATCAGGGTGATCACGTTCGCGTCGATGATCGTCGCGATCCCCTTCCGGTAACCGGCGGTGATCGCCGAGGCCATCGATCTGCCGGTCCGCGCCTCCTCCTTGATCCGCTCGAAGATGACGATGTTGGCGTCGGCCGCCACCCCGATAGTCAGGATCAGGCCCGCGATCCCCGGCAGGGTGAGGGTGATCGGAATCAGCTTCACCAGGGCGAAGAAGAAGACGCCGTAGAGCACCAGCCCGAGCACAGCCACGGCGCCGAGGAAGCGGTAGTAGGCGAGCAGAAACAGGCTGACCAGGATCAGCCCGACGATCCCCGCCTTCAGGCCCTGGTCGAGCGCCTCCTGGCCGAGGGTCGCCGAGACCGTCGACTGCGAGATCAGCTTCAGCTCGATCGGCAGGGCGCCGATCCGGAGGAAGTTGGCGAGATCCTGGGCCTCATTCAGGTTGCCGATCCCCGAGATCTGGGCGCCGGTGCGGCCGTCGATCCCGGCTGGGTTCTCGACGAAGTTGATGATCGGCCGGGAGACGATGTCGTCGTCGAGGACGACGGCGAAGTGGCCCGAGTAGTTGGAGGCCAACTGGGCGTTGCCCGCCACCCCGGGCGGCGCCTCCGCAAGCCCCCGCTCGGCGATCCGCTTGGTTACGTCGGAGAAGGCCTGGCGGCCCTCGTCGCTGAACTCGAAGGTGACGTTGGGCTGGTTGGTGTTCGGGTCGGAGGCCTGCTCGGGGTTGCGGATGTCATCCCCGGAGAGCTCGGGGCGGTCGCGGATCACGAACCACCGGTTCTCGCTCGAGTTGGGGTCGTCGGGCAGGGTCACGTCCGGGGGTGCCTCGGCCCGGACCACCAACGTCCCCTGCGGCACCGCGATCACCTCGCGCCGATCCGGAGGGGGCGGGTTGTCGAGATTGGCGAGGAGGTCCTCCTCGGCCGCCTCCGGCCCCGAGATCAGCTGCTTGGTCTGTGAGTCGAAGAGGTAGTAGGTGGGCCCAGTGGTGGTGCAGTTGTCCTCGAAGCACTCCGGCTTCTGCTGGGCGGCGAGCTGGACCGCGTCATAGATCCGGGGAAACGGGGACTCGGCGGGATCTGCGTTCGGCGCGTTCGGGTTGGCGATGACGTTCGGCTCCCAGTCGTAGAAGAACATCTGGGCGGTGTCGCCGACCTGGGCGATCGCCCGGTCGGCGTTCTGCACGTCCGGAAGCCCCACCCGCACCGAGTCCTCGCCGATCCGCGAGATCTCGGGCTCGGCGACACCGAGCTTGTCGGTGCGCTCGCGGATGATCTCGATCGAGCGGTCCATGTCGGCGCCGTCGATCGTCGGGTTCTGCGGCGTCGGCCGGCCCTGGTAGATCAGCTCGGTACCGCCCTCCAGGTCGAGCCCGAGCCGGGTCTGCATGGTGAGAATCACGACCAGCGAGCCGGCCACCAGGCCGGCGACGAAGAGCAGGATGAAGAGGTTGCGGCGGCGGTTTGCCAAGGCTCCGGGGTCCCTAGTCGTCCGGGGTGAGGACGAGCAGCAGCCCGCCGTCGTCGTCATAGGCGGGGAAGAGGTCGGCGACCGCCACGGTCGGCAGGTCACCCTCGGCGTTCACGGCGACCTTCTTGTTCAGCGACCGCACCCCCCACTCGAGCGTGGTCTCGATCGGATCCGTTTCACCGTTCCGGTCGGTGTCCGCGGTCTCGCCGCCGTCGCCCTTCTGGATCCACTGCAGTCCGAGGACCTCCTGGACCGGTCGCCCGATCACGTCCTCGTCGCGGAGGCCGGTGAGCTCGAAGGCGCCCTTGCCGAGATCGAGGATCTTCCCGTCCTTGTCGCAGGTGAAGAAGGCCGCGCCGGGTGCCGGCATGTAGTCGTCCAGGAGCTCGAACAGGAAGCCGAAGCCGCACTTCGAGCAGCCTCTCGGCCGGTTGGAGAAACCGGCCGTTCGCTCCCCGCTCAGTTCCCTGTTCCCGCAGTTAGGGCAGATGAAGTAAGGCATTCCCGCCCAAGGCTAGCCAACCGACTAAACCGGAGCCAAGCTAAAAGAGGCTCGCCATCCCTTCCGGGATGGGAAGACCCAGGTGTTCATAGGCCCGCTCGGTGAGCACCCGGCCCCGCGGGGTCCGCTTGACCAGCCCCTGCTGGAGCAGGTATGGCTCGAAGACGTCCTCGATCGTGTCGGCCTCCTCCCCGATCGCGACGGCGAGGGTGGAGAGGCCGACCGGGCCGCCGCCGAACTTGCCGGCGATCGTCTGCAGGAATTGGCGGTCGTGGCGGTCGAGCCCGGCGCCGTCAACCTCGAGCATCTCGAGCCCCTCGGTGGCGACATCGCGGTCGATCACCCCGCGGTCGCGCACCTCGGCGAAGTCGCGGACCCGGCGGAGAAGGCGATTGGCGACCCGCGGGGTCCCGCGCGCGCGCCCGGCGATCTCCTCGGCGCCACCCTCCTCGATCTTCACCCCGAGGATCTCGGCCGAGCGCATCACGATCCGCTGCAGGTCCCCGGCGTCGTAGTGCTCGAGCCGATGGCAGACCCCGAAGCGGTCGCGAAGCGGTGTGGTCAGGAGGCCGGTGCGAGTGGTGGCGCCGATCAAGGTGAACGCAGGCAGGTCGAGGGTGACCGTCCGCGCACCGGCGCCCTGACCGAGCACCACCGGCAGGCGGCGGTCCTCCATCGCCGGGTAGAGCGTCTCCTCTACCGCCCGGCCGAGGCGGTGGATCTCGTCGATGAAGAAGACGCTGCCCGGCTCCAGAGCGGTGAGGAAGGCGGCGATGTCGGCCTTTCGCTCCAGCGCCGGGCCGGCGGTCTGCACCATCGGCGCGTTCAGCTCGGCGGCGATGATGTGAGCGAGCGAGGTCTTGCCGAGGCCCGGTGGTCCCGCCAGGAGCACGTGGTCGAGCGCCTCGCCCCGGCGGCGGGCGGCCTCGATGAAGACGCCGAGCTGCTCGGTCACCTGGACCTGGTTGACGAAGTCCTCGAGGGTCGGGGGGCGAAGGGAGCGGTCGAAGTCCTCGTCCGGCGCCAGGGTGCGGGCGTCGTGGATCACGACCTCCTCGTCGTCGGCGACCCCCGGACTGCGGATCCCCTTTCCCGGTTCGATCGCCATCAGCGCACCTGCCTCATGCTGCCTTCGCCCGGGCGGCGCGCCGAAGCGCCGCCTGGACGATCTCCTCCGGGGTCTCGCCTTCGGCGTCGCTCAACAGCCGCTCGGCCTCGGCGGGCTGGTAGCCGAGGTTGAGGAGGCCCTCGCGAGCGAGGGACCGCGGGTCCTCCCCCCCGTCCGCCGCGGCGATCGCGTCGGCGTCGCCTTCGATCTCCCCGGCCACCTTCTCGCGGAGCTCGACGATGATCCGCTCGGCAGTCCGCTTGCCGATCCCCGGCACGGCCTGGAAGCGCTTCGCGTCCCCGGCGGCGATCGCCCGGAGGAGCTCGCGCACCGGGCCGCCCGAGAGCGCCGCCAGGGCGACCTTGGGGCCGACACCGCCGACCGAGATCAGGAGGAGGAAGAGGTCGCGCTCGCCCTCGCTGGCGAAACCGTAGAGGCTGAGCGAGTCGTCACGGGCGACCAGGTGGGTGTGGAGCTGGGTGCTCTTCCCCCGCGCCGGGACCGACTTCAGGGTCTCGGCGGAGACGGCGAGTCGGTAGCCGACGCCGGAGGCCTCGACGACGACGTAATCCGGCCTCCGCACGAGGACCTCTCCGCTGACCGAGGCGATCATTGCCCCTGATTCTGGGCGCCCGCCCGGATGCCTTTAGTCCGAGGGTGCTCCGCAGGCGAAGCCGAGGAGCAACCCGATTAATGCGGCTCGGTCGGCGGGCCGCTAGCCCGCCAGCCGGTGGCGGCCGGCGAGGGCCGGCGTGGTACCGACGCGGGGGCGCCCCAGCTCGCCGACCGCTGAGCGGTTCGCCGCCGTCCCTGCGTGGCAGATCGCCACCGCGAAGGCGTCGGCGGCGTGGTCGGGCGCCGGCGGCTCGGGAAGCCCGAGCAGGCTCGCGACCATCCGCTGGACCTGGCCCTTGTCGGCGGAGCCCGAGCCGCAGACCGCCTTCTTCACCGCCTGCGGGGTGTAGTCGAAGCAGCGGCACCTGGCGCTGGGCGGCGGCGAGGAGGGCGACGCCGCGGGCCTGGCCGACGCTCAGCGCCGAGCCGACGTTGCGGCCGAAGAAGAGGTCCTCGAGCGCCATCGCCTTCGGCTCGTGCCAGACGACCAGCTGCGAGAGCGAGTCGTGGATCTGGGACGAGGCGCTCCTCCACCGGCAGATCCGGCTCGGTCTCGATCACCCCGCCATCGAGTGCCGCCATCCGCTCGCCCATCGTCCGAACGACCCCGAATCCGGTGTTGGCGGCACCAGGGTCAACGCCGATCACGATCATCCCGATTGATTCTCGCTCGCCCCCCGGATGTCCTTCGCCCCAGCCAAAAATTTGATTCACCGAGCAACCGGGCCCGGCGAAGCCGAAAGAAGAGCGCCGGGCTCAGCCGGCGGCCGCCCGCTCCAGGATCTCCTCGGGGACGTCGAAGTTGGCGTGAACCGAGTCGACGTCGTCCTGCTCCTCGAGCGTGTCCATCAGCCGAAGCAGCGCCGGCGCCTCCCCCTCCCTCACCTCGACTGTCGACTTCGGCTCCATCGACACCTCGGCGGACTCGATCTCGACCCCCGCATCCTCGAGAGCCGACCGAACCGCGGCCAGGTCGCCGGCGGCGGTCAGCACCTTGAGCACCCCGCCGTCCTCGCTGACGTCCTCGGCGCCGGCGTCGATCGCCGGGATCAGGTCGTCCTCGCCGTAGCGCTCGCCGTCGACGAGGATCACGCCGCGCTTCTCGAACTGCCAGGAGACCGAGCCCGGCTCGCCGAGGCTGCCGCCGTGCCTCTCGAAAGCGTGGCGGATCTCGGCGCCGGTGCGGTTGCGGTTGTCGGTCAGCGCCTCGACCAGGATCGCCGCCCCGCCCGGGCCGTAGCCCTCGTAGACGGCGGACTCGATCGCGGCGGCGTCGGCGCCCTCGCCGGTGCCACGGTCGATCGCCCGCTGGATGTTGTCCTTGGGCATCGAGGCGTCGCGGGCCTTCTGCACCGCCAGCGCCGAGCGCAGGGTTGGCGTCGACGTTGCCGCCGCCGTCGCGCGCCGCGACCGTGATCGCGCGCGCCAGCTTGGTGAAGAGCTTGCCGCGCTTGGCGTCGGCGGCGCCCTTCTTGTGCTTGATCGATGACCACTTCGAGTGACCGGACATGACGTTCGATTTTAGGAGCCGGCCCGCGGAACGAGAACGGGGCGCCCGCCGGCGCCCCGTTCCGGAGGTCTCTACTCGATCGGCTACTGCGGGTTTGTCGCCGAGATCACCAGCTTCCAGCACCACAGCGTCCCCGCCGGGTTGGCAGGATCGTCGTCCTCGACCAGCAGCGACCAGGTCGCGTTGGTGGCCTTCTTGTTGCCCAACCCGTCGAGCAGTTGAGGCTCTCCTGGGGACCGAAGGTCCCTGCGAAGGGCGCCTGCAGGCCCGGGGTGCTGATCAGGGTGGGCGAGTCGCTGTCGAACAGGGTGAACTGGCCGGCGCAGCTGTCGAAGCTGCCGCCGTAGTTGTTGCCGGCGCCACCGTTGTCCGACGAGAGGTTGATCACCCCCCGCGGCGAGGCGAGGTAGAACTCGAGGTCCTTGGCCGCTTGGTGGCTGGCCCTCACCCCGACATTGACGTGGCGGATCTTGCCGCGCGGGTTGAGGCCCTTGACGTTGATCGGCGAGCGGACCAGCTGAGTCAGTGGCCCGGCCCCGTCGGGGATCGGCAGCGCTGTGCCGCCGGTGGGGCTGCCGACGCCCTGCAGGTAGGTCTTGGTGACCACCTTCTTCTTCTTCGCCTCTACTGCCGGTGCTGCCGCAAGGCAGCCGACCAGCGCCGCCGCGATCACCGCCCCCGCCACTCGGCGCAGCTTCGGATCGCCCATCGAACCCTCCTTCGGCTGGTGCGGTCCCGCGTCTCCCCGTCGCGCACCGCCTTTGACCCCAAAACCCTCCCGAGGCACCCGGGTTGCGGCTTCTACCTCTTCCTCTTCTTCGGCCGGTACTGGACGGTCAGGTTCCAGCATCGGCTAATCCCTCGCCGCCTTTATACGACGAAACGCCCGTCCTCCTGGAGGGTCTCGCCGTCGACCTCGATCCGGCCGCCGCGGCGGAGGTCGCAGATCATGTCCCAGTGGATCGCGGACTCGTTGATCCCACCGGTCTCTGGATATGAGCGCCCAACCGCGAGATGAACGGTGCCGCCGATCTTCTCGTCGAGGAGGATCTCGCCGGTGCCGTCGCTGATCCCGTAGTTGGTGCCGATCCCAAGCTCGCCCAGGCGCCGCGCCCCCTCGTCGGTGTCGAGCATCTCGATCAGGAAATCCTCACCCTTCTCCGCCGAGGCGTCGACCACCTTGCCTCCCTGAAAGCGGAAGCGGACGCCGGAGACCTCGCGACCGCCGTAGCTGGCCGGGAGGTGGAAGCTGATCTCACCCTCGGCCGAATCCTCGACCGGGCCGGTGAAGAACTCGCCGTCGGGCATGTTGTGCTTGCCGCCGGCGGCGATGAAGGTGCGATCCGCGATCCCCAGCCGGAGGTCGGTTCCCTCGCCGCGCACGTGGACCTCGCTCCGCCCCTGGATCCACTCCGCCAGGCGCTCGGTCTCCTCGGACTGGCGCTTCCAGGCGCCTACCGGGTCCTCGTCACTCGCCAGGCAGGCGCCGAAGTAGAAGTCCTCGAACGCCTCGAGGCTCATCCCCGCCTCGGAGGCGTAGGCGTGAGTGGGAAACAGGGTGAGCGCCCAGCGGTAGCTGCCCTCGGCGCTGCGCTCCATCGCCCGCTTCATCAGGCCCTGGGTCGCCGCCTGGCGCTTTGCCTGGCGCTCCGGCGGCACCGCAGACAGGGCGCGGGTGTTCTGGCTCGCCATCACCGCGATCCGGACGTCGGCGTTCTCCACCGCCCACTCGGCAACCGGGGAGATCCACTCGAGCTGGGCGTCGGAGGCGTGCTCGAAGTAGGCGGCCGACTGGCCCTCCAGCGCCATGTGGACGACCGGGTTGCCCCCGGCCCGCAGCACCTCCTCGTAAACCGCCTGGAGCAGCGGCTCGGCGGCGGACTCCCCCTCGATCGTGCAGACGTCGCCCTCCTTCACCTGGGTCGAGTGGAGGACGAGGATCCGAGCCAGGTTGGTCACCCGAGGGTCTCTCATACCTGAGCCTCCTCCCGTACCCGAGTGCACATCGCCATGAAGAGCGCGTGCAGGCGACTGTCGTCGGTGAGCTCGGCGTGGAAGGCGACCGAAAGCAGGGAGCGATCGCGGACGGCGACCGGGTGAGCGCCGATCTCGGAGAGCACCTCTACGCCGGCGCCCAGCTCCTCCACCCAGGGCGCGCGGATGAAGACGGCCCGCAGCGGCTCGTCCCCCAGGCCCTCGATCCGGAGGTCCTCCTCGAAGCTCTGGCGCTGGCGGCCGAAGGCGTTGCGGCGACAGAGGTAGTCGCCGATGCCCAGGTGGTCGCGGTCGCAGACGATCATCCCGGCGCAGGTGCCAAGGATCGGCACGCCGGCCTCTGCGTGGGCGCGGATCGCGCCGTCGAGGCCGTCGCGCTCCATCCCGATCGAGATCGTCGTCGACTCGCCGCCGGGAATCACCAGGCCGTCGAGGCCCGGGAGGTGCTCGGGGTCGCGTACCTCAGAGACCCGGGCGCCGAGGGAGGAGAGCATCCGCCGGTGCGCCTCGAAGTCGCCCTGAATCGCGAGGACGCCGATCTGAAGCGGCGGGCGGTTCAAGAACCGCGGCCCTGCAGCAGCCCGCCGTCGGCGGCGAGCGCCTCGATCTCGAGGCCGGGCATCGCGTCGCCGAGTGCCAGCGAGGCCTTGGCGACGTGCTCGGGATCGCGGAAGTGGGTGGTCGCCTCGACGATCGCCGCGGCGCGGCGCTCAGGGTCCTCACTCTTGAAGATTCCGGAGCCGACGAAGTTGCCCTCGGCGCCGAGCTGCATCATCAGCGCCGCGTCGGCGGGGGTGGCGATCCCACCGGCGCAGAAGAGCGGCACCGGCAGCCAGCCGCGTTCGGCGACGTCCTGGACGACGTCGAGCGGCGCCCGCAGGTCCTTGGCCGCGGCGGCGAGCTGCTCGCCGCGCAGCGAGGCCAGCCACTTGATCCCACCGGTGATCTCGCGCATATGCCGGACCGCTTCGACGATGTTGCCGGTGCCGGCCTCGCCCTTCGAGCGGATCATCGCCGCCCCCTCGCCGATTCGGCGCAGCGCCTCGCCGAGGTTGGTGGCCCCGCAGACGAAGGGGACCTCGAACGCGAGCTTGTCGATGTGGTTCGACTCGTCGGCCGGGGTCAGCACCTCGGACTCGTCAATGAAGTCGACGTCGAGCGACTGCAGCACCTGGGCCTCGGCGAAGTGGCCGATCCGGGCCTTAGCCATCACCGGGATCGTCACCGCCTCCTGGATCTCCTGGATCTTGACCGGGTTCGCCATTCGGGCGACGCCCCCTTCGGCGCGGATGTCTGCCGGGACGCGCTCCAGCGCCATCACCGCGTTCGCACCGGCGCCCGCCGCGATCGTCGCCTGCTCGGCGGTGGTCACGTCCATGATCACCCCGCCCTTGAGCATCTCGGCGAGGCCGGCCTTCACCCGGAATGTCGCTCGTTCTGCCATCCCGTCCAATAGTAGATGGCGGCTGCTCGATCGATCTGCTGATCTTGGCTCCCCGCGTTGGCCGGGATGGCTACCCGGAACGTTTGCCTCAGTGAGGGGTGGGCAGGTGGACTATTGGGCCTCGCCTGTGGGGGCGCTGAAGGCGAGGCAAGGAAATACACCACCGAAGCGCTGAGGCTTGGGGCCGACCCCCGGCCCCTGAATCAGGCACAGGCCCGGATCGCCCCCCGGGCCTGTCGCTATCCCAACCCCAAACCGGGGTGCGTCGGGCTACATATGGTCGTAGCCCTACCTGCAGGGCTGAGATGATCCGAAGGGACCGGGCCCGGGCTACTTGAGCTTGAAGGCGCGAATGCGGTCGCGGTGGGCAGCCTCGTCGCGGGTGTAGACCCCGTGGGCGAGAGCCTGAACCAGCCCCATCAGGGCCGCGTTCGAGCGAATGTACGAGGGGCCGTTCGAGGAGTAGTAGAGGACCAGCTCCGAGTGCTCGGCGACGTCGGAGAGGGTCGCGTCGGTGATCGAGAGGGTGCGCGCCCGCCGGTGCCGGGCGAGCTTCAGGGCCCGCAGGGTCAGGGGGTGAGCGCGGCCCGCCGTCAGCACCACCAGCAGGGTCTCCTCGTCCATCCGCGAGAGCCGCTGGATGTTGTCCTGGTTGGGAGAGGCGACGATCTCAGCCCGAACGTCGAGCAGCCCGAGCAGATGGCGCAGGTAGCTGGCGAAGAATGCCATCTGCTCGACCCCGACGATCAGCACCCGCCTCGAGGTCGCGATCGCCGAGACCGACGCCTCGACCTGCTCGCGGGTCAGCGACCGGGCCGTCTCCTCGATGTTGGAGTAGTCGGCTCCCAGCGAGGCCTCGAACTCGGAGTGATCGAAGTTGAAGAGGGCGGCTGCGCCGCTGCCGGCGTTGCCCTCCCCGGCCCCCTCAGCGACCTTGTGGCGGTACTCCTCTATCGCCGCCTGCTGAAGCTCGGGATAGCCGTCGAACCCGAGGGCCTGGGAGAAGCGCACGACCGTCGAGGACGAGGTGTTGGCACGGCGCGCCAGCTCCTCAGCGGTCTGGAAGGCGGCCTCGTCGAGGTGATCGACGATGTAGCGGGCAACATCCTTCTGCGAGCGCGAGAAATCGTCGAAACGCTCGGTGATGTAGTCCGACAGGCTCTTCCGGGCCGAGCCAGTCTTGGTCGCAGTCCGTGCCACGGCGGCTCATTTCGCCCTGGGCAGCCGTTTCCCTTCCAACCGGCGCCCCAAATGTGGTTGGATCGCGCGGCGATGACCCTCGACCGGCTGCTCCGCGACACCAACCGAAACATGATCGCCTTCGACCTCGCACTCGGCACCGGCGCCCTGCTCGCCCCGACCGCGACGCTGCGGGTGCTCGGCCACGACGAGCCCTCCGAGGATGCCCGGTTCCTGTTTCAGCGCTGCGGCCCGATCTGGCTCACCTTCGCCGCCGCTCATCTGGTCGCCCACCGCCGCAGCCGGTCCCGCGACTGGTGGGCGCTCTCCTGGCTCCGGGGCACCGAGCTGCTCACCGACATCGTCTGGTCGCGCTCGCCGGCCTTCTCGCGCCCGGGCGCCCGTGCCGGCATGTGGCTCGCCGGCGTCTCCAACCTGGCGATGACCGTGGGCTTCGCCCACCTGGCGCGAAGCGGCCGCTAAGCCGCCCTATCTGGGAGCGAAGGGCGAAGCCCGTAGCGACTTATGTGGGGCGGCCGACAGCGGCCGCGACTGATGCTGGCGGTACTGGTCGCTGACTACGGCGCCTCGGCGCTCTGGCTGCAGACCGTGAAGCCGAGCCCCCGCGCCAGCTTCTCCCTCTCGGGCGCTCCGGCCGCCGCCTCCTCCTGTGCCTGGCCGTATGCGGCCCCGTCCTGGTCCTCGGCGGCCTGCTTGCCACGCTCGAGCCCAGCGCTGACCTCGTCGCGGGCGTCCAGGTAGCCGTCATAGCGGTCGCGAAGCTCCTCCGGTGGCTCGATGTCGCGCAGCTTGGCCTGGGCGTCGTCGGCGACCCCGAGCAGCTCGCCGGCCTGCTCTGCTCCCTCGGAGGCGCTCGCCGGAGGCTGCGCCTGGATCTCCGAGAAGCGCTCCTGGACCCCGCGGCAGACCTCGTCGCCCTTCTGGACGAGATCCTCGGTGCTCACCTCCTCGGACGCCGCCGCAGCCTGCGAACGCCGCAACCACCCCTGCGAAAACGACGAGTGGGATCACTGCCGGGTTTCGAGCCGAGAGCGCCACGAAGCGCCAGCATCCTATGCAGGCGGCAGTACGCTGAACTCAAATGACCGATCGCGCGTCGTTCCTCCTGCGCGAGACGAGGCCGCCGGCCTGGCTCGGGATCGTCGCCGCGGTGGCGTCGGTGGCGATCATCACGGCGCTCGTCTTCCCGCTTCGCGAAATTGCTCCCGCGGTCTCCGCAGGCGTCCTCTACATACTCGCGGTGCTCTTCGTCTCCATCTTCTGGGGCGCACGGCTTGGGATCCTGACGAGCCTCGGCGGCGCGCTCGCCTTCAACTTCTTCCATATCCCCCCGACCGGCCGCTTCACCATCTCCGAGGCCGAGAACTGGATCGCCCTCGGGACCTTCTTCGCCGCCGCCCTGGTTGCCAGCTCGCTGGCCGAGCTGGCGCGAAGCCGGGCCGTCGAGGCCTCGGAAAGAGGCCGTGAGGCCCAGGAGGCCCTCGATCGCCTTCTGGCGGCGAATCGGGAGCGGGACGCGCTCGAGGCCGAGGCGATCGAGGCGAGGGCACTGCGCCGAAGCGACGAGCTGAAGACCGCGCTGCTGCGCTCGGTCTCGCACGACCTGCGCTCGCCCCTGACCGCGATCGTCGCCGCCGGCGAGACGGTCGGCTCCCCCACGGTCAGCGACGATGACCGGGCGGCGCTGGCCGAGACGATCACGATCGAGGGCCGGCGGCTCTCGCGGGTGGTCGAGAACCTGCTGGATCTTTCCAGGCTGGAAGCCGGGGCGGCGGAGCCGCACCGCGACTGGAGCTCGATCGAGGAGATCGCCGGCGCCGCCGCCGAGCAGGCGTCGGACCCCGGCGGCTACACGATCTCGGTCGATCCGAGCACTCCGCTGATCCGCGCCGACGCCGCCCAGCTCGAGCGGGCGTTGTTCAACGTGATCGAGAATGCCGTCAAGCACTCCGACGGCCAGCCGATCTCGATCCGCGCGCGGCCGGTGAACGAGCAGCTGATCGTCCGGGTCGTCGATCGGGGGCCGGGCATACCCGAGCGGGAGCTGGACCGGATCTTCGAGCCCTTCCGCGGCGACGGCAGCGCCAGCGGTGGCGCCGGCCTCGGCCTGGCGATCGCGCGTGGCTTCGTCGAGGCCAACGGCGGGCAGATCTGGGCGGAGGCCCTGCCCGGCCAGGGGACCTCGATCGTCATCCGGCTGCCACTCGAGGAGGTTCCGGAGAGGACGGAGGAATGAGCGCGCGCCACGCCCGCGTGCTCGTCTGCGACGACGAGCCCCAGATCCTCCGCGCCCTCCGGGTGGTGCTGCGGGAGGCCGACTTCGACACCGACCTTGCGGAGACTGCCGAGCAGGCGCTCGACCTCGCCTCCGTGAAGCCGCCCGACGCGGCGATCATCGACCTCGTGCTGCCCGACGGCGACGGGATCGAGGTCTGCCGCTCGCTGCGCGAGTGGAGCCGGATGCCGATCATCGTCCTCTCGGCGGTCGGCGACGAGGAGGAGAAGGTGCGGGCGCTGGAGGCGGGCGCCGACGACTATGTGGTCAAGCCGTTCGCGCCGCGCGAGCTGGTGGCGCGCCTCGAGGCGGTCCTGCGGCGGGTCAAGCCCGAGGACGAGGAGCCGACGGTGAGCGTCAACGGGCTCGAGGTCGACCTCCCCGCCCGGGTGGTGAAGCGAGACGGCGAGGAGGTGCACCTGACTCCGAAGGAGTTCGATCTGCTCCGGGTTCTGCTCCACAACCGCGGCCGGATGATGACCCACCGCTCCCTGCTGACCGAGGTCTGGGGCCCTGGCTATGCCGGGGACACCCAGATCCTCCGCACCCACATCGCCAACCTCCGACGCAAGATCGAGCCCGACGGCGGGTCACGCTACATCCGCACCGATCCGGGCGTCGGCTACCGCTTCGCCGCCTAGCGACCGGAACGGCGCTCGTCTTGACGAAACCTTGATGTTCCGGGGGTTAACCCCCATACACCCTTGACGAGGCGTGCGCGATCCTCGATCCGATGGATCTCGTTTCGATCGCAATCGCCATCATCGCTTTCGCCGCCTTCTACCTCCTGATCGACGGCCTCGACCGCGTATGAGCGCAGCGGAGGGAGTGATGCTGGTCGTCGCGGCCGTCCTCTTTGCCTACCTGCTCTACGCGCTGCTCCGAGGTGAGCGGCTGTGACCGCGCAGGGCTGGCTTCAGATCGCTCTCTTCTTCGCCGTGCTCACCGCCCTGGTCCCAGTCCTGGGCGGCTACATGGCGCGGGTCTACCAGGGCGAGACGATCCTCCTCGCGCGCGTCCTCGGTCCGCTCGAGCGGCTGCTGTACAGGCTGCTCGGCTCGAGCTCGCGGACCGAGCAGGACTGGAAGTCCTACGGACGCACCGTGATCGTCTTCAGCCTCGTCTTCTGGCTCCTGCTCTACCTGATCCTCCGCACCCAGGACGTCACCCCGTTCAACCCGGAGGGCTTCGGCTCCGCCCCCTGGGACGTGACCTTCAACACCACCTCGTCCTTCATCAGCAACACCAACTGGCAGTACTACGGCGGCGAGACCACCCTCAGTTACTTCGCCCAGATGGGCGGGCTGGCGGTCCAGAACTTCGTCTCGGCCGCGGTCGGGATGTCGGTGCTCGCGGCGGTGATCCGCGGCTTCGCCAGCCGCGGATCAAGGGAGCTGGGGAACTTCTGGCAGGACCTGATCCGGACCCTGCTCTACATCCTCCTCCCGCATCTCCTTCATCGGCGCCCTGATCCTCGTCTCCCAGGGCGTGATCCAGACGCTCGGCGGCTATGTCACCGCGACCACGGTCACCGGCCTCGACCAGACCCTCGCTCTCGGTCCTGCCGCCTCCCAGATCGCGATCAAGCAGCTCGGCACCAACGGCGGCGGCTTCTTCAACGTCAACAGCTCGATGCCGTTCGAGAACCCGACCCAGTTCTCGAACTTCGTCGAGGTCCTGTTCATCCTCCTGATCCCTGCCGCCGCAACCGCCCAGTTCGGGCGAATGGTCGGCAACCGTCGCCAAGGGTGGGCGCTGTACGCGGCGATGGCGATCATCCTGGTGATCGGGATCGGGGTCGGCTACGGCGCCGAGCAGAACGGCTCCCCCGCCCAACACGCGGCCGGGATCGAGACCGCTGAGGCCGCCGGGACGACTGGCGGCAACCTCGAGGGCAAGGAGCAGCGGAACGGGATCGCCGACAGCGCCGAGTGGACCGCGGTCACCACCGGGGCATCGAACGGCTCCGTGAACTCCGCCCTCGACTCCTACACGGGAATCGGCGGTCTCGTACCGCTGACCAACATGATGACCGGGGAGGTGGTCTTCGGCGGGGTCGGCTCCGGCCTCTACGGGATGCTGCTGATGGTCCTGCTCGCGGTGTTCATCGCCGGCCTGATGGTCGGCCGGACGCCCGAGTACCTGGGCAAGAAGGTCGAGGCCCGCGAGGTGAAGCTGGTCCTGATCGGGATCCTGTTCGTGGAGCTGGTCGTCCTCACCTTCGCCGCGATCGCGGTCTCGAGCAAGTACGGCGACCCATCGATCTTCAACGCCGGTCCCCAGGGCTTCTCCGAGACCCTCTACGCCTACACCTCCCAGGCCAACAACAACGGCTCGGCCTTCGCCGGTTACACCGGCTTCGTCCAGCCGAACGCGCCCGGGAACGCCGGCGCCTACGGGATCACCTTCGCCGATCTCCTCGGCGGGATCGCGATGCTCGGTGGGCGCTTCGTGCCCCTGCTCGCCGCCCTCGCGGTCGCCGGCTCCCTCGCCGCCAAGAAGGTCTCGCCGATCGGCCCCGGCACCCTCCGCACCGACACCCCCACCTTCGTCGTCCTCCTGATCTTCGTGATCGTGATCCTCGCGGCGCTCACCTTCTTCCCCGCCCTGCTCCTTGGCCCCGTCGTCCAGGGCCTCTCCGACCAACTCGTCTTCCCCCACTGATCTGAAATGCGCAGAGACCTGACCACATCCGCAATCGCCGCCGTCGTCCTCACCGTTCTCCTTGGGCTCGTCTATCCCCTGGTGACCACCGGGGTCTCCCAGGTGCTCTTCCCGAACAAGTCCGACGGCTCGAGGATCGAGCGCGACGGTGAGCTCGTCGGCTCGAACCTGATCGCACAGAGCTTCAGCAAGAGCACCCCGATTCCGGAGGCGGAGAGAGGCAAGTTCGGGAAGAAGGCGACCAAGGCGCCCGACCCCGGCTACTTCCAGCCGCGACCGTCGGTCACGACCTACAACCCCTCTGTCACCTTCTTCAACAACCTCGGCCCGAACAACAAGGAGCTGATGCAGCTCTTCCGGGGATACCTCGACGCCTACTTGGCGCTGGAGGGTCCATACAACCCGGGGCTGACGAAGGAGGACATCCCCGTCGACGCGGTAACCACCTCGGCCTCCGGCGTCGACCCGCACATCTCCGAGGCGAACGCCCGGATCCAGGCCAACCGGATCGCCGTGGTTCGCGGCATCCCGCTGGACCGGGTCGAGGAGCTGATCGATGAAAACACCGATGGCCGGGCGCTCGGCGTCCTCGGCGAACCCGGCGTGAACGTGCTCGAGCTCAACCTTGCGCTCGACGAGGAGCAAGCCTGATGGAATCGACCGTGGTCGGCAGGGCGGAGACGGGCGAGCGGGGGCGCCGCTCATCGATGTTCGACCGAGCGCTGCTCGGCCCGGCCGCGATCGCCAGCCTCCGCAAGCTCAACCCGCGCCACCAGATCCTCAACCCGGTGATGTTCGTGGTCGAGGTCGGTGCCCTGATCACGACGATCGGGTGGCTGATCCAGGTCTTCGGCGGCGAGCCGCTGGGGGGCGGCAACGAGGCCGCCTGGTTCACCTTCACGGTGGCGATCTGGCTGTGGTTGACGGTCGTCTTCGCCAACCTCGCTGAGGCTCTCGCCGAGGGCCGAGGCAAGGCCCAGGCCGACGCCCTTCGCGCGGCCCGGACGGAGACGATCGCTCACCTTCAGGACGGTCGCGAGGTCTCGGCATCCGAGCTCCAGCGAGGCGACGTCGTCGTGATCGAAGCCGGCGAGCTGATCCCGGGCGACGGCACCGTGATCGAGGGGATCGCCTCGGTCGACGAGTCGGCGATCACCGGCGAATCGGCCCCGGTGATCCGCGAGGCGGGCGGCGACCGCAGCGCCGTCACCGGGGGCACCCGGGTGCTCTCCGACCGGATCGTGGTCGAGATCACCCAGGAGCCGGGAAAGAGCTTCCTCGACCGGATGATCAATCTGGTGGAGGGCGCCGAGCGCCGCAAGACCCCGAACGAGATCGCCCTCAACATCCTCCTCGCCGGGCTGACGATCATCTTCTTGGTGGTCGTCGTCGCCCTCCGGCCGATGGCCGAGTTCTCCTCCACCGACGCCTCGGTGGCCACCCTGATCGCACTCCTGGTGGCTCTGATCCCGACGACGATCGGGGCCCTGCTCTCGTCGATCGGGATCGCGGGCATGGACCGGCTGGTGCGCCGCAACGTCCTCGCCCTCTCCGGACGGGCGGTCGAGGCTTCGGGCGACGTCGACACCCTCCTCCTCGACAAGACGGGGACGATCACCCTCGGTAATCGCGAGGCGACCGAGTTCGTGCCGATGCCGGGCGTCCAGGAGGCCGAGCTGGCGGAGGTGGCCCAGATGGCGTCACTGGCCGACGAGACCCCCGAGGGCCGCTCGATCGTCGTCCTCGCGAAGAAGTTCGGAATCCGCGAACACGAGATGGCGACCCACAGCTCGAGCTTCGTCCCCTTCAGCGCCGAGACCCGGATGAGCGGCGTTGACTTCAACGGCAGCCGCCTGCGCAAGGGCGCCACCGACGCGATCAGGGACTGGGTCGAGACCGACGGCGGCAGGGCCCCGGCCGAGCTCGCGGCCGAGGCCGACCGGATCGGCCGCGAGGGCGGCACCCCGCTCGCGGTCGCTCGCGACGACAAGGTGCTCGGCGTGATCTACCTCAAGGACGTCGTCAAGGAGGGGATGCGCGAGCGCTTCGACCACCTCCGCGCGATGGGCATCCGCACGGTGATGGTGACCGGGGACAACCGGCTGACCGCGGCGAAGATCGCCGACGAGTCCGGAGTCGACGATTTCCTCGCCCAGGCGACCCCGGAGAAGAAGCTCGAGCTGATCAGGGACGAGCAGGCAGGTGGGCGCCTGATCGCGATGACCGGCGACGGCACCAACGATGCACCCGCCTTGGCTCAAGCGGACGTCGGCGTGACCATGAACACCGGCACCCAGGCGGCGCGCGAGGCGGGGAACATGGTCGACCTCGACTCCAATCCGACGAAGCTGATCGAGATCGTCGAGGTCGGCAAGCAGCTCCTGATCACCCGCGGGGCGCTGACCACATTCTCGATCGCAAACGACGTCGCCAAGTACTTCGCGATCCTGCCGGCGATCTTCGCCGCCACCTATGCGACCGAGGCCGGCGGCGAGGGGCCGCTCGAGAAGCTCAACATCATGAATCTGGGCACCCCGGAGTCGGCGATCATCTCGGCGATCATCTTCAACGCGCTGATCATCCCGCTGCTGATCCCGCTGGCGCTGCGCGGGGTCCGCTACCGGCCAGTCGGCGCCAGCGCCCTGCTGCGGCGGAACCTCTTCATCTACGGGCTCGGCGGGATCATCGCCCCGTTCATCGGGATCAAGCTCGTCGACCTCGTCGTCCACGGCCTCCTGGGAGCGTGATGGCGCGCGGAGCTGCCAGCCTCGATCTGGCGACCGAGTCGGCGATGGTGTCCCGCCACCCCCTCTCGGCTCGCTGGCTTCTCTCCGCCCTACTGGCGCGGTTGCGCGGTCGGACCCTGGATCGCGCGCTCGCGGACGGCGCCGATCCGACCTCGACGATGGCGCTGGCGCGCCGGGCGCGCTGGCTCACGGCCGACCGGCGGCGTGAGCGGATGGCAGAGGCAATCAACCGGCTGCTGGCGGCGAGCCGGCGGGCACGGGGATGGACCTCGGCTGTGCCCGTGAATCGAGCCGAGGTGTCCGCGGCCAGGTCCTTGCTGATTCGAATCGAGGCAATCCTTCTCTCGGAAGGCCCTGTCTACTGCCAGGGGATGGCGATGCTGCGGCTGATCCTCTCCGACGGCGGCGGGCCGATCTACTCCCCTGCCCAGCAGGGCAGTCTCGGGATCCAGCTCGAGGCGATCGTTGAGGCGCTCGAGGGCGGGGGTTGAGATGGATGATGATGGCCGAGATGCAACAGGCGGATGTTGAGGCTGTCGGCGAGAGTGTCGGCGAGCGGGGTCGCCACAAGGTCTTCATCGGGATGGCCGCCGGAGTCGGCAAGACCTACCGGATGCTCCAGGAGGGGCGGGCCGAAGCCGATCTGGGAAGGGACGTCGTGATCGGCTACCTCGAGCCGCACGACCGGCCGGAGACGACCGCCCAGGCTGAGGGGCTGGAGACCGTCCCCCGCCGGACGGTCGAGTACCGCGGACGGGTCCTGGAGGACATGGACCTGCCGGCGATCCTGCGTCGCAGTCCCGAGCTCTGCCTGATCGACGAGATCGCGCACACGAACGCCCCGGGACTCGAGCACGAGAAGCGCTACGAGGACGTCGGCGACGTGCTCGCCGACGGGATCGACGTCTTCTCGACGGTGAACGTCCAGCACCTCGAGAGCCTCAACGACCAGGTCGCGGAGCTCACCGGGATCCGGGTGCGGGAGACGATGCCCGACTCAGTCCTCGGGGAGGCCGACGAGGTCGTCCTGATCGACCTCACCCCGGAGGCGCTGCTCGACCGGCTCCGCGCGGGAAAGATCTACCCCGGCGCGCAGATCGAGGCGGCGCTCCAGAACTTCTTCCGGATCGAGAACCTGGCGGCGCTGCGCGAGGTGGCGCTCCGGCAGGTGGCCCAGAACGTGGAGTCGAAGCGGCTGGTGCGCGAGTTCGTCGGCACCCGGGAGGATCGCGTCCTGGGCGCGACCGCACCGCAGGCCGTCGGCGAGCGCCTGCTCGCCCTGGTCAAGCCCCACCCCCGCGGCCAGCGGGTGGTGAGGCGCGCCTGGCGCTCGGCGCAGCGCCTGGGCGCCAACCTCGACCTGCTTTGGGTGAAGCCCCCGGGCCGGGTCAGCGCCGAGACCAAGGAGCAGCTCGATGCGATGCGCCGCCTCGCCTCGGTCCTCGGAGCCCGCCTCATCGTCGAGGAGGGCGACGACGTGGTCGAGGTGGTCAAGCGGGTCGCCGAGGAACGCGGGACGACCTACGTTCTGATGGGAACGCCGCGGCGCCGCGGGCTCCTCGGCCGCCTTCGCGACCCGCTGCCCGAGCGCCTGGTCGAGGCCCTGCCCGGTCTCGACGTGCGAATCGTCGCCGACCGCACCCTGCGGGAGGGCGAGGAGGACGAGGAACGGAAGGAGCGAGAGCCGTGAGCGTGCTCGATCTGGTCGGGATCTTGATCGCCGCCATCCTCGGCGCGACGGTGACGGTTGCCGTGCTCCGTGCGCGCCGGACCCGCGGGGCTCCGACGGCCACCTCGGCTCGGCGGATCCTCTTCCCCTTCCTCGGCGAGAGCCTCTCGGAGCCGGCCCTGGACGCGGCCCTGCGCCTCGCCAAGGCCGAGGGGGCGACCCTGGTCCCGGCGTTCCTCGCGCGAGTACCGAAGGACCTGCCGTTGGACGGTCCCCTCCCCCGCCAGTGCGGATCGGCGATCCCGATCCTGGAGGCGATCGAGCAGCGCGCGACGAAGGCCGGCGTCGCGGTCGACTCCCGGATCGAGCGCGGCCGCACCTACCGCCATGCCCTGCACGAGCTGATCGACCACGAGCGCTACGACCGGATCGTCGCTCCGGCGGCGGCGAACGGCACCGATGGCTTCAGCCCCGACGACGTCGCCTGGCTGCTCGATCACGCCACCGGGCGACATCGTCGTCTTCCGGGCGGGCGGTTCCGAGAGCAAGTCTCGGAATGGAGCGGCGCCGCCCTTGGAGCGGTCTGCGCGGCCTGCTTCAATGTCGGGACCGGAGAAAGGAGGTGGTCCTAACTTGAGTTCAATGCGTTACGGGATGCCGGAGGTGCAGGGCCGCTAGGTCCGGGCGCTGGGGGGCGATCAGCCTCCCCCGAAGTGCCCAAGGGGCCGGTGGATGGCGCGCGGCCATCCAGCGGAATCCAACCCGGGCACCGGCGGGCGAACGGAGGTGGGTGCTGTCCCGCCCCACCCGCGAATCCCAAGTCCGTTACAGACCGCGTCATTTGCGAAGGGCCGCTCCTCACCGGGAGCGGCCCTTTGCGTTTTCGGCCGCCGCGGATGTAGCCTCAGCCGCGATGGCGGACCTGCGAGGCGCGGTGATCGGCTACGGCCTCGCGGGGTCGGTCTTCCACGCGCCCCTGATCGCATCCACCCCGGGGCTGACGGTGAGCACCGTGGTGACCAGCAACCCGGAGCGGCAGGCCGAGGCGGCCCGAGCTCATCCGGACGCTCGCGTCGTCCCCGATCCCGAGGCGGTCTTCGAGCGCGCCTCGGACCACGACTTCGTGGTGGTGGCGACGCCCAACGACGTCCACGTGCCCCTGGCGCGGCGAGCGCTCGACGCCGGCCTGCCGGTGGTGGTCGACAAGCCGCTCGCCCCGACGGCGGCTGAAGCCCGATCGCTGGTGGAGCACGCCGAGGAGGTCGGAGTCCTGCTCACGGTGTTCCTCAACCGGCGCTGGGACTCCGAGCAGCTGACCCTGCGGCGCCTGCTCAACGACCGAAGGCTCGGCGAGGTGCTGCGCTACGAGTCGAGGTTGGAGCGCTGGCGTCCGGCTCTATCCGTGCGCGAGGCCTGGCGCGAGGCGTCCGCGCCGGAGGCGGGAGGCGGCGTGCTGCTCGACCTCGGCACCCACCTGGTGGATCAGGCGATCGTCCTCTTTGGCCCCGTCAGCCGCGTCTACGCGGAGCTCGACAGCCGCCGGGGCGGCGCCGCCGACGACGACACCTTCCTCGCCTTGGAGCACACCTCCGGCGCGCGGAGCCATCTCTGGGCGTCGGTGCTGGCGGCGGCGCCCGGGCCACGCCTCCGCGTCCTCGGCGACCGGGCCGCCTTCATCGTCACCGACGTGGACGGTCAAGAGGACGCGCTGCGCTCCGGCGCCCGCCCACGCGACGACGACGCCGTGGGGCGCCGAGCCCGAGGAGAGATGGGGCCGCCTGATCAGCGAGGAAGGCAGCGAGCCGATCGCCAGCGAGAGGGGTGACTGGCCGCGCTTCTACGCCGGACTGGAGCGGGCCCTGCGCCAGGGCTCGCCACCGCCGGTCGATCCCTGGGACGCGGTATCCGGGCTGGAGATCCTCGATGCGGCTCGGGCGAGCGCGGCGACGGGGACAGTCGTCTCGCCGTAGGGCCCCTAGGTGAACGCGGACTGCTGGCGCTGGCGGCGGGTGAGGGCATCGATGGTGACCGCCGCCAAGAGGACGCCGCCGGTGATCATGAACTTGATGTCGGAGTCGAGCCCGAGCAGGTCCATCCCGTTCGAGATCGAGCCGATCACGAGCGCACCGAGCAGCGCGGCCCAGACCGTGCCCCGCCCGCCGAAGAGGCTGACCCCGGCGATCACCGGGCCGGCGATCGCGAGCAGCAGCAGGTCTCCCGATCCCGACGCCTGGTTGACCGCGATCAGCCGCGAGGCGGCGATGATCCCCCCGGCCGCGGCAAACGTCGAGGCGATCGTGAAGACGACGATCTTGGTGCGGTTGACCCGGATCCCCGCCCGCCGCGCCGCCTCGGCGTTGCCGCCGGTCGCGTAGATGTGGCGGCCGAAGCGGGTGCGGGTGGTGATGAAGGCGAAGATCGCGCAGAGGCCGACCAGGATCAGCGCCGCCAGCGGGATCCCCCGGTCGGAGCTGAGGATGGCGATGGCCCCGAAGATCCCGGCGCCGACCAGGACCGTGCGGATCAGGAGCCCGGCAAGGGGACCGGTTTCGAGGCCCGCTTTCAATCGCCGCCGGCGCTCGAGCAGCCCTGACCCGAGCGTCCCCGCGGTCACCGCCACCGCGAGCGTCCAGCCGACCCAGGGATCGTAGAACTTCCCCGCCAGGTCGGTGATCGTGCTCGGGGGCAGATTGATCGTGCCGGTGTCGCCGAGCACCAGCAGCAGGGCGCCCTGCCAGGCGAGCAGGCCGGCAAGGGTGACCACGAACGACGGAATTCCGAAGAAGGTCACCATGAACCCGTTGAAGAGCCCGATCGCCGCCCCCGTCGCCAGCCCGGCAAGGATCGCCAGCTCGGGGTTCCAGCCCTGCTTGACGTTGAGGACCGCCATCACGCCCGCCGCCAGGCCGCTGACCGCGCCGACCGAGAGGTCGATCTCGCCGAGCAGCAGCACGAGGACGACGCCGATCGAGATCGTCCCGACGGCGGCGATCTGCAGGGTCAGGTTGGTGAGGTTGATCGCCGAGAGGAAGCGGTCATTTTGGATCTGGAAGATCGCCCAGATCACGGCGATTATCAGCACCACCCGGAGCGAGCCCAGCTCGCCCCGCGCCAGCTGGGCGAAGACCCTGAACCGCCCCCGCTCCTCGGGGCCTTCGGCGGTATCGGTGGCAGCTTCCATCAGACCTGCCTCTCTCGCTCGGCCGTGTCGGCGGACGCGCCGGTGATCGCCGCGACGACCTCCTCGGGCGTGGACTTGGCGGGGTCGAAGGTCGCCACCCGCTTCCCCAGCAGGAGGACCACGATCCGGTCCACGACCTGGAAGACGTTGCCGAGGTTGTGGCTGATCACCACCACCCCCAGGCCCCGCTCCGCCAACCGCTTCTCCAGAGCCAGCACCTGCGCGGTCTGGGCGACGCCGAGCGCCGCGGTCGGCTCGTCGAAGAGCACCACCTTCGGATCGCCGACCAGCGAGCGGGCGATCGCCACCGACTGGCGCTGGCCTCCGGAGAGGTTTCCGACCGGGGTGCGGACGCTTCCCAGTGTGGTGACCGAGAGATCGTCGAGCAGCTTCAGCGTCCGCTGCTCCATGTCGGTCTCGTCCAGGGTGTGCACGGGAACCGGGACGCCGTCCCCGCCGACCTCCTCCTGGCCGAGGAAGAGATTGGCGACCACGTCGAGGTTGTCGCAGAGGGCGAGGTCCTGGTGGACGGTCGCGATCCCGAGCTGCGCGGCTGCCTTCGGGTCCGGGACCTTCACCTGGCGCCCCTCGAAGTACATCTCGCCGCTGTCGGCGGGCTGGACGCCGTCCATCGCCTTCACCAGGGTGGATTTGCCGGCGCCGTTGTCGCCGACCAGGGCGACCACCTCGCCGGCGTCGACCTCGAAGTCGACGTCGGTCAGCGCCTGCACCGGCCCGAAGCTCTTGCTGACACCCCTGAGCTCGAGGAGGTGCTCGGGCTGAGCGTCCTTCGACTCGCTCACCTCACTCGCACCTCCTCGCGCTCGGGGTTCCATTCTCTGATTCCTACTACTTACTCGTGCCCTCTGTCTACTGGATGCCCGCCTGCTGACAGGCCTGGGCGTACTGCGCCGTGCAGATGTCCTGCGCGGTCCAGTAGGGCCCACCGAGGTCACCGTTGTCCTTCAGAACGGTGTCCTGGATGTTGTCGATGGTGACTGCCACCGGCGTCTCCAGCACCGAGGGAACCATCTTCGCGCCGTTGTCCACCTCCTCGGTGACCAGGTCACTCGGGACGTCCTCGCCCTGAGCGAGCGCTGCCGCCAACTGGGCGGCCGAGTCGGTCTCTTCGCTGGTCGCCTTGTAGACGGTCATGAACTGCTCGCCGACGAGAATCCGCTGGATCGCCTCCAGCTCGGCGTCCTGACCGGTGGTGGGCTTCGTCGCCGGGTCGATCCCGGCACCCTTCATCGCGGCGATCGCGCCGCCGGCGGTGCCGTCGTTCATCGCGTAGACACCGGTGAACCCGTTGTTCCCGACCGCGGTGATCGCCTGCTCCATCTCCGTCTGGGCCTTGTCGGGGCTCCAGTCGGGGGTGTCGTACTCCTTGGCGATCTGAACGCTGGCTGCATCGAACTTGGACTGGGCGCCCTGTCCGAAGAGCGTGGCGTTGTTGTCGGTCGGCGAGCCGTTGATCTTCACGATCGGGCCCGTCGGGGTGCCGTCGTCGGCGAGCTTCTTCGTCAGGGCCTCGCCCTGAAGCTCACCGACCCGGACGTTGTCGAACGAGACGTAGTAGTCGACCCCCGGGGAGTCAGTGATCAGCCGGTCATAGCTGATCACCGGCACGTCCTGCTGCTCCGCCAGGTTGACCATGCTGGCGGCCGACGCCGAGTCCACCGGATCGAGGACGAGCACGTCGATGCCCTCGGTCAGGGCCGCCTCGACCTGGTCCTGCTGCGCGCTGGCGTCCTGGTTCGCGTTGCTGTAGATCAGCTCGCAGTCCGGACAGTGCCTCTTCAGGTTCGACTCGAACTCGGGATGATCGTGGGCCTCGTACCGGGTCGTCTTCGACTCCGGCAGCAGGAGGGCAACCTTCCCACCCCCGCCGGCAGTCGTGCCGCCGCCGTCGTCGTCGTCATCGCCGCCGCAGGCGACGAGACCGAGCCCGAGGACGAGCGCCGCGCAACCGAGCACGGCCCCGCGGGCCCAGCTCCTAGATCTCTTCCTCACACCTCTCACCTCCATCGATTGACCTGCATTGGAATCAAAATTCGGTCCGAAGTCAAGGTCGTCATGCTGCCGCGGCCTCCGCTCGCTCCGGCAGCGGCGAAAAGAACCGGTCCGAGCCGTGCAGGACGAGGGCGAGGGCGCCGAGGAGCTCCGCCCGTTCCCCGAGCACTCCTGGGACCACCGTCACCTGGTCGGCGGCGCTCCGGATCGCGAAACGGCGGATCGACTCGTGGATCGGCTCGGTGATCAGCTCACCAGCGCCGCTGAGGTCGCCGCCGACGATCACCCGGTCGGGGTTGATCAGGTTGCAGAGGTTGGCGACGGCGGTGCCGATCGCCCGGCCGGCCTCCTCGATCAGGCGGGCCGCCGGCGAGTCGCCGTCCCCGGAGAGCTCGAGGAGCCGCTTGGTCGAGATCTCCTCGCCGCGGCTCTCGCTGAGCATGCCGGCGATCGCCCGCGCCGAGGCCACCGTCTCGAGACAGCCGCGGTTGCCGCAGCGGCAGATCGCGCCCCCCTCCTGGACCACGGTGTGGCCGATCTCGCCGGCGGTGCCGCCGGCGCCCTGATAGAGCCGGCCGCCGAGCAGCAGCCCCGCGCCGACCCCCGAGGAGAGCTTGATGTAGACGAGCTCGGAGTGGCCCCGTCCCGCGCCCCAGACGAACTCGGCGAGGGCACCGAGGTTCGCGTCGTTCTCCACCTGGACCGGAAGCTCCAGCCGCCGGGACATCTCGGCGGCGGCGTTGACACCCACCCAGCCCGGGAGGATCGCCGAGGATCCGACCGCGTGGGCGGCCTGGTCGATCGGTCCCGGGTAGCCCCATGCCGACTCCGAGCACGCGGTCACGATCGGCACCCGCCTCCTCGACCACCCGGGCGACCAGCTCCGCGGCGGCGTCCAGGCCCTCCTCGGCGGAGTGGTCGACGTCGAGCTCCTGCCAGGATTCCGCCACCACCTCGTGCGAGAGGTCGGAGAGCGCTACGCGGAGGTGGGTATGGCCGAAGTCCACCCCAAGGGCGAGGCCCGCGGAGCTCTTCAGGGAGAGGAGGACCGGCGGGCGCCCGCCCTGGTCCCCGTGGGCAACGCCGGTGCCCTCGGCGCCCTCCTCGACCATCCCCGCCTTGCGCAGCTCGGCGACGATGCTCGAGACGGTCGAGCGCGAGAGGCCGGTCGCGCGGGCGAGCTCCGCCCTGCTGGCAGTGCCCCGCTCGCGAAGCGCGTCGATCACCCGCCGGCTGTTGAGCTCGCGCAGGGAACGAAGCGATCCGGGGTCGAGCGGCTCCACGCGGCGCGCAGTCTCATCGATTGTCGTGGCTTTGTCAAGGGCTCGGCTAAACCCCTGCCGTATTCGCGCCTATATGGTGAAACGCACTACAAACCCTTAACGCCGACGCCGGGCGGGCAGTGGTAGGCGCGGCAGAAGCCACCAGGAGCGACGCAGGGTGTGGCGCCGGAAGCGAAAGGGCATGAGAACGAACGTGAACCAGGTGCGACTCGGCATGACCGATCTCGAGGTGTCCCCGATCGCCTTCGGCACCTGGCAGCTCGGCGGTGAGTGGGGAGAGTTCGACGAGGCCGAGGCGATCGCCGCGATCCGCCAGGCACGCGAGCTCGGCGATCAACCTCTTCGACACCGCCCAGGGCTACGGCTTCGGCGCCTCCGAGCGGGTCCTGGGGCGGGCGCTGCGGGACGATCTCGACAACCGCCGCGACGAGGTGATAATGGCGACGAAGGGCGGCCTGCGGATGACGGATGACGGCCTCGTCCGGGACTCGAGCGCGGACTGGATTCGGAGCGGAGTCGAAGCAAGCCTCGACGGCCGTCGGGGATCGACTACATCGACATCTACCAGGTTCATTGGCCCGACGTGGAGGTCCCCTTCGCGGAGACCGCCGGCGGCGCTTCAAGAGCTCGTCGACGAAGGGCAAGATCCGCCATGTCGGGCGTCTCCAATTTCGATGCATCCCAGATCGACGAGTTCGCGCGGACACCGGCCGGTGGAGACGGTTCAGCCGCCCTACGACCTGTTCCGCCGCGAGATCGAGGCCGAGCTTCTCCCCTACTGCAGCGAGCACGACATCGGCGTGCTCAGCTACGGTCCGCTGGCCCATGGCCTGCTGACCGGGGCCATGAACGAGGAGACGAAGTTCGCCGCCGGCGACTGGCGCCGCAGCGCTCCGTTCTTCAAGGGCGAGGAGTTCCGCCGCAACCTCGAGGTAGTCGGCGAGCTCGAGCGCTTCGCCTCCGAGCGCCTCGGAGCATCGGTCAGTCAGCTGGCGATCGCCTGGACCCTCACCAACCCCGCAGTCCAGGTAGCGATCGTCGGCGCGCGGCACCCTGGACACATCAAGGACAGCGTCGCAGCGGCGGAGCTGAGCCTGAGCGAGGCCGACCTGGCGGAGATCGACCGGATCATGGCCGCCTCGGTACCGATGGCCGGCCCCCACCCGGAGATGATGCCGGAATGAGCGCCGCGCGAATGAATCCATTGACTAGCTCCAGCGGCTTGATCCCGGTCCAGGATGGCGATCACATTCTCGGCGCCGAGCGGCCCGAGCTCACGATCGTCGAATACGGGGACTTTGGCTGCCCGTTCTGCTTCGCAGCGCGCCGGCCCCTCGAATCCCTCCTGGAGCGCTACGACACCCTGAGCCTGGTCTGGCGGCACTACCCGGACTCGGAGCTTCATCCGGGGGCCGGACTCGCGGCGGAGTTTTCGGAGTTTGCTGCCGCGCACGGCCGGTTCTGGGACGCGTATGCCCTCCTCCTGGCGGGCCACGACCACTTCTCGCAGGAGGACCTGCTTTCCGTCGCAAGGCAGCTCGATCTGGACCCGGGAGAAGCCGAGTCGGCCCTGCGCGACCACAGCTTTCGCGAGCCCGTTCTCGAGGACGTGCTTGGCGCCGAGAAGGCCGGGGTTCACGCGACGCCGACGTTCTTTCTCGACGGCGAGCGGCTGGAGGGCCACTGGAGCCAGCTCGCTCAGGTCGTCCCCGCGACTCTCGACAGGGAGAATGCCGCTGACACGCACGAAGGAGGCTGAGATGACAGGTGCGATGATCCTCGGCGGAGCGCGGACACCGATCGGCCGGTACGGCGGCTCGCTGTCGGGAATCCGGACCGACGATCTGCTCGGCATGGCCATGACCCACGCCTTGGAGCGAGCGGCCGTCGACGCGGACGCGATAGAGGAGATCGCGGCCGGTGTCGTCAACACCGCGCACGAGGGCATGGGCGACATCGCCCGCTGGGCGGCCCTCGCCGCCGGCATCCCCGACGGCGTCCCTGCCTATAGCGTCAACCGTTTCTGCGCCTCGTCCCTGACGGCGGCGATCAACGTCTCCAACTCGATCGCCGTCGGCGAGATCGGTGTCGGCCTCGCCGCGGGGGTGGAGTCGATGTCCCGGTCGGGCTGGGCTTTCATGAAGGGCGAGCAGCCGTTCATGCCGCGCGGCCCCCGGTTCATGCTCGACACGATGTGGGCCGGGGCCGGCGGACCGCCCAACCCGGTCCTGCTCGAGCGCAACGCCTACATCGCGATGATCGAGACCGCCCAGAACGTCGCCGACAAGTACGAGATTCCTCGCGAGGAGATCGACGCCTTCGCCCTTCGCTCCCACCAACACGCAGCCGCGGCGCGGGATTCCGGCCGGCTGGCGAAGGAGATCTTCCCGGTCGAGGTCGCGGCGGGGCGCAAGGAGCCGCCGGGCAGGTTCGAGCACGACGAGTTCATCCGCGACGACACCACCCTCGAGAAGCTCGCGGCCCTTCCCCCCCAGCCGAACACGAAGGACATGACGGCGGGCAACGCCTCGCCGCTCTCGGACGGCGCGAGCGGAGTCGTGCTGGCGTCAGAGGAGCGCGCCGCCGAGCTCGGCGCGAAGCCGCTCGCGCGGATCCTGAGCTCGGCGTCCGTCGGGATCGATCCCACGATCATGGGCGTGGCCCCCGCATACGCGATGCCGCGGGCGATCGAGCGCGCGGGCCTCAAGCCCGAGGACGTCGACGTCTACGAGGTCCATGAAGCATTCGCCGCCCAGGTGCTCGGCGTCCTCCGCGAGTTCAAGACCCAGAGTGGCTACGAGATCCCAGACGAGAAGCTCAACCCCAACGGCGGAGCGGTCGCCCTCGGGCACCCATTCGGCGACTCGGGCACCCGTCTGGTCCTCTCGCTGATGACCGAGCTCCAGGAGCGCCAGGCGCGCTACGGAGCAATCGGCGTCTGCGTCGGCTCGGGCCAGGGAGTGGCGGCTGTGATCGAGCGGGTTGCCTGACAAGATGTCGCCGTGGGATTCGACCAGTACCACGAGCCGGCTTCGGAGCTTCCGGACGAGATTCGGACCTTCGCCCGGCTCTGCGCCTCGCTGACCGAGGAGGCGGAGGCGATCGGTTGGTACGAGCAGCGCCTGTCGGTCGAGCCCAATCGCGAGGCGCGCGCGATCATGCGCGACGCCCAGGGCGAGGAGTTCAAGCACTTCTCCATGGACCTGGAGTTCCTGCTGCGCCGCACGCCTCTGTGGCGTGAGATCGCAGAGGGGATCCTCTTCCAGGAGGGCGACATCGTCGAGCACGGCGAGGAGTCCGAGGAGGAGGCGACGGAGGAGCAGGCGTCTCGGGGGGCGCCACTCGCCGGCAGCGAGTCGCTCGGCATCGGCAGCCTCCGTGGGAGCGGCCCGTGAGCCATCTGCTCCGCGAGCACGCCCCGATCACCAAGGCCGGCTGGGAGCTGCTCGACACCGAGGCGCAGGAGCGGCTGACGCCCGCCCTCGCCGCGCGCAAGCTCGTCGATTTCGCGGGCCCCCACGGGTGGGAGCACTCGGCGACGAACCTGGGCCGGACGGAGGAGCTCGCCGAGGCCGCCGGGGAAGAAGTCGCCGCCCGGCAGCGGCGGATTCTTCCACTCGTTGAGCTCCGGGCTCCCTTCGCGGTCCCCCGCTCGGAGCTCGAGGACGCCGACCGCGGCGCCAAGGACGTCGACCTCGACGGGCTCGATCAGGCCGCCCGACGGATCGCCAGCGCCGAGAACGGCGCCGTCTTCCAGGGCATGAGCGGCGCCGGCATCGCCGGCATCAGCGAGGCGTCGCCGCACGAGGCGATCACCCTCGGCGAGGACTGCGAGCGCTATCCAACTCACGTCGCCAAGGCCGTCGATGCGCTGCGCGGGGTCGGGATCGACGCTCCCTACGGCCTCGCTCTCGGCCCGGAGGTGCATACCCGGGTGCTCGAGACAAGCGAGCACGGCGGCTATCCCCTGCTCGAGCACCTGCGCAAGATCCTCGGCGGTCCAATCGTCTGGGCGCCGGCCGTTCAGGGCGGCGCGGTGGTGAGCATGCGCGGCGGCGACTTCCTGTTCGAAAGCGGACAGGATCTCTCGATCGGATACGAGAGCCACGACGCCGAAACCGTGCGGCTGTACCTGGAGGAGACCTTCAGCTTCCTGGCGGCGACGCCGGAGGCCGCCGTGGCGCTCTCGCCCTAGCCATAGCACCGGGAGCCGGCGCTCCCCGGCCCCCCTAACCCCGATCAGCCGCCCAGGGGCGACGGGGGGATGCGCGTTTCGCCCTTGACGTCGGGAATCAGCATCGCGAAGTCGTCCACGTAGCACCAAGACCAGTCCTCGCCCGGCTCGAGCGAGCGGATCAGCGGGTGGCTGCTGGTCCGCGCGTGAGCGCTGGCGTGGCGGTTGGGCGAGTCGTCACAACACCCGACCTTTCCGCACTCCAGGCAGATCCGCAGATGCAACCACGGGTCCCCGGTGGCCAGGCACTCCTCGCAGCCATCAACGGACTCGGGGAGCTGCGTGATCTGAACCTGATCTAGGTGGGTGCAGGTAGGCATTGGTTCGCGATCTCCTCAACCAGCTTAGAAGGGTCTCGGGCTCAGCCGGACCGGCGGAGGTGAGGCACGACGTCGCCGGCCAGCGCCTCGACCTGACCGGATCCGGAATCGACCGGCCAGAACACGAGCGTGTCGAAGCCGTCATCCACGAATCCGGCGAGTGTCTCGACCCACCAGTCGGCTGGTCCGGCGAGCGGTTCGCCGGCCAGATACCCGACCGGGAAGCCCCGACCGGGCTGGCGCCCGCCCCTCGCCGATCATGCCCTGCAGGTTGATGATCCGCCGGATCGAGCCCGGGTCGCGGCCCGCCTTCTCCGCCGCCGCGTCGATCTGCTCGTTGCCGGCGCGGAGCCCGTCTCGCGTCAGTACCCCGAGCGACGGCAGCCAGCCGTCGGCTTTGCGACCGACGAGGCGGATCATCCGCGGCTTGAACGCTCCGACCCAGATCCCGATCGGGTGCGCTGGCCGGGGGCCGGGGCGAGCATCGTTCAGGTGGTAGTGCTTGCCCTCGAATGACACCGAGCGCTCGTCCGACCACAACAGCCTGATCACGTCGATCGCCTCGTCGAGCGCCTCCACCGACTCACCGGGCGTTCGCCGCGGGCCGCCGAAGTTTGCGATCACATCGGGGAAGCCGCCGTTGGGAAAGTTGCCGGCGCCCAGCCCGAGCTCGAAGCGGCCACCGCCGAGGACGTCGAGTGACGCGGCGGCCTTCGCCATCACCGCCGGCGGACGCAGCGGCAGGTTCGCGACGTCGGTGAAGAACGAAATGCGGGTCGTCTCGGCAAGCAGCGTCGGGATCAGCGACCAGGTGTCGAGGAAGTGGTGCTGGTAGGGGTGATCCTGGATGCCGACGAGATCGAGCCCGGCCTCGTCGGCCGCTCGCACCTGCTCGCGGGTCCGGTCGAGTCTCTCGAGTCAGCGGCACGACCGAGATACCGAATCGGAGGGCGGTCTCCGAGCTCCCGGCCGCCATCGCTTCAGTCGGTCGGGACCGGGGCGGCCGCGGGCAGGTGGTCCTCCGCCCAGCGGCTGATCTGTGCAAGCGCCGGGATCAGCGCACGTCCGGCGTCGGTCAGTGCATAGGCGACTGAGAGCGGCGGTCCCTCATCAACGGTGCGAGTGACTAGACCGGCCTCGGTGAGGGCGGTCAGCCGGGTGGAGAGCATCGAATCGCTGATCCCGTCGATCACGCGGGCGAGCTCGCGGAAACCGGCAGGGCCGGTGCTGAGGTTGCCAAGGACGACGCCGGTCCAGCGCTGGCCGAGCAGGTCGAAGGCGCGGGCGAGCGCCGCATCACCGCGCGCGCAGGTGGCGGCGTCGTCTCGCGGCTGTTGCTGGGTCTGCGGGGGCATGTAGGGAACACACTAGTGATCTGCATGTTGCTTGTCTATTAGGTGTTGCTAGTATCCAAGTAGTTGACCACTCAACGAACCCTGGCCCAACGGTGACCACGCGACCACTCCGGCAGCGCTGAGCCCGATGGCGGACTACGGACATCAGATCGAGTTCGGGTACTTCCTGGTCCCCGACGCCCGCGACCCCGAAGGGGTCCTCGACACGGCAGGCTTGCCGACGGCTCGGCTACGACCTGCTCGCCGTCCAGGACCACCCCTACCAGCGCGCCCACCTCGACTCGCTCGCGCTGCTCGGCGTCATCCTCGCCCGCACCGAGCGGGTCCGCGTCTTCCAGGCCGTCGGCAACCTGCCGCTGCGCCCACCCGCGGTTTACGCGAAGGCGGCGGCGACGCTCGACCTGCTCAGCGGAGGGCGCTTCGAGGCGGGGCTCGGTGCCGGCGGATATCTCCAGCCCGCACACGCGATGGGCGCCCCCGAGCTCACCCCCGGCCAGAGCCTTGACGCGCTCGAGGAAGCTGTCGCGATCCTGCGAGCGAGCTGGAGCGATGCCCGCTCGCTGCGCTTCGACGGCCGCCACTATCGGCTCGACGGCATGCGGCCCGGCCCCTCGCCGGCGCACCAGATCCAGATCTGGCTGGGCGCCGCGAAGCCGCGCGCGCTCGCGATCGTCGGGCGGCTCGCCGACGGCTGGGCCGCCCCGCTGCTGAACTACATGCCCGCGGCTGCCGCCGTCGAGCCCCTGGCCATCATCGACCGCGCCGCGCGCGAGGCCGGCCGCGACCCGCGCGAGATCCGGCGGATCTCCATCGTGCCCGGCGCCTTCACGCCGGCGGCGCCCGCGCCCGCCCGCGACACCGACGAGACGATCATCGGTCCGCCGGACCACTGGGCGGAGGTCCTGACCCACTTCGCCCTGGACCTCGGCTTTGGCACGTTCGTCCTCACCGCGCCGCCGGATCCCGACACGCTTCGAACCTTCATCGAGGACGTCGCCCCACAGGTCCGCGAGCGCGTCGCGGCGGCGCGCGCCAACGCCCCGGTCGACGACCCGACAGCCGGGTCCCCGCAGGGAACCCCTCAGTGACCCCGAACACCCAGCAGAGCGAGACGGCCTTCGGTGAGAGGCCCGAAACCCGCCGCGGTCGCGCGATCTACCAGATGCTGCTCGCCGTCCACGCCAAGATCCGCCGGGACCTCGAGCGGGTCGAACGGCTGGCAGAGCAGGCGCTCGACGGCCTACCGGCGGAGGAGATTCGCCAGGAACTGCGATGAGATCAAGCGCGACGGCATGCTCTGGCGCTTGCAGGTCGACTGCCTCCGCTACTGCCGCTTCGTGCACAGCCACCACAACGCCGAGGACCGCGACTTCTTCCCGGAGCTGCGCGACACGAACCCGGCCCTCAACCCGGTCATCGACCGGCTCCAGGCCGAACACCGCCGGGTCTCCGATGATCTCGACGCCGTCGAAGCCGCTGCCAACGCCCTCACCGCTAACGAGAGCCCCGAGGCCCGGAAGGCAGTGGTCGACACTCTTCAGACCCTCGGCAAGAACCTGCTCGCGCACCTCGACTACGAAGAGCTCAACGTGGAAGCCACGGTCTTGCGGGTCCGCGAGTCGCCAGGACTCTGAGCAGCGCCGAATGGCCGGACGACGACCATGAGCTCATGCTCCTCATTGAACGCGGCCAGTGGCGTCAGGTTGGGACTCGTGGGAGTCTCCGTCGTTCTCTGCGCCGATTCTCCGCGCTGATCATTGCCCTACTGTCGCGCCTTCGTGGCCGGGCCGCCATACCCCCGCACCCGAGATCGGGGTAGGGCTTCCCGACGAGATCTTGGTAGGGCTTTCCCTACCAAAGCGATCGCGGAGCAGGAGTAGGGTTGCGCTTGGATCGGTCGCTGCTCTCGCTGACGAGCCGAAGCAGACCCGCCATCCAGCAGTTCATCGTCGCGGTCGGGGCGTCGGCGACCGCGACCCTGCGCTGCGTCGAAACCTGGCTGACGGATTTCGGCGATGACCTGCCGAAGATCGACGTCCCGACGCTGGTCATGCAGGGCAGCGAGGATCGGATCCTGCCGCCCGACTCGACCGGACGCCGGCTGCCGGATCTGATCGACGATGTGCGCGCCCTCGAGGTGGACAGGGGACCGCACAACATCGGCTGGACTCATCCGGATGAGGTCAACGCCGCCCTGCTCGGATTCATCGCCACCGGCGAGCCCGAAGCAGTCGGGGAGGCGGCCGCGGTAGCCGTCTGAGTGGTGGGTGCGATGGTCCCGCTGCCCTTGGCGGCGGGACCAGCCGCTGCCGCTACCCGGCTGGCCGATCGGACGTTTGGGCGAATCCCGTTTCCCGCCCGGGGCGCCGGGGTAGGGAGCAACCGGGGAGGGTAGTTGTCTCTGTTCGCACCCCAAAGGGGACAAGGATGGCCACACCAGAACGACGCGGTGGAATCGGGGGGATATCCATGGGGGGATCCTCGTGATCATCGGCATCGTGGTGATGATCTTCTGGAGCTTTTGGATCGGGCTGATCGTCCTGCTTATCGGGCTGATCGCCTTTGGCGGCTTCGCTCGCGGCAGGTGGTACTGAAGACCTTTGACGCCGAGGGGGCGGCGCCGACGGCGCCGCCCCCGCCGGTACAGCCCGTCCCCCTCGCGGGCAGACCTTCCGCTCTGCCTAGGCCGACAGGCAAACCGCCCAGGCGAAGAGCGTGTTGCCGGCGGCCGAGCTCTTCGACCTGGTTCTTTCGTCTTTGTCGTAGTCCGTCGCGACCTTCAAGCCAACCCAGATGGCGCGCCCTCAGCGCACCGCTTTCTTCACGAGCGCGGCGATCTTCTTCTCTTCGGTGGCGGTCAACTTCTTCAGCGCGAAATCGGTCGGCCACATGTTGCCTGCGTCGAGGTTCGCCTTGTCGCTGAAGCCGAGCGTCGCGTACCTCGACTTGAACTTGTCCGCGCTCTTGAAGAAGCAGACGACCTTGTCGTCCTCGTCGGCGTACGCGGGCATCCCGTACCAGGTCTTGGGCGAGAGATCCGGCGCGCTGGCCTTGACGATCGCATGGAGCCGCTTGGCCATGGCGCGATCCGATGCCGGCATCTCGGCGATCTTCGCGAGCAGGGCCTTCTCCCCGTCCGCCTTTTCCGCCTCCGCCTTCAGCTCCTTGGCGCGCTCCTTCATCGCGGCTCGTTCCTCGGCCGTGAATCCCTTGGTCTTGGTTGTGCTCATCGTTCCTCCTAATGTGTTGTTGGGACAATAATTTGTAGCACAAATAATTGGGTCGGGCCGACTAATGTGCGAAGATCTCCGTAGCAATGACCCCTTCGGTCGACACCGCCGCCTCTGAGTACGCCGGCCAGCTCTTCTTCCGGCTCTGGCGGCTGTCGCACACGCGCACTGCGGAGGCACTCGACTCGCTCGGTCTGACGACGGCGCTGTTTGGGCTCCTGAACGTCCTCGGGACCCACGAGGGGGCGATTCAACAGGAGCTCGGCGCAACGATGGGCATCGATCCCAGCACGATGGTTTCGCTGATCGATCAGCTCGAGGCCGCGGGACTGGCCAAGCGCCGGCCCCGCCCAACGGATCGCCGTGCCCGCGAGGTTGTAATCACGGCCAAGGGCCGACGGGTCCTGGAGAAGGCGCGGCAGTTGGCGATGCAGGTTGAAGACGAGGTGTTGCGCGGGCTCAGCGGCGCCGATCGTCGTCAAATGCTGGCGCTGCTCCGGCGCGCGCTGGACTCGGCGCCGCCGCAACCGCTGTGGAGTGCTGAGGAAGGGGACTAGCGCCGGAGACTCCTCTCCTCGCTTCGCGCGAAGTGCTCGGCTCCACTTCCCGCTCATGCCGTTCGCAATGCCGCGGTAGGCGACATCCGAGACGCTCGAACGGCTGGCATCAGGCCCGCGAATGCGCCGATCAGAATGGCCGAGGCGATACCGCCCAACCACGCCTCAACGGGGATCACGATGGCCCAGCCCTTTGTGCTGGCATACACGACCGTCGCCACGGCCCCGGCCAGCACGCCGACGACCCCGCCGATGACGGCGAGCAGGATCGACTCAGCGAGGAACTGCGCGCGGATCTGACCCTGTCTCGCACCAAGGGCGCGACGGAGGCCGATCTCCGACCGGCGTTCCAGAACAGAGATGATCATGATGTTGGCGACACCGACGGCGCCCACGATCAACGCCACCACTCCGAGGCCGAGGAAGAGGCTGTCGAACGCCCCCGCGGCAGCGGCCCGAGCGGTGAGCACGTCAGACGGCTGGCTTACGGCCACCTCGTTCGGTGACTCGGGGTTGGCGGTCCTGGCGAGCAGCGACTGCACCGCCGTCTCGTGACCGGTGGCCGCGCGCACGTAGATCGAGCTCGGCGGACCGGCCTTCTGCGCTCCGGCGATCACACTGACGTAGCCGAGGTACTTCTGGGCGGCTGGGTAACCGACCAGGGCGCTTGTGTCGATGTCGGGGGCCAGTGGCGAGGCTTCGAGAACGCCCGCGACATTGAACCACTGGCCACCGAGCCAGATCCGCTGGTCGGGAAACACTCGGTCGATGCCCAGATGTTGCGCGGCCACGGAGCCGAGCACCGCGACCGGTAGGTGGGCAGTGCCCTCATTGAGCCAGGCGCCACGCGCGACCCCGGTGCCCAGCACGGACGGCAGGTTCAGGCTGGCGGCCCGCACCTGGAGGCCGCCGCTGTTGGCCGCCGGGATCATCGGGCTCCGGTAGACCTTCTCGCCCTCCACCTTGGCGGTATCTGCCACCGATTGGATGTTGTCCAACAGAGTGATACGCGCCGGCGCCTCAGAGGGCAGCTCCGCCGGCTCCCCGCTGAGGCTCTGTCCGGTCTCGACCGTCAGCAGGTTCGTGCCAAGACGGTCGATCTCCGCGAGCAGCCCGGCCTGCGAGGAGGCGGACAGGCCGAGGATCGCAACGATCGCCGCCGTCCCGATCGCGATCCCGAGCGCGGACAGCGCGGCGCGCATAGGCCGGGCGCGCAGCCCGACACTCGCCACCCGCAGCGCGTCCTTCGGCTGCAAGCGTCCGTCCCGCGCATTCATCTCGCTTCCTACCGCACGGCTTTGCGCTTCCTAGCCGTCCCGGCTTTCCGCTTCCTAGCCGCACCGGCTTTGGGCTCCGCACGGCGCCGCCTTTTACGGCCGCTATCGGAGACCACCTGACCGTCCAGCATCCGAATCTGGCGAGGCAGCTGGTCGGCGAGACCCGCGTCGTGGGTGATCATGATGATCGTGGCGCCGGAGGAGTGAAGCTCGTGAATGAGCTCCATGATCGATGCGCCGGTGCTGCTGTCGAGGTTCCCCGTGGGTTCGTCGGCGAGAACGATCGCAGGACGCCCCGACGAGGGCGCGGGCGATCGCAACCCGCTGCCGCTCCCCGCCGGAGATCTTCGTTGGCTTGAAGTTGGCGCGATGGGACAGGCCTACCCGGTCGAGTGCCTCATCCGCGAGTCTGTCCCGCTCGGCCGCGGGGACGCCGGCGTAAAGCAACCCGTCGGCGACGTTCTCCCGCACCGTGGCATGTTCGGCCAGGAAGAACTGCTGGAAGACGAACCCAATCTCTTGGGCCCGGAGCAGTGAGACCTCGCTGTCGCTCAGCCGAGCCGCGTCGACCCCATCGATCCGGACCACGCCACTGCTGGGGCGCTCCAGCGTGCCCATGACGTGCAGGAGCGTGGACTTGCCCGAGCCGGAGGGCCCGACGATGGCCACCAGTTCGCCCCGCCGGACGCGAAAGGACACACCCCGGAGGGCCGACACTGGCGGCTGCTCACCGTAGACCTTGGTCACCCCATCGAGTTCCAGAACTGATTCGCGACTCACAACGAAGGCACCACCACGTCATCGCCTTCGCGAAGGTCGCCCTCGACCTGGACGCGTCCGCCCGCGGTGTCGAACAAGCCCGGCTTCACAGTGACCAGCTCGTGCTGCCCGTCGTCGCGCACCACCTCGACCGCGAACCCGTCGCCCGACCTCCCGACGATCGCGGTAACCGGGACGCTCAGGACATTCGCGACTCCCTTCGTGGTGATCTCCACCTGGACCGGCGCCTCGTCGAGCCCGCGAGCCTTGCCGGGGTGGTCGAGGGTGATGTAGACCCGGATGGTCGCGTCTCCGGCGCTGGCATCCTGTGCAGCGCCGGTGTCTTGGTCAGCAGGGGCCGTGGCGACTCTCCCTAGCCGCTCGACCTTTCCCGTCACGGACCTGTTGTCTGGCAGCGTGACCCGCGCACGGTCGCCCTTCTTCACCGCGTCCTGCTGCGACGGCTCGAGGTCCACCTGCACCTCCGGCGTGTCGGACGTGGCTTGCATGACCTCCGTACCCGGTTGGGCGGAAACACCGAGCTCGGCGGACACCTCGGCGATCCTTGCCGACTCGGGCAGGAAGACCGCATCAGCAACGCCAAGCTCTCCGGCAGGAGGCGTTTGTCGTCCTGGAGCACCTTGAGAGCCACCTGCGTCTGCGCGGTGAAATCGCTGTCGTCGGGATCGATCTCGACGCCGGCCTTGGCGTCGTAGCCGAGCCGGTGCAGGTTGCGGTTGAGCTGACGGACATCGTTGCCCGCTTGGCCGCGGTGCAGGTCGCGGTAGGCGGGGACCTTGCCGCACAGCAGCAGCACCGCCTTCTTGTTCACGCGGTAGAACGCATCGCCGCAGTCGACCCTCTCGCCCGGATGGGGCAGCTCGGTGTAAGTACCGTCGGCCTGGTTGATCACGGCGTAGGGGATCGCGCCCGAAAGGTCAGGGTCCCGGGCTGGGAGACCATGTCGGAGAGCTTGCCCTTCTCCACCTCGGCCGTGTTCGCCGACGGCTCCTGTGGATCCGAGGCTGCTTGCCCCCCACCGGACGCGACCGCGACGACACCGATGGCGATCACGGCAACCAGGACGCCGACGCCGACCACCACCCGGCGATCGGCGTCGCGCGCCAGTTCGATCAGGCGCTGAGGTTGCTGCTTCACGGGCCCGCCGATACCCCTGTCAAGTCATCGCCGCACTTCTGCATCGCGGCGTTGAGAATGCTCATACCACGGTTCGTTGCGGAGGATGGGATTCGATTCGTGTCGACGAGGGGCTCACCATTGGCGGGGTCCGGAAAGTCCGGCACGCCGTGTTCGCGTATGCACTGGGCGAACTTGAGGCCCTCCGACTGCTGCTCGGGGCTCCTTTCTTCAGGACCTGTGAACCCCGGCGGCTGCAGGTCCTCGCAGGCGTCGATCGCCCCATTCCATACCGGGCCGTTCGGGTCAATCGACGAGCCGTTCACCACCTCATCGGCTGTCAACTCGCCCGACCCGGTCGGGTCCGGGAACTGCGTGACTCCGTTTTCGCGCATGCACTCCGCGAACTTCACCGCCTTCTCGCGATTGGCGGCGTCCGTGTTGCCGGCGTTGCCGTTCTCGGCAGGTTCGTTCGAACAGCCCACGCCGATCAGGGCGACGATGGCGAGGGCGGCCAGCGGCACTGTTTTTCTGATCATGTTTCCTTCCTTCCATGTGTGGTCTTCTGCGTTGACACGAGCTCTCTGACGGGCGTACTGGTCACTGCTGCATCCTTGGATCCTGCGTAAGGGACCCCGGCGAGGGCGGCGACCCCGGCGAGGGCGCGGCGACCCGATCTTGTCCTGATCGGTGGCGTTCTTGTTACCCCCGGCGCCGGTGTTGCTGACGGGGCCGGTGCTGGTGTTGCGGGCGCTGCCGGAGCTACTGGCGGTGCCGGAGTTGCTGGCGGTGTCGGAGCTGCTGGCGGTGCCGGTCTCGGAAGGTGCGTTCGAGCCACAGCCCGCGCTGATCACGCCGATCAGGGCAACCATGGCGAGGGCGGCCAGGGACGTTGTTCTCGTACTCATGCCTTCTCACCTCCTGTGGTGATTGCGTTGACCTCAGTTCTGAGAAGACCGTGCTGAGTCACTGCTGCATCCTCGGATCGCTCATGGGGTCGGCGTACATGGCAGGGCAGGTGCCGTGGAGGGCTTCGGGGCGCAGCTCGTAGTGCCAGGGCTCGTTGCCGTAGATCTGGCACAGCCCGTACTCGGCGCCGTTTTCGGATAGCCACGCCGAGGCATCGGAGCCCGAGGTCGACCGCGTCCCCCGCCACGTGCGGAGACGTGTCGGGGGTCGCCACCCACCGGGCAGCTTCCTCTTCTGAGCCGTACTTCGAGACCGCCTCGTGGAGCAGGCGTTCCTGGTACGCCGGGGAACGCCAGCCGCTGGTAACAAAGAACTCGACGCCGTCGCCCGCGGCAACCGTTGCAGCCTGGCGCAGGGCACCGAGCAGAGCGGGGTCGAGGTTGGCTACACCCGGAATCTCGTCATCGAAGACCGTCGCGCCGTCGGGGACGGCACTGTCAGCCTCGCCAAGCGCACCACGGTGCTCGCTGCGAAGACCACGGTGCTCACTGCGAGGGACGTCGACGGGTGATGCGGCCGTCGAGGACGAGGACGCCGGCAACTGGTCGATGAGGGCTGCGGCGCTCGCCGCGATGACGACTAGCAGGCCGGCGACACGGATCCAGCGAATCCGAATCCGACGGGTCGTTGTTCGTGCTGGTTCGCTGTAGGTCATGCCGCCAGTTTGGGCAGCGTGGTGTTGCCGGCACGTAGGTGGTTTTCGATATGCCAGCGATATACGCCGGCTCTAGCATCGGAGCATGCGTGTCTTGCTCGTTGAGGACGAGCCCTATATGGCGGAAGCCATCCGCGATGGCCTACGCCTGGAAGCGATCGCGGCAGACATCGCAGGCGACGGCGACACCGCTCTGGAGCTGCTGAACGTCAACGCCTACGACATCGCCGTCCTCGACCGTGACATTCCCGGACCTACCGGTGACGAGATCGCCAAACGCATCGTCGCCTCCGGCAGCGGCATGCCGATCCTCATGCTCACCGCTGCCGACCGTCTCGACGACAAAGCCACCGGGTTCGAGCTCGGAGCCGACGATTACCTCACGAAGCCGTTCGAACTCCAAGAACTCGTGCTCCGTCTCAGAGCGCTCGACCGCAGGCGAGCCCACAACAGGCCGCCCGTGCGAGAGATCGCAGGTCTGCGGCTGGATCCGTTCCGCCGCGAGGTCTACCGCGACGGCCGCTACGTCGCGCTGACCAGGAAGCAGTTCGCGGTGCTCGAAGTCCTCGTCGCTGCCGAAGGCGGTGTCGTCAGCGCCGAAGAACTCTTAGAGCGAGCGTGGGATGAGAACGCAGACCCGTTCACCAACGCCGTGCGCATCACGGTCTCGGGACTGCGCAAACGCCTCGGCGAACCCTGGATCATCGCCACCGTAGCCGGCGCCGGGTACCGCATCGACACTCAACCAGACACCGGGCGTGAGGGAGGGGACCGTGGATAGGGCGCCTGGTTTGAGCGTTCGCCTCAAACTCACCCTCAGCTACGCCGGGTTCCTCATGCTTGCAGGTGCGGTGCTACTGGCGGCCGTGTGGGTGTTCCTGCTGCGTGATGTGCCCGAGGTGGCGGTCGGGCCCCGGCGGGGGGGCTGCAACGCTCCGTCCTCCTGCGCAACTTCGCGCCGGCCGCGGGCGCGGCGCTGGTCTTCCTGCTGGTGTTCGGTCTCGCGGGAGGGTGGATTCTCGCCGGCCGCATGCTCGCCCCTCTGACCCGCATCACCGACGCCACACGCATGGCCGCGAACGGATCGCTCTCCCACCGGATCCGGTTGGAGGGCCGCAAAGACGAGTTCCGCGAACTCGCCGACAGCTTCGATGCCATGCTCGCGCGGCTCGAAGCACAGGTCGCCGAACAGCAGAGATTCGCAGCCAACGCCTCCCACGAACTGCGCACCCCGCTGGCGGTCACGCAGACACTTCTCGACGTGGCCCGCAACGATCCGAACCGCGACAACGGCGAACTCGTCGAACGCCTCCACGCCGTCAACGCTCGAGCGATCGACCTCACTGAAGCATTGCTCCTGCTCAGCCGCGCCGACCAGCGGTCCTTCGCCCGAGTACACGTCGACCTGTCCCTCATAGCCGAAGAAGCCACCGAAACGCTCCTCCCCCTCGCAGAAAAACGCGGCCTCACCATCGAGACCTCCGGCGAGGTGACCCCCACCATCGGCTCACACGCGCTCCTGCTGCAGATGACTACGAACCTCGTGCACAACGCGATCGTCCACAACCTGCCTGAACAGGGCACCGTATGGGTCACGACCAGCGTTCACCCCAAGAGTGGGGTGCTCACTGTCGAGAACACCGGCGAGAAGCTCACCCCACAGTTGGTTGCCACGCTTGGCGAGCCGTTTCAGCGCGGCACCGGACGCATACGCACCGAGCACGCAGGTGTCGGCCTCGGCCTGGCAATCGTCAAGAGCATCACCCAAGCACACGACGGAACCCTCACCCTCACCCCCCGGGCCGCTGGCGGGCTCTGCGTCACGGTGCAACTACCTGCCGCATAGCGCGGCGGCTTCACGACCTAGCGGCACCCCTCACGCACGAATACCGACCTACGGATTCTCGTGGGAGACGGGTTTGGGAGACGCTGCCAACAACATGAAAGCCCCGCTTTGCGGGGCTTTCATGGGCCGGGCAGGATTCGAACCTGCGACCTGGCGGATTATGAGTCCGCTGCTCTGACCAGCTGAGCTACCGGCCCCGGGAGCAGGGCGAGCGTACCGCCAGATGCGGCGGTCGCGGTCCAGCAGCAGGGTAGATTCGGCGGATCGCAAAGAGGCCGCAAGCAGGGGAGGAGCGGGAGCCGGATCGCGGGGAGAAGCCGTACTGATGGCCGGACTTGTGGTTGGCGCGATCGCCTACGCGCTCGACCGACTCGACTAGCTCGATGCTGTGCGCCGGATGTCGCGGCTCAGCGCGATCCCGCCGCGGGCATTCACCGGGCGGGACCGGGAACGTACGGAGTGAACTTGGGCTCGTACTCGATGGTCTCGACGACCTTCTTGATACCGCAGACGGGACAAACGAGCAGGAACGTGAGGAGCTTCGTGGCGTTGTCGTAACGCGATGTCGTGTCATAGAGGTGATCACACATCGCCTGCACTGTTGCGCGCACACGAGCCCCCCGCCATACCCCTCCACCCGAAACTGCGTTCCGCCAGACCGGAGCGCTGGGGTGGGGACAGCCCTACCAGTCGGCGGTCCCGCCCGCGTTAACAGGCTCGACTAGCCGGCTAGGCGCCTGAGCGATTCGGAGACCGACGGGGGCTCCTGGCCTTCCTCGGCGGCGGCCTTCGCGGCCTCGTCGAGGGAGCTGACCGCCGCGACCGCGATCGCCGCCTCCTTCGGACCGATGCGGCCGGAGTCGGCGCGCTCGGCGAAGAAGCGCTCGAGCTGCTCCGCCGAGCTCCCCCAGCCGAGACTGTCCGACCACCAACGCAGCGCCCTTCAGGCCGTGGGCCTCCACCCGGAGCTCCTCGACCCGGGCGGTGTCGGACTTCCCGGATCCGGCAAGCTCCTCGACCCCCTCGATGATGCTGTCGGCGCGACGGTCGGTCTCGCTGGCAAGCATGTCGAGCAGATCGGTGTCCCCCATCGGACTAGTTGTACTCCGGTCAGGGCCCGTCGGCCACACGGCCCACGGCGTCCTGCAACTCGCCCACGCTGAAGGCGCCCTCGATCACGGTGCTGACCTTGCCGCTGCGGTCGATCACGAACAGCCAGGGCTCGCTCGGAAGGCGGTAGGCGCGCATCTGCGGGCGCACCCCCTTGTTGATCTCGTTGTCGTTGTAGACCTCCTGGTGGATGAAGGCGACCCGGTCGCCGAACTCCCGCTTCACCTGCTCGGCGACGTCGACCACGGGCCCGCAGATCCGGCTCTGGCAGAGCTGCGGGGTGGCGAAGAGGAGGACCACCGGCTTGCGCCCGAGAACGTCGGCGAGGTCCTCGTCGTGCATGTCGTCTGGGCGGCACCCGGGTGTCGATCTCGGAGATGTCGGCGACCTCGTCGGCGGTCGGGGTGTGCACCTTCGGCGCGGGGTCGCCGACGTCGGGCGGGATCGAACTGGCCCACCTCGCTCGGGGTCGGCAGGAGGCTGCCGGTGTAGCCGTCGCCCTCCTTGACCAGGGCGGCGAAGGTCCAGGGTCCGGGCTTGTCGAGGGGGATCTCGGTGACGTAGATCGCCTGGGCGGCGTCCGGGTCGCTGCTGGTGGTCTCGGCGCGAAAGGCGGGCTCGGTGCTGAGGTCCTCGATCCTGGCGGTGAACGGCCCGATCGCGGGCCCCTCGAGCCCGGCGCCGGGCGCCGCGTAGATCGCCACCTGGGCGTCGGTGATCTGGTCATGGCCGACGGCTGAAGACGCCGAAGGCAAAGCGGTTCTCGCCCCTGCGGAGAACGAGCGCCGCCGGCGATACCACCGGGCCCTCGCCGCTTGCGGCGGAGAGCACCTGCTGGAGGGTCTTGCCGTTGGCGGCCGGGAACTCGGCGGGGCTGGGCGCCGGCCGGTCGCGGGAAGCCGTTGCCCTCGTCGTCGGAGTCTCCGCCGCACCCGGCGAGCAGAGCCGCGGCCAGGGCGTCGCGGCCAGCGCGCGCACACGGGGGCATCGTAGTCGGCACTCAGATAGGGTGGCCCGCGCGGTTAGCGCGTCCCTGAAGGAGGATTCGTTGGCGGAGAGGGCGGCACTGATCACAGGCGGTTCGAGCGGGATCGGGCTGGCGATCGCGCGGGCCCTGGCCGAGGACGGGTACGGGGTGACGGTCTCCGCGCGGCGTCCGGAGAAGCTCGAGGCGGCGGCGGAGGATCTGCGCGCGGCGGGCCACGACGTGCTGAGCGTGCCGGCGAACATGGTCGATGAGGATGACCTGACGAAGCTGGTCGAGGAGCACCGCGAGCGCTTCGGGCGGCTCGACGTGCTGCTCAACAACGCCGGCGTCGGGATCGGCGAGGCGATGCACGAGCTGACGAGCAAGTACGTGGACATGCAGCTCGGGGTCAACCTGCGCGCGGTGATCCTGATGACCCGGGAATGCCTGCCGATGCTGCGCGAGGCGGGCGGCGAGCACGGGAAGGCGCTGATCCTGAACATGGCCTCGATCAGCGGCAAGGCGGGCCAGGCGTGGCTCTCGGTCTACTCGGCGACGAAGGCGGCGGTGATCGGCTTCAGCCAGGCGACCCAGCGGGAGGTCGCGGGCGACGGAATCCAGGTGACGGCCTTCGCCCCAGCCTTCGTCGACACGGCGATGACCGAGTTCGTGCGAGGAGGCGGTCGTCAGGAGGACATGATCCGGCCCGAGGACATCGCCGAGGCGATGCGGATGCTGCTGCGGACCTCGCAGAACTGCATGATCCCGGAGATCGTCCTTCCTCCGCCCGGGCGACACCGAGCAGTCCCCCACTTCCCTAGTCAGCAGGCCGGGCGCTACCTGCAGGGATCGGACCGCCTGAAGGCTTAGGCGCCGCGCCCCCTATCGGGGAAGAGGCGGGAGCCGCGGATGATCCCGGCCCACCCCCCGCTCCACCAGGCGATCTGGCGGAGCAGCCCGTACCAGGCGTCCTCGAGGTGCTCCGCGCGGGCCCGGCCGCGGACGCGGGCGATGAGGACGAGCCAGACGCCCTTCGCGGCCCTGACGATCTCGCGCACGCGGGGCTCCCCGCGGTGTCCGAGGACTGCGCGGTGCTTGGCGCCGACGAGGCCGGCGCCGTAGGCCCAGCCGAGCTGCTGGCGGAAGAAGCCGAGTTGGGAGGCGCGGTGCTGGTGGTGGGCGATCGCGCCCTCGCCGAAGGCGAGGCGCAGCGGGCTGAGCTCGACTGAAGCGGAGGCCGATCTCGACGTCCTGGGCGCGGGTCATCCGGGGGTCGAAGGGACCGATCTGATCGAAGACGGACCGGCGAAAGGCGGCGTTGGCGGTGATCGCGTAGGGCGGCTTGGAGGTGAAGGCGAACTGCTGCCAGCGGCCGAGCATGCGGGTGGCCTGGCGCTGGGCCGAGGTGTGGGCGTCGGCGTGCTGGAGCTCGCCGCCGACGCAGCCGACCTCGGGGTCGGCGAAGGGCTCGGACGAGCTCGGCGGAGCCAGTCGGTGACCGCGACGCAGTCGCCGTCGATGAAGGCGACGATCTCGCCCCGCGCCTCCTCGATGCCGTGGTTGCGGGCGTTGGAGACGCCGCGGCGCCGCTCGCGCAGGCGGCGCACCGGGTAGCCGTCGATGATCTCGCCGGTGCGGTCGGTCGAAGCGTTGTCGACGACGAGGATCTCGTGGCGGTCGGGCGGGTAGTCCTGGGCGACGAGGGAGCGGAGGCAGGGATCGAGGGTGCGCTCGCCGTTGCGCACGGGGACGACGACCGATACGAAGGGAAGGTCGTTGGGGTTGGGCGCGCTGATTGCGCGGACCCTAGAGCGGCGCTGGCGTTCAGGGGCGCTCGGCGTCGGCGCGCTCGAGCTCGGCCGACCAGGCGTCGGCGGAGTCGAGCTCCTGCTCGGCGAGGACCTCGAGGGCGCGGGTCTCTCGCACGCCGCTCCTCGGCCTCGGCGTAGGTGCGGGCGAGGACGTCGTCGAGGGTGTCCTCGGCGCTCTCGTGCGCCTCGGCCTCGGCCAGCCGGCGGCGGGTGGCCTTCACCTCGCGGATCTCCTGGGCCAGGGGGCGCTCGGAGGCCTCGTCGCCCAGGGGCGCGGCGCCCTCGCGCGTCAGTGCGATCTCGAGGTAGCCCTCGAGGGTGCGGACCTCGCGGCGGGAGGCGCGCCGGGGATTGCGTCGCTTGGCGCCGGTGAAGGCGTCCCAGGCGCGGGCGAAGGTGCCGAAGTTGGTGCGGCCGCCGTTGCGGTGGGCGGCGAGCATCGGACAGACGCCGCCGCGCTTGTCGACGTAGGCGCCGACGATCACGCGGTTGCCGCGGATGCCGCGCAGCATCGCCTGCTTGGTGTGGTGCGGCATCGCGTAGACGGCGTTGCGGAGACGCTCGGCGTTGTTGCGTCGCTTGGCGATGAGGCAATGGATAGCGCCTCGGGCGTAGGGTCCGCGCAATGGGGCGCCCATCCGCACAGCTGCGCCTGGTGGTGGCCGCCTTCGGCGACCCGGGACACGCCTTCCCCGCGATCGCCCTGGCGCGGGAGCTGCGCCGGCGCGGCCACGAGGTGCTGGTCGAGACCTGGGAGCAGTGGCGAGAGGCGGTGGAGGCGGAGGGGCTGGGGTTCACGGGCGCCCAGGAGTACACGGCGTTCCCACCCCCGGGCCCGGACACGCCGGATGGTGAGACGGCGGCGGCCGCGGCGCGGGCGCTGGCGCGGTTGATGGGCGATTTCGAGCCGGACCTGGTGATCAGCGACATCCTGACGCTGGCGCCGACCCTGGCGGCGGAGGTGGCGGGCGTCCCGCACGCGACCTTGATTCCGCACGTCTATCCGGTGCAGGAGGCGGGGATGCCGCTGTACTCGCTCGGGTTCCAGCCGCCCCGGACACCGCTGGGCCGGGCGGGCTGGCGGGCGACGATGCCGATTCTGGGAAGCGGGCTGCGGCGGGGGCGGGACGATCTCAATCGAGACCAGGGAACGGTTGGGGCTGGCGCCGCTGGAGCGGTTTCACGGGGGGATCAGCGAGCTGCTGGCGGTGGTGGCGACCTTCCCCCAGCTGGAGTATCCGCGGCGGTGGCCGGCGAACGTGCGGGTGAGCGGGCCGCTCTTCTTCGAGCTGCCGGACGGGGAGGAGACGGCGGTTCCGGAGGGCGGGGAGCCGCTGGTGGTGATCGCGCCGAGCACCTCGCAGGATCCGGAGTGCCGGCTGCTGCGGGTGGCGCTGGAGGCGCTGGCGGACGAGCCGGTGCGGGTGCTGGCGACCACCAACCGGCACCGGCCCGAGGAGCCGGTGGAGGTGCCGGCGAACGCGGTGCTGGTGCCGTGGATGCGGTACTCGCAGGCGTTTCCGGCCGCCGACGTGGTGATCTGCCACGGGGGGCATGGGACGGTGGCGGGGGCGCTGGCGGCGGGGGCGCCGCTGCTGGTCTGGCCGGCGGTCGGTGACCAGGGCGAGAACGGGGCGCGGGTCGCCTGGTCGGGCGCGGGCGCTGTCGCTGCCGCGGCGGTTCCTCTCGCCGCGGGGGGTGCGGCTGGCGGTGCGGCGGCTGCTCGGGGACGGGCGCTACCGGGCGCGGGCGGAGGAGATCGCGGCGTGGGCGGCGGAGAACGACGGGGCGGCGAACGCGGCCGACGCTGGTCGAGGAGGCGGCCAGGAACGCGTCGAGCCGGCATTCGCCGGCTCGTAGCTGATTCAGTTCGCAGCTCCAGGGGTGGGACTCGAACCCGACGACCTCTCGTTAACAGGCGACGCGTTCCCCAGTGTGGCTACCCTGGACTAGCACACTTGACTGTTAATCAAGGAGTCCTGGTTCGAGTCCAGGCGCGGGCCTTCCGGCAGCTTAGCGTCAGCAGCTCGTTGCTGCGGCGAGCGAAGTCCGTCAGCCCGGCCTCGACCTCGGCGTGGCAGTTCGCGCAGAGCAGGATGCACTTTCGCGCCTCCGCCGCGCAGCCTCTGCGAATGACCGGGTCACCCCCTCGCGGCTCAATCGCGAACAGCTTTTCGCTCGGATCGAGATGGTGGAAATGCAGCGCGCCGGCGCACTTGTCGTATCCGCAGAGCACGCAGCGCACCGCCGGCCTCCTCGACCAGGCGGCGCTTGACGCGTCCGCCGCCACTCGGAGACTCGCTCCGTCCGGCACTGCAGACACCGGTAATAGCCCCGGCCCTCCAGGATGAACGTCGTCACGCCGTGGTGCTGGCACTCGATCTCGATCTGCTTGAGCCCCTGCTCGCCTGGCCTCGCGCAGCCTCCGCTCGCCGCCGGCCCAGTCCGGCGGTGGCCAGTCCCGTACTTCTTCAGCCAGTGCCGGACCGTGGACACGCTGCGATCGAGCCGCTCGCGCCATCTCGCTCAGCGAGATACCCTCCTCGATCATGGGCTCCTGAATCTCGTCGGCGAATCGCACCCTTGTTCGCGTGCTTGTCCCTGGTTGACGGGCTTGCAGGCCGTGCTTCTTCAGGTGGTAGCTGATCGTCGACGGGTTGCGGCCGACGCGCTTGCCGATCTGCTCCAGCGAGAGCCCCTCGGCGAGATATTCCTCTAGCTCCTCTTTCGTCATTTGCAGGCATTTTCCGGGGCGGGCGGATCGATCGGGGCCGAACAGTGCCGAATTGCAGCGCGGATTTGCGCGCGGGGCGCGCGAGAGTGGAACGAAAGTGTGAAACGCGGCGCGCTAGGCGCCGAGGGTCTCGGCGTAGGCGATCCGGTCGGTGAGCTGGGCGCGCTCGCGGGAGAGGCGGGCCCCGGCCTCGTAGTCGCCGGCGCTCTGGGCGGCCGAGATGCTGTCCTCCAGGCGCTGCTGCTCGAGCAGGTCGAAGTTGAGCTGCATCGCGCCCTCCGACGCCGGCACGCGCTCCGAGCTCATCACGAGCTCGGTGATCAGCGCCGTCAGCGCCTGGTCTTCGCGCGGAAGGCCGGCGATCGGATCGTCGAGGTGCTCGCGAAGCCAGCGCAGCGCCGGGGCCCCCGACTCCGAGACGTGCTCGTCGCTGAGGCGATCGATGAACGGCCGCCCCGTCTTCGGGTCGGCGATGCACATCGCCAGCAGCGCGCGCTCGCGCGTCTCGCGCGGGGTCAGCGGCGCCAGCCGGCGGCGGCGATCCCTTTGCTCCATTGCCGCCGGCAGCGGGCGCACCACCCGGGCTCTCCTTCGGCGCGCTCCGCACCCGCTCCGAGACCAGGCTCGGATCGGTGTCGAGACGGTCCGCCACCTCTCTGATCAACTCGTCTCTCCCGACGACCTCCCCCATCGCCGCCAGCACCGGAGCCACCTCCGCCAGGGTTCGCTCGCGCCCCGCCACGCTTCCCAGATCGCCACGCCCGAGCGCGGTCCGCACCCGGAAGCTCGGCAAATCGATCGCGCCCTCGACCAGCTCGATGGAAGCGACCGAGCCCGTCCGCCTGCAGCATGTCCGCAGGATCCTCCCCTTCGGGCATCGCCGCCACCCGCAGGTCGAGTCCCTTCCCCCCCGCCACCCGCTGCGCCCGAATCATCGCGTCTGCCCCGGCCCGGTCCGCGTCCAGCGCCAGCACCACGACGTCGGTCAAGCCCGCCAGCATCGTCAGCTGCTCCGGCGTGATCGCGGTGCCCATGATCGCCACCGCCTCCTCCACCCCGGCCTGGTGCAGGGCCAGCACGTCGGTGTAGCCCTCGACCACGATCGCCCGCCGTGCCTTCGCGATCGGGCCGCGCGCCCGGTCGATCCCGTAGAGGGTGTTGCTCTTCCGGTACAGCTCGCCCTCCGGCGAGTTCAGGTACTTGGGCTTGGACTCGGGGCTCAGCGCCCGCGCGCCGAACCCGAGGACCCGCCCTCGCTGGTCGCGGATCGGGAACGTGATCCGGGAGCGAAACCGGTCGTAGTGCCCGCCCTGGCGCCCCTTCTGGGCAAGTCCGCGCGGCCAGCAGCTCGTCCACCTTGAACCCGGCCCGCTGGCTGCCGGTCAGCACCTGGTCCCAGGCGCTCGGCGCCATCCCGACCCCGAAGCGGCGCAGCACCTCCTCTCCCAGGCCCCGCCCCTCCAGATACGCGCGCGCCTTCTCCGCCTTCGGCGCCTCCCACAGGTAGCGCTCGTAGAACTTCGCGGTCCGCTCGAGCAGCTCCCACAGCCGCGCCTTCCGGCGCCGCGCCTCCTCGGCGCGCGGATCCTCGCTCTCCCGCTCGATCTCGACGCCGTAGCGCTCGGCCAGCGATCTCAACCGCCTCGGGGAACGAGAGCCCCTCCTTCTCCTCGACGAAGCTGAAGACGTCGCCGCTGGCCTGGCAGCCGAAGCAGTAAGTAGAGCTTGTCCTGCGGATTGACCTTGAACGACGGCGTCCGCTCCTCGTGGAAGGGGCAGAGCCCCCAGTGGTCCTTCCCCCTGCTGGACCAGCTCGGTGTAGGGAGAGACGACCTCGACGATGTCGGCCGCCTGCTTGACCCGCTCGACTTGGTCTCGTCGGTGAACCTCGCCATTCCTTCAAATCTCTCAGGTCAGGCGGCGTCGGGCTCGGCCCGCCCCCGCGGGTCCCCGGAGGATGCGAGCTTCTCGTAGCTGCGGATGCAGAAGCGGTCGGTCATCCCGGCCAGATAGTCGGTCACCCGCTGGAGCGAATCGGCGTCGCGGTCGGGCGCCGGCACCTCCTCCGGATGCTCGAGGTAGTGGTCGAACAGCGCCCGCAGCGCCTCGCGCGCCCGCTCCTGCTCGCTCCGCGCCTCCTCCCCCAGGTAGACCCGATCGAACATGAACTTGCGCAGCCGCAGCATCGCTCCGCCCACCTCCTCGGACTGCTCGATCTCGCCGGCATCGCGGGAGCGCTCGACCATGTCCCGGACCAGGGTGTCGATCCGCTTCGCCGCCGGTCGGCCCGAGCAGCTCGATCTCCTCCACCGGCAGGTCCCCTTCGGAGATGATCCCGGCCCGGAGCGCGTCGTCGATGTCGTGGTTGATGTAGGCGACCCGGTCCACCACCTTCACCACCCTCCCCTCCAGAGTGGCCGGCTTCTCCGGCCCGGTGTGGCGGAGGATCCCGTCCCGCACCTGCTCGGTCAGGTTCAGCCCGTGCCCATCGCCCTCCAGCCGCTCGACCACCCGGAGCGAGTGCTCGTTGTGGCGAAACCGCCTCCCGTGCTCGCGCAGGGCCTCGTCCAGGACCTCCTCGCCGATGTGGCCGAACGGCGGGATGGCCGAGGTCGTGGCCGAGCCCGATCGCCTCGGTCAGGTCCTCGTTCAGCGCCAGCGCCCTCGCCACCGTGCGGGAGATGAAGCAGGCCTCCAGCGTGTGGGTGAGCCGGGTCCGGTAGTGATCGCCCTCGGGCGCCACGAACACCTGCGTCTTGTGCTTGAGGCGCCGGAACGCCTTCGAGTGGACGATCCGGTCGCGGTCGCGCTGGAACGGCGTCCGCACCGGGCTGTCGGGCTCCGGCTCGCGGCGATCCGCCGGGTATGAGGGGGTCGCGAGCTCCCAGAGGTACTCGGCCTCCCAGGAGCGGACTCGGTCCTCGAAGCGTCGCGGTTTGCGTGCGTCATCCACCCGATGTTCTCAGTCGCGGCGGCCCGCAGGCGGGCACACCCGCAGAAACGTTTCGAAATAGGCTTATTCGAGGGTGCTCCGAGGCACAGCCGAGGAGCAACCCGTTTAGTTATGGCTGAGACAGCGCTGATCACGGGCGCCTCATCGGGCATCGGGGAGCACTTTGCGCGACAGCTCGCGCAGCGCGGCTACGAGCTGATCCTGGTCGCCCGGCGCGCGGACCGCCTCAAGCAGCTGGCCGACGAGCTGCCGGTGAAGGCCCACGTCGTCACCTGCGATCTCGGCAGCGGACGCCGACCAGCTGCCCGGGCAGGTCTCGTCCATCGGCGCCGAGGTCGACCTCCTGGTCAACAACGCCGGCTTCGGCCTCCGCGGCCGCTTCGCCGAGCTTCCCGCCGAGCGCCAGGCGGAGATCGTCCGGGTCAACTGCGAGGCCGTCGTCATCCTCACCCGCGCGTTCGTCCCGGCGATGATCGAGCGTGGCCGCGGCGGCGTGATCACCGTCGCCTCCACCGCCGGCATGCAGCCGCTCCCCTACGAGGCCACCTACGGCGCCAGCAAGGCGTTCGCCCTCAACTTCACCGAGGCGCTCCACATGGAGCTGCGCGGCACCGGGGTGAAGGCGCTCGCCGTCAACCCGGGCCCGGTGCCGACCGAGTGGCAGGAGGTCGCGGGCTACGAGGAGGCGGGCGGCGAGATGATGCCGGGCGCGATCGAGGCCGAGCAGGTGGTCGAGGAGGCACTGCGCGCCTACGACGCCGACAAGCGCTCGATCGTCCCCGGCCGCTTCTTCCGCAACTTCATGCGCCTCAACGACGCCGGCGCCGCGCGCGCTCAAGCTGCGCGTCTCCGAGCGCCTTTACCGCCCGAAGCCGAAGAGCTAGGCCGCCGCGCGCAGGCGCACGTGGGCGTGGTGCTCGAGGGTCTCGCTGACCGCGCGATCCGACTGGGCGGCCACCGCCCGCTCGGCCACCGGCGCCTCCGCCAGCGGCCGCGCCAGGGCCTCGACCATGAACCGGTGGGCCTCCTCGGAGAGAGGGAAGCCGTCGCCCTCGCAGCTCGCGCAGACCACTCCCCCCGCTGCGCCGGAGAAGGCGGTGATGTGGTCGGCCTCGCCGCAGCGGGCGCAGCTCGCCAGCTCCGGTGAGAAGCCGGCGGCCAGCGCCAGCTTCAGGCGGAAGGCGAGCGCCGCACCGGGGGCGCTGGAGAGGGCCGGATCGACATCGAGCAGCGCCAGGTAGTTGCAGAGCAGGTTGTAGGCGGCCTGGTTCGCCTCCTCGGAGTCGAGCAGCCGGAGGACCGCATCGCAGCCGCGGCCGGCAGCCATCAGGGCCGGTCCGTCGCTGCGAAGCCGCGGGTGCCCGTTGATGGTCGAGGCGCCGGTCACCGTGCAGAGATCGCCCCGACCCTCGTAGAGCACCAGGTTGAGCCGGAAGAACGGCTCCAGCCGCCCGCCGAAGCGCGACTTCGGCCGCCGCGACCCCTTCGCGATCGCTCCGATCCGCCCCCGGGTCGCCGAGTAGAGATGGACGACCCGATCGGCCTCGCCATAGCGGATGCTGCGCAGCACCACCGCCTCGGTCTTGAAAGATCCGGGCACGAACCAAACGTTGCCCGGGGTGCCGGACGTGATAGCGGTGGATATCCGGGTCGGATCGCGGTAGCTTGACCTCGATGACCGACGGTGAGCACCGCGTTCACGAGGGCCATTCACACGAGCACGGTCCGGACTGTGGCCACACCGCGGTGCGCCACGACGGACATGTGGACTACCTGCACGACGGGCACCTGCATCACCCGCACGAGGATCATGTGGACGAGCACGTGGTCGAAGCCAGTGAGGCAAACCCCGAGGACTGCACCCCGGCGCATTCCTGCGGTGAGCATGAGGCCGGGCACACGCACGGCCCGGGATGCGGGCATGAGGCCGTGCCGCACGGAGACCACGTCGACTACCTGGTCGCCGACCACCTGCACCACCCTCACGGCGATCACTGCGACGACCACGGGCGGCTCCAAGCGGCCTAGCGGCCGCGACCTGTGCCGGCCTAGCCGCTAGGCCTGTCCCTGCCGGACCGCGTCGCGGATCGCGGCGGCGGTGACGGTGGCGGCGGCGGCGCCGACCTGCAGCGAGCCGAACGGGCGGAGCTCGCCGGAGCCGGAGGCGAGGCAGAAGGCGACGTCGCCGTCGACCGGGGTGAAGGTCGGATCGACGGCGCGGGCGATCCCGGCGGTAGCCGCGCGGGCGACCATGCCACACTCGCGCTTCGAGAGCGCGGCGTCGGTGCAGATGCAGACCAGGGTGGTGTTGCCCTCGGGCGCCTTGAACTCGGGCGCCCGCTCCATCGCCACCAGCGCCTCGGCGCCGCGCACCATCTTCCCCTCGTCGTCCCGGGGGCCAGCCAGCACCGAGCCGTCCTCGTCGATCACGTCGCCGGCGGCGTTGACGGCTGCGACCGCCGCAACCGTCTCCCCCGCCCCGGTCCGGACTGCCGCGTAGCCGACTCCGCCGGCGCTGCCCCGCTCGCGGCCGAGGACCTTGGCGACGGTGGCACCCGAGCCGACCCCGACCGCGCCCCGCTCAGGGACCCCGCCGCCCGCGGCCTCGCAGGCCGCGTAGCCCTCCTTCGGTCCCGGGCGCACCTTCGGGTCGCGTCCGACCAGGTCGTAGATCACCGCGGTCGGGACGAGCGGCACCCGGCCTCCCGGGGTCCAGTAGCCGAGCCCCTTCCTCTCCAGCCAGAGCGAGACGCCGTCCGCCGCCGCGAGGCCGAAGGCGCTACCGCCGGTGAGGAGGACGGCGGTAGCCTCCTCCGAATTCGAAAGCGGGTTGAGGCTGTCGGTCTCGCGGGTTCCCGGCGCCCCTCCCTGCACCCAGACCCCGCCCCGCGTGCCGGGCGGGGGAATGATCACGGTACAGCCGGTATGCCCCTCGGGATCGGACCAGTGGCCGGCAGAGAATCCCTCGGGCAGGGGAGGTGGCTCGCTCACGCCCCGGCCGGCTGTTTCGCTGGCTTCTTCGCACGCCGGCGCCTCGGGCGGCGCCGCAGCCGCTGCTGGCAGCCGCCGGGGCAGAAGTAGGTCGAGCGGCCCGAGACGACGATCCGCCGGATCACGCCGTCTCCGCGCAGGCAGCCCTCACCCTCCCGATTGTGGACCAGGAACTCGTCCTGCATCGAGCCCTTCTCCCCGCGCGCGTCGCGATAGTCGTCGATGCTGGCGCCGCGATGCTCGAGCGCGAACTCGAGCGCCTCGACGATCCCCTCGACCAGCCGCTCGGCGTGCTCCCGCTTCATCGAGCCCGCCGGCGATAGCGGGTGGAGCTCCGCGCGCCAGAGCGCCTCGTCCGCGTAGATGTTGCCGATTCCGGCGACCGCCGACTGGGTCAGGAGGAACGACTTCAGCGGCGCCGTCCGTCCCGCCGCCAGCTCCAGAAGCCGCTCGGGAGTGAGCTCCGCCGAGAGCGGCTCGACCCCGAGGCGCTCGGCGAAGTAGCTCTCCAGGGCGTCGCCCCGGTCGAGGACAACTGCCTGGCCGAAGCGCCGGAGGTCGGTGAAGACCAGCTCGCGGCCGTCGTCGAGCTCGAAGCGGGCGCGGACGTACTTGAGCTCGGGGCTCGACTCGTACAGCCGCGGGCCGCCGAGCGGCTCGACCTCCATCAGGTCGGCGACGGGCCCCTCGCCCGACTCGCGAAGCAGCAGGTTGCCGGTCATCCGGAGGTGCATCGCCAGGGTCCGGCCGCCGTCGAGCTCTGATCAGCAGGTACTTCCCTCGCCGCTCGACCGCCTCGACCCGCCTCCCGCTGACGGCCCGCTCCACCGACTTCGGCGGCTCCGGCCGGGTGAGCCGCTCGTCGAGGATCGAGGCGCGCTCGATCCGCCGCCCGACCAGCTCGGGCTCGAGCTGGCGGCGAATCGTCTCGACCTCGGGCAGCTCCGGCATCCCGACCAGGCTAGCCGGGGAGCGCCCTGATCAGGCGGGCGCGCTACCTGCAGGGACTGATCGCGCGGCGGTTCAAGCTCCGCGCGCCCTCGCCTAGCCCCTCGAGTGAGCGCGCGGGTGCGCCTTGAAGTAGATCTCCTTCAGCTCCTCGCCCGAGAGGTGGGTGTAGAGCTGGGTGGTCGAGAGGTCGGCGTGCCCGAGCATCTCCTGCACCGAGCGAAGGTCGCAACCGCCGGCCAGCAGGTGGGTGGCGAAGGAGTGGCGCAGGGTGTGCGGGCTCATCTTTCCCTTCAGCCCCGCCGAGTCGGCGTGGCGAAGGACGATCTTGTAGAGGCCCTGGCGGGTCAGCGGGCCCGCCGCGGAAGTTGAGGAAGAGCTTCGACTCGTCCGCGAGAGCGCACAAGCCGCGGGCGACCGGAGCGAAGGTAGGCGCGAACGGCGGCGATCGCCTTCGCCCCGACCGGCACCACGCGCTCCTTCGAGCCCTTCCCCTGAGCCCGGAGCACACCGTGCTCCAGGTCCACGTCGCGGACCGCGAGCGAGATCGCCTCGGTGGCCCGAAGCCCCGACGCATACATCACCTCGAGTAGGGCGCGGTCGCGGATCGCGGTCGGTTCGCCGCCGCGGGGCTGCGCCAGCAGCTTCTGGACCTCGGCGTAGCTGAGCACCTCCGGCAGCTTCTTCCCCCGCCGCGGCGCCTCCAGCCGGGCCGCCGGGTCGTCCTCGACCACCTCCTCGCGTCGCAGGTGGCGGTAGAAGGAACGAAGGCAGGCGGCCTTCCGGTGGACGGTCGCGGTCGAACAGGGGGGGCGGCCGTTGCCCTGGGCGAGCTCGGCGAGGAAGTCGGAGAGGTCAGCCCCGGTCGCCGCGGTCGCCTCGCGGTCGCGACCGGCGAGAAAGACCCCGAATTGGAGGAGGTCGGTGCGGTAGGCGGCGAGGGTGTTGCGGGAGAGCCCCCGCTCGAACTCGAGGTGGGCGAGGAAATCGAGGACGAGCGCCTCGAATCGCGGCGAGGGATGAGCCTCTTCGGGCGCGCGCTTCGGGGCCATTGTGGCCATACGGAGTACTTCCGCGAGTCGGGCGCCGTCCCTGCATCCGGCGCGGCGGGCCGACCCGCAAGGACGAGCCGCACGGGGGCCCGCCGCCGCGCGCCCTAGAGCATCTGCCTGAGGGTCAGCAGCCCGACCAGCGACTTTGCGTCCTCGCACTGCCGGATCGCCTCATCGAGCTCGCTCAGCGGAAACTCGACGATCTCGATCCGCTCGTCGGAGTCGGCCTCGGCCTTGGTGTCGTAGAGCTCCGTCGCCAGGAAGAGGTGGACCCGCTCGTTGGCGAAGCCGGGGCTCGTGTAGAAGCTCTTCAGCTGGCGCCAGTCCCCCGCCGACTTGCCGATCTCCTCGGCGAGCTCGCGCTGCGCGCACTCCAGCGGGGTCTCGCCCTCGACGTCGAGCTTCCCGGCCGGGAGCTCCAGCAGGGCGGGCTCCTCGACGGCCTCGCGCGGCTGCCGGACCATGTAGAGCGTCTGGTTGTCATGGGCGATCATGCAGACAGCGCCCGGGTGGACGACGACTTGGCGAACGTCCTTGCTGCCGTCCGGGTACTGGAAGCGGTCCATCCGAACCGATGCGATCGGGCCGCGGTAAACGAGCTTGCCGCCGACCCGCTTCAGCTCGCCGCCCTCGCTCATGCGGCCGCCTTCGCCGCGGAGGCCTCCTCGACGATCCCCTCGCAGATCCCCAGCATCTCGACGATCGCGGCGCCGCTAACCCGCTCCTCGGAGGTGTGGTTGGCCTCGGTGCCGTTGGCGAGCAGGACGCACTCGAAGCCCGAGGCGAGCAGGGCGTTGGCGTCGCTGCCTCCGCCGGTCGCCACCAACGCCGGCTCGTGGCCCCGCCCGCGGAGCGCTTCCGACGCGAGCCGGACCGGCTCGGCCGACGGATCGAGGCGGTAGCCGCGAAACATCTCGCTCACCTGGGCGTCGACGTCGCAGTCGTGCTCGCCGGCGGCCCAGGTACAGGCATCGACCATCTCCCCCACCACCGCGGCGGCGCGCTCGCCGTCGATGCTGCGCGCCTCCCCCAGCAGGTTGCAGTGGCCGGCGACCACGTTCGAAGCGGTTCCCCCTTCGATCACGCCGATGTTGGCGGTCGTCTCCTCGTCGAGGCGGCCCAGCTTCATCCCGACGATCGCCGCGGCCGCGGCGGCGATCGCGTTGTGGCCGTCCTCGGGGTTGATCCCCGAGTGCGCCTCCTGGCCAGTGAAGGAGGCCTTCAGCCGCTTGTAGGTCGGGGCGGCGACGATCACCTCCCCGATCGGCGTGGCGTGGTCCAGCGCATACCCGTAGGCGGAGCGAAGCTCCGAGACGTCGAGCTCCTTCGCCCCGCGCAGCCCGTCCTCCTCGGCGACGGTGAAGATCAGCTCCAACCCGACCGGCGGGGGCGCCGTCGCGTGGCGAGCGGCGAGCTCGATCAGCACCGTGACCGCCGCCTTGTTGTCGGCTCCGAGGATGGTCTCGCCGCGGCTGCGATAGACCCCGTTCTCCTCGACCACCTCGATCGGGCGCTCGTGCGGAACCGTGTCGAGGTGGGCGAAGAAGGAGAGCCAGCGCTCGCCGCTACCTGGAACCCGCGCAATCAGGTTGCCGGCGGCGGCCCTGGCCGCCTCCGCCGAGCCATCCTCGCTCACGTCCACCCCGAGCTCGCGCAGCTCCGAGAGCACCGCGTCGGCGACGGTCCGCTCCTGCCCAGTGGGGCTCGGGATCTCGCACAGCCGGACGAAGCGGTCGAGCAATCGCTGGTCGGCAGCCTCCACGAGCCGGAAGCCTACGCCGAGCCAGGCGGCCGGGGCCAACCGCCGACCACAAGATCGCCAGGGAGATGTCCGAGGGAGCGCCCACAGGGGGTAGCAACCTTTCGTAGGCTCTAGCTGCGATGGAGACAGCGTCCCTCAGCCGAGCGCCGCCCCTCCCGGACGTGGTCCGGCTGGGCCTGATCTCCGGGCTCTTCCTGCTCGCGGCGCTAGCCTGGGCGGTGACCGACGATCGGATGGCCGGCATGGATGCGGGCCCGGGCACCGATCCGGGAACCCTGGGCTTCTGGGTCACAGCCTGGGTGGTGATGATGGCGGCGATGATGTTCCCCTCGATCGCGCCGATGGTGGTCATGCAGGCGCGCATCGAGGAAGGCAAGCGCCGAAACGGACAGGAGACCGAGGTGGGCACCACCGCCCTCTTCGTCTGCGGCTATCTGCTGACCTGGACCGCCGCGGGCCTGGTCGGCTACGGACTCATCCAGGCCGGCCAAGCCCTGTCACTGGATTTTCTCGCCTGGGATCGCGCCGGGCCCTATGTCGCAGGCGGCGTGATCGCCGCCGCGGCGATCTACCAGCTCACCCCCCTCAAGGACGCCTGCCTGCGGCGCTGCCGCAGCCCGATGATGTTCCTGCTCACTGCCTGGCGTCCGGGCCGGCTGGGCGCGCTGCGCATGGGGCTCGAGCACGGCGGCTGGTGCGTCGGCTGCTGCTGGGGCCTGATGGCGGCGCTGTTCGCCCTCGGCGTGATGAGCATCGGCTGGATGGTCTTCGTCGCCGCCCTGATCGCAACCGAGAAGCTGCTGCCGTGGAAGGCGATCGCCAACCGAGGAATCGCCGCCATGTTGGTCGTCCTCGGGCTCGCGGTTGCCTTTGCGCCAGAGGACGTGCCCGGCCTCACCGAGCCCGACTCCGCCGAGGCGCAGGCGGCGATGGAGGCGATGGGGATGGAGGGCGGCTCGATGGAGGAGGAGTCGATGGAGGAGGGGTCCGGCGGCGGAGCGATGGGTGAAGAGTCGATGGACGAGGAGGCGCAAGGGGCACCCGGGATGGAAGGTGAGTCAATGGGCGACGAGATGAAGCCCGGGCCCGGGACCGAGATGAAGGAGGAGATGAAGCCCGCGCCCGGCGGAAAGATGAAGAACGGAATGCAGCCCTAGAACTGGTCCTCGCTCGACCACTCGAAGGGAATGTGCTTTGCCGAGCGGCCCGAGCGCTCCCAGTTCAGACCGAAGGCGTCGGCCTTGTCGGTTGATGCGATCCCGTATGTGGCGGGGCCCTGCCCCGGTCCGACCTCGCTGCCAGGCGGGTTGTGGACCGCGAGTCGCTGACCCCCGCTCGTCGGCCCGGTCAGCAACTCCGCGCTGCCCTCGGCCTTGCCGTCCACCTTGAGCCGCCAGGAGCCGAGGTCCTCGTCGATCTCGAGCTCGATCGGGGCGAACTCGAGGCCGAGCATCTTGCCGACCACGTTCTCGGCGAACAGCTGCAGCCAACCGCCGGCCTGGCCACCGAACATCGTCTGCAAGGCCTCGCGCTGGCGATCGTCAGCGCGCTCGTCGATGATCAGCCCCATCTCGGCGCGTACGTCCGGGTCCCAGATGTTGCCCTCGAAGTACATGAGCCCAACCGCGTTGATCCCGCTCAGGTCCACATCCCCGTAGTTGCCCTCCCGGAATCGGAAGCCGACGATCCCCTCGCAGTCACCCTCGGTTGGCGGCCGACCGAAGGTGCACGGGCACGGGACCGCGCACTTGCAGAAGTCGATGAAGTCGCCCTTGAGCCGCCAAGCCTCGGCCATGGTTACCTCCGGATTCGGGTTGGCCGCATTCTCCATCCGCGGTCAGCGGCCGTCAAGGCAGGCGCTCGGGCCTAGGCGCGGCGCCGCGTGGGCGCCTCGGCCGACTCGGACCGGCGCTCGACGGTCGGCTCACCCGCTTCGTCCACCTCGGGCGTTGGCTGCTCCACCCGATCGGCCGCGCGCCTGGCGGCGGCGCCGACGAACTCGCGGAAGAGCGGCTCGGGCCTGGTCGGCCGCGAGTTGAACTCCGGGTGGAACTGTGAGGCGACGAAGAAGGGGTGGTCGGGGAGCTCGATCACCTCGACCAGGCGATCGTCCGGCGAGGTGCCGCCGGCGACGAGGCCCTCGTCCTCGAGCCGGCGCCGGAGCATGTTGTTGACCTCGTAGCGGTGGCGGTGGCGCTTGTAGATCACCGCCTCGCCGAAGATCTCCCGCGCCCGGGTTCCCTCGTGGAGCTTCACCGGGTCGGCCCCCAGGCGCATCGTCCCGCCGAGGTCGGAGACCTCCTTCTGCTCGGGGAGCAGGTCGACCACCGGATAGGGAGTCTCGGGATCGAACTCGGCCGAGTTGGCGCCGTCCATGCCGCAGACGTGGCGGGCGAACTCGACTACCGCGATCTGCATTCCGAGGCAGATGCCGAGGAAGGGGATCCCCTTCTCGCGGGCGATCCTCGCCGCCTCGACCTTGCCCTCGATCCCGCGCTCGCCGAAGCCCCCCGGAATCAGGATCCCGTCGGCCCCCTCGAGCTGCTCCTCATCGACCTCCTCGGCGGAGACGAGCACGGTCTCGACCTCCACCCCGTGCTTCCAGCCGCCATGGGTGAGCGCCTCGATCACCGACTTGTAGGCGTCCTGGAGCTGCACGTACTTTCCGACGAGCGCGATCCGGACCTTGTTGCCCCTCGACTCGTCGGCGCGGCGGCAGAGCTCCTCCCACTCCGAGAGGTCGGGCGCCTCCGCCTCGACCCCGAAGTGATCGAGGACGAGGTCGTCGAGCCCCTCGGCCCGGAAGACGAGCGGCACCTTGTAGGTGTTGTCGACGTCGCGGGCCGAGACCACCGCATCCTCGGGGAGGCTGGCGAAGAGGGCGATCTTGCGGCGGATCTCGCGGTCGAGCCCCTGCTCGGCCCGGCAGAGGAGCGCGTGCGGCTGGATCCCGATCCTGCGCAGCTCGTTGACCGAGTGCTGGGTCGGCTTCGTCTTCATCTCGCCGGCGTGGCCCACATAGGGGACCAGGGTGAGGTGGATGAACATGCAGCGCTTCGGACCGAGGTCGGTGTAGAGCTGGCGGATCGCCTCGAGGAAGGGAAGCGATTCGATGTCGCCGACGGTGCCGCCGATCTCGGTGATCACGAAATCGACCGCCTGGGACTCGGCGACGATCAGGATCCGGTTCTTGATCTCGTCGGTGATGTGGGGGATCACCTGGACGGTGGCGCCGAGGTAGTCGCCGCGGCGCTCGCGGCGGATCACCGAGTTGTAGACGGCGCCCGCGGTGACGTTGGAGGCGCGCGAGGTGTTCTCGTCGGTGAAGCGCTCGTAGTGGCCGAGGTCGAGGTCGGTCTCGGCGCCGTCCTCGGTGACGAAGACCTCGCCGTGCTGGAAGGGGCTCATCGTCCCCGGGTCGACGTTGATGTAGGGGTCGAACTTCTGCAGCTGGACCCGGAAGCCGCGGCTGACGAGGAGCCGACCGATCGAGGCGGAGGCGATCCCCTTGCCGAGAGAGGACACCACTCCCCCGGTTACAAAGAGAAATCGGGTGTCGCCGGGTCGAGGAGAACTCAATTGACTCTGCCGAGCGAGTCTAGTCGCTGGCAGAGCGGAACCCGCTCGATCGCGGCAGAGACCGGCCGAAACTCCCCGAAGATCGCACGCGCGGGGAGGATTTCCGAGCCGGGCTACGCCGCCTCGAGCAGCTCCCGGGCGTGGCGGCTGGCGGTCTCGTCGCCCCGGTCGGCGCCGAGCATCCGGACGATCTCGGCGACGAGCTCGTCTCCGTCGACGCGCTCGACCTCGGCAGTCGTCTGGCCGCCGCCGACCCTCTTCTCGATCCGGAAGTGCGCGCCGGCGACCGACGCGACCTGGGGCAGGTGGGTGATGCAGAGCACCTGCCGCTCCTCGCCGAGGGCCCGAAGCCGCTCCCCGACCGCCCGCGCGGTGTTGCCACCGATCCCCGAGTCGATCTCATCGAACACGTAGGTGGCAGCGCCGCCGCGAGCTCCCTGCCCGGCGAGCGCGAGCATCACCCGTGAGAGCTCGCCGCCCGAGGCGGCGTCGCGAAGCGGCGAGACCGGCATTCCCGGATTGGTCGCGACCCGGAACTCGACCCTCTCCTGGCCGTGCGCCCCAAACCCCTCCGGATGCGGCTCGAGGTTGACCGCAAGCTTCGCGCCTTCCATCGCCAGCTGGTCGAGCTCCTCCGCCACCCGCTTCTGCAGCTTCCGCGCCGCCTTCGCTCGCACCTCGCTCAGCTGGGCTGCGAGCTCCGTCCGGCGACGGGCGGCCTTGATGTGGGTTCGCTCGAGTTCCTCGGTGCGCTCGCCGGCCCCCTCGATCCCCTCGATCTCAGCGCGGCAGTGCTCGGCGTGGGCGAGCACCGACTCGATCGAGCCGCCGTGCTTGCGCTTCAGGCGATCGATGGCCTCGAGGCGCTCCTCGACCTGCTGCAGGCGGCCAGGCTCGGCCTCGATTCCATCGGCGTAGGCACGAAGCTCCGCCGCCAGCTCCCGCAGCTCGACGGTCAGCGCCCGGGTCCGCTCCCCGAGCTTGTCGAGCCCGGGGTCGATCCCGTCCTGGGCGGCGAGGGCCGCCTCGGCGAGTGCAATCGCTTCCGCGCCGCCGCCCTCCTCTCCGGAACCCGCGACCGCGCCGAGCGCCTCGGAGGCCGCGCCGCGCAGGGCCTCGGCGTGGCGGAGGCGCTCCCGCTCGGGGACGAGCTCGGCCTCCTCGGCGGGATCGAGCCTGGCTGCCTCGATCTCCTCCAGCTCGTAGCGGAGGATGTCGAGATCGCGCTCCCTGGCACCCTCGCGCTCTCGGATCGCCATCAGCTCCCGCTCCAAGCGGATCACCTCGGCATGGGCGTCGCGATAGCCGCGGCGGCGATCGAGGTGCTCCACGCCGGCGAAGCCGTCGAGGGTCTCGAGCTGGGCGCTCGAGAGGGTGAGCTTGCGATGCTCGTGCTGGCCGTAGAAGGCGAGCAGGCGGCCGCCGATCGCCTGCAGCTCCGGCGCCGAGGCGATCCGGCCCTGAACGAAGGCGGTGGTCCGGCCGGAGGCCGAGACCCGGCGCCCGAGGGCGAGCTCGCCGGGGTCGTCCGGGAGCCGCGCGGCGATCTCGGCCAGGTCGGGATCGTCGAGCATCCCCTCGGGAAGCTCGAACACTCCCTCCACGTAGGCCTCCTCGGCGCCCGGCCGGACGATCTGCGGTCTCGCCTTTCCACCCATGATCAGGTCGAACGAGTGAGCGAGGATCGTCTTCCCGGCCCCGGTCTCGCCGGTGATCGCGTTCAGGCCCGGGCCGAGGCGGAGCTCGGCGCGCTCGATCAGGAGCAGGTTCTCGATCCGGAGCTCAAGCAGCATCAGCCACCCGTTCTAACGACGGGGGCCGACGGATTCAGTCCTCGACGGCTGAGCTCAGGCCGCCGCCGGCTCTCCTTCAGGGATCGCCTCCTCGGGCGCGCCCTGGGTGACCAGGTCGCGCTCCCGGGTGAGGAAGAGGCCGAACACAGCGCCGGCGAAGGCGATGATCGCCCCGATCAGGAGGATCTCGTTGAAGGCGGCGACGAAGGCCTCCCGGGCGGCATCGACCGCCTGCGGCCCGCCCTGCGACGCGGCCCCGGGGCCCGCCGAGGCAATCGCCTGGGCGGCGTCGCTCGACCCGGTGCCGGGGAGCCGGGAGGCGATCTCGCTCTGGAACACCGCCCCCAGCGCCGGCGATCCCGGTTGCGATCCCGACCTGCCGGAAGGTGTTGTTGATCCCCGACGCCATCCCCGCCTTCGCCGGGGCCACCACCCCGACCGCGGTCGAGCCGATCGCGGGATTGACCATCCCGATCCCGACCCCGGCGAGGAGGAAGCCGGCGAGCAGCGCCGTCCACTCCGAGTCGACCGTCAGCCCGTGCATCAGGATCAGGCCGAGGCCGATCAGGCCCAGACCGAGCCCGAAGAAGATCCTGGCGGGGATCCGGGTGAGCAGCCTTCCCGCGACCGGAGCGACGAAGAAGGAGAGCAGGGTGATCGGGAGGAAGCGGACGCCCGCCTCGAGCGGCGTCGAAGCCGAGCACGCTCTGTATGTAGATCGTGAGGTAGAGGAACATCGCGAACATCCCCGAGTGCAGGGCGAAGGAGACCAGCGAGACCCCGACGAAGGCGGGCTTGCGGAAGAGAGACAGCTCCAGCATCGGATGGCTGGAGCGCATCTGGATCGCGACAAAGGCGAGCATCAGCACAGCGGCGCCGATCAGCGAAGCCTCGATCTGGAAGCTCGACCAGCCTTCGGGATTCCCTCGGACGAGACTGAAGACGAGCAGGAAGAGCGAGGCGGAGAAGGTGGCGGCCCCGGGCCAGTCGACCGGCTCCGCGTCGGGAGCCCGAGACTCGGCCAGCTTGTTCAGGGTGAGCGCGATCGCCGCGATCCCGATCGGGACGTTGACGAAGAAGATCCACTCCCAGCCGAGGCCGTCGGTGAGCACCCCGCCCACCAGGGGGCCGATCGCGACCGCGCCGCCGATCGTCGCGCCCCAGATCCCGAAGGCGGTCGCCCGCTCGGGGCCGTGGAACTCCTGGGCGATCAGCGCCAGGGTGGTGGCGAGCATCCCTGCGGCGCCGATCCCCTGGACCGCGCGGAAGAGGTTGAGCATCGTCGGATCGGTGGCGAGCCCGCAGGCGAGCGAGGCGACGGTGAAGATCCCGAAGCCGATCGTGAAGACCCGGCGCCGCCCGATCCGGTCGCCGAGCGACCCGGCAGTGAGCAGCAGCGAAGCGAGCGTCAGCGCATAGGCGTCGACCACCCACTGGAGGTCGCTGAAGCTCGCGTCGAGGTCCCTCTGGATCTCAGGGAGCGCGACGTTGACGATGGTGATGTCCAGGAGGAGCATGAACATCGCCACGCAGGTCGCCAGCAGGGTCCACCACTTCCGGGCCATCAGCCGCCTCCGTTCGCAGGGGTGGAATTGATCGACAGATGATCGCAAGTCGCCTGATCCCGGCCGGCCCGCAGCCGCCCGAATCCCGGCGAAACGGCTCGCCTACTGCGCCAGGCGGCCGAACTTCTCGCGGATCCGGTGGTAGAAGTTCGCGCCCGGAAGCTGTGCCAGTGAGCCGACCCCCTCTCGGAAGCGAATCTCCATCTCCTCCCCCGGCTCGAGCACCCCGCTCGCCTCGCCGTCGATGGAGAGCTCGACCGGCTCGCGACCGGCGGCGTTCCCAACATGCAGGCCATCCATCGGCGCCACCACCAGAGCCCGCGTGGTGAGCGTGTGCGGGGCGATGAAGCTGACCACGTATCCCTTCACCCCCCAGGCGAGGATCGGGCCGCCGTTCGCGAGGTTGTAGCCAGTGGATCCCGCCGGAGTCGCGGCGACGAGGCCGTCGCAGCGCACCTTCCCCACCTCCTCATCTGCGATCCGGTAGGAGAGCTCGGCGACCCGGCCCTCGGGACGCCGCAGAAAGGAGACGTCGTTGAGCGCCACCGGCGGCCCATCGTCCACCTCGGCCTCCAGCCCGGGCAGGTCCAACACCTCGAAGTCGCCGGTGAACGCTCTTCGCAGCCCGTCCCCCAGCTGATCGCGCTCGACCGCCGCCAGGAAGCCGACGGTGCCAAAGTTGACGCCGAAGACCGGCACTCCCGTCCCGGCGTAGTGCCTGAGCGCGTAGAGGATGCTGCCGTCGCCGCCGAGGACCAGGCAGACTTCGGGGCGCTTCGGCATCTCCTCGACCTGCTCGAGATCGGTCACCGCCTCTCCGTGCTTCCTTCGCTCGTCGGGCGACGCGACCAGCTCGACCGAGTACTCGCGCGCGACCCTGGTCGCCTCGGCGACCGCCTCGGTGGCGGCGTCGGGATACGTGTGGGTAACCAGCACCGCTGTCTTCACGGCTCCACCTCGCGGATCGCGGCCTCAAGGTCGACCGAGTTTCCCGAGCGCGCGCACCAGATGAAGGTTTCGAGGTTGCCCTTCGGACCGGGCAGCCCGGAGGAGGCGAAGCCGCGGACCACCAGCCCCGCGGCAGTCGGCGGACTCGGCCACCGCCCGCAGCGCGTCGCGCCGCGCTTCGGGGTCCCGAACCACACCGCCGCTGCCAACTCGCTCCGGGCCGAGCTCGAACTGCGGCTTCACCAGCGCCAGCAGGTCGAGGTCCTCGCCGGCGACCGCGACGATTGCGCCGAGCAGCTTGGCGAGGGAGATGAAGGAGACGTCGACCGTGATCAGACCGGGCCGCCAGGGAAGCTCGTCCGGGGTCAGATTCCGCGCGTTGACGCGCTCCATCACGATCACCCGTGGGTCCTGGCGCAGGCGCCAGTCGAGCTGCCCGTAGCCGACGTCGAGCGCCACCACCGCCTCGGCGCCCGCTCGCAGCAGGCAGTCGGTGAAGCCGCCGGTCGAGGCGCCGATATCGAGGCAGCGGCGCCCCTTCACCCCAACCGGCAGCGCCCGAAGCGCATTGGCGAGCTTGATGCCACCGCGGGAGACGAACTCCCGGTCCTGCTGCGACCACGAGCTCGGCGTCCTCGGGCAGGAGCTGCCCGGGCTTCGAGACCTCGGGGCCGTCGCGGCCGAGGCGCACCCGCCCGGCCCGCACCGAGGCGGCGGCAGCCGAGCGGGACGCGGCCAGGCCACGCTCGGCGAGCAGGGTGTCGGCGCGCCTGCGGCTCACGGGCGAAACTTAACTGCTCCCATGCGAGCTCAGCGGGGCTTTCGCTGCGGGGCTCTGTGATCGCCCTCACACACGGATCGCACATACGTTCGTACCCTGAATCAGCCATGAGTGTCCTACGAGCGATACCGATCCAACTCCACGCGGCCCTCGAGGTCGTCGCCGCCCCCCTGCTGATCGTCGCGCCCTTCGCGCTTGGCTTCGGCTACCTGACAGGTGCTCTCAGCATCGCGCTGGGGGTGGCCCTGATCGGACTCGCCCTCTCCGTATACGGCGATCCCCAGCGGGGCAACAACCTCCCGCTGACCGCGCACGCCGGTTTCGACTACTCGCTTGCCGTGATCACGATCGCAGTCGGGATTGCGGCAGGGATCGTCGGGGACCTCGTGGCAACAGTCTTTTTGGTCGGGTTCGGCTCCGCGCATCTGGCGCTGACCGCTTCAACACGGTTCAGTCGCCCGCTCGGGGCTTAACCGCCTACCTCCCACAGACAGAGCAGCACACATATCTCTCCTCCCTGTAGTACCCCAGGAACGGCCCGCCTCGGCGGGTCGTTTCTATTGGGGCGTTTGCAGGGGTTTCGCCTGACAATGCGAGCGGCCCCCGGTTTCCGAGGGCCGCTGTTCGCCAGTCTGTTCGCCAGTCGTGGGCCAAGTAACCGCTTTTCGTCCAAAGCGATACCGAGCCGCTACTCCCGCAGCCCGGCGGCTTCGAGGGCTTCTTCCGCTGCTTGAAACTGGCAGAAGGCTGCACGATGCGCGACCTTGCGTAGCTCGACGGTACACACGCAGGTGTCGACGAGCCCGTCCCACTACGCCTCGTGCAGTCTGCGCCCCGACGAACGACACCCGTGTCCTGAGCTATTCGACCGAACGTGATCATGCCGGTTGAGGAGATCGACGCGATTCGCGGCCACGAGGCGCTGATCGAGTGGATAGAACGCTGGCCGAGGCCTGGAGCAGCTTCGCGTCGAGGTCGAGGAGATCACCGATGGTGCCGAGCACTCAGCGCTGCGATCAGCACCAGCGATCGTGATCGCACGAGCGGCGTCGAGATACGCCAGCGGTTCTTTGATGACTTCGAGATGCGCGAGGACAGGATCCTTCGACAGCGCGACTACCTGGACCTGGACTCGTCCATTGAACCCGCCGAGCTCTCGGAGTAAAAGTTCCTGATTGCGGCCTGGATGCCCCTAGGGTTTGCGGGAAGACATGCCGGCACGCAAGATCCAGCACGTTGACTTGGCGGTAGCCGACGTCCTGAGCGTGGCGTCGAAGTCGCCCCGGTCGAGCGCGTCGAGAGCGGCCGACGCCGGATCTCCGTCGTCCTCCTCCGAGCACCGCCGACGCCGCAGCCCGGCGGCCTCGAGGGCTCGAGTCCTGTCGAGGTCGAGGAGAGAAGCGAACGAGCTTGTCGTCACGGGAGAGGCAAGACATGGCAAGCGATGGTCCCGACCTCGGGATCGCCTGCCCGCGGCATGGCGTCCGCGCATCGTGCACATCGGTCACCGACGTGCTGCTCGTCGGCGTCGGAGCGCTCTCTTCAGTCACTGCACGGAGGCGAGGGCACTGCTCGGCTTCATCTAGAAGGAGCTGGCTCGCCTCGCGCAGGCGCGTTCCAGCGGCCCCGAGGGAGCCGCTGGCACCGCTGCCTGTCGCTATAGCTGACTGAGCGCTACGGGCAGCTGTTCAGGGTGTCGCGGCCGGCTCCGCCCTTGCAGCTGTCGCGCTTCTTGCCGCCCTTCAGGACGTCATTCCCGGCCTGACCGCGGAGACGGTCACGACCGTTCTTGCCCTTCAGCAGATCGCCGCCGTCATTGCCCTTGAGCGTGTCCGCGCCCCCGCCACCGATCAGGGTGTCGCCGCTGGAACCTCCGACGACCAGATCGGCGCCCGCACCGGCGCAGACCAGGTCCTTGCCGCCGCCGGCGAACACCTGGTCGTTGCCCGCCAGGGCGACGATCACATCGGCACCGGCGGTGCCCACGATCGTGTCGTCGCCAGCCGTGCCGGTGATCGTCGGGGTCGCGCAGCTCCCCTTGCCCTTCGCTGCCTTGGTCACCGTGGTTGTGGCGGTGGCCGAGTTGTTGGCCAGGACCGCGTCGTCTGGACTGGCCACACTGGCCGTATTGGAGAGCGTGCCCTCCTTCTTCGGCTTGACCACGATCGTCACCGTGGCGGTGGTCGCGGCGTTCACCTGGCCGAGATCGCAGGTCACCTTGCTGCCCGACCGCTGACAGGTGCCACCGGTCGCCGAGACGAAGTCCACCTGCGACGGCAGGGTGTCGGTCACCACGACGTTGGAGGCGTCGTTTCCGCCCGAAGGATTCGGGTTCGTCACCTGGATCGTGTAGGTCAGCGTGCCTCCCACCGCGACCGGGTCGGGGCTGTCGCTCTTGGTCAGCGACAGGTCGGTCGGCCCGACGGCGGCGGTGGCCCCACTCGGCCAGTTGATCAGAACGAGTGCAAGCACAACCGCCAACGCCCCCGCCATGCCGAAGAGACGAGGTCCGCGGATGCGGGCGCCCAAGAGACTGACGAAGTCCATTCTTCCTCCTCAAATGCTGCGAGCTGCCAGACCCGCGGTTCCTTTGCAACGTCCCTGTACCAACAACGTTGTTGTCCGGAAAGAGCGCGTCACCCACAAGCGGTCACCGCCAGCTCGAAAAGCGCTCCTTTCCATGCAAAGCAATACTGCCGTGCGGCGGTCGGGGTCAAGCCATCCGCCCCCGATTTTCCCTGCGGATTGGTCCCACTAATCCCCTTGTACGAACCGCCAGCTGACGCATAGGGTTGAGACAGAACCCGTGCGCGCGCCGCGCGTATCGGACCATGACAGGGGTGGGGAGGGGAGTCTCCAGATGAAAGCCTTCGTGGTTTTCGTAGGACGGCGAGGCCGTTGGCCAGCAGGTGGACGGTTTAGATGGTGGCCTTCGCGCTTTTCGTAGGACCGGCCGGTGGAGTGGTTGGCGTGAGGACGGTGGTCTGATGGAGTTTGGCGACCGCGAACACCCGCGCTGGTTGCGCGAGCACAGTCGGCACGACCAGCGAGCCGAGGAACTGCGTGAGGCCCGAGAGTGGGCAGCAGTGGACCGCAAGCTTGAGCAGGAGTTGGCGCGCGAGGCCGACGACTATGCCGAGGTTCACGACTCCAGATGAGAACCTTCGCGAGAGCCTGAAAGAGGGAGGCCCCAGGTGCACAACCCCCACTTCATGGTGAGCAACATGGACCACCACATGCGCGAGCATGCATACCGCGACCGACACGTTTGGAAGCGTCCTCTGGCGCCGAAGCCAAAGCATTGGCTTCGCCGGGCCATGGCCGCTCTGCGGGTCCGCTGAGGTCGCCCTGTCGGGCGGCGTGAAGCCGCCGCTCCTCGGAGCTCCCTAACGGGCTCAGCCGTCGCGGATCATCAGTCGAACTCGAACGTGACGGCCTGGAGCGGCCTGACGCTCTCCGCCGCGGGATACTGCATAGGCGACGACCCAGGAGAACGCGGAGAACAACGTTCCTCCTCCGACATCGCCTACTCCCGCAGCCCGGCGGCTTCGAGGGCATCACCACGCCGGCGGCGACCTGCGGCGCCCAGATCTTCCGTAGGGCCTGGTGGTGGGTGCCGTAGCCCTGTAGTGAGGTTTTGAGCCTCGGGCGTTTCGGTCTCATCTCAGATCGTCCCTAAGGAACATCGGGGAGAAACGTTTCTGAGCCGGGCTCTGCTGCACAAACGCGATTTTCAGAGATCGACCTCACCCCCCCTGGGTAGCGGCTCAGGACACGCTCATCGTGGCGAAGCCAGAGGGCTGCGGCTCCCCGTCGAGCTCCCGCATCACCCGGCGCAGTAGGAAGGTATGAACCAGGGCCTGGTCCCCATCGCCGGCTGCCGATCGTGCGTCCTCGATCACCGCTCGAGCCGCCACCTCGAGGCGCCGGTGTCTTTCGCGCAACGCATAGAGCTGCTCTTCCGGTGTCACGATCGGGACGGTCGCAGTCGGCGCGGATGGTTGTTGTTCGCCAGTTGTTCGCCAGTCAGACATGATTTCCACGGGTCCATACGGGTCCGTGCGGGTGCAGATTCCGCTTGCCCATGCGGGTTTGCGCTTGCGCTGCGGTGCGCGCCTGTTCTCTCCTCCCTGTAGTACCCCAGGAACGGCCCGCCCCGGCGGGTCGTTTCTATTGGCTTGCCTGTCCCCATGTATTCCTGAATCGCTTTTGGGCTCTCTCGAACTTTCCGACTGACCTCATCCGGACCTCGTAGCCATCCGTATCGATAAGGAAACGGTGGACGTCCAGCCGCCGACGAGACGAAAGGGAGGCGCGAGATGCGCAACCGGAGCCGAATCCTCACGGAACGTCACCAACCCCGGCGATGCGAGCACACTGGACTCACGATCCCCGAGTGCTCCTGCCCGGCGTGCTGGGCGCGCATGCAGGCACGCGAGGATGTGCGCAGGGCGCTTAACAGGCGCGTCGAAGCGGCGACAGGCTGAACGCCCCCACCGCCGGCGCGAGAGACCTACTTCTTCAAGGGAAGGCACCCTCCACGCGCGAGATACTGCGTGGGCGATGTCGCAGGAGAACGTCGAGATCGTGCGGCGAATGTACGAGGCGTTCCATGCTGGCGATGCCGAGGGAGCGTTGGCCTACTTCGATCCAGAGGTGATGTTCGACGCGTCGGTGCGGGTGGATGGCGGTATCGGCCACGGTCGCGAGGAGCTCAACGCGATGACCGCTCAGTGGGTGGGAGCTTGGGAACAATGGCGCGAGACGATCGAGGAGATGCGTGACCTCGGCAGCCAGGTGTGCGTGGTCACCACCCAGCACGGCCGCGGCAAGGGGAGCGGGATCGAGCTGGAGGACCGCTACGTGGTCCTCTACGAGATAGAGGGCGACAAGATCAGCAGCATGACCCTCTACACAACGGCTGCGGAAGCCCTCGAAGCCGCCGGGCTGTCGGAGTAGCCCGATCACGAGCCTCGGTCTCCGGCCTCGTGAACGGTCTCGGCTAGGGACCGTGCCCGCGAGGGGAGTGGCCGGCGAGCAGCCGGTGCGACAGCCCTGCGAGATGCGGTCTGCCTCCGATCAGGAATACGGAGATCAGGAAGCCCCCGAGGGCGAGGAACGCGTCGAGGCGGAAGGCCGCCTCGAGGCCCTCGACGAAGTTGCCGTCGCCCGACTCGACCAGCACGGTCGTGGTCAGCCCCAGGCCGACCGAGCCGCCGGCGATCTGGAACATGTAGACGATCGCCCCGGCAAGGCTTCGCTGGGCCTCCTCAACGCGCGGTCACCCCGGCGGTCGTTGCCGTCGGGTAGAAGAGCCCGATCCCGAGGCCCATCAGGGCCAGGCCGGGCACGATCGCTCCATAGCTCTCCTCCGAGACGAAGGCCGCGATCAGCCCCGGGCCGACGGTGATGCAGAGCGAGCCCACGATCGCGAGCGGCTTCGGCCCGAAGCGCTCATAGAGCGTGCCCGAGGCAAACGAGATCGCGGCGAAGGTGGCCATCATCGGCAGCATCCCCAGACCCGCCTCGATCGGGGAGAAGCCGAGCGTCTTGAGCATGAACTGCGGCAGGTAGAGCATCGACGCGAAGAAAACCGCCGACATCAGCAGGATCGCGGCGCACGCGTAGGCGAAGTCTCGGTTTCGCATCACCGCCGCGGGGACGAGGGCGTGGGTCAGCGCGCGCCGCTCGGCGAAGAAGAAGAACACGAGCATCAGCACGAAGAGCGCGAGCAGCCCGACGATCCGCGGGTCGCCCCAGCCGTACTTGATCACCTCGTCGAACGCGAGCAGCAGGGCAACCAGGCCGACGGAGATGCTGATGATTCCGGGGTAGTCGATCTTCGTGTCGACGGGCTGAGGCCGCGGCTGGTGAACCTCCCGCCAGGTGACCAGCACGGCGAACGCGGTCACCGGCAGGTTGAGGAAGAAGATCCAGCGCCAGCTGAGGGCGTCCGTGAGGACGCCGCCGATCAGGGGTCCGGCTGCGTTGCCGATGCCTGCGGCGCCGAGGATCAGACCGCCTGCCAGGCCGGCGCGGGCGTCGGGCAGGGCCGCGTAGGTCATGCCCAGGATCGCCGGCCACATCAGGGCGCCGCCGATGCCCATCAGCACCCTGCTCGCGATCAGCCAGGCCTCGGTCTGGGCGACACCGCCCGAGAGCGACATGGTCGCGAAGATCGCGGAGCCGACGAAGAAGGCGCGGCGGCGGCCGAAGAGGTCGGCGAGGCGGCCGCCGGTGACGATCAGCACGCCGAAGGTGAGGGCGTAGGCGTTGACCACCCACTGCGCAGTGGAGACGTCGGTCTCGAAGTCCTCTTCGATCTGAGGAATGGCGACGTTGATCGCCGAGAAGTCGTTGGCGAGAACGAAAACCGCGATCCCCATCGCGATCAACGCAAGCCAGGTGCCTCGCCCGATCGGCTGCTCACTGGCGTCGCTGGCCACCGCGCGCAACCCTATCCCCCGCGCCCGTCGGGATCGAAATGGGCTCCTTGGCGTTAGGCTGCGGATCATCGCTTCAAGGTCGACCGCACCACTCTGTGCCGCGATCGAGGCCGCCCTTCCGGACCGCCCGTTCGAGCTGCGGTTCTGGGACGGCAACCGGGTCGAGGCGACCAGGGCGGGCTCGACGATCACCTTCCGCTCCCCGGACGCCCTCGGGCACATCCTCAGGGCGCCGGGCGAGCTTGGGCTCGGGCGCGCCTACGTCACCGGCGAGGTCGACGTCGACGACCTCGACGGGGTGATCGCCCTCCTCGGCCGCTGGCAGGCGCCCTCCCTGGGTCCGATTGCCAAGCTCCGTCTGGGAACCGCCGTGCTGCGCGCGATCGGGCTGCGCCGCCTCCCCCAGCCGCCCGCCGCCGAGCTCCGGCCGCACGGCTCGCGGCACAGCAAGCGCCGCGACTCCGAAGCGGTCCGCCACCACTACGACGTCTCCAACGAGTTCTTCGCCCTCTTCCTCGACGAGTCGATGACCTACAGCTGCGCGCTATTCGAGGAGGGAACAGAGACCCTCGAGGAGGCGCAGGCGGCGAAGCTCGAGCTGATCTGCCAGAAGCTCGAGCTCGAACCCGGTCAGCGGATGCTCGACATCGGCTGTGGCTGGGGCAGCCTCGTGATCCACGCCGCCCGCGAGCACGGCGTCTCGGCGCTTGGGATCACCCTGTCCCCGCCCCAGGCCGAGCTCGCCGCCGAGCGAGCCCGCGAGGCCGGGGTCGGCGATCAGGTCGAGATCCGGGTCGCCGACTACCGCGACCTCGCCGATGACAGCTTTGACGCGGTCGCCAGCATCGGCATGGTCGAGCACGTCGGAGAGTCGCAGGCGGACGAGTACGGCCGCCAGATCGAGCGGGTGCTGAAGCGGGACGGCCGGGTGCTCAACCACGGCATCGTCCGGGTCCCCGCCGAGAAGCACGGCGTCCACATCGGCGGCGAGTTCTCAAACCGCTATGTCTTCCCGGATGGCGAGCTTCTCAACCTCTCCCGGATGCTCGCGTCTCTGGAGCGGGCCGGGTTCGAGACCCTCCACGTCGAGAACCTCCACACCGACTATGCGGAGACGCTTCGCCACTGGACCCAGCGCCTCGATCAGAACGTCGAACAAGCGGAGCGGCTGGCGGGGACCGAGCGGCTGCGGGTCTGGCGCCTCTATCTACGTGCCGCCCGAAACGGCTTCGAGGTCGGCAACACCTCGGTCTACCAGATGCTCTGCTCGCGGCCGCTCACCGAGCCGCCCGCAGCGCTGCCGACCGGCGCCAGGCACCCGGAGGCGCGGCGGCGGGTCCCCGCCTGATCAAAGATTCCGCATTTCCGGGTGATCCAGATCGGTCCCGGATGCGCATAATGAACACCGCCCGCCATACGGGCAGGACGCCGCACCGGAAAAGGGGAAGGAACCGGCATCACGGAGGAGGGTCCGGAACCTAGGGAGCAAGAGGAGGGGCCGAGCCGGCCCCTCCTCTTCGCATGTCTGGTCCTGGCGGTGATCGCCGGCTTTCTCGCGCTCGATCATTTCTCCGGCCTCACGGCGCAGCTCGCCCTCGGAGCGGCGACCTGGCTGGTCCTGATCGCCTCCTGCGCCCCGCTCGGCGCCGACCAGCGCGCGCGGGTGGCGCTCGTGGTCCTCGTAGCGACCGCGGCGGAGATCCTGGGGTCGGTGATCCTCGGCGCCTACACCTACCGCCTCGAGAACCTCCCCGCCTTCGTCCCTCCCGGCCACGGACTCGTTTACCTGGGCGGCCTCGCGATCAGCCAGTCCGCGCTGGTGCGGCGTCACCGGCGGACCTTCCTGCTCGCGGTCGGCGCCGTGGTCGCAATCTGGGCCGCGGCCGGCCTGGTCGCGCTCGGGCGCACCGACGTCCTCGGCGCCCTTTCTGGCGCCCTGCTGATCTACGTGCTCGCCCGCGGCCGCGCCCCCACGCTGTACGCGGGCGTCTTCCTGATCGTCGCCTTCCTCGAGGTCTACGGCACCTCGATCGGCGCCTGGCACTGGGCGCAGACCGCCCCCGGCACCCCGCTGCCCGCCGGGAACCCGCCGAGCGGGATCGCGAGCATCTACGTCCTCTTCGACATCTCAGCGATCGCCCTGGCCCCGCGCCTCCTCGCCGGCTTCCGCAGTTTCCGCCGCCTGCCACCGCTGGCGCGATTCGCCAACGCCTCGTAGCGGTTCGGTGAAGCCGCTCCGCGGCTGCTGACTCCGTCGGCCTGAAGCGGCATAGATTGGAGCCGTTACCAGTCGAACGGAGGACACCATGGAACTGGAAGGCAAGGTCGCGCTCGTCACCGGTGCAAGCGGTGGTATCGGCGCGGCGGTGGCGCGCAAGCTGCACGAGGCCGGCGCCTCGGTCGGACTGCTCTCCCGGCGAGGCGACGACCTCGGGCTCGAGCGTGCGCTCGGCTTGACCTGCGACGTCCGCGATCGGAGCGCGGTCGGCACCGCCACGGACGCCGTCGTCGAACGCTTTGGCCACCTCGACATCGTCGTCGCGAACGCGGGCGTGGGGGCCTACGGGCCGTTCCTCGAACTCGACCCGGAGCGGCTCGAGGCGATGATCGACGTGAACCTCAAGGGCACTCTCTACACGGCGGCGGCGACGCTGCCCCACCTGATCGCGGCGGGCGAGGGGGACTTCCTCTCCCTTGCAAGCGTGGCCGGCCTCCGCGCCTTTCCCGGCGAGGCCGCCTACAACGCGTCGAAGTTCGGCCAGCTGGGCTTCACGCGCGCCCTCGACCACGAACTGCGCGAGCGGGGTGTGCGAGCCACCTGCATCTGTCCCGGCGGCGTGAAGACGAATTTCGCAATCGGGACGGGCCGTGAAAAGGGCGACCCCGAGCTCGAGGGCATGCTGACCGCGGACGAGGTCGCCGACGTAGTGCTGTTCACGGTCACCCGTCCAAGGCGCATGCGGATCCTGACCACCAGCCTCCGCCCCATGATCGAGGCGTCCTGGGGCTGATCGCGACCCTACCGTCGCGGGTGGTGGTCTAGCGGAAGATCTTCTCGCGGGTGCCGAGGGAGGCGAGGATCCGCTCGGCGACGTCCTCACCGGTGAAGCCGACCTCGTCGCGGAGGATCGCCGGCTTGCCGTGCTGGACGTAGCGGTCCGGGAGACCGATCCGCATCACCCGGGCGCGCTCGTCGTCTCGCTCCGCGAAGGCGTCCTCCAGGTGCTCGAGCACCGCCGAGCCGAAGCCGCCGGGGAGGACGTTCTCCTCGACCGTCACCAGGAGCTCGTGGTCGGCGGCGAGCCTCTCGGTGAGCTCTGCGTCGAGTGGCTTCGCGAAGCGTCCATCGGCGACGGTCGGCTCGAGGCCGCGGTTACGGAGGATCTCGGCGGCGCGTAGCGCCACCTGGACGCCGTAGCCGTAGCCGAGCAGCGCCACCCGCTCGCCCGGCAGCAGGTACTCCCCCTTGCCGATCTCGATCTCCTTCGGCTCGTCCGGCATCGGAGCGCCCTCCGCGGTCCCCCGCGGATAGCGGAAGGCGATCGGGCCGTCGTCGTAGGCGAGCGCGGTGCGAAGCATGTGGACCAGCATCGCCTCGTCGCGCGGCGCCATCACCACCACGTTCGGCAGCGGCCGGAAGTAGGAGATGTCGAAGGCGCCCTGGTGTGTGGGGCCATCGTCGCCGACGAGGCCGGCGCGGTCCATGGCGAAGACTACGTTCAGGCTCTGGAGGCAGACGTCGTGGACGAGCTGGTCGAAGGCGCGCTGGAGGAAGGTCGAGTAGATCGCGCAGACCGGCTTCGCCCCCTGAAGGGCGAGTCCGGAGGCGAACAGGACCGCGTCCTGCTCGGCGATGCCGACGTCGTAGTACTGCTCGGGCAGCGCCTCGTGGAGCTTGTTGAGGCCGGTCCCCCCCGCCATCGCCGCGGTGATCCCGATCACCCGCGGGTCTACCTTCGCCTCGGCAACCAGGGCGTCCGCGAAAACCGCCGTGTACTGGGGCGGCGCCTTCGGCGGCGGCTTCTCGAGCTTCTCGATCTTCTCGGGCGAGTCCGACTCGCGGACCGGGACCGGCTTAGATCCGGCGGCGGTATTTGTGGCCGCCGTCGTGCTGGTCTTCGGGGCGGGCTTGCCGTTGACGATCGAGCCCGGCTTCGCAGCGTGCCACTTCTCCATCCCCTCGAGACCCCCCTCCTCGGCGGGCTCGAAGCCCTTGCCCTTGACCGTTTGGATGTGAACGACGACCGGCCGGTTGGCGTCAAGGGCGCCGCTCAGAGCCCGACGCAGGGCGCCGACGTCATGGCCGTCGACGACGCCGACATAGGCGAGGTCGAGCTCCTCGAAGAACAGCCCAGGGGCCCAGTAGGCCTTGATCGCCGCCTTCACCTCGGGGCCGAGGCGCTCGAATTGCCTTCCGAGGCCGAGGGGCAGTTGGGTGAGCCGCTCCTCGGTCTTCGACCGGGCCTCGTACAGCTTCGGCTTCAGCCGGACTCGCTGGAAGGAGCGCGAGATCGCGCCCACGTTCGGCGAGATCGACATCCCGTTGTCGTTGAGCACGATCACGATCGGGGTCTGGAGGCCGCCGGCATGGTGAAGGGCCTCGTAGGCGACCCCGCCGGTTAGCGCCCCGTCGCCGATCACCGCGACCACCTTGCCGTCCTCGCCGATCCCGTGGCGCATCGCCTCCTTCAGGCCGACGGCGTAGCCGATCGAGGTGGAGGCGTGGCCGGCGCCCATGATGTCGTGCTCGGACTCGAAGATCGAGCAGAAGGGGGCGAGCCCCTCGTACTTGCGGATCGTGTCGAGGCGGTCGCGGCGGCCGGTCAGCACCTTGTGGGGATAGGCCTGGTGGCCGACGTCCCAGAGGATCTTGTCGCGGGGCGAGTCGAGGAGGCTGTGGAGGGCGGTCGCCAGCTCGCAGGTCCCGAGGTTGGCGCCGAAATGGCCGCCGATCTCTCCGATCGTGTCGATGATCAGCTCCCGGGTCTCCTGGGCGAGCTGCTGAAGCTGGGCATCGGAGAGCTCGGCGAGGTCGTCGGGGCCGTCGATCGACTCGAGCAGGCGCTCGGGGTCGTCCGAGGGCTTGGCGTTCTTGCTCATCAGGTGTGTCGGGTGTGGATGAAGTCCGTGATCCGGGCCAGATCGTCGGATCTGGCCGCCGTCTGGGCGAGTGCCTGGCGAGCGTTGCGGTGGGACTCGGACGCCAACTCCCTGGCCCTCTCGAGGCCGAAGGCGCTCACGTAGGTGAGCTTGTCGTGTCTCTCGTCGCTACCGCTCGGCTTACCGAGCTCCTCGTCGCTTCCGGTCACGTCGAGAATGTCGTCGACGATCTGGAACAGCACGCCGAGCTCTTCGGCGAAACGGCGGTAAGGAATTCTGTCAGTTTCGGGGACATCACCCAGCTCTAGTACGACGCCGACGCTGGCACTGATCAGCCGCCCGGTTTTCAAGGCGTGAATCTGGCGAAGGGCCTGGGGATCGGGCGGCGGGCCCTCACCTGCTTTCTCCGGGTCGCGGACGTCGAAGGTGGTGACGTCAACGTACTGGCCGCCGACCATCCCGCCCAGCCCGGTGGCGCTGACCAGCTCGCTGAGCGCGGTCATCACCCGCTCGGGTTCGCCCTTCTGCCGCTCGCAGAAGAGGCGCATCGCCTCGGCGAAGAGGGCGTCGCCGGCGAGGATCGCAACGTCCTCGCCGAACTTGACGTGCGAGGTCGGCATCCCCCGGCGCAGCTCGTCGTCGTCCATCGCCGGGAGATCGTCGTGGATCAGAGAGTAGGTGTGGATCAACTCGATCGCCGCCGCCGCCGGCAGGACGCTCTCTGGGTCGAGGCCGATCGAGCGCGCGGTGGCAAGCGCCAGCACCGGCCGGGTCCGCTTGCCGCCGGCGAGGAGCGAGTAGCGCATCGCCTCCTCGAGGCCCACGGTGGTGGGAGATTCCGAGAACCGGAGCCCCTCGAGATAGGAGTCGACCAGCTCCCGGAGATCCTCGGGGTATTGGCCCATCGGGTCGATCAGGCGTCGCGGGTCTCGGCGGCGGCCTGCAGCGCGCTCTCGACCGCCCGCCCTGCCTGGGAGGCGAGTTCCGACGCCTCCCGCACCAGCTCCGATGCGCGATCCTCCGGCGGCTCCGCGTCGAGCTCGTCGGCGATCTGCTCCAGCCGCGCGGTTACCGCTTCCAGATCCGGGGCGCTCCGCTCCATCCCGGCCAAGGTAGTCGATCGGGCGCGCCCACTGGTCGCTGGCCCTTTGGGTGAGCTCAATCTCCCTTTGATCCTCGGTCGCGCTGCGACCTTCCCCTAGACCCCTCGACCACGGTGGAACGTCTGTCTATAGGAACGCGGGGCGGAAGGGAATACCGACTGCCTCTCCGTACAACTAATGGACCAATTCGGGTACGTCGGCGATCGAGTCCACGGTCGCGGTCGGCTCGATCCCGGAAGCTCGGACGTCCTCCTCGCGGTACTTGCCGGTCCTCACGAGGATCCCGGCGATCCCTGCGTCGAGCGCACCGCCGACGTCGGCCTCGACGTCATCGCCGACCATCGCCGTCTGGCCCGCGCTCACCCCGAGGTCGGCGAGCGCGAGCTTGAAGAACGCCGGCGAGGGCTTCCCCATCACCTCGGCCTCGCGACCGAGGGCGTACTCGAGGGCGGCGACGAATGGGCCGGCATCGAGCGAGAGCCCATCGGCGGTCTCCCAGTAGCGGTTCTTCTGGAGGGCGATCAGATCGGCCCCATCCATCAACTGGCGGAAGGCCCGGTTGAGCACCGCGTAGTCCCAGCGATCGCCGAGATCGCCGATGATCACGGCGTCGATCCGGCTCCCGGACTCCTCGAGACCCTCGAGGTCCTCGCGGAGCTCATCGAGAACCACGAGAGAAACGGAGTCGTAGCCCGCCTCCTCGCACCGCCGCCGGGCGAGGGTCGCCGGGGTCAGCAGCTCGGACGGATCTGCCTCGATCCCGAGGCGATCGAGCCGCTCCAGGATCGAGCGTCGCGGGCGCATCGTCGTGTTGGTGACCAGGCGGATCGGAAACCCGGCCTCGCGCAGCTGCTCGAGCGCCTCCGCCGCGCCGGGGACCGCCTCGTCCTCGACGTAGATCACCCCGCTGAGGTCGAGGAGAAGCGCCTCGACTCCGTCGAGCACCCTCACGATTCGATCGCGCCCGACTCGGCTCGCGCCAAGCGCTCGCCTCGCGGGCGCTCGCTCACGCCGGGTTCCCGACGGCAGCGCCGAGGATGCCGTTGACGAAACCGGGCGCCTCGGCCCCGCAGTACTCCTTGGCCAGCTCGATCGCCTCGTCGATCGCGACCTCGACCGGGACGTCCTCGCGATGGAGGGCTTCATAGAGGGCGACCCGCATGATGTTTCGCTCGAGCGGGGCGATCCGCTCCAGGGACCAGCCCTGCGCGTGACGCGCGATCAGCCCGTCGAGCTCCTCGCGGTTGGCCTCAACGCCCTCGGCGAGCTCCCGGGTGAACGGCTTCGCCCCCTCGAGCAGCTCCTCGAGCGGCCTGCCGGTGACCTCGTGCTGATAGCCGGCGAAGACGGCATCCCTTCTCTGGTCCGAGCGGAGCATCGACCCAAGGCTAGATCAGGCGGGGGAGCTACCTGGAGGGACGATCGATCCGGCGGGACCCGGGTCGCGCCCCCGTCAGGCGGGGCGCTACCTGCAGAGCACGATCGATCCGGCGGGACCCGGGTCGCGCCCCTAGGCGCGGGAGACGTACTCGCCGGTGCGGGTGTCGACCCGGACGCGTTCGCCCTCGTTGATGAACAGCGGCACCTGCACCACCACCCCGGTCTCCAGGGTGGCGGGCTTCGAGCCGCCCCCCGACGCGGTGTCGCCCTTGAGGCCGGGATCGGTCTGGGTCACCGCCAGCTCGACCGCGCTGGGCGGCTGTGCTCCGGTCGGGCGCTCGTCGACGAAGAGCAGGTCGAGGTCGGAGTTGGGCGGCACCCACTGGCAGCGCCTCCCCCACCACGGCCTTCGGGATCTCGGTCTGCTCGTAGCTCGAGTTGTCCATGAAGACGGCGTTGTCCCCGGACTCGTAGAGGAACTGCATCTTCTTCGTCTCCGTCCGGACCGGGCGGAACTTCTCGCCGGCCTTGAATGTCTTGTCGATCACCGCGCCGTCCTCGACCCGCTTCAGCTTCGAGCGGACGAAGGCGCCGCCCTTGCCGGGCTTCACGTGCTGGAACTCGACGATCCGGAAGACCTTGCCGTCGACCTCGATGTGGGTGCCGTTCTTGAACTGGTTCGTTGAGATCACGGTCGGGAAGGCTAGCCGCCCCGACGCATCGTGCTTGAGCTTCCTGCCATCCGTTCCTAAAGCCGGCTCTCATCGACGTCTCACGGTCATCCCATTCGCCCTCCCCAGAGTGGGGCGCGCAATCGAAACCCCGAGTCCGCGAGGACGAAAGGAGAATAGGAATGACCCGCAACAAGAAGATCATCGCCGTGGCCGCCTGCGTGGCGGCCCTAGGCGGCGGCGGCGCCGCGGTCGCGAGCGCCACCGGCGCCGTCGGCGAGGGGAACGAGAAGCCGATCAACGGCCCCGCGCTGGAGCGGGCGAGTACCGCGGCGCTGGCCCATACCGGCCAGGGCGCGGTCTCCGACACCGAGGTTGGCGACGAGGAGAGCTACTACGAGGTCGAGGTCACCCTCGACAACGGTAGCCAGACCGACGTCCAACTCGACCGCGACTTCAACGTCGTGGGCAGCGAGACCGACCAGGGCGGCGAGGACGAGAAGGGTGGCAAGTAGCCCCGCTCACCATCGCACCCCAGCGGCTGACGAGGGCCCGCCGGCGGCGGGCCCTCGTCGTTGAAGCCCGGCCCAGGCACTAGCCCTCAACTCATACCGCAGCTTCACCATTCCGGTCTCGAACACCGTCGTTCCCAGCAAACTGCATCTCGCCGCGGGAAGCCGGCGGTCGAAGATCGGCTTGCCTACGCCCAGTACAACCGTGGCGGCAGTGGACCGGGCGGAACTTCTCGCCCGCCTTGAAGGTCTTGGCGATCACCGCGCCGTCCTCGACCCTCTTCAGCTTCGAGCGGACGAAGGCACCGCCCTTGACCGGGCTTCACGTGCTGGAACTCGACGATCCGGAAGACCTTGCCGTCGACCTCGATGTGGGTGCCGTTCTTGAATTGGTTCGTGCTTATCAAGTCGGATCAATTTAGCCGTCGCGGTCGCCCGCTTCGATCTCGGAGAGTGCTCGGCGGAGATCGGAGCCGACGAGCCATCTGCCGGCCAACACGTGCTTCCGGGCTCGCCGCCCGGATAAGTCGCGCGCCGCCTCGAGTACGCGCTCAGGCGGCGCGGATGTCTGATCACTTACGCGAGCCTCCTGCACAGGATCATCCAGGCGCGAAGCAGGCGCTCCCAGCTCCAAAGCACGGCGCTCCGAGCTCGGATCGCGGGCAACCGTGCTTCAATCGAGCCAGAGTGACCCCGCGCGGCACTGATTGGAGCCTGGCGCTTCTGGTGTCGCTGCTGTTCGCCACCGGGCTGCTCACCTGGTTCAGCGGCGGCGAAGGAAGCGCCTGGGTATTCGCCGCCCACGGCATCGCCGGTGGTGCGCTGGCGATCCTCGTCGGCTGGAAGTTGCGGCGCGTCGGCAGGCGGGTGCTCACCCCGAGCAGCTGGGACCGCCGTGTCAGCGCGGGGCTGGCGGTGCTGGCGCTGGTGACGCTGACCCTGCTCTCGGGCTGGGTCTGGAGTGCCTTCGGGGGTGTCGATCTCGCCGGCTACACCCTGATCGCCTGGCACACGCTGCTCGGGGCGCTGCTCACCCTTGCCGTAGCCGTGCATCTCGGGTTCCGCGCCAAGCGTCCCCGGCGCCGCGACATTGCCGGCCGCCGCCAGCTCTTCGAGGCCGCCGCGATCGGCATCGGGGGCGTGATTGCTTGGCGCGTGCAGCGCCCGCTGTCTGCGGCGCTCGGACTTCCCAGCGCCGACCGTCGCTTCACCGGCTCCTATGAAGCCGACTCGTTCGCCGCCAACGCGTTTCCGACCACCTCCTGGGTCGCCGACGACCCCAAGCCGCTCGACTCCCGCTCCTACCGGCTGGCGGTCGAGGGCGAGGTCGCGCGGCCACTCTCACTGCGGCTCGAGGAGCTCGACGGCGACGACGAGCTCGTCGCGACGCTCGACTGCACCGGGGGCTTCTACTCCGAGCAGCGCTGGCGCGGAGTCAGGCTTGGCCCGCTGATCGACCGTGCCAGGGCGGTTCCCGACGCACAACACATACGGGTCGTCTCCATTACCGGGTATCGATGGAGCTTCTCGCTCGCCGACGCCCGCGAGATGCTGCTCGCGACCAGGGTCGGCGGCGAGCCACTGTCCCACGGGCACGGGGCGCCGGCGCGATTGGTTGCCCCCGGGCGGCGCGGCTTCCAGTGGGTGAAGTGGGTTACCCGCCTGGAGTTGCGCTCGGAGCCCGATCCCGGCGCATTCCCCTCGACGATCCTCAGTAGCTTCAGCGCCGCCGGCCGGGGCGCATAGGCTCGCCTGGTCGGGCCCCCGGCGCGGCCGGAGTTTCGGCTATGCAGGTCCGGCGTGGGACGATTCGGTCCGTGGCGACGGCGAGCGAGAGGCATGCCCCGCGGTTGAGCGCCGCCCTCCGACAGGACGAACGGGTGCTGCCGCTCGAGCTCTTCTTCGACCTCGTCTTCGTCCTCGCGCTCACCCAGTGCACGAACCTGATGTCCAACGACCCGACCTGGGCCGGGCTCGGCAAAGGCACGCTTGTGCTCGGGTTGCTCTGGTGGACGTGGGTCGGATACGCCTGGCTGACCAGCGTCCTCGACCCCGAGGAGGGAGCGGTCCGGCTCGTTCTCTTCGCCGCGATGGCCGGGCTATTGATCGTCGCGATCTCCGTCCCGGAGGCATTCGGCGACCTGGCGTTCGAGTTCGCGATCGCCTACGGGGTCGTCCGCGCTCGCTCAGATCGGGCTGTTCCTGCTGGCGAGCCGGGACGATCCGGCTCTGCGACGGTCGATCTGGGGACTGGCGGTCGGCACCGCCGTCGGGGTCGGGATGGTGATCGCCGGGGCGTTCCTCGACGACCTCGGGCAGGGCGCGGTCTGGGCGCTGGCGCTCGCGCTCGACATGAGCGGGCCGTACCTGTTCGGGTCCGAGGGTTGGAAGCTCGTCCCCGGCCACTTCGCCGAGCGCCACGGCCTGATCATCATCATCGCCCTCGGGGAGTCGATCGTCGCGATCGGGGTCGGCGCCGGGACCAGCCTCACCTGGGGCATCGCCGCGGCGGCGGCGCTGGGGATTGCCTTGGCGGCGGCGATGTGGTGGCTCTACTTCGACGTGGTGGCGCTCGTCTCAGCCCGCCGGCTGGCTCGGGCGCCGGAGGGGCGCGAGCGCAACGAGCTCGCCCGGGACTCCTACTCCTACCTCCACTTCCCGATGGTGGCGGGGATCGTTCTCTTCGCCCTCGGCCTGAAGAAGACACTCGGCGACGTCGGGGACCCGCTCGAGCTGGTGCCAGCATTTGCGCTGCTCGGAGGGGTCGCGATCTATCTCCTCGGGCTGGTCGCCTTCCGCTATCGCCACGTCCACTCGATCAACCGCCAACGGCTGGCGCTCGCCTTGTTGCTGTTCGCCCTGGTCCCGCCGCGACCGAGCTGCCGGCGCTGGCGATCCTCGCCATCGTCAACGTGCTGATCTGGGCGATGATCGTCTACGAGACTCGCGCCTACGGCGAGGGCCGCGCCCGGGTCCGCCACGGGGACGAGGCGCCCGCCGCCCGGTAGACGAGGAGGACGCGCGACGCGCTGCCTTCGCCGTCGGTCGCTGGACTTAGAGTGCCGACCGTGCCGACGCTCGCGGTGACCGCCCCGATCGACGAGGCTTCGCTGCTGGTGATCGTCGGGGTAGCGGCGCTCGCCGCGGTCCTGATCCGATGCTGCTGGCGCCGCGGCTGACGATCCCGGTCGTCGTGCTCGAGCTGCTCCTCGGGATCGTGATCGGCCCGCGAGGTCGCCGAGATCGCCAAGGTGGACCCGACCACCGAATTCCTCGGCAACCTCGGGCTCGGGATGCTCTTCTTCTTCGCCGGCTACGAGATCGACTTCGAGCGGATCAGGGGGCAGCCGATGAAGCTGGCGGGGATCGGCTGGGCGCTCTCGCTCGTCCTCGCCTACAGCTCGGCGGGGCGCTGGCGGCGGCCGGGGTGGTGCTCTCCTACCTCTACACCGGCTCGGCGATGGCGACGACGGCGATCGGCACCCTGATCCCGATCCTCAGCGACGCGGGCGAGATCAGGACGCGCTTCGGCACCTATCTGCTGGCGGCGGGGGCGGCGGGCGAGTTCGGCCCGATCCTGCTGGTCACGCTGATTCTCTCCGGTTCGCAGCCGCTGCACGAGGCGCTGATCCTGATCCTCTTCGTGGCGCTGGCGGTGCTCACCGGGCTACTCGCGGTGCGCTCGGCCTGGAGAGGCTGGCCGCTGGTCGAGCGCACCTTCGAGAGCTCGAGCCAACTCGCGGTGCGGCTCGCCGTGGTCCTGGTCTTCGGGCTGGTTGCTCTGGCCGCGGAGCTCGGGCTCGATCTGCTGCTCGGCGGCTTCGTCGCAGGGATAATCACCCGGGCTGCGCTGCGCGGACGGGAGGTCGGCGTGCTCGAGTCGAAGCTGACCGCGGTCGGCTACGGCCTCCTGATCCCCTTCTTCTTCGTCACGAGCGGGATGGAGTTCGACCTCAATGCGCTCACCTCCAGCGTCTCGGGGATGCTGAAGCTGCCGCTTTTCCTGGCGCTCTTCCTCGTCGTTCGCGGGACGCCGGCGCTGCTGCTCTACCGGGGCGCGCTCGCCGCCCGAGAACGCCTGGCGCTGGCGTTCTTCTCCGCCACCGAGCTGCCGCTGGTGGTCGCAATCACCACCTTGGCCATCGAGGGCGGCCACATGAAGAGCTCGACCGCCGCCGGCCTGGTCGGGGCGGGGATCCTCTCAACCCTGATCTACCCGCTGATCGGCCTGCGACTGAGGAGGAGCGGCGAGCCAAGCGAGGGACCGGTCGAGCCCGAGGCGGCTCCCGCCTGATCAGTCGACCAGCTGGAGCTCCTTCGGCAGCCCGCTGAGGTTGCGGTGGCCGTCGGCGGTGACCACCACCAGGTCTTCGATCCGAACCCCGAAGCGGCCGGGCAGATAGACGCCCGGCTCGACCGTGACCACGTTCCCCTCCCGCAGCTCGTCCTCCGAGCTGACCGCGAGGCGCGGGCCCTCGTGGACCTCGAGCCCGACCCCGTGGCCGGTGCCGTGGCCGAAGCGCTCGCCGTGGCCGGCGGCGGCGATCAGCTCGCGCGCCACAGCGTCTACCTCCTTGCCGCCGGCTCCGGGCTTCACCGCCTCGAGCGCCGCCGCCTGCGCCTCACGCACCAGCTCGTAGACCTCGCGGGCGTCCTCGCCGGGCTCGCCGGTGGCGAAGGTGCGGGTGCAGTCCGAGCAGTAGCCGTCGAGCAGCGCCCCCATGTCGAAGACGACCAGCTCGCCGCGGCCGATCTCGCGCTCGCCCGGCTCGGCGTGCGGTAGGGCGCCGTTGGCGGCGGCGGCGACGATCGGGGGAAATGAAGGCTCGGCGCCGAGCTCGCGGATCCGCGCCTCGCAGGCGCGGGCCACTTCGCGCTCGGCCTTACCTGCCAGGCCGCGCTCGAGCGCCCAGCCGTATACGCCGTCGGCGAGCTCGGCGGCGGCGGCGATCCGCTCGATCTCCGCGGGCTCCTTGACCGCGCGCAGCTCCTCGACCAGGTCGCCCGCCGGCACCAGCTCCACCCCCTCGCCAACGGCCTCGCGCAGCCGCTTCAGCTGGCGGACGCTGAGCTTCGCGTCCTCGAACCCGACCCTTCCGCGCATCCGCTTGGCGATCTGCGGGAGCAGCTCGCGCTCGGCCTCGGGGCGTTCCCACTCGGCGCCGACCTCCTCAGCGGCGCGCTCGGTGTAGCGGAAGTCGGTGAAGAAGAGCCGGAGCTCGGGGCCGACCAGGCAGGCGCCGTTGGTGCCGGTGAACCCGGTCAGATAGCGGACGTTGGTGAGGTCGGAGACGAACAGCATCTCCAGCTCCCGATCCCGGACCAGCTCGCCGAGCCGCTCACCCCTGGTCATATCCCGAGCCGCTCCGCGATCAGCTCGAGTGCCTCGCGGTAGCCGTCGGCGCCCTTGCCGGAGATCTGAGCGAAGACGAGATCGAGATCCTCGAACACCGACTTCCGCCTCCACTTCTCGCGCTTGCTGATGTCGGAGATGTGGACCTCGACCGTGGGCACCGCCGCGAACTCGAAGGCGTCGCGGATCGCGTAGGAGTAATGGGTCCAGGCGCCGGCGTTGACGATCGCGGCGTCGGCGAGCTCGGGAAGCCGGTGGATGTGCTCGACGAACTCGCCCTCGCTGTTGGAGTCGAAGAAGGCGGCCTCGAGGTTGAGGTCCCTCGCAAAACGCTTCACCTTCACCTCGAGCTCCGGCAAAGTGAAGTCGCCGTAGTGCAGGGGGTCGCGGCCGCCGAGCATGTCGAGGTTGACCCCGTGGAGGACCTGGACCCGATTCCGCGTCGTGGTCACGGTTGAAGCTCCTCCACCGCGGCGCGCACCCTATCGTCGGCGACCGGCTCGCCCCAGCGCGGCTCGCCGGGCCGCTCCAGGAGGACGAATCCGAGACCCTCACTGGTGCGCTTCTTGTCGCGGCCGATCGCCTCGAGCACACCGTCGACGCCGACCTCCGGATCGAGCATGGTCGGCAGGCGCTGCTCGGCGAGCAGCGAGGCGACCTCCGCCCGCAGCCCATCGGCATCCGAGAGGCGGAGCGCGGCCAGCAGGCCGAGCCCCACCGCCTCGCCGTGGCGATAGCGCCGGTAGCCCGTCTCGGCCTCGATCGCGTGGCCGACGGTGTGGCCGAGGTTGAGCACCGCGCGGCGGCCGGAGTCGCGTTCGTCCTCGGCGACGATCTGGATCTTGGTGCGGGCGCACTCGAAGATCACCTCGTCCAGCTCGCCCGGGTCGAGCTCGCGGATCTCGCGCACGCGCTGCCAGAGCGGTCCCCCGGCGATCAGCGCGGTCTTCAGCACCTCGACCCACCCGGCGGCGAGCTCCTCCCGCGGCAGCGTGCCCAGCGTCCTCGGATCGGCGAGCACCGCGAGCGGCTGGTGGTAGGCGCCGATGTAGTTCTTCGCCTCCGGCAGGTCCACTCCGGTCTTCCCGCCGTAGGCCGAGTCCACCTGGGCGACCAGGGTGGTCGGGACCTGAATCAAAGCCACTCCGCGCTGGTAGGTCGCGGCGCAGAAGCCGCCCAGATCTCCGACGACGCCGCCGCCGAAGGCGAGGAGGCAATCGTCGCGCCTGGCACCGGCTCGGGCCAACTCGCCCAGAACCCGCTCGGCCTCGGCGAGGGTCTTCGACGCCTCGGAGCCCTCCACCTCGATTGTCGCCTCTCCGGCGGGCAGCAGCCTCTCGTGGAGCGAAAGCACCTCGGCGTCGGCGATCCGGAAGACGCGCTCGGGCAGGGCGCCGGGGGCCAATGCTCGGGCGCGGTCGAAGAGCGAGATCGCGCCCTCCCCGACCGCGGCCGGGTAGGAGCCCGTCGCCGAGTCCGCCCAGATCAGCCGCACCCCGGGGGCCTCGCTTGCCGCCGCGAGCCAGGGCGCCGCCGGGCCCCCGGCCTCGCCCGCCCGGGACGGCAGGATCGCGCGGGCGGCCTCCTCATACAGCGGCCTTCGCTCCGCGAACCGCCGGGAGAACTCCTGACGATCGACGGCGAGCGGGCGATCCGATCCCCGGGCCCGCTCCCAGGCCGTCTCCTCGTCGACGTCGCACCAGACCGGCATGTGCTCGCGCAGCGCCCCGCGCACCGCCTCGCTCTCGATCGCCCCGCCCCCGAGGGCGACGACGGACGATGCTCCCCCGACCTGGCCGGCGAGCGCATCCAACGCGGATACCACCAGCCGCTCCTCCCGGCGTCTGAACTCGACCTCGCCCTCGCGCTCGAAGAATGAGGAGATCGGCTCGCCGAGCTCGCGCTCGAGCAGATCGTCGGTGTCGATGATGCCGAGCCCGAGCCGTGCGGCGATCGCCTCGGCGGCCTTGGTCTTGCCCGCCGCCATGAACCCGATCAGAACGATTCCATGGTGGGAGCGCTGCTGTGCTACCTCCGCCATCCGATCCGCTCCTTGTAGGCCGAAAGCGCCGAGAGCACGTCGTCGATGTGGTCGCCGCCGAACTTCTCGCGGTAGGCGGCGGCGAGGACCAGGGCGACCATCGCCTCCCCGACGACGGCGGCGGCGGGGACGACGGTCGAGTCGGTCCGCTCGCGCATCGCCTGGGCGGGCTCCTTGGTCTCGGTGTCGACCGAGCGCAGCGGCTGGGTCAGGGTCGAGATCGGCTTGATCGCCGCCTTCACCACCAGCGGCTCGCCGTTGCTCATCCCGCCCTCCAGACCACCGGCCCGGTTGGTCTCGCGGTACCAACCCGTCTCTTCAGACCAGAAGATCTCGTCGTGGGCCTCGGAGCCGGGGCCGCCCGAGACCTCCCAGGCTTCCCCCAGGGAGACTCCTTTCACCGACTGGATCGAGCAGACGGCCTGGGCGAGGCGGCCATCGAGCTTCTCCCGCCAGGAGACGTAGGAGCCGAGCCCCGGCACAAGGCCGAAGGCGCGCACCTCGAACTTGCCCCCCAGCGACTCGTTCTCCTTTCGCAGCCGGTCGATCTCGGCGACCATCCGCGCGGAGGCGTCGGGGTCGAGACTGCGGACCGGGTCCTCGTCCACGGCGGCGAAGTCCTCCGGGGAGAGATCGTCTCGCTCGGGGGCGCTCACCGAGGCGATCTGGATCACGTGGCTGTGGACGCTGACGCCGACGGCGTCGAGGAAGGCGCGGGCGAGCGAGCCCGCCGCGACGCGGGCGGCGGTCTCGCGGGCACTGGCGCGCTCGAGCACGTTGCGGACGTCGCGGTGGCCGAACTTGAGCGCCCCGGCGAGGTCCGCGTGCCCGGGACGCGGCAGGTGCGATTCCTCGACCTCGGCCTCGACCGGCCAGGGGTTCATCCGCTCCTCCCAGTTGGGGTAGTCCCGGTTTGCGACCAGGACCGCGATCGGGCTTCCCAGGGTGCGCCCGTGGCGCACCCCGGAGCGGATCTCGACCGCGTCGCTCTCGATCTTCATCCGCCCGCCGCGGCCATGGCCGAGCTGGCGACGCGCCATGTCGCGATCGAGCGCCGCGCGCTCGAGCCGAAGTCCGGCGGGCATGCCCTCGACGATCGCGACCAGGCCAGGCCCGTGCGACTCGCCCGCTGTGGTGAATGTCAGAGTCACGCGCCCAGCGTAAAGCGCGGCGTCAGCGCGCCCCGGGCTGCCCGTTTCAGTCAACGGCCGAGATTCGCTAACAGGGTGGCCAGCGCCCCGAGCGAGAGGAAGGGCGCGAAGGGGATCGTGCGCGAGCGCGCGGCCCAGCCATGGCGTGCGATCAGCACAAGGCCGAGGAGCGAGCCGGAGACGAAGGCGACCAGCAGCGCCGCAATCACCCCACGGCCGAGATAGAGGCCGAGCACCGCCGCCAGCTTCACGTCACCGAGGCCCATCGCGCCCGGACGGATCAGCGCCGCCGCCAGAAGGAAGCCGCCGGCACCGAGGGCCGCGAGCCCCCTCTCGGGGAGCGCGGCGGGGTCGAGCGCCGCCGTCAGAGGGACGACGATCACGGTCGCCACCGCCAGGGCCCTGTCTGGGACGAGCCGCGCCCGCAGGTCGGCGGCGGTGACGGTAAGGAGGAGGACGAGCAGCGAGGCGTCGGCGAACGCGGCGGCCATATCGTTGAGAGCCGCGTGAGTGACGATCTCTTCCCCCCGCGAATCCTCGCCTGATGGCCGCCCGCCGGCTGTTGATCGTGATGCTGGTCCTGCTCGGGCTCTCCACCCTGGCCGCCGCCCTGGTGCCGCCGCAGGCGCTACGCGAGGACACGACCGGGTCGACCTCGAGCACCGAGCAGGCCGAGACCGCCCCGACCGACACCGTGCCCCGCGGCAGGAACCTCAAATTCAAGCTTCGAGTCGGCGGCAAGACGACGCCGGTCGTCTCCTGCCCCGTGGGGAAACGTCGCGCCGGTGGATGCGAGCCGCTCAAGGTCGGTGACCAGCTCACCCTGGTGGTCAGCTCGAGGAAGGCGGACGAGCTGGAGATGCCGGCGTTCGGCCTGGTCGATGCCGTCGCGCGGGACGAGCCGGCCCGCTTCGAGATCCTCGTCACCTCCCCCGGCAGCTACAAGATTCGCTTCGTCTCGACCGGCCGGATCGCCGGCCGGATCGAGGTGGAGGCGCCCGCCGGGGAGAAGCCGGGGAAGAAGAAGCCCGGCGAGAAGCGGGGTGCTAAGTCTCGAGCTCCCGAGGGGTCAGATCGACCTTGAGGAAGCGGCCGTCGCGGACGAGCTCGACCTCGATCCCTTTGCCGATTCGGTCGGCGACCATCAGCCTCTGCAGGTCGCCGACGTCCGCCATCGGCTCGCCGTCGACGGCGACGATCAGGTCCTCCGCGCGAAGGCCGGCCCGGGCGGCGGGGCTGCCCCCGACCACCTCGACCACCTCGATCCCCGCGTCACGCCTGAGCTGCGAGGAGACCCGCGGGGGGAGCGGACGGGAGCCGCCGACGATCCCGATGTAGGCACGGCGGACCCTGCCCTCGCTCATCAGCGAGGAGATGATCCTGTGGGTCGCGGCGTTGATCGGCACCGCGAGGCCGAGGCCGACTCCGGCGACGGCGGTGTTGATGCCGACCACCCGCGCGAGGCCGTCGGCGAGGGCGCCGCCGGAGTTGCCGGGGTTAAGCGCGGCGTCTGTCTGAATCACGTTCTCGACCAGCCTCCCAGCCGAGCCGGTGCTGGTGGGAAGCGAGCGTCCCAACGCCGAGACGACCCCGGCGGTGACCGTCCCGGCGAGCCCCATCGGGCTGCCGATCGCCACCACCAGCTGGCCGACCCGGAGCGAGTCGGCGTCGCCGAGTCCGGCCGGCTCGAGGTCGGTTGCATCGGCGCGAACCACGGCCATGTCCGAGAGTGGATCGGCGCCGACCACGTGGGCACGGAACTCGCGGCCGTCGGAGAACGAGGCGCCGAGGGCTCCATCGGCCCCCTGCACCACGTGCGCTGCGGTCAGCATGTAGCCGTCGGGAGAGATCGCGACGCCGCTGCCGGCCCCCTCGCGACGACCCCGGCGGGTGCGGTGGGGCACCGCAAGGTGGGCGACCGAGGGCCCGAGACGCTCGGCAACCCCGGAGACGGTGCGCGAGTAGGCATCGAAGGCGTCCGCGTCCGGCAGGCGTTCCGCCGGTGTGGCGGCCTCCGCCGAACCCTGGCCATTCGAGATCAGATTCAGGCCCCCGGTGATCAGTCTCAGCTTGGGCACTAACAAAAAGTTAGCACGCCTCACTCATGGACTGATTGCGCCGAAGGTCTCGGGATTGGGCTTGTAGCCGCGGGCGCGGCCGAGAACGCCGAGAACGGCCACCGCCCCCTTGACGAGGACGCGGGGACCGGCGAGCCGGAAGACGTCGTCGTACTCGCTGAGGAGGGCGCCGAAGGCGAGCGGCCCGGGCGTCCCGTTGCGGCCCACCCGGCCCTCGCGATGGAGGGCGTCGATTGAGCGGAACCACCCCTCGGTCCGCAGGGCAGGGCGCGTTTGCCAGATCGCCCGGGCCGGCTGATCGCCGGGGTTCCACATCTGGTGGGGTGTGCCTCGGGGGATGTCGAGGGTCTCGCCGGGACCAAGGTCGCGCTGCTCGCCACCGACCTTGGCCCGCAGGGTGGCCGTCGAGGACCTCGAAGTGCTCGTCCTGCGCCGGGTGATAGTGAGGCGGCGGCGCCTTGCCCCCGGGGCCATAGCTCCCCTCCACCTCGAGCAGCTCCGGGCTGCTCTGACGAATGGTCACCGACTCGGTCGGCGTCAGCTTCAGCGTCTCCGCCATCCCGCCCTCATTTACCCGGCCCTGGCCGCCTCACGCATCGCCTCCAGGGGCGGCTCGAGCCCGGTCCAGATCCGCAGCGACTCCCCTCCCTGGCGGACCAGGACCTCCAGCCCGTCCACCACGGTCGCCCCCCTCCTCCGGGCCTCGCGGACCAATCTGGTCTCCTCGCCGCCGTAGACCAGGTCGACCAGGATCGGCCGGGCGTCGAAGCGTCGGGGATCGATCGGCAGCTGCTCGAACGGATCCTCGCCCGCCAGTCCCACCGAGGTGCAGTTGGCGATCAGCTCATAGGCGACCGGTTCGATCTCCTCGGCCGACACCGTCGCGATCCGGCCCTCTACCTCGGACCGCCGCCAGGTCGCGGACGAGCCGCGTCGGCGCGCTCGCCGGTTCGGTTCCAGACGTCGACGCTCGCTCCCGCGGCCGGCGAGGGCCCAGGCGGCCGCCCGCGCCGACCCCCCCGCTCCCAGCACCAGCGCCCGCTTCCCGGCGGGCGAGGCGGGCAGCGCCGCCAGAAGCCCGGGCGCGTCGGTGTTCTCGGCGCGAATCACGCCATCGCCGAAGCTGAGGGTGTTGGCCGCGCCGATCTCGGATGGCCGCCGCCGAGGCCTCGCCGGCGACCGCCAGCGCCGCCTCCTTGTGGGGGATGGTGACGTTGGCGCCGACGAAGCCGCGATCCGGGGAGCTTCCGGGTGCGCTCCTCGAAGTCCTCCGGCGCGAGGTCGAGCGCCTCGTAGCTCCACTCGTTGGCGAGCCCCAGCTCCCGCAGGGCGGCGTTCTGCATCGCCGGCGAGCGCGAGTGCGAGACCGGATGGCCGAGAACCGCGAGGCGCTTCACGGCGCGGCGAGGCGCTGGCGCTCGGGTCAGCACTCGGTCGGCGAGCCGCCCTGCTCCTGGAGCGCCTGCTGGTACTGGGCGTTGAACTGCTCGAACTGGGCCTCGTTGGCGGCGAAGTTGTGCTCGCATGTCCCGGGCTTGACCACGTAGAAGAGATAGTTGACCTTCGCCGGGTGGGCGGCGGCCCGGATCGCATCGAGGCCGGGGTTGCCGATCGGGGTCGGCGGGAGCCCCAGGTGGGTCCGGGTGTTGTAGGCCGAGGGCGACTCGAGCTGCGACTGGGTGATCTGGTCCTCGTAGTTGTTGAACTCGTAGCGGGTGGTGGCGTCGATCGCCAGCGGCATCCCCCGCCTCAGGCGGTTGTAGATCACCGCGGCGACCAGCGGGCGCTCCTTCGCCACCGCGACCTCGCGGTCAACCATCGAGGCGATGATCAGGACGTCGTAGGGGGTGAGGTTCTTCTTCTTCGCGTAGGCGAGGTCGACCTTGGCGAAGTTCTGCTTGAAGGCCTCGAGCTGCTCGGGGATGAGCGCGTTGACGTCGGACCCCGGATCGAGCTGGTAGGTCGCCGGGAACAGGAACCCCTCGAGGCTCGGGGGATTGACGGCCCCGTACTGGGCGGGGTCGAATCCCTGGAAGCTCCTCGTCGCCGCCAGGTAGTCGCCGCCGATCCCGACGTCGGCGATGATCGGCGCCATCTGGGCCCTCGGGAGGCCCTCGGGGAGGGTGAGGGTCACCTTGCCGCCGCTGCTGGTGAGCTCGTCGATCGCCGCCCCGTAGCTCATGTTGGCGGCGAGGACGTAGCGCCCGGCCTGGACGTCGCCCTCCTTCCCGGCGAGCCTCAGGCGGATCTGAAAGAGGCCGCCGTTGGAGACGACGTCGTTCTCGGTGAGGATGTCCGCGATCTCGCCGGCGGTGGCGCCCTCGGGGACGTTGACGATCACCTGACCCTCGCCGTCGCCCTTGAAGGGCTGGAAGAGCGCGAACAGGAACCAGGCGAGCAGGAGGCCGACCAGGGTCAGCGCCAGGGCGACGATCCTGCGGCGGCGATAGTTGCCCGACCTCGCCGGCCGCCCACCGCCCCCACGTCCGAAGCGGCGCCGCGGCCGCCCGGCCGGCCGCGGCCCGCTCACGCCCGGTGGCCCTCTGCCGGCGGTCTGCTCCGGTAGCCGGGGCGTGGCGTCCGCCTCGCCGCCCGAGATCCGGCCGAAGCCGCCGGTGCCCTGGCCGTCGGAGCTCGCCCGCTTGCCGCTCTTCTTCCGGCGCGCCTCGCGCTCACGGCGGCGCCGCTCCCGCTCGATCGCGGCGGGGTCGTCCCGCCCGAACTCGTCGGTGGGCGGCTGCCGCGAGTCGCCGGGACCGTCCTCGCCGGTGGGCTGAGGTTCCCCTCGGTGTCGGCGAACCAGTCCTCGCGCTCGCATCAATCGCGTCTCCTCGGCTTCGCCTCCGGGGACGCCCGAGCTGCGGCCTCGACGCGAGATAGCCCTCGAGCAGGTGGGCGGCGGCCAGCGAGTCGGGGTCGCCCCGCGCACCCTCGCGGGCGCTGCGCTCGGCCATCGTCGTGGTCAGACGCTCGTCGTACATCTCAACGGGCAGATCGAGTAATCCCTCCAGCTCCGCCGCGAAAGCGCGGCTGAGCCTGGCTTGCTCGCCCTCCTCCCCGCTCAGCGAGACCGGCAAACCGACGACGACGCGCTCGGCGCCGTGTTCCTTGGCCAGCTGCGCGATCCGCTCCGCCTCGGGTGGCTCGACCGCGGAGAGCGGCCGCACCAGCGTCCCGGTCGGATCAGAGATCGCGCAACCGCATCGTGCGGTCCCGTAATCGAGCGCGAGCACCCGCAACAGGCTAAGATCATCGGCGAGCTTCGACTCGATCGCCTCGCGGGCCTTCGCCAGGGCCTCGTCCAGCCTGGAGGCGTCCCTGACCGCCCGCCTGGGCGACGTTCTCGCGGCCGCCGCCCCCGCCGCCGACGATCGCCGCCGCCTCGCGCACGACCTCGGCGGCGGAGAGCCCACGCTTGACCACGGCCTCGCTGAAGCTCGCCACCAGGGCGACCTTGCCGTCGGCGGCCCCTCCGAGCACCACGGCCGCATCCCCCGCCCGAGACTTGATCCGGTCGGCGAGGTCGAGCAGCGACTGCTGGTCGGCGTCGTGCCCGCGGCCGACGAAGACGGTGATCCCGCCGACCTTTTGGCCCGCGGCCGCGATCTCCTCGGCCTTCGCCGAGAGGTCCTCTGTGCCCGCCCGCCGCGCCTGGTCCTCCAGTTGCTCGAGCCGTTCCGCCATTCGCCTCGCCCCGGCGACCGGGTCCTGCTCGGAGCCGAGCAGCCTCCCCACCTCGCTCAGCGCCCGCGAGCGCTCCCGGAACCAGTCGATCGCCGCCGGCCCGGTCAGGGCCTCGATCCGGCGGACGTTGGCGGCGCTCGATCCCTCATGAACGATCGTGAGGATCCCGATCTCGGCGGTGTTGGCGACATGGGTGCCGCCGCAGAGCTCGCGGGAGACGTCCTCGACCTCGATCACCCGCACCCAGTCTCCGTACTTCTCGCCAAACAGTGCCATCGCCCCGAGCCGCTCCGCCTCGCTGCGGGACATCTGCAGGGCGCGGACCGGGTGGCTCTCCTTGATCCACTCGTTCACCCGATCGTCGATGTCCTCGACCTCCTCGGCGGAGAGCGGGGCGCCGTGGGTGAAGTCGAAGCGGAGCTTGTCGGGCCGGACCGCGGAGCCCGCCTGGCGGACGTGGGAGCCGAGCCGCTCGCGGAGGGCGGCGTGGAGGAGGTGGGTGGCGGTGTGGTTTCGCATCGTCGCGTGGCGGGCGACCCGGTCGACCTCGGCCTCGACCCGCGTCCCGGGCTCGAGGCCGGCCTCCAGCCGGAGGGCCTGGTCGTCGCCGACCCGGTAGACGTCCAGCACCGAGACCTCCTTGCCGTTCGCGCGCACCACCCCCGTGTCGGCGACCTGGCCGCCCCCCTCGGCGTAGAAGGGGCTCTCCTCGAGCTTGGCGAGGAAGGAGCCGTTCGCCCGCTCGGCGGCGAGGAGGCTGGTCTCAGCGCGGAGCTTCTCGTAGCCGACGAAGCGGCTCGGCGGAGCCTGCGAGGCGAAGGCGAGGACCTTGCCGTGGCTGTCCTCGGAGCCGTGCGCGGTGGCTGTCCCCACCCGGGCTCGCTGGCGCTGCTCCTCCATCAGCTCCTCGAAGCCCTGGTCGTCGACCGCCAGCCCCTGCTCGGCGAGGAGCTCCTTGGTCAGGTCGTAGGGAAAGCCGTAGGTGTCATGGAGCTTGAAGGCGTCGGCAGCGTCGACCCAGGAGGTCTCGTCGGCCCTCGCCTGCTCGATCAGCTCGGCGAGCATCTGGGTCCCGCGGTCGAGGGTGACGCCGAAGCTCTCCTCCTCGTCGCGAACCCAGCGGATAACCGTCTCCCGCTCGGCCGCCAGCTCGGGGTACGCCGGGCGCGAGCAGCTCGAGGGAGCGGTCCGCAAATCGCTCCATGAACGGCGCCTCGAGCCCGATCGCGCGGCCCTGCTGGATCGCCCGCCGCATGATCCGCCGGAGGACGTAGCCGCGGTCCTCGTTGGAGGGAACGACCCCGTCGGCGATCAGGGCGGCGGTGCCGCGGGAGTGGTCGGCGAGGATCCGCATCGCCCGGGTGGTGGCGCCGCCGTCGCCGTAGGAGCGCCCGGAGAGCTCCTCGGCGAGCTCGACCAGCGGCCGGAGGACATCGGTCTCGAACACCGAGTCGACGTCCTGGAGGATCGCCGCCATCCGCTCGAGCCCCATGCCGGTGTCGATGTTCTTCATCGGCAGCTCGGTGAGGGTGCCGTCCTCGGCGAGGTCGTAGGTCATGAAGACGTGGTTCCAGTACTCGACGAAGCGGTCGGTGTCGTCGCCCGGGCGGTCCTCGGCGGCGCCGAAGTCTTCACCGCGATCGAGGTAGAGCTCCGAGCAGGGGCCACAGGGCCCGGTCGGGCCGGCCTGCCAGAAGTTCTCCGAGCGCGGCAGCGGCACGATCCGATCCTCGGGGACGCCGACCCGCTTCCAGATCTCGATCGCCTCGGCGTCGGGGCCGAGCCCGAGCTCCTCGTCTCCCTCGAAGACCGTCACCCAGATCTGCTCGGGGTCGAGGCCGAAGCCCTCGACCGAGAGCTCCCACCCCCAGGCGATCGACTCGGCCTTGAAGTAGTCGCCGAAGCTCCAGTTGCCGAGCATCTCGAAGAAGGTGAGGTGTCGCGCGGTGTTGCCGACCTGCTCGATGTCGGTGGTGCGGAAGCAGCGCTGGACGTCGGCGACCCGGGCGGCTGGCGGCTCTCCCTGGCCGAGGAAGTAGGGCTTGAAAGGCTGCATCCCGGCCGTGGTCAGGAGCACCGAGGGGTCGTGCGCGGCGGGCACCAGCGAGGCCGAGGGAACGATCTTGTGCCCCCGCTCCTCGAAGAAGGAGAGATAGGTGCTGCGGATCTCGTCGGCCTTCATCGCCCCCCAGTCTAGGTTTGCGACCGGGGGCCTGCCGACGTCCTGAGGGGCGGGTCAGGCGATCGTGCCATGCCCGACGACCAGGTCGTCGTCCATCAGGCAGGCCAGCTGGCCCGGGGCGACGCCGTCGACGGGCTCGGCGAGGAGGACCGTGCCCTCGCCGTCGTCAGCCGCCGAATCGAGCTCGACGGTGCATGGCCGGACTGGGGCGTGGGATCGGAGCCTGACCGAATTGACCCGGCTGGGTTCGCGGTGAAACCGCGCTCCCCGAATCCTCACCCGCGAGGTTCCGAGCTGCTCGCGCGGGCCGACCACCACCCGGTTGGAGGCGGCGTCCTTCTCCAGCACGTACATCGGCGCGGAGCCGCCCACCCCGAGGCCCCGCCGCTGGCCGACGGTGAAGTTCTGATGTCCCTGGTGGGTGCCAACCCGCCGGCCGGAGCGTTCGACCAGCTCGCCCCGGCGCTCGGTCAGGCCGCCGTGGCGGCGGAGGAACTCTCGCTTGCCCTGGCCGGCGAGGAAGCAGAGGTCCTGGCTCTCGGCTCGGCCGGCGACCTCGAGGCCGGCGGCCGTGGCGATCTCGCGAACCTCAGGCTTGGTCAGGTCGGCGAGCGGGAAGCGAAGGCGGGCGAGCGAGGCCGGGCCCAGGCGCGCGAGCATGTAGGTCTGGTCCTTCGCGGGGTCGGCCGGCCCGGCCAGCAGCGGCCCTTCGCCGTCGTCGGCGATTCGCGCGTAGTGCCCGGTGACCAGGGCATCGGCGCCCAGCCGCTCGGCGAGCGCGATCATCGCGTCGATCCGGACCTCGCCGTTGCAGAGGACGCAGGGGTTGGGGGTGCGTCCTTGGGCGTATCCCTCGATGAAGGGCGAGACGACGCCCTGGTGGAACTCCTCCCGGAGGTCCAGGGTCAGGTGCGGGATCCCCAGCGAGTGGGCGAGCCGCCGGGCGCGAAGCACCGCCTCGGGGGAACAGCAGCTCCGCTCGCCGTCGGTGGCCGGGTCGGCCCAGAGCTTCAGGGTTACCGCCGCGACCTCGACCCCGCGCCGGCGCTCGCGTAGAGCGGCGACGGCCGAGTCGACCCCGCCGCTGAGGGCGACCAGGACCCGATCGGGCCGGCTCTCGGCCAGAGGGGCACCGGACGCCGCGAGCGAGGAGAGCGCGCGGTGGAGGGCGTCAGCCGCCAGCTCCGCGGCGTGGCTGTGGCTCGGGGCGAGGCCGCCGAGCTCGGAGGCGATCTGTTTCGGGTCGATGCGGGCCGCCTCCAGCACCGAGCCGCCCTCGGCAAGCTCGGCAGTCGCCGCGGTCGCCGCCGCGGTCGCCGCGCAGCCCTCGGCGTCGTAGCTGACCCGCTCGAGGCGCCCCGCCTGCTGCCAGCACCGAGACCCTGACCAGGTCGCCGCAGGGAGCGCCGCCGGCGGACCCGGAATGCGACCCCTGCGGGGCGGGCCCGCGCCGCGAGCGGTCGCTCAGGTAGTGATCGATCGCCTCTGATAGTTCGGACCTCGGTGCGAGCGGGTCTAAGTCGAGTTGCCCTTGCTCCGGAGGGGCGGCCTGGCGGTCGCTAGGAGGCTCCAGCCTGCCGTTTTCCGCTCCGGCTTGGTAACCCCGTGTAGCACAGGTGGTGGTCTACCGGCGACCCCGAGGGACCTCCGGACATCGACCCCCAAGCCAGTTGTGTTGGGTCAACGTTTGGAGCGGTTCGCGTACAGGCTCGGGCCTTCGCATAGGTTAGCTCGGCTCCTCGAGCAGGAACCAGGAGGAGATCAGGCCGTCGCGAATCCCGAGCTCGATCGCCACCGATGTGCGGTCACCGACCTCGCCGGACTCGCGCCAGACGTACTGGAGCTCGGCGTGCACCAGCACCCCGTCTTCGGTGCGCTCGATCGAGCCTGGGGACGTAGCGGCGGTCGAGGCTGTCGAAGGTCTTCCCGGACCACTCGATCGCCGCCCGGCGGCCGCGGTGGACGGTGCGCTCGGTCCTGATCTCGACCTCGGGATGGACGAGCTCGCCCACCGCCACCTGGTCGCCTTCACTGAGGGCGGCGAGGAAGCGGCGAGCAAGCTCGTCGTCGTCGTGCGGCGGCTCGGTCAGCTACCCGCCGCGCCGGAGGTTCTCGACGAAGCGCCGCGGCGCGTCGCCGAGGCTCGCCTCCCTGACCAGGCTGAGGCCGATGCCGAGGCCGCCGAGGATCAGCAGCACGATCGGCCAGCCGCCGAGCTTGGTCGGGTCTGGCGTGTCCGAGTCCAGATCGAAGCCCGCGATGACCAGGAAGAAGAAGAGCCCGATCGCGCCGACGTAGACGGGTCCACGAACGCCGATCAGCGAGCCCAGTCCGACCAGGCCCAGCGAGATCACCAGCAACAGGATGTCCCAGAGCGCGGTGGTCTCGATCGGCTGCACCGAGGCGGTCGCGAGCGGGTTGAGGTTGACCACCGAGGTCACCCCCAGCGAGCAGGCGATCACGGCACTGATCCCCGCCGCGGTGAGCAGCTCCGAGGCCTTCCAGAGGCCCGGGTCGCCGGTGATGCCGGTGGCGCTCGACGCCTGCTGGTCGCCGCCCGGGTTGGTCCGCCAGAGATAGAGCGCACCAGCGAGCAGGCCGATCGCGAGGATCCCCAGGAGCCCGCGGTAGACGCCGAAGTGAGCGCCGATCCCGTCGGAGAGGATCTTGTTCCAGAGCTCCGACCAGGCGACGATCAGGGCGATCCCGCCGAGGAGCAGCTGGACGCGGATCCCCTTGACGGCACCGGCGTAGAAGCCGAGCGCCGCCACCACGGCGAAGATCCAGGCCAAGTTGAGCGAGGCGTCTGGGGTTTCGTCGATGACGTTGACCAGCTGGATCAGGGCCAGGGCGACGAAGATCAGCCCGAAGACGCTCCAGACCGCCTGCCAGGGGCGCAAGCCGCCGGTCGCCTCCACGGTCCGAATGGCGCCGCCGTAGAGGAGAACCGCCGGGATCGCCAGGATGATCAGGACGATGCCGTCGCTGTAGTCGCCCGCGACCGTCGACTTTCGCAGCAGCAGCATCAGCACTCCGATCCCGAACAGGAGAGCGCCGATTCCGCGCAGCGCATCGCGCGTGTCATCAGGCCTGAGCAGCTCGTTCATGGTCTTCGTTTCCTTTTGGGGGAAGGGAACGGGCGGCAGCCTATAGGCCCGCTTTCAGGGTGGCGACCCGTGTGAAGGCCTGGTCGAGGAGGCCGCGGTCGAGCTCACCGGCCTTGGCCGCCTTCACCACCGCGTCGAAGCCCCTGGTCGCCGTGGCGCTCGAGCCGGCGAAGAGCGCGAGGTCGTTGCCCGCCGCCAGCGCCGCGACGGCGGCGTTGGCGGGGCTGGTCCCTTCGCTGATCGCGTCGCTCTCGAGATCGTCGGTGACGATCACGCCCTCGAAGCCGAGCTGGTCGCGCAGCAGGCCCTGGACGATCGGGGGCGCCAGCGCCGCCGGCTCCGTCGATCCGAGGCCGGGATAAGCGGCGCTGGACATCATCACCAAGTCCACCCCGGCCTCGATCGCGTCCCGGAAGGGAATCAGGGCGGCGTTGATGTCCTCCTGGGTCGCCGCCACCGTCACCGGGCCGAAATCGGTGTTGACGGTGGCGAGGCCGAGGCCCGGGAAGTGCTTGGCGGTGGCGGCGACGTTCGCGCCCTGCAGGCCCTCGATGAAAGCGACGCCGAGCTCGGAGACCAGGGCGGGATCGTCGCCGAAGCTGCGGTTGGCGATCGTCTCCGCGGTCGTCGGGCGCTCGACGTCGAGCACCGGAGCCAGATCGACGTTGACTCCCAGGCCGGCGAGGTAGGTGCCGGTGGCGTCCCCCTGCTCGCGGGCGAGGTCGGCGTCGCCGCTGTCTCCGATCTGGGCCGCGGACTGGTCGGGCGGGCCCGGGAAGCCGCTTCACCTCGCCGCCCTCCTGGTCGATCATGACCAGGAGGGGCGGGTTGTCGCCGGCCCTGGCGGCGTCCTGAAGCTGGCCGACCTGCTGCTCGAGGGTGGTCTCGTTGCGCGGGACCACGATCACGCCGCCGAGCCGGCCCTTCCTGACGCTCCGCAGCACCTGCTCGCCCGGGCCCGACTTGCCGACCTTGCCGACGATCGTCTGCCCGACCACGCGCTTCAGCGGCAGCGGCTGCTCCTCCTCTTCTCCTCCCCCTCCGCCTCCGATCAGCGCGATCAGGCCGATGACGACGAGCAGGGCGACAGCGCCGCCGGCAATCGCCTGGCGCCGGCGCACCTTCGCCGGCAGGTCGCGGTGGCGCCGGTGCTCGCCGGTTGGATGCGGCCTCCGCGCGACGCGCTCGTACTCGCTCGTGCTCCGTCGCCGCTCCGCGGTGCCGGTGGCCGACCCGCTCTCCCCACCTCCGAAGGGGTCGGGCTCAAGCTCGGTACTCAGATCCTCGCCGAGCTCGTCGCGGACGATCTCGCCCTCGACGGGCAGCCCGAGCTCACGCTCCAGCGCCGCGCGCTCGGGGGACTCGGGCTCCAGCGACTCGCCCTCGGGGACTCCCGCTCGAGCGATTCGCCCTCACCGGTCTCGGAGCGCGAGTGGCGGCGGCGCTCGCGCGGCGGTGGCTCGGTCCAGTCGAAGTCGTCGAACTCGTCGTCTCCGGACCAGTCGTCGCCGCGCTCAGCCATCTCCCTAGCTCCCCCCGCCTCCCCCGCGCAGGGACAGTCCGAGATCGCGTAGCTGGCGCTCGTCAACCGGCGCCGGGGCGCCGGTCAGCGGGTCGCCGCCGGAAGCGGTCTTTGGGAAGGCGATCACGTCGCGGATCGAGTCCGAGCCGTGGAGGAGGGCGACGATCCGGTCGAGCCCGTAGGCGATCCCGCCATGCGGCGGCGCGCCGTAGCGAAACGCCTCGAGCAGGAAGCCGAAGCGCTCCTCGGCCTGCTGTTGATCGATGCCGATCGCCGCGAACACCGTGCGCTGAAGGTCCGGATCGTTGATGCGGATGGAGCCTCCGCCGATTTCCCAACCGTTCCAGACAACATCGTATGCCTTGGCCCGGGCGGCTCCTGGGTGATCGGGGTCAAAGTCGCCATCTGGCGCCGTAAAGGGATGGTTTTGCGGGTCCCAGCGCTCCTCCTCGGCGTTCCAGCCGAACAGCGGCCAGTCGACGATCCAGACGAGCTCGTGGGCGCCGGGCTCGATCAGCTCCCAGCGCGACCCCAGCCGCCGGCGCAGCTCCCCGAGGACCTCGGCCGAGATCGGCGGCTGGTCGGCCACCAGGAGGAGCACATCTCCCTCGCTCGCGGAGAGCGCCTCGTTGGCGGCGGTCGTCTCCTGCTCCGAGAGGAACTTGGCGACCGGCGAGCGCCAGCCATCCGCCTCGACCACCGCCCAGACAAGGCCCTTGGCGCCGAGCTCGGTCGCCTCGTCGACCAGCCCGTCGAGCTCGGCCCGGGAGAGCTCCCGCCGCCCGCCGTTGAGGCCGCGGACGACGGCGCCGCCCTCGATCGCTCCCCGAAAGGCCTTGAACTCCGACTCGCGGAAGACGTCCGTGAGCAACTGAAGCTCGAGCCCGAAGCGAAGGTCGGGCTTGTCGGTGCCGTAGCGGTCGATCGCCTCGTCGTAGCCGAGCCGGCGCATCGGCAGCTCCACCTCGACCCCCGAGGCCCCGAGGACGTGGGCGAGCATGCGCTGGTTGACCTCGATCACGTCCTCGGTGTCGACGAACGACAGCTCGATGTCGAGCTGGGTGAAGTCGGGCTGGCGGTCGGCGCGCAGGTCCTCGTCGCGAAAGCAGCGGGCGATCTGGAAGTAGCGCTCGAAGCCACCGATCATCAGCAGCTGCTTGAACAGCTGCGGCGACTGGGGCAGGGCGTAGAAAGACCCCCGCTGGAGGCGGCTCGGGACGAGGAAGTCGCGCGCTCCCTCGGGGGTCGAGCGGGTGAGTATCGGCGTCTCGATCTCGACGAAGCCCTCGCCGGCGAGGAACTCGCGCATCGCCACGGTGACCCGGTGGCGGAGCTCGAGCGCCTCGCGCATCCGGTCGCGGCGGAGGTCGAGGTAGCGGTACTTGAGCCGGAGCTCCTCCGAGACCTCGCCCGAGAAGGACTCGATCTCGAAGGGCGGGGTCTCGGCGTCGGCGAGCAGCTCCGCCTCGGTCACCCGGATCTCGACCTCACCGGTTGGGAGCTTCGGGTTGACCGTCTCCGGGGAGCGCTTCACCACCCCGCCGGCGGCGCTCAGCACGTCCTCGGCGCGGAGCTTGTGGCCGAGCTCGAACGCCCCGCCGGCCTCGTCGGGGTTGAAGACCAGCTGGACGAGGCCGGTGCGGTCGCGGAGGTCGATGAAGATCAGGCCGCCGTGGTCACGGCGGCGGTGAACCCAGCCCGCCACCCGGGCCTCCGACCCGACCCGGTCGGGGAGGACCTGGCCGCACCAGGCGTCGCGATACGCATTCGGCCGCAGGGCTGGAAACCCGTCGCTCATCGCGACGGGAGTGTGTCATTCGTTATCAGAAGCGATCTCCTCGGCGAGGCGGCCGGGATCGATCTCCCGCTGCTCGCCCGAGCGCATGTCGCGGAGGACCGGCGACCCGGCGCCCTCGAGGATCAGCGCGTAGCGGGCCCCGGAGCGGTCGGCCTGCTTCATCTGGCCCTTGATCGCCCGCCCGCCGAGGTCGAGGTCCGCCGCGAGCCCCGCCCGGCGAAGCTCGGTGGCCAGAGCGAGGGCGCGCTCGCGCGAGCCGTCGTCGGCGACGATGAAGACCTGGCTCGGGCTCCTCGCTCCCTCCTCACCGAGCGCGAGGGCGATCCGCTCGACCCCGAGCCGCCCAGCCCGCGGCGGGGGTCGGCGGCCCGCCGAGCTGCTCGATCAGCCCGTCGTAGCGGCCGCCGCCGCCGAGCGCCGGACTGGGCGCCGAGGCGGTCGCACTCGAACTCGAAGACGGTGCGGGTGTAGTAGTCGAGGCCCCGGACCAGGGTCGGGTCGAGGTCGTAGGCGACCCCGTTCCGGTCGAGCAGCGCGCCGCACCGCCGCCGAAGTGCTCGGCGTCGTCGGCGTCGAGGCGGTCGAGCATCGTCGGCGCCTCCTCCATCACCTTTCGGGTGCCCTCGTGGTCGGCGTCGAAGGCGCGCAGCGGGTTGGCGTCGATCCGCTCGCGCACCTCCTTGGAGAGATCGCCTTCGTGCGAGCGGAGGTAGCTCGCGGAGCTCCTCCAGGTAGGCGGCCCGCGACTGGCCGGTCGAGCCGAGGCTGCCGAGCCGCAGCCGCACCCCCTCCACCCCGAGCTCGGCGAGCAGGTCGTGGAGGAGCACGATCAGCTCGGCATCGACGAGCGGCGAGTCGGAACCGATCGCCTCGGCGTCCACCTGGCTGAACTGGCGGTAGCGGCCGGCCTGCGGGCGCTCGTGGCGGAAGAACGGGCCCGAGGCACCAGAGCTTCACCGGCTGCGCCAGCTTGTGCATGCCGTGCTCGAGGTAGGCGCGGCAGATCGGCGCGGTCGCCCTCGGGGCGGAGGGTGAGGCTCCGGCCGCCCTGGTCCTCGAAGCTGAACATCTGCTTCTGGACGATGTCGGTGGACTGGCCGACGCCCCGGGCGAACAGCTCGGTGTCCTCGAAGGCGGGCGTCTCGATCCGGCCGTAGCCGGCGCGCCTCAAGCATCTCGCTGGCGGTGTCCTCGATCCGCCTGCCGGACCGGCTGCTGGTCGGGGAGGACGTCGAAGGTGCCGCGCGGAGCCTTGAATCTCTCGGCCATGGCGGCGACCTTAGCCGCCGACTCGGTTAGCCGTCATCAGATCGCGGCCACAGGCGGCCGCCCAACGAAGTCGCTACGGGCTTCGCCCTTCGCTCCGAGATGGGGCGGCCTGGTGGCCGCTCAGCTCGGCCAGGAACGGGTTCGAGGCGCGCTCGGCGCCGAGGGTGGTGATCCCCATATGGCCGGGGTAGACCGTGGTCTCCGGCGGGTGGCCCTCGACCAGGGTGCGGATCGAGGAGAGCAACGTCCCCCAGTCGCCGCCTGGGAGGTCGGTGCGGCCGACCGAGCCCTGGAAGAGGACGTCGCCGGAGAAGAGCGCCTGCTCGGCGGGGATCGAGAAGGTGACGTGCCCGGGGCTGTGGCCGGGAGTGAAGATGACGTCGATCTCGAACCCCGCCAGCTCCAGCTTCTCGCCCCCGGCGACGGTGTGGTCGGCGTCGTAGCTCTCGAACGGCCCGAACCCCGGCCAGGGCACGAACGAGTTGATGTCGGCGAGCACCGGGACCTCGATCTCCGGGCACCACACCGGCGCTCCGGTGGCTGCGGCGACCGGGGCGACCGCCCCGATGTGGTCGAAGTGGGTGTGGGTGAGGAGGATCCCGTCGACCGAGACCCCCAGCTCGTCGACCAGCTTCAGGATCCGCGGGGCCTCCTCACCGGGATCGACGATCAGCGCTCGCTCGGAGCCCTCGGCGCGAAACAGGAAGCAGTTCTCGCCGACCGGTCCGACGGTGAGCATGCGGACGTCCATCGGCTACTCCCCCGCCTTGCGCTCAGCGCGCTCCAGCCGCTCCTTCTCCTCCTGGCGCTGGCGCCGCTGGTAGAAGAAGCGATCGACGAAGAAGCTCATCGGCACGTAGAAGCCGAGCATCAGCACGGCGATCCCCGCCGAGGGGAGCGGCGGCCGCCCGAAGGCGAGCACCAGGAGGGCGAAGAAGAGGGCGCCGGCGATCAGCGACTTCTGTATCGCCGACCGCCAGGTGGGCGGCCCGGCCTGCCGGGTGCCGGGCTTCTTTCGGCTGCGCTGGCCGGCGCGGGCCTTGGCCTCGGCGCGGCTGCGCGGGCGCCCACGCGTGGGGCGCCGATCGATCCGCCCGCTCTGGGTGCCGCGATGCTTGCGGCGCCGCCTTCGCCTCGTCTGAGCCATCGCTCGGAATCTACCGGGCCGGCGCCGTTTGGCCCTAGCCCTCGACCCGCTCGAGCGCCCGCTCGAGGATCTGCTCGTCGGGGTTGAAGCCGCGGATCGGCGGCTCGTCCGGGTAGCCGTCGAGCGCCTCCTCGGGCGCCAGCCCGACCAGCTCGGCCTCCACCGGCTTGGCGCCGTGGGAGCTTGCCAGCCGGCCGATCTCGGCGACCACCTTCGCCAGCGGCACCGCTCGCGGGTCGTGGATGTTGACCGAGACCTGAGCACGCTCGCCCTCCCGCGGCAGCCCCAGGGCCCTAACCCCCGGCAGCCCACCGCCCTCCTCGCGCAGCCCCGCAGCCACCGCGCGGGCGATCTCGGGATTGGGGGTGTCGAGCTCGACGTTGAAGGCGACCAGCGGCTCCCGGGCGGTGACCAGGGTGGCCCCGGCGCTCGGGTGGGGCTCGGACGGGCCGAGATCGGGCTTCAGCTCTCCCGACTTCATCCGGCGCGCCAGCTCCGCCGGGCCGCCGCGCCGGAAGAAGGCCCGCTCCCGGCGCTCCGGGCTCGACGCCATCTCGCCGTAGAGGAAGACGGGGATGCCGAGCGCCGCGATCCCCTCGGCGGTGGCCCGGGCCGCCGCGAGGGCGTCGTCGCTGCTGGTCGTCCTCGACCCAGACGGCGGGGGCGACGTCGAGGGCGCCGCAATGCGGGTGAAGCGCCCTGGTGACCGCGCAGGTCGATCAGGTCGATGGCCTGCGCGGCTCCGGCAACCATCGCCTCGGCGAGCATCCCAGGTTCCGCGGCGAGGGTGTAGACGCTGCGATGGTGCTGGGCGTCGAAGTGGACGTCGAGGACGATCGCGTGGGCGGCGAGGGTGGCCTCCAGGGCATCGCACACCCGCTCGCTCCGGCCCTCGGAGAAGTTGGGGACGCCGACAAGCATGCGCCGGGCACTCACGGGACGAGAAGCCCGCCGTCGCGGACGATCGCCTCGCCGTCCAACTCCACGGTCGGCTTGATCACGACGCAGTCGAGGTGGACGGGCACCTGGACGGTGCCGCCGATCCCCGCCGAGGCGCCGAAGGCGACGTGGGCGCTGCCGAGGATCTTCTCGTCCTCCAGGATCTCGCCGGTCAGCGTCGCCTTCTCGTTGGTGCCGATTCCGAGCTCCGCGACGTTGGTGGCGTCATCGCCGTACTCGGTGAGCAGCTCCATGAAGGCCATCCCCTGGCCGCCGCGGGCGGAGGTCAGGTGGCCGCCCTCGACGACCAGCTCCACCGGCTCGGCGGCGAGGCCGATCCCGGCGAGGGAGCCGTCGACGACCAGGGTGCCCTGGCCGCCGACCGGGGAGATGAACCCCTCGCCGCAGGGCAGGTTGCCGAAGGCGCCGGGCTCGGTGAGCTCGCCGGCGTCGGGGATCGCCTTGCGGCCGGAGAGCTCGAGGGTGAGGTCGGTGCCGTTCGCAGTCGGTGAGATGGGCCTCGGAGGCGGCGTCGAGCGCCTCGGCGACCGCGCGGCCCTTGCGACGGAGGCCCTCCATGTCGGCGCTCATCACCCGCGCCAGCATCTCCTCGGTCACCCCGGGCAGGGTGGCAACCCGGGCGCCCGCTTCGGTGGCACGCTTGCGGGCGGCGGTGTGGGAGAGGGACTGCACGGTCGGGAGCGAGGATGACATCGGCCGCCGCCATCGCCTCGGTGACCGTGCCGGGCGGCTCGGCGCCGTGCGCGGCACGCTCGGAGATCACCGTCAGCACCGCGTCGCCACCGGCGTCGGCGGCCTCCGCCCTGAGCGCCTCGCCGATCCGCTGGGTGGCGGGGTTGCAGACCACCAGCACCTCCTCGCCCTCCCGGACGCCGAGGCAGTCGCGCACCACCGCCCGCACAGCCTTGCTCGAGCTCGCTCATCCCGCCAGCCTATTGACGGACGTCACGTCGCGGATCGCCGGAAACCCGCCGCTACGATTTGACGCCCCCGCCGGGGTAGCTCAGTGGTTAGAGCAGCGGAATCATAATCCGCGTGTCGGGGGTTCGAGTCCCTCCTCCGGCACTCACGAAAGCCCCGCTACGGCGGGGTTTGTTTGGGTTGAATCCCTAATCCCCTTCGAGTTGGGTGGTGAGGCAACTGCGGTTTCGCGATGCAGGTGAACGACCGCAAGCAGCGTAAGTGGTCGCATGGCCGTCGTGCAGCCTCCTGACCAGCTGGAAGAGCTGGAGCACGTGGACGAGATACTGCTGCAAGAGCTGCGGCGCATGGACGAGCTGCTGCTGGAGGAGCTGGAGCGCGTAGACGAGATGCTCCTGCGGATTGTGGCCGCAATCGACCAGTTGCCGGTGCGAATCGCCTCGACCATTAGGCGGAAGCAGCTCGGGTCTGTGTCAGGCAATGGGACGAGAGCAGCCGAACCAGCGCGGAGCCGGGCGTCCACTCGACCGTTCGACCCCTATGGGGAAGACGAGGCCGAGGGGCTCTCCGGCGATAAGGTCGAGGTCGAGGCGGCGGAGGACAAGGAGTCAGCGGCGAGGCAGGTGGCCAGGAAGGTGCAGAGCTGGGTAGCAGCCTATGGCCCAGACCGGGAGGCGCTCAGATTCGCGACCCTCTCGCTGGCGGTTGCCTGCCTTGCTACCGCCATCGCTGTGGTCGCCTTGATCGTTGCTGTCTTGCACTAGTCCGGGAGATTGGCTTAGCCCTCATGACTGGGGGGATCGTCCAGGGTGATCGCCTACTCCCGCAGCCCGGCGGCTTCGAGGGCTTTAGGGTGCCTTCTCCTCGCAATGACGATCGAGAGTGACCACACGTTTGTCTCGGCGCGGCTGGTTCTTGGCGAGCTAGACAGCGTTGGAGATCAACTGCTTGGCCCGCCTTAGCGCTTCGAGGATCTGTGATCGAACCCCGGGTCGAGTGTTGACACTCATAGGCGAGGGGTGCGGCGCTTCGATCGCCGGCAGGTTGAGACCGAGTTCGCGCCAAGCCTTGGCTGCTGACTTGCCGAGCAGGACGACCACTTCGAGCTTCGGCAACACGCTGATTAACTCGCTTGTCGCTTCAGCCGCCTCTTGCCAGTCAGCCCGAGTGGGCGCCCGGATCTGAGTTCCATCACCGAGATACCAAGGAACGACGTTCCAGGCTGCCATGTCGCTGTGGCGATCAATGCTGGCCTCCTTATAGAGCTGCCACATGTTGGCCGCCGTCTGGTCGTTGTTATCCGCCGAAACGAACCCTGAACCCCGACCGAGCACTGCCCCAGGTCCTGGCGCTTCGAGCAGGAAGAGAATCCTGGCCTCGGTTCCTGCCTCGGTCGGATCGAAGTAAGGGACGGCAGCTCCGGGATGAGCGGCTCGCAGCCTCTCGACGTATTCGGTCAGGGGTCGAATGCGCTTGGTGCGCAGAAGTGAGAGCTTGCGCTCGATCTCGGCTGGCTCGCGGTTGGCTCGTGGATGGTCACGCCGGGCCAGATCATCCATGGCGCAGAGCCTAGGACCGCTGGGAGATTGCGTTGTCTAACCAAGCCCGGATCAAGCGATAGCTTCGCCGGCATGGCTCATCAGAGCGACTCACCAACTCAGCGTGAGGTCGAGGAACCTGATCATTACTGGGCTCTCCTGCGAGGCTCGGTGACGAGCTGGAGAAACGCATGCTTGGATTGCCCGGCGGCGCCCGAACGGAGTGGCGCTTTCCATGGAAAAGCGGATAGCTGCTTCTCGTCCAAAGCAGCCCCTTTTCAGTTGATGACCGGCGGTTGCCTTTGCAGCTGCATTCACGCGAAAGGGGCACTGTGCGGGGTCGGCTTCGTCAGCTCCGCCGGCCGCGCGAATCAGTGGCGGCAGAGCGTGTTCACCGGCGCACGCCCGCGAGACTCCACACGGGTGGGCCGAGCGTGCTGAGTTAAGTTGCCACCGCGAATAGCTGCCACTCGCCGGAAACGCCCTTCAGGGCGTGAGCACCGCGCTCGGTGAAGTGGATCCCGGAACCGGCGACGAGGTCGGTCACGGTGCGCGAGACGAGCACTTCTCCGGAGCCCGCTTTGGCTGCCACACGGGCGCCGATGTTGACGGCGATGCCGCCGACGTCTTCCCCGATCAGCTCACTTCGCCCGTGTGCAAGCCGGCGCGGATCTCGATTCCAAGCTGGCTTCACCGCCTCCCGGGCACAGCAGGCGCAGCGGATCGCGCGCGCCGGGCCGTCGAATGTGGCGAGAAAGCCGTCGCCCATCGTCTTTACCTCGCGGCCACGGAACCGCTCCAACTGCCCTCGCATGAGAGCGTCGTGGCGCCCCATCAGGTCCCGCCAGCGGCGATCCCCCATCTCAGCCGCCCGCTGCGTGGAGTCGACGATATCCGTGAACATCACCGTGGCAAGCGCTCGGTCCGGCTCGTGTACTCCCCTGGTGCCCGTGAGGAACTCCTCCATCTCGCCGAGGATGGCGTCGGAGTCGCCGTGGAACCAGAGGTGATCTTCTCCGGGAAGTTCGATAAACCTCGCGCCGGAATCTGCGCTGCCATATGACGTCCGGCCTCAATCGAGATGAGCCCATCGCCGGTCCTGTGCAGCATCAACGTCGGAGCGCGAATCACCGGCAGCACGTGCCGGATGTCGATCGCGAGGTTCATCCTGGTGAGCGCAACCGCTGCGCTAGGACTTGCTCCGCTGCGGAGGTAGCGCCCGAATCGATCTCTCGCCCCCTCGTCATCGGCGACGCCCGGCGCCCATATCTGGAGCAGACCACCCGCATCGTCCCAGACTTCGGCAAGCCCTTCCAAGAAATCCTCGGCGGTCTCCCGCTCGGTAAGGCCCCAGGGGTAGTCGCCGTTGGGCAGGCCCTTGGCGTACGACCCGTAGACGATCAAGGCTGAGGATCGCTCCGGATAGGTGGCAGCGAAGAGGGCGCACAAGACGCCCCCCTCCGATGCTCCGAACAATGCTGCGCGCTCCGAGCCGGCAGCGTCCATCACCGCGCGCACGTCGTCCATCCGCTGTTCGAGGGTGGGAAGCTCGTTGAGCGGCACGCGATCTGACAGCCCGGTGCCCCTCTTATCGAACAAAATCAGGCGCGAGAACGAGCTGAGGCGTTCGAGGAAGCGGGCTACCGGCGGGTCCTCCCACGCAGTCTCGACGTTCGACACCCACCCCGGTACATAAACCAGGTCGTTTGGACCGTCCCCGACGACCTGATAGGCGATGCTGATGTCGCCGCTTTTCGCATATCTCTGCTCAGGCTTCATGCTGCTACCAAGCCTAACCCGGCTGGGGGAACCATCAGCGACATAAGCCCCGTCATCGACGGAAAAGATCACGGAGGCGACCGGACGGGCAGATCTCGAGTGGTCGCTAAAGCCTGGCTTACGAAATCCCCGCGCAGGAAGGCCCGTACGTACCGCGAACGACCTCGACGCTCTCCTTCGACATAACGTCTTGATTATCCGGAACCCGCGCTTATCAGCGCAGGATGGAAGGTGGACTGCCAGAAGCGGGATTCGCTGTTGCATCGCGCGAAACCCAGCACTTAGCACGGTCAGTGCCCCTAATCGCGCAACGGGGGAACGGCTCCCCGTCTCTGCTGAAGGCGGCTGCGCCCCGATCCCACCTCGTTTCCGTCGACATCGTCCCTAACGCGCTCGAGGATCGCGGCCCGGGAGAAGCTGCCTCGGTAGCCCGCTTTAGGTGAAGGAGACCATGAGCAACGTCGAGGCCGTGCAGCAGATCTACGAGGCCTTCGGTTGCGGGGACGTCCCCGCGATCCTCGAGCGACCTGGCGGAGGACGTCCGGTGGGAGCAGTGGCCGACGGGGAACGCTGCGCAGGACCGGGACGTCCCCTACATGAGGCCCCGCAGCGGTCGGCAGGCGGCAGCCGGGTTCTTCCAGGACGTCGAGGAGGACTTCGAGATGAACTCCTTCAACCCCCATTCATTCCTCGAGGGGGACGGCCGCGTCGCGGCGGTGATCGAGTACGACCTCACCGTCAAGGCCACCGGGAAGCGAGTCGTAGACGAGGAGATCCACCTCTATGAGTTCGGCTCCGACGGCGAGATAACCGCCTTCCGCCATTTCCTGGACACGGCGAAGGCCATCGACGCCCACTCGTAACGGACCTCCTCGGGACCGGCCTTGCCGCGGTCGCGCATCTGGGCAAAAACTGGTGCGCGCTGCTCATCGTGCTGATCGATGGGAAACACCCCCCGGCACCCCATCGCGCAACAGCGGCACGAGACGGCGTAGAGGAATCACCGTCGGCCTCAACCGGAGCGGCGCAGGTTGGCTCCTCCTCGTCGCGCACACGAACAGCGGCTCCGCGTTTGCCGCCTTGCCACTCCCGGTCGCCTGAATCTGCTCTGGCTACTCCGACAGGCCGGCGGCTTCGAGTGCTTCTTGCTTTGTGCGGAAGAGCCGCCAGCGCACGGCTTTCCCCTCGCGCAAACTCCAAACGTGCCAAGCGGGCGCGTCGATCTCGAGGCCGCTTCTCTTACCTCGCCCATAGAAGCGCACCCCAACGACAACATCACTACCGGCAGCCATGGCCTCCTCGATCTCAATGCGCTGGGCCTCAAACTCAGCCCAAAAGGCTCCCAGCATCTCCGCGAGACCGGCATGTCCTCGATAGGTCCCGTCGAGGTGCGTTTGAAGGGCGACATTAACCTCAACCTCCGGGTCAATCGAATCCAAGGCAGCCGAGTAGTCGCCGCGACCCCATGTTTCGATCAAAGCGTTGCACGATCTCCACGTTCTGCTGCGGCATCGCCCGCGCAGTATCTCGTGACAGGACTGCTGCGTTCCATGGGAGGAGGCGCGTCCGAGTTGGTACCCACCCAGCTCGACGCCCCCCTTGCGCGAAGGCCAGGTACGAGCATCTCACGCCTCCGTTCTCTAAAGGTCGTGATGTCGCAGATCCAGGCGGCCCACGGCTTAGCGTGTGCGCGATGTCCGTCATCATGCATCGCGCATGAACAAGCCGCGCATCTTCCTCGGGTCGTCGGGCAAGCAGGCCAAACTACTCCAGGCGATCACGCGCGGGCTCGAGGACGTCGCCGAGGTCGAGCCCTGGACGACCACGTTCAACCCGGGGCGGTCCACCCTCGACCGGCTCGTCGAGCTCTCCCAGGAGGTCGATTTCGCCGCGTTCGTGTTCGCCCAGGACGACTGGACCACGACGGATGCGTCCGAGTCCGGCCAGGCGTCGCCGCGCGACAACGTCGTGTTCGAGGCCGGGCTGTTCGGCGGCGCGCTCGGTATCCGGCGCACGTTCATCCTCCACGCGAACGGTTCGAAGCTGCCGAGCGACCTGCTCGGGCTGACCTCCGTCCGCTACGACCCGGCCATCAGCCCGGCGGAGGTTCGCGCGATCAACCAGAAGCTCCGCAAGGCGATCGAGAGCGAGGGTCGCCGCGGCCCGGTCGAGGGGCTGTGGTGGCAGCTCTCGCTGACCGTGCGGAGCGAGGGCGAACCGTCGGCGGTGGGCCTCCTGAGCATCTCGCGGGACCGTGACGGTGGCCTGAACGTGAGCGGCCGGGCCTGGCAGGAGGACGGCACCCTGTCGGCCCGCTACTGGAGCGAGGCTGCGAAGGAGCGCAGGGATCCGGCCGGCATCCTCTACTTCTGGAAGGGCGAGCGCCCTCGGCACCCGAATGCCCCGCAGCTCGAGGGCACCGGCGAAATCACGGTGGAAAGCGCCGACCGCGCCACCGGGTACTGGACGACACGGTCGGATCGCGACCCCGAGCTGAATGCCCGAACCGCCGGCGTCTACCTCCGAGCCGACCCCTCAGACCTCCAGGTGCTGGAGGGCGGGAGCGAGGAGGAGCGGGCCCAGCTCATCGCGCAGCGCCTCCGGGAGTGGAAGTCGGCCGCGAACGCATTCTGAGCACCGTGTCGCGACGCACCTGCGTCTCCCTCTGAGGGCTTAGAGATCGCCTCGACGAGCCCACCGGTCTTCTTCTCGTTCTCCCCTGAGGGCGATGTCGGCCTGGGCAACGATGCCGACGAGGCTGCCGTTCTCGACAACGGGCAGCCGCCGAACTTCGTGGCGGGCCATGAGTTGGAGCGCCTCTTCGAGGTCTTTGTCGGGCTCAACACTGATGAGGTCCCGAGAGAAGACGTCCCCGACCGACGTCATCTTAGGGTCTGCGGCCTCGGCGACCACTATCGTCGTGATGTCTCGGTCGGTGATCATCCCGACAAGCTTCTCGTCGTCGGTTATCGGGAGCGAGCCGATGTGCTCCTCTCGCATCAGTCGCGCGGCCTCGACCACCGACGCCGATGCGGAGATCGAGCGGGGATTCTCGGTCATCGCGTGGACGACCTCGATGCCGACGACTCGGTCGCAACCGACATGTCGCGCTCGGTGCCAGTCGGCGACGTGTCTCCACGAAGCGGCGCGAGGAGCGCACGGAAAGGTCCAAGCGAAGATCGCCGAGTTGAAGTCGAAGCTCCATTCGGCCATCCCGCGGAAGCGTCAAAGAGCTGAGCCACAGGTGGAGCGGAGGCCCTCGACTCGAGCGGTCTCCGCCCCCCATGGTCTTGGATCGTCCGATCCGGACGCGGATGGCTCATCTCGCCGTGGTGAACAATGCAGTCATGACCACCGCAATTCAGAGCCCGGACGGAGCTTCGGCAAGGAGGTAACCGTGACCGAGCACACGCCGTACATCGACTACGAAAACCTGCCCGCGCCAAGCGAGGGCTTTCTCGTCACGCAGTTCATCACCGTGCGAAGCGTTGCTCGGTCACGTGCCTTCTACTCCGAGGTCCTCGGCGGCCAGGTTGTGCTGGAGGAGAACCCGTGCATGGTCAAACTCTCCAACTCGTGGGTGATCATGAACCCGGGCGGTGGCCCCCACCCCCGACAAGCCGGACGTCTCGGTCGTCGACTACGAGTTCGACAACACGCTCTCCACCTTCATGAACCTGCGCGTAGCCGACGTCCAGGCGTGCTACGAGGAGTGGAGCTCAAAGAGGGGCCGAGTTTGTGACGCCGCCGATCGATCGCGGTGCTGAGATTCGCTGTTACTTGCGCGACCCCTACGGCTACCTGATCGAGGTCGGCCAGTCC
>CAWFRG010000005.1:0-26951 GCA_963818205.1 uncultured Solirubrobacterales bacterium
AAGCTGCGAGTGACGCTGGCACACCGGACGAAGGCAAGCGGTCTGCTGATGGCGGCGGCGATGGACCACGCGGTGGACGGGTCGCCCGGGATGGCGACCGGGGCTCGAAGAGCAGCGCCGATTTGGGGCGGGTGACGGTGGCGACCGAGATCGAGCCGGGCCAATCCCTGCGACTGGTCAAGTTACTCGCCTATGGGTGGTCCAGCCAGCGCTCGCTTCCCGCCGTCCGGGACCAGGTGGAGGCTGCACTGGCAAGCGCGCGTCGCAGCGGATGGGACGAGTTGTGGCCGCCCAGCGGGAGTACCTCGCGAGTTCTGGGCGGCGCTGACGTCGAGTCGAGGGCGACCCGGACGTCCAGCAGGCCGTCCGATTCTGGCTGTTCACATCCTTCAGGCCGGAGTCCATGCAGAGCAGCGCCGATCCCCGCCAAGGGGCTGACCGGGAACGGATATGCGGGGCACGCCTTCTGGGACACCGAGGGGTTCGTGCTGCCGGTCTGACGACAACGTTCCGCAGGCCGCCGGGACGCGCTCCGGTGGCGGCATTCCACCCTGGGCCGGGCGCGCGCGCGCCAAGCTCCGGCCGCGCGGCGCCGCTTTCCCCTGGCGGACGATCAGCGGGAGGAATGTGGCGGGTACTGGCCGGCCGGTTCCGCGGCGTTCCACATCAATGCCGCCATCGCAAAGGCGGCGGTCCGCAGCTGGAGGGACGGAAGACGAGGGGTTCGAGCGGCAGGTGGGCTCCACCTGCTGGTCGAAACGGCGCGGTGTGGCGCCGGCTGGGCTATCACGACGTCACGGCCGGTTCCGGATTGACGGGGTCACCGGTCCGGACAGTACAGCGCGATCGTCGACAACAACGCCTTCACGAACCTGATGTCCCGGCCAACCTGCGAGCGGCGGCAGATGCCGTCGAGCGCCAGCCCATAGGCGCGCCGGCTCGAGGGTGGACCCGGAGGAGGCCGGCGGCCTGGCGCGACGCCGCCGAGGCGATGTTGATCCCCTATGCACGAGGCGCTCGACGTGCACGCGCAGGCCGAGGAGTTCACCGAGCACGCGGTGTGGGACTTCGCCGCCACGAAGCCGGGAGCAGGACCCGCTGTTGCTGCACTTCCCCTACTACGACCTGTATCGCAAGCAGGTGGTGAAGCAGGCCGACCTGGTCCGGCGCTGCTTTTGCGGGGCGATGCGTTCTCGCCGAGGAAAAAGCACGTGACTTCGACTACTACGAGGCCCTCACTGTCCGTGACTCCTCCCTTTCCGCCACCGTTCAGGAGGTGGTCGCCGCCGAGGTCGGCCATCTCGAGCTCGCCTACGACTACTTCGCCGAGGCCGCGCTGCTCGACCTCGGCGACATCCATCACAACACCCGCGACGGGTCCACCTTGCCTCGCCCGCCGGCGCGTGGCGCCGCGGTCGCGGGCTTCGGCGGTGTGCGCGACGACGTGCCGGCTCGCTCTGACGCCCCGGCTGCCGGATGCGATCACCCGGCTCGCGTTCGGCTTCCGATTCAAGGGCCGTCAGATCCGGGGTTAAATAACGCCCGTGAGGCGCGCTACACGATGGTGGAGGGCGATCCGCTCGAGGTCACCCACCATGGGAGTGCAGTGACGATCGCCACCGATGGCCCCGTAAGCGTCCGATCCCGCCGGCGCCGGAGCGCGAGCGGCGAGCAGCCGCGCGGGCGGGCACCGACGCGCCGGGTTCCGCCGTCCGAGTCAGGTGAGGAGGGCGGGATAAGGGATGAAGCTCGAAGCGGCTCGCTCCAGGTCGCGCCTGGTAGTCCCAGCGTGCGATCGGGCGACGACGAGGACGATTGCGCTCGACCGAGGGACACTCTGCCGCTCAAGTCGTGGCTGGCGACGGGCGTGCTGGCGCTCGCCGCCGTCCAGCTCGAATTGGCGCTCTGGATGTACGGCAGGTTCCCGGGCCTCGGCGTCGCCGGCTCGCGGCCACACTATGTCCATCGCGCCGTGGGGTTCGTGGCCCTGCTGATCACGCTGCCGATCGCCTAGCTTCCATTGCTCTGACACCCTGATGGCGAGCACCGCCGCGCTCGCCGGCTCACGATTTCTTCGTCCTCGTCCGCGATCAGCGGCGCCGTGGCCGCTCGTTTCCAGGCGTACTGCTGGAATCGCATCATCGGGACCAGCGCGCCGAGCGCTACCGCAGCGCCCGAGATCAGCGCGGCAGCCAGCGAGTGGTCGGAGGCGAGGATCGCTGCCAGGCCCGCTGTCGCGCCCGCAAGCACCGCCGTGATCACGCCGACCATGCCGGCGACGGTCCGAAATCCCTGCCAGCGGTCGCCCCCGAGCCCGAGGACGTGGAGCCGCTCCGCGACTGGGACGCTCAGGAGATACGGGGCGAGCTCGGGTGCGTTATCGAAGTAGTACCCGCGCAGCAGGGCGATCCGGCGCGCGTATCCGTAGTCCTCGACCCCGGATTGCAGCACCCGCTCGAAGGTCACGAGCCCGACGAAGGCGAGCGTCGGGAGGAGGACGAGGCCGAAGGCGTAGAACGCCGTCCCGACGCTGCTCGCGGTCGCCACCAGGCCCAAAGCAACCAGGCCGCCGGAGACCGCCGCGAGGAACATGCTCGCGCGGCCGGTCGATTCGGCGATCGTCGCCGCGCGGGAGCCCTGAAGCACGAAGTGCTCCGTCGTCGCGAATGTGACCGCTGCCGGGCGCGGGTCGGTGTCGTCGCCGATCGTGGCCATCGGGCCTTCTCCTTTGTTGTGGGCCTGAGCCACAGTGTTCCGCGCCAAGCCCCTGTCGGCCAGCTCCTCGGGGATCTGGCGGTGGCGCTGGAATCCTCTGGAGAGGTTCCCGTTACCGGGCCGCAGCTTACGCTTGGACGGACGCTTCGGCCACCACCTCGACCTCGTCTCTGACCTTGAGGGTGCCGAACAGCCCTGAGTACGGCTCGATACCCCAATCCGACTGGGTGACGGTGGCGTGGCCCAAGACCTGACCGTCAGGGCTGACGTCGAGGACGAAATCAAGCGGGTGGGTGTTGCCGTTCATGGTGAGCTCGCCATTGACCCGTAGGCGGCCACCGTCCAGGGGCTCGACCTCGGCGGAGTGAAACTCGATCGCCTCAGTCCCCAGCACCTCGTCTTCGATGGTCTGCTTGATTTCGACCTTGTCGTCCTCGCCCAGCGCCTGCACTCCACCGCTGCCCTCCCTCACCTGCAGGGAGCCCGCGTCGACGCTGAGGTCGAGGCTGGACCGGTCGGGGTCCTCGCCCACCTTGAGAGTTCCCTCCCAGGACGTGACGTCGATGATCAGGTCGTGACCCGCCATCGCGGCGGCTCCCCGCCGCTCGGTCTTGACTTGAAGCGTGGCGTTCTCCGGTCCCAGCTCGTGGGCGCCTGACTTGATCGACATCAGGGTGCTTGGATGCTCATGGTCCGTGTCGCTTCCGGTTCGCCAGCGGCGGGACCCTACCAACGCCATCCGAGTCTGTATAAGTGCCCCGAGCGTGCCTGAGCGATGCGGCAGGCTTGACCGTCAGACTTTGAAAGGGCCCGATGGAGTTCAACAATTCGTTCACGGTGGAGAAGCCGATCGACGAAGTCTGGAGCACGATGGTCGACCTCGAGCGGGTAGTGCCATGCGTGCCGGGCGCGACGATCCTCGAGATGACTGGCGACAAGGCCGTCAAGGCCGAGGTCAAGATCAAGCTCGGGTCGATGTCGATGAACTACTCCGGGCCAGCCGAGATCGTAGAACAGGACGACGCCGCCCATCGGGCGGTGATGAACGCCCGAGCAAAGGAGGCAGGCGGCCAGGGCAACGCGGACGCAAAGGTCTCGATGCAGCTGACCGGTAACGGGGATGGGACCGAGGTGGCTCTTCACTCCCAGATCAACGTCACGGGCAAGGCCGCGCAGATGGGGGAGGGCGTAATCGCCGCGGTGACCGAGGGGATGATCAAGGAGTTCTCGGAGAACCTCGCGAAGCTCTGACCTTCCGCGAGCCCCGGAAGGCTTGCCTCCGCTTGTAATATCTTCGCGACATGGGCGGTACCGCGGGCGGAGACGCAACGGAATGCTGATCGGCGCGGACACGACGTCCTGGTACATCGGGTTGGGGCTTGGGGCCATCGTGGTGGTCGTGGCGGTGATCATCGTCGTCACCATCCTCGTCCTCGCCAACCGGATCGCGGGGCAGGCCAAGACCGCGAACGACGCGGTCGACGTGATCGCCTCGCAGACCGACGAGCTCGGCGGCATCGCCCAGATCAACGACTCCGGTGTCCGGATCCTCCATTCGGCCCGCGCCCTCCGGAAGGCGGCGGTCGGGCACTGATGGACGCTCCGCTCGCACTCGCCGGCTCGGAGCGCACTCTCTGGTACGTGACCCTGGCTGTGGGTCTGGTCGTTGCCCTGGTGGTTGCGGCCATGCTTCTCCTGCTGCTGAATCTGCTGAGGAGGATTCAGACGAGCGTCGGCGGCCTCCTTGAGTCCGCCGGCAAGGTCGCTGAGAACACAGCGAGCATCCCGCAGCTCGAGGCCACGGCGCCGGTCCTCGAGCAGATTGCCGTGGAAGGCGTGGTACAGGACGGTTACATGAACGCGCTCTCGCAGGGCTACGGCGAGCCTGAATGAGCACCACGCTCCTGATCGTGTTGAGCGTGGCCGAGGCCGTGGTCCTGGTGGTCGTGCTGGCACTCGCCCTGATCGAGATCCGCAGGCGGCTCAACTCGATCGCCGAGGGCCTCGGGGATCTCGGCGCTGCGCTGACCACCGTCGAGGCAGAGCACCTGCGCCCGCTGCGCCCCGCGGTGGAGGCGATCAACGCCCAATTCGAAGGGATCATCGGCCTGATGCCCGGCGTGGCCCAAAAGGCCGCGATCGTCGCAGAGCACGCGAGGAAGCAATGACGATCTGGTGGATCGGCAACGCCGTTCTGCTTCTCGTGATCGTGCCTGTCGTGGTGGTTCTCTTGCGAGGCGTTCTCAGCGCGGCCAAGGCCGTCACGCCAACCGTCGAAGCGCTTCAACCGGTGGCGGAGGCGGCGTCGAAGGACCTCGACGCCGTGGCGCTGTTGAACACGACCCAGGAGCAGGTCAGTCAGACCGTCGCGGTGGTCGCCAACTACGGCGGCTCCCTCGACACCATCCTCGAGGACGCCTGATCGGCAATGGAGCCCGCCGCGATCTTCACGCTCCTCGCGGCGGTCCTCGTGATCCTGGCTCTGGTCGTGTATCTCGTCGCGGTGATCCTCGAGCTCAGGAAGATCACCACGGGGCTGGATGCGGTGATCGACGCGGTCGGCGGAATCGTCGGCAAGAGCGAGCCCGTGAACGGCGTCGTCGAGGCGATCAACAAGGACCTCTCCGCGGGGACCGACCTGCTCGAGGGCCTGCTCGACAAGAAGGCGGGACAGGAGGACGCGGCCGGACTGGTCGAGTCGGTCTTCCCCGGCGCCGGTGCCTCCGTGCTCGAGCGCCAGGGCAGGACGGGTGAGGTGAAGAACATCGACGAGGTGTATACGAGAGGGGCGGTTCAGCTCGCCCGGCTCGGCCGTGAGAGCCCTCTCGGTGCGGGGGCGATGTCGGGTGCCGCGCTCAGAGACCCGACTTACTCCAGCGGGGCGGCGCGCTCGCTCTACCACAACCCAAGCGGTCCGACCACCGATGAGCCCGGTGGAGTCGAGGTACCGACCGAGGTCTCCGACGATCGGGGCCGACGCACCTGAGGTGTCCCCACCGGAGGATGGTGGGGCAGAGGCGGGCAAATCCGGCCCGTCGGGTGGCGAGTAGGGCGGTGGGAGGCACGTGAGAAGGTCACATGGATGAGCGGTAGCCGGTCGGGAGCTTCATCCAGGTAGCGCAGGAGCGCAGGAGGAGGAGGAGATTTCCGTTGCAGACCCCCGGACCAATTGAGTACGAGCGGGCGACGAGCGTCCAGAACGTGATCGAGCTGCTCGAGAAGTATGGGCCTGAGACCCGCATCCTGGCCGGCGGCCACAGCCTGCTGCCGATGATGAAGCTGCGGCTCGCCAACCCGGAGCGATTGATCGACATCAACGAGCTGGGCGAGCTCTCCTACATCCGCGAGACGGATGGGGAGATCCGGGTCGGGGCGATGACCCGCCACCGCGACCTGCTCGAATCCGAGCTGCTCGCCAGGCGCTTCCCGATCTTCGCCGAGGCCGAGACGGTGATCGCCGATCCAGTGGTTCGAAACCGAGGCACGATCGGCGGCTCGCTGGCGCAGGCAGACGCCGCGGAGGACCTCTCGGCCGTCTGCTCGGCGCTGAAGGCAAACGTCGTCATCGCCGGCTCGGGCGGCGAGCGCGTCGTCTCGATGGAGGACTTTCACGTCGGCCCCTACAGACGGCGATCGAGGACGCCCAGATCCTGACCGAGATCCGGCTGCCCCTCAGGTCCGGCGGCGGCAGCGCCCATGTGAAGGTTGAGAGGCGTGCGGGCGACTGGGCGATCGTCGCGGTGTCCGCCGCCCTGTGGGTGGACGGCGGCACGATCTCCGACGCCGGCGTGGCCCTCAGCGCGGTGGGGCCAACCACGATCCATGCCACCCGGTCCGAGGAGCTGCTGCGCGGCAAGAAGCCCTCGGAGGAGCTCTTCGCCGAGGCGGGCGCGCTCGCGTCCGAGGACTGCTCTCCGAGCGCGGACGGGCGCGGGCCGGTCGACTACAAGCGGCACCTCGCCGGGGAGCTCACCAAGCGCGCGCTGAGCCGCGCGGCAGAACGCGCACTGAACCAGGAGGGCTGAATGGAAGTCACGGTCAAGGTGAACGGCGAGGAGGTCACCCGGGACGTCGAGCCCGCCCTGCTGCTTGTCCATTTCCTGCGGGACACGCTCGGCCTCACCGGGACGCACTGGGGCTGCGACACCTCCAACTGCGGCGCCTGCGTCGTACATCCTCGACGGACGGCCGGTGAAATCCTGCACGACCCTCGCGGCCACCTGCGACGGACACGAGCTCCGCACGATCGAGTCGATGGAGGTCGACGGCGAGCTCGATCCGGTTCAGCAGGGCTTCCACCAGGAGCACGGTCTGCAGTGCGGCTTCTGCACGCCCGGGATGATCATGACCGCCAGGGCGCTGCTTGATCGAGAACCCCGACCCCTCCGAGGCCGAGATCAGAACCGCAATCTCGGGCGCGATCTGCCGCTGTACCGGGTATGCCAACATCGTCGGGCGATCCGCTGGGCCGCGGAGCACGAGGGCGCCGAATCAAGGAGATGACGATGGCGACGACCGCGGCGACAGAGACCCCCATCGGCCACGGCAACATGAAGCGCAAGGAGGACGCGCGCTTCATCCGGGGCCAGGGGACCTACCTCGACGACATCGTGCTCCCCGAGATGCTCCATGGAGCGGTGCTGCGCAGCCCGTACGCGCATGCGCGAATCGTCTCGATCGACACCTCGGCGGCGCTCGCGCATCCCAAGGTGCACAGGGTGATCACTGCCAAGGACCTCGAGACACTCGGCCTCGCGTGGATGCCGACGATCTCCTACGACTCGCAGGCCGTGCTCGCGGGGGACAAGGTCAGGTTCCAGGGCCAGGAGGTTGCTTTCGTCATCGCCGAAGACCGCTACTCCGCCCGCGACGCTCTACCGCTGATCGACGTCGAGTACGAGGCCCTGCCTGCGATCGTCAACGCGCGGAAGGCTTTGGACCCGGACGCGCCGCTGATCCGGGACGACAAGCCCGATCAGACCGACAATCTCGCCAACCCACTCTGGGAGGCCGGCGACGCCGATGAGTGCGACCGCGTCTTCGCCGAGGCCGACGTCGTCGTCAGCCGCGACATGATCTACCCGCGCTGCCACCCGGCGCCGCTCGAGACCTGCGGCATGATCGCGGACATGGACCCGGAGACGGGCCAGCTCGACATCTACAACGGCAACCAGGCCCCCAACCTCCACCGCACCGTCTACGCGCAGGTCGCCGGGCTGCCCGAGCACATGATCCGGATCATGACCAACGACATCGGCGGCGGGTTCGGCAACAAGGTCCCCGTCTATCCGGGCTATGTCTGCGCGATCGTCGGCTCGATCGTCTCCGGCAGGCCCGTCAAGTGGGTCGAGGACCGCTCCGAGAACCTCATGTCCACGGGTTTCGCCCGCGACTACGTAATGAGCGGCCAGATCTGCGCCAAGGACGGGAAGATCACCGGGGCGCGGGTCGACGTGATCGCCGACCACGGCGCCTTCGACAGCACGGCGCAACCCTCGAAGTTCCCGGCCGGGTTCTTCCACGTGTTCGCGGGCTCATACGACCTCGACGCGGCGCACTGCAGCGTCAAGGCCGTCTACACGAACAAGGCGCCCGGAGGAGTTGCGTACCGGTGCTCTTTCCGGGTGACCGAGGCGATCTACCTGATCGAGCGGCTGGTCGGCGAGCTCGCTCTCGAGATGGACGTCGACCCAATCGAGCTGCGGATGAAGAGCTTCATCCGCCCCGAGCAGTTCCCCTACGAGAACAAGACCGGCTGGACGTATGACTCCGGGGAGTACGAGAAGACAATGCGCGAGGCGATGAGGATCGCAGGCTACGACGAGCTCCGCCGGGAGCAGGCCGAGAAGCGCGAGCGCGGTGAGCTGATGGGCATCGGCGTCTCTTTCTTCACCGAGGTGGTCGGAGCCGGGCCGAGGAAGCACATGGACGTACTCGGCCAGGGCATGGCCGACGGCTGCGACCTCCGGGTGCACGCCTCGGGCAAGGCGGTGGTGAGCATCAGCGCCCAGACCCAGGGCCAGGCCCACGAGACCACATTCGCCCAGATCGTCGCCGAGGAGCTCGGCATCTCGCCGGACGACATCCAGGTCCGCCACGGCGACACCGACCGCACGCCCTACGGACTCGGGACCTACGGCAGCCGCTCCACCCCCGTGTCCGGCGCCGCCGCCGCCGTCGCCGCCCGCAGGGTGCGCGACAAGGCTCGCCTGATCGCGGCCGGAATGCTGGAGACCTCGCCCGACGATCTCGTCTGGGAGAAGGGCCGCTGGTCCGTCAAGGGCGATCCGGAGAAGGGTGCGACGATCAACGAGGTCGCCCAGGCGGCCTATGGTGATGCCCCCTTCCGGAGGGGCTCGAGGGAGGTCTCGATGGCCAGTCCGTCTACGACCCTCCCAACCTCACCTACCCATGCGGCGCCTACATCTGCGTCGTGGACGTCGATCCCGACACTGCCGAGGTCAAGCTGCGCCGGTTCATCGCCGTCGACGACTGCGGGGTGCGGATCAATCCGATGATCGTGGACGGCCAGATCATGGGTGGTCTGGCAGAGGGGGTCGGCATCGCCCTGATGGAGGTGATCAGCTTCGATGAGCAGGGCAACTGCCTGAACGGCTCGATGATGGAGTACCTGATCCCGACCGCGCTCGAGTGCCCGGAGTGGGAGCTGGGCGCGACCGTGACGCCCTGTCCGCATCATCCGATCGGCGCCAAGGGGGTTGGCGAATCGGCGACCAACGGCTCGCCGCCGGCGATCGTCAACGCCGTCTGCGACGCGCTGTATCAGAGCCACGGGGTCGCCCACATCGACATGCCGCTGAGCCCTGCCCGGGTCTGGGCGGCGATGCAGGGCCGGGCGGAGCCTCCGCAGTGACCTCTGGCTGATCCGGCGAGAGGGCGAGCGGACACTTTGGAGAACAGGCGTGCTTGAGCTCGACAGGATCGACGGCCCGGCCCTCGCGACCGCACTGGGGCAGCGGCTGCGCGCTGCCGGCGTGCCCGTCACTCCCGAGCGATCCGCGCGCTTCGCGCAGGCGGTGTCCATCGTCGGTCCGCGCAGACTCACGGATCTGTATTGGACGGCGCGGTCGGTATTCGTCTCCTCCCAGGCCCAGCTGCCCTCGTTCGACCGGGTCTTCGCGGCAGTCTTCGATCCGACCGTGGAGCCGGACGAGGAGCGCGGTGACCCGTACTCCCCGACGCTAAGCGGCGCCCAGCCGAGCGAGCGCCCCCCGAACGCGAGGGCCCGCTCCCTGCCCGGCGAACGCGGCTCTGATGATCGCGGCGGCATGCGGGGGACCGCCTCGGCTCCGGACTCCGACGAGGACGCCCGCGAGATCGCTGTGCCCTTGGCAATGGCCAGCGAGGAGGAGCGCTTGGGGAAAAAGAGCTTCGAGGCGCTCGAGCCGCACGAGCTCGAGCGGCTTCGGCGGCTGATGGCGGCGCTCGAGCTGGCCGCCCCGGAGCGCCACTCCAGGAGGACGCGCCGGGCGAGGCGGGGCGAGCGTCTCGACCTGCGTCGCACCTTGCGCACTAGCCTGCGCACGGGCGGCGATCCGATGACCCTCGCCAAGCGCCGTCGGCGGACGCGCCCGCGTCGCCTGGTTCTGCTCTGCGACATCTCGGGATCGATGGAGCCGTATGCGCGCGCGTATCTGCATCTCCTTACCTCGGCGGTCGCCAGCGGCGCCCCCGCCGAGGCTTTCGTCTTCGCAACCCGCCTCACCCGCCTCACCCGCGCGCTCGGCGGGCGCAATCCCGAGGCGGCGATCCAACGGGCCGCCTCCGCCGCGCCGGACTGGTCGAGCGGCACGCGGATCGGAGAGGCGCTGAAGACGTTCAACGACCGCTACGGGCGTCGGGGGATGGCGCGCGGCGCGGTGTTGGTGATCCTCTCCGACGGATGGGAGCGCGCGGACCCCGAGCTCGTGGGGCGTGAGATGGAGCGGATGGCGCGCCTTGCCCACCGCATCGTCTGGGTCAACCCCCGCGTCGGCGCGCCCGGATTCTCTCCGAGGGCCGCGGGTATGGCGGCGGCGCTGCCCCACTGCGACGCCCTGGTCAGCGGCCACTCACTGGACGCCCTCGATGAGGTGATCGAGGCGATTCTGAAGAGCGAAGCCTCCCGAGCCGCCGGCTGGAGGTCGGCGCCCGCCCCGGCCGAGATCGCTGAGCCCTCGTGGCCAAGCGCCGAGCGAACCGAGGCCCAGAAGCCCGTTCCCATGCCCAGCGGCTACGGCCCCAAGCGCGGGAGGACGACGCGTTGAAGGCGGGGCGCGCGGCGGCCGCCATCAGGCGCGGTTTAGTGTGAAAGCGCCATGGAGGAGACTGACGACGCGGTCTATCGAGCCGTGTTCCTGCGGATGCACCCGACGGGGAAGGCGGTGCTCAGCCTGAGCGAGGCCTCCCAGGGAGAGGAGGGGAAGCTCGCCGGGATCGTGGCGGAGGAGCTCGGAATCCCCCCGGAGGACATCAAGGTCGTGCACCAGGACACCGACCGCTTCGGAGAGGGAAACAGCTTCAACAGCGGCCCGAGCGATGCGGTCGGCGAGAATGTCGCCGCCACCGCGCGAAAGCTGCGAGAAAAGGCCCAGATCGTCGCCGCCTCGATGCTCGATGCATCGCCCGACGCGCTTCGGTTCGACAACGGCCACTGGAGCGTCGAGGGCGGCGACCCGGAGGGAGTCAGGATTCAGGCGGTCGCCCTGCACACCTTCGGCGGCTTCGAGCTTCCGGAGGGAGTGGAGGGCTCGCTCGACGCCCAGACGACCTACAGGACAGGGGCGGCCCAACCCGCCGGATGAGCCGGGGCCGGGTGGGCCCGGGAGTACCCTTGCTCGAGGTGATGCGGTGTGCCTGAAGCCGATGGAGGAGCGGCCGTGAGCGAGCCTGGGTCGACTGTGCGTGCCCGAGGCCGGAGCGAGGCGGCACCCTTCGTGGAGGCCACCGTGGTTCGTGCCCAGAGCCCGACAAGCGTCAGGGCGGGCGATGCTGCGATCGTACGCCCGGACGGAACCATCGATGGTTTCGTCGGGGGCGCCTGCGCCGAGGCCTCGGTCCGTCTGTACTCGCTGCGGGCGATGGAAGCCGGCGAACCCCTTCTGCTTCGCATTCTGCCCGGTGCGGCCGAGGGGCAGCCTGCCGCAGACGAGGGAGCCGTCACGGTCAAGAACCCATGCCTCAGCGGGGGCGCGCTGGAGATCTTCCTCCAGCCCCACCTCCCGGCGGAGAGCTTGAGGATCGTCGGCGAGACCCCAATCGGGGAGGCCCTGGCGGACCTGGCGAAGAGGCTGGGATTCGCCGTGAAGCTGAGCGCGGCGGAGGACAGCGAGCCGCGGGCTGACGACGCCGCAATCGTGGTGGCCTCGCACGGGCACGACGAGGAGCGCGTCCTGACCACAGCCCTGCGCGCCGGCGTGCCGTACGTCGCGCTCGTGGCCAGCACGATCCGCGGCGATGCGGTCAGGAAGTCACTCGACCTGACCGAAGAGCAGCGGGGTCAGCTCCACACTCCGGCCGGCCTCGAGATCGGAGCCGACAGCCCAGAGGAGATAGCACTGGCGATCCTCGCCCAGATCGTCTCCTTGAGGCCCTCCGGGGCGGCCGTTCGCGGCACCCATGTCGCCGCCGCCAGGACCGATCGGGATGAGGATTCGGCCGTGACGCTCACGTCCGCGCCGGCGCCGGGTGGGCCCGAGCCCGCTCCTGCACTCTCTCCGGTCGCGATATCCACCGCGGTTGCCATTGACCCGATCTGCGGAATGGAGGTCGCCGTCAGCCCCGCCAGCCTCCAACTCGAGCGGGACGGCGAGCGCCACTACTTCTGCTCGGGGGGCTGCCGCGACAGCTTCAGCGCCGAGGGCGTTGCCGGTGGCGCGGCCGGGTGACCGATTCGTCACCGGCTTGGTGCTCGCGGCCGGTGGCTCGCGGCGGCTCGGCGAGCCCAAGCAGCTGCTCCCGTACGGCTCGGGCACCCTGCTCGACCACACCCTCGACACCGCCCGGGCGAGCGGGCTCGATCAGCTGATCGTCGCCCTCGGTGGCAGCTCCACGGAGGTGGGGCGGAGGGTCGACCTCTCCGGCACGGAGGTGGTCGAGAACCGAGACTACGGCGAGGGCTGTTCCTCGTCGATCGCCGCGGGCCTGGGCGCCGTGGACCCGCGAGCCGAGCTCCTGGTGCTGATCCTTGGCGACCAGCCTGGGGTGACGGCGGCCACCGTTCGGGCGCTGATCGGCGGCAGCGGCGAGGGCACCATGCTGGCCGCCTGTCTGTATGACGACGGGCGCGGGCACCCATTGGCCTTCGGCCGCGCGCTCTTTCCCGAGCTGGGCGAGTTGCACGGCGACAAGGCGGTCTGGAAGCTGCTGGATCGCCGGGCCGACGAGGTGGTCGAGGTCCGAGTGGCGGGCTCGATCCCGCCCGACGTAGACACACGCGAGGACTACGAAGCTCTCCTGGCGGAGGCTGGGACCTCGGCATGACCGTTCCTGTGCGCGCCGGCGCGGAGACGGCCCTGAGCGCTGCGGTCCCCGACATCGGGTCGCTCGCGCGGTTGCTCGACGGCGTCGACTACTTGGCCGACGACGGGCTCGCCACGGCTCTCTTCCTCTCACTGCGGCTGCCCCAGCCCCTCCTTCTCGAGGGGGAGGCGGGCGTCGGCAAGACCGAGGCCGCCAAGTCTCTGGCGGCGGCGCTGGACACCCAGCTGATCAGGCTCCAGTGCTACGAGGGCATCGACGTATCCGAGGCCCTCTACGAGTGGAACTACCCGCGGCAGTTGCTCAGGATCCGATCGAGCGAGGCGACGGGCGCCGAGTTCGCAGAGGACCAGCTGTTTGGCAGGGAGTTCCTGACGCCCCGGCCCCTGCTGCAGGCGATCGAGCACCCGGGACCGATGCCCGCGATCCTCCTGGTGGATGAGCTCGATCGAGCCGACGACGACTTCGAGGCCTTCCTGTTCGAGATGCTGGCGGAGTCCAGCGTGACAATTCCGGAGATCGGCACGATTCGCGCGACTCTACCGCCGGCCGTGATCCTGACCTCGAACCGCACTCGCGACCTGCACGACGCGCTCAAGCGCCGCTGCCTGTACCACTGGATCGACTACCCGAGCCCGGAGCGCGAGGTGGAGATCGTTCGCCGCCGTGTGCCGGGAACTGCGGAGGAGCTGGCAGCCGAGGCCGCCGAGGCTGTGCGCCGGCTGCGCCAGAGCGAGGTGCAAAAGCCTCCGGGGGTCGCCGAGACGATCGACTGGGTAGCTGCCCTCGAGCTGCTCGGAGTCGATCACCTCGACGCCTCCGCGGCGGAGCGGACGCTGGGCTCGGTGCTCAAATATCGTGACGATCAGGATCAGATCGTCGAGCAGGGACTCGACTGGCTGGTGGGCACGGATGCCGGAGGGAGATGAGCTGAGATGAGGGACGTCATGGAGGCCGTCGAGAGTTGGGTCACCCGTGGCGATCGGGTTGCCCTGGCGACGGTCGTCGACACGAAGAAGTCGGCACCGCAGCCCCCGGGAACCAAGATGGCCGTCAACGACGGGGGCAAGATGATCGGAGCTGTGTCGGGAGGCTGCGTCGAGGGGCAGGTGGTCCAGGTCGCCGAGGGGATCCTGGCGGGCGGCAACCCGCAGCTTCTGCATTACGGGATCGCCGACGAGGATGCCTGGGACGTTGGGTTGCCGTGCGGCGGCGAGATCTCGATCTGGGTTGAGGTATACGAGGGCAACGGGCTGCAGGGACGCTTCGCGGAGCTCGCCCTCCGGGGCGGCCGCGGGGCGCTGGTCACCTTGCTCGAGGGCCCGAAGCAACTCGGCGCGAAGCTCCTGGTGACCGAGGGCGACCCGCCCGTCGGCACGCTGGGCAGCCCGGAGCTCGATGCCGCCGTGATGGAGTTGGCGGACGAGGCGATGTGGTCCGAGCGCAGCGAGCTCCATGAGCACGACGGCAGGACCCTGTTCGTGGACGCGGTGGCGCCGCCGCCTCGCCTGATCATCTTCGGCGCGGTCGATTTCGCCGCTCAGCTCGCGGCCGCGGCCCGCGTGGCGGGTTGGCGCGCGTTCGTCGTCGACCCTCGCAAGCGATTCGCCACCGCCGACCGCTTTCCCGAGGCCGAGCGGGTGATCGCCGAGTGGCCCGACAAGGCGCTCGACCAGCTCGGGGGAATCGACCGGGCGACATCGATCGCAGTCCTCACCCATGACCCGAAGCTCGACGATGCGGTGCTCAAGGTCGCGCTTCGCTCCGAGGCCCAGTACATCGGTGCGATGGGCAGTCGCCGTGCCCAGGAGAAGCGCCGCGAGCGCCTGCTCGCGCAGGGCCTGACCGACGAAGAGCTTGGGCGGCTGGCGGCTCCGATCGGCCTCGATATCGGCGCGCTCACCGCCGCCGAGACGGCGATCTCGATCATGGGGGAGATCACCGCCGTACGCCGGGGACGCGAGGGCGGTCGCCTGATGGCCGTCAAGGGCCGGATCCACGATGCGGCCGCCGACGAGGCGCGGGAAGCAGCGGGCGCACGGTGATGCGACGCCAGCCGCTCCGCGATGGGCACGGCCGGACGATTGATGACCTGCGGGTGTCGGTGGTCGACCGCTGCAACTTCCGCTGCCAGTACTGCATGCCCGCCGACGGCCTCCCCTGGCTCGACCGCTCCGAGATCCTCAGCTTCGAGGAGACGCACCGGCTGGTGGGGCTGTTCGCCGAGATGGGCGTGAGGGAGCTGCGACTGACCGGCGGCGAGCCGCTGGTGCGCCGCGAGTTCCCCAAGCTGGTCGCGATGCTCCGGGAGATCGAACTGCTCGAGGAGATCGCGGTCACCACCAACGGCTACCTGCTGGAGCGCGACGCCGAGGCCCTGGTGCGCGCCGGGGTCGACCGCTTCAACGTCTCGATCGATTCGCTGGCTCGGGACGCCTTCTTCAAGATCACCCGCCGCGATGCGCTTCCGCAGGTGATCCGGGGCCTTGAGGCGATCGCGGCCTTTCCCGAGGTGCGGCCGATAAAGGTCAACGCGATCGCCATGCGCGACTTCACCGAGGACGAGGTGCTGCGCTTCTGCGAGCTGGCGCGTACCAGCGACTATCAGGTGCGCTTCATCGAGTTCATGCCGCTCGACGCCGATCGGAATTGGGAGCCCGATGCGGTGCTCACCGGCCGGGAGATCAGGGAGCTGATCGAGGCCGAGCACCGGCTCGAGGAGGTCCCCCGGGAGCCGCATGCGACGGCCAGGGTCTATCGGTTTGCCGATGGCCGCGGCGAGATCGGCTTCATCAACCCGGTCTCCGAGCCCTTCTGCGGCGACTGCAACCGCATCCGCCTCACCTCAGACGGCAAGCTCCGGACCTGCCTGTTCTCGATCCACGAGACCGATCTGCGCGATCCGCTGCGCTCCGGGGCGAGCGACGAAGAGCTGGAGCGGGTGATCCGGGACGCCGTCTGGCGCAAGGAGCTCAAGCACCGCGTCAACGAGGCCGGGTTCCGCCAGCCGCCCCGGACGATGAGCCAGATCGGCGGCTAGCGCGGCACCAGCCGCGTCGCGGTCGCCTTCCAGGTGGCCGTCGCTCGTACGCCCGGACGCAACCCCAGCGATCGTATGGACTCGGCGGTCACCTCAGCCACCAACGGCTGCGGGGCGGACATACTGACCCTGACCCGATTCCCGATCTCGGTCACCGAAACGACCTCGACCGGGAGCCGGTTGAGGGCGGAGCTCTCAGAGGCTGTCTCCGCCGGCTCCATGGTGATCTCCCAGGGAAAGACGAGGGCTACGACAGGCCCTTTGATCAGGTCGGTGCTGTGCAGGGCGCCGCCTCCATCCAGCTCGACCTCCGTCAGCCCGCCAGGAGCTGCGCGAGCGATGCCATTGAGCACCACGGAGCCCGCGAAGTCGGCGACGAACGCGCTTTCGGGGCGGGCCGACAGCTCCGCTGCGGTGCCGTGCTGGACGATGCGCCCATCGTCCATCACGAAGATCTGATCGGCGAGCATGGCCGCTTCTGAGAAGTCGTGCGTGACGACGATCGCGACGGCTCCCGCGTCCCTGAGCGCCGCGACGAGCTCGCGGCCGGCGTGCGCGCGGGTGTGTGTGTCGAGAGCGGAGAGGGGCTCATCGAGCAGCAGCACGCTCGGGTCGCGGGCGAGGGAGCGGGCCAGTGCCACCCGCTGGCGCTCGCCACCCGAGAGCGTGGCGGGACGTGCGTCTGCAAGGTTCTCGACCCCAAAGCGCCGCAGCTGCTCCAGGGCACGTTGGCGGCGCACCCGACGGTGGCCGGTCATCCCGAACGCGACGTTCCGCCAAGCACTCAGGTGCGGGAACAGGGCGTAGTCCTGGAACATGAAGCCGCAGGCTCGCTCCTCCGGGCGCAGGTTGATTCCGCGACCCGAGTCCAGCCAGACCTCGTTCCCCATCACAACTCGACCGGGATCGGGTTTCCGCAGCCCGGCGATGATCCGAAGCACGGTGGACTTGCCGGCTCCGGAGGGTCCGACGATCGCCGCGCAGGCCTCCTCGCCCACATGCAGCTCGAGATCCAGCTCCATCTCGCGGAGCCGATCGCTGGCGCTGACCTCCAGCGCCGTCAAGCCGGGCCACCACCCAAGACGGTGGATCGTCCCAGGAGCTTCACCGAGAGCAGGAGGGCGGCGGAGACGAGCACCAGAACGCCCGAGAGCGCCAGCGCGGAGGTGAAGTCGCTGCTGAACTGCGCGAATATCGCAAGCGGCACGGTCTGGGTGATTCCCGGAAATGAGCCGGCGAACATCAGCGTCGCCCCGAACTCGCCCAGTGCTCGCCCCCAGGCTAGGGCGAGCCCGGAGGTGATGCCCTGTCCGGCACACGGCACCGCGACCCGGATGAAGGCTTTCGCCTCGCTCGCCCCCAAGGTGCGCGCGGCGTCGACCAGGTTGCGGTCGACCGCCGCGAACGCCTCCTGCGTCTGCCGCAGATAGAAAGGTGCCGCGACGAAGGTGAGCGCGACGATCACCCCGGCCGTCTGCAGCACGAGCTCGATGCCGGCATCGTCCAGGGCGCTGCCAAAGATCCCCTTGGGACCGAAGGACGCGAGCAGCGCGATGCCGGCGACAGCTGGGGGGAGGACCAGGGGGAGCTCGATGAGGGTGACCACGATGGAGCGACCTCGGAACGCTCGTGTGGCCAGCAGGTACGCGGCGGGAGTGCCGACGACCACGATGATCGCCAGGGCCGCGAGCGAGGTCTTCAGGCTCAGCCAGAGCGCGTCGCGCGCGTTCGGCTCGCCGAGGCTGCTGAGCAGATCCGCGGGCGAGGTGTCGACGAAGATCGCGACGATCGGCAGCGTCAGGAAGGCGAGTACGAGGAACAGCGCGAGGAAAAGGATTGCGCCGAAGGCCGCCCTGCGCATCAACCCGGTGGCGGCTTGAAGCCGGCCTCCCTGAGCGCAGCGGCTCCGTCCTCGCTGAGCAACCCTTCGATGAAGTCGCGGGCGCCGTCGGGATTCTTGGCGCCCGTCACCACCGCCGCCCCGTACGCGACATCCGGCTGCAAGTCCGCAGACAGCTGGATCGCCTTGAGCTGGCCGCTGCTCGCGGTGACGTCGGTGATGTAGACGAAGCCTGCGTCGACCGCCCCCTGGGTCAGCTTCCCGACGATGCCGCTGACGTCGGGCTCCTCCGAGCGGACGTTGTCCAAGATCGCGTTGCGCTGGTCCGCCGGGAGCTTCCCGAGCACCTCGCGCGTGTATGACCCGACGGGCACCTGGGCGTCACCGATCACGATCGAGGTGCCGGGCTTGGTCAAGTCGTCGAGCGAATTGATATCCGACCCTTGGGGGACCGCCAGGACAAGCGAATTGGTGGCGAACACCGTCGGCTTCCCGACCAGCCCGTCCTTGTAGAGCTCGTCGGGCAGCGTCGTGTTGGCGGCGGCGTAGACGTCGGGCATGACGCCCTGTCGGATCTGGGCGGCCAGCTCATCCGACCCAGCGAACGACATCTTGGCGTCGATCCCCGCCGCGTCCACGTAGTCGTTGAACGCGGTCTCCAGGGATGCCGCCGCAGAGACGACCACTTGGTCGGAGCCGCCGTCGTCGCCGCAGCCCACCGTCCCGACCACGGACGCCGCGATCACGGCGATCACGGCCCTGTAGCGGGTCATTCGGGCTTGCACGCGCACGATCCGGCGCGATCATTGCATAAGCACCGCCTATGTAGCCGAAAGCCCGGCCTCAGCCTTCCTTCTCGATCATCACGGACGTGGCCTTGACCGTGGCGGTTGCCTTGGTCCCCTCCATGAGCCCCAGTTCCTCGACCGCGTCGCGGGTGATCGCAGCGGTGATCCGGTGGGGGCCGGCCTCGACCTCGACCAGCGCCATCACGCCCTCGACCTCCACGGAGGTGATCGTGCCGGAAAAGCGGTTGCGGGCCGAGAACGAATCGCTTGTGCGATGTCGAGCCGGCGCACCGCGCAGCCGTTCGACCTCTGCTGGGGGGACCTGGCGGCGATTCCGGGAGTCGCGGGTGGTGCGGAGCTTGCCCGCCCGGTCCCAGCGCCGCAGCGTGTCGACGCTGACGCCGATCGCCCGTGCCGCCTCGCCCAGGCTGAGGTCACTCATCGCGCGCGAAGTATGGCATCGCGCCTGCATATGCATGGCGCCCTGATCCCGCGGCGCGCGGAGGGCCCGGAGGGGGATGATCTAGCCTCGAATGAGCCAACAGCCGCAGTTGAGAGGAGGAGACTTTGCAGATAAGCGCACGAAACAAGCTTCCGGGTGAAGTCACGAACGTCACACGGGGGGAGGCGATCGCAAACGTGGAGCTCAAGGTCGGGGAGATGAGGCTGGTCGCCTCGGTGACGGTCGAGGCCGTTCGCGAGCTCGGGATCGCGCCGGGGAAAGAGGTGACCGCAGTGATCAAAGCGAGCGACGTGATGCTCGGCGTCGAGTGAGGACGCGCTGACGAAAGGGACCGCGAACAAGCCGATCGACCTCGCCGATGCGCGGGGCTCAGTGCTCGAGCGGGTTCGCCCGCTGGGGTCGGAGCTGGTGCCCATTCGTGAGGCGCTCGGCCGGATCCTCGCGGTCGACGTGAAGAGCGTCGATGGGGTGCCGGGGTTCGACAACTCGTCGATGGACGGCTTCGCGGTGCGCGCGGAGGACACCCGCGGCGCCCGCGTCAAATCGCCGGCGATCCTAGCCGTGATCGATGAGTCTCGGGCGGGACATCCTGCGGGCTCGTCCCTTCGCGAGGGGCAGGCGATCGAGATTTCCACGGGCGCCATGATTCCGGAGGGCGCCGATTCGGTCGTGCGACTCGAGGACACGAGCCTCCAGAACGGCATGGTCGAGGTCGGGGTCGAGATCGAGCCAGGGAATAACGTTCGGCACGCGGGCGACGACATCGAGCCCGGGATGACGGTGCTCCGGCGAGGAGCTCGGCTGGGCGCAGCGGAGCTCGGAGTGCTCGCCGCCGTTGGCGTCGAGGAGATCGGCTGCGCGCGCCGTCCGCGCCTCGCGGTGCTGACCACGGGCGATGAGCTGCTAGATCCTGGAGACCCACCGCGACCGGGAGGTGTTCGAGACTCGAACGCCTACACGATTCCGTCACTCGCCATTCGCGCAGGCGCCGAGCTCACCGGAGTGGACACGGTGCGTGACGATCCTGAGCTGACCCGCGCCGCGATCGAGCGCATGCTGCCGGGAGAGCTCGCTGTGATCTGTGGCGGGGTCTCGGTGGGAGAGCACGATCGCGTCAAGGCCGCGCTCAGCTCGCTGGGCGTCGAGAAGGTCTTTTGGAGGGTCGGGCTGAAGCCCGGCAAGCCGACCTGGTTCGGGGTGGGGCCCACGGGCACGCTCGTCTTCGGCCTGCCGGGAAACCCGGTCTCCGCCATGGTCACGTTCCTGCTCTTCGTTCGCCCCGCTATCAGGGCGATGACGGGGGTGACCGACCAGGCGGACCGGGTCCGGGCGATTCTGGACGAGGATCTTCCGAAGCCGCCGGGACGTGCCCATGTGGTTCGCTGCCATCTCGAACTCCGTGATGACGGCTGGCACGCACGGCCGACGGGCAACCAGGACTCGCACGTCCTGACCTCGATGCTCGGCGCAGACGCTCTCACCATCGTGCCTGCCGATGCGGACCCGCCAGCGGTCGGCGAGACGGTCGAGCTCGAGGTCCTGACAGATGGCTGGGGCTAGGATCGGACAGATGACGGTCACCGTGCGCCTGTTCGCTGTCCTTCGCGAACGCGCCGGCGCGGACTCGATCGAGATGGAGCTCAACGAGGGCGCGACCGTCGCCGAGGCGCTCGAACAGCTCTCCGCGCGCCCCGAGTTGAGGGATCTGCTGGATCGGATGCCCGTGCGGATGGCCGTGAACCGCGAGTACGCGGACCCGGACACGTCGTTGGCGCCGGGCGACGAGCTGGCGCTGGTACCGCCGGTCAGCGGCGGAAGTACAGAGGCGAACGTGCACGCGGGGGTCACCGACGAGCCGCTTTCGCTCGAGAGGCTCTCCCGCCTCGTCTCCCGCCCCGCCGCCGGCGCGATCGTCAGCTTCCAGGGCACGACGCGCGAGGTCACCCGCCTCGAATACGAGGCCTACCGGGAGATGGCGGAGGAGAGGATCCGGGCGATCCTCCACGACTGCCTGGATCGCCACGGCCTCGAGGCGGTGGCCGCCGAGCACCGCGTCGGTCCGGTCGCGCTGGGCGAGTCGAGCGTGATCGTGGCCGTCTCGGCCGCCCACCGCGCCGAGGCCTTCGCCGGGGCGCGCCAGGCGATAGACCGGATCAAGGCCGAGGTGCCGATCTGGAAGCGCGAGGTCGTGGCCACCGCAGACGGCGAGCGCGGGCGCTGGGTCGAGGGAACGCCACCGCCGTCGCCGGCTCCGGAGTCGGCGAGATGAGCGAGCTCACTCACCTGGACGACTCAGGGTCCGCGCGCATGGTGGACGTCGGCGGCAAGGAGACCACTGAGCGCAGGGCGATCGCCGAGGCACGGGTGCGGATGTTGCCCGGGACCGCGGCTGCGGTCGAGCGCGGCAACGGCCCAAAGGGCGACGTGATCGGCACCGCGCGCCTGGCGGGCATCCAGGCGGCCAAGCGCACCGGAGAGCTGATCCCTCTCGCACACCCGCTGCCCCTCACCTTCGTCGACGTCGAGGCGCGGATCTCAGCCGCCGACGGACTGGTGATTCTCAACGCAGAGGCCCGAACGGTGGGGCAGACTGGGGTCGAGATGGAGGCGTTGACCGCATGTGCGGTCGCTGCCCTGACGGTTTACGACATGGTCAAGGGCCTCGAGCGCGGGGTGACGATCCAGAGCGTCAGGTTGCTTGAGAAGTCGGGCGGCCGCAGCGGCACCTGGCGCAGTGACGAGCCCGAGGCCGGCGACGCCGAGGCGAGCGAGGCCTAACGGCGTGCGGGCGGCGGTCCTCACCGTCTCGACCTCCAGGGCGGCGGGCAGGGGCGGGGACGAGAGCGGGGACGCGCTGGCGGAGTTCGCCGAGGCGCTCGGTGCAGAGGTCGCCGGCCGCGAGGTGATCCCCGATGACCGGGAGCAGATCGCCGAGCGCCTGCGCCACTGGGCCGATGAGGAGCGCTGCGAGCTGGTCCTGACGACCGGGGGAACCGGGTTCACCCCCAACGACCAGACGCCCGAGGCGACCAGGGCGGTGATCGATCGCGAGGCGCCCGGCATCCCCGAGGCGATGCGGGCGGCGTCGCGCCCGCACACCAAGCACTGGATGCTCTCGCGAGCAGTCGCCGGTATCCGCGACCGCACCCTGATCGTCAACTTCCCGGGCAGCCCCAAGAGCATCGCCGAGGCAGGCGAAGCGATTGCGCCGGCCCTGCCGCATGCCCTCGACCTGATCGCCGGCCGGCATACCTCGCACTAGATGCCGGCTCGCGATCCTTGACGCCTTCGCGGTACTGCTGCATGTTCGTCGGATCCGCAGGACCGACTCATAATCCGTCGGTCGGAGGTTCGAGTCCTCCCCGGCCACATGGAAAGCCCCGCTACTGCGGCGGGTTCAACCTGTCGGCCCGAATCGCTCGGTTCTGATCCGCTCAGGGGAGAACCCCGCACCGAGCAGGAGATCGCTGGCCGCCTCGACGAATCCGTTCGAGCCGCAGACGAAGGCGGTGCCCGAGTCGAGGTCGGCGTGATCGACCAGCCCGCCGTCGATGCGCCCGGTGTGGCCGCTCCAGCCCTCGGGTGGCTCCCGAGTGAAGGTGAGAACGGCGTCGTCCCCGAGCTCGTCCTTGTAGATCACGTCGTCCGCGTTCCGGACCGAGTAGACGAGCCGCATCGGGAGCTCCGGCATCGTCCGCCTGCGGTGGCGGAGGATCGCCATCAGCGGGACCACGCCCGAGCCGCCGCCGACCAGGAGGACGGGGTGCTCGCCGCGCCAGACGAAGTACGAGGTGAACGGGCCGCGGACCTCGACCTCGTCGCCCTCGGCCACGACGTCGTGGAAATAGGGGGAGACCTCACCGTCCTCGAGCCGGTCGATGGTCAGCTCGATCTCGCCCTCGTCGAGCGGGGAGGAGGCGATCGAGTAGGAGCGCTGGGCGCGGTAGCCGTCGGGGGCCGTGAGGCGGACGTCGTAGTGCTGCCCCGGCAGGTGCGGCATCCACATCGGCAGCTTGATCCGGAAGGATTTGACTCGCGGCGTCTCCTCCTTGATGGACGTGACGGTCCCGAGCTGCCAGCGCCCGGGCGCTCGCTGCTCGACCGGGGTCATCTGGGCGGGCATCAGTCCGTCCAATAGCGCTGCTCCTTCCAGGGATCGCCGTGGTTGTGGTAGCCGTTCATCTCCCAGAACCCGGGCTCGTCGTGGTCCATCACCCGGAGCCCGGCGACCCACTTGGCGCTCTTCCAGAAGTAGAGATGGGGGACGAGCAGCCGAGCCGGGCCGCCGTGCTCACGAGGGAGCGGCTCGCTCTCGTGCTCCGTCACCACCCAGGCCTTGCCGTCGGTGAGGTCCTCGATCGCGTGGTTGGTCGTGTAGCCGCCGTACGAGTAGGCCATCACGTAGGCCTCGAGCGGCTCGGCCTCCTCCAGCAGAGCATCCACCGAGACTCCGCGGAAGGTGGTGCCGAGCTTCGACCACTTGGTGACGCAGTGGATGTCGCATGGAACCTCCTCGAAGGGGAGCGCCCCGAACTCCTCCCAGGACCACTCGCGCTCCTTGCCGACCATGCCGTCGATCCGGAAGCTCCACTCCTCGGTGGCGACCTTCGGCGTCGGTCCGGCGGTGAGGACGGGGAAGCCGGTCTCGTTGTACTGGCCCGGCGGCAGCCGTTCAGCCAGTTCCTCCGGGACCCGCCGGCGGCCGCGGAAGGCTCGGGAGACGAAGTCGTTCACCGGGGCTCAGCTTACGCCTACGCTCCGGAGGCTGGGGGCTCGGGGGACGGGGATTCTTCGCCGGGGCGGAGCCACGGGGAGAGGCCCGGGTCGCGGGCGAGCGAAGCACCTCTCCTGATCGCGTCGGGGCCGAAGCGATCGCGAACCTCGTCGATCGCGGCGTCGAGGGCCGCGTCGAGGGGTCTGTCCAGCGGGAGCTCGAGCTGGGCGCCATAACCGCGTCCGGCGAGGTTGGTGACGGCGACGCCGAGCAGGGTGATCCCGCGGCGCTCGATAATCGGCCCAGCCGCTCCAGCAGGTTCCGGGCGGCGGCGAGGATCGCCCCGGTCCCATCGGTGACGTGGGGGAGGGTGCGGGAGCGGGTGGCGCGGGAGAAGTCGCCGAAGCGCAGGCGCAGCGTCACCGTGCGGCCGGCACGGCCCGAGGAGCGCATCCGCCGGGTGACGCGGTCGACCAGGGCGACGAGCCGGGCGTCGAGGTCGGCCCCGGACTTCGGCGAGCTCCCGAGCGCCGACTGCGAGCCGAACGAGCCTCGGCGCCGATCGGAGCGGACCGGGCGCGGGTCGCGGTTTCGGGAGATCGCGTAGAGATGGCGGGCGGCGGCGGGGCCCAGGAACCAGGCCAGCTCGGCCTCGCTGCGGCGGGCGAGCTCGCCGACCGTGTGGATCCCGTGGGCGTGGAGCTTCTCGGCCGTCACCTGCCCGACGCCCCAGAGGCTCTCGACCCCGAGCGGGTGCAGGAAGGCAGTCTCGTCGGAGGGGGCGATCACCAGGAGGCCATCGGGCTTCGCCGCGCGACTCGCCATCTTCGCCAGCACCTTTGTTCTCGCCACCCCGACGCTGACCGGCAGGCCGACCTCCTCGCGAACGCGGCGCCGCAGCCGGGTCGCGATATCGAGCGGCGTCCCCGAGATCGCCTCGAGCCCGACGACGTCGAGGAACGCCTCCTCCATCGAGAGCCCCTCGACCTTTGGCGCGGTCTGCCGGAAGATCTCGAACAGCGCCTTGCTGGCTTCGGTGTAAGCCGAGAAGCGAGGGCTGACGAAGGTCGCGTGGGGGCAGAGCCGGCGTGCCCTCCAGCCACTCATCCCACCGTGTACCCCGTAGGCCCGGGCCTCATAGCTCGCCGCGGTCACGACCCCGGGGCCGACGATCGTCGGTCGGCCCAGCAGGCGTGGGTCGTCCCGCTGCTCGACCGAGGCGAAGAAGGCGTCGGCGTCGGCGTGCAGGATCACCGCCTCGCGTAACACGAACATATGTTCGCATCGGGTCGAGAGCGGGTCAAGCCGGCCGCCGATCTTGGGGCGGACCCCGGCGACACCTGTGCGACGCTTCGCCGATGCGGGATGACCTCGACGAGGCCCTGAAGAGGCGGGCCCTGACCCGGGACGAGGCGCGCCCCGAGGCGGTCGAGGCCCGGCATGAGGCGGGCCGGCGCACCGCCCGCGAGAACCTCGAGGACCTCCTCGACTCTGGCACCTTCGTCGAGTACGGAGGGCTGGCGATCGCCGCCCAGCGGGCGCGTCGGAGCTGTCCGAGTTGCTCGAGCGCACCCCGGCGGACGGCTTGATCGCCGGCACCGGGCGAATCAACGGCGAGCATTTCGGCGAGCGAAGCGCCTGCGCGGTTCTCTCCTATGACTACACCGTGCTCGCGGGCACCCAGGGGGTGATCGGGCACCGCAAGAAGGACCGCCTGTTCGAGCTGATCGAGCGGATGCGGCTGCCGACCGTCTTCTTCACCGAGGGTGGGGGAGGGCGCCCCGGCGACACTGATCATGCCGTCGTCTCAGCGCTCGAGACCCGCGCGTTTGCTCTCTGGGCGCGGCTCGCCGGCCTGGTCCCGAGGGTCGCCGTGGTCTCCGGCCCCTGCTTTGCCGGCAATGCGGTGATCGCCGGCTGCTCCGACCTGATCATCGCCACCGAGGATGTCTCGCTCGGGATGGGCGGCCGGCGATGATCGCGGGCGGGGGACTGGGGACCGTGGCGCAGGAGGCGATCGGGCCGGCCAGCATGCAGGGCCCCAACGGCGTCATCGACGTGGTAGTCGGCGACGAAGCGGAGGCGGTCGCCACCGCCAAGCGCCTCCTCTCCTACTTCCAGGGTGACCTTCCGGGTGAGGCGCCCGACCAGCTCGAGATACGCGAGATGATCCCCGAGCGCCGCCGCCGCGCCTATGACGTCCACAGCGTGGTCGACGGCCTCGCCGACCGGGACTCGGTGAGCTTTCTCCGCGAGAGCTTCGCCCCGGGCATGGTCACCGCTCTCGCCCGGATCGAAGGGAGGCCGCTGGGAGTGATCGCGAACAACCCGATGCAGCTGGCGGGCGCGATCACAAGCGACGGAGCCGACAAGGCGGCTCGCTTCATGCAGCTATGCGATGCGTTCGGCCTGCCAATCCTCTCGCTGATCGATACCCCGGGGATGATGGTCGGCCCGGACGCGGAGTCGACCGCGCTGGTGCGTCACTGCTCGCGCCTCTTCGTCACCGGCGCGGCACTGCGGGTGCCGCTGGTTGCCGTGATCCTGCGAAAGGCCTACGGCCTCGGCGCCCAGGCGATGGCGGGCGGCAGCCTCCATGAGCCGCTGCTGACGATCGGCTGGCCGACTGCCGAGCTCGGGCCGATGGGGCTCGAGGGCGCGGTGCGGCTGGGATTCCGCCGCGAGCTGGAAGCGATCGCGGACGAGGCGAAGCGGGAGGAGCGGGTCCGCCGGCTCACCGACGCGGCGCACGAGCACGCCAAGGCGCTCAACGCCGCGACGCTCTTCGAGCTCGACGATGTGATCGATCCGGCCGAGACCCGGAAGGCGATTGCCTCGACGTTGTCCGCGGCCACCTCCGGGCCCACCCCTCCGGCCGAGCACGGACACCGCTTCACCGACACCTGGTAGCT
>CAWFRG010000006.1:0-42515 GCA_963818205.1 uncultured Solirubrobacterales bacterium
AGCAAGAAGCTCCTCCTCGGGAACCCCGACGACCAAGAGTGACTCCAGGGATCGGCAATCTGCAGAGATCTCACGGAAGGCATCGAGAGTAGTCGCGTCGACGACCGCGACCCGTGCCTCGCTGTAGTCGAGGTAGTAGCGGTAGTCCTTGGAGCTAAGGAAGGTGTAGACCTCGGCGACCACAGCGCCGATCTTCAGCGCCCCGTACCAGCTCGCCACGAACTCGGCCCCGTCGCCCAGCGCCAACAGCACCCGCTCGCCGGGGCGCACGCCGAGCTCACGCAGGCCGTGACCGGCGCAGTTGACCAGCTCGGCCAGCTCCGCGTAGGTGCATGCCTCCTCCCCGGCGTGCAGGGCGACGCGCTGCCCGCGCCCCTCCTCGACGTTGCGATCGACGAACCAAGAGGCGACGTTGAAGCGCCGCGGGATGTCGACCCCGGAGATCAGGCCTCCGCCTCCGGCCAGGACTCGATGCGATCGTGCAGCGGAGGATCCTCGCCTCTGGCGAGTCGACGTCCAGCATGGTCCCGCAGTTCGGGCAGAACGCCTCGATCAGGTTGAACTCGTGACCGGCGCTGCGTTGGGGACCGGCCGCCGACACCGGCGAGCGGCGCAGCTTGGCGTGCTCCTTCCAGTCCTCGCCGGCCGCAGCGACGATCTCGCCGCACCAAGTGCATTGGGTGGAGCCGTCTTCGATCCGCTGTAGGTACTCGCCGATCGGCATGGCAGTGGCGGTGACCTCGCCCGCCTTCCGAGCCCCTCGCCGGCTGCGGCGCCGACCCGCTCGGAGCGGATCTGCAGTCGGCGCTCGCGCGTGCCTTTGCTCATCGAGGCCCCCGTCGACCGCGACGACGCCGTAGATGTCGCGCGCGGCCTGCGCGCCGACTAGGCCCAGGCCGATGTCGCGGAGCACCGCCTGCGGGTCGCGGTCGATCGGATCGCCGTATCCGCCGCCACCCATGAAGCGGACGTACTGGACGTCCCCTTCGTGCAGCTCGAGATGGCCGAACGACTGCTCCACCGACTCCTCGGCGCGGATGGCCGCGAGGCTGTCAGGGAGCTCGTCCACGTTGGCGTGGTGGAACGTCCCGTAGCTCACGTTGCAGCCGGGAAGGCCGCCGAAGAGCCCTAGGCTCATCGGTGCGCGGGTGCCCTTGCCGAACAGCACCACGCCAAGCGGGTTACCACCTGTGTTCTGTGCGCTGAAGGCGTACTCGTGGCACACCCCGCCTCGGTACTTGCCCGGGCCGCCCGAGTCGGGGACCGCCCGGCGGAACAGGTAGCGCACCGGGGTGTTCAGCTCCTGGCTCTCCACGTTGGCCCAACGCGAGACCACGTTGGGGATCTCGCCGCCAAGGTCCACCCCGTCCTTGAAGGCGCCGGGCGCCGGCACGCGCCGCAGAAGGTGTCGGTGAGGGGTGGCGATGAAGAACTCCCCCTCGGCGTTGAAGCCGTGGGTCTCAACATGCGCGTGACTGCCGTGCCAGACGGCCGTGGCCCGGTCGCGGTACTTGCTGCTGGCGCCGAACATCTTCGAGAGGATCAGCGTCGAGAGGTTGTTGACGATCTGGACGGTCCCGACCGTGGCGATCGAGATCGGTGCCGGCCGCACGCAGTTGACCACCGAGCCCTCCGGCGCGATCAGCTCGATCTGGCTTGGAGACGCCCTCGTTCCAGGTCACGTCCCAGGCGAGCAGCGGAAAGATCGGGGCGAACATCGCGCCCCAGGTCGCCCAATAGCAGCAGTTGAGCCCCACCTCGACCTGGGGGCTGGAGCCGGTGAAGTCGTAGGTGAGGGTGTCATCCAGCTTGGTCGCAGTGAGGTCGACTCGGGCCTCGGTGTCGGCCATGTCGATGTACTCGCGGGCCTGCCAGCGGCCGTTCGGGCAGCTCCTGCAGGCGCCGGCGCACCAGCTCCTCGGACTGGCGGATCAGCTCGTCGGAGACCGCCGCGACCGTTTCGACGCCGTACTGCTCATAGAGCGTTTCATCCGCTGTTTGGCGACGTGGTTGGCGGCGAGCTGCGACTTCAGGTCGAGCTGGGTCATGCCGGGATCGCGAACCATGTTCAGGAAGGTCTCGATCACGTCCTTGCGGAAACGGCCGCCCTCGACGATCTTCAGCCCTTTGGTCTGAAAGCCTTCGTGGAAGTTCTCGCGAGCGCTCGGCGAGAAGCCGCCAGGGTCGATCGCACCGATGTCGGTGACGTGGACGAAGTTGGCCACGAACCCGGTCAGCCGGCCCTCGGAAATGGATCGGCGAGATCATGTAGACATCGGGCGGGTGCAAGGCGGCGGTGTAGGAGTCGTTGAAGAAGTAGACGTCGTCCTCGTCGATCCCCGGATCCTCGGAGAAGTTCCCGATCACGTGCTTGACCGCCTGGGCGGCGCTCGTGAGGTGGTGCAGGAAGCCGACACCACCCACCATCAGGCCCCCGTCGGCCCTGTAGAGCGAGGCCATCAGGTCGTGGCCCTCGTTGGTGATCGGGGATCCCGAGACGTTCTCCAGGGCGATGATCGTCTCGTCCATCACCTGGTTGAGCTTGTGTCGGATGATCTCGAACGTGACCGGATCGACCTCTGTGAGCACCTTGTCTCGGGTGTGGCTGTGGTCGCCATCTCGTCGAAGTGCTCCTTCTCTGTCGTTTCAAATCCGCCCGTACATCCCGGACTCGTCGCGCCCGCCCGTCCCGCTGACCAGGTCACGCACCAGCGATACGAGCATCTCGGTCAGAACCCCATAGATCTCCTCGCCTTCCGCGGCGCTGGCGTCGCCGGGAGTGCCGTTGTAGGCCTGCGTAAGGCCCATTTCCACGAAGTCCTTCGAGCCGCCGCCGATTTCCTTGGCGAGATTGACGGGGACGGGCGGCAGTCCCGCCGTAGCGCGTCGGTCGACCAGCTCGGGATGGTCGGCAAGCACCAGTGACGTCTCGTACTGGCCCGCGTGCGAGCCGCCTTCGCGGAACTCGTCGGTGAGCCGCTCAGCCCGATGGCGGCGGGTCAGGTCGAGGTAGCCGGTCAGTTACGCCGCTCTTCTCGTGGACCTTGTCGATCGCGCGGTGGATCGGCGCACGTGCTCGGGCTCGAAGTGGTTGTTGACGATCACGTTGTGGCGGAAGCCCTGCACGATCACCGATCGCAGCACGTCGTAAGCATCGGTAAAGCGTCGTCCTCCTCGACGTGGATGACCCCGGGGAAGGCCGCGGTGTACCGGGTCACACCGAAGGAGAGTGGCGGCAGGACCAGCGGCGCCACCTCGGGGTCGTCGGCCAGTGCCGGGCGGCGCGCTCGCACATTCCGATGGAGATCAGCGGATCGGTGGCGAGTGGCGAGTGCGGGCCCGTGTGGCTCGGTCGAGCCGACCGGCCAAAGCAGACTGGCGTGCGCCTCGACTCGAGCAGGGCGCGAAGCTGCGCCCAGGTGTGGTTCGCAAAGTACAGCTCGCCGCTCATCGGATCGTAGGGCCTCCCTCGAGGGCGCTCGCCTCGAGGATGCAGAGGTCGGTACGGCCGGAGCCCACCGCCGTATTCACCTCGTCCATCGTGGTGATGTAACCGCCGACGAGGGTGGGAACCCCGGCCTGGCTGCGCACCCGGTCGGAGAGCCCGGTGAGGAACGAGCGCCCGTACTGGGACTGGCCGGCGGTGACCGTCTGGCCGGCGGTGACGTCAAACAGCTCGCAGCCGTGCTCGGCAAGCGCGGAGGCAAGCACCACCGCGTCCTCCACGCCACTGCCGCCGCGCCTCCAATCCGAGGCCGGGATGCGCGCCGCGAGCGGAAGCTCGCCTCCGAGTGCCGAGCGCACTGCGTCAACCACGGCGAGCGGGAAGACCATGCGGTTCTCGAGCGGGCCGCCGTATCGGTCCTCGCGGTGATTGGTAAGCGGCGAGAGAAAACTCGCCAGCAGGTAGCCCTGCGCCAGGTTCAGCTCCACCAGATCGAATCCGGCCTCGACGGCATTCCGGGCGGCGGCGGCGAACTCCGTCTTGACCAGCTCCATATCAACGGTATCCACCTCCTTTGGGACCCGCCCGCCGCGCACGTAGGGCAGCGCCGAGGCGGAGAGCAGCTGCCAACCGTCGTCGCTCAGCGGCAGGTCGACGCCGAGCCGCCTCGGAAGAGTCGCTCCGCGCCTTCCGGAGTGGTTGAGATGCACGCCGATCAGGGCCTCGGACTCCGCGTGGACCCGCTCGACGATCCGCTTCCACGCCTCGCCGTGACGCTCGCTCGCCAGCATCGCGCACTCCTGCGTGATCCGCCCCGCCTCGCTGACTGCAACCGGCTCGGTCAGCACAGCCCCGCGCCGCTGCCCGCCGCCCGGACCAGCCCTTCGGTGCGGCGCTCACTGGGGATACCGTCGCGGGCGCCATCCTCAACCGGCGGCGACAGCACGACGCGGTTCCCAAGCACCCGATCGCCGACCCGCATTGGCGCGAACATCGGCGGAGGGGCGATGCGCCTAGCGACTCCGCCGTTGGAGCGGACCGCGAACCAGGAGTCGAGCTCGCGTACGAACCGCGGGTCCCGCAGCATCAGGTTCGCGTAGCCGATCCTGCCGCTGCGTGTCAGCAGGTTGAAGGCGAACTGGATGGGGTCGAAACCGGCGTAATGCTTGACATTCTCGAAGTAGGTGGCGGAGTCCCGGGCGGCCTCCTGAAACCTCTCGACCACCGGTTGACGCTCCATTTCGTAATCGACGAACGCGGGCTCGAACTCGCGATGGCGCACGAAGGCATTCGCCAGCGCGAGGGAGTCCTCCATCGCCAGCTTGGTCCCCGAGCCGATCGAGAAGTGTGCGGTGTGAACGGCGTCTCCGAGCAGCACGACGTTGCCGTCGTGCCAGGTCTCGTTCGAGACGTTCACGAAGCTCATCCAGGTCGATCGGTTGGAGAGCAGCCTGTGGCCGGCCAGCTGCTCGCCGAAGAGGTCCTCGCAGAAGGCGATGCTCTGCTCCTCGTCGAGGTCGTCGAGGCCAGCGCGCTCCCAGACCTCGTTGTTGCACTCGACGATGAAGGTGCTGCGGGTGGCGTCGAACGGGTAGGCGTGGGCCTGAAAGAGGCCGTATTCGGTCTCTTTGAAGATGAAGGTGAAGGCATTGAAGACCAGGTCGGTCCCGAACCAGGCGAACTTGGACTCGAAGGTGTCAAGGGTGGGCCGAGCGCGTCGGAGCAGAGCGACCGCACCAGACTGTTGACCCCGTCCGCCCCGACGATCACGTCCGAATCCGAAAACGCATCGAGGCTTTCAACCTCGACCCCGAACCGCAGCTCTACCCCCAGCTCGTGGCAGCGCCGCTGCAGCAGCGCGAGTAGCTCCTTGCGCGAGATCGCCGAGAAGGCGTGGCCCGCGCGAGCGAATCAGGCGGCCTTGGTAGTGGATCTCGATCGCATCCCACCTCGCGAAGCTGTCGGTGATCGCGATGTAGCTCTCGTAGTCGCGTCGCGCAGCGCTCCCAAAGTCTCATCCGAGAAGACGACACCCCACCCGAAAGTCGCGTCGGGAGCGTTTCGCTCATACACCGTGATCTCATGGCCGCCGTCGAGCTTCTTCATCAGAATCGCGAAGTAAAGGCCTGAGGGGCCGGCTCCTGCGATCGAGATCCTCATCTCAGGCGAGTACCTCCGTCAGGCGGTCGAGCTGCTCGATGTCGGGCACGGTGGGCAGCAGGACCAGCTCGTCGCATCCCTCCTCCTCGTAGCCGCGCACGAAGTCCTTGATCGCGCGGGGCGTGGTCAGGTTCCCAGTGGCGATCTTCTCCGCGAACGGGCCGGTGAACGCGTAGTAGTCGCGCAGATAGTCGGCGCCGCGCTCCTCCTCGCCGAGCGCGAAGTAGCCCTGGCCCCACAGCCGCGGCTCGCCCGGCCTACCCAGGTCCGACCAGGCCGCGCGAGCCGCCGCGGCGGCGCGGGCGAACGCGCGGGGCGGCCCGCCCCCGTGCGCATAGCCATCCGCGTGGCGCGCCATCCGCGCGAAGGCCGGCCCGCTGGCCCCGCCCACGAGCAGTTCGAGCCCATCGCGGTTGGCTGCGGCGGGGCCGATCTGAGAACCCGCCCAGTCGCCACGCAGGAATGCAAGCTGCTCAGAGAGCCGATCGCCGCGGCCCCGGTGCTCGACCCCGGCGACCTCGTAGTCATCGAGCCTCGCGCCGATCGCCACGCCGAGCGTGAATCGGTTGCCGCAAAGCGCGGCGACCGAGCCGGCCTGCTTGGCCAGCATCCCGGTGGTGCGCAGGGGACCGATCGCGATCATCGTCGCCAGCCGGATCCGCTCGGTGACCGCCGCGGCCGCGGCCAGCGCGGTGAAGGGCTCATAGCTATCGTAGGCGACTCTTTCCAGCACCGCCAGCGTCGGGAAGGGACCGTCCTCAGCGCGGCGCGACCACTCGAACAGCAGCTCCCGGTCGGCGCCTGGCGTGGTGTTCGGCATACCGACGCCGACGTTCATGCGGCCTCCGCGCTGCGGTAGCAGTACTCGGCGATCTTGTCGGCGGTGAGGTCGGCCCCGCTTAACGTACGGATCACAATGCCGCGGCGGAAGACCAGGACCCGGTCGCAGACATTCGCCAGGTCCTCGTACTCCACCGAGGAGTAGAGGACCGACGTGCCAGCCATGACGCTGTCGCGCAGGATCCCGAAGATGCCCCGGCGCGCCCCGATGTCGACGCCCTGCGTGGGCTCGTGCAGGAGCAACACTCGCGGCTTCATACGCAACCAGCGGGCGAGCAGCGCCTTCTGCTGGTTGCCGCCGCTGAGGGTGTAGAGCAGCCGCTCGGTTTCGGGGGGCTGCACCGAGAAGCGCTCGAGGTCCCGCTGGACGTCGGCGCGCTCGCGGGCGAGGTCGAGCCCCAGGCGGGTGCGATATCCGGCCAGCGCCGGCAGGGTCACGTTCTCGCGGACCGTCGCGCGCGAGATGCCGCTCTGCGCCTGCCGGTCGGCGGGCAGCAGCGCGACCCCGGCCTGCTTGGAGCGCTCCGGCGTGGGACGCGTCCACTCCTCTCCGTCGATCGCGATCACCCCGGCGCTCGGCGGAAGGGCGCCGTAGATCAGGTAGGGCACCTCGTCGTGCCCGGCGCCGACCAGGCCGGTGAGGCCGACGATCTCGCCGGAGTGCAGGTTGAGCGAGACGTCCTCCGCGACCCGGCCGCAGAGCCCCCGGATCTCCATCACCCGCTCGATGTCGCGCAACAGGATCTCCGGGTAGAGCTCCCCGAGCTTGCGCCCTAAGACCAGCGCGACTAGGGACTGCTCGTCCAGCCCGCTCACGTCCTCGGTGGCCACAAGCCGTCCGTCCCGGAGCACGGAGACGCGATCCGCGACGGCGAGCACCTCGTCGAGGTTGTGGGTGACGAAGAGCACCGCGGAGCCCCACTCGGTGACCCGGCGCATCGCAGTGAATAGCAGGCCGATCTCGTGGGGGGGCAGGGCGGCGGTGGGCTCGTCGAGGACCAGCAGCCCTCTGCCTCCGCCCTGCTCGACGTCAGCCACGGCACGCGCCACCGCAAGGATCACCCGCTGGGTCTGCGAGAGCCTGGCGATCTGCTCGTCGACATCGACATCCAGCTCGAAGCGGCCCAGCAGCTCGCGCGCCAGTGCGCGCTCCACCCGCCACCTGATGCGCTTCCCGGCACCGGTCGAGTAGCGACCGACGCGCAGGTTCTCAAGGACGGTGCCACCCGAGATGAGGCCCAAATCCTGGTGCACGAAGCTGATCCCAAACCCGCGAAGCACCTCGGAGGACAGCGGCAGCCGCACCTCCTGTCCCAGCGCCGCCACCCGTCCCGCGTCGGCGTGGTGATAGCCGGACAGGATCTTGATCAGGGTGGACTTGCCGGAGCCGTTCTGGCCGACCAAGGCGTGAATCTCGCCGCTTCGTATCTCGAGGTCAGCCCGGTCCAGCGCGACGGTGCCACCGAATGACTTCGAAAGGCCGGTCAGCTCGAGGACCGGCGGTTCCTCTCCTCTCAAGCTTCCCACCATCCTTCACAACAGTATACGGTCTACCAAGGTTGTGTGTCGAACGTTTCGCCGCACTACCCAGGCGCCGAGAAAGTCCCGTCATCTGATCCATGGGGCTCTCAGCCCCGAGGCGGTGCCCATGCCGGGCGTACCACGAGAACGGCCGCCCCCCGGGGGGCGGCCGCTGACTCGCCGAGAATCGACCTGGGGCGACTCGACCCCCCAGAGCTCCTTGAAGCCCTCGCGGTAGCCGAGGTCGTCCCCGTAGGGAGCGTCGAGATCGTTGATGTCGACGCCCTCCAGGTTCTCCTCATCGAGGTACCGGATCGGGATCTTCGGATCGCTGGGCTCGACGCCGAGCATCCCGCGCATCGCCTGGTCGATGCTGTGCCAGCCGAGCCACGCGGTCGGCTGGCCGACGTCGGCGGTAAACACGCCGTCCGCGATCAGCTCCAGCGCCGCGGGCGTGCCGTCGATCGAGGCGTCCTTCACCTGCTCGCCGGCTCCGGCCTGCTGGATGCCGGCGGTGATGAAGATCGCCATGTCGTCGAAGATCGGCAGGATGTAGTTCAGGTCCGGATTGCTGCGGATCACCGACTGCGCCTTGCCGGTCAGCGCCGTCGCCCACTCGGCCAGCGGCGTGCTGTTCTGTGAGACCTGGCAGGTCTCACACCCGTCGAGCACGCTGCGCATGCCCTCCACGACGTCGACCGACGGGGTGATCTCCTCGGTGTTGAAGATCTCCACGTTGGCCTCGCCGTCGGTGTCGACGATCGCCTTCGATGCGACCAGGGCGCCGCCCTCGCGGTAGTCGGGCGCCGAGCTCGCGTAGACTAGCGGCCCCGCTCCCTGCCCCGGCTCATTGGCCTCGGGCTGGTTGTTCAGCACGCTGACCGACGGGACGCCCGCCTCCTGCGCCTGGCGCAGCGAGGGCTCGACCGCGACGATCGGTATCCCGTTCAGGATCATCGCGTCGGCCTCCCGGATCGCCTGGGCGATGCCCTGCTGCATCCGGTTGACCTGCGACTGGGCGTCGAAGAGTGTGGTGCGAAGCCCGACGACCTCTGCCGCCTCCTCGCTTGCCTCGGCGGCCTCCGCCAGGATCGGTACGCGCTGGTCCACCGTGATGATCATGACGTGCTTGCCCCTCAGCTCCGACGGGTCGATCGCCGGCCCGGGTGGCACGAAGCTGAGCTCCCCTTGAGCGCCGTCGATCCTCTGCTGTGCCTCGGCGGCGACCCCCTCCGCCGCCCCTCCGTCGACCGTACCGCCGTCATCGTCGTCGTCGCCCCCGCAGCCTGACAGGGCCAGGGCACCCACCACGGTGACGCCGGCGAGCGCGCGTGTCCAGCTCCGCCGCCATGAGTAACGTCTCCTACGCATCTCCTCCTCCTCCGTTCGGATCGGCGGGCATATTATACGTTTCACTGCGGTCATGTGTCGACTTTGTTTGGGAGACAGACCATGTCGAGTGAGCCCATCCGCGTGATCCGGGGATGCGATGCCCTGATCGCACCGGGCGATCACCGCACGGGGGTAGACCTGAGGATCGAGGGGCACCGCATCCGGGCGATAGTGGCCACCGATCCGAACCCGACCGACCGCGATGCGGAGATCATCGACGGCAGCCATCTGCTCGCCGTGCCGGGGCTGATCAACGCCCACGCCCATTCCGCGGAGAACGCCCTTCGGGGAGCCGGAGAGGGCCTGGCGCTGGAGCCCTGGCTCGCACGGATGTTCGGCACCTCCGGGCTGTTCACCCCTGACGATCACTACGTCTGCGCGCTGGCCGGCGCTGTGGAGATGCTTCTCACCGGGGTGACCGCCGTGCTCGACCACCTCTGGGGCACTCCGGTGACGCCCGAGGCAGCGGGGGCGGCGCTTCGCGCGTACCGCGACGCCGGCATCCGCCGCGCTGTCGCCCCGCTCGTCGCCGACACCGACTTCACGGGCGAACTGGCCGCGCACCACGGGATCGATGTCGAGGGGAGTCTGTTCACGGACCTCGCCGGCGCCATCCCCCCCGAAGAGGCGGTCACCGGACTCGACCAACTGCTGGCGGAGTGGCACGATGCCGATGGCCGCCGAATCCAGGTCTTCGCCGGTCCGGTAGGCGCCCAGTGGTGCTCCGACGCCATGCTCGAGTCGCTGGCCGACCTGGCCCGGCGCCATCACGCCGGCCTGACCATCCATCTGCTGGAGACCCGGCTGCAGGACCGCGTCGCCCGCCATCGCTTCGGGGCCAGTGCGGTCGAAGGCCTCGACCGGCTGGGCGTCCTCGGCCCGGCCACCTCGCTGGCCCACGCGGTCTGGGTAACCGACGAGGACCTGGAGCTGATCGGCGAGCGGGGGGCCACGGTTATCCACAACCCCGCCGCCAACTTCCGCCTGGGAAGCGGTCGGGCCCCGGTGCACAAGATGCGCGCGCGAGGCGTGAGCGTTGCGCTGGGAACAGACGGGACCGCCTCCTCCGACAACCAGGTGGTCTGGACCCAGGTGAAGCTGGCTTCCTTGATCCACAACGACTTCTCGGCGGATCGCTGGGTGGGCTCCCGCGAGGCCTTCGCGATGGCGACGACCGGCGGCGCGCAGGCCCTGGCCCTGGACGGCCAGCTGGGAACCCTCGAGCCGGGCCGGCTTGCCGACATCGTCCTGCTCGACCGTCGCGGCGACGGCCTGGCCGGCGCGCAGGACCTCTGGTCGGCGCTAGCCCTCTCGGAAACGGGTCGCGGCGTGGTCCACGTCCTGGTCGCGGGCGAGCCGGTTGTGTACGACGGACGCTGCGTCAGGATCGACCAGGTCGAGGCGCGCCGGCGCCTGTACGAGCAGGCCATGCGCCGGGCCTCGGCCCGCGACCCGATTCCCGATCACATCCGCGCGGCGATGAAGAAACTGGAGGCCCTGAAGCAGGTCGAGTCAGGCAGACGGCCGCCCCCTGGGGCGGCGTGACGCGCCGAGATCGACCTGGGGCCTACTCGACCCCCAGGAACCTCGGAGCCGTGGCCGAGGTCGTCCCCATAGGGAGCGTCGAGGTCTTTGTGACGCCTCCAGGTTCTACCTCATCGGAGGCCGACTGCGGGCGCCCCAGGTCGCTCGCGAGCGACCAACGACCGCCGCGAGCGCCAGCCCTCTTTGCGCTCATCCTCCCGATCCTCTCAGGACACTCTGTTAATGCGTTGGAGGGCAAGGCTACTCGTCACGGGACACGATCCTCGAGAGCGTCACCGCGAGAACCAGCGCAGCGCCGTTGAATACGTCCTCCACCCAGTCGGCGGCCCCCAGCAGCTGCCAGGCCGGTGGTGCCGACCGCCAGGGGTCAGACCCCGACCACCGTGCCCCAGGCGTTGTTCAGCGCCCCGGCTCGATGGTGGTGGCGCCGAGAAAGCCGGCGGCGAACGCGGGAAGCAGGAGGCCTGACCGTAGCTGGCCTGCGCGGCACCCGTCTGGCCGGCCAGCAGCGCTGCGGCCGCCACGCGAACAGCGCCAGGATACCAGCGCACCAAAGCGGATCCGGTCGACCCCGAGGCCCGCCGAGACGCGCCGCCTCCCTTCCTCGCCCCGTGAAGAAGAGGTCCCGCCCGCCCGGAGTGTCTCCAAGAAGCCCCAGAGCCACCGCCCCCAGTGCCAGTCCGAACAGGCAGAGATCCCCAATGCCCAGGACCTCGGAGCGGATGACGTGGTCGAGGTCCCTCGGCAGGCCGCCGATGGTCTCGGCCCCGAAGATGGCAAGGCAAGGCCCCCCACAACGGTCCCGTTCCCAGGGTGGTGATGACGAGTCCGACCCCGATCCCGACGACGAAGATCCCGTTCGTGACGCCCACCATCCCGGCGGCGGAAAAAGGTCGACAGCGCGCCGGGCCGAGCGCCCAGCGACGTCGGATGTCAGATGCGCGAGCAGCCCGGCCGGAAGAAGCCGAGGACGGCCGCGATCGAGAGGTCGAACTCGTCGCCGCCAGCGCGATCGTCACCGAGGGCGAGAACGACCAGGACCGACTCCATGACGAGGATCGACTCGAATGCCCCGGTGAAAACATGTCCGGCCGCAGCAGGGAGAAGCCGATGATCATCGCGATGAGCGCCAGAACCACGGCGTAACGGCCGACTATCCCCCGCAGATCGAAGACCCGGCCGTGCCGGCGCTTCAGCGCCCGGCACGTGCTCGTCCCCGAAAGCGCGAGGTTCGGACCCCGACTCGCTATCCGCCCGCGTCTCGACTTAGCACCCCCTGGCGCCATGGGCAGGCTACCTCACATCCGGCAATTACTGTGCGGAGCACTTCGTCTGGAGCTACTGTCTAGTGTCAGGCGGTGACTAAGGCCGAGACCTGGATCGTCGATAGGTGTGCGGCGATCGGGCCGATACGTCGGTGTCTCGGCCGGCTGCCGCGCTCCGACGATCCGCCGCCCGGGCGACCTTAGCCGGATGGCGTTCGATCCTCGGCGGACACCGCATGACCACGATCTCGCCGTTCGACAAGTCCTACGGCTGGAGCTGACCACCTGGACGACTCGACGGTGGAAGGGGTCGTCGCCATCGAGCCCACAGATCACGCAGGTGACCAGCCTCGTGCACGGCGGCGTGTATGCGGCGATGGCCGAGACCCTTGCGTCTGTCGGACCAACAGCGGGGTGCGCTCGACTGGTCACGTCGCCTCGGGCGTCGAACATGACCAGCTTCCTCGACGGTGAGCGGGGTCTATCCGGGCAGGGCCCGCTGCTGCATAGCGGGCCGCACGACCTGGGTGTGGGACGTCGAGTTCTTCGACGACGGCGGCGGCTGTGCTCGCTAAGCGGATGACAGTCGCCGTGGTTCCGAGGCGGAGGCAGAACCCGCGGCGAAGGACAGATCGAGGGGCAGAGATGAGTCCCGAGCGACACCGCCCGCTGGCAAGCGGGCCAGCGGCGGAGTCGCCGGACCCGCGGCCCGCTCTCTGAAGGCGCGGTCGCGGCTCCGACGCGGATGTCCGGCCACAGGAGTTGGCGATCACCGTGTAGGCGCCACGTCGACCCTCGCCCGCGCCCGGTCTCGGTCGGGGTGGAACTAGTCATCTCCTCGGAGGGTTCGGGTCTCGACGGGGGCAGTCCGCGTAGCGTTCTCGCGCCTGGTTCGCCCGGCTTGCTCGGCCGTGTAGAGGAGGGCCGGCTCGTCTCCGCCACACCCTTACGCCGCACATCGATCACCTGCTTTGCCCGGAAGGCGAAACAGGCGGAGTCTTTCTCGCTGGGCTGGAGCCGAGCGGATTGGGACGGCACCTGGACGTCCTGTGGCATTCGATCCCGGAGGACCGCCGGGTGGACCGGTCGCGGCTGGGGCGCCGCCTTCGCTTCCTGGGTTCGGTTCCCGTCCAGGATGGGTACGTGGATCTCCCCGCACAATCGGGGACAGGAGGTCTGCTCGGGTTGGTGGAGGAGCTGGGGTGCATCGCGGGCATCGGGGCGTAGTGCTGGGCGACCTGCGGGAGCAGGATGCGGATAGACGGGCCATCAAGCGAGCCTGGGACCTGAACCAGCTCACCGAGCACGCTATGAGGTCTTCGTGGACAGCTTTTCGCCGTACCGGGCGAGCGCCGCCGAGCCGACGCTCGACGAGCATGAATTCCTTCCTCGTCCGCACCAGGCTGGTCGACTCGCTTCGGCAGTTCCCGTCTGATCCCGGCCTGCCCCCTGAGCTCGATCCGGCCCATCCGGTCCGCCGGCGCCTGCCGAGAATTGTTCTTCCACAGGTGTACGACGATGTCGCCGAGCCGCTCAGCGTCACTTCGACGACGTGACAGGGGCCCAAATCGCGAGTGCCAGGAGTAGGGTCGCCGGCGTCCGACGCAGATTCGCGAGCGGTCGGCAAGGGAGGCGGAATCGTCTGGTTCCGACGGTCCTCTGAACCGTCGCTGCGCACTGCATGCACATCTCGGTTCGAGCTTGGCGTTCAGTCAAACGCCCCCGACTTACAGCTCGTCACCAGGAGGCAGGGGCCACCATCGGCCCGGCGGTTCTCCGATGCTGACATCCGAGGCGTTGATGCCATTCAGAGCCCTCGATGCCGACCACTCAGTCCACGCACGCGGAAACCGCCCAAACAAAATGGCGTTGGGCACGCCCTAACGATTAGCCGCTGCCCCCCGGGCGTTTCAGCCCTTGCGCCGCTTTCGCTTCCGGCGTGCACCCGACCGTGCACCCAACTCACGACTGTCGCCCGAACTGAGCTGACCTTCCCGCGCCTGAGACAGACCGTCTGAACGCTCAGACCCCTGCTTGTCCGGAATCATAATCCGCGTGTCGGGGGTTCGAGTCCCTCCCCCGGCATGAAGTGCGTGCAAATCGGGGTATTGAGACGCTGCGAACACGCGGACTTTCGATCCGCGTCAAGAATCCGCGTGTTGGGAGCAACTTCGCTCCGCTCTTAGTAGGGGCTGTGACGTCGCCTGGGGTGCGCTCAGTTTGGACTTCGAACCGTGCGTCGAGCTGTGCGTCGAGTTGAGGAGTTCCCCCAGCGTTGTGGCGGGCCCACGACCAGCCTGGGACCTTTGTCTCCGCGGCCCATAGGTGGGCGGCCCATTCGGGGCTACGTTCCCCCAGCAATGGTGGAACCACGCCCACGAAGGAGCACGCGATGTCCGCACCCAACACCCTGAAGGTTCGCCTGGCCGAGCTGCCAGACGCGCGCGCGGCCAAGAGGCCCGAGGCGCCGTGCATCGCCGACGACACGGTGCAGCTCGGCAATGCCCAGTTCGCCGAGCGTGTCGCCCGCGCCGCCGCGCTGCTCGCTCGGCTGGGCGTGGGCGCGGGCGACGTCGCCGCGATTGCCCTCCCGAACCGCATCGAGCTCGTGACCACCCTGTTCGCGGCCTGGCGCCTCGGCCTCCCAGGCCCTGGCAAGCGACGGCGAGAGCGACGGACCCTCACTGAAGTTCCACCCTGACGGTCACGACCTCGTGTTCACCACGAGTTGCTACATCGACCGTCCGGAGGCCTCATCCGGGCCTCAACGCATGCGGCCCGTCGATGTCCAGGTCCTGGTGAGCGGCGAGTACCTGCTGACGCTTCATGAGGAGCGGGTGTCTCTGACCGACCTGCTCGCCCCGGATATTGCCGAGGGAAGAAGCGAGCAGTACGTCGTCTACGCCGTCCTCGACGCGATGGTCGGCACCGGCTTTGCCGCGCTGAACCAGCTGGAGCAGATGCTCGACGACCTCATCGTGTCGACGACCGACATCGTGCTCGCGTGAGAATGGCGACGCTCCAGGGCATGATCTCCGCGCTCACAAGAATGAGACGCCGGGCTGGGCCTCAACGCCGCCTGTTCGAGCGGATCGGAATGGAGATCGAACGGCTCCCTGGGCTTCAGGCGGACGAGGAGCCGTACTTCGACCGCCTGGCGAGCGAGACCAATCGACTGCTGGACGCGATCGACGCCACCGGGAACAGCATGGCGAGCGTGATCGACGTGCGGCTCAACGAGATGTCGTACTTGCTGACCACCGTCGCCACGATCTTCCTGCCGCTGACCTTCCTCACCGGGTTCTTCGGCACGAACTTCGAGTGGATGATCGGTGAGATCGACACCGCACTCGCCTTCTGGCTCCTCGGCGTCGGCACCACACTTGGGGCGGCACTGACTGGCTGGCGCACTGTGCGGCGCAGATCCCCGATACAGGACGAGGGGGAAGGCGAAGGCGCCCCTCGGTGCTCCTCGGAGCCCTCAAAGTCCCGCTAGTCGCTGTGTGGCAAGGGGAGCGCCGATGCCGCTCGGGTCCTCGCCTGATCGTCGCAGGGGCATTCCTACGCCGACTGCCCCCGGTGCTTCGCCTGCGCCTTCGCGTCGGCGTATGACCGCTCGACCAGCGCCTTGCCCCCAGCCCACCCAAACGCCCAGATCAGCACGACGACGGCGAAGGCGATGTTCCACGCCGTGATTGAGAACTGCTGGCCCAGCGAGTAAGCGGCTGTGGTGGCCGGGTCGGCGTGGTTGTGCAGGGCGGCCACATTGGTCGCCTGGTTCACGCCGACCCCGCCGGGCGTAAGCGGGACGGTGTTGCCGATCGAGTTGCCCGCCATCACCGCCATCACCGCGTGAAAGCTGACGGTGATGCCGTAGCTCGCCAGGAACGCGGCGATCACACCCGCCTTTGCCAGCCAGGCTCCGAGCGACGGCAGCACCACCCGTACCGCGTACTCGCGCGGGCGGGCGAGGATCGCGCCGCCTTGCTTCGCCTCCTCCCAGGCCTCCCGCAGCTTTGGCCAGAGGATTCGCCCGGCTAACACGACCAGGATCACGGCACCGACGGCGATGAGGGCTGTCCTGATCGGGTGGTCGTGCAGTCCGCCAAGTTGGAGCTCGAAGGAACCGGGCACCGAGGCGAACAGATAGACGTAGACGAAGGCACTGGCGAGCGCGAAGAAGATCTTCTGCACGGCAGCCGCTCCGAGGACGCCTGCGAGGTTGGCCCTGGGAATGATCGCCACGTACATCAGCAGCGTCACCACCGTGCCGATGTTGGCTGGGAGAAAGCTGTTCATCGCGACGCCGGTGGCGTAAGCGGCGAGCACCTCCTTGTAATCGACCCGAGCGCCTGGGAATCCCGCTCGCAGGATGAAGTACCAGGCAAGAGCGGTGAGGGTGGTCTGGACGGTCTGCGCCGAGAAGCCGACGAGTTGATACCCGACCGAGCCGGACGTCACGGCACTCCAGAGATCCGAGAACCAGCCGCTTACGTCGACTCCGACGAGCTCGAGTAGGAGGACCAGCAAGGCGATCCCGACGAGCCAGGCGGCGACCTTGACAAGGCGCCGCGCACGAGATGGATCCCAGAACGGCAGCAACCGATGGTGCGCCGGTCGCGCTCGCCCAACCTGCTGGTCGACAGTGGCCATCCGTTCATCCTCCGCCGGAAACGGGACGAGTGGGCGTGTTCCGAAGGTAGCCGGTACGCCCGGCGGCGAAAGTCGGCCTCTCCGGATTCAGCATCGCGGGGTGATACCGTCGCATCGGATTGGATCAAGACTCGCCGCGCTCTACGGTGCGCCAGGCGTTGCGAGAGCTGGTCGGGCTGTACTGGGAGTCTGGCATCGCCGCGGACATCCCGGCGCTCGCCTGGTACCTGCTCGCATCCCTGGTGCCGCTCGCGCTGGGCCTTACCGCGCTGGCTGCCGTGGTGCTCGGCGACTACGCAGAGGCTCAGGCGCTGGCGGCGCGTGTGTCCGACGTCCTCCCAAAGGACGCGCAAGACCAGATCGTCGCCCTGGTGCTGAGGACGAGAGAGACTCACCGTTTCTGATCGGCGGCGCCATCGTGGGGATGGTGTGGACGTGCTCGGGATCCGTGGGAGTTATCGATCGCTGTCTCAGCCGGATGCTGTCGATCAAGGGCCCGAACCTCCTAATGGGCAAGCTGCGGAACCTGGCCGTGGCTTTCGCCGTGGCCGTGCTGGTGGTCGTGATGGTGCTGCTGGCGACTGCCGGGACCGGGTTGGTCGAACGCCTTCACGTGAACGCCACGCTGCTGCGCATCGCCTTGCCGCTCCTCCTGCTCACCGTGATCGTGCTGATCTGCGCGAGCGTGTTTCGCGTGCTGGGGGGCGAAAGGGTCAGCTGGCGTGCCGCGCTGGCGGGAGGTGGAGTCAGCGGGGTGATCCTGATGGTCACGCCAACCCTCGCCGGCTATTACACCCACTGGGTTGCCAACAACACCCCGATAAAGCTGTTCCTGGTCCTCGCGGGCGTGCTGATCACCTGCTACATCGTGGCTTTCGGGGTACTACTCGGAACGGGAGTGGCGGCGCGCATGGAACTCGGGCAGAGGGTCCGAGCTGCCTGAACTCGCTCGCCGGAGTGGCCGGGCGCCGCAGGCCGGGTTATCTCAGGAAGGTTGGCTGCCGGCGGGTTGACCCGTCGTCAGCTGGCTGAGCTCGGCTCGGAGCACGAGGGCCCCGGCCACTGAGCCGGGGCCCGCCACTCCGACCCACTTCACCCGACGAAGGGACGCTGTAAGCGGCCCCGCGGGACCAGTGTGCCGTGAATGCACTTGGCCCGGATCCAAACCGTGCGTCGAACTGTGCGTCCAACCCCCGACTTCGAGGCGAACTGAAAGCACCTCAGCACGCCTGAGACGCGCCTAGCGGGCCTCAGACGACCCCTCCTCGCCGTCATCATAATCCGCGTGTCGGGGGTTCGAGTCCCTCCTCCGGCATGAAGTGCCTGCGAAAGGGCACCTTTGAAAACGGCACAACCCGCGGATTCCTGATCCGCTTCCCGGCCCGAGACCTGGGCCGCCTTTCCGATGATCGTCGGCTGCAGGATGTAGTTCTCGACCTGTGGTAGACCACCATCACGATCGCGAAGACGGTCAAGGCCTCGGGGCTGACCGACAGCGCGACGGTCCCGGATAATGATGCCGGCGATCGTGAACGCGATTCAGCGAATCACGCGAAATGCGTGACGACCGGTCACCCCGATCGTCGCGACCCTTCGGTGATATGGAGGAGGGGCTACAGATGAGCGCGCCTGGCCACAGCGGTGATGTACGTCAGCAGGCCGGACAGCGGCCGGCGGCGGCGGTGGGGGCGCGCGCGAAGGCCTGGTCGAAACGAGTCTTCCTGGGCGATTGGCACCCGATCCTCCGCGACCCGCTTGACCTCGTCCGGATCAGCTTCGTCGTCGGCGCTGCGGCGTTCGCGCTCGCCGGCGACGGGCACCTGTTCATCGGTGAGACCGACACCATCACCGACCTGGCCGACGGGTTCCTCGGTGCCGCACTCGGCGGTCTGATCCTCGCCGGCTGGGCGGTCGGCCGCTACACGACCCGGCGGGTCCCGAGGGCCCTCCGCGAGTAGACGACAGGATGAGCGTGGAAGCCGCCATGCCGCAGGACGCCGAGATGCCGCAAAGCGCGGCAGCGCCGTCGCCGTTCACGCCGATCGCCAACTACGGCTTCCTTTCCAACTGCCACACGGGCGCACTTGTTGCCCCGGACGGCACGGTCGACTGGCTGTGCGTCCCGCGCTTCGACGCGCCGAGCGTCTTCGGCGCGCTGCTCGACCGCGGCGCGGGCGGCTTCCGGTTCGCTCCGTTCGGGATCAACGTCCCCAGCGACCGGATCTATGAGCCGGGGACCAACTCACTCGTAACGTCGTGGAAGACGTCCACGGGCTGGGTGGTCATTCGCGACGCGCTGACGATGGGACCGCGCCGCGGGGAGGATACGGTCACACCCCACACCCGGCCGCCGTCCGACGAGGATGCCGACCACGCGCTCGTCCGGACCGCGATGTGCATCGACGGCACGGTCGAGATCGACCTCGTGTGCGAGCCCGGGTTCGATTATGGCCGCCTTCCCGGCGAGTGGACGCTGAGCGAAGATCGGCATCGAGCCGATGCGACCGGGGCCGAGCAGGCACTTCGGCTGCAGACCGACATGCTCCTCGGCATCGAGGAGGGCCGGGCTCGGGCCCGCCACGTCCTGCGCGCCGGCGAGACGGTCTACTGCGCGCTCGCCTGGAGCGAGGAAGCACGTGTCCCGACCACCGTCGAGGAGGCCGCCGGGCAGCTCGAGGCCACGACGAGGTTCTGGCGTGACTGGCTCGCGCGCGCGGCGATCCCCGACCACGAGCTCGGCCCGCTGATCCAGCGGTCGGCGCTGACGATCAAGGGCCTCACGTACATGCCGACCGGCGCGACCATCGCGGCGCTCACCACCTCGCTGCCGGAGACACCCGCCGGGGAGCGGAACTGGGACTACCGCTACACCTGGATCCGCGACTCCACCTTCCTTCTGCGGGCGTTGCACTACCTGCTGCTCGATTGGGAGGCGGACGAGTTCATGCAGTTCATCGCCGACCTCGACCGCAATGACGATGGCGGCCTGCAGATCATGTATGGGATCGACGGTCGCCAGGATCTGACGGAATCGGTGCGCGAGGACCTGTCCGGCTACGCCGGCGCACGCCCTGTCCGCATCGGCAACGGGGCCTTCGACCAGCGGCAGAACGACGTCTACGGAGCCGCACTCGACTCGGTCCTGCTGCATAGCGTCCGCAGCCGGCGGATTCCGCGGCGCCTGTGGCCGCTCGTGCAGGCCCAGGCTGAGTGCGCGAAAGGGGTTTGGCGTCAACCCGACCAGGGGATCTGGGAGGCGCGCGGCAAGCCGCGGCACTACGTCTCGTCAAAGCTGATGTGCTGGGTCGCGCTCGACCGCGCAGCCGAACTCGCGAACATACGCGGAGAAGCGGCGCTCGCCGAGAGCTGGACACAGACGGGCTCGGAGATCAAGTCGGACATCCTCGAGCACGGGGTCGACAAGCGCGGGGTCCTGCGCCAACACTACGAAACCGACGCGCTCGATGCTTCGACTCTCCTGGCGGCGATCTTCGGGTTCCTGCCGGGCGACGATCCAACGCTGCGTGCCACCGTGCTCGCGGTCGCAGACGAGCTGAGTGAGCAAGGATTCGTGCAGCGATACCGCACGGACCAGACCGACGACGGACTGTCGGGCAAGGAGGGGAGCTTCGTGATCTGCTCCTTCTGGCTGGTATCGGCGCTGGCGATCGTGGGCCAGACGCGCCGGGCGAGAGAGCTGATGGAGCGCCTCGTGAAGGCCGCATCTCCACTTGGGCTGTATGCGGAAGAGTTCGACGTCGAGAGCGGTAGGCACCTGGGGAACTTCCCGCAGGCCTTCTCGCACCTCGCGCTGGTGGAGGCGGCCGCACGGCTCATCGTGGCAGAGGGCCTCGACGAAGTGGTCCGTTGAGCTCGCTCGTCGCCGCTCGGCGGCGTCTCAGCGCCCGCTACCGGCCGGCGCGGGGGCCGAGCCGGATTCGGTCTGCTGCCCGTGGTGGACCTTGGCTTTCAGCTCCTCGAGCTTCGCGTTGACGGCCGCGTTGTGCCCACCCACGCCGCGTGGATGAGCCCACGCGGCGCCGCACGCTACCGATGATCCCCGTGCTCAGAGGTCGGGCCGAGCCTCGATCCGCCCCGAGTCCGCGGCGGCCGAGAAGGCCTTGAAGTCCTGCTCGTTCTGGTCCGCATACGCCTCCGAGAAGTCGGCGATGGCGCGGTCGAAGCCGTCGCCGCCGCCAAGGTAGGAGGCGATCTCGATCGCATTCCCCGAGCGGGCATGTGCGCGCGCCAGCGTCCCGCCGCACAGCGTCGCGTAGACCTGCATGCCCTCGACGTCGAATCGCTCGATCTCCGCGGAGCCCTTGCCGTCCCAGAGCTGCCGAACGTAGAACTCACGTTTGCGAACGCGGCCGAGCCCCTGGCCCACCAGCCCCGGGCCCGTCAACCAGCCGAGGAGGATGTCGCTGGCCGCCTGCATCAGCCGCTGTCCTTCGACGACCCGCCGGCCCTGGTGCCTGAAGCGGGGGTGACCGGCATAGGGTTCGAGCACCGACGGCCCTGTCTCCTTTACCTGGAGGAAGAGTGGGTCCTTCTCGTCCCGCCCCAGCAGCAGCACGATCCAGCACCGGGTGCCCACGCTGCCGACCCCGACGACCTTGTGCGCAGCATCGACGTAGCGGTAGCGGTCCACGAGGTGGCGGACGTCGGGGTGCACGCTGCGGCGGTACTCCTCGATCAGGCGCTCCAGCAGCGGCTGCAGGTCGACCTTGATGCCCTCCTCCTCAGCAAGCTCTGCGAGCGGGACGATCAGTGGCGGGTCGCTGATGATGCGCAGGGCGTCGCCCTCACCCCGGGTGAGCTTGTCGAGCGCCCGCAGGCTGTTCTTGCGCTCCGCCTTGGCGACTGTTCGATCGAGCTGCTTGCCCCGGTTCGCGGCCCTGTGAGAGCGGAAGTGCTCGACCGTGTCGACGTCGACGCGCGAGTACCAGATGTCCAAATCGCGCATCGATGCCAGTCTCCTGATCTCTTTGCGGTACTCGCGCGCCGCTGTCGCCTCGACCTTTTGCCGCTTCCCCGACTTGAAGCCCAGGTGGCGAGCCGCGACGGCGAAGCTTGCCGCAAGCCGCTTGACGTCCCACTCGAACGGCCCGGGATAGGTCTCGTCGAAGTCGTTGATGTCGAAGATCAGGCGGCGGTCGGGCGCCATGAAGGCACCGAAGTTCGAGAGGTGCGCGTCGCCGCAGAGCTGGACCTCGAGGCCGGTGTTCGGGACGGCGCCCAGGTCGGCGGCCATGATCGCGGCGGCTCCGCGATAGAAGCTCAACGGCGACACGAGCATCCGCCCGTGCCGGATCGGGACGAGTTCGGGCACGCGGGTCGCGTCCTGGCGCTCGAGGGTCTCAACGGGATCGGGGCGATCCGGGCTCGGCTGCCAGTCCCCGTGACCCGAGCGCGGAGCCCTCGACCGCGCCGCCTTGCCCGCGGCCTTTCGCTCGCTCGGGGTGATTCGAGTCGTCGGCACCGCTTCCCTTCGGTCGTGACTCGACTCCAAACTAGTTCGTCCGGCCTTGTCCGCACAAGCAAACAGGTTTCGGCCGCTTCTGGGCCAAAGCGGCGAATTTCAACCGATTCCGGCGGCTGCAGGGCGGCCCGCAGCAAGTGCGGACCGCCCCTCGGAAGCTGTCGGGGCCTAGTCCCAGTCCTCGTCCCAGCCCGCCGTGAGCCCGTAGATGATCGTCACGTCGAGGATGATGATCAGGAACGCCCAGAGCGGTGCTGCGGGGAACCAGACGATCTGTGCGATCGCGTTCAGGGAGACGAAGAAGACCGCGGCCCAGCGCGCCGCGTCGCTGCGGGCAAACAGCCCCACCCCGGTCAGGGCCACGAGCGAACCCAGGATCAGATACACCCAGCCCCAGGTCGTGGCATTGGAGATGATCACCCCGTTGCCGCCGACGATCACGTTCTTGTCTTCGAGGATCGCCGCCAGCCCCCAGAATGCATCGAGCGAACCGACGATCAACAGGACGATACCGGCGAAGATCGCCCAGTCGGACGACTCTCTCTCCCGGACTGATCTGGATGCCTCCATTTGCTGCCTCCTTTGCTTGCGTCCCGTTGTGGAAACGCGGTTGAGCACGAGCCGACCAGAGAAGAAGCGAAGACGCAACGTGGTCGCGTGCCGGCTGAAATTGAGTGGCGCGCGGAGTCGGGTTCTGGCCCGCGCGCCACTCAAGTAAACGGTCAGGCCGCCGAGAGCTCGGCCGCCTCGTCCAGTGCCAGTTGAGCCTCGAGCACGTCGTACTCGGCTTCCTCGATCGCGCTGTAGGCGAACTCAACCGCGACCTCGGCGTCGTCCACTCTCCTCTCGGCACGCCGCTCGGCTCGATGCACATCGAGCTCAGTCTTCTTCGTCTCGACCTGTTCTCGGATCTTCGCGACATGCTCGTTCCACGAGCGCTGCACATCGCTCCACGAGGCCGAGATCTTGTCCTTGCTTGCGTCCACAGACTCGCCAAGCTTCTTCGAGTGGGCCTGAGCGGAGTCGCGCGCGGTCGCGACGTCCTTTTCAAGGTCCCCCTTCTTCTTGTCCCGAGCGTCTGCGGCGCGGTCCTGGGCCTCCTTGGCCCGAGCCGAAAGCTCAGCCAATCTGTCTGATAGGGCGGACAATTGGTCCGATACAGCCATGTCAACCTCCTTCGAGTTTGATTTCAACCTTCCTCTTGTTATGGCGGAGGGTGAGGGATGGCCGGGTGAGCGGTCGTCATCCATTCTTGGTGATGTTCGGCACGTCACAATCGCCACGCGCGCCCGCAAACATGAGATGCTGGGCGATGATGAACACCAACCGGGACCGCCTCGAAGCGGGCCCCGGAAGGGTTCGGCGTCTCGACTCCGCCCGTCCGTGGGCCCCGGATTCACCCGCGAGCGAAGAAGGGACCGACGTCGCGGCACATCAGGCCCGGCAGGGGCTGCCTCCGCGCAGCCGGTTGGTCCGCCGCAAGGCACTGCTCGAGCGGCTCTCGGCATGCCCTCCGGGCGGGGTGGCGCTCGTCTGCGGACCTGCCGGCAGCGGCAAGACGGTGCTGCTCCGCTCCTGGGCCGAGGCGGCGGGCCCCGACGAGCGTGTCGCCTGGGTGGCGGTCGAGCGCGGCGAACAGGATGCCCAGCATTTCTGGCTCTCGGTGATCGACGCGCTCGCCGATGCGGACGGCAAGGACCTCATCGAGCGGGCCGCCCCGACGCCGGAATTCCGCGGCGAGGCACTGGTCGAGCGCCTGCTCTCCGACCTGGAATCGCTCGAGGGGTGGCTCGTGCTCGTGATCGACGATCTGCACGAGCTCGACTCTTCCGAGGGGCTCCGGTGCCTTGAGCACTTTCTCGCCCGCATGCCGCCCCACCTCAGGGTGGTGCTGACAAGCCGCGAGGAGCCGCAGCTCGGGCTCCATCGCCTCCGCCTCGCGGGTGAGCTGACGGAGATTCGGGCACCCGATCTCCGCTTCTCGCCGGAGGAGACGCGGGAGCTGTTCGAGGGGAGCGGGACCGCGCTCTCGGAGGAGGCGCTGGTGCTGCTTCACGAGCGGACCGAGGGGTGGGCGGCGGGTCTGCGGCTCGCGGCGATGTCTCTCACCGACCACCCGGAGCCCGAGCGGTTCGTGAAGGATTTCTCAGGCAGCGAGCGCACGGTCGCGGGCTACCTAGTGGCCGAGGTGCTCGATCGCCAGCCGGCGGAGGTCCGGGAGCTGCTCCTGCGGACCTCGATCCTCGACCGGGTGAGCGGACCGCTCGCCGACCTCCTGACTGGCGGCTCGGGCTCGGAGCGGATCCTGCATGGCCTGGAGGAGGCGAATGCCTTCGTCACGTCGCTCGACCCGGCCCGCTCCTGGTTTCGCTATCACCGCCTGTTCGCCGACTTCCTGCGGCTGGAGTTGCGACGCACCGACCCCGCGAGCATTAACCCCCTGCACCGGAAAGCCGCCGCTTGGTACGCCGGACACGGGCATCCAGTGGAGGCGATTCGTCACGCCCAGGCGGCCGAGGATTGGCGGCACGCCTCGCGCCTGCTGACCGACAGCTACATCAGCCTGTTCTTGGATGGGCGCCGGGCGACGGTCCGCGGGCTGCTCGCCGACTTCCCTACGGAGGCCGCGACGACGGATCCGGAATTGGCGATCGCACTCGCGGGCGCTGGGCTGTTCGCACGCCGACCGGAAGAGGTGACGAGCTACATCGATCTCGCCGAGCGGCAGGCGGGGACGGTGCCGGATGAGCGGCGCTCGCTCTTCAAGCTCCGGGTTGCCTACACGAAGCTGTGGCAGGCCGGCCGCCGAGGTGATCTCTCCGCAGCACGCGAAGCGATGCGGTCATTCGAGGAGGCGCTGGCGACCCAGCCGGCGGGAGGGGTGCCCCAGCTGGCCGAGCATCGGGTTGCGGCGCTCACGACCGTCGGCGTCGTCGAGCTCTGGACCGGGGAAGTCGCTGATGCCGTGCGTCACCTCGATGAGGCGCGCGAGCTGGCGCGCCGAATCGAACGCCCCTACCAGGAGATCGGGGCCCTCGCCCATCTGGGGGTGGCGGTGCGGATGAATGGAGAGAGCTTCGCCAACGGGCTCCGGCTCCTCGAGCAAGCGGTCGCGCTCGCCGAGGCTCACGGGTGGGCAGACGATCCCATCGAAGGCGCTCCCGCCCTCGCATTCCTAGGTTCCGAGCTGGTCTACCTCGGCCGCTTCGAGGAGGCGCAGCTGAATCTCGAGCGCGCAGAGCGCGCTCTGGCCAGAGAGGGGGCGCACCTGACCGAGCTTGTCATCCGCCACGCGTGGGGCATGCTGCGCTTCGGGCAGGGCCGGCTCGAGGACGCGCTCGCGGCGTTCCGGCAGACGGAGAGGATGAGGGCCCTTCTGAGCGAGGACGTGACGATCGACCCCCGGGGACGGATCGTGCAGGTGCGGGCGCGGATGGGCGAAACGGCTCCCGCTCGGGCCGCGCTCGACGAGCTCGGCCCCAAGGAGCGCGACTCGGCCTTCGGGCGAATCGCGGTCGCGCAGATTCACCTGGTGGAGGACAGCCCCGAGCAGGCTGTGGACGTGCTTGCCCCGGTGATCGAAGGCGCCTCCGAGGTTTCGTGGCAGGTTGACCCGCGGATGGAGTCGATCGAGGCACTCCTATACGACGCTGCGGCCCGCGACAAGCTCGGGGAAGCCCGCGCAGCGGAGGCGTCGCTGGAGCGGGCGCTCGAGCTCGCCGAGCCCGAGGGGATCATCCTGCCGTTCGCGTTCGCCCCGGTGCAGGGTCTGCTGAAGCGCCACCCGAGGCACGGCACGGCACACGCCAGCCTGCTCTCCCAGATTCTCGACGTCCTGGCCGGGTCGTCGCCGGCCTCCCGCGGCGAGGCCGCGCCGATGCTGGACGAACTGAGCGAGGCTGAGCTCCGCGTCGTCAGGTACCTGCCGAGCAACCTGAAGGCACCGGAGATCGCTGCCGAGCTGTTCGTCTCGCCGAATACGGTGCGGACGCACCTGCGCCACATCTACTCCAAGCTCGATGCGCACAGCCGCCGCGAGGCCGTCGATCGGGCGCGGGAGCTCGGGCTGCTTGCACCCTCGCGCGTGCGCTAGCGCGGCAACCTCCGTACCCCCGCGGGTCGGGACCGCCCCCACCCGGTGGTGCAAAGAGAAGGAGCAGGCCTAGCAGGACTGACGACAGGAGCCCTTCGGGCCTGACCGCTCGTCGGTCCCACGGAGGTCCGGCCGCGAGGCGCCGTCGCGCTTCGCCATTGCGAAGTATCGATTAGCGGGCTCTCCAGGTCTCGGGGGAGCTGTTGGCGGCGTCCTCGGCTTTCCGGTCCACTTCGATCGGCGATCCGCGCACGACGATCAGGCGCCACACCAGCAGCACCGCCACTAGGAGCGTGCCCACTCCCAGCAACCAGAAGGCAAGCTGCGTGTCGATCTGAGCGATCATCCAGTCGAAATTCATGCCGAAGAACCCGGTGATGAAGGTGAGCGGCAGGAAGATCGTCGCGACGACGGTGAGCCAGTACGAGGTCTCGTTCAGCCGCAGGTCGATAACGGTCGCCATGGCATTCTCCGCGGCGTCGGTCGCGTCCACCAAGCGGTTCACCTGATCGCCTAAGCGGTCGAAGTAGCGTTCCTCATCCGCCTGTAACCCCGAGAGCCGGTCGATCTCCATCCCGATCCGCTCGGAGAGGCCCCGCTGCGAGCCAGCTCGGCGCCTCATTCCCCCGAGCCCGGAGATCATTCCCCGCAGCGTCGCTATCTGTACTCGACTGCCGCGCATTTCGGTCGACTTGATCGCCGCGTCGTCCAGCATCAGGTCGAACTCGTTCAGCGCGTCGAAGGCGGTGGCCACCATCGAGTCGAGGACCGAGTAGACGACATACTTCTCGCTTCGTCCCTCCGGCACGTCCGGGGCGAGCAGCTCGGGCAGCGACATCCGCTCCTGGTGAAGCGTCAACAGGTACTCGCCGCTGACCAGAACGTGAACCTCGACGGGCCGCAGGCGCTGTGGCGTCTCCGGCGCCCCCTCCGCCGGCTCGAGATAGCAGGTCGAGACGAAGACTACGTGCTGGCCGTCCGCGTGGAACTTTCGCGAGGGGTCGTGGGCCTCCCCGTAGCCCACCAGCGCCTGCGATGCGCGCTCGGGAATGTCCAGCGCGTCGACCAGATCGTCGAGGCCCGTCTCGCTCAGCGTAGCGTCAAGCCAGAAGAAGTCCCCACGTTTGCGCAGCGCCGCCACGCGCTCTCGGCGTTCGCCATGGAACCCGTAGAGGATCTCCGTCACGCGTCCCGAGAGTACGTTCGTCGCAGGACGGGTTCTGCGGCGACGACCATCTCATCCCGGCGATGTCATCGTCGGGTCGCTCATCGGGGCGGCGCTGGTGCCGGTCGCGGTGGCCGCCACCGACCGCTGCCACGCCGGGGCATCCGGACCCGCAGCGCACCGGGCCGAATCATGAACTCGAGCGGAGGGCCCAGCTCGACCGCCTCGCCGTCGATGCCGGCGTGCAGCGTCGCGGGGGCCGCCACTTCAAGTGACGTCGCGCTCCACGCCCGCCCGCGCGGAGGCCGGCTTCCGGCCGGGGCGTCGATGACGATGATGCCGAGTCGGCCGCTGTCCAGCGTTGGCCGGGCGCCGCGCGCCATCGGCGGAGTCAGTCCGTAGGCGTTGTTGGAGACAAGCACAACGGCGGGACGGCTGTGCTCGGCGCCCAGATCGTCCACGAGATCCAGCTCGGGCATCTCCCCGCTTGGACCGAGCACCGCGCGCGCCGTCTCCAGCAGCGTGCGCAGCTTCGCATCGCGATATGCCGATTGTCGGACTGCCTCGCCGTAGAGCCCTACCGAGACTAAATTCAGGAACAGGCGGCCGTTCACCTCCGCCAGGTCGATCCGACGCTCGATCCCGTCCGTGAACGCGTCGAGCGCGCCGGCGGGATCGTCTGGATTGAGCCCAAGGTCGCGCGCGAAGTGGTTGCGCGTCCCGGCGGGAACGCAGATGAATGGGAGTTGGTGGGCGGAGGCGGCTCCCGCGACGGTTGCAAGCGAGCCGTCGCCGCCGGCCACTCCCAACGCGTCCGCGCCACCCGCCAGGGCTTCGTCGACCATCGCCGCGAGGTCCTGGCCCGGTTTGAGCTCGATGACCTCGATCCCACGCCCGCGTGCCCGTTCCGCAACCCGGGCCCGCGAGGCCCTGCCGCCGCCGGACCTCGGGTTGACGAAGAGCACCGGCCGGCGTGGCGGATCGGTCGCCTCGCGCCTGTGAGACGACCGCGTCACCGCGAGCCTAGGTGCCCGCTTCGGGATGTCCTTCCTGCGTATGCACTCATCTCTTTCTCCTTATCGCCTTGGCTCCGGCCGCCTGGGGCGGCTGGAGCCATTTTCCTTTACGCAGGGACCCTCCGGCCGGAATGTGTGACTCGTCGTCACATGGTTTGTGTGATCTCGCGAGGAGAAATCACATGAACCGCGTGACGACCGCTCACCCACCAGTAGGTGTCAATACGGCGACCCGGCCGCGGGATAGCGCCGCCGAGAAACCCAAGGACAGCCGGATGAGCGACTTCAGGTGCAAGGAGAAGGAACAGCTTTCGCGCCAGGAGGTAGCGGAGCGGCTGACCGATATCGCCTACGCCCTCACCGCGGGCGGGCCGCTGAAGCTTGACGGCGACGCCGAGGTCAGGATGCCGATCGCAGGCCCCGTCGTGCTGAAACGCAAGAGCAGGTCAAGGGACGGGCGCGTCGAGCTCGAAATCGAACTGAGTTGGTCGGAGCCGACGTGAGACCGGAGACCAGTTCAACCGAGATTCCGCCGGACCGCAATCAGGGCCGACGGCAGGTGCCGGGAGCAGGTCGCCGAGGCGTATGAAGGGTGAGATGACCGGGTCAGAGTCCGCCTCGGCGGCCGGGGACACGCGCCGCCGCGAGGTTGACGTATTCATCCCAATCCGGACGATCCTGCTCGTCGGTGTCGCGGTCGCCCTGGCCTGGGCGCTGGCCTCGATCGGGGATGTCCTGCTGCTGATCCTCGTCTCCGTCTTCAACGTCGCCGTTCTCTCACCGGTGGTCGGCGCGATGGAGCGGCGGCTGACCTGGAACCGGGCGGTGTGCTCCACGGTGCTGGTGCTGGCGACCGTGATCCTCGTCGGCGGCGCCTTGCTGGTCGTGCTGCAGTCGATGGTCGATGCAGTGCGCGGCTTCAGCGACAGCCTGCCGCGGCTGGTCGAGGAGGCGCGGAACAGCGACCTCGGCGGCCTGATCAACGGCGGCAGCGACTCGCTCGACACTTTGCAGGCGCACACCGACGAGATCACCAGCGGGGTTGCCAAGGCATCGGGCGGCCTGGCCCACGTCGGCGTATCCGCCTTCGGGGCGGTCACGCTCGTCTTCTCGGTCACCTTCCTGACGCTCTTCGGCTTGATCGATGAACCGCGCGTGCGGACCTCGATCGGGGCCCTGCTCTATCGCGATAGGCGCGAGCGCTACCAGGAGGTCACGGATCGGATCATCCAGACGACCTCCCGCTACATGCTCGGCAACCTGGGGATCTCCGTGATCTGCGCCACCGTCTACGGAGTCACAGCGGTGATCCTCGGCCTTCCCTACCCGCTCGCGCTGGCCCTGATCGCCGGGATCCTCGACCTCATCCCGAACATCGGGGCGCTGCTCGCTGGGATCATCATCGGCATCGTCGCCCTCTCCGTCAGCCTCGGGGCGCTGATCGCCTTTGTGATCGTGATCGTCGTCTACCAGCAGGTGGAGAACTACATCCTGCAGCCGACGATCATCGGCAAGGCGGCCAACGTCTCGGGCTTCGTCGTGATCGTCAGCGTCCTGGTCTTCGGGTCGCTGTTCGGGATCATCGGCGCGATCATCGGCGTGCCGATCGCGGCGATGATCGAGATCCTCCTGGAGGAGGCCACCGCGGCGAGAAGAGCTCGCATCGCCGCCGCCGACGCTGCTCAGCAGCAGCCGGCCTGACCGGATCAGATCACCCCGCGGGGCTGCCTCCGCCCCCGTGCCGCCATGGCCTCGTCCACGTCCTTGGGCAGACGCCTGACCTCGAAGGCGAGCACGATGCGCATGGTCCCGATCACCACGGCCCAGATCCCGGCGACGGTGACCAGGGCGGCGAGCGTCTCGCCGGGGGCGGCGAGAGCGAGGACGCCGAGGGGCACCTCGGCCAGGCCGAGGAGCAGCAGCAGCCACCAATCGTCCAGCACCCGGCGTGCCGCGAACGCTCCCGAGATCGTGATCGTCCCGATCACGATCAGCCAGCAGCCGAGGAAGATGCCGAGCACGGTCAGGCCGGGGCCCGGCCAGACGATGATCGCGATCCCCGCCGCGATCGAGAGGAGCCCGATGAGGAGGTTCGCGCCGCGGTTGGAGATGTCCGGCGGTCAGCATCACCCAGATGCCCTCGAAGATGAACAGCGCTCCGATGAACGTCGAGAGGCTACTGACGCTCCAGTCGATGCTCCAGATGAGGACGCCGGCGACGATCAGCACGAGGCCGTCGAGCAGCAGGAGCGTCCAGTTCCGGGACAGCTGCTCGGCGGCGTCGCGAGTCAGCCGGTCGCCGAAGTCGTCGAACGAGGCGGGCGTGACGAACATCGATTCCTCCTATCTATTAGCGAGGCGAGACAAAGGCATTCCTTCACTGAGGACGAGGACTCTGGAGCCGAAGCGGGTGAATCGTCATCACACGCTTTGAGTGATCTTGCGCCGACCCCAAGCGAGCAAATCACCGGGATTGTGTGACGACGACTCACCCAGCTCGCCACGAGTCTGCACTCCAGCGAAGAGACACCTTGCAAGAGGAGACAACGATGCCAGCACCGCTTCCGCCCCGAGGCCCGTTCAGCGAGCTCGATGAACGAGTCGACAATGCTCTCGATCGCTGGTTCAGCGGCCCGCGCGGTTGGTTGCCTGCAATCGACATCGTGCGCCGGGATGGCGAGCTCGTCCTCCGTGCGGACGTACCGGGCATGGAGCCCGACGACGTCAAGATCGAGGTCGAGGACAGCCTGCTCACGATCTCGGGGGAGAGGGAGGAGAGCGACGAGAAGGAGGACGGCAAGTACCTGCGCCGGGAGCGGCGCTACGGGTCGTTCTCGCGCTCGATGACGCTGCCCGCCGGCGTCGACCCGTCGAAGATCGAAGCCAAGGTCAAGCATGGCGTCGCCGAGGTCACGATCCCCCTCTCAGCCGGGTCGAAGAAACAGTCGGTTACGATCACCCCGATTGGTGGCTGACCCGCTGAGTCGGCAAGCCCGAGGCAGAGCCGATGAGCGAGATCAAGCGCAAGGACGAGGAGCGACTCTCACCGCGACAGGCCGCGGAGCGTCTGACCGATATCGCCTATGCCCTGACCACGGGCGGAACGCTGAACTTGGGCGGCGGCCAAAAGGTCACTGTCCCGGTTGCCGCTGAGGTTGTGCTGAAGCGTGAGGGAAAGTCGAAAGACGGCCACATCAAGCTCGAGCTGAGCTGGTCGACGACAACCGAACCACCACCCGCGTCTCCTGAGGCCGCACCCGGAGAGCGAGCGCAGGGCCCATGAACGTCCTGTCGCGTCCGCTCATCCCACCTGAGCCGACCGGTTCCAGAGGGCAGTGATGCGTGGTTGGCAACGGTGAGCTCGGATCCCGGTGCGATACCCGTGGACGATGCCGCTCCCACCGACGATGAGCCTATTCGGGACCGGTTGCACCCGAGCCCCTCCCCCACTCAACTGTGCGTCCAACTGTGCGTCCAACTCCCGACTTCGGAGCGAACTGAGCGCACCTCACGTCACCTGAGGCGTGCCTACTCGGCCTCAGCTGACCCCTCCCCGCCGGCATCATAATCCGCGTGTCGCGGGTTCGAGTCCCTCCTCCGGCATCCGAGAAGACCCTGCAATCGGGGTGGCCCGGGCGCGCCCGACGATGTCGGGATCACCGTGGTGATCATGATCATGCGCGTGGTCGCTTGTCCCCTCGCCAGCGTCGGCGCGGCCCCGCTGCGGCTCGCGTTGCGCACGGTGAGCCGGGGACGGGCCTTTAAAAGTCCCGCGCCCTACTCCCGCAGCCCGGCGGCTTCGAGGGCTTCCTTCCAGGTTCCATAGCCCTCCACCTGGACGGCGAGGCCGTCGACGAACCTCGAAATCCACGCGACTTCTCGTTGGACGCTCATCCCGTCGCGCGCGTGGCCCTCGAAGGTGCCCAGCACCACGACTTCGTCGCCAACCTCACGGAGCTGATCGACTCTGATTTGAAGCGACTCCCAGGGCTCGCGGAAGGTGGTCCAGAATCGGCGCAGTTCGTCAACCCCTCGGTAGATCAGGTCGGTTCCCGGATAGGTGCCGGAGGTCCGGAACTCGATGTCGGGGTGGGGCGAACCCAGCCAGGCATCGAGGTCACCGCGATTCCAGCCGTCGAGCGAACTCCGCACGGCGTCCACGTTCTCCTCCGACATCGCCTACTCCGACAGCCCGGCGGCTTCGAGGGCTTCGGCACGGTCGGTGTAAAGACGTCGCCGCGCCACCTTGCCGTCGCGAAAGGTGAGGACGTGGTAGGTGGCCAACTCGACGTTCACGCCGCTGCCCTCGCCCTTCCCGGAGAGGCGGACGAGGGCGACGACGTGGTCGCCGGCATCGATGAACTCCACGGGCTACAGCCGCGATCGACTGCCATACCTCGCTGAACGCTTCGCGATCCCACTTCAAGAAGCCCTCGTGCCCGCGGTAGATGCGATCCAAGCCCGTGAAGACCTGGATGTTCTCCTTCCACACCACATCGGGATGGAGGAGGTCGAGACGGACGAGGTGGCTGGTTCCACGCCTCGTACGCGATCCGGGCAGTCTCCACGTTCTCCTGCGACATCGCCTATTCCCGCAGCCCGGCGGCTTCGAGGCCCTCGGCGTGACTGAGCCAGGTCCGTGCTTCGACGCACGTTCCGTTGCGCTATGTGTGGAGGAACGCGACCTCCTGATCAAGCTCGATGCCGCTGGCAAACCTCATCGAAAAGTGGCCCAGGCCGAGCACTTGCTCGCCGAGGTCGTGAACCTCGGGGTACTCGGAGTGGCTCTCTTCCGAGAACTCCGCCAGGTCTTCGAAGTAATGCCGCATCCCGGCGTGGCCACGGTACGTGCTGCGTCCCTCCGTGATCCCTTCGAGCCCGGGATACCACACGATTTCGGGGTCCGAGAGTCCGATCGTCGCTTCCACGTCGCGCCGGTTCCACGCATCAACCGCGAGCAGGGACAGCTCCACGTTCTCCTGCGACATCGCCTACTCCCGCAGCCCGGCGGTCTGGAGGGCTTCGGCACGGGTCCAGAAGACTTGACATCTCGTAATCAGGCCGTCCGCGAACCAGACGATCTGCCAGGTGGGTATTCAAACGGCACGCCGCTGCCCCTGCGGCGTGCTGTGAGAACCACGGCGATGAAGACCCGGTCATCACCCAAGTCCGTTATCTGCTCGATCTCGATGTGGACGCCCTCCTCCGCGTCTTCCCACGTCGGCCCGATCACTCTCGCGCCCCTGCCCGCCCGCGGTACAGCTCACCAATCCCAGGGACACCTTCCAGGGCTTCCCATACGACATCAGGGCTGAGGAAGGCCAGCAAGGCGTCGAAGTCGCCCCGGTCGAGAGCGTCGATGGCCTTCCGTGCCAGCGCCACGTTCTCCTCCGACATCGCCTACTCCCGCAGTCCGGCGGCTTCGAGGGCCTCCCGGCTGTCGAGGTATTCATGGATGCGCACGATCTTCTCGCCCCGAAGCGTGAATACCAGCGTAGGACGGGGTTTCAGGTCGATACCAGTCGTGTCAGCGCGGCCCGCTAGACGTACGAACGCGACTACGAGATCGCTCCCGGCATCGAGGATGCGATCAAGTTCCCGACGCAGGTCAGGAAACGACTCGGCCCAAGACGTCGAACCACGCGCGAACATCGTCGTGTCCGCGGTGTATGGAGTACTCAGGGTCGGATTGCACCGGGACCCATTCGATGTCCGGATGCAGGCTCGCCATCAGGGAATCGAGGCTGGTCTGGTCGTCCCGTTCGCAGAACCGCCGCACCACCTCCACGTTCTCCTCCGACATCGCCCACGCAGTATCGCGGCGGCGGGCGCCGGTCAGTGGGACATTGAGCGGGAGCACGCTCCCGAAAGAATGTGGCGCCTGGGACCTTCCCAGACGCCACGCCCTACTCCCGCAGCCCGGCGGCTTCGAGGGCGCTGCTAACTCAGAGCGGAGAGATAGTGATGTACGACCGACATCAATGAAAAATCCCCGGCATCGAGCCTGACACCTCGATCGACTTCTTGACCTCGCAGTCCGGGTCTTGCCAGGTCGTAGATCACCGCTGTCTTTTCCCTTGCCGCCCTCGCAGCGGTCGTTGCCATTCCCGCCGTCTATGGCGTCCCTGCCCGCCTGGCCGAGCAGGGTGTCCTTGCCCCAGCTGCCCCAGAGGAAGTCCCAGCCCTTGCCGCCGCAGATCACGTCGTTGCCGCCTAGACCCTTGATGTTGATGTCGTTCCCCCCGAGGCCGACGATCACATCCGGACCCTGGGTGCCTTGTGAGGTCGTCGCGGCCGTCCGTGCCAACGATGGTCGCGGGCTTGCCGTCGCAGGTAGGCGTCGCCTGGCCTGGTGGAGTTGGGGCTTGAGTCTGCGCCCGGTCTGCGCCCCGAGCGCCATCACGCCGACCGCAGCCACGCCGATCACAATCGCGCATCGCCACCCATCTTGGCCTCCCCTCCCGTGGGCCAGCGATGCACGCCTACCCCATCTCCCCCGTCAGTGTGCGCGGGAAGGTAGCAGTGCCGTCCTCCTGCGAACTCGACCAGGGTGGTAACAGAGTGGTAACGGACGCGACCGGAACCGACCGGACCGAGGCGGAATGGCCGGTTCCCGGAAGGGCGATCTAGCGCCGAATCCCCGACTGGACCGGACTGGGCCGGACTTGCGGCGAGGGATCATAATCCGCGTGTCGGGGGTTCGAGTCCCTCCTCCGGCACTCACGAAAGCCCGCTAAGCAAACGGACCCCAACCGACGACGATCGAGATCGAATGAACAGGAGGCAGGCAATAACGCAGCACAAAGTGGGGAAGCGAGAGGAGTGGCTTGCCGCCCGCCGCGCGCTCCTCGAGCGCGAGAAGGAACACATGCGGCAGGGCGACGAGCTCGCTCGCCGGCGCCAGGAGCTGCCCTGGGTACCGATCGAGAAGGAGTACGTCTTTGAGACGGACGAGGGGCAGAAGACCCTGGCCGAGCTGTTCGACGGCCGCTCGCAGCTTCTCGTCTACCACCTCATGTTCGGCTACGGGTTCCGGGTCGACGAGGAGAATCCGGGATGCACCGGCTGCTCGTTCGCCGCCGATCACTTCGACGGCGCGGTCCCGCACCTCAACGGCCGCGGCGTAACCCTGGTGGCCGAGTCGATCGCGTCGCTCGAGGAGCTTCATCCGTACAAGGAGCGAATGGGCTGGCGGTTCCCCTGGGTCTCATCCCTCGGCAGCGAGTTCAAGTACGACTTTGGAGCCGCCTTCACCGAGGAGCAGCAGCGGAGCGGTGCCGAATACAACTTCCGCCACTGGGACCAGCCCGAGCCGCAGAAGGAGGGGATGAGCGCCTTCGCGATCGTGGATGGGGTAGTTCACCACACCTACTCGACTTACGCGCGCGGTGTCGAGCAGCTGATGGGGACCTACCGGATGCTCGACATGGCGCCGCTCGGTCGTAACGAGGAAGGCCTGGAGTTCGGACCGGCCTGGTGGCGCCGCAACGACGAGTACGGGGACGCCGCTGCCGGGGAGACCGGCTGAAGAGCGAGGACCAAGCCGGATTCGCTCTCCGTTTGAAGCAGGCGTCCCGGTCGAGGCTCGCGACACGGTCGGAACGGACGAGTACTCGAGAGCGCAGCGGAACGGGCTTCGCTCAGAGCTGCCTCCCGTTGCGCGAAGCAAGCGCCAGCCATCATTGGGCCGCTGCCGATCGCTCCTCGTCGGAGCGCGAAAGAGATCAGCAGGCGGCATTGGCTCCGCCGCCGAGCCAGGAGCCGTTAGGCGGGGTTGGCTGCGGCCTGCGTCAGCGACGTGGTGAAGAAGCGCTGCACCGTGTCGAGTGGCTGGGTGCTTTGGTTTGCTCGGCTCAAGATAAGGGCGCCCTCGAGAGCTGCGAGGAGTACGGAGGCATCGTCCTCTGCGGTTGACTCCTGGACGCCGAATTTGACCAAGGCGGCGTGTACGGAATCACGCCACTGATCGAGGAGAGCGCGAGCCTCTTGCCGTAGCCGGTCGTCTCCGCTGGCATCTACGACGGTCGCGGCGAGGGGACATCCCATCGTGAAGTTGCTCTCGACGAGCACTTGGCGCCAAGGGGCGAAAATTGCCTCGATCGCATCGGCCAGCGTGGCCGCCTCGATGAGCCCTGACTGGGTGTCGTCGAGCACCTCGGCGCCGGCCAGGTTGAGGGCCTCGGTGATGAGCTGCGTCTTCCCGCCCGGGAAGTAGCGCTGGAGGGACCCGCGAGGGCCGTCGGCATGGGCAACGATCTGGCGAAGGCCGACGCCGTGAACACCGCGCTCGCGAACCAGCGCGGCCGCGCTGCGCACGATGCGGTCACGGGCCGGCTGCTGCTTGCCGCTTCCCCTCGTCCGCGAGGTCTCTTGCCGGGCGTCCATGAGGACAGCGTACCTGGGCGCGATGACGGTCGTCATCGGAGTCTGCTATCGTCCGCCGCACCCGATGACAGTCGTCATCGGCTGCTGTTCAACCCGATCGATTCAGCACCGCAAAGGAGCGCGCCATTGAACGAGGAAAGCGATCTGGCGACAACAGCGATGAATGCAGCAGGCTATTCGCCCATCTCTCCGCTCTTTCGAGTGTGCGACGGGGTGCGGATTCGATTTGCTGACAACAAAGCGGACTCGTCAGCAGCGACCGTGTTGATGTTGAGCCCGTGGCCGGAGAGCCTCTGGGCGTTCCGAAGGATCTGGGACCGAGTGTCGGGGGCGGCGCGCGTGGTCGCGATCGACCTGCCGGGCTTTGGCCACTCAGACGGTCGCCCGGAGCTGATCGCACCGGATGCGATGGGCACGTTCCTTGCGCGCCTCATCGAGGAATGGGACCTGGGCGCGCCGCACGTGGTCGGTCCGGACGTGGGCACCGCCGCCGCGTTGTTCTTGGCGGCCAACGCTCCAGACCGCGTCACGAGCTTGACCATCGGTGGAGGCGCGGTGCGTGATCCCATCGATGCCGGCGGCGCGCTCAAGGATGTCATCGAGGCCCCGAGCCTCGACGTCGTCCGACAGCTGGATGCCCGAACCAACATCGGGTTCGCCGTCGAGCCCGCGGCCGGTGCCGATAGCGAGCCCGACGTCCATGAGGACTACGTCAGCGCGTACGACCTCGGGCGCTTTGCCGAGTCCGCTCGCTTTGTCCGCCACTACCCCGAGCAGAATCCGGTGCTGCGCGGTCTGTTGCCTTCGATCACCACGCCGGCTCAGATCATCGCCGGACGCGAGGACGACTTGGTGCCGTGGTCCAACAACGAGTACCTCGCCGACCTGCTGCCCAACAGCGAGATCCACCCGCTGGATGCCGGCCACTTCGCGTGGGAGCAGGCGTCCGATGAGTACGGCCGTCTCATCGTCGAGTGGGTCACCGGCGGCTTCCAGCGGCTCGGTGGCGCGGTGACGGCCTGAGACCTCCGACGCCGATGCACGCTTCCAGGTCCGAGGGCGATGTTGGCCGAAACCTCCTTCGCGTGCCAGGGGCACTGCCGGAGTGCGGAGTTGGCGCGCGAGCGCTGCTCCTCTCGACAGAACGCAGCACTGGGGCCGACCGGGATTGCCCGCTATTGGCCCTGGTCGCGTGACGCAGGCACGGAAATCGCCTCGAACAAATGACGTTCGGGCACGCCCTAACGCTTATTCCACCGCTCTTAGCCCTTGCGCCGCTTCCGTTTGCGGCGTGCCTGGGCACCCGATCGGGCACCCAACTCGCGACTTTCGCCCGAACTGAGCTCACCTTCACGTCACCTGAGACGTGCCTACTCAGCCTCAGCTGACCCCTCCCCGCCGGCATCATAATCCGCGTGTCGGGGGTTCGAGTCCCTCCTCCGGCACTCACGAAAGCCCCGCTACGGCGGGGTTTGTTTGGGTTGAATCCCTAATCCCACTTCGAGTTGGGTGGTGAGGCAACTGCGGTTTCGCGATGCAGGTGAACGACCGCAAGCAGCGTAAGTGGTCGCATGGCCGTCGTGCAGCCTCCTGACCAGCTGGAAGAGCTGGAGCACGTGGACGAGATACTGCTGCAAGAGCTGCGGCGCATGGACGAGCTGCTGCTGGAGGAGCTGGAGCGCGTAGACGAGATGCTCCTGCGGATTGTGGCCGCAATCGACCAGTTGCCGGTGCGAATCGCCTCGACCATTAGGCGGAAGCAGCTCGGGTCTGTGTCAGGCAATGGGACGAGAGCAGCCGAACCAGCGCGGAGCCGGGCGTCCACTCGACCGTTCGACCCCTATGGGGAAGACGAGGCCGAGGGGCTCTCCGGCGATAAGGTCGAGGTCGAGGCGGCGGAGGACAAGGAGTCAGCGGCGAGGCAGGTGGCCAGGAAGGTGCAGAGCTGGGTAGCAGCCTATGGCCCAGACCGGGAGGCGCTCAGATTCGCGACCCTCTCGCTGGCGGTTGCCTGCCTTACTACCGCCATCGCTGTGGTCGCCTTGATCGTTGCTGTCTTGCACTAGTCCGGGAGATTGGCTTAGCCCTCATGACTGGGGGGATCGTCCAGGGTGATCGCCTACTCCCGCAGCCCGGCGGCTTCGAGGGCTTCCTGCTTCGTCCGGAACAGCTGCCAGCGCACTGCTTTCTTCTCGCGCAAACGCCAGGCGTGCCATGCGGGTGCGTCGATTTCGGCACCGCTTCTCTTACCTCGGCCGTGGAACCGCACCCCCACGACGACCTCACTACCGGCGGGCAGGGCCTCCTCGATCTGAATCCGGGGTCCTTCGAACTCAGTCCAAAAAACCTCCAGCACCTGCGCGAGACCGGCGTGTCCTCGATAGGACCCGTCGAGGTCCGACTGATAGGCGATGTTCACCTCAATGTCCAGGTCGATCGACTCCAAGGCTGCCGAATAGTCACCGCGACCCCACGCTTCGATCATGCGCCGGACGATCTCCACGTTCTCCACGTTCTCCTCCGACATCGCCTACTCCCGCAGCCCGACGGCTTCGAGGGCTTGTGCGCGGTCCTCGTGTTCTTCGTATCTGACAACCCGCTGATCACGGACCGTGTAGACGACACCGCGAGCGTGCTCAACCCAGGTATCGCTGCCTTTGAGCTTGCCTCGCTCCTGCATCACCGCTATGACCGTCTCGTTCCCGGCATCGATGAGCTCGGAAAGCTCGACCTGGTGCTCATCCCACGTATCGACCCACTCCTCCAATACTGCGACTACTTCTTGGGGTCCGCGAGCCACCCGGCTTTCAGGGCTTGTCCGTGAAACGTCGTATTCGATCTGTGGATCAGCCAGCCTGAGGAGGCGCTCGTAGTCGCCTTCAAGGAAGGCGTCGAACGCTCGCCGCACGATCTCCACGTTCTCCTGCGACATCGCCCACGCAGTATCTCGCGGCGGAGGGGCCTACTCCCGCAGCCCGGCGGCTTCGAGGGCTTCTTTGGGATCGAGGTATTCGCGAACCCGAACCGCCTTTCCGTTCTTGTATCGACCACCCAGCGCCAGGGAACTCGACCGGGGCGCCGCTTTCCTGGCCACGCGCGCGGACGCGGCCGATCGCGACGATTCGCTCGCCAAGGTCCCTGGTCTCCGAGATGGCGACCTGGACCTCCCCGAGCGTCTCGTACCACTCTCGGAGCTCGTCGCGGACGCCCTCGTGTCCCCGATACACCGCCGCTACCCCCCCGAGCATCACCACCTGGAACACCGGGTGCCACTCCACCTCGGCGTCGAGTCCCTCCAGGAACGCGTCGATGTCTCCGCGGTTGAACGCGTCGATTCCGCGCTTGAAGACATCGACGTTCTCCTCCGACATCGCCCACGCAGTATCTCGCCCAAAGGGAGGAGCATCGAGACCTTCGCCCCGCAGGTCCCGCGCCACGCGGAAATGCTCGGGGTGGTAACAAAGTGGTAACGGACGCAACCGGAACCGAGCGGACTCAGGCGGAATGGTTCGTCCCGGAAACCGCGATCTAGCGGCGATTCGGCGACTGGAACGGACTCGGCCGGACTGGCGGCGCGGGATCATAATCCGCGTGTCGGGGGTTCGAGTCCCTCCCCCGGCATCGGGAGAAAGCCCTGCTCATGCGTTGGGTTTTCTCATGGTCGGAAGGGCCCGTGGCGACCCCCCAGACCCCGGGAGGGCAACGAAAAGGGCAACCGCCGGCTCGACGTCAAGAGCAGGGGGCCGCCACTCGATAGGCCGCGGATGCCCGGTAGCCCGGGCCCACCCGTGAACGAGGTCGGACCGTGCGGTACGTCCCCAGGCCCCCAAGGCGCTGCTCGGGGCGGTGGGCGCTTGGCCCCCGCTTTTGTCCAAAGCGGCTAGTTGGTGAGTCCTCTTGCCAGCGAGTGGAACATCACCGGTCGCAGGGTCGGTTGCTGCATGAGCGCATCGAGCTCTGCGCGTATCCGCTGCGCGCGCGACGGGAGTGGGCCGATGAAAAATTGCGAGTTCGCGTCGAGGCCCGTGTCCGCCCGCCACTGGTCGATGGTGTCATAGACCTGGTCGTTCCAGTGGAACGGAAGCGGCTCTTCGGCGAAGAGGTAGAGGTTGTTGAACATCTGCAGGTTCGTTCCGGTCGAGTCGATCACGTCGAATGGGCGGATCCTGGTCCCGGCGATGTAGACGTTGTCGTGGAAGGACAGGCGATCGCCGGGCCAGTCGTCGATCTGCACAAGCTTGGCGTCCGACTCGCCCTCGTTCTCGACGTAGACGATGTTGTGGTGGAAGCTCTCGTCGATCAGGTTGCCGAAGCCAACGAGCACGCCCTGCCCGGGGGTTGGCCGGCGGCTGGAGGTCACCTTGCCGTCGCCGATCGTGACGTTGTAGCGGACGGTGTTGTTGTTGTGAGGCCCCCAGAAGAAGTCGTAGAGCTGGTACCCGTAACCCTGGTTGTTCCAGGAGACGTTGTACTGGATCACGGAATTGGTGGTGGCGCCGTCGAGGTCGTAGCCGCCGCCGTCGGCATTGTTCCCGGTCGCCATGTCGTGGGACTTGTTGAACTGGATCGTCACCTGGTCGGAGTTCCAGGCCCAGATGCCGACCGGGCCGCCGGACTCGGTGGCGTCGGACAGGCTGCCGCTCTCGTAGGCTTCGGAGTGCTCGATCATGCCACGCTTGACGCCGCCGAGCACGATGCCGCTGCCGCTGTGACTGGTCCGCCCGCGCGTGCCGTGGTTGTGATAGGCAACGCAGTAGCCGATGTAGATGTCCTCGTTGGGCGTGCCGGGGAACTCGTCGGCCAGGACGGTAATGCCCTCGAGTCCGTTGTCATGGCTCACGGAGTGGGTCACGCGCGCGTCGTCTAAGCCGGTCCCCCAGCGCGAGTGGAGGAGGATCCCGAATTTCTTGAAGTCGTGGACCTCGACGTCATCGATTACGAAGCCCGAGTAATGGATCGTCTGCGCGGGTATGGGATCAACGGAACTGGTGATCAGGATTCCGTCGCCGGTATTGGTCTCCTGACCGCTTCCGAAGATCTCAAGGGAGGAGATCTTCACGTCGCTCAGGTTCGTGATCACGATGCCCGAGCCGTCGCCGGCATCGATGACGGCGCGGCCCTTGCCGTACGATCCGATCTCGATGTCGCCCGCCGAGTTTTCGGGGCCAAGCTGGATGGAGCCGGGGTGCACGTCTCCTGCTGAGAGGAAGATCCGATCGCCCGCAGCGAAGGTGTGCCTGTTGACGCGATCGAGGGTGCGCCAGGCCGACTTCTTCTTCGTGCCGTTCGCAGCGTCGTTGCCGTCAGGGCTGACGTAGTATTTGTCGGCAGCGGTGGCCGTCGCGGACCAGGCCAGCGTGATGGCCACACATGCGGTCAAAAGACCTGCGCGAAGTCGTCCAGCAGTCATGGCACCCTCTCCTTTCGGCGGGAAAATGATCATCACCGCCGAGGCCCTCAGAACGGGACTGGGACGGAAGCGCTGCCCCCTGCAGATTATTCAATTGGACGCCGTGGGGTCGACCTATTCGGTGGCTCGGCTCGTTTACATCC
>CAWFRG010000007.1:0-11841 GCA_963818205.1 uncultured Solirubrobacterales bacterium
TTGCCGATCAGGGCGCCGGTGATCGCGACGATCAGGCCGCCGATCGTCACCTGGATCAGCGACGAGGAGAGGGAGACCTCGAGGAAGCGCTTGCGGATCACGGCGATCGTCACCAGCTCTATGGCGACGGTGATGTAGGCGACGGTGAGCGCGGTGCCGAGATCGCTGATCAGGAAGGGCAGCGCGTGGAAACTGCCGCCGAAGAAGGTCGCCCCGCCGGTGATCAGCCCCCGCGAGAGCGAGCTGCCGCGACCGGTGACCGAGCCGTCGTCCGAAAGCGCCTCGGAGAGGCCCATGCTGATCGCCGCACCGAGCGCCGCCGCCAGCCCGACCAGCAGCGCTGCGCGGGAGCCCGCGATGAAGGCGGTGGCGAAGATCGGCGCCAGGGTCGAGACGGTCCCGTCGATCAGGCCGATCAGGGCCGGCTGAACGCGCTGGAGCATGAACCGCTCCTCGTCCTCCGGGCGAAGCCCCGCCGTCAACCTTGCCACCAACTCCGTCATCCGTGGTCATAATACAAGAGAATTAAGATAAGGTTTGCCTAACAAGAACCAGCTGCTATTAGGGAGACCGAACCTTCCCTACACTTTGGCTCCGATGAAGACCACAACCGGCATCCCCCACAGCGACGAGGAGCTGGGCGAGCGCCTCCGCGAGCGCGGCCTCCGCGCCACCTCGCAGCGGCTCGTCATGCACCGGCTGCTGCGCGAGCGTAACCGCCACCTCACCGCGGAGGAGCTGCTCGACGAGGCGAGCTCGCGTCTACCCGGGATCTCCCTCCCCACCGTCTACTCGACTCTGGAGCTGTTCGAGGAGCTTGGGATCGTCCATCGCGTCAACGGCGGCGGCGGCACCCTGGTCTGGGACACGCGCGGCGACGACCACCATCACCTCGTCTGCCGGCGCTGCGGCCGGGTCGAGGACATCGATACCCCACTCGACCTCTCGGGCGCCCGCCGCTCGGCAAGGCGTGCCGGCTTCGCCGCCGACCGCGCCGAGGTCGTGGTCAGCGGCCTCTGCGCAGACTGCGCGAGCTAGCCGCCTTTAACGAGGCTCCGGATAGTCCGGCTCCATCAGGGCGAAGGCCGCCCCTTGGGGATCGGTGAACACCGCGAGCTTCGCAACCGGGACCTCCAGCGGCCCAAAGAGGAGGTTGCCGCCGGCGTTCTTCGTCTTCTCGATCGCGGCGTCGAGGTCGGGGACGAGGAAGTAGACCTGCCAGTGAGGCGGGGCCTCGAGCGGCATGTCGGAGCCCATTCCCATCAGACCACCTAGGCCCTCGGGCCACCGCTGTCCCTCGACCTGCCACATCAACACGTCGGGTGGGGCCTCGTCGCTGTGGGTCGTCTCCCAGCCGAATACCTTGCGGTAGAAGTCCCGAGCCCGACCGACGTCTCGCGTCATCAGGTTGTTCCAGGTCCAGGCGCCGATCTCGTTGACGAGCTCCGCGCCGTTGTGTCCGCCGGGCTCAAAGAGTGAGAAAACGGCGCCCTCGGTGTCCTGGCAGACCGCCATCCGGCCCGCCCCGCCGAGGATCTCGAACGGTTGCGTCAGCACCGTGCCGCCCCCGTCCCTGACCCTCTGCGTGGCGGCGTCGATGTCGCTGGTCTTGATGTGGCTCGACCAGGCCGGCGGCTGGCCCTCCTGCTGGATCGAGCCGCCGCCGGCGACCTGCTTGCCCTCGTAGGTGAAGAATCCGAAGCCCCCGGTCTCCTCCGGTGGGCCGGGGGCGGGCTCGAACTCCCAGCCGATCAGGTCCCCGTAGAACCTTGCGGCGGCGTCGATGTCGGTGGTCAGCAGATTGACCCAGGCGAACTCGCCATCGCTGTAGGAATTGCGCTCGCTCACGGGCCGGAAGACTAATCCGAGCGCCGCCGCCGAGCAGCCAGCTTCTCGACTCGGGCCAGCTGCCCGTTACCGAGCTCCATCGCCCGCTCGAGGAAATCGGTCAAGAGCACGAGATCCCTGGTCGAGTAGCTCTGCATCGCCTCGGAGAACGCACCCTCCATCGGACCGTAGATCTTCCAGGCCCGTTCGCGCCCGCCGGGGTCGGTCTCAACGAGGATTCGCCGGCGATCCGACGGATCGGGCACCCGCCGCGCGTACCCGGCCTTCTCCAGCCGATCGATCGAGGAGGTCATCGCGGCAGGGCTGAGGCCAGTTTCTCTGGCGAGGTCCCCGGCGCCAATCGGCCCCATGCGCTCGATCACATCGAGCGCGCGGTGGTCGGTCCGGTTGATTCCGAGGACTTCCGCGGCGGAGTCGTCGAAGCGATCGGCGGTCACCTGCTGCGCGCGGATCAGGTCGGAGATCTGGGCCAGTAATTCGTCTCTAGAACTTTTCGACATTCGAATGATTATCTGCTATCGTTTCGACTATCGAACAGTTTACGTCTCGAAGGACGTAAGCGCAACCCCAGAAAGGAGGCGGCAGATGCCAGCCATCCTCACGAAGGACAAGGACAGATTCGGCTCGCCGCAGCTCACGCCAGCCGAGATCGAGGCGGTCGGTCTGGAGAAGGCCTACCCGCCCGAGACCAAGGCGCTCGACGGGCTCAGTATCAGCGTCCCAGCCGGGACCATCTTCGGCCTCCTCGGGCCGAACGGCGCCGGCAAGTCGACCGCGGTCAAGATCCTGACGACGCTAAGCGCTCCCGATTCGGGGTCGGCGCGGGTGGGCGGCTTCGACGTGATCAGCGAGCCCCAGAAGGTGCGCTCAGTGATCGGCGTCGTCGCCCAGAGCTCAGGAGTCGACGAGGAGGCGACCGGCCGCGAGAACCTCGAGCTGCAGGGTCAGCTGTATGGGGTCCGTGGACGCGAACTCGACGATCGGGTCGACGAGCTCCTGGAGCGGTTCGGACTGGCGGATGCCGCCGGCCGGATCGCCAAGGGCTATTCGGGCGGGATGAAGCGCAGGCTCGGAATCACCATGGGCCTCGTTCATCGCCCCCGGGTCCTGTTCCTGGACGAGCCCACCACCGGGCTTGACCCGGAGGTCCGGGCGGCGATGTGGGACGAGATCCGCGAGCTCGCCCAGGGCGAGCGGATGACGATCCTGCTCACCACCCACTACCTCGAGGAGGCCGATCAGCTGGCGCAGTCGCTGGCGATCGTCGACCGCGGCAAGGTCGTGGCGGAGGGGACGCCGGAGGAGCTGAAGCGTGCTCAGGGCGCGTCCACGCTGGACGAGGTCTATCTGCGCTACGCCGGCCGCTCCTTCCAGGAGGCGGACCGGACCGCCACCAACGGAAACGGAGGGAACTGATGTCGGCAACCATTCTCAATTCACTCGACATGACCCGCCGCTCGGTGATGGCGCTCCTGCGCCAGCCCTGGTACGTCGCGGTCACCCTGGTGCAGCCGGTGATCTGGCTGCTCCTCTTCGGGGCGCTGTTCGAGAGTGTCTCGCAAATCCCGGGTTTCGACGAGAGCTCCTACCAGAGCTACATCGCTCCCGGAATCGTGGTGATGACCGCGCTGTTCTCGGCTGGCTGGAGCGGCATGGGGATGATCAACGACATGGACCGAGGGGTGATGGACCGCTTTCTGGTCTCGCCCGTCAACCGCTCGTCGCTGATCATCGGGCCGCTGGCCCAGGCGGCGCTGTCGGTGGCAATTCAGGCCGTGATCATCGTCGGCCTGGCGGTTGCGGTCGGCGCCAGCTTCCCCGGTGGCGTGCCCGGAGTCGCGGTGCTGCTGGTGGTCGCGGTCCTGCTGGCGGCATCGATGGGCGGCGCTCTCGAACGCGGTCGCGCTCACCACCCGCCAGGAGGAGACCCTGGTCGGGCTGGTCCAGTTCGTGGTCCTGCCCCTGACGTTCCTCTCGGCGGCCTTCATGCAGCTCCACCTGATCCCGGGCTGGATGCAGGAGGTGGCGAAGTTCAACCCGGTCAACTGGGCGGTCGAGGCTGGCCGCGAGGCGGTCGGCTCGGGTGTCGACTGGGGCTTCGTCGCCGAGCGAGTCGGGCTCCTGTTCGGGCTCGCGATCGTCTGCGTCTGGCTCGCGACCCGGGCGTTCCGTTCCTACCAGCGGTCCGTCTAACTAGCGCGATCGTGCCCTCGAGGACGACCCGGGCCACGAGGTCCGGGTCGTCCCATGTGGGCACGTGGCCGCAGTCGCGCAGCTCGACCTGCCGCACCCGCTTCGGCAGCGCCCCGTCGCGGAGCGGCCGCGAGCGGACTACATGGTCGAACTCGGCCCAGGCGAGAGTCACCGGTACCTTCACGTCGTCCAGCGGGCCGACCTGGCCGGCCCGCATCAGGTCGCTCGCCCTGCGGATAGGCAGGAGCGGTGACGTAGGCACGAGCCATGCTCAGCGCCTCCGCCGGGCTGAGCCGCTCCGGATGATGGACGAAGCGGCCAAGCGCCCGGCGGCGCCCCGCCGCCGTCGACATCATCGGACCGAGCGCGGGCAGAAGGGCCCGTCCCGCCTGGCGGGCGCGGTTCAGCCGGTTGCTGCTGTTCTCCGGTGCGCGCCTCCAGAACCCCGCCGTGCAGACCCCGACCACTGAGCTGGCCCCGTCCTGGCGGGCGCACTCGATCGCGACCCAGCCCCCAAGGGAGATCCCGGCGACGTGCGGGCGATCGAGCCCGAGCGACTCGTAGAATCGAGCACCGCCGCCGCCAGGTTTGCCGCGCTCGGTTCGATCCCATCCGGCAATGGGGGCGATTCGCCGAAGCCGGGCATGTCGACCGCAACGATCTCGCGATCGGCCGCCAGCCGCTCGAGCACCGGCGACCACTGGACCAGCGAGCCGCCGAGCGAATGGAGCAGGAGCAGGGGCTCGCCGGTCCCCGTGCGGACGTGGTTGAGCCGGCCGCCTGGCGGTCGGCCGGCTCCGGCCGGATCACAGCCCAGTTCGTATTCGACGTAGGTCTCCGCGACGGCGCCGGTGCGGTCGTAGACGGCTTGGGCGCGATGGTTGTCCGGTGCCGTCAACCACTCCATCGCCGGCGCCCCGCGTTCCCGGCAGCGCTCCGCGCAGACCTCGATCAGGGCGTCGGCGATCCCCCGGCCGCGGGTCTCGGGCGTCACATAGAGGTCCTCCAGGTAGCCGATCCTGGCCGCCTTCAGGCTCGACCACTTCCAACCGAGGGTGGCGAAGCCGACCGCCTCGTCTTCATCGCGGGCGATGAACATCGCCCCCTGCTCCGGTTCCGCGATCAGGGTCCGGGCCATCTCCAGCAGGCCCTGATCCGGCGGCGAGGCCTCGTAGAAGTCGCAGTAGGCGCGCATCAGCGGGAGGAGCTCCTCGGCCTCCTCCGGGCGGGCGTCGCGGACCTCGACGCCGTCGGCGAGCGCCCTCGGCTTCTCTTCCTTACCGGCCATCCCAGTATGGAAGCCGATCTCGGCGCGAATCGGCGCCAGGAAGCTGAAAGCGGGGGGCGAATAAAGGGGGTCGGCATGCCCAGAATCGACTCGTCCCCAAGTGCGATCGCCCGCGCAGTGCTCGTCGTCGCGGCGGTGGTCCTGATCCTCTACCTCGTCTGGCTGCTGAGACGGCCGATCAGCTGGCTGATCATCGCGGCCTTTATCGCGGTGGCACTCGCCGGTCCGGTCAACGTCCTCCAGCGCTACATGAGGCGTGGCCTGGCGATCGCGCTCGTCTACTTCACCCTGATCCTGATTCCGATCGGCCTCGGCGCTCTCCTGATCCCGCCGGTTGTCAACGAGGTCGGCGACGTCGCCTCGAACGCCCCCGCCTACGCCCAGGACGTCGAGGACTTCGTCCAAAAGAACAAAACCCTCAACGACCTCAACGACAAGTACGACATCACCACGAGGCTCCAGGAGGAGGCGGCGAAGCTGCCGAGCAGGGCCGGCGACGCCGCCAAGGTGCTCGGCGACATCGGGGTCGGCACCGTCAACCGGATATTCGCCGGGCTCACCATCTTCATTCTCAGCATCTTCATGACGGCCGCCGGGCCCCGCTGGGCCAGGAGCTTCATCCAGATGCAGCGGCCCGAGCACGCCGAGCGAATCGAGCGGACCCTGAACCGGATCGCCAACGCCGTCGGCAACTATGTCGGTGGAGCCCTGGTGCAGGCGACGATCGCCGGGGTCAGCTCCTTCATCGTCCTCAGCCTCCTCGGAGTCCCCTTTGCCGGCCCGCTCGCCCTCGTGGTCTTCTTCTTCGACCTGATCCCGGTGGTCGGCGCGACGATCGCGGCGTTTCTGGTGGCGATCGTCGCCGCGCTAGTCAACTTCCCCGTCGCCCTGATCATCTGGGTGATCTTCGCGATCGTCTACCAGCAGGTCGAGAACTACCTGATCCAGCCTCAGATCCAGAAGCGAGCGACCGAGATCGAGCCCTTCGTCGTCCTCGTCGCGGTCCTCTTCGGCGCCACCCTGTTCGGGGTGGTCGGGGCGGTGCTCGCGATCCCCACCGCGGCCTCGATCCAGATCGCCGTGTACGAGTGGCGCGAGTTCCGCGCCGAGGTCAGGGCCGAGGAAGAGCAGGCGAAGCGAAGCCACCGTCAACGGGCGGCTCCAAGCCGAAGCCCCCGCCGAAGCCGAAGCCGGCGACCTAGGGGCGCGCGGTCGCCGAGCCCCACCGTGCGATTGGCACTTGGGTAGCGCGCCCGCCTGGTCGTGGCTAGGCCCGCCCCGAGCGCTTCGCGATCGTCCGCTCGTAGGACGAGCGCATCAGCTCGATCACCCGGTCGGCGTCCTCGTCCGTGTCGAGCTCGATCGTCACCCAGCCGGAGTCGGGTGGCGTGTAGCGGTGGTCGCGGGCGTTGCCCGATGCGATCAGCTCCCGGGCGACCTCGGGGCGCAAAGGGAGGTCGGCGATCCTGTCCCCGTGCAGGTGGCCGAGCTCTCGCCGGCCGACTGTGAAGCGCACGCTCCCGAACCGGCCGGGCCCGGTCTCGACCTCGTCCCAGCTCTCGACCTCTGCCCTGATCCGCTCGCTCGGTGTCATCGCTCGATTCCTGCTGGCCTTGATCGCGCGCTGGAGGATGTCTCGAGCTCCCGCTGATCCTCCTCGGACAGCGCCGCGATCGGCGGCGGGGGCTCGGCCATCCGCTCGGTGATCTCGACTCGCAGCTTCTCGCCCTCGTCGGTGAGGACCAGGAGCTTCACCCGGCGGTCCTGCTCGGAGATTCGCGCCGGACCAGGCCCCGCTCCTCGAGCCGGTCGACGATCCCGGTGACGTTCGAGTTGTCGCAGAACAGGTCCTTGGCGAGCTCGCCCATCTTTCGCGGACCGGCGCCGAGGATCCGGAGCGCGATCGTCTGCTGAGGGGCGAGGTCGAAGTCCTGGTCGATCGCGAGAATCGCGCTGCTTGTTGGTGACCATCAGCCAGTGCATCAGGCTCCATGCCTCGCTGCCCGGGTCGGTTCTGCCAACCTCGCCGGCCAGCCAGGAAAAAGGTCCGTACGGAGGCGACGTCGCGATCGACCGGATCGCCTCGGCGCCTGCCGCCGTCTTCTGGCGGTCTCCGGAACGCTCGTAGAGCCGCGTGCCTTCGTCCCCTTTGCCATCTCGCCCCTCCTCGTTTATAGATCCAGTGGACAACCGTGGCCATTCGTGCGTGATGTTACTCGTTGTGGTCGAAAGTTGCAAGCTTCAAATATCTGTGATACTGCCATCCTCCTCGCCAACGAACTTCGAGACCGGAGGGAAGCCGGAGCAATGGCTGAAAGCACGAACGGAAAAGGCGCCCCGACTCGCGGACAACGGGATCGAGGCGCACGGCCTGGTCCGCGAGTTCAAGGGAGGGATCCAGGCGGTCGACGGCATCGACTTCGAGGTGAGCCCCGGCGAGATCTACGGCTTCCTCGGGCCAAACGGCGCCGGCAAGTCGACCACGGTCCACATGCTTACCACCCTGCTGCCGGCCACCGCCGGCACCGCCCGGGTCGCCGGCCACGACGTCGCCACCGAGGGCGCCCTGGTCCGCGACGCGATCGGCGCCGCCCTCCAGGAGGCGGCCCTCGACCCGCAGCTGAGCGCAAACGAGCACATCCGCCTCCAGGGCGCGCTTCACGGGATGACGAAGCAGGAGCGCACCCGCCGCGGTGAGGAGCTGCTCGAGCGGGTGGGGCTGACCGAGGCGGCGGGCCGCAAGGTCGCCGGCTACTCCGGCGGGATGAAGCGGCGGCTCGACCTCGCCCTAGCCCTCCTCCACCAGCCCCGGGTGCTCTTCCTCGACGAGCCGACCACCGGGCTCGACATCCAGAGCCGGACGGCGCTCTGGGACGAGGTCGCGCACCTCTCCCGCGACGAGGGCGTCACCGTCTTCCTCACCACTCAGTACCTGGAGGAGGCCGACCAGCTCGCTGACCGGATCGGGATCATCGACCGCGGCAAGATCGCGGCCGAGGGCACTCCGGCCGCGCTCAAGGCCGAGGTCGGAAGGCCGACGGTCGAAGTCACCCCCGCCGATCAGGGCGAGCGCGGCCGCGCTGCCGAGCTCCTCGAGCCCTTCGGAGAGCTCGTTCCTGGCAAGCCAAACGCCGCCGCGGTGCGGCTCAGCGACGGCAGCGAGGAGCTCGCCAACATCATCCGCGCCTTCGACCAGGCCGCGGTCAAGGTCGCGAACCTTGAGCTGCACGCGCCGAGCCTCAACGACGTCTTCCTCGAGAAGACCGGGCGGTCGCTCGAGGGCGCTCAGGCCGAAGCGGCCGGGGACGCTGATACAGGCGAGCAGCCGGTGCTCGAGGGGGCGCCCGCGTGAGCGGGACATCAGCAGTGCAGCGAAGCGCGCCGCCGTTGCGTGTTCAAATCAGGGAGCTCGCCCGGCGCTCGATCCTGCGGACGATTCGGCAGCCGGCGATGATCGTCCCGGCGACGATCTTTCCGCTGATCCTGCTCGCGATCAACTCGGCAGGGCTCGAATCGGCGACCAGCATCCCCGGCTTCCCGACCGACTCCTACCTCACCTTCGCCCTCGCCTTCGCCTTCCTCCAGGCGGGCGTGTTCGCGGTGATCGGCACCGGCCAGAACCTCGCCGAGGACCAGCAGAGCGGCTTCTGGAACCGGATGCAGCTGACCCCGATTCGGGCGCCGGCGCTGGTCGCCGGTCAGCTCTCCGGGACCCTCGCGCTCGGGTTGTTCCAGGCGGCCACCTATATCGCCGTCGGCCTGATCGCGGGAGGGCACATCGAGGCCGGGATCCCCGGGGCGCTGGTGCTGATCGCGCTCGCCACGCTGATCACCCTCGCCTTCGGATCGATCGGGCTGATCGCCGGAATGCGCGCCAGCTCTCCCGAGAACGTCCAGGGCCTCTTCCCGGTCATCTTCGTCTTCCTCTTCCTCAGCTCAATGGCGCTGCCGCGCGACCTGATCCAGACCCAGTGGTTCGAGACGGTCGCGACCTATAACCCCGTCAGTTACATGATCGAGGGGATCCGGAGCCTCCTGATCACCGGCTGGGACGGGGAGGCGCTGGCACTCGGCTTCGGCTGCGCGACGGTGATCCTCGTGGCGGCGCTGACGGCGGCGACGTCCTCGATCAAGGGAAGGATGGTGAGAACTTGATCCGCCGCTACTTCTCGGTCGCCGGTGGGCTGGCGCGGCGGCTGATCGACAGCTTCATCAGCAGCCCGGCCCTGTTCCTGCCTCCGCTGCTGATGCCGATCTTCTTCTTCGTCGCCTTCGCCGGCGGGCTCTCGGCGATCACCGAGGCGCCGGGCTTCGACTACCCGCCTGGCTACACCACCTTCGAATACGGCTTCGTGCTTCTGCAGGCGGCTGCCTTCGGCGGCGTCTTCACCGGGTTCTCGATTGCCGCCGACTTCCAGTTCGGCTTCGGACGGCGACTACTCCTGGCGACTCCCAACCGCTCCGCGCTCATCCTCGGCTACGGGATCGTCGCGATGGTGCGGGCGGCGATCACCCTAACCGTGGTTACGGCGATCGCGCTCATCGCGGGGATGGAGGTCATAGGGACTGGCAGCGACCTGCTCGGCCTCTACCTGCTGGCCGCGATCATCAACGTCGCCGGGACCCTGTTCGCCGCCGGCGTGGCCCTGCGCTTCCGCAGCCTCCAGGCGACGCCGCTGATGATGGTGCCGGTCTTCCTCCTCCTCTTCCTCGCCCCGGTCTACGTGCCGCGCGAGCTGCTCGCCGGCTGGGTCGGCGCCGTCTCCGACTACGACCCGATCACCCACGTCATGGAGACGGGTCGCGAGCTGCTCGCGGGTCAGCCCGCCGACTTCTTCGCCGCCCTCGCGATCGCGGCCGGGCTCGTCGCCCTGCTGCTGGTGTTCGCGATCAGGGGCCTCCGGAAGGCGGAGGCCGCGGCGTGAGCAGCAGGCTCTCCGATCCGCAGCGGCTGGTCGAGCTGGTCGCGGACCAGATGTTCCGCGAGGAGATGCGCTCGCGCAACGGGCGCCGGCCGGCGAACCAGAACGGCGCCGGCCCCAGCCGCGACCGCGAGCTGGCGCGGGCCGCCGAGGCGGCGGGCGATCAGCGCTCCCCCTGCGATCCGCCCGACTAGACGCTTCTCCCCCCCAGGCGCGGGGCCGCTGGATGCGGCCCCGCGCCCCTCTCCTCGATCGCTCCGGGATGCGACCGGGAGATAGTTGAGCGTACAATTATCTTCATAGGGCAAACGGCCGCTCGACGTGACAGGCGGCCTCGACAAGCGAGGGTCCAATGGACGTCGTTTTCCTGATCGGTCGGATTCTCTTCGGAGTGCTGTTCATCGTCTCGGGGTCCACCGCGCACCTCGGTGAGGGCGGCAAGGTCGGGCAGGAGTACGCCCGCTCGCTGGGCGCGCCCGCCCCGCATATCCTGGTCCCCCTCAGCGGGGTGGCGATCATCGCCGGCGGCCTGATGATCATCTTCGGGGTCTGGGCGGACCTCGGCGCGATCCTGATCATCGGCTTCCTCATCTCGATCACCCCGATCATGCACGCGTTCTGGAAGATCGAGGACCAGCAGATGAAGCAGATTCAGTCGGCGATGTTCTTCAAGAACGTTGCCCTCCTGGGCGCGGCGATCATCATCTTCTGGCTCTTCAACCAGCTTGTCGATCCGCCGCTGACGATCACCGACGCGCTGTTCGATCGGATCGACTGACAATCGTCTCGTCCGCTCGCCGCTGGGCCCGGGCGCCGACCAGGCGCCCGGGCCCAACCGGTGATCCGCCTGACTAGGCTGGCGCGATGTGCCCGGAAGGCGGCCGATGAAGTTGATCGCGGCGCTCGCCGCGGCCGCCCTGATCGCACTCGCCGCCGTCGGCCTGCGCGAGCTCGGATTCTGGGGAGACGAGTCCTTCGAGGGCGGGATCGACCCGCCCTCGTTGCAGCTCAGTCTCCTCGGGATCGCCACCAATCGGCCCCTCGGCGAGCTGGAAGACTCCGGAAACGCCTGCCAGCGACTGGCAGGTCTGTCCGCCGGGTTGGGCAAGCGGGAGTCGACGCCCGGCGGGTTCCTCCGCGCCCTTGGCCTGGCCGCCGCCGGGATCCGCCCCCCGCCGCGGGCCCTCGCCGACCTCGCTCGGGGCGGCCGCAACCTGATCCCCGGCGGGGGCTTTCGCGCCCCCTACTCGGACGGCACCGCTGGGCAGGTGCGGCACTTCGCCGGGGTTGCGGTGGCCGGCGTCTACGGCGGCGCGGCCGCCACCAGGCTCGCCTCGGTCCTCCTTCGCCGAGACCCGGAGCGATCCGCCGACGGCCGCCTCAGCGAGCGCGCCCTCGACTTCGCCTCACTAGTCGAGTCGGGCGAGCTCCCGCCCGCGCAGACCGGTGCCTGGATCCTCGCGAACATCTGCCGCCCCACAGGCCTCGGAACCACCCTGCGTGGGCCGGGCGAGGGGTAGTCTGGGCCGGTGAGCGTCGCGGAGGAAAAGGCGAGCTCGAAGCGCCTGGCCGAGGAGATCGTCGACGCGC
>CAWFRG010000008.1:0-81578 GCA_963818205.1 uncultured Solirubrobacterales bacterium
GCGCCTGAGAGGAGTCGAACCTCCACGACCCTGAGGGCCACAAGGCCCTCAACCTTGCGCGTCTACCAGTTCCGCCACAGGCGCCTAACGGGGGTGATTCTAGTGGCAGCCTGAAATTCCCCGCCCCGGCCGGCGACCGGCTTGAAACCGTCCGCCGGGCGCGCTAGTCTCACGAACATGTGTTCGCCCAGCAGCTGCATCATTCGAGAGAGCTGAGAGCCGACCGGGAGGAATGGCCATGGACCTGACCAAGCGCCAGCGGGAGATCTTCGACTACATCAGCCGCTACCTGACCCGGCACGGCTACCCGCCGACCGTCCGCGAGATTGGCAAGGCGGTCGGACTGCATTCGTCCTCGACCGTGCACGCGCACCTGGCGAAGCTGGAGAGCCTCGGGGTGCTGAAGCGCGACCCCTCCAAGCCCCGTGCCCTCGAGGTGCTGGTCGAGCGCGCGAAGCGGGCGATCAAGCCCTCGGGCGCTGCCGCTGGTCGGCCAGGTCGCGGCCGGCGAGCCGCTGCTGGCGGAGGAGAACATCGAGGACTACATGCAGATCCCCTCCGCGATCGGCGACGAGGACGGGGACTACATCCTCCGGGTCCGCGGCGAGAGCATGAAGGACGCCGGCATCCTCGAGGGCGACTTCGTCGTCGTCCGGCCCTCGGACACGGCGCGCAACGGTGAGATCGTCGTCGCCCTGCTCGGCGAGGAGGCGACGGTGAAGCGCTACTTCAAGGAGAAGGACCACGTCCGGCTGCAGCCGGAGAACAAGAGCATGAAGCCACTTCGCAGCCGCGACGTCCGGATCCTCGGTCACGTCGTCGGCGTCTTCCGGAGGGTCTCGTGAGCGTCGCTGTGGCGACCGAGGCCGCGGCCGTTGTGAAGCGGCCGCAGGAGCGGGGCAGCGCGCAGAGATTGTTCGAGCCGTCGGAGGTGACGCTCGAGGACGTCGTCCTCGGCGCCTGGGAGGGCTTGCGTTCCGACGGCCGCGCGGACTGCCCTGTGTGTCGGGTGGAGGGCTCACCGCAGATGGCTGCGCCAACTGCGGCTCGCACCTCTCCTGACGCGGAGGCTGCAAACCGGCGCATTCGGCCGACTCGCCCGATCGCCTCGCTCACGCACGTGATTAGTGCGCTCGCTTCGTCGATCGGGCTGCTTCGGCCAAGCTGCTTGGTTTTCGCGCCCTTCGAGGGTTCGCGGGTACCATGGACTTTGCGAGCTAGGCAGTCGCGGAGGTGTAGTCCTTCGAGGAAAGTCCGGACACCAAAGGGCGAGGGCGGTGGGTAACGCCCACCCGGGGAAACCCGCGGGAAAGTGCCACAGAGAGCAGACGGCCGATGGCGCGGCCACACGTGAGTCGCGCACAGGCAAAGGTGAAAGGGTGCGGTAAGAGCGCACCGGCGCCGCGGTGACGCAGGCGCGCATGGCAAACCCCGCCCGGTGCAAGGCCAAGCAGGACCGTCGACCCGGCCCGGCGAGGTCCAGGTGGGCCGCATAGATAGATGGCTGCCCCCGACAGAATCCGGCTTACAGGCTCGCTACAGAGAGGGCCCCGGCAACGGGGCCCTCTCTATTGGCGTGGACGGGTGAAGATGGTGGTCTCGCACGCCTCCGGCCAGCCGTCCTTGATCCCGGTGAACCGGCGGCGGCGCCAGCCGCTGAGCAGCTCGTAGGCCTCGGCGTAGCCGGGGCGGTCGGAGTCATCGAGCAGCAGGTGGCGCCCGGGCCGCACCTTCTCGCGGGCGGGACGGAGGGCGTCGATCCGGCTCACCTCGGGGGCCTCGAGGAAGTCGACCACCACCAGGTCGAAGCGCCGATCGCCGAGCGCCGCGACCGCCCTCGGAAACTCCTCAACCGCGGTCAACCTCAGGTCGACCTCGAGCTCTTGCTCGCGGAGCCGCTCGATCGTGTGCTGATGCCAGTAGGGGTTGTCCTCGAGGCTGAGCACCGCCCCGGCGCGTTTCGCGAACCATGGTGTCGAGCGGCCCGCGCCAAGCTCGAGGACCGTCCAGCCGCGGCGAATCCGGCGACGCAACCAGCCGATCGCCGCCGGCACGATCCAGGGCCGCTCCGGGGTCGCTCCCCTCCGCGCCAGCCGCCAGGCCGCCGGGTAGTGGAGCCACCCCGAGAGCGCCATCGGCCCCCGAGCGGTATGGAAGCGCCCCGCCCTGCGTCCCGGGATCGTGCGGCCCCCGGGAGGCGGCGCTCACGAGTCCTTCGGTGGCCATTCGCCGGCCTCGACCTTCTTCTTGAAGCGGGCCTGGCGGCGGCGGGCGTCGCGCATCAGCAGCGGGGTGAGGCGGACGGCGAGATCGGGGTGGCGGTCGAAGAAGCGGGTGAAGCGCCCGCGCCAGCGGGGGATCGCGATCACCGCCCTGCGGCTTCTCGAGCAGGCCCTCGATCCGCTCCGCGACCTGGTCGGGCATCAGCATCACCCCGGAGAAGGAGAGCGCGTCGTCGGGGTCGTCGAGCTTGTCGGTGATCATCGGCGTCCAAACGCCGTCGGGGCAGACCGCCGAGACGTTGATCCCCCTGATCCCCGAGCGGCGGAGGTCGGCAAGGGTGCCGAGGGTGAAGGCGATCGCCGCGTGCTTGCTCGCCGCGTATGAGGCCACCCCCGGTGCGGCGGCCAGCCCGGCGAGCGAGACGACGTTGATCACGTGCCCGCGGCCGCTCTCCCGCATCCGCTCGATCGCCGCCAGGGTGCCGTTGTAGGTGCCGATCGCGTTCACCTCGAGCATCCGGCGGTGGGCCTCGAGCTCCTGCTCGTAGGTCGAGCCCGGTGATCAGGATGCCGGCGTTGTTGACCCAGACGTCGAGCGTCGCCGGCCCGCTCGATCACCTCGCCGGCGGCGACCCGGCAGGCCTGGGCGTCGGTGACGTCGAGTCGCGAGCCCCACGCCCGGTCGCCGATCTCCTCGGCGGCCCGCTCGGCGGCCTCGCCGTCGACGTCGGTGACCGCAACCTGGAAGCCGCGGCCGGCCAGCCGCCGGGCGGTCGCCAGGCCGATTCCGCCGCCTGCTCCTGTGACGAGCGCTCCGGAGATGGGGGGAGGATATGTCGCCCTGGTCGCTCAGGCCCCTGGGCGGGTCGTTTCGCGGCAAAGGTTCGGAGGTGAACTTTCCGAAGCCGTTAGTGGCGGAAGGACGTCCGGAGGTCTGTTAGGATGCCGCGCCTTACTTCCGCTGAATCTCCACCCGCCGGAAAAGGGTCGGAGAGCGGGGGACCCAATGTTGGGGCGAATCGTGGCCTTTGCCACGTAGCGCGATCTTTCAGCGCGAGCCCGTCAGCTAACCCCGTAAGCCACGAAAGAGGAAGGTTGATGCTGGGCTCGAAAAACCGCGCTGTTCTTGTCGGACTGTCCTGCCTGGCGCTGCTGGCGGGGAGCGCCTCGGTTGCTCAGGCGCAGACGGGCGGGATCCCGGGCGGGACCGAGCCGACCGAACCCGCACCGCCTCCCAGCGGAGGCACCAGCTGGACCACCTACAAGGCGGCCACTTGGTACGGCCCCGGCTTCTGGGGCGAGCCCACCGCTTGCGGGATGGTCCTTGCGCGGACAGTGATCGGGGCGGCGCACAAGAGGCTTCCCTGCGGCACCCAGGTCACTTTCACCTACAACGGGGCCAGCATCACCGGCACGGTGATCGACCGGGGGCCCTATCAGAAGGGCTACGCCTGGGACCTGACCAAGAAGACCGCCAAGCGGATCGGCTTCCTCGCCGTGGGGTCCGGCCCGATCCAGGCGACGGTCACGCCGGCTTACTAGCGGCGCCTTAAAGCCAGGGTTCTAGGCGGCGGCGGAGCGGAGGACCGCGGGGTCCGAGCTCTCCTGCGGCAACTCGGCCGCGGAGGAGATCAGGCTCTCGAACTCGGCCAGCGCCAGCTCGGCAACGGCCTCGAGGATCTCGTCGTCGCTCCAGCCGGCCTCGCGCGCCTCCTCGACCAGGTGGTGGGGCGGGCGCTGATCGTGGTCAAGCGTCTCCTCGAGCAGGGTGAGCAGAGCCGCCTCCTTCTCGTCCGCGGACTTGAAGTTGCGGGCACGGGCGACCTCGTCGAGGCCGAGGCCCGCGGCCCGGGCGGTGCGGGCGTACCGAGAGAGGGTGTAGGGGTCGCCGCGGCGCTCTGCGACCGCCAGCCCGATCCGCTCGCGCGTGGCGCGGGGAAGGACGCCGGAGTGCAGCTCGCTGCGGAACCGGGTGTAGGCGCGCAGCGCCGAGGGCGACTCGGCGAGCACGCCGAGGAACTTGGAGACGGCGCCGCCGGCGGTCTGGATGCTCTTGATCAGCGGAGCGCTGCCGTCGGGGGCGGTGAGCTCGTCGTGGATGTGGAAGCGGCTTACTTCGGTCTTGACTGTCATCTGGCGACTTTCTCGGCTATTACAGGCTCTTTACTTTACTTTTAGCCTATTACTTACGGGTCGTAAGTGTACAAGCTTTGCGCTCGTTCTGCATTCAGATACGGGCGAGGCGTGCCACGCGGATCTGCCCGTCACTAATCGGGTTGCTCCTCCACCGTGAAACGGGTGGCTTCTGGCGGAGCCCCTCGCATCTGCGGAGCACCCTCAGATCATCGTCGGTAGATTCCCGCCTCTCGTGGCAGACACCCCGACCACAGCCAAGGAGGCGCTCGCCTTCGCCGAGGAAAACGACGTCCGCTTCGTCCGCCTCTGGTTCACCGACCTCCTCGGGCAGCTGAAGAGCTTCTCGATCAACGCCTCGGAGCTCGAGGACGCCTTCGAGGGCGGGATGGGCTTCGACGGCTCCTCGATCAGCGGCTTCAACCCGATCGAGGAGTCGGACATGATCGCGATGCCCGACCCCTCGACGATGAGCCTGATCCCCTGGCGCCCCGAGCAGGAGAAGCGGGTGGCGCGGATGTTCTGCGACATCCGGGTTCCCGGCGGCGACCCCTACGAGGGCGATCCGCGCTGGATCATGCGCCGGGCGCTGGAGCGGGCGAAGGAGATGGGGTTCGACGCGTACAACATCGGCCCCGAGCTCGAGTACTTCTACTTCCGCTCGGCGAAGCCCGAGGGCGGCGTCCCCGAGGTCCTCGACGAGGGGGGCTACTTCGATCTGACCACGCTGGACGCCGGCTCCGACGTCCGCCGCGAGACGATCCTCGCTCTCGAGCAGCTCGGGATCCACGTCGAGTACGCCCACCACGAGGTCGGCCCCTCCCAGCACGAGGTCGACATGCGCTACAAGGACGCGCTCGCGATGTCCGACGACTGCATGACCTACCGGATCACGGTCAAGGAATACGCGATGAAGTACGGCTGGCACGCGACCTTCATGCCGAAGCCGCTGCAGGGGGAGAACGGCTCGGGCATGCACGTCCACCAGTCGCTCTCCAAAGACGGCCGCAACGCCTTCTTCGACGCCGACGACCAGTACTTCCTCTCCGACACCGCCAAGGCCTTCATCGCCGGCCAGCTCAAGCACGCCCGGGAGATCTCGCCGCTGTTCGCCCAGTGGGTCAACTCCTACAAGCGGCTGGTGCCGGGGTTCGAGGCGCCGGTCTATCTGTCCTGGTCACGCCGCAACCGCTCGGCCCTGATCCGGGTGCCGCTCTATCACCCGGGCAAGGAGCAGGCGACCCGGGCGGAGCTTCGCTGCCCGGACCCCGCCTGCAACCCCTACCTCTGCTTCGCCGGGATGCTCCACGCCGGGCTGGAGGGGATCGAGAACGGCTACGAGCTGCCCGAGCCGATGGAGCAGAACCTCTACCACCTGACTCCCGGAGGAGCGCCAGCGGCGCGGGATCGAGCAGCTGCCCGAGACGCTCGGCGAGGCGATCGAGATCGCCGCCGAGTCCGAGCTGGTCCTGCGGGTGCTCGGCGAGCACGCCTTCAACCGCTTCATCGAGATCAAGCGCTCGGAGTGGGAGGACTACCGCGTCCAGGTCACCCCGTTCGAGATCGAGCAGTTCCTGCCCGTCCTCTAGGCGCGGCCTCTGCAGGGACCCGAGGGCCGCTTCGAGCTCCTTCGGCTCGGTCACCGGCGCCTTGCAGGCGAAGTGCTCGCAGACGTAGGCGGCGGGCTTGCCCTCGACCGCGGGGCGCTCGCGGATCAGCTCGGGTCGGTCGCTGCCCTCTGGCCCGCCGGCGAGGACGACGTGGGGGCGGTGGCCGGCCCGCACCACCCCGGCGAGCTCCGCGAGTGGGGTAGAGGCGTCGGCGCCGTTCGCCGGCGCCACCAGGGCGACCTCGCGGACGGGGGAGAGGTGGAAGTCGAGGGCCTGGAGGTAGTGGCCGAAGGCGTCGGGGTGCTGGACCGCCGGCCGCGCGAACAGGCGGAGGACGCCGACGGCGTGGTCCTCGTAGGAACGCTCGCCGGTGAGCGCCGCGAGCCGCAGCAGGCCGAGCGCGGCTGAGGAGTTGCCGGATGGGATCGGATGGTCGGCGAGGTCCTTGCGGCGGGCGATCAGCTGCTCGTGGTCGTGCGAGGTGGTGAAGAAGCCGCCACGCTCCTCGTCGGCGAAGCGCTCGATCATCGCCTCGGCGGTCTCGCGGGCGGCGTCGAACCAGCGCACCTCGAGGGTCGCCTCGTACAGCCGCAGCATCGCCTCGACCAGGAAGGCGTGGTCCTCGAGGTAGGCGTTGAGCCTGCCTTCGCCGTCCTTCCAGGTGCGGAGCAGGCGGCCCGAGTCGTCGTGCATCGACTCGTGGATGAAGCGGGCGCAACCGCGGGCCGCGTCGATGAAGTCCTCGCGACCGAGCGCGGCGCCCGCGTCGGCGAGGGCGGAGATCATCAGCGCGTTCCAGGAGCACAGCCGCTTGTCGTCGAGTCCGGGGCGCACCCGCTGCTCGCGCCGCGCGAGCAGCACCCGCCGGGCCTGGTCGAGCCCGGGGGGCGGTTCGGCCCGGGCGCCCATCGGCACGTGGAGGATGTTGCGGCCTTCGAAGTTGCCGGCGGCGCTCACCCCCCAGTAGCCGAGGACCCGCTCGCTCGCCTCGCGCCGGCATCTCAGCCTCGGCGAGGGCGTCCCGCGCCTCGGCCTCCTCCCAGACGTAGTAGCGGCCCTCCTCGCCCTCCGAGTCGGCGTCGAGCGCCGAGTAGAAGCCGCCCTCGGTGCCGCGCATCTCCCGGAGCGCCCAGTCGAGCGTGTCGCAGCAGACCCGCTTCCAGCGCTCCTCGCCGATCGCCTGGTAGCCGTGCAGGTAGGCGCGCGCCAGCAGGGCGTTGTCGTAGAGCATCTTCTCGAAGTGGGGAACGAGCCAGGTTGCGTCGACCGAGTAGCGGTGAAAGCCGCCGCCGACCTGGTCGTAGATGCCGCCGAACATCATCGCGTCGAGGGTCCTGCGCGACGTGCTCGCGCTCCCCGCGCGCGAGGAGGAACTCGAGTGCGCTCGCCGGCGGGAACTTCGGCGCGCCGCCGAAGCCGCCGTTGGCCGTGTCCGCTGCCGCCAGAAGGCCGTTGACCGCACGTTCCGGCAGGGAGGGATCGAGAGGGTCCTCCGACCGCTCGAGCCGTCCGACCGCGCCGAGCGACTCGCGGACCCGGTCGGAGGCCGCGCGTAGCTGCTCGCGCTGGCTCCGGTAGGCCTCGCCGGTCGCCTCCAGCACCTGGCGGAAGCTCGGCAATCCCTGGCGCGGCTCCGGCGGGAAGTAGGTGCCGCCGTAGAAGGGAACGCCCTCGGGGTCGAGGAAGACGGTCAGCGGCCAGCCGCCCTGCCCGGTCATCCCCTGGACCGCCTCCATGTAGAGGTCGTCGACGTCGGGGCGCTCCTCGCGGTCGACCTTGACCGGGACGAAGTTCTCGTTCATGTAGGCGGCCGTCTCCGGGTCCTCGAACGACTCGCGCTCCATCACGTGGCACCAGTGGCAGGCGGAGTAGCCGATCGAGAGCAGGATCGGCCGGTCCTCCTCGGCGGCGCGCTCGAGCGCCTCCGGGCCCCACGGGTACCAGTCGACCGGGTTGTCCTTGTGCTGGAGGAGGTAGGGGCAGGTCTCGTCGGCGAGGCGGTTGGCCATGTCTCCAGGCTACCCCGCGGCGCCAGTCCCACTCGATATTGACATCTGCCCGCCTGAGGTATTGGATGCCGGTAGCGACCCGGAGGTACCGATGGCGAAGGACCTGACGGTGGTGATGGAGAATCGGCCGGGAAAGCTTGCCGAGCTGGGGGAGGCGACCGGTCGGGGTGGGGTCAACATCGAGGGGCTCTGCGCGATGGTCGGCGACGGGAAGGGCTTCATCCACATCCTGGTCGAGGACGCCGCCGCCGCCCGGAAGGCGCTTGAGGAGGCGGGCATCGACGTCGCCGACGAGCGCGACGCGGTGATCGTCGACCTCCACGACAAGCCCGGCGCGATGGGGGAGATCGCCCGCGACCTCGCCGAGGCCGGGGTGAGCATCGACGTCGCCTACACGATCTTCAGCGGCGTCCGCCTGGTGATCGTCACCGAGGACACCGACAAGGCCCGGGCGGCGCTGGATCTGAACGGGGCGGCTGGGTAGCGGGCTTAGCTACCGCTGACGTCGCTCGCGAACGCCTCGAAGGCGGCGACGTAGCGGTCGATGTGCTCCTGCTCGTGGGCGATCGAGAGGGTCCACTCCTCCTCGACCCCCGGGGTCATGAAGATGCCGTGGTTCATGTGGTAGAGCCAGGCCAGGGTCGATAGTTCGCCGTCGACCTTGGTCAGGTAGTCGCGGTACTCGTAGATCGGCTCCGGGGCGAAGATCACGCAGCCCTTGGCGCCGAGGCCGTTGGCGTAGGCCGGCAGGCCGTACTTGTCGATCACCTCCTGGCAGCGCTTCAGCAGGGCGTCGTTCGTCGTCTCGAGCTGCTCGTAGGCGTTCCGGTCGAGGACCTCGGTCAGGGTCGCCTCGGCCGCCGCCATCACCAGCGGGTTGCCGTTGAAGGTGCCGATCTGGTGGACCTTGTCGGAGGCGACCACCTCGCCGAGCTCGGCGGTCATCCCGATCGCGCCGCCCGGGTAGCCGCCGCAGATCGCCTTCGCCAGGCAGACCATGTCGGGCTGGACACCGAAGCGCTCGGTGGCACCCCCGTAGGCGATCGTCGCGCCGGTCTTCACCTCGTCGAAGATCAGCTTCGCGCCATGCTCGTCGCAGAGCTCGCGGACCCGCTCCAGGTAGCCCGGCTTCGGCGGGATGACGTTGATGTTCATCATCGCCGGCTCGATGATCAGGCCGGCGACCTTGCCCTCGTAGCTCTTGAACACGCCCTCCAGGACCTCGGGGTCGTTGAACGGCACCGGCCGGGTGCGCTCGACGATCGGCTCCGGATAGCCGGCGCCGAAGGGAACGGGGTTGGGGCTCTCGCGGGGCCCGAGCTCGTCCAGGTCCGGGTAGCAGGAGACCATCACCGCGTCGTGGTGGCCGTCGTAGGAGCCCTCGATCTTGATGATGTAGTCGCGGTCGGTGCTGCCGCGGGCGAGGTGGATCGCGGACATGGTCGACTCGGTGCCCGAGTTGGTGAAGCGCCACTGCGGCAGACGGAAGCGATCGACCAGGTTCTCGGCGACCGCGATCGAGCCGTTGGTGGGGGCGGCGAAGTGGGTTCCCAGGTCGTGGCGGGCCTTCACCGCCTTGCCGACCGTCGGGTTGGCGTGCCCGATGCACATCACCCCGAAGCCGTTGTGGAAGTCGACGTACTCGCTGCCGTCGACGTCCCAGACCAGCGCGCCCTTGCCGCGCTCGATGTAGACCGGCCACGGGTCGTTGAGCTGGAACGAGGAGGGGACGCCGCCCGGCATCACCTTGCGGGCGCGGTCGAAGTACTGCGCCGAGGTCGGCGTGTGCTCGCGAAAGCGCGCCATCTGCGCCTCGGTCAGCTTGTTGATCAGCTTGCGGTCGATCTGCCGACTCGCCTTTTGCGGTCTCAAGCTGGGCCATCAGCTCTCCTGCGGTCGAGGACTGGCTTCGCCCCCAGCGTATCGGGGGATGAACCTCGCGCTCAGCGCGGCGCAGGCGAGCGAGCAGGCGCAGGCGAGATAGAAGGCGGCGCTGTAGCCGCCCAGGGCAGCGGCCGCGCCGACCGCCGGCGAGCCGGTCAGCATGCCGAGGTCGAAGCTGGCGGTGAAGGTGCCCATCGCGGCGCCGCGGCGCTCCGGGACCACCCGGTCGACCGCGAGCAGGGAGAGCGACGGGAAGAGCAGCGAGAAGGCGGCGCCCATCCCGATCGCGCCGATGATCACCACCGGCAGCGACTCGGCGGCGCCGAGCAGCAGGAGGCCGAGGGCTTCGATCAGGGCCGCGCCGACCGCGCACCGCGCCGCCCCGATCCGGTCCGGGAGGCCGCCGGCCACGAGGCGGGTGGCGACGACGGTGCCGGCGAACACGCTGAACACCTCGGCGCCGTGGCCGATCCCGCGCTGGTCGAGGCTGAGGACGATGAAGGCGGAGACGGCGGCGAAGCCGACCACGCTGAGGGCGAAGGTGCCGCCGGGGCCGAGCGCCTCCCGGGAGATGAACGGCCCGCGGGAGCGCTCGCCGCCGACCACAGGTGCCTCCGGCAGCCGCGAGGCGATCACGGCGCCGAGCAGAGGCGCCCCGCAGGCGAACGCCCAGACCAGGTTGAAGCCGCCGGCATCCTGGAGCAGGACCCCGATCGGCGGCCCGAGGGTGAGACCGGTCCAGATCGCGAGGCCATAGAGGCCGATCATCCGCCCGCGGCGCTCCTCCGGGGCCATGTCGACGTTCCAGGCCGAGCCCGCGGTGAACACGGTTCCCTCGCCCGCCCCGAGGAAGAAGCGGGCGACGAGGAGGCCGGGGATCCCGGCCGGGACGAAGTAGAGGGCGCCGGCGATCGCGGCGAGGAAGGCGCCGCCGATCACCGTCGGCTTTCGGCCGCGGCGGTCGGCGAGGTTGCCGGCGATCGGCCGGCAGACGATCCCGGTGAGCGCGAAGGCGCCGGTGACGATCCCGACCTCGAGGTCGCTGCCGCCGAGCTCGTCCTTGACGAAGTGCGGCAGCACCGGCAGGGTCGCCCCGACCGCCAGCAGGCCGAGGTTGGTGACGATGAAGATCCCTGCAAAGGACGCCCAAGGAGAGCGCGAGGAGGACATCCGGCGAGACTAGTGGGCGGGCTCGCCCCTGAGCTCGTTGCGCTTGATCTTGCCGCTCGGGGTCTTCGGCAGCTCCTCGGCGAACTCGACGATCCGCGGGTACTTGTAGGGGGCGGTCTCGGCCTGGACGTGCTCCTGAAGCTCCTCGGCGAGTTGCTCGGACGGCTGCCCGTCGCGGAGGACGACGATCGCCCGGACCACCGAGCCCCGCTCCTCGTCGGGGGCAGCGACCGCCGCCGCCTCCGCCACCTTCGGGTGGGAGACCAGCGCCGACTCGACCTCGAAGGGGCCGATCCGGTAGCCGGCCGAGAGGATGATGTCGTCCTCGCGGCCCTCGAACCAGAGGTAGCCGTCCTCGTCTTCGCGGACGTGGTCGCCGGTCGGCCACCACTCGCCCTCGAACGGCTCGTCGCCCAGGTAGTGGCTGAAGAAGGTGGGGACGGTCTCCGGGCGGACCTCGAGCTCGCCCTCGTTCGACCCGGACCTCGATTCCCGGCAGCGGCCGGCCCATCGAGCCATCTCTCGCCGGGTCGTCCTCGTCGGGCCGCATCCCGGCCACCGGGCCGGTCTCGGTCTGCCCGTAGCCGTCGCCGATCGCAAGCTTCATCTCGCTCCGGAAGTGCCGGATCACCTCGGGGTTGAGTGGCTCCCCGGCCGATACCAGGCGCCGCAGCGAGCCGATCCGGCGCAGCTCGGTCCGCTTGGCGAGCATCCGGTACTCGGTCGGCGCCTGGCAGAGGACGTTGACGCCCTCGCGCTCGATCAGCTCGAGGCGCTCGGCCGGGTCGAAGCGGGCGTCGTGGATCAGCGCCGCCGCCCCCCGCAGCCATGGAGCGATGAAGACGTTGCGAGTCGACTTCGACCAGCCGGGGGCCGCGGTGCACCAGGCGAGGTCGCCCTTCTCGGCGCCGACCCAGTGCTCGGCCTGAAGGCGCTGGCCGGTCAGGTAGCGCTGCGGATAGACGACCCCGCGCGGTTCGCCGGTGGTCCCAGAGGTGAAGATGATCACCGCCGGGTCGTCGGGATCGAGCCCGGCGATGTCGGCGGGGGTCTCCTGGGCACGGTCCTCGTCGAGGACATCGGCGACCTCGTCCAGGGTCATCGCCGGCACCCCGTCGGGCAGCTCGCCGAGCAGCCGCTCCTCGCCGATGCAGAGCCTCGGAGCAGCGGCCCGGGCTCGCAGCTCCAGGTCCTTGCGGCGAAGCTGCGGGTTGCAGGGCAGCGCCACCGCCCCCATCCGGAAGCAGGCGAGCATCGCCAGCACCCACTCGATCCGGCTGCCGACCAGGGTCATCACCGCGTCGCCGCGCTCGACCCCGCGCGCCGCGATCGCCCCGGAGAGGCCGGCGCTTCGGGCGATCAGCTCGCCCATGTGCCAGTCGCGGCTCTCACCGTCGGCGCTCACCGCCACCACCGCCAGCCTCGACGCCGGGGAGCGCTCCATCACGTCCTCGATGAAGTTCACGGGGCCGCAGTCTGCCGAAGCGACCAGGAGATAGTCTCCGCCGCGCAGACGGAGGTCCTCCGGGTCTCGAGAGGAGCCAGGATGGCGAAGGCGGAGTTCAGCTCGGACGGCGCGGTCGGGGAGATCGTGATCTCGGACCCACCGCTCAACCTCTTCGGCCTCGAGCTCTCGCGCGACCTCGCGAGCGCCGCAACCGAGGCCCGCGACAGTGCCGCCCGCGCGATCCTGATCCGTGCCGATGGGGACAACTTTTCGGCCGGAGCGAACGTGGAGATGTTCCTCGACCGCGATGAGGCGGCGGCCCGCGAGCTGATCGAGGAGTTCATGCCGGCGATCAGGCGGTTCGCCGAGATCGAGGTGCCCACCGTCGCCGCCGTCCAGGGGCTGTGCCTTGCCGCCGGGCTCGAGGTGGCGCTGAGCTGTGATCTGATCTGGGCGGAGGAGGGCTCTCAGCTCGGGCTGGTCGAGGGGGTGATCGGCGCCACCCCGTTCGGCGGCGGCACCCAGCGGCTGGTCGCCCGGGCCGGAGCCGGCCGGGCCGCGGAGGCGGTGCTCACCGCCCGCCCCTACCCGGCGGAGACGATGCTCGACTGGGGAGTCGTCAACCGGGTGCTGCCGGGCGGCCGACCTGCTGGAGAAGACTCGGTCCTTCGTCGGGCGCCTCGCCGCCGGCCCGACCCTCGCCCACGCCGCAACCAAGCGGATGATCCGGCTGGCGGTGGACGAGGGAGTCGAGGCCGCCGACGAGGCCCTGCCCGGAGGCGGGAGCGAAGGTGATGGCGAGCGAGGACCTTCAGAACGGCGCGCGGACCCTGATCGAGAAGGGGCCGGGGAACGCCACCTTCGAGGGCCGCTGAGCCGCAGCGAAAGCCCGACGGTCGGCGCATGAAAATTTGGGGCACCGTCAACGGACGACGCCGCAGCGTGTGGCGAAGCAGTCGGCCCAGCTCGGGATAGAAGCGGGTACGCGGGATCGAGCGGAAGAGGTCGCGCACCCATTCGCGTGAGAGCCCAAAGCGGACGCGGCCGGCCAAGACTTCGATCAGGTCGGCGCGCCGGATCAGCTCGACCTCGGCGCCGCGCTGCCACTGGGAGCGGAGCTGGTGGTGGCATTCGATCGCGTCGGAGCACAGCCTGATGCGCTGCTCCTCCCAGCCGTGGCCGCGCAGCAGCTCAGTGGCGAACTCCGCGCCTTCTCGGACGTAGACGCCCCCGCTCGAGATCGAGTCGTATATGCCGATGTCGTGCAGCAGGCCGACGACCAGCAGCAACTCCCGATCGACCTCGAGCTCGCGGGCGGTGGCAAGCCGGTCGGCGATCAGGAAGGTCCGCAGGCCGTGGCGTTCCATCGGTCCGTCGCGCTCCCCGGTCGCGTTGCGAAGCGCGGCCAGCGCCTCGCGCTCGGTCTCGGTTCGGGCGAGTTGCTCGGCGTTGGTCACAGCCGCCGTTCCTGCTCAGCGCTTCAGCTCGGTGCCGTCGTAGAGCTTCTTGACGACGACGGTGCCCGGCGGTGCGGCCTCGATGCAGAGCTCGCAGAGGACGCACTCGTCGAGGTTCTCGGCGACGGTCTCGACCCTGCCGTTCTCAGAGGTGAAGATGTCCACCGGGCAGACCTCCTCCAGCTTTCTCGCCAGCTCGGCGTCGCCGGCGACCTCGCCGGAGACCTCGACGTCGATGAAGACTCCGTTCTGAGGCTTCGTCTCCGGCATCAGGCTCCAGCACTTCTCGCGCTCGCAGGCTCGGGCTCGGCTCCGAGGCGCTCCTTGACGGCCTCTGGGATCTCGTCGATCCGCTCGACCACCGGGATCCCGGCCGCCTCCAGCCGGGCGATCTTCTGGGTCGCGGAGTCCTCGGCGCCCTCGACGATCGTGCCGGCGTGGCCGAAGCTCATCCCCTGCATCTCCTCGTCGTCCATGAACTTGCCGGCCATGAAGGCGACGATCGGCAGCCGCGAGTCCGCCTGCTCTCGCCAGTCGACCAGTTCGGCCTCCATCCGCCCGCCGGGCTCGGTGTAGATCACGATCGCCTCCGTCTGCCTCGTCCTCCTCGAACAGGGGCATCAGCTCGGCGTAGGTGGAGCCGATGATCGCGTCGCCGCCGATCGAGACCGCGGTGGAGACGCCGAGGCCGGCGGCGGTCAGCGAGGAGGAGATTTCGGTGGTCATCCCACCCGAGCGGGACATCACCCCGACCGGGCCGGGCGCGTAGGCCTTGGCGGCGTCCTTGGCGGGGCCGCCGATCCCGCCCATCTTGCTGACGCCGGGGGCGATGATCCCGAGGCAGTTGGGGCCGATGATCCGGGCGCCGCGGAGGCCGGCGAGCTCGACCATCTCGGCGACGTCGCGGCGGGGGATCCGCTCGGTCACCACGACGATCAACCTGATTTCGTTCTCGATCGCCTCGAAGACGGCGTCCTTGGTGAAGGCGGGGGGGACGGTGACCACCGAGCCGTCGATCGGCCGGCCGTGGTTCTCGACCGCCTGGGCGACGGTGTCGAAGACGGGGACGCCGTGGACCTCGCGGCCCTTCCGCCCGGGGGTGACCCCGCCGACCACCTTGGAGCCGTAGTCGAGGCACTCCTTGGTCAGGTTGACCGCCTCGCGCCCGGTGATTCCCTGGACGATGAAGGTGAAGTCCTCGCTCAGCAGGATGCTCACGTTGCGCCCCCTTGGACCTTCGCGACCGCCTCGCCGGCCGCGTCCCACATCGAGACGGAGCGATCCTTGAACTCGATCCCGTACCTGTTGAGGATCTTCGCCCCCTCCTCCTCCCAGGCGCCCGGGATCCGGAAAACGGCGATCGTCTCGGCCGGGTCCTTGCCCAGCTCCAGGCAGGCCTTGATCACTCCGCGGGCGACGATGTCGACCCTGGTGTTGGAGACGATCGACATCATCACCGCGATCTTCTCGACCCCGTCCTTCTTCAGGACCTCCATGGCGAGACCCTTGGACTTGGCGACCGAGGGGTTGCCGCCGATCTCGGCGTAGTTGGCGGGCTTGCCGCCCTGGCTGCGGACGGCGTCGGTGAGGGTCAGCGATCCTCCCCCGGCGCCGATCACGAGGCCGAGGTTCCCCTCGAAGCCGTGGTCCTTGCCCTGGATCACGCCGCGGTGGTCGGCCTCGTCGATCGCCTTCACGTTGCGCTCGAACTCCGAGGGCTCATAGAGCTCGCGCGGCTCCTCGAGCTCGACGCCGAGCTCGGCGAGGACCTTCTGGTGGCGGCCGACCGCCTCGTCCTCCATCTCCATGTGGGCGTCGAGGGCGACGAAGGATCCGTCGGAGAGCCGGGCCAGCGGGTTGATCTCGGCCAGGGTCATGTCGTAGTCGCGCTGGAGCTGGGCGAGGCGGGCGAGCACCGGGGTGGCGCGGGTGAGCTCGCGGCCGGTCATCCCGACGGCCGCGACGACCTCCTTGGCGCGAAAGTCGGGGATCGGGCTGCAGATTGGAGAGGTGGCCGCGGCCGACGTGGTCGGGGTGCTTCTCGGCGACCTCCTCGATGTCGATCCCGCCCATGTCGCTGAACAGCATCATCGGCCGCTTCGCCCGTCCGTCCCAGAGCACCGCGGCGTAGTACTCCTGCTCGACCTCGGCCTTCGGGTCGACCAGGACGCCGACCGGCATGTGGCCGCCGATCTCGAGCTCGAGGATGTCCTTGGCGTGGGCTTCCGCCTCCTCCGGGGTGTCGGCGAACTTGACCCCGCCCGCCTTCATCCGCCCGCCGGTCAGCACCTGCGACTTGATCACGGTCGGCCCGCCGATCTTCTCGGCGGCCTCCCTCGCCTCGTCGGCCGTCTTGCAGAAGCCGTACTCGGTCACCGGGATCCCGGCGCGCTCGACTATGCGGCGCGACTCGTACTCGTAGAAGCGCATGCGCGGCGGGAGGCTACCGGGGGCTTAGGCTCTTGGGCCGTGCCAGAGCCGCTCTATCCCAAGGTCGTCTGCGGCTATCAGGAGACCGAACCCGGCGAGGACGCCCGCGTCCTCGCGGAGCGGGTGGTGGAACGCGACGGCGGCGAGCTTGACGTGGTCCACGTCGAGAAGGGCTCTCCCGCCGAAGTCCTGCGGGAGCTGGCCGAGAAGGGAGAGGCCGACCTGATCGTGCTCGGCTCCACCCACCGGGCGGCGCTCGGGTTCGTGGCGCCAGGCAGCGTCGCCGAGCACCTGCTGAGGGGCGCTCGCTGCCGGCTGATAATTGCGCCAAAGGGCTACGCGCGGGCGCGGGCGATGCTGGTTGCCGAGCGCGCCGGCGAGGAGGCTGACGACGTCCCCAGCGGAACCCCGCTGCCGAAGCTTCGCTACGAGGCGAGGGTGATGGCGGTGGGCTTCGACGGCGGAGCGGAGTCGCAGGCGGCTCTCGACGAGGCTGTCGTGCTGGCGGAGCGCTTCGGGGTGTCGATCCGGGTGATCGGGGTGGCGACACCCGTCCCGGCTCCAGCTCCCGGAGTGGTCGGCGCAGCGCCGCCGCCCGAGGCCGGCGCCGATTTCCAGAGCCGCCTCAACGACGCCGTCGCCGAGCTCCCCGACGAGGTTCGGGCGCTTCCGATCTACGAGAAGGGCGATCCGGTTGCGAAGCTGCTCGAGCATGCCGCCGAGGGGGTGGACCTGCTGGTGCTCGGCTCGCGTGGCTACGGCCCGGTGCTGAGGCTGATCGCCGGCAGCGTCTCGGTCCGGGTGATCCGAAAGGCTCCGTGCCCGGTCCTGATCGTTCCCCGCCCGGGCTAGCTGTGAAAACATCTCGCCCCCGGCAGGGAAATCGTTGATCAATCAAGGAGTTGAGCCATCCCGTGAGTGAGAGCACCGTCGCCGCAGAGGCACCGACCAAGCACGGAAAGCTGGTCTCCTGGGTCGAGGGGATCGCCGAGCTGACCAAGCCCGACCAGGTGCACTGGTGCGACGGCTCCGCGGAGGAGTACGACCGGCTCTGCGTCGAGATGGTCGAGGCCGGCACCTTCGAGAAGCTCTCCGACGCCAAGCGTCCCAACTCCTACCTCGCCCGCTCCGACCCTGCCGACGTCGCCCGGGTTGAGGACCGGACCTTCATCTGCTCGGAGCGCGAGGAGGACGCCGGGCCCACCAACAACTGGCGCGAGCCCAGCGAGATGCGGGATGTGCTCGACAAGCTCTTTGCGGGGTCGATGAAGGGCCGGACGATGTACGTGGTCCCGTTCTCGATGGGACCGCTGGGCTCACCGATCTCCCACGTCGGCGTCCAGCTGACCGACTCGCCCTACGTCGCGGTCTCGATGCGGATCATGACCCGGATGGGAATCCCCGCCCTCGAGGTGCTCGGCGACGACGGCGAGTTCGTCCCCTGCGTCCACTCGCTCGGCGCCCCGCTGGAGGAGGGGCAGGAGGACGTTCCCTGGCCCTGCAACGCCGACAACAAGTACATCGTCCACTACCCCGAGACCCGCGAGATCTGGTCATTCGGCTCGGGCTACGGCGGCAACGCCCTGCTCGGCAAGAAGTGCTTCGCGCTGCGGATCGCGTCGGTGATGGCCCACGACGAGGGCTGGCTCGCCGAGCACATGCTGATCCTGAAGCTCACTTCCCCAGATGGCAGGGTCAAGTACGTCACCGGGGCCTTCCCCTCGGCGTGCGGGAAGACGAACCTGGCGATGCTGATCCCCACCCTCCCCGATTGGACCGTGGAGACGATCGGCGACGACATCGCCTGGATGAAGTTCGGCGATGACGGCCGCTTGCGCGCGGTCAATCCGGAGGCCGGCTTCTTCGGGGTCGCCCCGAACACGAGCTACAAAACGAACCCGAACGCGATGGCGACGATCGAGCGGAACTCGATCTTCACCAACTGCGCGAAGACCGACGATGGCGACATCTGGTGGGAGGGAATGACGGGCCAGTCGCCGGATCACGTGATCGACTGGCGCGGAAACGAGTGGACGCCTGACTCCGAGGAGCCGGCGGCCCACCCGAACGCCCGCTTCACGACGCCGGCCTCGCAGTGCCCCTCGATCGCCGAGGAGTGGGAGGATCCCGCCGGCGTCCCGATCGACGCCTTCCTCTTCGGCGGTCGGCGCTCGACCGTCGTCCCCCTGGTCTTCGAGTGCCGGGACTGGGAGCACGGCGTCTTCACGGGCGCCGTGATGTCGTCGGAGACGACCGCGGCCGCCGCCGGCGAGGTCGGAAAGCTCCGCTTCGACCCGATGGCGATGCTCCCCTTCTGCGGCTACAACATGGCCGACTACTTCGAGCACTGGCTGGCGCTCGCTCGCCGCGAGGGGGCGGACTTGCCGAAGATCTTCCACGTCAACTGGTTCCGCAAGGACGACGACGGAAAGTTCCTCTGGCCCGGGTTCGGGGAGAACAGCCGGGTGCTCGAGTGGGTCTTCCGCCGCTGCGACGGCGCGAGCGAGACGGTCGATTCGCCGATCGGCCTGGTCCCCGCCGAGGGCGAGCTCAACACCGACGGGCTCGAGATCTCGGCCGAGGCGGTCCGGGAGCTGCTCAGGGTCGACCGCGATGCGCTCCGCGCGCAGCTTCCCCAGGTCGAGGAGCACCTCGCCCGGTTCGGCGATGACCTCCCCGACGCGGTTCAAGCCCAGCTCGGAGACCTGAAGAGGCGCCTCGGCTAGCGCCGGCTGCTCGCTTGCCGACTGCTTCAACTAGAACCATTGTCCGTGGGCTCTCAGCCGCGGGCGCGGTGGAAGCGCTCGAGCCCGGCGCGGATCGGCTCCGGGATCGGCGCGGTCTTGCCAGCGCCAGCGGCGACAAAGACGTGCCGCAGCTCGCCCTCGGCCACCGCCGTGCCGTCATGGTCAACCACCAATTCGGTGGTCACCGAGGTGTCGCCGAGCCGCGCCACCGTTGCCACCACCTCGAACTCATCGTCGAAGCTGAGCGGCCCCAGGTAGCGCACCCGGGCCTCGGCGACGACGATGTCCACTCCGGCCTCGACCATCGGCTGGTAGCCGCCCAGCTCGCGCCAGAGCTCGGTGATCGTGATGTCGAAGTAGGTGAGGTAGTTGGCGTTGAAGACGACGCCCTGCGGGTCGCACTCGTTGTATCGGACCCGCAGCCGGTGGCGGAACGGCCCGCTCACAGCCTCTCGCTCAATCCTGCATCTCGTAGGCCTTGGCGAGCTCCGGGTCCTTCTTCGCGAGCATCTCCGCGAGGCTCACCATCACCTTGCTCTGCTTCCAGGTCGCGTCGTCCTGCATCTTGCCGTCGATCATGTGCACGCCGGCGCCGTCGGGAATCGCCTCCAGCACCTTCTTCGCGAACTTGACCTCCTCGGGTGTCGGACTGAAGACCTTCTTCGCGATCTCGATCTGCACCGGGTGCAGCGACCAGGCGCCGACACAGCCGAGCAAGAAGGCCGCCCGGAACTGGGTCTCGCATCCCTGGACGTCCTTGATGTCGCCGTAGGGCCCGTAGAAGGGCAGGATGCCGGCCGAGGTGCAGGCGTCGACCATGCGGGCGATCGAGTAGTGCCAGGGGTCCTGCTGCGCCGTCGCCCGGGGGGCGTCCTCGTTCTCGGGATCCGGGTCCTCGATCACGCGGTAGCCGGGATGGCCGCCGCCGACCCGGGTGGTCTTCATTCGGCGCGAGGCGGCGAGGTCGGCCGGCCCGAAGCTCATCCCCTGCATCCGGGGGCTGGCGGTGGCGATCTCCTCCAGGTTGACCACCCCGAGCGAGGTCTCGAGGATCGCGTGGAGGAGCAGCGGGCGCTCGAGCTTCGCCTTCGCTTCGAGCTGGGCGACGAGGCGATCGACGTAGTGGATGTCCCAGGGCCCCTCGACCTTCGGGATCATGATCACCTCGAGCTTGTCTCCGATCTCGGTTACGAGCTCGGTGAGATCGTCCAGGGCCCAGGGGCTGGCGAGCTCGTTGACCCTGGTCCAGAGCTGGGTGTCGCCGAAATCGACCTCCTTGGCGACCTCGATCAGGCCCTCGCGGGCGGGGACCTTCTTGTCGACCGGGATCGCGTCCTCGAGGTTGCCGAGGAGGATGTCCGCCGACTTCGCCATCTCGGGGACCTTCGCCCGCATCTTCTCGTTCGAGGCGTCGAAGAAGTGGATCATCCGCGATGGCAAAAACGGGATCTCGCGAAGGGGCTCGGGTGCGTCGATCGCGAGGGGGTGGAAGAAGTCGCGGGGGTTTCTCAAGTCGTCTCCTGTGTGTTTGCCGGTGAACGAACGCTATTAGCCTGCGGACATGAGCGACGTCAGAGAGGCGAGGGCGGAGGAGATCGAGCGGGTGCTCGGCATGTACGAGTGGCTGTTCGCGCCACCGGGCTCGCTGCCGCCGCGCTGGGATCCTGAGCACGCCCGCGAGGCCCTCAATGAGGCGATCGCGGCCGAGCGCAGCGCGGTCCTGGTCGCCGAGCACCGCGGCGAGCTGCTCGGATTCGCCACCGTCTACCTCGAGCTGAACTCGGTCCGCTTCGGGCTGCGGTGCTGGCTCGAGGACCTCGCGGTCAGTCCCGAGCACCGCTCGCAGGGGATCGGCAAGGCGCTTCTCGATGCGGCCAAGGACTGGGCGCGGGAGCGCGGGGCGACCCACCTCGAGCTCGACAGCGGCGAGGCGCGCGAAGGACGCCCATCGCTTCTACGAGCGAGAGCACCCCGCCTGGAAGGGCTTTCAGTACACCTGGACCCTCTAGGGCCGGCCTCGCCCGGGCAGGGTCGAGGGCGACCGAGGCTTTCGGCTGTTACGATATATCGCGATACGTAGTGATTGATCGAAAGGAAACGAGATGCACGGTTCAAGAAAGCGCGGCCGCCGCGGCTTCCGAGGCGGGCGCGAGATGAGGGGCGGCTGGGGCCCCGGTTACGGGCGCGGCCGACATCGGGTCCGCCGCGGCGACGTCCGCAGCGCGATCCTGGCTCTGCTCGATGACCGGCCCATGCACGGCTACGAGATGATTCAGGAGCTCGAGGAGCGCACCGGCGGGCGCTGGCGCCCGAGCGCCGGCTCGATCTACCCGACCCTGCAGCTTCTCGAGGACGAGGGGCTGGTCAAGGGCGAGGAGGTGGAGGGGCGCAATGTGTTCGCGCTCACCGATTCCGGGCGCGAGGCGGTCCCGGAGCGCACCGAGGGGAAGCAGCCCTGGGAGGAGGGCGATGAGGACTCACCACATCACAAGCTCCGGGCCGAGGCCTTCCGGACCCGCGCGGCGCTCGTCCAGATCGGGCGCGCCGGCGACGAGGACCAGGTGAAGGAGGCGGTCGAAATCCTCACCGAGACCCGCAAGCGGCTCTACTCGATCCTCGCAGAGGCCGACTAGGTCCAGCCGCTCTCGAAGCGTGGCCGCGGTCGGGTCATTGCCGGCCGCGGTCGGGATCGAGGCCGGCGGCCTGCAGCCCCGCGCGCTGGTCGAGGTAGAAGCCCGTCTGTCTGATCACTCCGTCCTCCAGCCACCAGACGCTGGCGCTGGTTGTCTCGATCTCCACGCCGTCATGTTTGGTGGTGGCGACCTGGCGGGCGAGGAAGACGATCTTGTCGACAAGGGGGATCGCCTCGTCGATTTCCAGGCGGAACGACTCGTAGGGGCTGATCCAGTCGGTGAGCGCCTCCCGAAACCCCTCCAGGCCTTTGTACTCGAGGGGCATCCCTGATTCGCTCGCCATGATCGTGACGAACTCCGGATGGCTGTTGTCCCGGAGGATCTCCGCCATCTGATCGATTCCCTCGTTCCCTTCGAGGACCGTTCCGCCCGAGATCATCACTCCCCGGCGGATCAGCTCGATCAGCTCGGCTGTCGTCTGCGACTCACCCATGATTCGCCCGCGTTCGACGCTAGCGAGACCCCAAGTATCCTTCGCACCGGCGCCGGCAGGGATCCAGGCGCCACGAAAACGACCTCGTAGAGGAGCCATGGCCGTAGCGACAGCGACGTACCAGGAGAAGACCGACGAGCAGCGCGAGATCACGGAGATGGTCCGCAACTTCGTCGACAACGAGATCATCCCGGTCGCGGAGGAGTTCGATCATGAGGACAAGTTCCCCGAGGCGATCGTCGAGCAGATGAAGGAGCTCGGCCTCTTCGGGGTGACGATCCCCGAGGACTACGGCGGAATGGGCCTCGACCTGACCACCTACGCGATGATCGTCGAGGAGCTCTCGCGGGGCTGGATCTCGATCTCCGGGCGTCGTCAACACCCACTTCATCGGCGCCTACCTGCTGATGAACTTCGGCTCCGAGGAGCAGAAGGACCACTTCCTGCCGAAGATGGCGACCGGCGAGATCCGCGCCGCCTTCTCCCTGTCCGAGCCCGAGGTCGGCTCCGACGTCCAGGGGATCAAGGCGACGGCGAAGAAGGGCGAGGACGGCAGCTGGGAGCTGAACGGCCAGAAGATGTGGGTCACCAACGGACTTGGTTCCGGGGTCGTCTTCGTACTGATGAAGAGCGATCCGAAGGCCGACCCGCCCTACAAGGGGATGACCTGCTTCATCACCGAGAAGGAGCCCTGGGTGGAGAAGAACACGGGTGAATACGAGGGCCTTGAGATCCCGCCGAAGATCAAGAAGATGGGCTACAAGGGGGTCGAGTCGACCGAGCTCGTCTACTCCGGCTACAAGTGCCCGCCGGAGCGGATCCTCGGCGGCGAGGCCGAGGGCCTCGGCAAAGGCTTCATTCAGATGATGGACGCGCTCGAGGTCGGGCGGGTGAACGTCGCCGCCCGCGGCGTCGGCATCGCCCAGCGCGCCCTGGAGCTGGCGCTCCGCTACAGCCAGGAGCGGAAGACCTTCGGCAAGCCGATCGCCCAGCATCAGGCGATCCAGTTCAAGCTCGCCGACATGGCGACAAAGGTCGAGGCCGCCCGGCTGTTGACGTTCAAGGCGGCCCGGATGAAGGACGCCGGCGAGCGCTCCGACCTCGAGGCCGGGATGGCGAAGCTGCTGGCGAGTGAGACCGGCAAGGAAGTCGTCGAGGAGTCCTTCCGGATCCACGGTGGATACGGCTACTCGAAGGAGTACGAGATCGAGCGCCTCTACCGCGACGCGCCCCTGCTGCTGATCGGCGAGGGCACCTCCGAGATCCAGCGAATGGTGATCGGCAAGAAGCTTCTGGAGAGGCACAAGATCTGAGCACGGTCGCGCTTGTCAGCGGGGCGAATAGAGGCATTGGCAAGGAGATCGCCCGCCAGCTCGCCGAGGATCACGGCTTTCTGGTCTTTGCCGGCTCACGCGATCCCGGCAAGATCACCGAATCCGAGTCGATCAGGGCGATCCAGCTCGACGTCACCGACCAGGCGAGCGTGGACGCGGCCCGGGCGGCGATCGAGGCCGATCCGGGACGGCTCGACGCGCTCGTCAACAACGCCGGCGTCTACGGCGATCCGATCGGGGTAGTCGACTACGACCTGGCTCGTGCCCACGAGGTGTTCGAGGTGAACACCTTCGGCCCCTGGCGGCTGATCCAAGCCTTCATCCCGCTGCTGCGCGGCAGCGCGGACCCGAGAGTTGTCAACCTGTCCAGCGGCGCCGGCCAGCTCTCCGACATGAACGGTGGCCGGGCCGCCTATCGGGTCTCGAAGGCCGGCCTCAACGCGCTCACCCGCACCCTCGCCTCGGAGGAGCGAGGGATCAGGGTCAACACGATGTGCCCCGGCTGGGTCCGCACCGACATGGGCGGCCCAGGCGCTCCGCGCTCGGTCGAGGAGGGCGCCGACACCGCCGTCTGGCTCGCCACCGATCCCGAGGTGCCGAGCGGCGGCTTCTTTCGCGACCGCAAGCCCATCCCCTGGTAGAGCTCTGCTAGGAATGAGGGGATGGCTTCTACCCCCGAGCTGATCACCACCGCGATCGAGCGCTTCCAGGCCGAGGTTCCGGCGCTGGCTCAGCTGAAGCTCGTCTTCGAGCTCGAGCTGCGCGGCCGCGGCGACGTCCAGATGTTCCGGGTCGAGCTCCCCGGCCCCGAAGATCTCGAAGTCGGCTTCGACCGAGGACGCCCGGCTGACTGTCGTGATCCCCCGCCCGGCCTTCAACGAGCTCGCCACCGAGGGGACGGTGCAGAGCTACCGCCAGGCCTACGACTCGGGCCAGATCAGGGTCACCGGCGACCCGAACATCCAGAAGCTGATCGCCCAGGTGATCCAGCGCCACGAGGAGCGCGGCCGCACCAAGAAGGTCCACTAGGGCGTTGGCCGCCTCGCAAAGGCGGGTCGATCCCGCGCGGCTGCCCCGGTTGCGAGCAGCGGCGCAGCTGCTCCACCGCCCCGTATCGGTTCGTGATCCGGTTGAGGTCGCCCGCGCGGTCGCCGGGGTCCAAGCCCAGGACATGTTCGCCGCCCGGCTCTCCTTCCGCTCACGGAGCCGGTGGCTGAAAGCGGCCGACGTCGATCGGGCCAGGACCGAGGAGCGCTCGCTGCTGCGGACCTGGGTGATGCGGATGACGATTCATCTGATTCCAAGTGACGACGCCGGCTGGTGGCTGCCCCTGTTCGAGCCGGGGATCGAGAAGTGGTCGCGGCGGCGGCTCGGGCAGCTGGGCATGCCCGCTCGGACCCAGGAGAGGGCCCTGCGGGAGGTGGTGCGGATCCTCGAGCGGGACGGGCCGCTGACCCGGACCGAGGTCGGGAACCGGCTCCGCGAGATGGGGATCGAGCTCAACAACATGACCCGCGGTCACATCATGGGGCTTGCGGTCACCTCGGGCAACGCCTGCCTCGGTCCGGACCGCAAGGGAGGCAGCTGCCTCGTCCTGCGTCGGGATTGGCTGGGCGATCTGCCGCCTTTCGACCGCGAGAAGGCGCAGGCCGAGCTCGCCCGGCGCTACCTGAGCGCCTTCGGCCCCGCCACCGACCGCGACTTCGCCTACTGGGCGGGCCTCGGGTTGGGCGAGGTGCGGGCCGGGCTCGAGGCGATCTCGGGCGAGCTGGAGGAGGTGCGGGTGGGAGAGGAGACGCTGGTGGCGCTCCGAGGAGCGCTCCCGCGACTGCCGCGCGCCGGCCGGCTACGGATGCTCGGCAACTTCGACACCTACCTGCTCGGCTGGAAGGATCGCTCGTTCTCGGTGCCCGACCACCACGCGGCCGCGGTCAAGGAGGGCGGCGGCGGCTGGATCCGGCCGGTGATCGTCCGCGACGGGGTGGTGATCGGCGGCTGGCGCTCCTCGCGGAAGGCCGGCAGGATCGAGATCGCGCTCAACCTCCCCGGTTCCATCAGCGCTGCTGCCCGGAAGGCGATCGAAGCAGAGATCGAGGACATCGAGCGCTTCGAGGGGCTCCCGGTGAACGTCGTCTCGCCCTAGCCGGGTACGATCCCGCGCCCATGAGCGACGAGAAACACGAGCTGATCACCGACCAGGCCGGCCGCGAGGCATCCGGCGCCCACCCCTACGGGCGCTACCTGGAGGAGTTCGAGGTCGGCGCCGTCTACAAGCACTGGCCGGCGAAGACGATCACCGAGTCCGAGGATCACCTCTTCTGCCTGCTGACGATGAACCACCATCCCCTCCACATCAACGACGTCTACGCCTCCCAGTCCCAGCAGGGCAGGAACGTGGTCGCCGGCCCCTACGTCTACTCGCTCGTCTTCGGGATGACCGTGGGGGACGTCTCCGGAAAGGCGATCGCCAACCTCGCCACGGACGACCTCAGCCACCCGAATCCGGTCTTCCACGGCGACACCCTGTTCGTCGAGTCCGAGGTGCTCGAGGTGACACCATCCAAGTCGAAGCCCGACCGGGGCGTGGTCCGGGTTCACACCCGGGCCTACAACCAGGACGGCACCCTGGTCGCCGAGTTCAAGCGCGCGGTGCTGGTGCCGCGCAGGGAGCCGGGATAGGAGAAGAGATGGTCAACTTCAAGCGGATAACGGATCAGGCGAAGAAGCTGGTCGAGAAGCGCGGCGGCACCGACGCCCTGAAGGAGGACGCCGAGGAGCTCAAGGACATCGCCAAGGGCAAGGGCAGCGTCAAGGACAAGGCGAAGGCCGCCGGCGAGGCGGTCAAGGACCCGGGCGCCCCTGGTCCCGAGAAGGGCGACGAGAAGCAGGCCGGCTAGCCGCTCGAGCTGGTCCGCGCTGGGCAGCGCGCCCGGCGCACCGCCTCAGCAGGGAAGCGTCTGAAGATCCTGGGGGTTCGAGGGACTCCCGGTGTAGATGTACTTCTCGCATCTGAGCTCGGTGATCGCGGCGCGCAGTTTGCCCTTCTTGGTCCGGGTGACGGTCTCGCTCCAGGTCCAGAAGTACTCCCTCACCGCGGGGTTCGTCTCCCCGGGGAAGGGCGGGTCGCCCTCGTTGTTGATGTCGTTCATGAAGCCCCCGCCGTAGCGGATTCGCTTCCCCTGCTTCTGGCAGGCATTCTTGATGGTGAAGCCGTCGATGGTGAATCCCATCGCGTTGTACTGGGCGGTGAGCTGAGCACCCGTCTTCTCGATCTCGGCGTATAGCTGCTCGCAGGTCACCTTGAGCGGCTTGCCTTTCCTCTTGCCGGACGCGAACCCCAGGGTTCCAACCCCGACGAGGGCGACGAGAGTGGTGGCCAGCACGACCGAGCTGAGACGGACGACTTGATGGCGCATCGAGACGCTCCTGATCTGGTTGTCCTGGCGATTCAACCGCACGGAGCGGCCCTGATCAACGCGAGTAACCGCCTGCGCTCAGCGGCCGCCGCCGGTCAGCCGTCTGGCTCGACCGGCCAGAAGATCGCGAATGCTCCGTGCTGGCTGCCACCGGCCACGATCGGCATCGCGCTCACCGCGATCTCGTGATCCTCGCTGTTCGCGGCGGTGATCTCCATCCGAGCATGCCCAGGTCGCCCCCGGCGCAGTGCAACCGTCAGCGGAAGCTCCTCCACCTCGAGCTCGCGCCCGCCAGGCACGCGGGGACGAAACTGGGTGCCCCACTCGTCGGGTGCCATCGGTCCGGCGTCCTCGAAGCGCATGCCGAGCAGCCCCTCAGCCGCCTCGTTGTAGAAGAGCAACGTTCCCTCCTTGTCGACCAGGAACGCGGCCGTCGATAGGCGCGCGATCAGGCTTCGGGCCTGAATCATCTCGATCGGCTTCTGCTCGGCGCTCATCGGCCGGCGGCAACTAGTGCGCCTCGTCCGGCGCGTGCGCCGGCGGCCGTGACTCCTCGGCGAGCGATGTGATCTCGAGGACCCCGCGCGAAGCCTCTTCCAGCACCTCGGTCGCCTCCTCGGCAGAGCGGGCGTAGAGCTCGACCAGCAGGTGGACGATGATCCGCTCCTCGTCGTGCTTGTGGAAGCGGACGTGGGTGAAGAACTCCCGGGTCCCCTGCTCGCCGAACGAGCCGTAGGTGAGCGACTCCGCCGCCTCCGGCCCCGAGCAGGTCTCGACCTGGTCCTGGTCGACGGTGACCGTGCATGAGGCGACCCAGGGGGTGCCGGCGACCATCCGCTCCCAGCGGTCTTCGACCGGGACCACCTTGTCGTCCTGCACCGTCAGGTGAGGCTGATCGTGGAGGCAGCGCAGGCACTGGACCACCGCCTCCTGGACCTCGTCCAGGCGGTCCGCCGGCTCCCCCGTCTCGGGGTCGATCCGAAGGATCGCGTCGTAGTGCAGCTGGACCTCGAGGTCTCGGGCCCAGCAGCGGTAGCAGCGCAGCCAGGCGCTCCGGTCGCCGTTCAGCTCGGGCTCGTTCAGTTCCGGCTCGGCCATCTACGCGGAGGCGGGCTGGGGGGCGCCGACGCCGTTGCGCTCGGCGACGAGGTCGGCGATCTCGCCCATGATCCGGTTGAGCTCGAAGTCCTTGGGGGTGTAGACGCGAGCGACACCCGCCTCCCTCAATGGCCCGACGTCGGCCTGCGGGATGATCCCGCCGACCACCACCGGGATGTCGGTGCCCTCGGCGCGAAGAAGCTCGACGATCCGCGGAACAAGCTCGCGGTGCGAGCCGGAGAGGATCGAGAGGCCGACGAGGTCGACGTCCTCCTCGATCGCGGAGCCGGCGATCTCCTCCGGGGTCAGCCGGATCCCCTGGTAGACGACCTCCATGCCGACGTCGCGGGCACGCACCGAGATCTGCTCGGCGCCGTTGGAGTGGCCGTCGAGGCCGGGCTTGGCGACCAGGATCCGGATCGGGTGCCCGAGGCCGTCAGAGATTCCCTTGACGTGGGCGCGCGCGGCCTCCAACAGCTCGCCGTCGGAGCCCTGGGGGGCGCCGGTGACCCCGGTGGGGCCTCGGTAGGGGCCGAAGGCCTCGCGGAGGGTCTCGGCCCACTCGCCCGTGGTGGCGCCGGCCTTGGCCGACTCGATCGTCGCCGGCATGATGTTGGCCCCCTCGTCGGCGGCCGCGGTTCGCAGCTGCTCGAGCGCAGCGTCGACGGCGCGCTGATCGCGCTTGGCCTTCCACTCCTCGAGCGCCTCGATCCGCTCGCGCTCGACCTCGGGATCGGGCGTGAGGATGCCCCCGTCCTCGCCGGTGGTCATCGGCGAGTCCTCTGCCTCCGTGAATCTGTTTTGTCCGACGACGACGATTTCGCCGCGCTCGATCTTGGCGAGGCGCTCGCGGTTCGACTCGACCAGCTGCGCCTTCATGTAGGGGACCGCCTCGACGGCGCCGCCGTGCTCGGCGACCGTCGCCATCTCGGTGCGGGCGTCCTCCGCTAGCTCGTCGGTGAGTCCCTCCATCACCTTGGAGCCCTCGAAGATGTCGGGGTAGGAGAGCAGATCGGTCTCATAGGCGAGGATCTGCTGGATCCGCAGGCTCCATTGCTGGTCCCATGGACGCGGCAGGCCGAGGGCCTCATTCCAGGCGGGCAGCTGGATCGCACGCGCTCGGGCGTCGCGACCCATCGTCACCGCCAGGGCCTCGAGCACGATCCTCGGCACGTTGTTCTCGGGCTGGGACTCGGTCAGGCCCAGCGAGTTGACCTGGACGCCGTAGCGCATCCGCAGCAGCTTCGGCTCGGTCACCCCGTAGCGATCGCGCCCGATCTCCTCCCAGAGCCGGGTCATCGCCCGCAGCTTCGCGTGCTCCTCGATGAACCGGACCCCGGCGTTGACGAAGAACGAGATCCGCCCGAACACCTTGGGGAAGTCCTCCTCGGCGACCTGGCCGCGGGCCTTGACCTCGTCGAGGACCGCGATCGCGGTGGAGAGCGCGTAGGCGGCCTCCTGCACCGGGGTCGCCCCGGCCTCCTGCAGGTGGTAGCCGCAGACATTGATCGGGTTCCACTTCGGGATCTCGTTGACCGTGAAGGCGATCGTGTCGGCGATCAGCCGCATCGAAGGCCCGGGGGGGAAGGCGTAGGTACCGCGGGCGAGGAACTCCTTGATGATGTCGTTCTGGGTCGTCCCGGCCAGCGCCGAGCGCTCGATCCCGTTCTCCTCGGCGACGGTGACGTAGAGGGCGAGCAGCCAGGCGGCGGTCGCGTTGATCGTCATCGAGGTGTTCATCTCGTCCAGGGGGATCCCGTCGAGCAGGGTGTGCATGTCGCCCTTGTTGACGATCGAGACCCCGACCTTGCCCACCTCGCCGCGGGCGAGCTCGTGATCCGGGTCGTAGCCCGTCTGGGTGGGCAGGTCGAAGGCGATCGAGAGCCCCGTTTGGCCCTTGGCGAGGTTCTTTCGGTAGAGCTCGTTCGAGCGGCGCGCGTCGGAGTGGCCCGCGTAGGTGCGCATCACCCAGGGCCGGTCGCGCTCGGGCAGCCGGTGCTCGCTCATCTGCCTAATGGTAAGTGCCACGAACAAACCCGCCCACCGCTCTGACCCTGCATGAGGCGTGTTCTTGCAATCTCCGGGGTGCCCGCGGGTAGCCTCAGCCACCAATGCGCACCAAACTCATAGCCCTGATCGTCGCCTGCGCGGCCCTGGCAGCCGCCGCGATCGCCCAGGCGGCGCCGATTCCGGTGGCGGTCTACGCCTTCGCCACCCAGGACGACGTCAACGCCTTCCACAAGGTCTCAGGTAGCAAGTGCAGCAAGAAGTGGAGCGGCAACCAGGCGCTCGGGATCCTCGTCGGCGCCGACACTACCAACTGCATCCTTCGCAGCTCGGTGGTCGCCGACTCGAGTGACGTAACGCCCGACCAGCAGATCAGCGGATCCGCCAACCTGGCCTCGGGGGGCTCGGCGAAGCAGCGGCAGAAGGCATTCGTCGGCGTTGGGGTCCGGCAGAGCGAGGCGGCCGGCTATTACCTGAGGGTGCTGCCGTTCGCGCGCAAGTGGCAGGTGCTCCGCGACCCGAAGGGCGGCGCCGGGGCGACGCCAATGGCCTCGGGAACCGGGAAATTCATCCGGATGGGCAAGAAGCCGAACAACCTTCAGCTCCAGGCCTTTGATCGCGGCACCCCCACCACGCAGCTGCTCGCGATGGTCAACGGGCGCGCCGTGCTCTCGACCAGTGATGCCGCCGCCGATCAGCCCGACGGGCGCCGCACCGTGCTCACCGACGGCGTCAAGGCGGGGGTTGGAGCCGGCGTCTCGGGAATCTTCGACGACGTCTCGATTCGGGTTCCAAACCCCTTCGGGTAGGGGCCGGCCGCCTATTCGGGCGGCACGGTCTTGATTTCCCGGACAATTGAGCGGGAATCCTCTATCACCAGGAGACCATGTCGACGACGACCGTTGAGCGACCGCGTTCGGCGGGCCCGGACGAGGCCCTTGGCGGTAACTGGATCGTGATCGTCCTCAACGACGATCACAACACGTTCGATCACGTCGCCAACACCCTGGCGCGGGTGGTTCCCGGTATCACCTTGGAGAGCGGCTACGCCTTCGCCGACCGCATCCACAACAGCGGCCGGGCCGCCGTCTGGACCGGCCCCCGGGAGCCCGCCGAGCTCTACTGGGAGCAGCTCAAGGAGGCCGGCCTGACCATGGCCCCCCTCGAGCAGCACTAAGGGCGCGCGACGCCGAAACCTCCGTCCGAATCGAGCCCTGCGGGTAGCGCGCCCGTCTGACGGCGAAGCAGTTACTTCCGCGGCTTGGGTCTCTTCTCGATCTCGACGTCCTGGCCGGCCCCCCCGCGAAGGCGGTCCCTGCCGGGGCCGCCGATCAGGCGATCGGGGCCGGGGCCGCCAAGGAGCAGGTCCATCCCGGCGTCGCCGCCGATGATGTCGGCGCCGCCGCTGCCCGCCAGCCGGTCGTCACCGAGACCGCCGTTGAGCAGATCGGCTCCAGCACCGCCGATGAGGCGATCCCCGCCGGCCCGGCCGAGGAGCGAGTCCCGGTCGGCGAGGCCGCGGAGGTCATCGTCGCCGGCGCCGCCGTCAAGCTGGTCGCGCAGATTGCCGCCTCTGGCCGTGTCGTTGCCGCTCCCGCCGAGGAAGAGGTTGAAGGCGGTCGCGCTCCCGATGTAGGTGTCGTCACCCCCGCTGCCCTGCGCCGCGGCGCCGGTGCCCTGGCCGAACCCCGGGAACTCGGCGACGCCGAAGCGAGCGTCGATCCCGGAGAAGTTCACCCGGTCATTGCCGGCGCCCATCATCGCGTCGACCTCGACGATCTTCGAGCACGGGACCGGGCCGCCCGGTGGCTGGCGGCGGTTGACCTCGACCGTGCCCGGCGCCGGAGCAGACCACGGTCACCTGGTCGGCTCGCTTGCCGCTGGTCACGGTCAGCACCTGATTGGCGTACGTGATGCCGACCCTGGCTTCGGCCATCGCCGGAGCGCCGGCGAGCAGCGCCGCTGCGATCAGGAGCGCAGGTGTAAGGCGGGTGACGGTCACGATTCGCCGGCGATCCTGCCGGCGTGAGTAGAACACGAGCAGTCCGGTGAAGTCGCTCTACTCGCCGGCGATCAGCGCGTGCCAGACGGGCAAGACCGGCTTGTCGTAATAGCTCAGCGCCTGTTCACGACTCGCGGCGACCTCGTCCGAGTACCAGTAGCGCTCGAAGTCGGAGCGGTCGGCCCAGATCGACGCCTGGCGGAAATGCAGCGGATCCTCGGTGTCACGGGTGAGCGACCAGGACTTGGCCCCGAAAGCCATCGCCCGGGACGCCGCCGGCTCCCAGATCTCGTACCAGCGCTCGGCCCGGAACGGGTTCACGTGCCACTCGATGAAGCAGATCTCGAGCGAGCCGTTGCCGTTCGCCATTTAGGCGCCCCCACAAACGGCCAGCATCCTGTCGGCCGCCACAAACACCGCGGCCGGGTAGACCGCCGCCGAATCTACGAGGTGGGCGCTCACGCGCCCACCACCCATCTACGGTGGGCGCTCACGCGCCCACCTCGGCGCGGATCGCGCCGGGCCCCTCCTCGGTCTTCCCCTCGTCCTCGGCGGTGGCGCCGACCAGGATCGAGATCTTGCCGAGATGCTTGTTCTCGTGGAGGAGCTGGTGGGCCTCGGCAACGCCGTCGAACCCCATCACCTGCCAGAGAACCGGCCGGATCTTGCCCTCCGCCATCAGCTCGTTCGCGCGCCAGCACTCGTAGGCGTTGGCGAAGTGCGAGCCGATGATCTGCTTCTGGCGCATCCAGAGATAGCGGACGTCGAAGTCGAGCGTGTAGCCGGAGGTGGCGCCGCAGATCACGACCTTGCCGAAGGGCTTGACGACGAAGACGGAGGTCGGGAAGGTCGCCATGCCGACGTGCTCGAAGACGATGTCAGGTGCGTCGCCGAGGATCTCCTTCACCCGCTTCGCGAATCCCCGCGACTCCTTGAACCGGGCCTTCTCCTCGTCGGGCGACTCGCCGCCCTTTCGCATCATCCCGGCGAACTCGTTGCGGTTGATGAAGTCGACGGCGCCGAGGCGTTTGACCAGCTCCCCCTTCTCCTCCGAGGAGACCACCCCGACCGCGTTCGCCCCGGCCGCCGCGCAGAGCTGGGTGGCGAAGACGCCGAGGCCGCCGGCGGCGCCCCAGATCAGCACGTCCTGGCCGGCCTGCAGCTTGCACTGGTCGATCAGCATCCGGTAGGCGGTGAAATAGGTGAGCCCGTAGGCCGAGGACTCGGCCCAGGAGAGATTCCGGGGCCGGGGGAGGAGCTGCTGGGCCTGGACCTTTGTGAACTGGGCGAATGAGCCCCAGGTGGTCTCGTAGCCCCAGATCATCTGGCTCGGGGCGGCAAGGGGGTCGAGGCCGTGGACCTCGACGTCCTCGTAAGAGGCCTGATTGCAGTGGATCACCACCTCGTCGCCGGGCTTCCACTTGGTGACCCCCTCGCCGACCTTCCAGACGATCCCGGAGGCGTCGGAGCCGCCGATGTGGTGGCCGTACTCCTCGTGGTCCCCGTAGCCGAATACCGAGACGGGCTTGCCGAGCGCCGCCCAGACGTTGTTGAAGTTGACCCCCGCCGCCATCACCCGGACGATCACCTCGAAGGCGCCGGGCTCGGGGACCTCGATCTCCTCGACCTGAAAGGCGTCCTTCGGCTCGCCCTCGCGCTCCGGGCGGATCACCCAGGCGGCCATCTTCTCGGGCAGCTCGCCCGGCTCCACGTCGAGCTTGGAAACGTCGGCGATCTCTACGGCCACATCGACTCCCGCGTTCGTGGTCTGGACCGCTGGATCGTATTCAAGCTGGCCCGTCAGATCGCGTCCGGGTGCGCGACTACCTTGGCAGATGCGAGGGTGCTCCGCAGGCGGAGCCGAGGAGCAACCCGTTTTGCCATGAGAGCGTCCGAGAGCCAACTTCCGATCGAGCCGCCGGACCGGGGCGGCACCGTTCGCCTTGTCGACGACCGCGTCGTGATCGAGGGCCTGACCGTCGCCGACGAGCAGACCGCGCGGGTGATCCGGGAACGCGCCGGCGCCGGCGAGGAGCCGGCGAAGGTGGTTCGCCGGACGATCGAGATCGGCGCCCGGGTGCTCGATCGGGAGGAGACCGCAGTCGAGGTCGACTACGTCCGCCGTGAGTTCGAGCACCTCACCCACGCCCACCGGGAGACCGTTGAGGAGCAGTACCGCGAGGCGGTCGAGCGGATCGAGGAGGGTCTGACGCGAGCCCTCGGCGACGACGAGGCGCCCGGCGCCCTCAGTGCCGCGCTCGAGTCGCACAGCGACCAGCTCGCCGAGATGATCGCCGACACCTTCGGTGAGGACCGCGAGGGCGCGGTCCAGGCGCAGATCAGGCGGATTCTCGACGAGCGCGACGAGGAGTTCGTCCGGCGACTTGCTGCCGACGACGAACACAACCCGCTCAATCCCTTGCTTGCCGGACTGCGGACGTGGACCAAGGAGCGCAAGGAGGACCAGGACACGCGCGACGAGAAGCTCGAGCAGAAGCTCGACGAGCTCCTCTCCAAGGCCGCGGAGCTCGCCGGTCTCGACCAGGGCCGCGAAGCACTCGATGAGGCCGAGGAAGCGGGAACCCGCAAGGGCCGGAGCTTCGAGCAGCATGTCGACGCCGCCCTCGAACGGATCGCGGCGACGCGAGGTGACGCCTCATCGCACACTGGCGGGGAGGGCGCCGAGGGCGGGGGCAAGAAGGGGGACACCCTCGTAGAGCTGGGCGCCGCCGACGGACCCGCCGCCGGCCGCATCGTCTTCGAGGCCAAGGACAAGAAGCTCTCCAAGAACGACGCATGGCGGGAGTTGAACGAGGCGATGGCCGCCCGCGCGGCCTCCTTCGCGGTCCTCGTCATCGCCGGTGAGGAGCGCGTCCCCTCGGGCCGGGAGACGCTTACCGAGTACGAGGGCAACAAGCTGATCGTCGCCGTCGATCGCGAGGAGCCGGACGGCCTTGCGCTCGAGGTCGCCTACCGGCTGGCCGCCGCCCGGGTGGCGATGGCCCGCGACGGTGACCTGACCGTCGACGCCCCCGCGGTCCGCGACGCCGCCGAGGAGGCGGTCACCTGCCTGAAGCAGGCACAGGCCGTGCGCGCGGCGCTGACCGGGATCAAGACCAGCTCGGACAAGGCCCGCGCCAATCTCGACGAGATGGTCGAGGCGGTCCGGGCGCGGCTGGAGCGGGTCGAATCGCTGGTCGAATCGGTTGAGGAGCCCGAGAAATCCGCGTAGGCGCTCGGGATTCCGTCTAGAACCATCGGTCACCGGTCGGCTTTCCCCTCCAGAGCGCGACTGGATTCGGGAGACGAATGGAGGCCTCTGAGAGGCCGAAGATCTAAGCGTCCGGCAGGACCCGGAGGAACCGGGCCTGGGCTCGCTTCATCCGTTCGCCCTCAATCGCCAGGTCGGGATCGAGCAGCACCTGAATCAGGAGGCCGTGGAAGAGGGAAAGCACCAGCCCCGCCGCATCGAGCCCCGCCTGGTCCTCACCGAGCCCGAGGACCGCGGCGACGTTCGGGCGCGAATGCTGGAAGCCCTCGGCGAGCAGTTCCCTCAGCCGTGGGTCGTGCTGCCCCTTTGCCAGGGCGGCGACGTAGTTCCTCGCCAGCCCGGTGTGGCGCCGGCGGCTGGTCTCGACCGCCTCGAAGGCGTGGCGGAACCTCGCCGCCGGTGCCTGCTCAGGTAGGTCAGCGAGGCCGGCGTCGATCTCTTCGAGCCACCGATCGAGCCCCGTGATCGCCGCCTCGGTGACGAGCTCGTCCTTAGAGCCGAAGTGGTAGGTGATCGAGGCGAGATTGGCCCCGGACTCCTTCGCGATCGCCCGCGCGGTGATCCGCTCGGGGGGAAGGCGCTCCAGGCAACGGAGCGTGCCTTCGATCAGGTTGGCGCGGTTGCTGTGCTGAGGACTCACCGATCCGTTCTCCCCGTCCTGCCTCGGATGCTCTCAATTTGTACAATTGTATAGATTGAGCACGACGACCCGAGGAGATCCGCCATGTCCATCGCCACCGCGATCGTTTCCTCTCTTCTCGCCTCAGCCATGGCCTATTCGGCCGTCCGCAAGCTCGGCCACCAGGAGCAGTACATCAGCGGATACATCAGGGTGGGGGTACCGGAGGAGAAGCTCAACTACCTCGCGCTGATCCTGATCGCCGGCGCCGCCGGACTGATCATCGGCCTGTTCTGGGCGCCGATCGGGGTCGCCGCCGCGGTCGGAGTGATCCTCTACTTCAGCACGGCGATCGCGTTCCACATTCGAGCCGACGACGCGAAGAACCTGCCCACACCGCTCACCCTGCTGATCCTCGGAGCGGCCGCCTTCGCGCTGCAACTGGCGACGCTCTAACGACGCTCTAACTACGGCAGGAGGAGGTCGTTCTGCCCGGACTCGCGCTCCGGGCCGACCTCGAAGCTGAACGGCCTCGCCTCGACCCCGTCGGCGCTCGCCTCGTAGCTCCCGGTCTCGAGCTCAGTCTTGAGGCTGTTGTTGCCGCGGGCCGGGATCTCGTCGCTCACGGCCTCGGTCGGCCCGTTGATCGCGAACGTGGCGGCGGTGTCGTCGAGGTTGGCGATCTCGAAGTTGACGAGGCCGGCGCCGAACTCCTTCGGCGAGACCACGACCGCGCCATCGCCGATCTTCACCGTGATCTCGGCCGGCACCGGGGGCCGAGGGTCGTTGGCGAAGTCATCGCTGCCGCAGGCTGCCAGGATCAGGGCCGCCAGACCGACGGCCACCGCGACCAGCGCTCTGCCCCTCCTCCGCGACATGCGCAAGGAATCTAACCCATGCCCGAGACCCGAGGCGCAGCCAGGCAGCCCCGGCTAGGCGGCGAAGGGGAGCTCCGCCACCTCGGCGGTGAGCTCGCCGTTGCCGACCTCGAGCCGGTCGCCGGCCTCCGCCTCGCGGCGGACGACCGCGAGCGCGATCGGGCCGAGGGCGGGGGAGACGCAGGCCGAGCCGATCGCTCCCACCTCGCGCTCGCCCAGCCGCAAGGCCTGGCCCTCCTCGGCGCGGGCGCTGAGCCGCAGCCCGACCAGCCGCCTATTGGGCTTGCCCCGGTAGTGCAGGCGCGCGACCGGCTCCTGGCCGATGTAGCAGCCCTTCTCGAAGTCGACCGCCCGCTCCACGACCCCGGCCTCGGCAGGCATCGTCCCACCGTCGAAGTCGCGCCCGAACCGGGGCCGGCCGGACTCGACCCTGACGATCTCGGCGGCCTCTTCGGTGACGGGCTCCGCGCCGGCGGCGAGCAGCTGCTCGCGCATCGCCTCGGCGTCCTGGGGGCGGGTGTCCAGGTCGATGCCGAGGTCGGTGGCGATGGCGAGGATCTTGATGCCGTCGCGCTCGTAGTAGTGCTGGGCGTACTCCGGCGAGAGCGGGGGGGTTCCGGCGATTTCGGCCGACCCTGGGCCGACTAGCGAAGTGATCGCCCATTCCCGGGTCTCATCCACGACCTCGACCTCGCGGCCGATCTTGTAGGTCTCGAGGTGCTTGCGGAGGGGCTCGAGCGCGATCGCCTCGGTGTCGAGCCAGATGTCGCCCGCGTGTGAGTGACTGAGGCGGAGGATGCGCATGTCGGCTACGAAGTGCCCCTTGCGATCGAGCAGCGCGGCGTAACAGCCGTGATCGGCCTCGAGCGCCTCGATGTCGTTGGTGAGCTGGCTCTGCAGGTACTCGGCGGCCTCCGCCCCCTGGACCAGCAGCTTGCCGCGCTCGGAGCGGTCGAGGAAGCCGGCGCCCTCGCGCATCGCCCGGTACTGGCCGTCGAGCTCGACTGCTGCGGTGGCATCGGCCATCGCGCCGATTGTAGGAGGCGGCGGTCCCCGGCCGGTCGAACTGGTCTCGTTCCAAGCACAAAGTTAGGTACGACTAAATTCAGGTTTCGGGTGTGCTTCAATTACTCCGGTGGCGAAGCTCAACCGACGCAACCTGCTGATCGGAGGCGCCGCCGGAGCGAGTCTGCCGGTGCTTCACCAGCTCGTCCCGCATCAGGGCATACACGATGCGATCGAGGGCGCCCACGCGGAGAGCGGAGGAGGGTCTCACGGCGCGGCCTCGGCGGTCCACGGGGGTGGCACCGCCGGGCCCACTTTCCGCGAAGGGGTCACGGTCGACCACGCGGCCAACGGCTTCAATCCGACCGAGATCCTCCGCGACTTCGACTGGGGCACCACGCGCAGGCTCGCGAGTGGGAGGGTGCTGCGCGAGTGGACCCTGATCGCCGGCGACAGGGAGATCGAGGTTGCCCCAGGCGTCCACTATCCGGCCTGGACCTACAACGGCCGGGTGCCCGGGCCGACCCTGCGCTGCCGGGAGGGGGAGCTGCTCCGGGTTCGCTTCGTCAACGGCTCGGAGCATCCGCACACGATTCACTTCCACGGCCTCCACCCGGCGGAAATGGATGGGGTGCCGGGGGTGGGCGCGGGCCTGATCGATACCGGGGGTGAAACCACCTACGAGTTCACCGCCGAACCCTTCGGGCTCCATCTCTACCACTGCCATGCCGGCCCCCTTGCCGAGCACATCGCCAGGGGGCTCTACGGCGCTTTCATCGTCGATCCGAAACAGGGGCGCCCGGATGCGGACGAGCTGGCGATGGTGATGAACGGCTTCAACACCAACTTCGACGCCGAGGGGAACCAGGTCTACGCGATCAACACGGTCGCTTTCCACTACGTGAACGAGCCGATCGAGATCGAACGCTCCTCGCCGGTGCGGATCTACCTCGTCAACTTGCTCGAGTTCGACCCGATCAACTCATTCCACATCCACGCGAACTTCTTCCACCATTTCCCTACCGGCACCTCGCTGACACCGATCGAGTTCACGGACACGGTGATGCAGGGCCAGGCTCAGCGGGCGGTGCTCGAGCTCGAATTCCCCTACGTCGGCGACTACATGTTCCATGCCCACAAGACCGAGTTCGCCGAGCTCGGCTGGATGGGCTTCTTCCGCGTCGGCGGAGACCGGGACCGCCGCCGGCGCCCCGCCGCTTTCCATGATCCGGGCAAGATCGAGGGGTCGAGAGCATGATGGAGGCTGCCGGCCGCGCCGAGCGGCCAGGGCCTGCGAGCCGCGCCCCCACCTGGGCTCTGATCGCGGTGCCGCTGGCGCTGATCGCGGCGGCGATCGCGGGCTTCGCCGCCCTCGGCGGCCCCGGCCTCGACGAGCGACGCGGTCCCCCGGTCGAGGAGCTCGCGGTCGAGCGGACCGTCCTCCGTCCGGGCGAGATCGAGCTCACGGTCCGGAACACCGGCCCCGACCCGGTCCAGGTATCGCAGGTCGCGGTTAGCGACTCCTACGTCGCCTTCACCGCCGAGCCTGATGGCGAGGTCGGGCGCCTCGGCGAAGGGACCCTCACCCTCGACTACCCCTGGCAGGAGGGCTCCCCCTACACAATCTCGATGCTGACCTCGACCGGGGCGACGATCGAGCACCAGATCGACGTCGCGGTCGAGACGCCCGAGGCGGGCGGAGGCTTCTACGGGCTGATGACCCTGCTGGGCACCTACGTCGGAATCATCCCGGTGATCCTCGGGATGCTGTTCTTCCCGGCGCTGCGCCGGATCTCGGACGACTGGGTGCGCCTGTTCATGGCGGTCACGATCGGCCTCCTCGGCTTCCTGGTGATCGACGGCGGCCTCGAGGGCCTGGACATCGCCGGCGCCGCGAGCGGCGCCTTTGGCGGGCCTGAACTGCTCTTCCTCGGCGCCGCCTTCGCCTTCCTGATCCTGACGGCGATCGACCGCCGCCTCCAGGCAGGGATCGAGCGGTCCCGCACCGCTGGCGCCGGCGCCTTCCGGCTGTCGCTGATGGTCGCGATCGGGATCGGGCTCCACAACCTCGGCGAGGGCCTCGCGATTGGCTCCGCTTACGCGGTTGGCTCGCTGGCCCTGGGTGCCTTCCTCGTCATCGGCTTCGCGATTCACAACACCACCGAAGGGCTTGCGATCGTCGCGCCTCTGGCACGGGCGGAGCCGCCGGGCCTCGGCCGCCTCCTGGCGCTCGGGCTGATCGCCGGGGCACCGGCAATCCTCGGTGCGGTGATCGGCGCCGCCGCCTACAACCAGGAGCTCGCCACCTTCCTGATCGGGGTCGGCGTCGGCGCGATCATCCAGGTGATCGGCCAGCTGCTCCCGTCGATCCGCGACGCGAAAGGGCAGGCGCTGTATCCGCTGAGCATCGCCGGGCTTTTGCTCGGGGCGGGGATCCTCTACGTGACCAGTCTGCTTGTGAGCGTCTGATGGCGGACTTGGCTGGCAAGAAGGGAACCGCGCCGTCCACCCGTGGCCACAACGCACACCCCGCCCGGCGCACAAACGAAGGGGCGGAGAACTACGCGAAGGCGATCTACCAGCTGCAAGGACGCGACAAGGACCCTGTGCACACGAACGCCGTCGCGGAGCGGCTCGGGGTGACGCCGGCCTCGGCCTCGGGGATGCTGAGGCGCCTCGCCGACGAGGGCCTGGTCGACTACGAGCCCTACCACGGCGTCCGTCTCACCGCCCGGGGCGAGCGGCTGGCGCTCGAGGTGATCCGCCATCACCGCCTGATCGAGCTCTTCCTTGCCGAGGTCCTGGAGATGCCCTGGGACCGGGTCCACGAGGAGGCTGAGGTGCTCGAGCACCACATCTCCGAGGATCTGGAGGAGTTGATCGCGGCCAAGCTCGGCCAGCCCGCTCTCGATCCCCACGGCGACCCGATCCCCAGTCGGGAGCTGGCGATCAGCGACGACGACACGGTCGCCCTCAGCGAGATGGAATCCGGCCAGTCGGGCGTCTTCGCCCGCGTCTCCGACCGCGACGCCTCGATGCTGCGCTACCTCGCCGACCGCGGGATCCAGCCCGGAGCGAAGCTCACGGTGGGGGAGTGGGAGCCGTTCGGTGGTCCAGTGATGGTCGAGATCGGCGATGCAACGCATCCGCTCGGCCCGAACCTCGCCGAGCGCATCCGCGTCACCGATGTGACGGCGGCCGCGCGGCGGTAGACGGCGATAGATTCTGGGGCATGGCGCTGGCCGAGACCTTCAAGGGCATCGTCGACTCGCTCCCCGACGACTGGACCGACCTCGAGCTCGACCTCCGGATCGCCGACGAGCACCGCTACGTCGACGCGGCGGTGATGCTCTCCCAGGTGAACGCTCAGCCCTACTCGCGCGCCGACTGGCACTGGCGCCTCAACGTCGCCCACCGCTTCGGCCACGCGGCCGCCCCGGAGACGGTCAAGGGCGTGCTGGCGAAGCTCGACCGCGAACGGATCGCGGGAGAACTCCGCGTCCGCGATGCCCAGGAGGGAAGGGCGGAGGTCGTGCAGATGTGGGGGCGCCCGGAGAGCGTCCGCCGCGAGTTCCGCCTCAGGCGGAATCTCTAGCCCTCGCCTGCCTCGCTCTCAGGAGCGAGGAGAAATAGCCTCTCGATCATGGCCACGGTTGTCGCGATCGGCACCGACCTGATGCTCGCCAGCCGGGTGACCACCGCGCTCGCCGCCGAGGGGCATCAGGTTGAGCAGCGCTCGACCCTCCCCGATGAGCTCGACGGCGTCGACCTGGTGGTCGCCGACCTCGACGGGGTCGAGCCCGAGCGGCTCGCTGACCTGGGCGTTCCAGTGCTCGGCTTCCACCAGCACACCGACGTCGAGACCAAGAGGCGCGCCGAGGCCGCGGGCCTCGCCCTCGTGGTTCCGCGCAGCCGCATGGTCCGGGAGCTGCCGGAGCTCGCCGCCCGGCTGATCGACGGTGAATAGGCAGATCCGACGCTATTGCCCTGCTAGGAGGCCGCTCCGCTCCGCCCACCGACGCCAGCCGGAGATCGAATTGTCGAGCTCCGGGGTGGCCGCGGAGCCCCGTGTCGCAAAGGCGCGGCCGGAGGTGAGGGCGGCCATCTGAGCGGTCTGTGAGGAACGATCGAGTCCCGAGACCTCGGCCAGGAGGTCCTCCAGCGCCCCATCGGGGTCCGTGCCGAGGATCTCGTATCCGCGGGTAAGGGCCGCGACGATGGGATCGGCGAGCTCGTCTTCACCCGAGCGGCCGACCAGCACCAGCTCCGGGTATCGGGGGGCGCCGAAGTCGTCGACGCGAAACTCGCGGGTGGGGATGCCGAGCCGGTTGAGCTCGACCCCCTCCGCGTTCCAGAAGGCGGTGGCGGCGTCGATCCTCCCGGCGGCGAGCGCGGAGACGGCGTTGAAGCCGATCGTGATCCGATCGACGTCGCCGGGGTCGACGCCGCCGGAGCGCAGGACCGTGTCGAGGACGGCGTCGTCGGAGGGGACGCCGGTGACCCCGACCGTCTTCCCGGCGAGATCCGCGGGGGTGCGGTGTCGTCTCGGTCGCGGGCGATCACCGAGGCGAGCGGCCGCTGGACGATCGCGGCGATCGCGACCAGGTCGGCGCCGCGCTCGCGGGCGATCCCGTAGTCGTTGATGTCCATGACCGCGAAGTCGGCGCGGCCGGCCTCGAGCAGCTTCGCGGCGTCGCTCGTCGAGGAGGGCTCGCGGATCGTCCAGATCGACGCCCTCGTCCTCGAAGAGGCCCTCGCGCTGGGCCGCGTAGATGCCGGCGTGGACGGCGTTGGGCTGGAAGTCGAGCACCAGGGTCGCGCCCTCCGGCGCGCCCGGTTCAGCGCCGTCGCCCCCGCAGCCCGCCGCGGCGAGCGCCAGGACGACGGCCGCCAGCGACGCGGCGACCGATCTCATTCGCGGCGGACCCTAGCGCGGCCGCTTTCACCCGATCCTCCTAAGAGGTCCTTAAAGGAGCCGCCGCCGCGGTGATCCGGTTCGGAAATCTGGTTAGACTGCGGCCGCCTCACAGCGGGTGGGGCTAACGAGAAACGGGTTGCTCCTCGGCTATCGCCTGCGGAGCACCCTCGCATCTACGAGGAGGTCGCTTCCCAGTGCAAGATCGAGGACTTGCCGCGTATATCGCAGAGCTGGTCGGGACTCTGTTCCTGGTCTTCTTCGTCACCAGCGTCGTCGTCCTCTACGTCGCCTCCGGCCAGAACGCCCAGTTCGGCTCGGACTTCGCCGTGGTCGGCCTCACCCACGCCTTCGTTCTCTTCGTCCTGATCGCGAGCATCGGCGTCGCAAGCGGCGGGCACTTCAACCCGGCGGTGACCACCGGCTTCATCATCCTGCAGGCGGATTGACCCGATCGACGGGCTCGTCTACATCCTCGCCCAGCTCTCCGGCGGCGTCCTCGGCGCGCTGCTGACGAAGGCCTTCCTCCTCGACGAGGGCCGCGCCTCCGATTACGGGGTCCCCAAGATCAGCGACCTGCTCGGCGGCGCCGTTCAGGGCGCCCTGGTCGAGGGCATCGGCGCCTTCGTCCTCGTGCTCACGATCCTCGCGTTGGCGCTCAACCCCGAGGTGAGGCGCTGGGCCGCGCTCGCCGTTGGCGCCGCGCTCGGCTTCCTGGTGATGGTCCTCGGCCCGCTCACCGGTGGCTCCTTCAACCCGGCGCGCTGGTTCGGCCCGGCGCTGGTCGGCAACGAGTTCGCCGACGCCTGGGTCTACATCGTCGGCCCGATCGTCGGCGGGGCGCTCGCGGCGGCCTTCTACAGGTTCGTGATCCAGCCGAGCAGCGGGCCCCTTCAGGAGGTGGCCGACACGGTCGCCCCGCGTGGGCCGGCGCCGCCCGCGGGGGAGGCTCCCCCGCTGCGCCAGGAGGGCGGCGGCCCGCCGCCCTCGCCGCCGCCGGGCGGCATCGCCGGCAGCTGAGGGCGGCAGCGAGCCGATCGGCTCCGTCGGCCGCTTCAGGAACCGAGCAGCTTCGCCTTCTGGGCGGCGAACTCCTCGTCGGTGAGGACGCCGCTCTCGTGTAGCTGACCGAGCTCCTTCAGCTGCTCAATTGGATCGGCTGCCGGCGCCGCCGCAGCCGCCGGTGGCGCCTGTTCGGGCGCCTGGACGTAGGACCCGACCGGCTGGCCCTGCTCGGCCCAGCGCCGTGCCTGGCGGCGCGAGACCCGGTTGCTGACCGTCGTCGCGGTTCCGGCGACGACCGCCGTGCGGGCGACTCCTCTAGTAGTCCTGGCATGACGGTTCTCCTTCCCTCTCAGCTCTTTGCCTCGGCGGCATCGAGTGCCGCGAGGATGCCCTGGATCGGAATCCGGCCGTTGGCGACCAGCTGGCCCCCCGACCGCCGGACCGCGGCGGCGAAAGGCGCCGCCCAGACGTTCTCGTAGACGAGGAGGGCGGCGGAGGTGCCGGGCTCGAGCGCTTCACCGGCCTCGCCAACGTCATCGTCGTCGAGCAGCCCGGACGAGGCGCCGTCGAAGACCTTGAGCTCCGCGACCTTCTCTCCCAGGTCCGAGATCTCCAGCCGCGCGACCGAGCCATCCTCACCCTTGGTGACGAAGACGAGATCGAGAATCCGGATCAGCCCGCGATCGACCAAATCGATCAACAGCGGTGCCGCCTCACCTGTCGGCTGCTGACCCGGCCACTCCACGACCAAGTAGTCGACAGGACCCATTTCCTCCATGTCATCGGCGCTCATTGGCTCTTGCCTCTCATCGTTTGTCCCCTTCCGTGGGATCTGGCGGGCCAGGTTTTCGCTGGCTGAGTCTATGCCCCGGATGGCGGCTTCGGCGGAAGCGTGAGCGAGGGACCCCGGACGGGCCGGGCGGTGGCCCCGTAGTAGGTTCCGAGGGGTGCAGCGCGTCACCTTTTCGCGTAACTACACGCTTTCGCTCTCGCGCACCTGCCAGTGCTACTGCAAGTACTGCGCCTTCGCCACCCACCGGGCGCACATCCACGATCCAGACGAGGTCGAGCGCCGCCTCGACGAGGCGCTGAGGAGAAACACCAAGGAGCTGCTCGTACTCACCGGGGAGCGCCCCGAGATCAACCCCGAGGTGGCGGAGCGCCTGCGGAGCTGGGGGCACGATGACTTCACCTCCTACGTCCACTGGGCGTGCGAGCGGGCGTTGGAGCGCGGCCTCCTCCCGCACACCAACCTCGGGGTGCTCTCGCGCGAGGACCTGGGTCGCCTCCGTGAGGTCACCGCCTCGCAGGGGCTGATGCTGGAGTCGATCTCCGAGCGGCTGATGGAAACCGTCCATGCCGGCTCGCCGACCAAGCACCCTGCCCGCCGCCTGGAGACGATCGAGCTCGCGGGAGAGCTCCGGATCCCCTTCACCACCGGGATCCTGGTCGGGATCGGCGAGACCGAGGAGGAGCGGGTCGCCTCGCTCGAGGCCCTCGCCGACGTCCACGCCGAGTACGGCCACCTCCAGGAGGTGATCCTCCAGAATTTCGTCCCGCATCCCCGCTACTACGGCCGGGAAGTGGCGGAGATCGCCGACGATTCGGCTAGGGAGAGATGGTCGGGGGCGGAGAATCACACCGAGGAGCTGCCGCTCCCGGAATGGGCGAGCCCGATCTCGATCGAGGAGATGAAGCGGCTGATCGCCGAGTGCAAGCGGCTAATGCCCGAGGTGGGCATCCAGGTGCCGCCCAACCTCGCCGACTGGTGGCCGCAGCTGGTCGAGGAGGGGGCCACCGACCTCGGCGGGTTGTCGAGCAACGGCGACCACATCAGCCCGGAGGAGGCATTCCCGAGCCCCCACCAGGTACGGAAGGAGCTGGCGCCGCGGGGCTATGCGCTCACCGAGCGGCTCTGCGCCTATCCGCAATACCTCGACCCCGAGTGGATGGAGCAGTCGGTCCTCGACGTGGTCAAGCTCAAGTACTGGAGCTTCATCCCCCGCCGCGGCTCCGGCCGGCGCCAGGTCGAGCCGCCGGCGCCCGGGGTGGCGCCGCGCGCGATCGAGCGGGGGAGGCGCGGCGAGGCGCTGACCGAGGAGGAGCTGACCGCGCTCTTCTCCGAGACGCGCCCGGAGGTGATCGAGGAGATGCGGCTCGCCGCCGACGAGCTGCGCGCCGAGCTTGCGGGGGAGACGGCCACCTTCGTCGTCAACCGCAACATCAACTTCACCAACGTCTGCGTGGTCGGCTGCGCCTTCTGCGGCTTCGGACAGGGGAAGCGCTCACCGGACGCGTACCACGTCCACGAGGACGATTTCGCCGCACGCGTGCAGGAAGCGATCGACTTCGGGGCGACCGAGATCTGCATGCAGGGCGGCATCCACCCCGAGTACAAGCTCGAGGACTACGGGCGCTGGCTGCGCCTGGCGAAGGAGGCGGCGCCGCAGATCCACCTGCACGCCTATTCGCCGATGGAGGTCCACTACATGTGCGAGCGCTCGGGACGCTCGCCCGAGTCTGTCTTCGAGTACCTGATCGACTGCGGGCTCGGCTCGACCCCCGGGACCGCGGCCGAGGTCCTCGACGACGGCGTCCGCCAGCGGATCTCGCCGAACAAGCTGCCGGTGGCGCGCTGGGTGGAGATCATCGAGGCGTCGCACCGCTCCGGCCTGCGCTCCACTTCGACCGTGATGTTCGGCCACATCGAGGAGCCGCGGGAGCTCGCTCGCCACATGCGGGTGGTCCGGGAGCTGCAGGAGCGGACCGGGGGAATCACCGAGTTCGTGCCGCTCAGCTTCATCCCCTACAACACCCTGCTCGGGCGCACCCACGGGGTCGAGGAAATCTCCCGAAGGGACAACCTCAAGCACACCGCCGCCTTCCGGTTGGCGCTCGGGCGGACGATCCCGAACCTGCAGGCGAGCTGGGTGAAGATGGGCCTCGACGCCGCCACCGAGAGCCTTCGGTGGGGCGTCAACGACCTCGGCGGCACCCTGATGGAGGAGAACATCTCCCGGATGGCGGGCTCACAGCATGGGACGCGGCTTGAGCCGGAGCAGCTGATCGAGGCCGCCCGCCGGGCCGGGCGCCAGCCGGCCCAGCGGACCACTCTCTACGAGATCGTCGAGACGTACTGACAAGCGGCGGCGTCAGCTGCCGCTTCGTTCATGGGTCTCCCTTTTGTCTGAACCCCTGGCTGTACGCGATCCTATGCTGAAAGACCGGAATGAAGGCGATGTTGCTCGAAAAGCCCGGAGAGCCCCTGCGCGAGGCGGAGGTCGAGGATCCGGTGCCCGCGGAGGGCCAGGTCGCGATCAGGGTCGCGGTCTGCGCGGTCTGCCGCACCGACCTTCACGTGGTCGATGGCGAGCTGCCGGATCCGAAGCTGCCCCTGATCCCAGGCCACATGGTGGTCGGCACGGTGGAGGAGACGGGCCCGGAGGCCGAGCGCTTCGCCGCCGGCGATCGGGTCGGCGTCCCCTGGCTGGGCTGGACCGACGGGACCTGCCGCTACTGCCGCTCCGGCAGGGAGAACCTCTGCGTGAACGCGAGGTTCACCGGCTACCAGCTCGATGGCGGATACGCCGAGCGGATGGTCGCCGACGAGCGCTTCTGCTTTCCCCTTCCCGAGTCCTATCCCGACCTCCAGGCGGCGCCCCTGCTCTGCGCGGGGCTGATCGGCTACCGGGCGCTGCGGCTGGCGGGCGAGGGCGAGCGGCTCGGCCTCTACGGCTTCGGCGACTCCGCTCACATCATCAGCCAGGTCGCGGTCCACCAGGGCCGCCAGGTGTACGCGTTCACCCGTCCCGGCGACGAGGAGACCCAGGCCTTCGCGCGCGAGCTCGGCGCCCAGTGGGCGGGGGGCACCGGCGGTCCCGAGACGCCCGAGCTCGACGCGGCGATCATCTTCGCTCCGGTGGGGGAGCTGGTCCCCGAGGCGCTGCGGGCGGTCGTCCCGGGCGGAACCGTGGTCTGCGCGGGGATCCACATGAGCGACATCCCCTCCTTCCCCTACGAGATCCTCTGGGGGGAGCGGACACTGCGCTCGGTAGCCAACCTGACCCGGCAGGACGGCGAGGAGTTCCTCGCCCTCGCCCCCGAGGTGCCGGTGCGTACGGAGGTGCAGCCATATCCCCTAGCGGACGCAAATCACGCACTCGATGATCTGCGCGGCGGTAGGGTTCGTGGAGCCGCCGTACTCAGGGTCGGCGCGGCCACCACGGCCGCCGGCTGAGGCCGCGGGAGAGGAATACGAATGGCAGACGTCACCGTCAAGCGGATCGAGGACTTCGAGGCGATCTTCGGTGGGGGCTTTCGCCGGGTGCGCGCCGGTCTTGGGGTTACCTCGTTCGGGCTCTCCGTGATGGAGTTCCCGCCGAACTTCGAGCACTACCCGACACACGACCAGACCCACGACGGCCAGGAGGAGGTCTACACCGTGCTCAGCGGGCGGATCGCCCTCGCGGTCGGCGGCGAGGTCCACGAGCTCGAACCCGGCGTCTTCGCCCGGGTGGGCCCGGGGGAGAAGCGGAAGCTGAGCACGGGCGACGAGCCCGCGAGGGTGCTCGCGATGGGCGCCACCCCGGGGAAGGTGTACGAGCCGCCCGAATTCAGCGTCGAGGGCGCCTCGGCGCCGCCGATGCACAAGCCCAAGGCCGAAGCCAAGGCTGAGCCCGAGGCCGCGAAGCTCTAGCGGAAGAGGTCCTCCGAGGCGGGGCGGCGGATCGCCGCCGCGCCGGGGCCGTCCTCCTCGCTGACGATGCCGGCGAGGCCGGCGACAATCGCCCCGGGTACGCCCGAGTCCTTCTCGCGGCTCAGGTCCGCCGCCGCCGCGATCTCGTCAGCAGTTGCGATCAGGGTGGCGGAGAGCTCGTTACCGCGAGCGTCGTGGAGGCCGCGCCAGTCGGCCAGCGGCGCGATCCCGGCGCAACCGATCGCGATATCCGCCTGCCCGACCCTCCAGGCGCGGCCGAAGCTGTCGGCGATCACGACCGCGGGCAGGTTTCCCGACGCCGCTTCGATTTGCCGCCTGATCATCTGGGCGGACCGATCCGCGTCAACCGGCAGCAGCGACACCCAGCCCGGCTCCAGGTTGGACGCGTCGATTCCGGCGTTCGCGCAGACCCACCCCTGGCGCGTCTCGGTGATCAGCACGCCCCGCTCGGCGCGGAGCACCACCTTGCTCTCCTGAAGCACCAGCTCGACCAGCGCCGGGTCCTTATCCAGCTCCGCGGCGAGCTCTCGCGCCCGCGCGCCCGGGTCAACCTCCGCGAGCCGGCGCAACCTGCCCTCGGCCTTGGAGACGACCTTCTGAGAGAGCACCACGATCTCATCGCCGCCGGGCTCGCCTGTCTCGGCGACCAGGCGTCCGAGATCGTCGCCCTCGCCGATCTCAGGGATGCCCGCGAGCGGCCTGATCCGCAGCTCGCGAGCTCCCAAATCGAGGCTAGGCGACCGCCGGCTCGGGCTGGGCGCCCAGCTCCCAGAGGACCTTGGCGGTCCGGGGGGCGGGATCTGGGTCCAGCAGCAGCCGATCGCGCAACTCCCTCATGTCCTCGGGCGTGTCGAGGTCCGTCTCCAGGGACTCGATCCGCTCGAGGGTGAATCCGATCCCGGCTGCGCGGGCTCGGCTGATGTGCCGGGAGCAGCTCTCGAGGCCGAACGCGGGCTCGATCGCATCGGGCGGGGAGAGCACCAGAGCGTTGGTGCCGGTGCCGTGGCGGTCGGGAACGATCAGGGCCGCCTGAGGCGTGCGCCCGAGATGCCGGTCGAGCTCGTCTGGATCGAGCAGCGGGCAGTCGGCGGCCAGCATCGCGACGCGATCGGCTCCGGCCTCCTTCGCTGCCGCGACACCCGCGATCGCGGCCTCCGAATGGCCGACGTCCTCGGGCTGCTCCAGCACCTCATGGCCGAGCCATCGTACGTGCCTGATGACCGACGGGTCAGCGGTGACGATCAGCGAGTCGGTGATGTTGCGGCTGCGCGGCAGCTTGGTGAGCACGTCGAGGAACAGAGCCTCGGCGAGTCGCTCGCGATCCGCTGGGCCCAGCGCACTCTCGAGCCGGCTCAGCGCGGCGTCTAGCCGCTTGACTGGGATGATCGCTGTCGTTTGCACGCTTTGCCTACCGGCCCCGAATTCGTTTCGCATCCGTCCTGGACCAAAACAGGGTACCGGCCAGATTACTGACTGCGCAAATTGCGGGCAAATTCGAGCGTTCGCTCGGCCAGCCGCCGGCGTCCCTTCGCCCCCTCCATCAGGGTCGGGCAACTGAGGATCTCGATCCCCTCCGGTGGTGGCTCGGGGTCGGCCTCATCGCAGACCATCGCCTCGATCAGGCCCTCGTAGAGGGAGGCGACCCCGGCTGCTGTCGAGGGTCGCCCAATCGCCGACATGAAGGCGTCGGTGGGTCCCTTGACGACCTCTCCCGCCACATAGGGGCTGACCGCGATCACCGGGGCTTCGGCGGCCGCGAGCGCCCCGCGGAGGGCGGTGACGGCGAGGATCGGGCCGATCGAGATCACCGGGTTCGAGGGACCGATGACTATTGCCTCAGCATTGGAGACCGCTGCGAGGATCTCCGGCGTGGGTTCGGCCTCGGCGATCCCGTCCAGCTCGATCCCCTCGATCGCCGGCTGGGCGTGATCGACGATCAGGAACTCCTGGAGGCCCCGCCAGCCCTCGGCGGTTCGCACCCGGGTGCGAACCGGCTGCTCGCACATCGGCCGCACCGCTGCGCGCACCCCAAGCGAGCGGGCGATCTGGGCCTGCGCGTCGGTGCGGCGCCCTCCCTCGGCGACGAAGCTGCGCCGGTAGAGGCAGGTCGCCAGGTCGCGGTCGGAGAGGCTGAACCAGTCGGGGGCCCCGAGCGCGACCAGCCGCTCGAACACGGTGAAGGAGTCGCCCTTGATCCCCCAGCCGCGCTCCTCGTCGATCTCTCCCGCGAGCCAGTAGGTGATCAGGTCGGGATCGGGGGAGACGTCGACCCCGAGCAGCTCGACGTCGTCGGCGGTGTTGGCGATCACCGTTAGCTCCTCGCCGAGCAGGTCCTGCATCCCGGCGGCGAGCTTGGCGCCGCCGGTGCCGCCGGCGAGCACCACACAGCGCTCGATCTCACTCACTCCCAGGGATCGCCTTCCGGGAGATCCGAAATCCTCACCCCGGCGCGCGACTTGTAGCGGAAGTTGATCGCGATCAGCATCGGGGTCAGGGTCTCGACTATCCGCGCCATCTCCAGGGCCCCCGCATTGACAGCTCGGAGCCCTGGAATCAGCTCGATCAGCGCCGCCACCCGCGCCTTGTCCGTCTTCCGATCCCCGCAGACGAGGACGTCCTCCTCGAGCTCCACAGGTTCGGCGAGCTTCTTCGCGTTCACCGAGTGAAGCGCCGAGATCACGATCACCCCTTCCGGGACCATCTCCTCGGCCTGCTGGGCGGCGGACCCCTGCCAGACGCCGAGTGCCCTGGACGCCTTGCCGCTGACCGCGGCGGCGGTGGGCACCGTGCAGTCAACGAGGATCTGACCGGGGGTGAGCGCCTGCTTGAGGTTGGTGAGTGTCTCCGACTGGGCCCGAAACGGAACGGTGAGGAAGGCGATCGGGCCGCGGGCGGCGGCGGCGGCGTTCTCGAGGCCCTCGACCTCCGCGCCCTCGACCATCTCTCTGACCCGCTCGGCCGCCTCCTGGGCCCGCCCTGGATCGCGGGAGCCGATCACCGTCGGCTGGCCGGCACGCGCCCAGCGGAGGGCGAGGCCGTAGCCGAGGGCACCGGTGCCACCGATGATCGGGATCGGGTCAGCCACCGCGCGCAGCTTATTGGCGCGCGCCCCAGCCGCCGCCGGAGCCGAAGGCGAGGAGGCGGCGAATATGCTGGGGGCGGTGAGGCTCGAGGGCAGAAAAGCGCTGGTCACGGGCGGCGCCAGCGGGATCGGCGCCGCGATCTGCCGCCGTCTCGCGGCCGAGGGCGCCCAGGTGACGATCGGCGACGTCAACCTCGAGGGGGCCAGAGGGGTCGCCGGCGAGATCTCGTGCGAGGCGCTCCAGCTCGACGTCACCGACCTCGATTCCGCCCGGGCTGCGGTGGAGCGAACTGGGACGCTCGACATCCTCGTCAACAACGCAGGCACCGACGAGTTCGGCTTCTTCGTCGACACCACCCCCGAGCAGTGGCAGAAGGTAATCGCCGTCAACCTCAACGGGGTGCTCAACTGCACTCACGCCGCTCTCCCCGGAATGCAGGACGCCGGCTACGGGCGGATCGTCAACATCGCCTCCGAGGCCGGCCGGATCGGATCGAAGGGCTCGGCCGTTTACTCCGCCGCGAAGGGCGGCGTGATCGCGTTCACCAAGGTGACGGCGCGCGAGGGCGCCCGGTTCGGGGTCAATGCGAACGGGATCGCGCCCGGCCCGATCGAGACGCCGCTGCTGATGCAGGCGCTCGAGTTCGGCGAGATCGGCGAGAAGATCGTCGCGAACATGAAGGCGGGGACGCAGCTGCGGCGGCTGGGCTCGCCAGACGAGGTCGCCGCCGTGGTCGCCTTCCTCGCCTCCGACGACGCCTCCTACGTCACCGGCGAGATCATCGGCGTCTCCGGGGGAATGGGGATGGTGGGATGAGTCTCGAGCTCGGGATCGAGCGCACCGATGAGTTCGTGGTCGAGGACCGGCTCCTCACCGACGTCGGCGGGACGATCGGGGCGAGCGTCCTGTCCACCCCGGGGATGATCGGGATGATGGAGCGGACCGCCGCCGCCCTCTCCTTCGAGAACCTCCCCGATGGGCAGGCGACGGTCGGCTTCGAGGTCTGCATCAAGCACGTAGCTCCGGCGGCCGAGGGCCAGACCTGCACCGCCCACGCCAGGCTCCGTGAGGTGGTGGACGAGCGGAAGCTCCGCTTCGAGGTCGAGGTCAAGGAGGGCGAGCGGACGATCGGCGTCGGCACCCACGAGCGGCGGGTGATCGAGATCGGCTCGGTCACGGGCGACTAGAGCGCCACCTCTACCCTGAAGTCGATGGCCGCTGAGCTTCCCGAGAGCGTCAAGATCCGCGAGGTTGGGCCTCGCGACGGGTTCCAGAACGAGCCCGAGGTGATTCCGACCGAGGAGAAGGTGCGGCTGCTCGGATTGCTCTCCGACTCCGGCCTGCGTCGGATCGAGGTGACTTCATTCGTTCGGCCCGATGTGATCCCGCAGCTCGCCGACGGGGCCGAGGTGCTGAGCCGGTACGAGCCGCGGGACGGCGTCGCGTATTCGGTCCTGATCCCGAACCGGAGGGGCCTGGACCTGGCGCTTAAACAGCGCGACCGCTTCCAGGAGGCGAACTTCTTCCTGTCGGCCTCGGAGACCCACAATCGAAAGAACGTCAACCGGTCGATCGCCGAGTCGCTCGCCGACCTCGACGGGACGATCGCGGCCGCGGGCGAGGCGGGGATCCGCTGCGAGGGGGTGATCTCGACCAGCTTCGGCTGCCCCTACGAGGGCGAGGTCAAGCCCGAGCGGGTCCTCGAGATCGCCGAGCAGCTCTCCGGCTTCGGCTGTGCCGAGATCGCCTTCGGCGACACCACCGGGATGGCGAACCCCCGCCAGGTGCGCGACTTCTTCCAGCTCGCCCGCGAGCGGCTGCCCTCGGTCGAGCTCACCGCCCACTTCCATAACACCCGCGGCCAGGGGCTCGCAAACGTGCTGGCGGCGCTGGAGTCGGGAATCGACTCCTTCGAGAGCTCATTCGGCGAGCTCGGCGGCTGCCCGGTGCCCCCGGGCTCGACCGGCAACATCTCCACCGAGGACCTGGTCTCGATGCTGGAGGAGATGGGCGTCCGGACCGGGGTGGAGCTGCCGAGGCTGATCGAGGCCTCCTCGGAGGCGCAGGCCGTCCTCGGCCGGCCGCTCGGCGCCCACCTTCTGACCGCGGGCCCGATCGACTGGCACCGATAGTCTGCCGTCGATGAAGAGCGATCGGTTCAGAGCCGCGGTCGAGGCGAAGGACGTCTCGGCGATCGGCGAGGTGTTCGCCGAGGACGTCACCTTCAAGAGCCCGGTGGTGTTCAAGCCATACGAGGGCCGCGAGGCGGTCGCGATGATCCTCGGGGCGGTGGTCCAGGTATTCGAGGGCTTTCGCTACACCGACCAGGTCGAGACCGGCGACGTCGCCACCCTCGCATTCAGCGCCTCGGTCGGCGACCGGGAGCTCGACGGGATCGACCTGATCCGGTTCGACGGGGAGGGCAAGGTTCACGAGCTGGCCGTCTACGTACGGCCGATGAGCGGCGTCAACGCGCTCGCCGAGGCGATGGGCCGGAAGCTCGAAGAGCTCGGCGCCGCCACTTAGCGGTCGGGCTACTGGCAGGAGGCGCCGGCGCAGCTCTTCAGCTGCGCCAGGCGGGCCTCGAGCTGCGCCTCTGACCGCCAGGCCGTCGGGTCGTGGTGCGGCTTTCGAGCTCAAAGGGATCGGTGGCGAGGTTGTAGAGCTCCTCGTCGCCGTTCTGGTACTGGTTGAAGATCCAGTTGCCGTCGCGGATCCCGAAGCCGTTCAGGTTGTAGCTCTCGAGCAGGATGTCGCGCCCTGAAGCGGCCGACGGGTTGGCAGCAAGGGGCAGCAGGGAGATCCCGTCCATCGTCAGCCCCGGCTGGGCCTTGGTGATCTCGACGATCGTCGGAGCGAGGTCGATGTTCGCCACCAGCTGGTCGCGCACCACTCCTGCCGGGAACCGGGGGCCGCGGACGATCAGCGGCACCCGGGTCGACTCCTCGTAGAGGTAGGACTTGAAGATCAGCCGGTGGGCGCCCAGCTGGAGGCCGTTGTCCGAGGTGAAGAAGATGTAGGTCTTCCGCAGGTCGCGGGCCTTCTTCAGCCTGCCGATGATTCGCTTCACGGTTTCGTCGACCGAGAGCAGGCTCTCCTGGCGCCCGCGCCAGCGCCGGTCGATGTCATCGATGTCGCCCTGGCTGAGCCTCGGCTGGTCCTGCACAAAGTCCGGCTTGTCGGTGACGTTGGGCTCGTCGAAGTTGGGAGTTCGCGGCGCACCCCCATCGCCGAACGCCCCCAGGTACCGGGGAGCGGGCTGCGGATCGCGGGTCGAGTTGAACGGCACCCCGGCCTCACCGTGTGGTGCTGTGGGGTTGAACCAGAGGAAGAAGGGCTTCGGGCCGGGGGCGCGCCGCTGGAGGAAGTCGATGACCTTGGCGGAGAGAACGTCGGTGACGTAGTTCCGGGCGCCGGTCCCGTAGTACTGGAGCTTGCCGTTCTCGTTCAGCTTGTACTGGTAGCGGCGCTGGTCGCTGCCGCTTGTAAGCGCGTACCACTCGCTCCAGCCTGGAGGGATCTCCTTCGTGTCGGCAACCGGCTCGATCAGCCCGTCGTTGAGCCCGTAGCCGTTCAGATACTTGCCGACCATTGCCGTCCGGTAGCCGGACCTCCGCAGCCAGACCGCGAGCGTGTTGGTGTGGTCGAGGCCGTTGTAGCCGTTCGGAAGGTCCGTGCTGATCACGTGGTGGTTGTGGGCGTACTGGCCGGTGAGGAAGGTCGCCCGCGAGGGGCAGCAGAGGGGGAAGGAGGCGTAGCTGTTGCGGAAGGTGGTGCCGTGGCTGCCAAGCTTGTCGAGGACGATCGGCAGCGCCGACATGTCGTTGTTCTGATCGTCGGTCTCGATCACGATCACGTTCGGGCGCTTCTGCTTCGCGTTGGCGAGCCGGAGCTTCTCCCGCTTTGCCTTGCGCATCTGCTTCTGCCCAGCGCCCGGGTTTTCGGCCGGGGCGGCGCCCGCGGGCACGCCGACCGCGCTCAGGGAGAGGCCGACGACCAAGGCGGCCACGCAGCCGGCGATCGTCAGACGCGCTCTTTGTCGGCTCCTCTTTCGCATCGCAGCACTAAACCCGCTGTTGGCTCGACGGTTGCGCAGCTCCGGCCCCCCAAGCGTCAAGCGGGCACAGGGTAACGGGGGCTGGCGACGGCCCTCGCAAGTAACCGTCTAGGCTGCCCGACCGCCACCAAATTAATGCGAGGGCGCTCCGATGACGCGAGGGTGCTCCGAGGCGAAGCCGAAGAGCAACCCGTTTAGCGTCGGAGGAGCAACCCGTTTAGTGAAAGGCAAGCGCATGGCGATCAGCAAGGTGGGCGTCCTCGGCTGCGGGCTGATGGGGCACGGGATCACCCAGATCTGCGCCCAGGCCGGCTGGGACGTCGTCGTGCGCGAGGTCGGCCAGGAACCTCTCGACAAGGGGATCTGGAAAGATCGAAAAGCAGCTCGGCCGGGCGGTCGAGAAGGAAAAGATGGAACAGGGCGACGCCGACGCCGTTCGAGGCCGGATCACTCCCACGCTCGACTATGGCGACCTCGCCGACTGCGACCTCGTGATTGAGGCGATCACCGAGGACCTCGGGCTGAAGAAGGAGATGTGGGCCGAGGTTGACGGGATCGTCAAGGGCGACGCGTTCTTCGCCACCAACACCTCCTCACTCTCGGTCGCCGACCAGGCCGACGCGACCAAGCGCGCCGATCGCTTCCTCGGCCTTCATTTCTTCAATCCCGCCCAGGTGATGCCGCTGCTCGAGGTGGTCCGCGCCGAGAAGACCGGCGATGAGGCCTACGACCTCGGTTTCGAGGTGGGCAAGAAGCTCGGCAAGACGACGGTTGCCGCCAAGGACAACCGCGGCTTCATCGTCAACCGCCTGCTGGTGCCCTACATGCTCGACGCGATCCGGGCCCAGGAGCAGGGCGTGGGCTCGATCGAGGACATCGACACCGGGATGATGGCCGGCGCCAGCCATCCGATGGGCCCGCTGACGCTGGCGGACTTCGTCGGGCTCGACACCCTGGCGGCGATCTCCGAGGTGATGGAGTCCGCCTACGGGGAGGAGCGATTCGCCGCGCCGCCAACTCTGAGAAAGCTGGTCGCTGCAGGAAATTATGGGAGGAAGTCGGGGAGGGGCTTCTACGATTACTCTGGTGAGAGCCCGGTTCCGGTGGAACCGGAGTAGCGGGGACTTTCCAAGGAACCGAGTCAGGAGCCAGCATGGGAGTCGATCAGACCAGCCTCGACCGGATCAGGAACGCGACCTTCCCCTCCGCCCGTCGCGGATACGACAAGCACGAGGTCGAGAAGTTCCTCGCCCGCCTCGCCGATTGGCTCGAGACCGGCGGTGGAGACGAATCGCGGTCGGACACCGTCAAGCGGGAGCTGGAGCGAGTCGGCCAGCGCACCGGCGCGATCCTCGCCCAGGCGGAGGAGAGCGCCCAGCAGATCCGCGCCGAGGCCGAGGAGGAAGCGCGGGGGACGATCAACACCGCCAACGCCGAGGCCGAGGAGACGCGAGGCGAGACCGACACCTATTCCCAGGAGACCCGCAGCGCCGCCGACGCCTACAGCGGGGAGACCCGGAGGTCCGCCGACGAGAAGGCCGCCGCCATCACCGCCCAGGCGGACCAGGACGCCCGGGAGACGATCGCCTCCGCGCAGGCGCAGGCGGGCCGAATCGTCGAGGAGGGCACCCAGCGCCGGGAGGACATCGAAGCTTTGATCGGCGACCTCGTTCGCCGTCGCGACGACGTCCTCGGCGACAGCGAGAAGCTTGCCGGCAAGCTCGCCGAGGCCGTCAAGGAGCACCGCCCTTCGGGCCCGGATCCGTTTGCCGCCCCCGAGGAGCTCGATCCGCTCGAGCGGGACAAGAACGAGTCGGAGGGCAATCTGCGCCCGGACGAGGACGTGGACGTCGGGGAAGAGGACCAGGTCGAGGCGACCTGAGCGGTTCCGATGACTGACATCAAGGCGGCGCTCGACGCGGCGCTCGAGGGCGGCCCCGAGCGCCACCGCCAGAAGGTGGCCGAGCAGGAGAAGCTCCCGGTGCGCGAGCGGGTCAGCCGCCTACTCGACCCCGAGTCGCTCGCCGAGGAAGGGCTGCTCGCCAACTGGGAGCAGGATGGGCTCGGCGCCGACGGGGTGGTGACCGGGATGGGCACGGTGGGTGGCCGCACGGTCGCGCTGATGGCCAACGACCCGGCGGTAAAGGCGGGCTCATGGGGGCCGAAGACGGTGGAGAAGATCCTCCGGATCCAGGAGCGGGCGCTGCGTCAGCAGGTGCCGATGTTCTACCTGGTGGACTCAGCCGGCGCCCGGATCACCGACCAGGTCCGGATGTTCCCCGGGCGCCGCGGCGCCGGGCGGATCTTCCACACCCAGGTCCGGCTCTCCGGCCAGGTTCCGCAGATCTGCCTCCTGTTCGGTCCGAGCGCCGCCGGGGGCGCCTACATCCCGGCCTTCTGTGACGTGGTGATCATGCGCGACGGAAACGCCTCGATGTACCTGGGCTCGCCGCGGATGGCGCAGATGGTGATCGGGGAGGAGGTGACGCTGGAGGAGATGGGCGGCGCCCGGATGCACACCGGGGTCTCCGGCTGCGGGCACTTCCTCACCTCCTCGGACGAGGAGTCGATCGACCTCGCTCGCCGCTATCTCTCCTACATGCCCTCTAATTGGCGCGAGGCGCCGCCCACCGCGCCGCCGGCCGAGCCGCGATCCGGGCGCTCAGTCTCCGCGATCGTCCCGGACAACGAGAAGGACCCGTTCGACGTCGTCGAGCTGGTCGAGACGCTCGTCGACGACGGCTCGCTGCTCCAGGTCCAGGAGCGCTGGGCGAAGGAGCTGGTGGTCGGTTACGCCCGCCTCGACGGCCGGGTGATCGGCGTCGTCGCCAACCAGCCCAAGGTCAAGGGCGGGGTGCTGTTCGTCGATTCGGCCGACAAGGCGGCTCGCTTCATCTGGACCTGCAATGCCTTCAACGTGCCCCTTCTCTTCCTCGCCGACGTCCCCGGCTTCATGATCGGCAAGGAGGTCGAGCGCCAGGGAATCATCCGCCACGGCGCGAAGATGATCAGCGCCGTCTCCGAGGCGACGGTGCCGAAGCTCTCGGTGATCGTCCGAAAGGCGTACGGCGCGGGGCTCTACGCGATGGCCGGCCCCGCCTTCGAGCCGGACGCCTGCATCGCGCTGCCGCAGGCCCAGATCGCGGTGATGGGGCCCGAGGCGGCGATCAACGCGGTGTTCTTCAACCAGATCCAGAAGCTCGAGGATCCTGAGGAGCGCGAGCGATTCGTCCGCGAGAAGCGCGAGGAGTACGCGGAGGACATCGACATCCTCCACCTCGCCTCCGAGCTGGTGGTCGACGCGGTAATCGAGCCCGATTCGATCCGCGCCGAGCTCGTCCGCCGCTTCGCCCTCGCCGACTCCAAGCAACGAGATTTCGCCGAGCGGCGAAACCCGGTCACGCCGGTCTAGCGCCCGCCAGGCGGCTCCATCTCGGACCGTAGGCCGTAGGCCGGAGCGACTTGAGGTGGGCCGCCGCTCGCGGGCGCGGCTATGTGGCGAAGCCGTCCCGCGGGAAACGGCACCAATGACTCGCTCTCCGTGTCCCACAGCTTCAGGCGGAAGGTCTTGATGCTGCTGCGGATCGTGACGACGGGCGTGCGCCGGAACATCGGGTGGGACTCGTGCGCATCGCACAGGCGGTAGTTCGGGATCTTCGCGCTCAGGTGGTGCACGTGGTGGTAATTGGCGTTGCCGACGGCCCAGGCGAGCGGGCGCGGCAGCTGGAGGTAGGAGCTGCCCTGGAGCGCGGCGAGCTCGAACTTCCACCTGCCGGGCGCCTGGTAGTAGGTGTCCTCGTACTGGTGCTGGATGTAGAGCATCCAGGCGGCGATGGCTCCGCCGACCACCAAAGTCGTGCCTTGGATCAGCAGGAAGGTCGGCCAGCCGACGACCGCGCTCCAGCCCAGCGCCCAAGCCACGAGCGCGAGGTTCGTCGCTACTACGCTCGCCAGGATCCTCGGGGTCATGCCCCTCTGAGGGAACCGGCGCTCGAACAGGAACACGAGGCTTGGACCCACCAGCAGCATCAGCACCGGGTTGCGGTAGAGGCGGTACACCAGCCGCCGCAAGCGGGAGGCACTCTCGTACTCGGCGAGGGTCAGCGTGTTTATCTCGCCGATGCCGCGATGGTCGAGGTCTCCGGTGTGCGCGTGGTGGACCGCGTGCTGTCGCTGCCACCAGCGGTAGGGGGTGAACAGGAGGAAGCCGAGGAAGTGGCCCCAGCGGCTGTTCGCCCGCCGCGCATCGAACATCGAGTTGTGGGTGAGGTCGTGGAAGAGCGAATACATGCGGGTCAGGAAGACCGTCGCGACAAGGCCGAGAGCGATCGCGACCGGGGCGCTCGGCTGGATCAGGACAGCGAGGATCCAGACGGCGAGGTAAGGCACGACGACGCTCGCAATCTGCCCGAGGCTCCGCCTGCGGTCGACCTCCAGGTGGGGGGCGAGATCCTGCTTCCAGCTCTCGCGGGATGGGATGTCTGCGGCGGTCACGGTGAATCGGTGGTTGGCTGAGGTGTCCTACGTGCCCTACCGCAATCTGGTTCACCGGGAGTCCGTCAAGAAGCGGCGAATCAGGCTGCGATGCGGCCGGCGAGCTCGACGAAGTAATCGAGCGCCGCGGGGTTGGCGAGCGAGTCGCGGCTGGCGGCCCGCTCCGGCGCCTCGCCCATCAGGATTCGCTTCACCGGCACCTCGAGCGCCTTGCCGCTCAGCGTTCGCGGAACCTCGGCGATCTGGAAGACCTCGTTGGGTACGTGTCGCGGAGAGCACTGCTCCCGGATCCGCCGCTTGATCTCGGCGGTGAGGTCGTCGTCCAGCTCCGCACCCTCGCGGAGGACCACGAACAGGGGCATCCACCCCTCGGTCCCGGGCTTCGGCACGTCGACCACCAGCGCGTCTAACACCTCGTCGATCCCGGACACGGCCCGGTAGATCTCGCTGGTTCCCATCCTCACTCCCTGGCGATTGATCGTCGAATCGGATCGCCCGTAGATCACCGCCGTCCCCCTCGAGGTGATCTCGATCCAGTCGCCGTGCCGCCAGACGCCCGGGTACTGGTCGAAGTAGCTCGCCCGGTAGCGGGAGCCGTCGTCGTCGCCCCAGAAGAAGATCGGCATCGAGGGCATCGGCTCGGTGATCACCAGCTCGCCCACCTCGTCGACGAGGGCGTTGCCGTCCTCGTCGAAGGCTTCGATCGCCGCCCCCAGAGAGCGGCCCTGGAGCTCGCCGCGGTAGACCGGGAGGATCGGCACCCCGCCGACGAAGGCGGTGCAGACGTCGGTGCCGCCGCTGGTTGAGAACAGCCAGGTGTCCTCGCCGACATGCTCGTAGATCCACTCGAACCCCTCCGGGGAGAGGGGCGAGCCGGTCGAGCCGATCGCGCGCAGCCGCGAGAGGTCGCGGCCCTGGCCCGGCTCGATCCCGTCCTTCATGCAGGCGGCGATGTAGGAGGCGGAGGTGCCGAAGCAGGTGATCCCGGTGCGCTCGACCAGGTCCCAGAGGACGCCCATGTCGGGCGCCCCCGGGCTGCCGTCGTAGAGGACGATCGAGGCGGGCGTCAGCAGGGCGCCGATCAGGAGGTTCCACATCATCCAGCCGGTGGTGGTGAACCAGAAGATCCGGTCACCGTCCTGGGGGTCGAGGTGGAGGTTCGACTTCTTCAACTGCTCGAGGAGGATGCCGCCGTGCCCCTGGACGATCGCCTTCGGCAGGCCGGTGGTCCCGGAGGAATAGAGGACCCAGAGCGGGTGGTCGAAGGGAACGCGCTCGAAGCGGAGGTCCGCGCCCTCGCCGAGGTCGAGGAGCTGCTGCCAGGTCATCGGCGCTGGGCCGTCCTCGCGGCGCTCGAGCACGGCGAGCGCGGGTGAGTCGCTCAGGTAGGGGACGACGACGATTCGCTCGAGGCTCGGGATCTCGGCGGCGATCTCCGCCACCGTCTCGAGCCGGTCGAAGTCCTTGCCGCCGTAGCGATAGCCGTCGACGGCGAACAGCACCTTCGGCTCGATCTGGGTGAAGCGGTCGACGACGCTCGCCTTGCCGAAGTCCGGGGAGCAGCTCGACCAGATCGCCCCGAGGCTGGCGCTGGCGAGGAAGGCGATCAGGGCCTCGGGACCGTTGGGGAGATAGGCGACCACCCGGTCGCCGCGGGTGACACCGAGCGATCGGAGCGCCTCGGCGCAGGCGCCGACCTGCTCCTGGAGCTCACCCCAGCGGAGCTCGCCGAGATCTCGCAGCTCCGAGGCGTAGACGACGGCGACCTCGTCATCGGCCTTGCCCCGGAAGATGTGCTCGGCGTAGTTGAGCTCGGCGCCCTCGAACCAGCGGGCTCCGGGCATCGTTCGCTCGGCGAGGACTTGCTCATACGGCGGCTCCTCGCCTTCGGCTCCGCGGCCGCCTTGGTCTCCTCCGCGGGATGCGATCACCTCGAAGTAGTCCCAGATCGAGGCCCAGAAGTCCTCGAGCTCGTCGACCGACCATTTCCACAGCTCCGCGTAGTCATCGGCCTCGACCCCGCGCTCCGCCGCCAGCCAGCGGCGGTAACGGGTCAGCTGCGAGCGCTCGATCGCCTCCGCACTCGGCTCCCAGAGCTTCTCCCCGCGCGCGCGGCCTTTGCTCGCCCTCTCGACCTCTGCTCCCCGGGCCACCGCCCGCTTATATCACCACGGCGCCGCCGCCTCGGCGGGCGGAGCGGGCGCGGTCCGGCGGCCGGCATCGCGGTCGAGGAGACGGGCGAGGGCGACGACGAACTCGGTTGCCCGGGCGAGAGCCTCCTCGTCGACCCGCTCAGGGGTGTCCTCGAGGGTGTGGTACCAGGGGGCCGGGGAGCCGCCGTCCGTCGCCCGGATCGTGATCGCGTGCATGCCGGCGTTCCGCGGGGGGAGGGCGTCGTCGAGCAGCGAGTAGCGGAGTGGCTCGGCGGCGAGGCCGTTGCCGCCGGCGAGCGCCTCGCAGAGCTCGACCAGCTCGCCGTCGAGCGGCAGGCTGACGACAGCGCCCTCGCTGACCTCGTAGTTGAGGTCGCCGTGGGAGACCGAATCGACGTTGATGACGTAGGTGCGCTCGGGGTCGAACCGCTTGCGGTGGGCCCGAGCAAAGGCGCGCATGCCCTCGCACATCGACTCCTCGGATCCGGGGAGCACGACCCAGAGGTCGAGGTTCGCGGGTGGCTCCGTCTCCAGCTGGTCGGTGGCCGAGAGCACCGCGGCGACGCCGGAGGCGTTGTCGTAGGCGCCGGGGACGGTGTCGGAGAGGGCGATGTCGATCAGGAAGAAGGCGGCGACGATCAGGAGGATCGTCGGCACCGATTGCAGCGCCCCCAGCCAGGCGGCGTCGACGCCGGCCATCCGCAGGCCGAGGAGCGGCAGCAGCGGTGCGAGGCCTCCCCAGAAGAAGATCCGGAACGGCCCCGGGGAGGGGCGCCCGCCCGGCCGCTCGCCCTGCCGGAGGCGCCTGGAGAAGACCCAGCCGGTGCGGGCGGCGTCGTAGTGGGCGGAGAGGATCAGGCGGACCGGCGCCTCGGGCGGGACCCGGGAGAGACGACGTTCTGGGAGGCGCGGCGGAAGAGCAGCGAGCGGACCAGGTAGAAGCGGGTGTTGAGGTCGAGATAGGTGGAGGCGGCGGCGGCGAGAACGAGGGCGAAGCCGGCGGCCGGCTGCACCGTGGCGAGCACACTGCCGGCGATCGCGAGGGCCGCGTGGAGAAGGTGAACGACCGCGTACTGGGGGTGGACGAACGTCGGCTCGATCTCCGCCCGGCGGCCGGTCTGCCGCAACCGCCCGGCGAGCATGTTCGCGGCCCTGCGCTCGGCGTCGGTGCCCGGGCCACGGCCCTCGAACGAGCACAGCTCCTTGATCAGCTCCATGCGGCCGGCGGCGTCCACGGGCGCGGATTATCGCCCTAAGGCAGGGCTATGGTTCCCCGTGGGCCGGAGTGCATGGAACTGGTAGACAGCATCGGCTCAAAACCGATGGTCCTTCGGGACGTGTGGGTTCGAGTCCCACCTCCGGCATTTGCCATGTGCGGGCGCTTCACTCTCACCGATCCGGATCCGCGCTTGCTGCGCTTCCGCTTCGACCTCCGCGAGTCGGTTGAGATCGAGGCGGAGCCGCGCTTCAACATCGCGCCGACCGATCCCGTGCTCGCGTTACGCGTCGACCGGGAGACCGGCGAGCGCGAGGCGGGGCGGTTGCGCTGGGGGTTGATTCCGCACTACGCCGACCCCGACGACTTCGACCGGTTGTTGATCAACGCGCGGGCCGAGACGGTGGCGGAGGCGCCGGCTTTCCGCGATGCCTTCGAGGGCGGCTTCCGCTGCCTGATCCCGGCCGATGGGTTCTACGAGTGGCGGGCGACGGAGACCGGCAAGCCGCCGGTATGGATCACCCGGCCGGGGCGCGAGCCCTTCGCCTTCGCCGGTCTCTGGGCGCGGGCGAAGCGGCCCAACGGCTCGTCGATCCATTCATGCACGATCGTCACCTGTCCGCCCGGGGAGCTGGTGGCGCCGATCCACGACCGGATGCCGGTGATCCTGGCGCCCGAGGCAGAGGCGGCCTGGCTGGATCGGGAGCGGAGCGGGGAGGAGGTCGCTCAGTTGCTCGTCCCGACCGACGACCTCGAGCTGACCGAGGTCTCCGACGCGGTCAATGACGTCCGTCAGGACGGTCCGGCGCTGATCGAGCCCCCGCTCAGGCTTTTTTAGGCCGCCGGGGGCTCATGCGGCTGCTGCCGCCGGGGCGGCCGGTGGCGCGAGTGCCTGCGCGCCTGCTCGCCGGCGGCCGGGCGGGAATCGGTGCCGGCTCCGCCGGCCCCTCCCCGTCCGGAGGCAGCTCCTCGCCGATCGGGCGCTCCTCCTCGACGTGCCACTCCTGGTTGAAGGCGACCATCGACACCGCGATCAGGATCACCTGGACGGGGACCAGCAGCAGGGTGAGGAGGCCGAGCAGCTCCTCCGGCAGCGCCGGGCTGTCGAGGCCGTCCTTCGCCCGGCTGAACCAGGCCGGGGCGGCGATCCCGGCGAAGATCGCGAGGATGATCGCCAGCGCCGACACGACCGGAAGCACGCCGCGGTTCCAGCGGGCGACCAGGAAGGCGAACAGGAGGTAGAGGAGGATGTAGCCGACCGCGAAGATCTTGCCGCCCTCGAGGCGCTCCCAGCCGCCGACGGTGATCACGAGGGCGAGCCCGGCTGTGACCAGGAGCAGGAAGACGACGACCACGCGAGTGCTCCTCGCCTCGGGCTTCTCCCTGTTAGGCCGCCAGAGCTCGTATCCGGGACGGATCGCTCCCGCTTCCATGGCGAGCAAGTCTATGGTCTGGGCGGGCCGTGCGCCAGATCAAAGAGTGCGGGCGGAGGGATTCGAACCCCCAAGCTCTTTCGAGCACCGGCACCTAAAGCCGGCGTGTCTTCCTGATTCCACCACGCCCGCGGGAGGTTGATTCTACGGCCGCCCGGTGCGCCTTTTTTTTGCGGATCCCGCGGACCTCGGCCTCTGACAGAATGCCGCGCAACCCACCGAGGAGGGTGGCCGGAGGGGGCCGGGGCCCGCACAGGAGGTCAAGGATGACCTGGCAGGTTTCAGTCGGCGCAAAGACCGAGGAGCGGCCCATCTCCGTTTTCCTGGTCGATGACGTCCCTGAGCTGCGCGAGCTGATCCGCTTCGGGATCGAGGACGACCCGGGGTTCGAGGTCGTCGGCGAGGCAGGCGATGGGCGCAGCGCGCTCGAGGGGATCGCCGAGAAGCGCCCCGAGGCGGTTCTCCTCGATCTCTCCATGCCGGACATGGATGGCTTCGCGGCGATCGCTGAGATCCGCAGCCGCGCCCCCGAGATCGCGATCGTGATCCTCTCCGGGTTCTCGGCCGATCGGATGAGCGAGTCGGCGCTCGAGCGCGGCGCCGATGGCTACGTCGAGAAGGGAACGCCGATCGAGGAGCTCCGCCGAACCACGCGCCGCGCGGTCTCCGCCCGCCGGGGCTGGTAGCGGGGCACCCAGGATTCGAACCTGGATTTCCGGCTTTGGAGGCCGGCTGGTTAGCCATTGACCACAGTGCCCCGAGGAGCGGCAATCGTAGCCCTTGCCTACTTGGGAACTCCGCGTTCTGGCTCGCTCCGCTACGTCCGTCAGGGATGGGAACATACGTTCGATCCATGCGAGGTCGAGCACATCCCAATGAGATCGTTCGCGCGGCTCTCGACATGTCGCGGTGCGGACTCAGCGACTACGAGATCGGGCGCCAATTGGGAATTCCGCGTGCGACCGTCCAGAACTGGCGTTCCGCCGGTCCACCGAGCCGGCGGCCTGCTCCACCCCTTCTGCGACCGCTCAATGAGGCCGCCTACAGCTATCTACTTGGCATGTATCTCGGAGACGGTTGGCTCAGCTGGCACGGACGAACTTATGGCTTGCATTTCAGCCTGGACGCCAGCTACCCGAGCATTGCCCGGGAATGCGAGCGCGCGATTGAGTCGTGCGTCGGGTCCCCTGCACACAGCCGCGACCGCAACGGCGGAAGTGTTTGCGTCGTCTACTGCTACAGACGCGACTGGCCTCGGCTCATCCCCCAGCACGGGCCAGGGCTAAAGCACCAGCGGAAGATTGCGCTGCTGCCTTGGCAACTGGCAATTACCCATCAGTACACCCGCGAGTTCATCCGAGGCCTGATCCACTCCGACGGCTCACGGTGCATCAACCGGTTCTCAGTGAAGCTCCCGAGCGGACGCGTCGGGCTTTATGAATACCCGCGTTACTTCTTCACCAACTACTCAGCCGATATCCGCGGGATCTTCTGCGACCACTGCGACCTGCTTGGGATCCGCTGGACCCAGTCCAACCCTCGCAACATCTCGGTCTCCCACCGCGATAGCGTCGCAGTCCTTGACTCATTCGTCGGACCTAAGCGCTAGGCGGGCGCGACTTAGTTGACCGGCTTGCCGGTCTTTGCCCCCGGCTTGTGCTTCAGGGGCAACGGCTCGGGAGGGATGTCGGCGCGGCAGCTCGCGCCGGCGCAGGTGGCGAGCGAGACGAGCGCATTGAAGAGGTAGTTGCGCACCGGCTTGAACCGCCGGTCGGCCGCCAACGAGCGGAGCTGCGCCGGGTCGTAGAGCATGTCGTAGAGCTCGGTCTGCCCGTTGGCGTAGAGGACGTAGAGGTAGCGGTCGGTGCGGATTGCCTTGTAGGCGGGGGCGAAGTTCCCGTTGGCGGCGGATTTCAGCGATTTGATCGGGTCCTTCTCCTGGTCGAGGTTCTTGACTCCCTTCCTGCCGGCGAGCCTCGCCTTGGCGACGGCGGTGTGCGCGAGGCTCGCTGACGAGGCGGCGTCGGGCCCGGCATTGCCGCGACCGGGGCCGGTATCGGCCTCGAGCAGGATCGGGCGGGCCGAGCGCGCCGCCGGGTTCTGGGCGTAGGGAAGCAGGGAGCGGCCGTCGAGCGAGGGGTCGGGCGAGCCCGCGATCTCCAGGATCGTCTCCGGCAGGTCCGTAAGCGAGACGAGCTCATCGCTGACCGTGCCGGCGGGAATCCCCGGCCCCCGGATCAGCAGAGGGACCTTCGAGGAGGGGTCATACGGCAGGTACTTGCCGCCGACGATCCGGTGCTCGCCGCGGAAGAAGCCGTTGTCGGAGGCGAAGATGACGTAGGTGTCGTCGAGGATCCCCGCCTCGGTGAGCGAATCGAAGAGCCTCCGAACCGCCTCGTCGACCGAGAGCAGCTGCTCCACTCGCCGGAGCCGCTCGCTGGTGATCGTCCGCTTCAGGCCCTTGCCGAACCTTTTGCGGGCCTGCTTCTGCAGCCACCTTGGCTTGTCGGAGATGTTCTTCTCGTTGAAGCCCGGCACCTTCGGGAGGCCGGTGCCCGCGAGGGTGAATAGGTGGCGAGGAGCCGGCTCGAACGGGCCGTGGGGGGCGTTGAACCAGAGGTTCATCATGAACGGCTCCTGTGAGCCGTCGAGGCCGTCGATGAATTCCCTGGCCTTCTGCCCCAAGACGTCGGTCTGGTAGTCGCTCGGGCCGCCGCCGTAGAACTTCACCTCGGGGCCGTCGCTCGGCCCGGTCTTTTCGAGCAGGTTGTAGTTGAAGTAGACGGAGGGCTCGGAGACCTTCCCGTACCACTCGTCCCAGCCGTCCGGAACCGGTGCGGGGTCGGATGCGGTCGGCCCATAGCCGTTCATGTATTTGCCGATCTGGATGTTGTAGTAGCCGCTGTCCTTGGTCCAGACCGGCAGCGCGTCGGGCTCGTGGGGCTTGAAGTTCTCCCAGCCGCCAAACGGCGGGAGGTTGCCCCGGATGCCGTGGTTGTGCATGTACTGGCCGCTGAGCAGCGTCGCCCGCGACGGGCAGCAGAGCGGATAGGAGGCATATGCCCTCCGGAAGGTCGCCCCCTGGCTGCCGATCAGGGCCTGGGTATTCGGCATTACCGCCAGCTCGCCGGCTGTCTGATCGTCAGTGAGGATGAAGATGACGTTCGTCGGCGAGGCGCCCTCGGCGTCCCGGGTCGCGAGCCCCAGGGTGAGGGCGCCGGCCAGGGCCAAGATTGCGACCGACACCACCAGTGGACGGCGAGGCTCGGCTGATCGTTCTTTGAGTCGAAGGCGGGCTCATGCGAGTCGAGGGGGATTCATCGGCGGGTGAGGGCGCACGCCCTGCAGCTAGAACCACCCCCCAGGGGCGGAGTTTCGCCCTCAGAACAGCGAGGCGCGGAACCGTAGCGCCCTCCTCGGGCGGACGCGAACCATCCGGCCCATGCAGTCGGCCGAACCTATAATCGGCCCCCGCGCGGGCGAGGTGTAATTGGTTGCATTGGAGCCTTCCAAGCTCCCGGAGCCGGTTCGAGTCCGGTCGCCCGCTTCGGCGTAGGATGAGCCGAGATAGCGGCTCCCCGGAGCCGCGCTGAACCCTCGGGGCGTGGCGCAGTCTGGTAGCGCATTCGGCTGGGGGCCGAGAGGTCGCTGGTTCAAATCCAGTCGCCCCGATTTTGTTCCTGGAAATCCGCGTCTTCTTGGCGTATCGAGAGGCGTTGATTGCGGCTGCAGCCGATCTAGGCTGTGGGTGCTCTCCAGGCACGAAACCCCCAGCCGAATTCGGGCGAGAACCTGTTCGAACATCCAATTTGCATCCTCGTCTGAGGCAGGTGCGGCCTGGATGCGTTGACGAGGGCCGCGGACATCGTCCAGTCGGAGATCCCGCCCCTGCTCGCAAGCGAAAGCGGAAGCCAACGACAGGGTCCATCGCGCCCCCAGCAGTGCCGCTCGCACGCGGAAGCGGAAGCTCGCCAGAGTTGAGGTGGCACGACTCCTGGCGGCCCTGGCACTGGCGGCCCGCGGGGCTGAGCGAGATACTGCGTGGGCGATGTCGAAGGAGAACGTCGGAGTTGTTCAAGCTGCCGCCGATGCGTTTGCTCGCGACGGGGTTGACGGGTGGCTCGAATACTTCACGGACGATGTCGACTACCAGGCGGTTGAAGGTGCAATCGATGACCCTGGCCCGATTCATGGCAAGGACGCACTGCGCGCTTACATGGAGGACTGGGTCGAGAAGTTCGATGATGTGAGAGTCGAGCCGGTTGAGGTCATCGAGGGGAGGACACGGTGATCGTGGTCATGCGCGCCAGCGGACGTCCGAAGGGGACCAGCGCCGAGGCGGAGCTGACGCTGAGCTTCGCCGGCGTCAACACGATTCGCGACGGGAAGATCGCACGGGCCCGCGAGTACTGGACGCGAGAAGAGGCCCTCGAAGCCGCCGGGCTGTCGGAGTAGCCGCGCGGTCACGCCGCGACCTCGATCACCGGCAGAGCGAGTCCCTCCTGAAATTCTGTGAATGGGTGGGAGTGGTGGCACTCCGGCTTGAACTCTCGCTTTGCGCGATTAGGGGCACTGCAGCTGCTGAGTGCTGGGTTTCGCGCAAGGGAGGCACTCTGAGCGAGGCCCGTTCCGCTGCTCCTTCTCGTCCGTTCCGACCGTGTCGCGAGCCTCGACCGGGACGCCTGCTTCAAACGGAGAGCGAATCCGGCTTGGTCCTCGCTCTTCAGCCGGTCTCCCCGGCAGCGGCGTCCTGGTACTCGTCGTTGCGGCGCCACCAGGCCGGTCCGAACTCCAGGCCTTCCTCGTTACGACCGAGCGGCGCCATGTCGAGCATCCGGTAGGTCCCCATCAGCTGCTCGACACCGCGCGCGTAAGTCGAGTAGGTGTGGTGAACGACCCCATCCACGATCGCGAAGGCGCTCATCCCCTCCTTCTGCGGCTCGGGCTGGTCCCAGTGGCGGAAGTTGTATTCGGCACCGCTCCGCTGCTGCTCCTCGGTGAAGGCGGCTCCAAAGTCGTACTTGAACTCGCTGCCGAGGGATGAGACCCAGGGGAACCGCCAGCCCATTCGCTCCTGGTACGGATGAAGCTCCTCGAGCGGCGCGATCGACTCGGCCACCAGGGTTACGTCGCGGCCGTTGAGGTGCGGGACCGCGCCGTCGAAGTGATCGGCGGCGAACGAGCAGCCGGTGCATCCCGGATTCTCCTCGTCGACCCGGAACCCGTAGCCGAACATGAGGTGGTAGACGAGAAGCTGCGAGCGGCCGTCGAACAGCTCGGCCAGGGTCTTCTGCCCCTCGTCCGTCTCAAAGACGTACTCCTTCTCGATCGGTACCCAGGGCAGCTCCTGGCGCCGGCGAGCGAGCTCGTCGCCCTGCCGCATGTGTTCCTTCTCGCGCTCGAGGAGCTCGCGGCGGGCGGCAAGCCACTCCTCTCGCTTCCCCACTTTGTGCTGCGTCATTGCCTGCCTCCTGTTCATTCGATCTCGATCGTCGTCGGTTGGGGTCCGTTTGCTTAGACACCACCGCGGGCCGGAACGAAATGCTATGCGAGGAATGCCGTCGTGGCCGAGCGAACGCTCTTCCGCGCCCGCGCGGGAGACGAGCAGGCGTCCGCGAGCTCATCGACCGTACCGGCGGAAGCTCCAGCTGCAACGAGGCGGTCTCGCTGGCGTTTGTGGCCGCCTCCAGCAGCGGCCGCCGCGACACCGGGCGGTGCTCGTGCTGCGCGACGTAGTCGGTTTCCGAGCGGCAGAGGTCGCGGAGATGCTCGAGACGAGCGACGCTGCGGTGAAGGGTGTCCTGCAGCGCGCCCGGACATAGCCTGCCGGCGCGCACCCGTTGCCCGCGGCGCATCGCCGCGTCCAGGGCAAAGCAGCTGCGAAGCGCCGCGGAGTCGAGCTTTCGCTCCGGACGAAGAGGAGAAGTCGGCAAGACCTCGGCGGTCGCTCTCGCAATCGCGTGGCACGGCTGGGGCCGAAAGGCCGCTGGTTCAAATCCAGTCGCCCCGATTAAACAAAACCCCTGCTAACGCGGGGGTTTTGTTGGCGGGGAGCGTGAGCACACGAGTTCACGCAGTACTCAAGGAGGGAGACCATGCAGATCACCATCGACGCCGCAGGCAGGCGACGCTCGCCAGCGACGAACCCGGAGTACCTTGCGGGTCGGCCCCGGAGGAACAAGGGCCGCCGCTATCCAGCTGACCCTCCCAGGGTCGAGGAGATCATGGCGGTTATGCGCCAGGCTGGAGACGCCCCTGTTGGCCTGCGCCTTCGGGGCCTGATCGTGGTGCTGTGGCGCGCCGGGCTTCGGATCTCGGAGGCGCTGGCCCTCGCCGAGCGCGACCTCGAGCCCGGTCGTGGGGCGATGCTGGTCCGCCGGGGGAAGGGCGGCCGTCGCCGCGAGGTGGGGATGGACGAGTGGGGCTGGCAGCAGCTTCGCCCCTGGCTCGGGCATCGAGTTGGGTTGCCACCTGGCCCCGTCTTCTGCGTACTTCGGGGACCGACGGCCGGGCAGCCCTGGTCGGCGCCCTCGGTCCGCACCCAGTTCCGTCGCCTGGCGGTGAGGGCGGGGGTGCGGCGGCGGTTCGCGCCGCACCAGCTCCGTCACGCCCACGCCGTTGAGATGGCACGTGAGGGGGTGTCGCTTAACGTGATCCAACGCCAGCTCGGTCACGCCAATCTCGGGATCACCTCGGTCTACCTGGAGGGGATTGACGCCGGAGAGATCGTCGAGACCGTGCACGGCAGGCGCCCACCGCTGATCCCGGCGGTGACGGCGCTCGGACAGTAGGTCGGCCGACGGGTGGGCGCCGCACCATGCTTGGGCGGTGCCCGCTCGTCACCCAAAGGGGAAGCCGGTTCGTGTCCTCAACAGCGTCCCGGGGAGTGTCGGTTGCACGCGGAAGCAGAAGCCTCTCACGCTCAGTGTGAGGCGCCTCCTGCTCGTCCACTGGGGGAGCCTTAGAGAGGGCGGCTCGGACGCCTGCTGCCGTGCCGAATCGAGAGCCCGGATGTTTCGTTTGACGTCCCTTGACCGGCACACATCAGCGAACCACCCTTACGGCACACGCAGGCGCCGCTCGGCAGCGAAGTCCCTGCTCAGCGGCACGCGTGTGCCGTTCAGGGTTCTTGAGCGGAACGCCCGATCGGTCGGAGCGCGAGCGCTGCTTGCTTGCGCATTCGGAGACTTGTCGGCGCCAGCTCCGGGATGCCGGTGCGACTATGGATGCAGGGCCGCGCCCGGAGCGATTCGCCTTTGCATCGCTGCGCTCCCGGGTGTCATGCACGCCGTCGTCTCGCCAGATCGACTCTCACAGACTGCGGCGGCCTATGTCACGCGCTTTAGCTCGCATACTGCGGGCGCCCGGCAGGCCGGTAGACCTGGATCGTTACGCCCTTTGAGTCGGTTCGCGAGTCGACCAGTTCAAGCGCCATGTCCGGGCCGGTGTCGGGGAACAGCCGCGTGCCCTGGCCGAGGACCACCGGGACGATGAGCAGATTCATCTCGTCAACGAGGTCGTTCTCGAGCAGCCACCGGGTCAGGGCGCCGCTGCCGTGCACCTGCAGCTCACCCGCCCGCTTGGCTTTCAGCTCGCTGATGGCCGCCGCGAGGTCACCGGAGAGGACGGTCGTATCCGCCCAGCGCGCTTCGGTGAGCGTGTTCGATGCCACATACTTCGGCTTCTCATTCAACGCCACGCCGATGGGGTGGGCGCGCATCTCTTCGATTGCGCCCCAGGAGCCAGCAAAGAGCTCGTAGGTCCACCGGCCGAACAGGAACGCGTCGGCGCGCTGGTAGGTCTGGTTGATGAACGTCCTGGTCTCGTCGTCCCCCTTCCCCAGGGCCCATCCGCCGCGCTCGAATCCGTTCCTGCGGTCGTCATCCGACCCGCCGTTTCCCTGCATCACTCCATCGACGGAGACTTGCGTCATGGTCGTCAGCTTCACCGTCGCGGTTCCTTTCTCATCGGGTGGTCAATGTTGGTTGAGACCGTATCGGCGCGCCAAACTCATCGGTTACGGCACGCAGAGCGATCCCCTACGGGACACCGGTTCTGCTCCTGCGCAAAGGCAATCGTCCAAGCCCGCCGCTATCTGGCTCTCGCCCTGGACGATCTGGGGGTGTCTGACATGTCCCCCGGCGCACTCCTCCTTCGCGCGAAACCCGGCAGCTGCTGCCGACCGGGTTGACTCGATTGCAGAAGTGCAAATGATGGTGTCGCGGTCCATGTTCATCCGCCCTGGGGCCGGCCCATCGCGCAGACCGCGGGGACCGGGCGCAGGTCCTCGACTAGCACCCTGTCGACGGAGAATCCGCCCTCGCGTAGCCGGTCGGCCAGCTCGTTCCCAAGGTCCCGGGCTCCCTCCGGCGCGAAGTGGCGCGCGTCCCAGAAGATGTAGACGGCCCCATCCCGGGCGAGGTGCTCGCGGACGGCACCGAGCGCCCTCTCCGGCTGCTGCCAGAAGGGAGCGACGTTGAAGGCGAAGACCTTGTCGAAGCGCCGATCGCCGAGGTCCGCGTCCTCCAGCGCGATGGCCTCGAACAGAGCCCTGCCCGCGTCGACGTGCTCGCGGTTCCTCCGCGTCGCCATCTCGATCATCTTGGGCGAGCGGTCGATCGCGGTGATCGTTCCCGTCGTCAGCCTCTCGCAGACCAAGGAAACCGCGACGCCGTGGCCGCAGCCGACCTCGAGCAGGCGGTCGGCCCGGCGGACCTCCAGAGTCTCGACTGCCCAGACGAACCGCTCCGATGCCTTGCCTGCCACGGCCCCAGAATTAGCATCACACGCCCGCGAAGTCCATGCCGATCTGCTCGATGACCGGTCAGCGAGCAGTTGTTGCTCCTTTGCGCGAGCAGCGGCACTGACCGGCCTCGCTACTGCAATGGATCCAGAACGGAAGCGAATGCCGGTGTTCGGGACCACGCGCAGTGCCGGTGGCACGCGGAAGGAGGCGTCAGCTCACCGCGCGCGCCGCTGCTGCTTTTCGTCCAAAGCCACCCCCGACCTGCGGCATCCCCGCGGCGGCCAGGCGGCACCGCGAGACCGAAGGCTGCTCGCCCACCGGGCAGCATTCTGCGCGGCGGGCATTGAGAGCGCGCTGTGCGCGGAAGCATCAATCGCGCGATGGAAGTCGCAGCGAGCCAGGGTTGGTGCCCCTGCCGTGTGGTAGGACAACACGGATGACGGTCGAGGCAGCACCACGGTTCACCCAGCCGTTCTTGGAAGCACCTGAGCCGCGGTGGCCGGCGAGGCGGCGGTGAAGAAACACGTTTTGATTCTCGGGGCCGGGTTCGCGGGCCTGGAGTTGGCGGCGCGACTCTCGGAATCGCTCCCGGACGAGGTCCGGGTCACGCTGCTCGACCAGAACGACTCGTTCAGCTTCGGGTTCTCGAAGCTGGACGTCATGCTCGGTCGGCGGGCCGCAGAGGATGTACGGCTCCACTACGGGGACATCTCGCAGGAGGGAGTCGAGTTCCGCCAGGAGCGCGTGACCTCGATCGACCCGGACAAGCGACGAGTCACGACGGACGCAGGGCTCGTACGACGCCGACGTCCTCGCCGTCGCGCTGGGCGCGGACTACGACTTCGCCGCCACCCCGGGCTTCGAGGAAGGCGGGTACGAGTACTACTCGATCGCGGGGGCCGAGCGGCTGCGTGACGCGCTCCCCGACTTCGATTCGGGCACGATCCTGATCGGGATCCTCGGCCACCCCTTCAAGTGCCCGCCCGCGCCGTTCGAGGGCGCGCTCCTGCTGCACGATCAGTTCGTGGAGCGGGGCATCAGGGAGGCCGTAGAGATCCGGGTGATCGGCCCGATGGCGGCGCCCGTGCCGATCACGAAGGAGGTCTCGCAGGCCTTCCTCGATGCCCTGGGGGAGCGCGGGATCGAGTACGTCCCCAAGCAGCTCGTGACGAGCATCGAAGACGGGCAGGCCCGGCTCGCGAGCGGCGAAAGCGTGCCGTATGACCTGTTCATCGGGATTCCCGTCCACCGCGTGCCCGAGGTGGTCGAGAGCTCTGGGCTCGCCGTGGACGGCTGGGTCCCGGTGACCGGGCGAACCTCGCGACGCGGTTCCCGGGCGTCTACGCGCTGGGCGACGTGGCGGGCCTGCCGATGGCCAAGGCAGGCGTATTCGCCGAGGCCGCCGCCCGGGTAGTGGCCGAGGACATCGCCGCCGGGCTCCGCGGCGGCGACCGCCGCCCTACGAGGGTGCCGGCAACTGCTACATCGAGTTCGGCGGCGGGCTGGTCGGCAAGGTCGAGGCCAACTTCCTCGGCGGGACCGGAGCCGACGGCCCGAGCTGGTGGGCCCCTCGCGAGAGCTCGCCGCGGAGAAGGAGGAGTTTGGCTCGATCCGGCGAGCGCGCTGGTTCGGCTCGGCGCCATAAGCGCAATTAGATGTGAATCGTCTCTTGCCGCCGGCGCTCCCGCTTTCCATGAAAAGCACCCCGCTTTTCGTCCAAAGCGGCTACTCCCGCAGCCCGGCGGCTGCGAGGGCTGTGTCACCGACTAGGCTCGCCTGACACCCAAGAGGAGGAGACCACATGGCATACCTGTTGACGCATTTCTGGCCGGGCGCAACGGTGGATGAGTACAAGGCAACCATTGCGGCGGTGCACCCTCCTGGGAGGTCTGCCCGAGGGACAGACCTACCACGCCGCTGGGCCGACAGACGGAGGCATCCTCATCGCCGCGGTGTGGGAGTCCAAGGAGCAATCCGACCGCTTCGTCCAAGACAAGCTGCTGCCGAGTATGCCCGTCGAGGGGGGCTTTACGGGCCAGCCGGAGGAGCGCACGGCCGAGATCGTGAGCCACGGCATACACCAATAGAACCCGCGTGGCGCTAGTTCTGGCTGGCGCGAAGCGGAGGTTGATTGGGGTCGCATCGCTCGCGAGTCCCACGCGGGAGAAGGAGGCGTACTCGGGGAAGCGCTCCTTTCCATGCAAAGCAGAACTACTGCTTTTCGTCCAAAGCAGCGGTCGTCTACTCCCGCAGCCCGGCGGCTTCGAGGGCTGTGTCGCGGGGGTCAGATCTGGGCGAGACCGTGGACGTTGCCGTCGGGGTCCTTGAACCAGGCCACCCGGTCGTCGCCCAGCTCGGCAATCCCCTTCTCGTTCGTCTTGATCGGATCACTGTCGAGATGCTCGAAGCTGACGCCATTGGCGGTGAGCTCGTCCACCGTCTTCTCGAGGTCACCCACCTCCCAGCCGGCGATCGTGCCGCCCGACTTGCCCGCGTTTGCGGGCGAGGGGTAGATGTGAATCTCGCGGCCCCCGCCGCACGGGTACGTGATCCCGCCGTCGCCGATATCCCTGCCTCCCGAGAGGCCGAGCTTGCCCTCGTAAACTCCTTCGCCTTCGCCATGTCAGACACCGGTACTGCCGGCTCAACCTTTGCGTCACTCAGACCCATCTCGTCCTTCTGTCGCAGTGACGAAATCCTAGTCCCACAACGGAGAGCAGATTCTCATGCGACATCGCGCACGCAGTATCTCTCGACAGAGTGCTGCTTTCCATGCAAAGCGACACTCTGCGCGGCTCGAGAACGCAGTAGGGCACTCTTGGTAGGTATCAACGCCGACTCTGGCCGCTCTGAGCTTGCAGCTTTCAACAGGCTTCCAGCCCGCCAGGCCATAAGCGTGTATACGCATCACTTCGTTCAGGCTGCTGGGGGAGAAGGAGGAGCAAAGGAATGCACCCGAAGTTTCGGCTAACGATCGTCGTTGTGATCGCGGCGGCGCTGGGGCTGACGGTGGGAATCGGCAGCGCCGTGGCTACAAGAGGAAGCTTCAACGCCAGACCACGGTCGTCTTCGAGGACCTACCGGGATCGAGCGGTGATCGGATCTCCGGCCAGGTCAGCATTGGAGCGCCGCAGGAGCCGCCGCTTTATGGCGGAGAGATCCTCGCGCGGAGCGCCGGGTTGGCGGCCAATTGCCTCAAGGGCCAACGGGTGGAGATCAAGCACGCCCCACCGCTGAGGGCGGAGGAGGGGGCCCAGCCACCCTGGTTGCGACCGCGGTCACCAACGCCACCGGCGCCTGGCAGACGACCGCCTACGAGGCGAGAGCGGCGAACGACCTCCTGTTCGACTCGTTCCACGTCGAGGTGGTGAAGAAGCGCCTGCGGCCGAAGAACGCGCGCCACAAGCACGTCTGCATCGGCGCGTTCGCGAGCCGGACCGTCTTCTCGTACTAGACGTAGCCGCGCGTGCGGCTGACTTCGCTCGCTGTGCTTGTCGGGGATTACGATCCCGTCGATGGCGGCTGCAGTCCTACTGGTCCCACTCGACGAACGCGGACGGAGATCATCGATGCCTTCGAAGAGGCGACGAATGAGCAGCCAACCGAGATCCAGGAAGACGGGAGCCGCCGGTACTACCTCCATGGCGAGGAGTCGACCGTAGACACGCTGGACGGGATCGATCCCAACTGGCAAGAACACGTCACCCGGACGAGTTCAACGCTGACGTAAGAAGTTCGGGTTTTTTGGTGTAGGCGAAACACAAGACCGCCGGGCAGGGGCGGTCCCGGCAAGGACAAGCTGAAGGGCGGGGCCGGGAAGGACAACCAGGTCCAATAGGCCGGAGCGCCGCAAGCGAAGGCCCCTTTCCATGCAAAGCGCCGCTTCTCGTCCTAAGCAGCTATCTCACTAGTTCGAGCTGACTAGCGGTCACCGCACCGAGCTGAATGCGGCCCGCACCTCGGTCGAGAAGAGCTCCGGCTCCTCCCAGGCGGCGAAGTGGCCGCCCCTGTCGACCTCGTTGAAGTACGCGAGGTCGGGGTAGGCCACCTCGACCCAGCTCCGCGGGGCAGCCCAGACCTCGTCGGGGAACGTCGTGAAGCCGACCGGTACGGACGCCGGCGGAGGGGGCTCAACGGCGAAGCGGGCCCGTGCTCGTCCGTCCTCCCAGTAGTCCCGGGCCGCCGAGGCCCCGGTGCCCGTCAGCCAGTAGAGCGTGACGTTGTCGACGATGTGCTCCTTGGTCAGGTTCCCGGTCGGCCTGCCGTCGACGAACGCGCCGGCGATCTTGTAGTAGCCGTCCGTGTCGTGGTCGAGCATCCAGGCCGCGAGGGCGACGGGTGAGTCCAGCAGCGCGTAGCCGATCGTCTGCGGCCGGGTGGCCATCTCCAGGAAGTAGGCGGAGCCGTCCGTCGTGAACGTGTTGAGCGCATCGTGCGCCGCGCGTTCCTGCTCGGACTCCGCCGGCAGCTGGTCGGCGACGCCGGGCACGACCACCGCCGTGAGCACGTTGATGTGGACGCCGAGCAGGCCCTCGGGAGCCTGGCGGGCCATCGCGTCGGTGACGACGGCTCCCCGGTCCCCGCCCTGGGCGACATAGCGTCTGTAGCCGATGCGGCGCATCAGCTCCGCCCAGGCTTGCCCAATGCGAGCCGCGTCCCAGCCGACCTCGGCCGGCTCACCCGAGAAGCCGTAGCCGGGTATCGACGGCAAAACCAGATGGAAGGCGTCCTCGGCGTCGCCGCCGTGGGCCGTCGGGTCGGTGAGCGGGCCGACGGTCTCGAGCAGCTCGACGACCGAGCCGGGCCAGCCGTGCGTCATGATCAGCGGCAACGCGTCTTCGTGCGGCGACTTCACGTGGATGAAATGGATGTCCACCCCGTCGATCTCAGTGATGAACTGCGGCAACGCGTTAAGTCGCGCCTCGCACGCGCGCCAGTCGTACTCGGTCGTCCAGTAGCGCGCCAGCTCCCGCATCGTGGCGAGTTGCACGCCCTGCGAGCGATCGTCGACGAGCTCCTTGGAGGGCCACCGCGTCGCGGCGATCCGGCGGCGGAGGTCGTCTAGGTCCTCCTGCGGAACATCTGCGTCATAGGGTCGGATCGCGCCATTTTCGGCCTTCGCCTTATCGGCGGCGGCCGCTGGGGTCGAGGCTGAGGCTTCCATCTGCGGCTCCTAACTCGCGATTCGGGGGCCTTCCTGACTCTTGCGGGGCGCAGACAAGGAGGGGTCTAGACACTCGGCGCCATCGCGCCAAGGCGACCCTATTCCCCCGGTGGGGAACAGGTCAAGGGCCGGGGCGCACCTCGGTGGCGAAGAGCCTCAGCAGGCGAGACCGGTGCGTTCCATGCAAAGCGGATAGCCGCTTCTCGTCCAAAGCGGCTATCTGACAGCTATGTCTCCGAGCGACTCAGCCGTTGCACTCACGCGACGGGAGGCGCGCGGCGAACGTCCGCAGTCACTACTGCTCTTCGCCCAGGGCGAGCGTCTCCGGCCGCGAGTCGAGGCGCTCGCTTGGCCCCGGCTCCACGGTCGCATCGGAGGGCCGGCCTGCGATGCTCCGCCCCGCAATGCGACGCTGGAAACGGGCCGAGGTACCGGCTTCTGTCTGAGCAGGATGTAGAACTCCATCGCCGCCTCTACGAGGCGTTCAACGCACGCGACGTAGATTCGTTATTCGCTCTTTGCGATGCGGACGTCACGATTCAGTCGGCTTTTGCCGCCGTCAGCGGCGGCGACTACCACGGCCACGATGGGGTGCGGGGGTGGCAAAGAGACCTCGCGGACGCATGGGGCGATGACATTCGCGTCGAGGCTGAGGCGTACTTCGATCTCGGCGAGCACACGCTCGCTTTTGACGTGCTGCACGGGCGCGGGCGCCAGAGCGGCGCGCAGGTCGCGTTGCCGGGCGCCGCAGTGACGAGGTGGCGCGATGGGCGATGCGTCTACTTCAAGGCGTACGCCGACAGGAAGGAAGCTCTGGGCGATCTCGGCGTCTCCGAGGACGCGCTCGTGCCGATCTCCCCATGACCCACGACGCGTTCCCGCAGTCCCCTCGAAGAGGCCGGCCGCCGGTATCGCGAAGCCCGGAGCCAAACGGGATGTCCCGTCAGCCCCAGGATTCATAGATTCAGGGGTCCTCGAAGCGGCCGAACCCGGCGTGCAGCGGATGCACGGTCACCTCGCCGCTACCGAGTAGCCGCACCTTGTCCTCCAGCTGCTTGATCGCCGTCGCGCTCGGCTCGCCAAAGATGCGGATCGATGTCAGCGTCAGGAGGTCCGCGAACCTTCCAAAGCGGGGTCCGGCCACCTCCATGTGGAAGTCAAGCGACGCGGAGTCTGGGTGGACGTGGATTACGGTCATCTGACTGCCGTCCTGGCTGAAGTACACCGCGTACGAGACGATCTGCGCCTCGTGGCTCTCGACGAAGTCGGTTAATTCTCCGATGGCGCCCTTCAACTCTTCGAGCGCTCCCTCGCGCACGTCCGACGTGTCGATATATACGAGCGGTTGGGACATCTGACGTTCGTTTTATCCCCTTCGGTCCGCCACGGTGTGCGAATCGTCACGTATCGGGAAGCCGTGGCACTCACCGTCCGACCCCCGATTCTCGACGCCCCTGACAGCGAATGCGGGTGTCTCGCCGAACCCGACATACCGATGCGGCGGAGAAGGAGGAGCCGGGCCGGCTCCGCTCGGGCGCCTCCCTTGCGCGAGAAGCAAGCGCGTGCTCGAACAGCGCTCCTTTCCATGCAGAGCACCGCTTCTCGTCCAAAACGGCTATGCCGGGAGTCCTCGTCCCAGCAGCCGAGACTTCCACTTTCACGCGAAAGGAGAAGCGGCCGCTCGCGCAGCCCGACCGACCGTGTGAGCTCTACGCCTTCGGCTGGATGTTCTGATTGACGCTGAAGACGTTGTCTCGGGTCGTACGTCAACTTGATCTGCGCGAGGCGGTCGTAGTTGTCGCGGTAGCTGGCGCGTACCCGCTCCTGGCCCTCGTCCATCATCATGTTCACGTAGGCGCCGCCGGCCGAGTACGGGTGCAGCGCCTCGAAGTAGTCGATGCACCAGTTGCGGATGACGTCGACGTTCGCCGGGTCCGGGATCGACGCCCGCGAAGACCGAACCCCAGTTCGCGTCGCGGTAGCTCCAGGCCGTGTCGGACGGGCCGGGGTCGTGGGCGGCGCCGTCGATCGGGTACATGTGCATCGTCGACTGCAGGTCGGCATCTCGGCGCCGAACCGTGCATGGATCTCGACGGCCTCGTCGGGGACCTCTTTGACGAAGTCGGCGCGCCAGTACCACTGGTCCCCGGTGGGTAGACGCCGTCGAACGCGCTCTGCAGGGACGGGTGCGGCATCGGCTCCACTCCGGGCAGCAGCGGCTCGGGTAGAGCAGCCAGCATCGGGGCGATCGCCTTCGCCGCGTCCTCCTCGGTGCCGACGTAGCAGGAGACGACCCCGCAGACCTTGCGCAGATGGATCTCCTCGGGGAAGGGGGGCGCGGGCGGCACTGTGGCGAAGAGAAAGAAGCCGTTCAGCTCGCGGGGAGCGTTCGGCAGGAACTCGCGGTAGACCGAGAGCACCTCGGCGCCGAGCTCGACGGGCCAAAACGTGGGCCGGCGACGACCGTGCCGACCTCGTGCAGCCGGAAGAGGAAGGACGTGACGACGCCGAAGTCGCCGCCGCCGCCGCGGATCGCCCAGTACAGATCGGGGTTTTCCTCGCCGCTGGCACGGACGCGCTCGCCACTGGCGAGCACGATCTCGGCCTCGAGCAGGTTGTCGATCGCTAGCCCGCACGTGCGGGTCAGGTTGCCGATCCCGCCGCCGAGGGTGAGGCCGCCGACGCCGGTGGTCGAGATGATCCCGCTCGGCGTCGCGAGCCCGTGCTCGT
>CAWFRG010000009.1:0-471989 GCA_963818205.1 uncultured Solirubrobacterales bacterium
GAACTTCGCGAGGCGCTCGAGCTGGCGGCGCTCGGACTCGGGATCGACCTTGAGGATGTCGACGTCGTCGACCTGGTCGGTGACGTACTTGTTGACGCCGACGATGATGTCCTGGCCCGAGGCGTAGCGCTCGTGGTAGGAGACCGCCGACTCCTCGACCTCGCGCTGGATGAACTCGAGCGCGTTCACCGAGCCGCCGAGGTCCTCGACCTTCTTCATCAGCTCCCAGGCGCGGCCCTCGACCTCGTCGGTGAGCGACTCGATGAAGAAGGAGCCGGCGAACGGATCGACGGTGTCGGCGACGCCGGACTCGTGGGCGAGCACCTGCTGGGTCCGCAGGGCGATCCGCGCCGAGCGCTCGGTCGGCAGCGCCAGCGCCTCGTCGAAGCCGTTGGTGTGGAGCGACTGGGTCCCGCCGGCGACCGCGGCGAACCCCTGGAGCGCCACCCGGATGATGTTCACCTCGGGCTGCTGGGCCTGGAGGGTGACCCCGCCGGTCTGGGTGTGGAAGCGGATCATCTGCGCCCGCTCGTCGGTGGCGCCGAAGCGCTCCCGCATGAGCTTCGCCCACATCCGCCGGACCGCCCGGAACTTGGCGATCTCCTGGAAGACGTTGTTGTGGCCGTTGAAGAAGAAGGCGAGCCGCTGGCCGAACTTGTCGGGATCGAGGCCGGCGGCGATCCCGGCCTCGACGTAGGCGATCGCGTTGGCGAGGGTGAAGGCGACCTCCTGAACCGCCGAGCAGCCCTTCTCGCGCATGTGGTAGCCGGAGATCGAGATCGTGTTCCACTTCGGGACGTTCTGGTCGCAGTAGGCGAAGATGTCGGTGGTCAGCCGCATCGTCGGCTCGGGCGGGTAGATGTAGTTGCCGCGCGAGATGTACTCCTTGAGGACGTCGTTCTGGACCGTCCCGCGGAGCTCCTTCGACGGCACCCCCTGCTCCTCGCCGACCAGCTCGTAGAGCAGCAGCAGGATCGCCGCCGGAGCGTTGATCGTCATCGAGGTCGAGACCTCGGCGAGCGAGATCTGGTCGAAGCAGATCCGCATGTCCTCGACCGTGTCGATCGCGACCCCGGTGCGGCCGACCTCGCCGGCGCAGAGCGGGTCGTCGGAGTCGCGGCCGAGCTGGGTGGGGAGGTCGAAGGCCATCGAGAGGCCGGTCGAGCCGTGCTCGGTCAGGTAGCGGTAGCGGCGGTTGGTCTCCTCGGCGGTCGCGTAGCCGGCGTACTGGCGCATCGTCCAGAGCCGGTCGCGGTACATCCCGGAGTGGATCCCGCGGGTGTAGGGGTAGTCGCCGGGTTCCCCGAGGCGCTCCTGGAGCCCCGGGGCGACGTCGTCCTCCTCATAGAGGCGCTTGATCTCGATCCCGGAGTCGGTGAAGACGCGCTCGTCCTCGGGCCCGACCACCGGGGCGATGTAGCGGTGGAGGTCCTCGTCTACCTTGGCGGCCTGCTTCTCGGCGTCCGGCGCGCCGTCCGACGCCGCGCCGTTCCCCCCCTCGGTCTTCGCATCGTCCTTTGGCCGGGTGGCCATGCGGAAGGATAGATACGAGGCGCGGGCCGGGGCCTAGCCCACGCCGGCCGTGGTCAGAAACCGAAGAAGCGGCGACGCTTCTTGCGTGGCGGCGCGGGGTTCGCCGGCACGGCTTCGGCGGGCGGCGTTTGCGCCCCCTGCGTCTGGGTCATCCCTCCGAAGGGACGCTTCTCCGGGGTGGCCAGCTCGTCGAGGACGGCGTCCAGCCATCCCTCGAGGCGGATCGCCTCGGTTGGGTTCTCGGCACTCACCTCGACGTGCGTTCCCCAGCCCTTCGCGGCCAGTTCCACCTTGATCCATGCGTGCTCGCCCTCGCCCGCGGCCTCCCAGCACAGGATCGACTCGGGGTGCCTCTCATTGACGGTTACCTCGGTGGCCCGACCGAGCAGGGCGCACATCAATCCCTGCATCTGCCTGGGCTGATCGATCAGCTCCCAGAGCTCCGGCTGTGACTTGACCAGCGTGCGGCTCGCGCTCTTCATGCTGCGCGCTTTCGCCGTCGACGGACGGGGCTCCTGCTGCTTATGCGAATTGGGCGATCCCTCCCGGGCCCAGCCACAGGCCCCGTTCAGGCGAGGAAGGCCTCGACAGCAGCCGCCGCGCGCGGGCCCGCCTGCCCGTCCCAGAGCGGAATCTGCGGGGGCTCGGCGGGCGGCTCCGTGGCCAGCGCCTCCTCCGCGGCACGGCGGAGCTCCCCTGGATCGACCCCCACCAGCCGGTTGGTGCCCAGGTGGATCGTCACCGGGCGCTCGGTGGTCGTCCGGTAGGTGAGGCAGGGGACGCCCAGGACCGTGGTCTCCTCCTGGACCCCGCCGGAGTCGGTGATCACCAGCCGCGCCTCGGCCTCGAGGCCGATGAACTCGGCGTAGTCGAGCGGCTCCAGCAGCCGCACCGCGCCCCCGCCGGAGGACCCGGCGGCGTCGAGCCGCGCCCGGGTACGCGGGTGGACGGGGAAGAGGACGGTGATCGACTCGGCCAACCCGGCGAGCACCTCCATCGTCTGACCGAGCAGCTCCGGGTCGTCGACGAGCGCCGGCCGATGGAGGGTGACGAGGACGAAGTTGCCGGCCTCGAGGTCGTGCTTCGCCAACAGGTCGGGCAGGTCCACCCCCTCGAGCAGCCGGAAGAGGCTGTCGATCATCGTGTTGCCGACCAGCTGGACTCCCTCGCCCGCGATCCCCTCCCGGGCGAGGTTCTGGACCGCATCCTCGGAGGTGCAGAGCAGCAGCTCGGAGACCCGATCGGTGACCACCCGGTTGAGCTCCTCCGGCATCGACCAGTCGCCGGAGCGAAGCCCGGACTCGATGTGGGCGACCGGCACCCGCTCCTTCGCCGCCGCCAGCGCCGCCGCCATCGTCGAGTTGACGTCGCCGGCGACCAGGACGAGCTCGGCCGGGTTTGCCTTCAGCTCCGCCTCGACCCCGATCAATACCCCGGCGGTCTGCTCGGCGTGGGTGCCGGAGCCGACCCCGAGGTTGGCGTCCGGCTCGCGCATCCCGAGGCGCTCGATGAAGTCGCCCGACAGCGCCCGGTCGTAGTGCTGGCCGGTGTGGAGGAGGCGGACCCGTCCGGGCTCGCCCTCCTCGAGGGCGGCGAGCACCGGCGCCATCTTCACGAAGTTCGGCCGGGCGCCGACCACGGCGAGGATCGGGGCGGTCACGGCGGCGAGTCTCGCAGAGGGAAAGGATTCGTTTGCCGGCGAAGGCGACTCGGGTAGGGTGAGGCGCCTGATGGCTGCCCACACGACCGGCGCGGTTGTTGTGACGGGGGCCTCGACCGGGATCGGCCGGGCGACCGCGCTCTACCTCGACAAGGCCGGCTACCAGGTGTTCGCCGGCATCCGCAAGCAGAGCGACGCCAGCGCGCTCGAGAAGGACGCCTCCGAGAAGCTGATCCCGCTCACCCTCGACGTGACCGAGGCTGGCTCGATCAAGGCCGCGGAGGAGGCGGTCCGTCGCGAGGTCGACAAGCAGGGATTGGTCGGCCTGGTCAACAACGCCGGGGTCGGCTTCGGCGGCCCGGTCGAGTACATCCCGCTCGACGACTACCGGCAGTCGTTCGAGGTCAACTACTTCGGCCAGATCGCGGTCACCCAGGCCTTCCTGCCGCTGCTCCGCCGGGCCTCGGGAACGATCGTCAACATCGCCTCGATCGGGGGCAGGGTCGCGAGCCCGTTCATGTCGCCGTACAACGGCAGCAAGTTCGCCCTCGAGGCCCTATCGCATTCGCTTCGTCACGAGCTCCAGCCGTGGGGGATCGAGGTGGTCGCGGTCGAGCCCGGGAGCATCGCCACCCCGATCTGGGACAAGGCCGGCGAGACCGCCTCCTCCGCCGTGGCGACGATGCCGGATGAAGGAAGGCGCCTCTACGGAGCGCAGCTCGAGCGCTTTCGCGAAATGCTCCGGGAAACCGCCCGGGCGGGCATCCCGCCCGAGAAGGTCGCCAAGGTGATCCACAAGGCGATCAGCTCCGACCGCCCCAAGCCCCGCTACCTGGTCGGCATCGATGCGAAGATCGCCGCCGGCATGCACGGCGTCCTCTCGGATCGGCTGTTCGACCGGATGCTGGCCCGGCGGGCGAAGCTGCCGAAGGACGCCCCGCCGGGCCGCTAGCTCGGCTTCGCGGCGGCCGCTACTGCGGCGAGCCGACCAGGCGCTCGACCCCGGCCTGCTCGATCGTCCGCTTCAGCCCGTCGGCCAACGAGACCTTCGGCTCCCAGCCGAGCAGCTGCTTGGCCCGGGTGATGTCCGGCTGGCGCACCTTCGGGTCATCCACCGGCAGCGCCTCGAAGACGATCTCCGAGCGCGACCCGGCGACCTCGATCACCGTCTCGGCCAGCTGCAGCAGCGTGTACTCGTCGGGGTTGCCGATGTTGACCGGCAGTGCACGTCGGACTCCGCCAGGGCGACCAAGCCCCCGATCTCATCGTCGACGTAGCAGAAGCTCCGGGTCTGGCTGCCGTCGCCGAAGACGGTGAGCGGCTTGTCTTGGAGCGCCTGGCGCAGGAAGGTCGGGATCGCGCGACCGTCGTGGGGTCTCATCCTCGGGCCGTGGGTATTGAAAATCCTCGCGATGCAGGTGTTCACCCCCTGCTGGCGGTGGTAGGCCATCGTCAGCGCCTCGGCGTAGCGCTTCGCCTCGTCGTAGACGCCGCGGGGGCCGATCGGGTTGACGTTGCCCCAGTAGTCCTCGGGCTGGGGGTGGATCTCGGGGTCGCCGTAGACCTCCGAGGTCGAGGCGAGCAGGAAGCGAGCCCGCTTGAACTTCGCCACCCCCAGCATGTGGTGGGTGCCCTGCGAGCCGACCTTGAGGGTGTGCAGCGGCAGCCGGGCGTAGTCGATCGGACTCGCCGGCGAGGCGAGGTGATAGACGAAGTCGACGGGTTCGTCGATTTCCACGAACTGTGTGATGTCGTGGTTCCGGAAGTCGAACTCGGGGTCGCGGATGTGCTCGAGGTTCTCGAGGTTGCCGGTGTCAAGGTTGTCGATGCAGATCACCCGGTGGCCCTGGCCGAGCAGGTACTCGCACAGGTGCGAGCCCAGGAACCCGGCGCCACCGGTGACCACGCAGGTGCTCATCGCCGAGCGAGGATAAACCAGGCCGACCGGGCACGGGGGCAACTCCGCTGCCAGGATCGGCCGAGCGGCTAGGGGATCTGGACGGTGGTCCGGGCGACCGCGATCCCGAAGGTCTGCTTCTCGCGGTGGCTGGCGATCCCGTCGATCTCGATCAGCAGCCGCTGCCCGTTGACGAAGGCGACCCGCTCGTTCGGCGCCCTCAGGTTGTCGATCCGGAAGCGCTCGTAATCAGTGGGCATGACGAAGCTGATCAACGCGCGGCCCTTGGCCGTGGTGTGGAAGCGGGGGGTGCCCGCGGCCCGACGCAGCTGCACCGGCAGGCAGACGAACACCCCCGAGCAGCCGCCCGGCGCCCCCGCGAACCCCATCAGCGCCTGGACCTTGCCCCGCTTCGGCATCCCCTTCACCGCGATCGACTCGACCTGCCCCGGCGTGAACGTCCCGAAGGCGACCCCCTTCCCCTTAACCCGCTCGAACCGGGTCGCCCCCTGGCCGCTCCCGGCGAGCAGCAGGCCGCCGACCAGGCAACCAAGCAAGACAAGGACGAACCCACTCCTCTCCCATCTCCCAGGCACGGTTCCACTATCCCACAGCTAACCGAAGCCAGACAAACGACAGAAGACAGCCGCCTCCCCTGGCCCTTGCCGCATTTTGCGAAGAGGGCGCCTCGGCGCGTTCGCGCAAATAGCGGATTCCGGTTGCCCAATGCGGGGCGAGCCGTGACAGCTTTTCCCTCATCGGCGTGTGAAAGGGGTTAAGGCGGTATCCGCCGTGAGAGAGACAGGATCGGAGCGCGTGACTGTCGGCTCGGCGGAGGCGCGCAAGGATGCGGCGCTGCGACTGATCGATAGCCACGATTCGGTCTTCCGTCGCACCGCACGCCGCTACTCGATCTGCGCTGACGACGCCGAGGACGCGTACCAGCGAGCGCTCGAGATCCTGCTCACCAAGGCGCCGCCGATCGACGGCGATGCCCTGGTCCGCTGGATGCAGGTCGTCACCAAGCGCGAGGCCCTGGCTGTTCGCCGCCAGCGAGAGCGGCTGCTAAGCGCCCCTCGCGCTCCGGGCGGCGACGAGGATCGCGATCCTCTCGACTCGATCGCCTCGGAGAGCCCGCAGCCGACTGACCGGGCCGAGAGCCGCGAGCGGGTGGCTCGCAGTGGCGAGGCGCTTCGGGCCCTGAAGCCTCAGGAGATCCGCGCACTCACCCTGAAGGCGCAGGGCTACTCCTACAAAGAGATCGGCAAGATCACGGGCTGGTCATATACGAAGATCAACCGCTGTATGGCGGAGGGGCGCAAGCGGTTTCTCGAGGTCTTCGCCGAGATCGAGCAGGGGAAGCGCTGCGTTCAGTTGGCCCCGGCGCTGTCGATGGTTGCCGACGGAGAGTCGGGCGGGCGCGAGGCCGACCAGGTGCATTCCCACCTTCGTGCCTGTGCGACCTGCCGGGCGAAGCTTCGCGCCTTCCGCGCGATTCCAGAGCGAGTGTTCGATCTCGCCCCGAGCGGACCGGCCCTCGACCAGGCCACCGGCGGGCGGCCTCACGAGTGGATCGCGGAACGAATCGGAGCTGCAGTTGAGAAGGCGAAGCACGCCGGCTACTCCCTGCTCAACCGGGGCGCGGAAGAGGGCGCCGGTCAGATGGTGACGGCCGGAGGCACTAGCGGCGCCGGGATCGCCGGCCTGGCGAAGGTGCTGGCAGTCTGCGGGGCCACGGCAGCTGGTGGGCGCAACGTGCGTCGCCACTAACGTCGTCGACCCTGCGGATGTCGGGCTTGGTGGCGGGAAGGAACGGCAGGCGGCGGTGGAGCGACCGGTGTCAGCCGGCAGCCGAGCCGACGGTCGAGAAGCCACCAGTCGCCCCGATCGCCGCTGAGGCGAGTAAGCCTGCCGCTGAGCCCGCGGCCACGGCGAGCCCGGCCGAGCAAGTGAAGCGCCAGTTCAGCTTCGAGCAGCCGGTGGCGAAGAGCAGTGGCGGCGGGAGCAGCGGTGGTGAGTTCGGTGCCCCGGCTAGCGGCGCCGGTTCCTCTGGAGGATCCAGCGGTGGCGGTGGCGGCTTCAGCTTCGAGAAATGAGGGATCGAGGTGGGGAGAAAGTGGAGTGCTGCCGGCTTGGAGAGCCACACAGGAGCGTCATCGACTGGGAGGCGAGCATGCGGTCGATTGGAGCGGATCAACGGAGCCGGAGCGGGGCAAGAAGGTTGAAGACCTTTGTCCTCTGCGCGCTCGCGATCCTGGCGATCGCCCTGCTGGTGCCGCGGGGTGCGGAGGCGGATTACACCGTCCTCGAATGTGCTCCCGGCGAGCAGGTGGGTTTTTCTGACGTTGCTCTCTACGCGGGGGGCGGCTACAGCATCCTGCCGTCGAACGATTGCGGCGGCTATGGCTTCAGGCTCGATGCCAAGGGAGTGAGCGCTAGCGGTTCGTGGCTCGCCTGGCAGGTGAACGCCCCCGGCGGCACGAGGTTCAAGTCGGCGCAGGCAACCGTCCACTACGGGACCGACGGGGGCTACGGCCCGATGAGCACGAGCGACGGCTCCCCCGGTTATCAGGGTCTCGCCGGCGGGACGGGACCCGACGTATGGAATACGCCGGTCCAGACGAACGCCAGCTTCTTCGCCGTGATCGAGAAGTGCTTCGCGAATCCTTGCAACAGCGGCTGGGCCTACGCTTGGAGCACCCGCTTCTTCGCGGTGGTGCAGGACTTCTACGCCCCGGGTGTGAGCGCGAGCGGCGAACTGCTCGACGGCAGCATGGTCAGGGGCGTTCAGCCGCTGCAGGTGACCGCCACCGATGCCGGCGGTGGGGCACGTTCGATATCGATCAGTGTGAACGGGGTCGCGTCGCAGGGGATCGACTTCTGCGCGCCGCCGCGCGCTCGGGCAGCTACGTAGCAGAGTAAAGCCCTGCCCGGACTCCTCGGGCGCCCGGCTGTTCAACCTCGACACGGAGAAGGACGCCGGCTGGGTGAACGGGCCCAACGACCTGGTGATCTGCTCGACCGACGTCGCCGGCAACGTCTCCTCTCCGTGCTTGAGAAAGACGGTCTACGTCGACAACTCCTGCCCGGCATCGGGGGCCGCAGCAGGCGACCCAGTTCGACTCCGGGGCCGAGGTCGAGGGCAAGCTGCGCTCGCAGGTCTCAGTGCGGTCCACAGAGGCGCCTCGTGATTCGTGGCGCTCTCGCGAACTCCTCAGGAAACCCGGTAGCCGGGGCCACCGTCTGCGTCTATGAGACGGTCGACCTCGAGGATGCCTCCCGCCAGCTGGTGACGATGGCGACCAGTCAGTCGAACGGGCGCTTCGCCACCAGGCTCGATCCGGGCGCCTCCCGGAAGGTGGACCTTGTCTACCGCTACAACACAAGGACGCTCGATAGGCAGGTCCAACTCGACTCGACCGTGGTGCCGACCCTGAAGTTGGGCGAGAAGAGCGTCCAAAATGGCGGGCCGGGCCCACTTCAAGGGCGAGCTGCCTGGGCCTAATGCGGCCGGCCGCGCGGTCGCCCTCCAGGCGCGCGCCGGGAGGAAGTGGCGAACGTTCAAGCAGCTGAGGACGGACGAGAGTGGTGCGTTCAAGGGGCTCTACCGCTTCACCCAGACGAGCGGGCGAGCGCGCTACGTCTTCCGGGCGCTGGTGAAGCGCCAGGGCGGCTACCCCTACGAGCCAGGGGCCTCGCGTAAGCGCAAGCTCCTGGTTCGCGGCTAGCGGTCTAGACACTGGGATAGGAGCCGAGCGGGCGCCCGGGCGTGACCTCCATCCCCGGGGCTACGGCAACTTCTCGGTGGGGCTACCTGGCGTAGAGAGGAGGCAGATCGCGGTCGCGGATATCTGCGTGACGCCTGGATTATCGCGTTCCGGCGCCCACGAGCCAGCCGTTACCACCAACAGGCCCGGAGCTCTGCAGGACCGTCGCGGCCGCCACCTGAGCTGCCCCCGCCATCGATTGCGCGGGCGCCCTCAGGGCACTGTCGCCAGCGACGCTGCCAACGGCGTAGAGACCGTCACCGGGCGAGGGGTCTGTGATGTTGGCCTGCGCGTTCACCCGGACTGTGGTGGTCAGCTTCTTCGCGGTGACGTTGCCCTTCTTGATCGACTTCGCGACCACCGAGTTCTTTGGCGCTTTGGCGACGCCCGCGATTGCCGTGGTGCCCCCTGCAACCGCGACCAGCAGGGCGATCGTTGCCGTGACGTTGGCGTAGCTGAGTCTGGGTCGCTTCATCCGTCCTCCCACGTTGAGTTCCTAGGAGTAAACCCGCCGGCGCGGAGTCTGTAGCGGCGGCGACAGTAACGCTAGGCGGGGCCCAGGCAGGCCCGCGTCTTCACCAGCGTCTTGCCGAACTCGCTGACGGCCTTGAGGCGGGTGTAGGTGCGGCGGCCACACGCCTTGCGGACACGGAAGGCCTGGACCTGGACCGCGATCTTGGCGCAGGGAAGGTGGAAGCCGCACTCGACTCCAGTGGCGGTGGCGAGGGCCTCGCCCCAGCTCTGCCAGACGAGGTCCTCGAGGTTGACGCCGCCGGCGAAGGCGCCGCCGCGGCCGAAGTGAGCACAGCGGTGGGGCTCGGTCTTCGTCCGGTACTTGCTGCCGGCCTTGTTGAGGCAGGGCAGGAATGTCAGCGTCGGGCTGATCGGGGTGACTCGCTCACCCACCGCCTCCCGCGCCTCGGTGGAGAGCGGCCCGAGCCACATCAGCACCGCCAGGGCCAGCGCCACGGCGGTGAGCACCTTCGCGGGGCCGAGGACTGACGTCATGCGCCGAACTGGGCAGACGTGGAAAGCAGTGCGATCCGGCCTCGCATTGGAGTGATCCTATTGGCGAGGCCGAGTTGTTCAGCAAGGTCGCCCGTCCCCCCGGCAGCGCGTCCCGCCGCTTTCACTCTCTACGAAGACCGAGGCTCCGGAGAGGTCAGGGAAGAAATGTAGGACTCAGGTAGCCCTCGCTCGCGTGCGGCGCGGATCAGTAGGTCCAGGTACTCAGGGGCGGGCTGCACCGCCATCGGCTCCTTCTCCAGGACCATGTAGGTCTCAGCATTGTGCGCGGACCCATCGGACGGTAGGCGCACAGTCACCTCTCGTCGGCCATACGCCCAGCCGTGCCCCTCCTTGCGATCGAGGTTCTCGAAGTCGCTCCGGTCCACTTCGTAGAGCGCTCCCCAAACGGATGAACCGGGCGCACGAACCACGTCTGCAACCCCAGTGCCGGTCTTGACAGACCGTCGCGTGAACGCCAGCCGGTATCCGTCGAGTCGTGCCGGTCCGAGATAGCGGTGCCGTGGGGCCTTCTCTGACATCACGGCTTCAGACATGTTGCTTCCGTATGCGAAGTATTCGACCGTCACTGGCTCAGTGGCAGGTCACTATTCGTGGTGCTGACTTTGCCACGCCAAGGACGGCAGGGAGCGAAGTCGCCGCACGGGCCTGACACCGCCCGGGGTGCCCGCGATCGCGCGGGATTGGATCTCTCAGGCGCTGACCAGGCGCCCGACGGCGCCCATCAGCTCCTCGCCTCTCCGGATGCGAGCAGGGCGAGGTTCGAGAAGCTCACCTTGCCCGAGTCCGCGGCCTCTTCTCCGATCGCCTCGGTTATCGCCGCCCAGGTCTCGGCCTGCACCTCCTCGGGGTGCGGAGCGATCATCGAGGTGATCGGCGGGGCGATCTCCTTGATGAAGGTGGTGAAGTCCTCGGGTGAGTCCCACTCGAAGGTGACCTCGGCCTCCTCGACCTGCACGTCGGAGAAGCCGCCTCCCTCCAGTAGGCCGCCCAGCGCCTCGGGGGTCGGGCGTGAGAGCGGCCCCGGCGTTCCCGGCGGGGGCGGCGGGACGTCGAGGCGCTGCATCGCCGTCCGCATCGGGATCGCGATGAAGGGCACGCGCTCCGGCGCCCCCCAGGAGCTGATCGCCATCCGCGAGCCGGGCTTGAGGAAGCCCCGGACGCGCGCCGCGGCGCCCTCTCCATCGGGCTCGAAGATGATCCCCCAGCGCGAGAGCGCGGCGTCGAAGCTGTCCTCCGGGAACTCCAGGGACGACGCATCCGCCTCGATGAACTCGATGTTCTCGAGTCCGGCGGCGGCGGCGCGCTCGCGCCCGAAGGCGAGCATCTCGGCGGAGATGTCGGTGGCCACCACGCTGCCCTCGGCGCCGGCCCGCTTGGCTGCGCTCAGTGCGGGCTCGCCGTATCCGGCCGCCACGTCCAGAACCCGGCTGCCGGGCTCCACCCCTGCGAGCTCGACCAGCCGCTCGCTGATCTTGCCCGCCGCCGAATCGATCAACTCCGTCCACGTGCGCCAGCCGGTCGCCGCGCTGTCCCACTGCTGCCGCTGTCCCTCGCGGAACTCGACGGCATCTACAGTCTTCTCCTCCATCGCTCTCCCCTTTCGTCGCAGGAGGACAAACCTAGCCCGATGCTCGCCGGCTGTAAAGGACCGTGTATGAGTAGGGGCGGCTGACAATGGTGCTCGCCTACCAACACCTGAGCGGAGAGGTTCACCGCCACGGCCCGCTCACGCATTCTCATCCGCACATCGGCCCGCACACCCACGCGCGGCGCTCGCGACGCTCGGCCAGGGATGGTGAGCATGATCACGGGCACTCGCATGGCTTGGTCGATCCGAGCATCAAGCGATCGCGCGAGGGGCTGCGGGTGGTCGGGACCTCGCTCGCGATCCTCGGCGTCACCGCGATCGCGCAGGCCGCGATCTACCTCGCCACCGACAGCGCCGCCCTGCTCGCGGACCTGATCCACAACGCGGGCGACGCGCTCACCGCGGTGCCGCTGGGCGTGGCCTTCCTGCTCCGATCCGAGCGCGCCGAGCAGGGCGCCGGCCTGGCGGTGGTTCTGGCCATCCTCGCCTCGGCGATCGCCGCCGGCGCCTTCTCGATCGAGCGGATCATCAATCCGCTGCCGCCCGAGCACCTGCTGGCGCTCGGCCTCGCCGGCGCAGCCGGGGTCGCGGGCAACGCCGTCGCGGCGCGGGTGCGAGTGGCGGGCGGGCGGCGGCTCTCCAGCCCGGCGCTGATCGCGGACGGTCACCACGCCCGCAGCGACGCGATCGTCAGCGTCGGCGTGATCGTCAGCGCCGCCGCGGTCGCGCTCGGCGCTCCGATCGTCGACCCGATCGTCGGCCTGCTGATCACCGGCCTGATCCTCCGGATCACCCTGCAGAGCTGGCGGACCGTCACCGGCCGCGGCCACGAGCACTGACGGTGAGGGGTGCCCGGGTCGGCTAGGAGCTGACCAGCCGGCCGACCGCGCCCATCAGCTCCTGGACCTGCTTCTCGGAGGCGCCCTTGCCGGCGCGCATGCAGTTGCGGACGTGGTCGTCGAGGAGGCCGAGGGCGACCTTGTTGAGGGCGGCCTCGGCGGCCTCGATCTGGGTGAGGACGTCGATGCAGTAGCGGTCCTCCTCCACCATCTTGGTGACGCCGCGGACCTGGCCCTCGACCCGGGCGAGCCGGGTCAGCAGCTCCTCCTTCGAGGCCTTGTAACCGGGTGTTTGCTTGTTTGCCATTGCGGCAAGCATACCCCCATGGGGTATAGTCGTCAACCCGAGCGATGAGCGACGTCATCAACACGATCGGCGACGGCCTCGAGCAGTCCTTCCTGATGGCCTACGAGGTCTGGTGGGCGCTCGTCCTCGGCTTCGCGATCTCGGCGATCGTCCAGGCCTGGGTGCCGCGCGAGCGGATCGAGTCCGCGCTCGCCGGCAGCGGCTTCGTCCCGGTGGCGAAGGCGACCGGGCTCGGGGCCGCCTCCTCGTCCTGCTCCTACGCGGCGATCGCGATCGCCAAGTCGCTGTTCCAGAAGGGCGCCTCGGCGGTGACCATGCTCGCCTTCCAGTTCGCCTCCACCAACCTCGTCTGGGAGCTGGGGCTGGTGATCTGGATCCTGATCGGCTGGCAGTTCACCCTCGCCACGTTCGTCGGCGGGATCATCCTGATCGCGCTGATGGCGGTGCTCCTGCGGGCGTTCGTCTCGCCGCGGCTGGAGGAGCAGGCCCGCGCCCACGCCCAGGCGGCCCAGGCCGGGCACGTGCATGAATCTGCCGGCGTCCGGATGAGCTGGCGCCGGCGGCTCACCTCGCGGGCGGCCTGGACCGACGTCGCCGACAACTTCCGCGGCGACTGGGGGATGCTCTGGAAGGAGATCACGATCGGCTTCTTCCTCGCCGGCTTCATCGCCCTCCTCGGCGACGACTTCTTCAACTTCCTCTTCGTCGAGGACGCGCCCGCGGCGGTACGGACGATCGAGAACGTGATCGCCGGCCCGATCATCGCCGTGCTCAGCTTCGTCTGCTCGATCGGGAACGCGCCCCTCGCGGCGGTGCTCTGGTCCGGCGGGATCAGCTTCGCCGGAGTGATCGCCTTCATCTTCGCCGACCTGATCGTCCTCCCGATCGTGATTTCCTACGCCAAGTACTACGGCTGGGCGTTCGCCCTCCGGATCACCGCCCTGATGTTCGTGACCATCGTCCTGGCGGCGCTGGTTGTCGACGGTCTCTTCGGCCTCGTCGGCCTGATCCCCGACACCCGGCCCTCACGCGAGGACATCTTCGGCTCGGTGAAGCTCGACTACAAGCTGGTCCTGAACGTGCTCGCTTCGATCGGCTTCGTCGCCCTGATCTACCTGACGATGCGCCCACGGCCCGGGGAGGCCGGCGCCCCGGCGCACGAGGCACACGCAGCCGGCCACGCCCACTAGTGCTTGCCCGGGGCTGTGCGGCTCGACTCTCCAGAAGCGCTCGCTCACGGTCACCAAGGCCGGCTCCGGGTCCGGGACCGTGACCAGCTCTCCCGCGGGGATCGACTGCGGTGCGCTCTGCGATCCGGCCGACTACGACTACGGCACCTCGGTCACGCTGACGGCGATCGCCGCTGCCGGCAGCACCTTCGCCGGCTGGTCGGGCGACTGCAGCGGCACCGGGCACGTGCGTGCTGTCGATGACGGCAAACCACAGCGCGACCGCGACGTTCAACCTGGTCGTCGTCAACCCGCCTCCGGCTCAGACGTGTCAGGGCACGGCCGCGACGATCGTCGGCACCGAAGGCAACGGACAGTGCTCAAGGGGACCCCGCTTGCCGCCGTCTTTGCCGCTCGGTGGCAAGGACCAGATCAAGGGCAGGGAGGGCAACGACACTGGTCTGCGCCGCGCCGGGCAAGGATCACGTGGTCGGAGGCGCCGGCACACGACGACGTCTTTGGCGAGGGCGGCAACGACCTCCTGAACGGAAACACTCTGAATCCGCGGCCTACTCCAGCGAGAACGGCGGGTAGCGGTCGGTGACCAGCAGGACCGCGTAGGCGGCCACCCGCAGGGCCCAGCGATACACGCCGACGATGAAGTCGAAGAGGCTGCGCGGGTAGCGCCCGGTGAACAGGATCGCGAACCAGGCGATGATCACGCTTACGGCGGCGGCGATTCCCAGGAAGATCAGTAGGAATAGTGCGGGATCGCCAGGAACCACTTGACCAGCGGCATCCCCCGCGCCAGGTCGCTCTCGGCATCGGGGTAGACGATCTCGAGGTGGACCGACTGCTGCTCGTCGGTCGAGGGGTACTGGTCGGTGAGCAGCGAGAAGTAGACATGCACCCGGGCCGTGAACCGGGCCAGCTCCCGGTTCCAGTCGAACCACCAGCGCGGGTACTTCTTGCGGAAGAGGATCATCAGCAGCGTTGCGAAGAAGAGGAAGCCGCCGGCGGCGGCGAAGGTGCTGCCCGCGTCGTTGGCGCCGCCCCAATCGAAGTTGTAGGTCCCGCCTGAGACCGCGCCAAGCACGATCGCGATCGGGATCACAGTGAACAGGCGGAAGAAGGTGGTCAGCCGGTTCAGCTCCCGGTCGGGGTAGTCGACCGAGTAGGTCAGCGGGTAAGGCTCGGCTGCTGCAGGGGCGGTTTGGCCGTATTCCATGTTGCTCCTCCCTCGAGCGGATTGCGACTCCACCGTATTCGACCCGCCGGGTGGAGAAAAGGCGTTCGGCGGCGATCGACGATGATTCGCCCATGAGCCGCCGGGTCGCGTTCCTCGACGTCTTCGCCGAGCGGCCGCTGGCCGGCAACGGCCTCGCGGTGGTCGACGACGCGGACGACGTCTCGGAGCAGGTGATGCTCGCCTTCGCTCGCGAGACGCGGCTCTCGGAGACGACCTTCGTGCAGACTGCCGGCACCGACGGCGCCGACTACCGCAACCGGATCTGGGACATGCGCGAGGAGCTCCCCTTCGCCGGCCACCCCTCGCTCGGGACCGCGGTCGCGGTGGCGCGCTGGCGGGGGGTGGAGGAGGCGAGCCTCGTTCAGCAGACCGGCGCCGGGCTGCAGCCGGTCGAGGTGCGAGCGGAGGGCGAGCGCTGGAACGCGACGATGCTCCAGAACGAGCCCGAGTTCGGCGACGAGCTGGAGCGCGAGGCGGTGATGGCGGCGGTCGGCCTGGAGGCGGCCGACGCACACCCCGAGCTTCCGCCCCAGATCGTCTCCACCGGCATGCCCCACCTGATGGCGCCGGTGGCCGAAGCCGGGGCCCTCGCCCGCGCCCTCCCGGACTGGTCGACGATCGACCAGCTGGTCCGCCCGCACGGAGCGATCGTCCTCTACTTGGCCTGGTGCGAACCCGACGCCGAGCGGGCGCGGGCGCGCTCCTTCTCGGGCACCGCCGAGATGGGCGAGGACCCGGCGACCGGCTCGGCGGCCGGCCCCCTCTGCGCCTACCTCGCCGAGCGCCGCGGGTCCGAGCGCCTGGTGATCTCCCAGGGGGAGGAGATGGGCCGGCCGAGCGTGCTCGAGACCGAGATGGAGGAGGGCCGTCCTCGGGTGGGCGGCCGCGTAATCCCCCTGATCGAGGGAACGGTGGAGCTCCCGGGCGGGTAGAGGTCGGTCATTTGTCCAAGAATTCCCTCCAATAACCCTCTCTCCGAGGCGGCCGAAGGTGGGTGGAGTGAGCCGCTCGACCAGGCGCTCAGACGACCCGGCCGACCCGCCGGATGATGAAGGCCCTGCCGATGTCGGTGAACCCCTGGAGCAGCGCCCAGATGCCGGCGAACACCAGGAGCACGTACTGCTTCTCGATGAAGAACTGACCGCCGGTCCAGAAGGCGAGAATGATCATCAGGATCCCGGCGATCAGACCGAACCACCAGAGATCGTTCACCTCCCTGGTCGCGAAGGCCTGGATCACCCAGAAGACGCCGACGAGGAGGAAGAGGAAGCCGAGGATGTCGGCGATCGCGGCGAAGGTGTTCTCGGGACTGATGAACGCCAGCACCGCCGCCGACCAGCATGAACACCCCGAAGATCCAGTACAGCCAGCGCAGGCCGCGGTCGACCAGCGTCGAGATCCCGAATATCTGGATCGAGACGCCGAGGAACATCAGCCCGATGATGATCCCGACGGTGGTGATCGACGCCTGGTCGAACTGGAGGATCACCAGCGCAACAGCGACCCAGAACACGCCGGAGACCAGCCACAGCCACCATAGGTTGGAGAGGTTCCGGACCGCCTCCCGGGCCTCCCCCTGACCGCCTAGAGCGCTTTCCATCTCTCCTCCTCGTTCGCCGGACCTTGCGGGTGGGACCCTACTGCGATCCCCGGTCGGCTCAAAAGCGGGGCGGAGCCGGCTAGGCGGGCATCGCGACTAGGAGCTGGCGGCGCGGATCCCAATGCCGCCTGCGAAATGGGTGCGGCCCTCGCTGTGGCCAGGTTGCACCGGCGGGGCGGGGTTGGGATCGTCGGGGACAGGCAGCGGGACGGAGCCGGCCACGATGCAGTCGATCTGCTCGAGACCGACCTCGCTCAGGCCCAGCTCCGCCGCCACGGTCATCGTGCGACGCCCAGCAGTCCGCCGACGCGTGAGATCACCCTGTTACCGAGCGTCGAAGCGGCAGCAGTGGGCTCGGGCGCTCCCGCTCGATCTCGTAGAGGCGATCCGCGTAGACGGCGCTCGCTTGCTCCTCTCGCTCGAGGGCGGCCAGATAGGCAGCAAACGCCATCTCTCGGTCCGCGACCGGCCCGTCCGCCCAGCGCTCGTACGCTTCGTTGAGGGCGAGGCATTCCTCGCGCCACTCGACGTAGATCTCCATCAGGTCGTCGATCAGCTCAGGAGGAATATGGGTGCTCACACCCTCCGCCTCCTCCAAGCCTGCGACCCGGCCGGGGACAAGCGGGGGATATGTACTCGCCCCCGGCCCGGGGTCGCAGCGTGCCCTCGCGGGGACCGGGGAAGGAGAGGTACCTCCGGATCAAGCGCGAGAACGTGCCTGCAGGACATGGCCCAACTCTCGCTGCCGAGTGCCCCGACCGCCATACCCGCGTTCCCTAGACCTGGTCTCGATGAACCCGAGACGAGCGGTGGGGAAAGCCCTACCTCGCGGTGCCGGAGGAGAAGAAGGCGGCGAGCAGCTCGCCGACCCGCTCCGGCTCTTCCTCCTGGAGGAAGTGGCCGCATCCGGGGAGCGCCGTTACTTCGGCCTGTGGCAGGTCTCGCTTCACACGAGTGAAGGTCTGCGCCACGTCCGGCAGGACCCGGTCCTGCTCGCCGTAGACGACGCGGACGGGTAGCTCGAGGGTCGGCAGGCCCCGGGCGATCTCGACGAACCCGTCGGGGTGGAGGCCGATCCCGGCGCGCGCCAGCGCCAGCCGGTCGTCGCCGGAGGCAAACGGGGCCTGGACCCCGGCGAGGACCTCCTCGGTCACCGTCGAATCGTCGGCGATCCCAAGCCGGATGATCTCGGCGAGCCCCTCGTCGCTGGTGGCGCGATCGCGGGAGTCCGGTTCGCTCAGCATCTTCACGAACTCGAACACCGTCGGGTCGAACTCGGGGTAGAGCAGGGTGTTGAGGAGGGCGAGGTGCGTCCCGCGCTTGCGATTGGCGAGCAGCCAATGCACGGTGACCGGCCCGCCGAGGTCGTGTCCCGCGATCGCGACCTGATCGATCCCGAGCGCGTCGAGGAACCCGTCGATCGCCAGCTCGAAGTCGCCCCAGTTGTAGCGGCCGTCGGTGGGCTTGTCCGAGGCGCCGAAGCCCGGCAGGTCGAGGGCCAGCACCCGGTTGCTCCGCGCGATCGGCGGCATCACCCGCCGCCAGAGGAAAGAGGAGGTCGGCCAGCCGTGCAGGAGGAGCACCGGCGGGCCCGAGCCGAGCTCGCGGTAGCCGAGGGTGAGGCCGTCGTCGAGCTCCAGGGTCTGGATCGTGGGTGTCTCGGTGGTCGTGGTGTCGGACATTCGGGAACCTCCTGGGCTAGGAAAACAAACCGATCATCGGTCTGCAAACTAGCAGACCGTCGGTCGGTTTGGCTACCGTGTGGTGAATGGACGGCAGAGTCGAGAAGGGGAAGGCGACCCGCGAGAGCCTGATCACCACCGCACGCGGCCTGTTCGGCGACCGCGGCTATGACGCGACCTCGGTCGGCGCCGTCCTCGAGGCCGCGGGGGCGGCGCGCGGCGCCCTCTACCACCACTTCGCCACCAAGGAGGAGCTCTTCGACGCCGTCCTCGACCGCGAGGTCGCCCGGATCGCCGCACTCTCGGCCGACGCGGCCCGCGCCGCCGACGACCCCGTCGAGGCCCTCCGTGCCGGCTGCAACACCTGGCTCGAGGTCGCGCTCGATCCCGCCGTCCAGCGGATCGTCCTCCTCGACCCCCCGGCGGTCGTCGGCTGGGCGCGGTGGCGCGAGCTTGACGAGCAGCACACCCTCGGCGGGCTCCGCGCGAGCATCAAGCGGATCGCCGCCGACGGACGGGTGCCGGCTGACGAGGTCGACCCCCTCGCCCACATGCTGCTCGCCGCGGTCAGCGAGGCGGCCCTGCTGATCGCCCAGTCGGACGACCCCCCAGCCGCCCTTGCCGCCGGTCAGGCGGCGGTCGACACCCTGATCACCCGCTTATTCGCCTGAGCCCAGCCCCCGCGCGAGGTCCAGCGCCAGGCGCTCGACGCTCCCGGATCCCTCCTCGACGTGATCGGGGTTGAGCTCGGTGACGGTCAGGCCGGCGAGCCGCGGCGACCCGAGCAGCACCATCAGCGCCTCGATCGCATCACCGTAGGCGAGCCCTTCGTTCCGACCGGGGTTCTCGGATAGGGGGGTGTCGGTGAAGTCGATCACGTCGACGTCGAAGTGCACAAGGAACCGATCGAAGCGATCGCCGATCGACTCGAGTGCCCGCGCCGCTGCCGCGGCCGGGTCGGCGGCCACCTCGTCCACCCTGAAGGTCTCGAGCGAGAGCCGCTCCACCGCCTCGCGCTCGCCGGCTTGCGCCTGGTCGGGTCCCCAGCCGAAAAGGATGACCTCCGGAGGGTCCAGCAGCGGCGCCCGGGGCCCCGCCTCGACCAGCTCGCGCCGCGCGCCCTCCTCGCCGAGCATGTGCGCCATCCCCATCCAGTCGAGGGTGCCCGGCAGGACGCCGTCGGGGAGGTTGAGGTCGGCGTGCAGATCGAAATAGACGAGCGCCACCCGCTCGCCGCCCTCGAGCAGCCCCGCGACCGTCCCTACCCCGACGGTGCAGTCGCCCCCGAGGACGACCGGCAGCTCACCTGCCGCGACCGCTCCGGCGACTCGGTCAGCGGTGTCGCGAACGATCTCGACGACCTTGGCCAGGTTCTGAGCTCGGGGATCTGTGCGGTCGGGGCGCCAGCGCCAGGCCTCGCGGTCACCGTGATCCCGCACCCCGACGCCGGCGTCCCGAAGGGCCTCGATCAGTCCGGCGTCTCGGAGGGCGGCCGGCGCCCGCTCCTGACCGGGCGCGAAGGCGCCGGCGCTGGTCGGGACCCCGATCACACCCACGGAACGACCCACCGGGTGACCTTAGCCTCACCCGCCTGTTCGGATCACCCCGAAAGGAGACACGGCTGGATCATCACCCAGCGGGGCGACGTCGCCAGCGACGAAAGCGGCTCCGTCCGACCTGATCTGGATTCTGGAAGCGATGGGAACCGACGGGTCGGACCCCCGGGGCGACAGAAGCAGGCAGAGCGAGGAGCTGAGATGGGAGTCCTAATAGCCGTGATCGCAGCCGCGGTCGTGGCGGCGTTCCTGCTCGTTCTCGCGGTCCGGATCCTCCGTGAATACCAGCGAGGGGTGATCTTCCGGCTCGGGCGACTGATCGCGCAGAAGGGCCCCGGCCTGATCCTGCTGATCCCGATCATCGACCGGATGGTCCGGGTGGACCTGCGCACGGTGACCCTGGACGTGCCGCCGCAGGAGGTGATCACGCGCGACAACGTGCCGGCCCGGGTCAACGCCGTCTGCTACTTCCGCGTGATCGACCCGAACCGGGCGATCGTCGAGGTCGAGAGGTTCCTCCTCGCCACCTCCGAGATCGCGCAGACCACCCTGCGCTCCGTGCTCGGCAAGGCCGAGCTGGATACCCTGCTCGCCGAGCGCGAGCGGCTCAACGAGGACCTGCAGAGGATCATCGACGAGCAGACCGAGCCCTGGGGGGTCAAGGTGACCACGGTCGAGATCAAGGACGTCGAGATCCCCGAGCAGATGCAGCGGGCGATGGCGCGCCAGGCGGAGGCCGAGCGCGAGCGGCGGGCGAAGATCATCAACGCCGAGGGTGAGTTCCAGGCCGCCGAGAAGCTCACCTCGGCCGCCGACATCATCTCCAGGAACCCGGCGTCGCTGCAGCTGCGCTATCTGCAGACCCTGCTCGAGATGGGCGTCGACCAGAACACGACGATCGTCTTCCCGCTGCCGATCGAGCTGCTCAGGGCGTTCCAGAAGTTCGTCCCAGAGAGCTGACCCCCCGGCCCGGGCCGCCGGCGACCTTCTAGCGGGCCCACGGGCGCGCCTTCGGCGGTGGCAACCTCGGCCTCGTCCACCACGCGCTCGTCCTGCAGGCCGCCTGCCAGTCGCTCCAGTCGCTATCTGAGCCTCGTTAGGGGTGCTTGTCGCCAGGACCCTTTGTGCGACATCCTCACGCGGAACCGGAGGAAGTTGCTACTGAGTCTGTTGCCCTGCCGCTGAGCTTCCTTGCCGCTTGCCGCCGACCAGCCTGCCTTCGTTCATGCGCTCGAGCACCTCCCTATAACCCTCCCTCCGCCTCCGGGTTGTGTTCGGACGCTATTCGATTCGCCCGCGTCATCCGATGAACAGACACAGAGTCCTTCCGCCCATCCTCGCCCTGATCGGGCTCCTCCCTTGCGCCCAGGCCGCGGCGCAAGGCCCCCTTCAAGGCGGCTACGACGAAGCCACCAGGAAGCTCGAGGAGGGATTCAAGATCGTGGCGACCGAGCGGATCGGCTCAGACGACGAGTGCTATCCGGCTCCGGACGAAATCGCGGCGGTGCTCCGGCGGGAGATGGCGATCGAGGTCGTGGTCGCGCGCGAGCCTCGATTCGCTGGAGGGCTTCGGACTGGTGAACGTGATCAGAGGGAGCACCGAGTGCAACCGCCTCGTTCTCGCGGTTCGCGCCGGCGCGAAGGGGAGAGTCTTCGTCCTCGATTCCGACTACGGCCCGGTCTACGTGCAGGGCGACCAAGGGCTCAGTGACGAAGCGCTGGCAGCCGGGCTCGGTCCCCTCAGGGACCTCACGGCTGCGACCAGCGACTTCCGGATGGACATGCTCGACGAGATTGCGCGGTTCGAGGTTCTCTGCCCCGAGGGCACCTCGCCGCTCGGCGGCGGCATGTTCAACCTGACACCCCTCGGCCGCGGACGGAGAGGGCATCTACCCGCACTCCTACGAGCGACTCGGGGTGCAGAGCGGATTTCACGTCACCGCCACGCTCATCGATCCGAGCACGGCTCGCACCAAGCCGCGCCGCGGGCTCCTCCAGGTGATCTGCGGACGGGGGCTGGTCCCGACCGCCTCGCCGCACGAGACGACTTTCGTCAGGCGGAACGGGACGGGGACCGTGACCGCTCGCTGTCCCGAGGGCACCCAGCTCTTCTCCGGCGGCTTCCAGCGCACCAACTTCACGACGCCGGGAGTCATCGGCTACGGCGGAATCATGTACGGCGGCAACTACATCACCGAGTCGCGGGCGGTGGGCACCAATGCGTGGCGGGTGAGCGCCGGCGCGGTCGACCAGGACGGCGGCGAGCTCACCGCGATCGCCCACTGCGCGGAGGACCGAAGCCTCCCGCTCACGGAGGTCTCGGCCTCGGCATCGGTCGACGAGGGCGAGGCGGCGACGGCGACGACGCCGCCGTGCCCGGCCGGCCGCGCGCTGACCGCTGGAGGCTTCAGCTTCGGCGGATCGCACGATGCCCTGTTCGCGGATGGGTACTTCACTCGCGCGGGCACCTGGTCGGCCACGGGCTATGGCTGGTTCGGCTCCGCCGAGCTGACGGCGTACGGCTACTGCCTCAACGCGCGCGACACGATCGATCGCACCGACTTCCCCGTGGAGCCGCCGCCGGCAGAGGAGCAGCCCGCGGACGACGATCACCGCGCGGTGATCTACATCGCCCTCGGCCTGCTCGGCTTGGCGCTCGTTGCCTTCCTCCGCCGGCGACAAGTCGTCCGCCGCCGGCGGCGAGCGAACCGCCGCGTTCGGCGGAGCTAGACGAGAACCTCAGCTCGGCTCAGCCGCAGCCGGTGTTGTTGCCGCAGCTCGAGCAGGTGTAGAAGAGAGGGGGAGAGGCTGTAGAGCGTCATCCGAATGTCAGGGTCGCGTCATCGGATGTCACGTTTGACAGTAGCTGGGCGGACTCGATTTGCGCAAGGGGCAAAAGGCGTGGGTGAGCCCTTAAGAACTTGGCGTCAGCCGCGCGTCAGAGCGGCTTTGCCAGCGGTTACTTGCTGCGCGGGCTCGCGCTTCCACGCGGTTGCGACATGGCGGCCCAACGCCGCGAGAGTGCCGCTTTGCATGGAAAGCGGAGCTGCTCCGCAAGATGCGGGGCGCATGAACTATGGACCAGGCTCAGCTAGGTGAAGGTGTTAGCCGACGATGAACGAGAGGCTCACGCGTTCTGCTTCAGCCTCACGCTTCGACCGACTGGGTGTTGGGGTCACCGCCGGTGGGGGTGTAGGTGAATCTTGGGCTTGATCGTGACCTTGGCGATATAGTAGAGCGTCGTGCTTCTTCTTTAACTTGGCCTTGATCGTCAGCGTGACGGGCACCCGGCGCGAAGACCGTCTTGCTGATCACGGCGACGGTGGCGACCTTGACGCCCTTGCCCGAGCCGGTAAGCTCGCCGGGGTTGGGGACGTGGCGGTGAGAGTCGCTGTTCCCGGCGCCTTATTGACTCTTGACCTTGCCGAGCGTAAACGAGTACGTCGGGTACTGACCATGGGCCGAGATGTTCAAGCGAACGTCCGGTGTTGGCGGTTGGGGTGAACGCATCGCTGCGCACCGTCGGCGAGCGGGGCGCTGTCAGATAAGGAACCGCTCTCGCCAGCAGCAGTCGAAGGCGCAGCCGGGTGGTACTCGAGGCCGCGGGAGAGCTGCTTCCGAGGACGTCCCGGCCTTCACCGCAAAGGCCCGAGGTGAACGTGTTGCAGGAAGCTGGGGGTAAGGGGACGGGGCCCATCGTGACCGACGACCGAAGTAGTTGACCCGCCGCCAAGCGGCCGGTAGACCTGCATCGCCAGATCGCCGCCAGCCGGCGTCGGCCTAGGGTGCTCCACGAGGTGACCGTCTCGCTGACCACCGTTGCCGGCACGACGTAGGAGTTGCACGAGGTCACGGTCGCCTGGAGCCGGTCGATGCTGCTGCCGCAGCGCGAGGCTGTGGCGTGCCCGTCTGCTTGATCGTCACCGCCGCCCCGGCGGTGGAGATCAGATCCGAGCGCAATCAACCCTGACGCGGCAACAGCCGTAAGAAGCTTCGCCTTCATATCTCCTCCTCCGTAATCCACTGGTGCTGTTGTCCCCACCCTATCCAAGTTGGGTGAGACGGGGCAAGGGTGGCACCGCAGTTTGGGTCGAGTAGTTGTTTTGGACGAAAAGCGGTTACTTTCATGGAGATGGTGCGCCAGTCGTGCGCCAGTCGTCGGCCCGGCGTAGCGTTGGTAACCGCACCCGCTGCTGCGACCGGATGGTGTTAGCCGCTCGGGACGGCCGGTGACGCTCAGTCGGGACATTTCAATGACGCTCTACAGCTCAGCCGCAGCCGGTGTTGTTGCCGCAGCTCGAGCAGGTGTAGCAGGAGCCGGTGCGCTGCATCATCCCGCCGCACTGGTCGCAGGCGGGGCCGAGCTCGAGACCCTCGATCGCCGCCGGGTGGACCGGCGGGGTTTCGGTGAGCGCCGCGGTCGGGGGCTTTGACTCGGCCTGCGGCTCGGCCGACTCGGACTTGGAGTCGCCGACCCGGGTGCTGAGTGGCCGTTGCCCTCGCCATTCGTTGCCGTTGCCGCCCGTTGCCGCCGCCATTGCCCTCGTCGATCGGGAAGGCCTGCTGGGCCTCCTTCCGGGCCCGGACGTCGTCGGTGAGGATGCCGAGCTGCTCCAGGGTGTCGGTGTCGGCGATGAATCGGCTGGCGAGCCAGCGCATGATGTAGTCGGGCAGCGACTTGGCGAACGGGATCTCCGGGTTCCGGGTGATCCCCTCGGGGTCGAAGCGCATGTAGCTGAACTTGCGCACGAACACCTCGAGCGGAACCCCGTACTGGAGGCCGATCGAGACCGCGGTCGCGAAGGCGTTCATCAGTCCCCTGCATCGTCGAGCCCTCCTTGCCGATGTCGGTGAGGAAGATCTCGCCGAGCGAGCCGTCGTCGTACTTGCCGGCGGTGATGTAGCCCTCGTGCGCCGGCGATGTTGAACTTGTGGGTGATCGACTCGCGCTCGCGCGGCATCCTCTTGCGTTCCGGCTTGAGGGGAGCCGCGGTGTCCTCGGCCGGCTCTGACTTCTTCTCGCCGGCGTCGGTCTTCAGCGCCTGCGCCGTCTTCGAGCCGTCGCGGTAGATCGCGAGCGCCTTCAGGCCCTTCTGCCAGCCGTAGGTGTAGGCGTCGGCGATGTCCTCGACCGTCGCCGTCTCCGGCAGGTTGACCGTCTTCGAGATCGCGCCCGAGATGAACGGCTGGGCCGCGGCCATCATCTCGATGTGGCCGGTGTGCGAGATCGAGCGCTCGCCGACGGCGACGTCGAACACCGGCAGGTGCTCGTCCTTGAGCCCGGGGGCGCCGATGATCGTGTTGTGCTCGTTGATGTAGGCGTCGATCTGCTCGATCTCTGAGTCCGAGTAGCCGAGCGTCTCCAGCGCCAGGTTGACCGAGCGGTTGACGATCTTCATCTGGCCGCCGCCGACCAGCTCCTTGAACTTGACCAGCGAGAAGTCGGGCTCGATCCCGGTCGTGTCGCAGTCCATCAGGAAGCTGATCGTCCCGGTCGGGGCGAGCACGGTCGCCTGGGCGTTCCGGTAGCCGTGCTGCTCGCCGAGCGCCACCGCCTCGTCCCAGCTCTCTCGGGCGGCGTGGAGCAGCCCCTCCTCGACCAGCTCGTCCTCGATCTCGTAGGCCTCGGCCTGGTGCATCCGCATCACCTCGTTGTGAGGCTCGCGGTTCATCCGCGTAGCCGTCGTAGGGGCCGACCGCGGCGGCGACCTCGGCCGACTTGCGATAGCCGCGACCGGTCATCAGCGCGGTGATCGCCCCGGCCATCGCCCGGCCCTGATCGGAGTCGTAGGGCAGCCCCTCCGCCATCAGCAGGGCGCCGAGGTTGGCGTAGCCGAGCCCGAGCTGACGGAACGCCCTCGCGTTCTCGGTGATCTGCTCGGTCGGGTAGCTGGAGAAGCCGACGAGGATCTCCTGGGCGAGGAAGACGATGTCGACGGCGTGGGTGAAGTCGTCGACGGCGAAGGTCCCGTCCTCGTTGCGGAACTTCATCAGGTTGAGCGAGGCCAGATTGCAGGCCGAGTCGTCGATGCGCATGTACTCGGAACACGGATTGGAGGCGGTGATCGGCCCGGTGTTCGGGTCGGTGTGCCAGCGGTTGATCGTGCTGTGGTACTGGACCCCCGGATCGGCGCACTGCCAGGCGGCGTCGGCGATCTGCTCCATCAGCTCGCGCGCCTTGACCGTCTTGATCACGCGGCCGTCGGTGCGGGCGATCAGGTTCCAGTCCTCGTCCTTGGCGACCGCCTCCATGAACTCGTCCGTCACCCGGACCGAGTTGTTCGCGTTCTGGAACTGGACCGAGTCAAACGCATCGGAGTCCAGTCGCATGTCGAAGTCGGCCGCCTTCAGGGCCGCCGCCTTCTTCTCCTCATCGGCCTTGCACCAGATGAACTTCTCGATGTCGGGATGGTCGACGTCGAGGACGACCATCTTCGCCGCCCGCCGGGTGCCGCCGCCCGACTTGATCGCGCCCGCCCAGGAGTCGGCGCCGCGCATGAAGCTCACCGGGCCGGAGGCGATCCCGCCCTTGGAGAGAGGCTCCATCGAGCCGCGGATCTTCGAGAGGTTGATCCCCGAGCCCGATCCCCCCTTGAAGATGATCCCCTCCTTGGTGTTCCAGGCGAGGATCGAATCCATGTCGTCCTCGACGCTGAGGATGAAGCAGGCCGAGGCCTGCTCCTCGCCGGGCTTCTTCCAGCCGACGTTGAACCAGACCGGGCTGTTGAAGGCGGCCTTCTGGTTGACCAGGATGTGGGAGAGCTCCGCCTCGAACGCGTCGCCGTCCTCATCGCTCGAGAAGTAGCCGGCCTCGCGACCCGCCTCGGCGATCCTGCCGGCGACGCGGTTGACCATCTGCTTGACCGAGAACTCGCGATCGGGCGAGCCGGGCTGTCCGCGGAAGTACTTCTGGGCGACGATGTTGGTCGCGTTCTGCGACCAGCTCTTCGGGAACTCGACGCCGCCCTGCTCGAAGGCGGGCTTCTCGGGGTCGCCGATCACCGCGTCGCGGATCTCCCAGTCGAGCTCGTCGAAGGGGTGGATCCCCGGGGTCGAGAAGCGGCGTTCGATGACCAGGCCTCTCTCGCTCGTCCTTGCTGACTTCGACGCGGCCCTGGCCATCATCCAACTCCTCTCGTTCGCTCTCTCTGGGTGGACCGTCGAGCTTCCTCTTTTGCCCGGACGGAAACGGGGCCGCTGGAATCCCGGTGATTGCGGGGATTTCCATCGGGATCGGGGAGGGTTCCGGCGAACTGGAGATAGGCGCCGCGGTCGAGCCGCTCCAAGCCCTCGAGGCAGACCTCCCCGATCCTGTCGGTGCTCAGATCGCCTCCCGAGACCTCGGCCTCGTCCTCGATCCGCTCGACGATCAGCTCGAGGTCACGGGGATCGACGTCGCGCTTGTGGGATGCGCGGACGAGCCCGGAGCGGAGCTTCGCCCGGTCGAAGCGCTGACGCTCGCCGCTTCGCTTCACGACCCAGGCGGGCTCGGGCTCGCGGCGCTCGAAGCTGGTGAACCGCCGCCCGCACTCCTTGCAGCGGCGGCGGCGGCGGATCGCGCTGCCGCCTTCGGCTGAACGGGTCTCGAGGACCTGGGTACCGGCGCCGCAAGCAGGACAATTCATCCACCACAGTCTACTAGGGATGGTGTCCGACTTCCTGAGGTACAGCCCTATATCTAGCGTCCTACGCCCAGGATCTATGATCTTTCGACATGGACGCCAGCCGACCCGCCGAGGTGGTTCCGATCGGCCGCGTCCACAGCAGCCTCGAGGACCCGGCGGAGGCTCCCAAGCAGGGGCATGAGGGCGCCCCCGACGCGCGGATCGAGATCCTCCCCGCCTTCGTCGAGGCGCTCGACGCGATCGAGCCCGGCGACGAAATCGTTCTCCTCACCTGGTTCCACCGGGCCGACAGGGAAGTGCTCAAGGTTCATCCCCGAGACGATCCGGGCAATCCGCTGACCGGCGTGTTCGCGACCCGCTCGGCCGACCGGCCGAATCCGATCGGGCTGCACCGTGTGGAGGTTCTCGAGGTCCAGGACGAGCGTTGGCTGACCGTGCGGGGCCTGGAGGCGATCGACGGCACCCCGGTGATCGACATCAAGCCTGTCCTCGAGCCGCCCGGCTTCTAGGCGGCAGCTTTAGAGCCGGCGGTTCTGGGCTGCCACTCTCCCCCCCGCGGCGAGATACTGCCTGGGCGATGTCGCAGGAGGAACGGATCGCGGAAAACGAGGCCTTTTTCCGGGACCTCAACGAGCGCAAAGCCGAGTGGCTTAAAGGAGGCCTTCAGACGGCAGGTTTTCGATGCGAGTGCTGGCGGATCGATTGCGGCGTCCGCATACAACTATCCGGGCGGGAATGGCAAGAGGTCCGCTCGCGACCGGAGCGCTTCGCTGTCGCGCCCGGGCACACAGCCACCGACGTCGAACCAGGCGTTGAACAAGTAGTCAAGGAATACCAACACTTCTGGATCGTCGAGAAGCGCGGCGAGGCGGGAGACGTGGCCGCGAAGCGGGCGTAGGCGATGTCGCAGGAGAACGTCGAGACCTTCAAGCGCGCAGCTGAGGCGGTCAAACGGCGAGACATCGAAGCGGCGTTGGAGACACTCGACCCCGAGGTGGAGTGGTATCCGGGCCTGGCGGCGCTCCTGGGAGGGGAGGTGACGGTGTATCGGGGACACGACGGCTACCGCGACTTGATCCGAGACCTGGACGAGGCCTTCGCCGAGATCGACGCCGAGTTCTCGGAGATCCGGGACCTCGGGGACAGAGTCCTCGCGATCGGCCGACTCCGCACCCGTGGCCGGGCAAGCGGAGTCGAGACCGAGTCGCCCTTCTGCTACCTGACCGAGCTGAGGAACGGCAAAGCGATCCGGGTTCGGACCTACCTTGATCTCAGAGAGGCCCTCGAAGCCGCCGGGCTGGAGGAGTAGGCGATGTCGGAGGAGAACGCAGATTGCATCCGTCGGGCCTATGAGGTCTGGAACGATTCGGGTCCGGCGGCGGTGACGGACCAGTTCTGGGCCGAGGATGCCGTCTACCGCGAGGGACCAGGCTGGCCCAATGCCGGTGTCTACAGAGGCCGTGCCGCTGCGCTCGCACGCATGCAAAGACTGATCGACCTGGTAGGGCCGATCGAGGTGCGACTCGACGACTTGATCGACGTGGGCGATGGCCGTTTCGTCGCCTGTACCCGCATCATCGGGCCGGGCGCAGCGAGCGACGCGCCATACACGCAGTCCTTCGCCGTCGTGCACCGGCTGCGGGACGGACTGATCGTCGAGGCCGACTACTACCTTGACCGCGACCAAGCCCTTCAGGCCGTCGGACTGCGGGAGTAGGCGATGTCGGAGGAGAACGTGGAGCTGGCCTACCGAGCTTATGACGCCTTCAACCGGCGCGACTGGGACGCCTTTCTGGTTCTGGTGGACGATCAGGTGGAGGTCGAATCGCGCCTGGTCGCCATGGAGGGTGGCTACCACGGCCACGAGGGCCTGCGTCACTGGTGGAACGACTTCCTCGGCACCTTCCCCGACTACACCTGCGAGGTCGAGGAACTGCGCGACCTCGGAGACGTGACGCTCGGCCACATCCGCGGTTGGGGACGTGGGGCAGCGAGCACAACGCCTGTCGTCGATCCGTTCTGGCAGCCGATCAGATGGCGGGACGGAAAGTGCGTCTGGTGGCGCAACTGTTCGACGGAGGCGGAAGCCCTCGAAGCCGCCGGGCTGCGGGAGTAGGCGCCCTCGAAGAGATCGATCCCAAGCAGTTCGCGGGCCCTCGCGGGGATCTGTGTGAGCGCCGCCACGTTAGTTCCGGCGCCGGCCCGGCTATGGTCTTCGTGATGGCGACGAGCGGGGATCAGGCGCGCTCCGGGCCCGACCCGATCGGGGCCGCGCGCGATGCCGCCGAGGCGGCCGGCGAGCGCTTCGACCAGGCGCGCACCGACGCCGGCGAGCGCCTCGGGGCGGCTCGCGATGCAGCCAGCCGCGGCGCCTCCGCGGCCCGCGCCCGGGCGGAGGCGGCCGCCAGTGCGATTCCAAAGCCGAGGCTTCGCGGCGTCTCCCACCAGTGGGCCTTCTTCTGCTCGCTGCTGGCCGGCGCCGCCCTGGTGATCTTCGCCCCGGAGGGCGAGGCGACCTTCGCCGCCTCGATCTACGCCGTCACCCTCTCTGCCCTGCTCGGGGTGAGCGCCCTCTATCACCGGGTCAACTGGCGGCCGGCGGTGCGACGCTGGATGCGCCGTCTCGACCACACGATGATCTTCCTGCTGATCGCGGGCACCTACACGCCGTTCGCGCTGCTGGTGCTCCATGGTGACCTCGCCCAGGTCGTTCTGATCGCGGTCTGGGCCTTCGCCGCCGCCGGGATCATCCTCAACCTGGCCTGGTGGAACGCGCCGAAGCCGGTCTCCGCCGCCATCTACCTCTCCACCGGCTGGGTCGCGCTGATCGCCTTTCCCCAGCTCTGGGACGGCCTGGGGCCAGTGGGCTTCGGTCTGCTCGCCTTGGGCGGCGCCCTCTACACGGCGGGCGCAATCGTCTACGCCCGACGCAGCCCCGACCCGCGGCCCGAGGTCTTCGGCTACCACGAGATCTTCCACCTGCTGGTGATCGTCGCCGCGGCCTGCCAGTTCGCGGCGGTGGCGATCTACGCGCTGCCTGCGGGCTAACCCACTCAGCGCTTAGCGGCTGCTGTCTATCTATGAGAGGCTGCGGCCGGATCTGATCACCCGAGTGAGGAGGGGAGATGCCCGAGGTGGAACTGAGCGAGCAGAAGCAGCAGGCCCGGAAGATGTGGGCGGGCGGGGAGTACGCGGAGATCGCGGAAAAGATCGCCGACGCCGGTCGCACCACGGTCGCGGCCGCCGAGATCGGCGGCGGGGACAAGGTCCTCGACGTCGCCTGCGGCACCGGCAACGCGACGATCCCTGCCGCGCAGACCGGAGCCGAGGTGACGGGGCTCGATCTGACCCCGCGGCTGCTCGACCAGGGCCGCTCGGCGGCCGCCGAGGCCGGCGTCGAGATCGACTGGATCGAGGGCGACGCCGAGCAGCTGCCCTTCGAGGACGAGAGCTTCGACGCGGTGATCTCCGTGTTCGGCTGCATGTTCGCGCCCGACCACCGGCGCCGCCGCCGCGGAGCTCGCGCGGGTGCTGAAGCCCGGCGGCCGGCTGGCGGTCGCGGCCTGGACCCCCGAGGGAACCATCGGGAAGTTCTTCACGATGGTGGCCGGCCACATGCCGCCGCCACCCGAGGGCTTCCAGCCGCCGATCCTCTGGGGAACCGAGGACCATGCCCGGGAGCTCTTCGAGGGCACCGGGGTGGAGCTTGACTTCGAGCGGGCGAACGTCCAGTTCGAAGGCGACTCGCCGGAGGAGTTCCTGGCCGAGTACGAGGGCAAGCTGCCCCCGATGGTCGCCGCGAGAGCGGCGCTGGAGCCGGAGGGCAAGTGGGAAGCGCTGCGCGCCGACCTGCTCGAGCTCTACAAGTCGGAGAACATCGCCGAGGACGGGAGCTACCGCTCCCCCGGCGAGTACCTCGTGACCAAGGGCCGCAAGTCCGCCTGACCTAGAGTGCGCGGCCGCGAATGGCCGCGATCGAGATCAACGGGATCAGCAAGCGCTTCGGCTCGGTCCAGGCCGTCTCCGATCTCTCCTTCGAGGTCGACGCGGGCCGGGTCACCGGCTTCCTCGGGCCGAACGGCGCCGGGAAGAGCACGACGCTTCGGATCCTCCTCGGGCTCGTCCACCCGGATAGCGGCAGCGGCACCTTCGACGGCCGCCGCTTCGAGCAGCTTCCGCATCCGAGCGCCGAGGTCGGCGCGGTGCTCGAGGACGCGAGCTTCCATCCGGGCCGGAGCGGCCGCAACCACCTGCGCGTCCTCGCCGCCGCCGGCGGCCACCCCGCCTCCCGGGTCGACGAGGTGCTCGACCAGGTCGGGCTGAGCGGCGCCGCCCACCGCCGGGTCAAGGGCTACTCGATGGGGATGCGCCAGCGGCTCGCGATTGCGGCGGCGCTGCTCGGCGACCCCGAGGTGCTGATCCTCGACGAGCCGGCTAACGGGCTCGACCCACCCGGGATCCGCTGGATGCGCGACCTGCTGCGCTCCGAGGCCGGGCGCGGCCGCGCCGTACTCGTCTCCAGCCACCTGCTCTCGGAGGTCTCCCAGAGCGTCGACGACATCGTCGTCATCTCCCGCGGAAAGCTACGTGCCCGCGGCCCCCTGCAGCAGGTGATCGGCCAGGCCGAGGGCGGGGTCACCCGGGTCCGCGCCCCCGACCGGGACGCGCTCGGCCGGGCGCTCGCCGATGCCGGGCTCGAGTCCGAGCTGGAGGACTCCGGAGCGCTGCTGGTTCGCGGCGTCTCCCCGGAGGCGGTCGGCGAGGCGGCCAACGAGCACCAGGTTGCGCTGTCCGAGCTGGTCGCGGTGGGGCCCTCGCTCGAGGACGTCTTCCTCGAACTCACCGGGGGTGAGGAGGAATGAGCAGGCTTCTGCGCGCGGAGCTGATCAAGCTCCGGACGACCCGTACCTTCTACGCGCTCGCCGGCGTCGCGATCGGGGTCTCGCTGGTGATCACGATCCTCGTCGCCTCGCTCACCGAGCCGACCCAGGACAACGTCCTCAACGATGTCTTCCAGACCGACACCAGCAGCCTCTTCATCATGATCCTGGCGATCGTCGGGATCACCGGCGAGTGGCGCCACCGGACGATCACGAGCTCGCTGCTCGCCGCCCCCGATCGCACCCGCTTCCTTGCCGCCAAGACCCTGGCCTTCGCCGCCGCCGGGGCGCTGCTCTCGATCGGGATCTCGATCGCGATCGCGATCGCGGGCTACGCGATCCTCGGCGCTCGGGATCTGCCCACCCCCGAGCTGGGCGAGCTGATCGGGCAGATCGGGCGAAACGCCGGCGTCGCCACCCTGCTCGGCGCCTTCGGCGTCGGGGTGGGATCGGTGGTGCGCAACCAGCCGATCGCGATCGTCGGCATCCTGATCGTCTCCTTCGTCATCGACCCGACCCTGGGGGCGCTCGCGCCCGGGGTCGAGCGCTTCAGCCCGACCGGCGCCCTGCCCAGCGCGATCCAGGGCCTCAACCCCGATGATGTCGGGCTCCCCGACGTCGATTTCCTCGGCTTCGGCCTGGCGCTCGCGCTGATGGCCGCCTGGATCGCTGCGTTGTTCGCCGCCGGGGCGGCGCTGCTGCGCGCCCGCGACGTCGAGTAGAGCCTGGGCCGAGGTCAGGCCGAGGCGCCGAGCGCCGCCGCCGAGCGCTCCTTGGCGGCCTCGATCAGCTCCAGCAGCTCCCGCTCGCGTCCCTCGCGCACCAGCTCGACCGGGTCGGGGTCGCCGTTGACGATCCCCTCGAAGAACTCCTTGCGGTCCTGATATGTAGGGAGGGTGGCCTTGGCCCAGCCGCGGTGGTCGTTGAGGATCACCGCGAGGCGGGCGTAGGGCTCGCCGAACTCCTCGGCGATCTCGCGCTTCATCCGCTTCGCGAGCGCCGGTGAGGCGCCCGCGGTCGAGATCGCGATTGCAAGCGGACCGCTGCGGACGATCGCCGGGAGGATGAAGTTGCAGAGCGGCGGCACGTCGACCACGTTGACCAGCATCGCCCTGCGCTCGGCGCCCTCGGAGACGGCGATGTTGACGTCGGTGTCGTTGGTCGCGGCGACCGCGAGGAAGGCTCGGTCGAGATCGGGGTCCTGCGAACTCGCGCCGCTCCCAGGTGATCGAGCCCTCCTTGGCGTAGTCGGCGAGCTCGGGGACGGCGTCGGGCGCGACCAGGGTGACGTCGCCGTCGCAGAGCGAGGAGGCCCTCGACCTTCTCCAGGCCGATGTCGCCGCCGCCGACCACCAGGCAGCGGCGTCCCTTCAGCTTCAGGGCGGCCATATATAGAGGGGTCTCGAGCATGTCGCGGACGCAGGTCTGATCGCAGATCCCGCGATGGAACTGGCAGACGCACTCCTTGCCCTCGAAGGCCTGGGCAGGCATGGGGGGAAGGTTAGAGCGCGCTAGGCCTCCTCAGCCAGCGTCTGCTCGAGGCCGGCTTCGATCGTGCGTTCGGCCCGGAAGCCCAGCACCTGCGCGGCCTGAGTGGGATCGAGCGCGTTGCGCTCCACCTCTCCGTCGCGGTGGGGCGCGAACTCGGGCTCGAAGTCGCGGCGGCCCGAGAGCCGGCCCGATCCGCTCGACCAGGTCGAGCACCGTGGTCTCGACCCCGGTGCCGATGTTGAACGGGCCCGGCCTCGTCGCTCGCCTGCGCGGCGAGCAGCCCCGCGACGACGTCGGCAACGTGGATGTAGTCGCGGGTCTGGTTGCCGTCGCCGAAGACCGTGGGTCGGCCCCCGTCGCGGGCGAGGTCGCTGAAGATCGCCACCACCCCCGCCTCGAGGGCGGGGTCCTGGCGGGGCCCATAGACGTTTCCGAGCCGCAGCACGCTGGTGGAGAGCCCGCGGCTGCGGCGGTAGAGCTCGACATAGCCCTCGGCGGCGAGCTTGCTCTGCCCGTAGACGGAGTCGGGGCGGCAGCGGGCGCTCTCGGCGAAGGGGAGGTCCTCGGGCCGGTCGAGCCCCTCTCCATATATGGCCCCGCCAGTCGAGGTGAAGACGAAGCGCTCGGCCCCCACCCGGACCGCGGCCTCGAGCACGTTGACGGTGCCGAGCACGTTGAGGCGGATGTCGAAGGCGGGATCGGCCATCGACTTGCGGACGTCGATCTGGGCGGCGAGGTGGAAGATCGCCTCGGGCTTGAAGCCCTCCAGCGTCGTCAGCAGCACCCGGGCGTCGGTGATGTCCCCGACCTCGAGCGTCGCCCCCTTCGCCTTCGCCTGATCCAGGTTCTCGTGCTTGCCGGTGGAGAGGTCGTCGATCACCAGAACCTCGTCTCCACGCGCGACCAGGGCGTCGACGAGGTGGGATCCGATGAAGCCGGCGCCCCCTGTGACCAGGGCCCTCATGTCCGGAGCGTAACCGTGCCGATATGCCCCCCGCGCCCCAAAAATTGTCTTGTACGCCCGAAACCCCCTGCTACCCTCGCCGACCCAATCGACCGAAACTGCGTCTGGAAGGGTCATCTTGACCCGCGGCTACCGTGGATAGAGCAATGCGACTGATCGTCACAGAGAAGAACAACAGCGCCAAGAAGATCGCGGAGATCTTGAGCGGCGGCACCGCCAAGGAGGATTCCTCCTACAAGACCCCGTTCTACACCTGGGATGGCGCCGGACGGCCCCCAGATGACGATCGGGCTCAAGGGCCACGTCCTCAACCCCGGATTTCCGGAGTCCTACAACAACTGGCAGGAGACCAACCCGCGCGATCTGATCGACGCGGAGCTGATCAAGGAGCCGACGGACAAGAACGTGGTCCGGGCGCTGAAGAAGGTCGCCAAGGACGCCGACGACCTGGTGATCGCCACCGACTTCGACCGCGAGGGAGAGCTGATCGGGCTCGAGGCATTGCAGGAGATCCTCGAGTCCAACCCGAAGCTGGCCACCCTGGAGTCCAACGGGTCGGGCGGGGGAGCGACGGGGACCGCGGTGAAGCGGGCCCGCTACTCGGCCCTGACCAAGGACGAGATCGAGCGCGCCTTCGCGAATCTCGACGAGCTCTCCTATGACCTCGCCAACGCCGGCGCCGCCCGCCAGGACATGGACCTGATCTGGGGGGCGACCCTGACCAGGGCGGTGTCGACGGCGACCCGGCGCTTCGGCTCCAACTTCCTCTCGGTCGGCCGGGTGCAGAGCCCGACCCTCGGCCTGATCGTCCAGCGCGAGCTCGAGCGCCGCGCCCACGTCCCCGAGCCCTTCTGGGAGGTGAGCGCCAAGTTCGCCCACTCGGACGGCAGCTTCGTTGCCGAGCACACCACCGACAAGTTCTGGAAGGAAGCGGAGGCGAAGGCGGCGGTCGCCAACACGAAGACCCCGGGGACGGTCAAGGAGATCACCGCGAAGAAGAACACCCGGAAGCCGCCGACCCCGCTCAACACAACCGCCTTCACCACCGACGCCTCGAGCCGCCTCGGGATCACCCCCTCGCGGGCGATGCGGATCGCGGAGGACCTCTACATGGACGGCTACATCTCCTATCCGCGAACCGACAACACCGTCTACCCCAAGTCGCTCGACGTGAAGGAGCTGGTCAGCGAGCTCGTCGGGATCGACGACTTCAAGGCGGCCGAGTTCCTGCTCGACGGGCGGGCGCTGGAGCCGACCCGCGGCAAGAAGGAGACCACCGACCATCCGCCGATCTATCCGACCTCGGCGGTCAACCCGCACCGGGTCGAGGCGCGCAGCGAGGCTCACCGGAAGGTCTACGAGCTGGTCGCCCGTCGCTTCCTCGCCACCTTCTCGCCGCCGATGATCAGCGAGTCCACCCGGGCGAACATCGAGACCGCCAAGGGGACCCCGTCGGCTGACGCGGGCGAGACCTACTTCATCCGCGGTTCGGTGGTGGTCGACCCCGGCTACGCCGCGATCTACACCTACGCCCGCTCCGCCGACACCGAGATCCCGAAGCTGGAGGAGGGCCAGGAGCTGGAGCTGGAGCGGGTCGAGATCGAGGGCAAGGAGACGCCGCCGCCGCCCCGGATCAGCCAGGGCAAGCTGATCGAGATGATGGAGGAGCGCGGCCTCGGCACCAAGGCGACCCGCGCGGACATCATCCAGAAGCTGTACGACCGCGGCTACGTCTTCGGCAACCCGCCGGAGCCCTCGGAGACCGGGATCGCGATGTGCAAGGCCTTCGAGCACTACGTGCCGCGCATGGCCACCCCGGACATGACGGCCGAGATGGAGGCCGAAATGGATCAGATCGCCGCCGGCGAGATGACCAAGGACCAGGTGCTCGCCGACAGCCGCGACCTCCTCCGCTCCGCCTTCGACGAGATCGGCTACGACGTGAAGACCGACGACGAGGACGCCAAGTGGCGGAAGTTCGCGAAGGAGATCTGGGCCGGGATGGACCAGGACCGGATCCTCGGCCCCTGCATCGTCTGCCAGGAAGCGGGCCGCAAGCAGGACGACGGCTCCCCCAACATGCTGCGGATCATCAGGGCGCGGAAATCGGGCAAGCGCTTCGTCGGCTGCCAGGGCTGGGACGGCGACAACCCCGATTCCCCCGACTCCTGCGACGTCACCTTCCCGCTGCCCCAGCGCGTCCGCGGCCTCTACAAGATCGAGGAGATCTGCTCGGTCTGCGGGCGCACCCCGCGCCTCCAGGTGGTCCCCTGGCGCGGCCGCCCGTGGAAGCTCTGCCTCAACGACGACTGCCCCTCGATGGCGGAGATGAAGCGCCGCCGCGCCGAGCGCGAGGCGGCGAAGGCGGCGAAGGAGGAGGCCGAGGCCGCCGAGAAGGACGGCGCCAAGGTGGACGCCAAGGCCGCGAAGGCGGAGAAGGCGAAGCTCGAGGGCCAGGCCTCGGCGACCAAGGTGAAGCGGGCGCGCAACGGCGCGGGCTCGCGGGCGAAGAGCGGCAACGGCGCCAAGGCCAAGAACGGCGCTCGCTCGAAGTCCAACCTCGCGCCAAGCGCTAGACGAACTCGGCGGACACGTCGAGGGCTGATGAACGCGACTGGCGGCAGGCGATCTGTTGGCGGAGGCCGCCCCGGTCTCGAGAGCCTCAGCCCGCGGCGAGCTCGGCGTCGAGGGTGGGTCCCGCCAGGAAGGTCCACCACCGTGGGCTCGACCTTGTCCGCGGCTAGGGTGGAGGCATGTTCATCTCGCTCGAGGGGATCGACGGATCGGGGAAGACGACCCAGGCGAAGCGGCTGGCGGACGCCCTCGGTCCTGAGCACCCTGCTGGTGCGCGAGCCGGGGGGGACGGCCGCCGGTGAGCGGATCCGCGAGCTGCTCAAGGACCCCGAGCTCCAGCTCGAGCCACTGGCCGAGCTGCTGCTCTTCTGCGCCGCCCGCGCCCAGCTCGTCAGCGAAGTGATCCGGCCCCGGCGGGACGCCGGCGAGGACGTCGTCTGCGACCGCTTCAGCGACTCGAGCGTCGCCTACCAGGGGTTCGCTCGCGGCCTCGGGGTCGAGCGGGTCGAGCACCTCTGCGACCTCGCCACCGGCGGGCTATGGCCCGACCTGACCCTGTTGCTGCGGCTTCACCCCGAGGTCGCTGCCGAGCGGATCGCCGCCGAGGGCAGGGCGGCCGACCGCTTCGAGGGCGAGGGAATGGAGCTGCAGCGGCTGGTGGCCGAGGGCTACGAGGCGATCGCGAGCCGCCATCCCCGGCGGATCCGGGTGATCGACGCCAGTGCCGATCCCGACTCCGTCCACGCCGCGGTGATGGCCGAGGTGGGTGGGGTGCGGGCATGAGCGCCGCCGCTCAGAGAGAGGCGGGGATCCCCGAGGGCCTCGCCGAGGCGACCCGCCACCAGCCCCGCGCCCGGGCGACGCTCGGTGCCGCCCTCGCCGCGGGTCCCAGCCACGCCTATCTCTTCCGGGGGCCGCGGGGCTCGGGCAAGCGGACCGCCGCCCGCGCCTTCGCCGCCGAGCTGCTCGCCGAGGAGTCGGCCGACCCCAACGACGCTCGCCGCCGGGCGCTGCTCGATCCGTCACCGCATCCGGACCTGGTCTGGCTGCGGCCGCCCGGCGCCCAGCACCTGGTCGATGAGATCCGAGAGTCGGTGATCCGGGCGGCCAGCCTCCGACCGGCCGAGGGCGAGCGCCGCGTCTTCGTGATCGAGGAGGCGGAGGCGCTTCGCGACGAGAGCCAGAACGCTCTGCTGAAGACGCTCGAGGAGCCGGCGCCGTTCGCCCACCTGATCCTGATCTGCTCCGATCCGGAGCTGCTCGCGCAGACGATCGTCTCGCGTTGCGCACCGGTCGAGTTCGCCCCACTCTCGCCCGACGCCGTGCTCGAGGCGACCGGCTCGGGCGAGGGCCCCGAGACCAGCGCCGCCTCGCGGCTGAGCGGCGGCGACGTCGAGCTCGCTCGGTTGCTGCTCTCCGACCGTGGCGGCGCCCTGCGCGCGGCGGCAGAGTCGGCGGCACGGGCGGCGCGCCGAGATCCGGCGGCGCGGGCGCCCTGGCGGGAGCTCCTCGAGGTGGCCGAGCAGGCGGGCGCCGAGGCGGGAGCCGAGGAGGAGCGCCGCCTGCTCGAGGAGGCCGAATCCGGCGGCCGGCGCGGACGCTCCGGCAAGCTCACCCGGGAGGCCACCGATCAGGTGAGGCGGACCGAGCGGCGGGCCCGCACCCGGGCGCTCGACCTCGCTCTCGCCCTCTGCTGCGCCTGGCTCCGCGACCTGGCGGCGGTCGCCTCCGGCGCCGACCGGCTGGTGCTGAACGCCGACCGCCGCGAGGAGCTCGCCGAGGACGCCGCCGGGCTCGACTCCGCCCGGGCCCGGATCGCGCTCGAGTGGGTGCTCGACACTCGGCGGCGGCTGCGCCTCAACGTCTCCGAGGAGCTCGCCCTCGAGGCCCTCTGGTTGCGCCTCTCCGCCTCACTGGCCGCCTGATCTGTTAAGAAATCCTCAGAGATGGCCAGCTCCAGCGCGCGCGGCGGTATCGGAGGTCGCCGCATAGGCATGCGGCTGTGGCTCGGCGCGGCCTTCGCCGGGGTCACGTTGATCACCGCTGCCTCCGTGTACGTGTTCGTCAACGACTCCTCCGGCCGGACGCTGGAGAGCCAGGCCAGCGATTTGGCCTTCGGTCGCACCGCGGCCCTGGCGGACGCGAGCGCCAAGGCCGAGAAGGGCGAGGCTGCCCCCCTGCTCGCGGACGCAAACACGGACACATTCGAGGCCTGGGCGGTGAACCGTCACGGCGAGCCATTCGCGCCTCAGGCGAACTTCGACGAGCTGGCCGGGATCGAGCAAAGCGGCGCCGCGATCCAGACGGCGCTCACCGGTCGCCGCTACAACGTCGGCCTGCCAGGTGACCAAACTCTGACCGCGGCGCCGATCTTCGGCAAGGCGCGGGTGAGGGGAGTGGTGGTCGTCCGGGCGGCGCCTCCACCGGCGCTCACCCGCGCCTTCGACGAGCTCCGCGGCGACCGCCTCCAGGCGCTGGCGATCGCGATCGCGATCGGGCTGCTTGTCGGCTTCGTCGTCTCCTCGCTGATCTCGATCCGGGTGAAGCGGCTCGCTCGCAGCGCCGAGCAGATGGCGGCCGGCCACTTCGACGTGCCGGTGCCGGCGGGCGGAAGCGACGAGATCGGCGACCTCACCCGCTCGCTCGACACGATGCGACGGGCACTGCGCGACAGCTTCGACATGCTGGCGACCGAGCGCGACAGGCTCTCGGCGATCTTCGACGGGCTCACCGAGGCGGTGATCGTGGTCGGAGAGGACGGCGAGGTCCGCTTCAACAACCCGGCCGCCGGGCGGCTGGTTCGCAACGGACGTCCGGCGAGGGCGCTGATCCCGTCGCTGCGCCGCGCAGCCGAGGAGGGCTCCGACGAGATCCCGGTGCTCTCCATCGACGGCCGGGTCTATGGCGTGCAGGCCCGCCAGGTGCGCGCCGAGCACGCGGTGCTGATGGTGGTCCGCGACCGCACTGAGGAGCTGAGGCGCGAGCGGGCCGAGCGGGAGTTCGTGTCCAACGCCGCCCACGAGCTTCGCAACCCGCTAGCCGGGATCTCGAGCGCGATCGAGGTCCTCCAGGGCGGGGCCAAGGAGGACCCGGACGCCCGGGAGCGGTTCCTCCGCAGCCTCGCCCACGACGCCGAGCGGATGACCCGGCTGATGCAGTCACTGCTCACCCTGGCCCGGGTGGAAGCGTCCGGAGAGCGCCAGGAGGCTGAGGTCGTGGACGTCTCCCTGGCTGCCGAGGAGGCGCTCTCCTCGGTGGAGGCCCCGGAGGGGATAGAGCTGCACGGCGGGATCGAGCCCGACCTGGTCGCCGTGGGCGACGGGGTGCTGCTGCTCCAGGTCCTGATCGGGCTGCTCTCGAACGCCTGCGCCAACACCCCGCCCCCCGGGGTCGTTAGCCTTCGGGCCCGCCGGGGCGAGGGTGGGATCGTGACAATCGAGGTCGAGGACACCGGGAAGGGAATCCCCGCCGAGGAGCAGGATCGGGTCTTCGAGCGCTTCTATCGGGGCAGCGCGACGCTCTCGGGAGAGGGCTTCGGCCTCGGGTTGTCGATCGCGAAGCGGATGGTCGACGTGATGGGCGGGGAGATCGGGCTTCGCTCCGAGCCGGGCTCCGGTAGCACCTTCTGGGTGCGGCTGAACGCCGCCAAGCCGACCCCGACCCCGGTCGCATAGTGGGACAGGGGATGATGTCGTGATGCCAGCGGCGCCGCCGCCAGTCAGCCGCATCCTCGTCGTCGACGACGAGTCCTCGGTCCGCGAGTCGGTCGGCTATGCGCTCGAGCAGGAGGGGTTCGAAGTCACCCTGGCGGCCGACGGCGAGGACGCCGAGGGCAAGCTCACCGACGATCACTACGACCTGCTGATCCTCGACATCATGATGCCCGGCAAGAGCGGCCTCGACATCTGCCGCGAAGTGCGCTCGCGGAGCCCGGTGCCGATCATCCTGCTGACCGCCAAGGACGCCGAGGTCGACAAGGTGGTCGGCCTCGAGGTGGGCGCCGACGACTACGTCACCAAGCCCTTCTCGGTCCGCGAGCTGCTCGGCCGGGTGCGCGCCCAGCTTCGCCGCCGCGAGCTCGACCGCTCCGGTGCCGATGGGGCGGCGATCGAGTCGGGCCCGGTCTCGATCGACCTCGCCCGTCACCTGGTCACCGTCCGCGGCGAGCCGGTGAATTTGACCCGCTCGGAGTTCCAGGTGCTGCGGCTGCTGGCGGAGAACCCTGGTCAGGTCTTCTCGCGCAAGGAGATCATGGAGGAGCTCTGGCAGACCGAGTTCCGCGGCGACGTCCGCGCCTGCGACGTCCACATCTCCAACCTCCGCCAGAAGGTCGAGCGCGATCCCCAGAACCCGGAGCTGGTGCTCACCATTCGCCGGGTGGGCTACCGATTCGCTGAATAAAACGGGTCGCGCTCAGGTGTTGATCCGGTAGCCGCCCCGGTACGGGCGGGCGGCGCCGACGATCCGAACGGGCGGGGCCGAGCTGTGGATCGGGGTGGCGGCCCAGCTGATGCCGACGTCCGAGGAGCGCTCGCCGCGGTCACGCTTGCTCGAGAGCTTCGCGTTCAGGTTCGAGGTCGAGGCTGTCGGTGGCATCTGGCTCATTTCCTTCGCCGTTTCCAATCAACCCCCTTCCACCCGTGGTCACTGCTTAGCCGTTTGATCCAGGCCCCGGAGGAGCCGCGCCGCGACCCCCTCGACGGTGGCGGCCCCGTAGCCGAAGTCAGGCGCGCCGCTGCTCAGCACCGCGACCGACAGCCGCCGGCCGCCCCTGCGCAGCAGTGCCGCCTGGTGCACCCGCCAGGCGCCGTCGTCCTGATACCAGCCCCCCTTGAAGTGGATCCGCCAGCCCGGCGGGCTCGCGCGCGGGATTCCCCAGCGCTGGATGGGGACGATCCGCGCCAGGAGGCCGAGGGCGTAGCTCCGGTGTGTCCTCGGGAGCAGGGAGCGGAGGCGGTAGAAGAACCGGGCCTGGTCGCGGGCGGTCACCTGGCAGCCGCCCCAGACCGGGTTGGTCTCGAAGTGGGTCATCCCGGCGCGGCCGGCGAGCCGCGCGAGGGCGCCGCTGCCGATCCGTTCGTATACCGCTGAGGCGGCGTCGTTGTCGGAGACGCGGATCATCGGCCCCAGCAGCCGCCGGTCGCCCGGATGCAGCTGGCGTCGCCTGACGCCTCGCTGGTTCAGGTAGGCGACCAGCAGCATCGCCTTCACCAGGCTCGCCGACGAGTAGCTCGCGTTGGCGCCGAATCCATGCAGCTTCCGGCGCTCATCGACGACCGCGAAGGACACGCTGCCGGCGCGACCGCGGGCGAACGCGGCCGCGTCGGCGACCCGAGCCTGCCAGGCGCCGCCCTTGGGCTTCTTGCCCTTCGAGCCGGCGGCTGGGGCGCTCGCGGCCACCGCGAGGGCGAGGGCGATCGCGGTGACTGCGAGGCTGAGGACGGGCCGGCGCGTCACGGGGTGCGATCATCCCCTAACCCGAGCGGAGCAAACCGCCTTGCCACGAGCGACCGCGGAATTCACCAACGAGAAATACGAGCAGGAGCCCTACGACGACCGGGACGGTGCGAAGCTCGAGCGCGTTCACATCACCCGCAAGTTCGAGGGCGATCTGGAGGGGATCGGGACCGCGGAGCTGCTAACCGCCCAGACTGAAGGCGGATCGGCCGCCTATGTGGCCCTCGATCGGATCAGCGGCAAGCTCGGCGACCGAGAAGGTTCGTTCGTCCTCCAGCATTACGGCACGATCTCGCCCGAGGGTTCGGAGATCGCCGGGTCGGTGGTCCCCGCCTCCGGGGCCGGTGGGCTCGAGGGCCTCAGCGGCGAGGGGACGATCGCCGTCGACGCGGAGGGGAACCACCGGCTGATCCTCGACTACGAGCTCGAGGAGTGATGCAAGCCGCCGGCGGCACCGTGCTGGTCACCGGCGGCTCCGGGTTTCTTGGCGGCTGGTGCCTGGTGGAGGTGCTGCGCCGCGGCTACCGGGCCCGGACGACGGTGCGGAACCTCGCGCGCGAACCCGAGGTGCGCTCGATGCTCGCGCCGGAGGTGGACGTGGGCGACCGGCTCTCGGTATTGCAGGCGGACCTGCTCAGCGACGACGGCTGGGAGCAGGCGGTCGAGGGCTGCGACTACGTCCTCCACGTCGCCTCTCCGTTCCCGCCCTCGCAGCCCAAGGACCCCGACGAGCTGATCGTCCCGGCGCGGGAGGGCACCCTGCGGGTGCTCCGGGCCGCGCTCGACGCGGGGGTGAAGCGGGTGGTGGTCACCTCCTCGATCGCCGCCGTCCGCAACGCCGGGCACCCTGCCCACCAGCCGCTCACCGAAGAGGACTGGACCGATCCCGACAATCCCGCCCTCACTCCGTACGCCCGTTCGAAGACGATCGCCGAGCAGGCGGCCTGGGATCTGGTCCGCGAGCGCGAAAAGGTCGACCGGCTCACGACCGTCAACCCGGGCGCGATCATCGGGCCGGTGCTCAGCGACGACCGCTCCTACTCGCTGCAGTCGATCGAGCGGATGCTCGACGGGATGCCCGGGGTGCCGCGGCTCGGCTTCAACTTCGTCGACGTCCGCGACGTCGCGGCGCTCGAAGTGATGGCGATGAGCTCGCCCGAGGCCGCCGGGCAGCGCCTGATCGCGGCGGGCCGCTGGCTGTGGATGGCCGACATCGCCGAGATCCTGCGGGAGCGGCTCGGCGATCGCGCAGCGAAGGTTCCCACCCGCACCGTGCCCAACTTCCTCGTCCGGGCGATGGCGGTTTTTGACAGCGACCTGCGCTCGATTACCGGCGACCTCGGCCACAAGGGGGTCGCCTCCGACGAGAAGGCGAGGACCCGCCTCGGCTGGACCCCGCGTGCCGAGCGAGGAGACGATCGTCGACACCGCCGAGAGTCTTCTGGCCCGGAAGGCCGCCGACGAGACGGCGGCGGCCTGAGCCATTGCCGAGCGCGTCTGGCTGATCACCGGAAACCCTTGCCCGGGCGGCGGCGCTGGGCTCTTACAATCGAGCACCGTCGCCGGCGTAGCTCAGTTGGTAGAGCACTTCATTCGTAATGAAGGGGTCCCCGGTTCGAGTCCGGGCGCCGGCTTAGCCGTGACGCCTCGGGCTGGCTAGGCAGCGGCACCGGCCGGGCGCTAGCCGGTGAGAGCGCGAATGCGCTCGCGCAGGAACTGGAGCGCGGTGAGGCGCTGGTTGCGGAGCCTCGAGCAGCTCGGCATAGGTGAGCTCGGCGCCCCGGAAGCTGGTGGCGTTCCAGAGCTCGCCGGAGACCTCGGCGATCCAGGGCCCGACGTAGAGATAGGGCTCGTCGTGTGAGTCGTCGCCCGGCGAGGCCCCGTAGTTGGCGCGCTCGCCCTTGGCCTCGGAACCCAGCTCGATCGCGATGTCGAAGTCCCTCCGGCCAGAGCCGCACCAGCGAGGGGTCCTCGTCGGGCTGCTCGTGGCGGAGCTCCTCCAGGACCGAGCAGGCGAAGCCGTAGAAGTCGCCAAGCGCCCGGGCCGAGTCCTCGCTGACCTCCGCGGGCAGCGGCTCAGCCGTCTCCTCGGTGTCCCGCTGGCGGATCAGGCGGCCGTCCTCCACCCGCACCTGGCAATCATCACCGTCCTCCTCGAAGAACGGGGTGCCGAAGCCGCCGCGGGTATAGCGGAGGGAGATCTCGTTCTCGGGCTTGCGGGCCGGCGCAACCACGGCATCAGCCACCTCGTGGAGGAGCCTGCGCGTCACCGCGAAGGAGGCAGGCAGCGGGTCGAGGCGCCTGTAGGCGCCGAGCCAGCGCTCCGCGCACCAGTCGGCGATCTCCGGCCGCTGGGCGGCCAGCTCGTCCCAGGTGAGGTCGCCGTTCGGGATCGGGGAGACCAGCAGGCGCCCGTCGTAGACCTCACCGTCCTGGATCGGATCATCGGTGAACGGTGGCTCGCTGACCGCCGGCGGCGAGGGCTCCAGCACCCGCACCTCGAACTCTCCGGCGAGCTTCTCGTAGGCCTCCTGCTTCGGGTTGGCCACCGGCTCAGCCTAAACCCAGGAGCATCCCCGATCTGTCGAGGTCACTTCTCCTGTTTCTCAAGTGGCTCGCTCCGGACGTTGCGGTTTTGCCCAGGGGCGCCGCCGATGATGTGGTCCACATAGAGCCCGCAGGCGGCGGCGGTCGGCAGGGTCTGGAAGCCCTCGGCCCTGACCGCGGTCAGGTTGCCGATCACCGCGGGGGCGTCGACGCCGAGCACCTTCTGGAACGAGGAGACCTCATCGGCCCGGACGGTCAGCGTCACCGTTTCGCCCCCGGCGATCTCGCCCACCGGCCAGTAGGGGCCCTGATCGGGGCGGAAGGGGATTGCGGCCTCGACGCCCGCCGGCAGCTCGGCGTCGAGGCCGGGCGCCCGCACCGTCGATCCCGGATACCGGGCTGGCGTATTGGATGGAGAGCTGCCATTCCCCGGGCGGGAGCTCGATCTCCTGGCTCGCCTCCTCCCCCGGCGCGAGCTGGTTGCCGGGCTCCCAGTAGAGGCGCTTGGCGATCACCGGCCGCGGCCACGTGAATGCCTCGCCGCCTCGGCTCAGGAAGGGGGCGAACTTGGGATTCGCGCAGCGGAAGATGCGGCCGGGCCGGGCCTCCTCGGCGAGTATTGCGATCAGCGGCGTGTTCCCGTTGCGTTGCCAGAGCTGGTAGGAATCGGTCGAGTCGCTCACCGTCCAGTTCGGGGGCGCGTGGCTCTGATAGACGGCGCTGGTGGTGACGGCGTAGGGGAACTGGTTCAGGACCTCGGTTGGCACGGTGTCGAAGTCGATCGGCAGCCTCTGGGCTTTCCCCCCGTTCGAGGGGACCCTGATCTCGGCGTTGAACGCGGGGCTCGCGACCTCGGCCGTTCGGAGCCCGTAGTCGGCGAACCGGTCGCTGGTCAACGACAGGACGCGGTCGCCGGCGATCTCATCGCGGAACTCGGACAGCTCGTCGAAACGGTGATCGGGGGCGACGACGACGTCGCGGAGGGCGAGGAACGACGAGTAGGCGGCGAGGGCGACGAAGACAACGGCGAAGCCCCGCCTGAGCCGTCCCCCGCCCGGAGTGAAAAGCGCGAACAGGACGAGCAGCATCACCAGCGACGCCGGCACGACCACCGCCTTCGCCTGGATATAGAGCCCACCGTCCCGCACCCACCTCAAGTAGGCATAGATCGCGATCCCCGAGACCACCGCCGCGGGCACCCCGAAGTCCCGCTTCTGCATCCACCAGACCAATCCGAATGCCAGCCCGGCCATGCCGATGACGGCGAAGATCCAGGCCGAGGAGAGATCGGTGGTGCTGAGCAGCCAGTCGCCGCTCGGCCAGATACCGAGGGTCTCGAAGGGGGAGACGGCATAGCGGAGCTTGCTGTCGGTTCCGGCGACGTTCCCGACGGCGCCCGACTGGGCGAAGTCGATCGCCTTCGGAAGCTGGGTCAGGCCGACGAGGACGAGAACGCCGATCGCCGGCCCGGCGATCGGCAGGGAGCGGCGGACCAGCGCCGAGGCGCCGCCGGGACCGTCCTCGATTCGGGCGTGGACCAGATGCGCGAGCACCCAGAGACCGCCGGTGATCCCGAGCCAGCCGAGGCCCGGGAAGCTGTAAACGGGGACCATCGCCGCCGCGATCAGGGCAAGGCCGATCAGGATCGCGACGCGGCCATCGTCACTGCGCTCGATCTCGCGCAGCCCGAGCGCGAAGGCGATCAGGAAGGTTCCCGCAAGCAGCTCCTTGAAGCCTGCGATTCCGAACACCGAGGCGGTCAGGTACGCGACCGAGACGAGTGCGGCGGCAAGAATCCGGCGGCCCGGCGGAAGCTCCCGGAGCACCGCCAGTGAGGTGATCCCGATCAGCACCGGACCCGCGACCAGAAGGCCGAGCCAGCCGGGCAGCGGCTCCGTCCCGAGCAGGCTGACCACGGTGGCGACGAGGCTGTGCGGGCCCATCGGGTATCCGTTGATGATCGCCACCGGCTCCGGGCGGCTGTTGTCGAGGAGGTACTCGGTGTCCACCAGGTGCATCGCCATGTCGTTGTTGAGGCCGACCCCCGGAATCCCGATCTGGCCGCTGGCGATGAACGGCACAGACGCGAGCAGGCCGGCGAGCAGGGCGACGGGGAGGGCGACGCCGACCGCCGGGCCGAGGATCGACTCGCGGCGCACCAGCAGGAAGACCAGCGAGCCGATCACCAGGACGCCGGAGACCAGGAGCGAGGCCGTCTCCTCGCCCGGGAGGCGGATGGAGATCGTGCAGACAAGCACGAGCGTCGCGATCCCGACCGCGCCTTCCAGGAAGGAGGCCTGCCGGCGGCCGAGCAGCAGCATCACCGCCCGCCCGACGAGCAGGGAGGCGAGCACGATCACCAGCGCGCTCAGATAGGTGGCGACTCCGGTGCCCATCCGGGAGCCGGGAAGCATATGGGCGCCGGCCTAATCCCGGCTCAACGGGCCGCTCAGCGCCTGGCGGCCGCCCGCTCCCCCTCGCTCGGGATCTGGGTGCGCTCCCTGATCCCTCGTTCCCGGCCGAGGGTGACGAACTGGCTCCAGGCGTAGCCCCAGCGCAGTCGCCGCAGGAGCTGCCGGTCAGAGCGCCGGCGGATCGAGCGCACGAACCGGCGGCGCTCCCTCAGCTCCGCCCGGTGCGCTGCGAGCCAGCGGTAGCTGCGCGCCTTCGCCCGCAGGAATGCGGGGCCGCGCAGCACGCAGTAGCCCCACATCATCAGCTCGGTGAGCGCGAGCAGCGGCGCCAGCGCCAGCCGCGTGCGCCCCCGGAAGTCGGTGAGCACCGTCCAGCCGCGGTTTCGCTCCAGCAGGAAGAGCTTCTCGGGGTGCATCGTCAGGTGGTAGTCGTGGCGGACGGCCGAGGCGGGGATGCAGTGGATGTCGGCGCCGATCAGCTGCACCAGCATCGAGAGCTGGACGTCCTCGGCGTAGAGAAAGCCGCGCTCATCCCAGCCGCCGAGCCGGTCGAGGATCTCCCGCCGGATCAGGAACGCCCCGCCGTGGAGGCCGGAGACCGGCAGCGGCTCCGCGCCCGCCCGCGCCCGCGGCTGTCCCAGCCAGCGGTTGAAGCCGAGCCCGGTGACGTGAATGTCCTGGCCGGCGGCGTTGATCCGCCCGGGGTCGGCGTCCAGCAGGATCAGCGGGCAGACGGCTCCCGTGCCCGGGTTCGCCTCGAGGAAGGCGACCAGCGGCCCGAGCCACCCGGGCTCGACCGTGATGTCCATGTTGAGGACCGCGACGTAGGCGCCGCGGGCCTCCTCCAGGGCGAGGTTGACGGCGCCCGCGTATCCGCGGTTGACCGGGCTCGACAGCACCCGCATCGATTCGAATTCCGCCGCCACGCCCTCGGCGAGGTCGCGGCTGCCGTCGACGGAGCCGTTGTCGACCACCAGCACCTCGGCGGAGGGGGCGGGGTCCTGGTGGCCGAGCGAGGGCAGGCACCGCTCGAGGTCGTCGCCGCCGTTGTAGTTGACGACCACGACCGAGACCAGCGGGGTGGGGCCCGACCCAGGGGGTTCCTGCATCGCCTTGCCGGCGGCTCAGCCGGTGCCGGCTGCGCTCGGGCAGGCGGGCCTCGGCCTGCCGGCTGATCCGGCCGCTGAAGATCGAGATGAAGAGGGCCGCCGACATGATCTGCAACCCCAGCACCAGGAAGGTGGTGGAGAGGACGAGGGCGCGGGTGTCGGTGAAGGGCTCGGTGCCGGCCCACTGGATCGTCAGCTGGATCAGCTTCGCCAGCGAGACGAGCAGCATCACCAGGCCGAGTCCGGCCACCGCCAGCCGGAAGCGGGTGGAGACCACGGCCAGCAGCCAGCGCGGGGGCTCCTGGCCCGCCTCGACCCCGTAGAGGGCGGCGGCGACGCCGAAGATCGTCAACTGGAAGGCGGCGAGGACGCCAAGCGCGGCGACGATGAAGCTGTGGATGCTGAGCCCGAGATAGGAGGTGACGACGTCGCCCTGGCTGAGCCAGATCGCGCCGCTGACCGAGACCGCCATCAGCAGCAGCCCCGGGATGATGAAGGTGATCCACGGGTTGTAGATCAGCAGCAGCACGATCACCCGGCCGAGGATCCGGAAGCCGTCGCTCCACGGGCTGAGCTTCTTCTCGCCCACCCGCGGCAGGTAGGAGATCGGGACCTCGGCCACCTTGCAGGCCGCGGGCGCGGGCCTTGATCCCGATCTCGGTCTCGATGTCGAAGCCGGTCGCCTCGGTGCCAAGCCGCAGGGCGGCCGAGCGGCGGATCCCGTAGAGCCCGCTGAGGTGATCGCTGCCCTCGAGCCCGTGGCTGATCGCCAGCAGCTTGTTGAACAGCCAGTTGCCGAACCGGTTGACCAGCGGCATGCTCTCGTTCTCGCTGCTGCGGATCCCGCGGACGAGGTCGTTCTCGTCGAGCAGCTCGACCATCTCGGCGATCGCCGGCACCGGATAGGTGGCGTCGGCGTCCATGATCACCACGTTCTCGCCCTGGGCCTCGGCGATCCCGGTGCGGATCGCCACCCCCTTGCCGCGGTTCGAGGAGTGCCTGATCAGCCGGCAGTGATGGCTCTCGGCGACCTCGGCGGTGTCATCGGTGGACCCGTCGTCGACCACCAGGATCTCGTAGCTCTGGTCGAGGGACGCCTCCAGCTCGTCGAGGACGTGCGGAAGCGCCGCGCCCTCGTTGTAGGCGGGAAGCACCACGGTGGTCTGGATGCCGTCGGACTTGGCCCGGGCGGCATCTGCCTGTTTGGAAGCAGTAGCGGGCATAGGAGCTCCGAGTGCGAAGCAGGCCAAAGGATAGGAGCGCGAGCCGAAGAGAGCGGGTTCAGCCTTTCGCCGAGTCTTCGCTCGCCTCGCCCTCGCGCTCCCGGTGGGCGAGGATCTCCTCGCGCTCGGTGAGGCGGTTGCGCCGCCGCGTCTCCGCCTCCCGCTGGCGGCGCTCCTCCGTCGCCCCCTCGACGACCAGCGGCGGCACCGGCTTCGGTGTTCCCTGCTCGTCCACGGCGACCATCGTCAGGTAGGTGCTGCTGGTGTGGCGGACCTCGCCGGTGACCGCGTTCTCCGCCTCCACCCGAACCCCGACCTCCATCGAGGTTCTCCAGACCGCGTTGACGGTGGCGCGGCAGCGGAGCAGCTCGCCGACCCAGACGGGCTCGATGAAGGTCATCCGGTCCATTCCGGCGGTGACGGAGCGCATTCCGCAATGCCGGATCGCGGCGATTCCGGCGGCCTCGTCGCACATCCTCATCACCACCCCGCCATGGACGAAGCCGGCCGAGTTGGCGTCCTGGATGCTCATCCACCGGATCAGCTCGGAGCGTGAGTCCGAGGCCCTGCGGGGTTCTTGCTCTATGCGGACATGTCGAGGCTCGCGATCCTACGCGGCGAAGCCGCCGAATAAGGTCAGACCGTGGCCCCCGAACGACGACGTCACCGTGGTCATCCCCTGCTTCAACCACGGCCGCTTCCTCGGCGAGGCGGTGGAGAGCGCCCTCGGGCAGCAGGGCGGGCCGCCGAAGGTGATCGTGGTCGACGACGGCTCGACCGAAGAGGAGACGAAGACGGCTCTGGAGGCACTCCCGGAGGGGGTGGAACTGGTCCGCCAGTCGAACGCCGGCCCCGCCGCGGCGCGAAACGCCGGAATCGAGCATTCCCAGACGCCCCTGCTGCTGATGCTCGACGCAGACGACCGGCTCGCCCCGGCGGCGATCGAGGCCCTGCGCGGGCCGCTCGAGGAGCATCCCGAGGTCGGCTACTGCTACGGCGTGATGCGGCTGTTCGGCGGCTGGTCGGGGGAGATCCGGTTTCCCGACTTCGATCCCTACCGGCTGCTCTACCGCTCGATCGCCGGCGCCTCGCTCGGCCTGATTCGCCGCCGTGCCTGGGAGGAGGCGGGGCGCTTCGACCCCTCGGTCGGCGGCTATGAGGACTGGGACTTCTGCCTCAGCGCCCTCGAGCACGGCTGGCGTGGCCTCCAGGTCCGCGAGGTGACGCTCGAGTACCGCAAGCACGAGCACTCGGGGCAGGAGCAGCACCGCCGCCGCTACCGAAGGACGTACAGACGGCTGAGGGCCAAGCACGCCGCCCTCTATCAGCGCTCCCCAGAGTTCGCCGCCGAGACCGATCTCGGGCCCGCCGGGAGGCTCTTCTATCGCACCTACTGGGCCTGGCGACCGCTGCCCGCCCCGATCGAGCGGGCCATCTACAGTCTCGTCTTCCGATGAGCGAGAACGCGAACAAAGGGGCCTCTCACAGCCCCCGTCCCCGGGTGCCGGGGACCGAGAAGCGCGCCCTGATCACCGGCATCTCCGGTCAGGACGGCTCCTATCTGGCCGAGCTGCTGCTCGACAAGGGCTACGAGGTGCACGGGATCATCCGCCGGTCCTCCAGCTTCAACACCGGACGGATCGACCACCTCTACCAGGACCCGCACGAGAGCGGCACCCGCCTCTTCACCCACTACGGCGACCTCGGCGACGCGGTCGCGCTGACCAAGCTGCTCTATGAGCTCCAGCCGGAGGAGATCTACAACCTCGGCGCCCAGAGCCACGTCCGGGTCTCCTTCGACATCCCCGAGTACACCTTCGACATCACCGCGGCTGGGACGCTGCGGGTGCTCGACGCGATGCGCGAGTCCGGGGTCAAGGCCCGCTTCTACCAGGCCTCCTCATCGGAGATGTTCGGCGCGGCGCCGCCGCCGCAGTCCGAGGCGACGCGGTTCCATCCGCGCAGCCCCTACGGGGTCGCCAAGGTGGCCTCCTACTGGGCGACGGTCAACTACCGCGAGGCCTACGACGTCTTCGCCGTCAACGGGATCCTCTTCAACCACGAGTCCCCGCGCCGCGGCGAGACCTTCGTCACCCGGAAGATCACCCGAGCGGTGGCCCGGATCGCGGCCGGCCTCCAGGACAAGCTCTATCTGGGAAACCTCGATGCGAAGCGCGACTGGGGATACGCGCCCGACTACGTCGAGGCGATGTGGCTGATGCTGCAGGCCGACGAGCCCGAGGACTTCGTGATCGCCACCGGCGAGACCCACTCGGTGCGCGAGGCGGTCGAGATCGCCTTCGCCCGCCAGGGCCTCGATCCCGATGAGCACGTCGAGATCGACCCGCGCTACTACCGTCCCTCCGAGGTCGACGTGCTCCTCGGCGACGCGTCAAAGGCGCGCGAGAAGCTCGGCTGGGAGGCGAAGGTGAGGTTCAAGGAGCTGGTCGAGCTGATGGTCGACGCGGACGTCGCCGCGCTCCAGGACCAGCTCGCGGGCAAGGTCACCCGCTACAGCCACGAGGGCGTCTAGCCAAGTCGCGACCTAAGAGCGGGTCCCGAGCCGCCGCAGCAGCTTCACCGCCCCGGTCGGCTCGGGGTGCGGCCAGGATGAGATCCGCGGCAGGATCGCCCGCTTCGCCCCCTCCCAGGAGCGCATCAGCGCCCGGTCGATCGGGTTCCGCGCCCAGCCGAGCCTGATCGCCTGCGCCTCGTCGAGCTGGGTCCAGACGTCGGCGGTCGGTCTTGCTGGCGGGGTGGTAGCGGAAGTTGACCAGCGGCTCGTCGATCCGGTCTACGCGGGCGCCCCGCAGGAGCCGGAGGTAGAAGTCGTAGTCGGCCGCGTCGGCGTAGGCCTCGTTCAGAGACGGCGCCTGAGCGAGCAGCCGGCGCCGGAAGATCACCGTCGGGGTGGGGAGGAAGCTGCCGAGGTAGAGGTAGCGCCGCCAGCTGAACCTCGGCGGCGCCAGGGTGCGGAAGACCGCGCCCGACTCGTCCACGTAGTTGATCGAGCCGCAGACCGCCATCGTCTCCGGATGGCGCTCCAGGTGCTCGACCGCGCGGTCGACGGCCGCGGGCAGATACGCGTCGTCGCCGTTGAGCCAGCCGATCAGCTCGCCCCTGCTGCGCTCGAGCCCCTTGTTGACCGCCTCGGTCTGGCCGCGGTCGGGCTCCGAGGTCCAGTTCAGGCTTGGGTCGTCGCGCGCCTCGCAGCAGCTCCACGGTGCCGTCGTCCGATGCACCGTCGACGACGATGTGCTCGTGCGGGGTCGCTCAGCGCGGCGACGCTGTCGAGCGTCTCGCGGCAGGTAGCGCGCCATGTTGCGGGCGGGGGTGATGACGGAGAGCATTGGAGGGCCCTTCGAGCTCGGTGGCATCCGGGCGATGCCGCCGGCAAGGTATATCGGGCATCATGCTGACGCCGTGGAGCGTGTCGCGACCAAGTGAAGATCGCGATCGTCTACGACTGCCTCTTCCCGCACACCGTCGGCGGGGCCGAGCGCTGGTACCGGAACCTGGCGGAGCGGCTCCAGCAGCGCCATTCGGTCACCTACCTGACCAGGCGCCAGTGGGGGGAGGAGGGGCCCGAGACTCCGTTCCGCACGGTCGCGGTCGCGCCCGGGGGCGGGCTCTACACGCGCTCGGGACGTCGGCGGATCCGGCCTCCGCTCCGCTTCGGTCTTGGGGTCTTCTTCCATCTCCTCCGCCACGGCAGGCGCTATCAGGCGGTGCACAGCGCCTCTTTCCCCTTCTTCTCCTTGCTGGCGGCGAGCCTCGCCCTTTGGCTCACCCGCTCTCGGGCCCGGCTGATCGTGGACTGGCACGAGCTCTGGGGGCTCGCTTACTGGCAGTCCTACCTGGGGCCGGTCAGGGGTCGGATCGCTTTCGCGATCCAGGGTGTCTGCCTGCGCCTGCCCGACAGCAGCTTCACGTTCTCCCGGCTGGCCGAGCGCCGTCTGCGCGAGCTCGGCCACCGGGCGCCCATCGTTCGGCTCACCGGGGAGTTCGCGGCCGACGAGGAGGCTCGTGCCAGCATCGCCGGGGTGGAGCGTGAAGACCCACCGCTGGTGGTGGCCGCGGGGCGCCAGATCCCCGAGAAGCGCGTGCCCGCGATTCCCGCTGCGATCGCGGTCGCCCGCGAGCGGATCCCGGAGCTCCGCTGCGTGATCCTTGGCGACGGGCCCGACGCTGAGCTGATCAAGGCGAGGACGAGGGATCTGGGTCTCGACGGCGTGGTTGAGTGGCGCGGTCGGGTGACGCCGGAGGAGGTCAGCAAGTCGATCGCGGCTGCCTCCTGCCTGGTCCACCCCTCCGAACGGGAGGGCTACGGGCTGGTTGTCGTCGAGGCGGCGTTCCTGGGGACGCCGTCCATCCTGGTTGAGGGACCCGAGAACGCGGCGACGGAACTGATCGAGGATGGGCTCAATGGGTTGGTTGCGGCCTCGGCCAGTCCGGACGACCTGGCGGGCGCGATCATCGAGTCGGTCCGGCGAGGCACCGAATTCCGCCAGAGAACCTTGGCCTGGTACGAGCGCCACCGCGACGAGCTCTCGATCGAGAGTTCACTCGGCCAGGTCGAGAGGTCCTACTCGACGGTGGGCGAGGACCGATGAACCTGCTCGGCGAGCGGCCATTGGGCTTCGTGGCCCGAGAGGCGGTCCGTCCCTCCAACTGGCGGGCGCTGGCGCGGGTGCCCCGCTGCTATCCGCACCCCGGCGAGTGCGCCTGGCGTTACTTCAGCGGCCGGGGGGCCTACCCCTACCGGTGCGAGCTGAGGACGCCCAGCGGGAAGGTGACGCCGACCCTGTTCAGTCACCACGACATGATCACCGTCAACGAGATCTTCTGTCGTCGCGACTATTCCGCAGGGCCCGAGCTAGAGGTCGCGGTTGACATCGGCTCGAACATCGGAATTTCGGCCCTTTACTTCCTGACTCGATCACCTCGGGCGCGGGTCTGGCTCTATGAGCCGGTCCCCACCAACGTCGAGCGGCTGCGTTCGAACCTCAGCGAATTCGAGGGCCGCTGGCGGCTGGACGAGGCGGCGGTGGCGGACCGCAACGGCCAAGCCGACTTCGCGATTGAGCCCTCCGGGCGCTACGGCGGGCTGAGGGCTGAGCACGCCGAGTCGATCCAGGTCCGCGTCCGTCACATCGATTCGGTGCTGGCCGAGGTGCTCGAGCAGGAGCGGCGGATCGACGTGCTCAAGATCGACACCGAGGGCAGCGGAGGCCCGCACCCTCAGCTCCGCCTCGCCCGAGCTGCTCTCCCGGGTCGGCACGATCTTCGCCGAGGACTTCGGGGGAGAGTTCGGCGAGCTGCACGGCTTCGACGCCACCCGCCGGGCCAACGTCCTACGGCTCACCAACTCCGGAGCCGCGCCGGGCTGAGGCCGCCCGCCGGTAGACGCTCTCGTAACGCCCCGCGATCTCGCTCCAGGTGAATTCCTCCATCCATCGGGATCGGCCGCTCTCGGCGAGTCGGCGGCGGGCCTCGGGATCGGCCCATAGCCGCTCGATCTCAGAGGCGAGCGCCTCGGGCCTGGCGGTGACCCGCCCGTCGCGCCGCTCCGAGGGGACGACCACGCCTCCGCCGGTCCACTCGGCGATCTCCTCCGCGTTGCCGCAGGCGACGCTTACGAACGGGGTCGCCGACGCGGCGGCCTCGAACAGCACGAGGGGCGAGCACTCGACCGGCGACCCGAACACGAACAGGTCGGCGGCCTCGTACGCGGCGAGCACCTCGGACCGGGGCGCATCGAGGATGATCACCCGCTTGCGCCCCCGGCTCCGAAGCCGGCTCGAGAGCGCGCGCCGCCGGCAGTCCCACTGACAGCCCAGGCGCAGAGGGCGGTTGCCGATCACGACCAGCGTTCCGCGGTCGAGGCCGGCGCGGCGAAAGGCCTCGATCGCAAGCGCATGGCCCTTCTGCCAGTTGTGGGGGCCGACCGTGAGCAGCATCGGCTCGCCGGGATCGATCCCGTGGCGCCCCCGGAAGTCCGAGCCGGGGTTCGCGAACTCCTCCACCGAGGCCCCGTTGGGTACCACCGCGAGGTTCTCCAGGCCCGCCCGGCGCGCGAACTCGATGTCCTGGTAGGTGTCCGAGTGGAAGATCAGCTTGTCGAACTTGGCGAGCTCGCCGGGCAGCGCCGAGAAGTAGTCGCGGTAGGCGGGATCGTTGAGGCCGGAGAACCCACATGGCGCGAGCACCCTCCCGTACGGAATCCGGTCGAGCACCGGGAGCAGCGCGTCGGTCGTCCACTGCTGCGCGGCGTAGGTCATCAGGACGTCGAAGCCGCCCTCGACGGACGAAGCGCCGGTAGCGCTCGACCTCGCCCGGAGAGCCCGCGTACGGCGTTCCCGGAGACCTCGAACTCCTCGATCCGGGACGCCGTCGAGCTCCACGGCATCGCGCTGCGGGAGCCTCGTCGTCGCGACCGTCACCTCGTGGCCCCGCCGGACCATCTCCTCGGAGATCTGGCAGACAACGGCCTGCGCTCCCCCAGGGCTGGGGAGGTAGAACTCGACGCAGTGGAGGATCTTCAGGTTCGCACCCTTCGTAAGCCAACGGCGGGAGGGATCTGATGCCAGAAGATCGCAGGGTATGTTGTCGCCGTGGGTGCCGGGCCGCCGAGAATCAGCGTCGTCATCCCGACCTATCAGCGCCTGCAGGCGTGCAAGCGGGCCGTCTCCTCGGCGCTGGAGCAGGAGCTGCCGGCGCTCGAGGTGCTGGTCTGCGACGACGGCTCGAACGATCGCACCCAGGAAGAGCTCGAGGCCTGGGCCAGCGAGAAGCCGCGCCTCCGTTACCTGCGACTGCCGCGCAACTTCGGGGCCCCCGCGGCCGCCCGCAACCTCGGCACGCAGAGCGCCAAAGGCGATTGGGTCGCCTTCCTCGACGACGACGACCAGTGGGTTCCGGGCAAGCTGCGTGTGCAGGCCGAGGCGATCTTGACCGGCCGGTATGACGTCGTGGCCTCGGACGCCATGCGCGCAAGCGGGGCTCCCTACTTCGGGCTGACGCGGTCGGCGGAGCCCGATCGCGCCGAGCTCCTCCGGCACAACCCGATCATCACCTCGACCGCCGTCGCGCGGCGGTCCAGCCTGATCGCGGCCGGGGGCTTCACCGACTCGGCGCTGGGGATGTCGATCACGGGGGTCGAGGACTACGCGGCGTGGCTCAACCTCGCCTTCCGCGGCGCCCGCTTCCTCGTGCTGCCGGACCGGCTGGTCGTCTACGAGGACACACATGAGAATCGGGTGAGCAGGGCAGTGGCCAGACAGGAGGCCGAGGTCGCCGCGGTGCGCTGGCGGCTCTGGCTGCGACGACCGCACGACGTTGCGCTGCTCCGCTCCGCGCTGCGAGGAACGCTCGATGCGGTGCGCTGGCGGATCAGAGGGTCCGCCGGGGTGACCTCGTAGATCGGCTCGCGGCCCGTGGCGGATCCGACACCCCGCGTCTACATGGGTGGCCTCCTCAGGGATCGTGCGGAGGCGATCGATCAGATCCTCGGCTTCGTCGACAGCGCCCGCAGAGAGCTTCCGAATCTGGAGGCGTACATCTTCGAGAACAACAGCCGCGACAGAACGGCCGAGCTGCTGGAGCAGGGCGCGAGCGAACGTCCCTATCTGAAGGTCCGCAGCGAGACCTGGGATCTGGACCAGTTTCGCGAGGCGCATAAAGCGAGGACCTGGGACAACAAGCCCTGCCGGCTCGAGCTGATCGCCGAGACACGGAACCGGCTCCTCGATTGGATGCGTGAGGCGGGCTTCAAGGCGGGCGACAGCGTCGTGATCGTCGACTGGGATTTCCTTCGGCCGCCACCACTGGACCCGCTCGTGCGGAGCATCCACGAGATGCCGCCGGGAGTGGACGGCCTGTTCGCGAACGGCATAGACCAGACCGGCCGGTACTACGACCTCTACGAGCTGCGGACGAGAGAGCACCCCCTCGGTCCCGAGCTCCTCGGCGACCGCTTCTGGTCGTCGAGGCGCCGCCGACGGGACCTCGCCCGCGTGATCGCGCCAACCGAGCGGCCCATTGAGGTGTACTCGGCGTTCGGAGGGCTCGCGATCTACAGGGCAGAGGCGCTGGCGGGCTGCCGCTACTCGCCGTACCCGACTCCTGACCTGGACGCTTTCTACAAGGAGCGGCTAGTGGAGGACCCGGACAACGAAGAGGTGCGCCGTCTGCGTCGCAAGAAGGTCGAGAAGGTCCGGAAGGGAGCGCTGCTGGGCGCCCACCTCTTCGATGAAGAGCTCTTCTACCTGAACAACTCAGGCTTCAACTACCCGATCGCGGCGGAGCACGTCAACCTGCACCTCGCCATGCGAACGCGCGGCCGAGGCAGCCTGTTCATCATGCCGAGCCTGCCGTATTTCTCTCACCATTGATCGTATGCCCTCAGTCGCGGGTCGCTCCGGCCTGAGTAGTCCAGCTCGTTCTTCAAGGTCGCCTGGCGGGCCGTCGGTGGCTACTACCCCGAAGCGCAAGAGGATCCATCCGCATGCCAACGAGGACCGCGACTTTCAGATGAGTCAGTGCGCTGTTCCGGTAGGGGTGTACGTTGACTACCCGTTCGCCTGCTGGCGGACGGACAGCTCCCACGGGCAGAGCTTCTGACAATGATGGCGACAAGCGCGATTTCGCCGCGCCCTGCTGTGTCGGTCGTGATCGGCACGCTCAACCGGCGCTGGCACCTGAAGCGAGCGATTGCGAGCGTTCGCGCGGAGCTGCCCTACCCCGAGGCAGAGATCATCGTGGTCGACGGCGGATCGGACGACGGCACCTTGCGCTGGCTCGCGAAGCAGAAGGATGTGATCACGATCGTCCAGCACAATCGGGGCAGCTGGCACGGCGAGCCCGTCCCGCGTCGGCCCTGGGGCCACTTCATGAACCTGGGATTCAAGGCGGCCACAGCTCCCTATATCTGCATGCTGAGCGACGACTGCCTGGTCGTACCCGGCGCGATCCGCAACGGCCTCGAGCATTTCGAGCGGGAGGGCGAGGACGTGGGCGCCGTCGCCTTCTACTGGCGCAACTGGCCCGAGCAGGATCGCTACTGGGTGGGCCGCACCTTCGGCGGCGGCGTTTTCGTCAACCACGGCCTCTTCCGCCGCGATGCCCTGGCCTCCGTCGGGTACGCCGACGAGGAGGGGTTCCGCTTCTACCACGGCGACGGGGACCTCGTCCTGCGAATGGAGGAGGCCGGCTGGAGGTGCCTGGACTCCCCTACCTCATTCGTGGAGCACTACTCCGCACGCGAACCTCGCTCAGCGGGCGGCCAACCTGGAGGCGCGCGACGAGGACTGGGCCGCCTACGACACGCCGCTGGGGCCATCTCGGCGCCCCGAGACACGACTGGATGGAGCTCTCCCATGACGATCCGCACCGCACCGCCCGCCGCTACTGGGGATTGAGAGGATTGCTGGCCGCCCGGGCGAATCAACTGCGGACCCGCCTCGAGGCGCCGTGCCCGATGGGCTCTGGCGGCGGCGTCCGCCGGGCCCGAAAGGCGGCGGTCCGTCGAGCACGACGCGACGGTCGGCTCGGCTAGCCCCGCTTGCCCAGGGAGCGAGCCAGACGCGGTGCAGCTCGGACTCCGAGTGCGATTGTCGACAAGGCTCCAGCGCGCAGGAGCTCCCCGGCTCGCTCGATCGAGCGCCTCTCTCGTCCTCCAAGGCGGCGGCGGCTTTCTCGCCGTCACCGTGATGTTGTCGGTGCCGCGCCATGAAGCTCGCGCTCGACGCCGAGCCACCTCGTAGCCGAGGCTCTCGAGGACGCGGCGGAATTTCTCCTCGTACCAGCCGTCAGCATGGAACGCCCAGGAAGCCTCATGCGAGCCGAAGATGTGGCGGACGACTCTTGCCGCGATTCGAGCCGAAGCGGCGCTTCAGAAATCGCCGGACACTCGGCCTCGAAGTCGGGTGTTTCGATCACCAGCGATCCCGCCCTCCTCGAGCCACTCATACCAGTCGATCAGGAGCCGGAGCTGCGGTCGGGCGATCGAAGTGCTCGAAGACGTGGTGCAGCCGTACCTCCGCCACAGAGCCCGGCTCGTACGAGAGTTCGGTGATGTCCGCATACACGTCTGCCGGCGAGCGTGACCTGGACCGAGTGCTCGTCGGGCGGATAGTCGACGTTGACGTACCCCTCCAGGTACTTCTCGCCACAGCCGAGGTGGAGACGTATGGGCCTTTCCTGCAATTCGCGCTGGCCCGCTAGGGACCGTCCGCCTTCGCGGCATCCTGCGCTGCGGGAGCGTAGGCGTCGGCCACCTCGTCGATCCCGCCGCGCATCCGGATTCGCCCGTTGTCCAGCCACATCCCGGTCGAGCACACGCTCCTGACCAGGTCCAGGTCGTGACTCATGACGATGATCGTACGGCCGTCTCGATGCAGCCTGGCGAGCTCGTCGGCGCATTGCCCCCGAAATGAATCGTCCACCACTGCCAGAACCTCGTCGAAGACGTACGTGTCGGCCGGAAAGCAGACAGCGGTAGCGAATGAGAGCCTCGCCTGCATGCCGCTCGAGTAGCGCTTCAAGGGTGTGTCCAGGTGCCGCTGGATGCCGGCGAAGTCGGCGATCCGATTTATCTCCGCCCGGATCGCAGTGCCGCTGAGCCCCAGGATCGTCCCGAAGAGCGCGACGTTCTCCCGGCCGGTCAGCTCGGGATGGAAGCCCGCGCCGACCTCGAGCAGGGGAACGATTCGTCCCCAGACCTCGATCTTTCCGGCGTCCTGCATCGCGATCCCCGAGATCAGCTGCGTCAGCGTCGACTTTCCCGACCCGTTTGCGCCGACGATGCCGAAGAACTCACCGCGCCTGACCTCGAAGCTGACATCCGAAAGGGCCCAGAACCGCTCCTGCTCGTGGGCCCGACGCACAAGCGTGCTCAGGGTGTGCTGGAGGCTCAGCTCCTCGCCCAGGCCATAGCTCTTGCCCACCCCCTCGCAGCGGACAGCCAGACCTGCCTGCGGCTCGCGGCCATTGGACTCAGACATAGTCCGCAAACCGGGTCTCCATTCGTCCGAACACGTACCAGCCCAACAGCACCACAGCGACGGTTCCTGCAAGCGCGACCCCTATCGCAAAGCCGTCGGGCGCTATCCCGAGGAGGGACCAGCGCCAGGCCTCGATCAATCCCGATGCCGGATTGAAGGCAAGCACCTTGGCGAAGGAACCCGCGGCGTCCAGCGGATACCCGACCGGCGTCAGGAAGATCCCGGCCTGGACGATGAGCGGCGCGAAGGCGACGGCGTCGCGAAAGCGGCCTCCGAGGGCCGCGACCAGAAGCGTGAAGCCCCACATGAACACCAGAAGCCAGGCGAGCATGACCGGCATCAGCAGAGCCTGGATCGGGAGCCCTCCGCTGATCGCGGCTGCCGCGACACTCGCGGTGAGAACGACGGCCAAGGGAGGCAGGACCGCGATCAAGGTCCCCGTGACGAGCGCCACCCGGGGACACGGACTTCGCCGTACGACAAGCTGGTTGGAAGGCAGCGTCATCGGGGCGACGCTGATCGTCATCTGCATATAGGTCCAGACGGCGAGCCCCACCAGCGCGAAAACGACATATGGGACGTTCCCGGTGTTCACGCTGGTCACCTTCGAGAACGCGATCGTGATCGCGAGCAACATCCCGAGGGGCTGGAGTACGAGCCAGAGCGGGCCGAGCGCGGACTGCTTGTACTTGGCCTTCATGTCCCGCCAGCCCAACATCCATGCGACCGGGAGGCTCGTCCGAACCTCGCGCAGTCGCACCCTGCGGCGCACGGGGACGGTGACGCGAAGGGTGTCGTCGACCCTGCCCGCCGTCGGGCTCGGCACGCTGCTCGGGGATGCGGTCTGCGCCTGTGTGGGGCTCTGGCTCATGCGCTGGATTCGACGTTTGGAGATAGATCGTTCACGGCTCGGATGCCGTCCGGGCCGGGGTGGAGGGTACGACTTTGACGGACCGCGAGGACCAGGGTTGTCAGGGGATTACGCCTTACGGATACTCCCCACGGTGATGCCGTTGGCATATTCGAACGGTGTGCCGTAGGCAACACCCTCGAGATCGAGGCAGTCCGCCTCCTCCCACCTGTTGTCCGCCGAGATCCGCTTCAAGCACCGCCGCTCGGCGAAGGGGATACGACCCTCGGACATGAACCGGTCCAACTCCGCGTTCCACCCGCGGGGCAGGGTCACGAACAGCTCGCCATCGTCCGTCAGATGGCTGCGCAGGTTGTCGACAGCGCGCAGGAGCTTGAGTGGGTCACGTGGCTCAGGTGGGTCCCAGCCGACGTGCTCGAGGGTCGAGATTGAGACGATCAGGTCGTACTTGCCAGGTGGCGAGAAGTCGACCACATCTTCGTTGATCACTCCCGGTACGCGCTCGTACTTATCGACCACCAGATGCCGCACCGGAAAGAAGTTCGAGAGAACGTTGCCGATTTCAAGCGTCCTGGCAGGATCGGTCCACCGGACGCGATCCCAGGCGATGGGCAGCTCAACCGCGCGCTCGGACCGCCTCGCGGTCCTGTTCAGGGGCCAGAAGTAGCGGTACTTTTCGCCGCCGAAGTCGAATGTGCAACTCGACCCCACAAGCCTGCACCCCCAGTGCAGGGCGGCTGGCGTCCACGTGTTGCAGACCGCGTTCACGGGCGGCCTCAGGAGCCGCCGGATTGGCGCGGGAATCTGTTCTGCCCTGTTCCTCATTGGGCCAGTCGACTGTGACGTACCCGCCAGATCAGGTGGTCGGTGAGCGGGAAGCCATCGCCGCCTAAGAGCTCGAAGCCATCATCAGCACGGTCGCATAGCTCCAGCGCTCGTCGATGGGCGTGCCGCGTTCCCTTCGGCGCCGTGACGACGGGGCCGGCCGCTGCCAGCGAAGCGCCCGGCGTACGTAGGGCCACGGGTTCACGAACTGGAGCGAGTAGACAAACGAATCGCCGAAGAACTCCGCATGGCTCACGCCCAGTTGCTCGCAGATCGACTCGAGCTCGTCGCGTGTGAAGGGGACCTCGACGCCGAGTTTCCATCGCCCGGTCTTCTCGGCTAGCCACTTGGACACTCTGTAGGGCGCGTTCCGCGCGTTTGGGACCGAGACGAATGCGACGCCGCCGCCGGCGCGGAGCACGTCGAGGTGCGCTTGGAAGATCTGGACTCGTTCGGCCCCGGTGAAGTGCTCGTTGAGGCCGAAAGACATGGCCACGTCGAATTGGTCCAGCAGCGCGTCGGGCAGGTGAAGGGCGTTCGCCTGAACGAAGTCCGCCTGGAGGTCATTTGCCTCGAAGAACTGGCGAGCACGCGCCAGGGCGAGATCCGAGTAGTCGAGCAGGGTCACGGAAGCGCCACGCTTCGCCATCACCCCCGCGTTTGTGCCAGCACCTGCGCCGATTTCGATCACCCGCAGCCGGTCGAAGCCACCGAAGCGCGCGCGGACACGCTGCTCGATGCGCTGCCATCGGATCGACAGCTCCTCTCGCGCGAGGTTGTCGCGGTGCTCGGCGGGACTCGTCTGCGCCGTCCAGATCTGATCCCAGAGCTCCGGAGTGTTGGGTTCCGTCACCGGAGCCCGATTCTCTCGAAGATCTCGGCAAACCTGTGGTCGTAGGTGTGCTCGGCGCGCACACGCCGGTAGCCGGCCTCTGCGGCAGCGGCGCGCTCCTCCTCGTGCTCGAGCCACCAGCCGACCTGGCGCACCAGATCATCGGTGGACTCGAAGACCCCCATCTCCTCGCCCGGGGTCAGGTAGTCCTCCAGGTGAGGCACATGGTCCGTCAACAGGAAGCCGCCGCTGCCCGGGACCTCGAACGTCCGGCCCTTGATCTGGCTCTTGCGCGGCTCGTGGCGTCTGGCGCCTGACCAGGTTCGCGATCCGCGTGCGGATGCCCCGCGGCGGCGAGAAGGCGCGCCGAGAGGTTGAGGTTGATGCGGCTTGCCCCGAACACGCGCACCATCTCGTCGTGCTCGATCCGGCCCTCCGGCCAGCCGAACCCCCAGCAGCGCACGTCGAATCCCTCGGCGCGCAGGCGCTCCACCGTCGCGGGCCGCTCGCCGTAGGACTGGCCGACGAAGGTGACGTCGTACTCGAGCTCGCGCCCCGTCCAGTCATACGCGTAGCGGTTGCAGGCCCACTGGGAGAGGATCACCTTCTCGTAGCCGATCGACGCGGTACTTGGGCAGTGAGTCGCGGTCGGTCGTGACCGACCAGTCGAAGGCTGGGGCGAAATGCCGGGTGAAGCGGTCGAAGCGCCAGTGGTCGTCGGTGAACCAGTTCACGGTCGGGCCGCCGGCCCGGCTCACGCGCTCGATCGTCTCCGGCTCGATCTCGTCCTCGAAGAGCACGAAGAAGGAGAGATCCGGCTTGGTCTCCGCGGCCACTGCCGGCAGGCGCTGCGATTCATCTCCCGCTTGCCGTGCTCCCGCTTCTCCGCCATGAAGTCGAAGGGACGAGCTCGTGGCCCATTCCCTCGAGCGCGCTCTTGAAGTTGACCTCCTCGAAGCTCGGGCCCCGGGCGGGGTCCCCGTAGTCGTCGGCCATCGCCACGTAGAGGATCCGCATCGACTAGGCCAGGCCCGCGCCCGACGCCGCCCGGCGCACTCTGGGGGCGAGGCTGCTCACCGTGCGGGCCACTCCCGGGATCGACATCGCCAGCGCGGCGGCCAGGGAGAACGGGCTGAAGCGCTGTCTCGAGCGACGGCGCGGAACGACCGGCGAGCCTCGCCGGACCGGCCCAGCGCCGCCCTGCAGTATCCGATCATCAGCAGGTCGTGGGCGAGCGTCCTGCGCACCAGCTCGGGGTCGCCGGCCAGGTCCGCGTAGCGGGTGTGGATCAGGTGGTTCGTCTCCCAGATGTCCAGCGCCCGGTAGGAGAGGTTGCCGCCGTGCTCGCGCAGCCGGACGACGAGCCGGGGGTCGAAGTAGAAGACCGCGTCCGCGGCCAGCGCCCGCATCCAGAACTCGTAGTCCTCTCCGACCAGCGGCTCGTAGCCGCCGAGATCGAGGTAGAGCGAGCGGCGGACGACCGCGCTCGGATCGGCGATCAGGTTTCGCGCGGTACATCTGCGCCGCGAACCAGGCGCGCTCGAGGACCCCGGTCCGCTCGGGACGAACGTGGTCGCCCGTCGCCAGCCCGAACCGGCTGGCCGCGCCGAAGACCACGTCCACCTCGGCCGGTGCGCGTCGAGCACGTCCTGCTGCCACTCGAGCTTCTGCGGCTCCCAGACGTCATCGGCAGGGCAGAGGGCGACGAACTCGCCCTTCGCCTCCCGAAACCCGGTGTCGAAGGCGCCGGGACAGCCGCGGTTCTCCTGCTGGATCAGGCGGACCCGCTCCCGATAGCGGCCGACGACCTCGACGGTCCCGTCGGTCGATCCGTCGTCGACCACGATCACCTCGAGGGGCGGCCGCGTCTGGGCCAGGACCGCGTCGAGCGCCTCGGCGATGTAGCGCTCCTCGTTATAGGCGGGGACGACGACGCTGATCGTCGGCGCCGCCGTCTGCCCGGGGAGCGCCGCTTGGTCTGGCCTGCATCCATCCGCGAGAGCATAGGAAGGCGACTCGGAGCGCGCATCCGTGCGAACCTTGCGCTCCTTGAAGGTCGGCCTCAATCTGCTGCACCTCGTGCCCGGCGAGACCGGCGGCTCGGAGATCTACGCCAGGCGCCTGATCCCGGCGCTGCTCGACGACCGCCGACGACCTCGAGCTGGTGCTGTTCGCCTCGCGGGAGGGCGCTCCGTCCCTTCGTGACGAGCCCTGGGGCGGTCGGGTCTCGGTGGTCGAGCTGCCGGTGCGGGCCGCGAGCCGCGCCCGGCGGGTCCTCGCCGAGCAGACGCTGCTTCCGCGCGCCGCGCGCCGCGCCGGGGTCGATCTCCTGCACAACGCCTTCACCACCGCGCCCGCCCTGCCCGGCGTGCCCCAGGTGACCACGATCCACGACCTGATCTACAAGCGCTTCCCGGAGGCGCACGCCGGCGCCGCTCTCGCTCGGGATGAGGGCGCTGGTTCCGCTCGCCGCGAGGCGCTCGCGGCGGATCGATCGCGATCTCCGAGGCGACGAAGCGGGACGTGGTCGAGCTTCTCGGCGTCGACCCCGGCCGCATCGACGTGGTCTATCGAGGGCCCGGGTTCGCCGATCCGCCCGGGGCACCGGAGCCCGAGGACGCCCTCCGGAGCCGGCACTCGCTCGGCGACCGCCCCGATCGTCGCTCAGCGTCTCCGCGCACCGGCCGCACAAGAACCTCGAGCGCCTGATCGACGCGATCGCGCGGATCGAGGAGCACGGCGGTGCTGGTGGTCCCCGGGTACGAGACCACCTGGGAGGAGGAGCTCCGGCAGCACGCGCGCCGCGCGGGAGCGGAGGAGCGGGTGCGGTTCCTGGGCTGGGTCTCCGACTCGGAGCTCGAGGGCCTCTACCGCGCCGCGACCTGCCTCGCCTTCCCCTCGCTCGCCGAGGGCTTCGGCCTGCCGGTGCTCGAGGCGATGATCCGGGGCCTTCCGGTCGCCTGCTCGGACGCCACCTCGCTGCCCGAGGTCGCCGGTCCCGCCGCCCTCTACTTCGACCCTCTGGACACCGGCGGCGATCGCGGAGGCGATCGCGCAGGCTGCTGCGCGATCGCGGCGCTTCGCGAGCGGCTCGCCGCGGCCGGGCGGGAGCGGGCGCGCAGGTTCACCTGGGAGAGGGCGGCCGCGGAAACGCTCGCCAGCTACGAGCGGGCCCTCGCCGCCTGAGCCGCGGATTCGAGCGCCGGCGACGACCTGGTCGGGCCCGAAGCGCCGAGCGAGCTCCGCCGGGTCCGCCGCGCGGCTGCGGGAGGCTCCCGGATAACGGTCGGCGAGGTCGTCCGGGTCTCGCGTAAGCGGGCGACCGGGAGGCCCTCGTAGTCGCTCCGACCAGAGCTGGCTCGCGGACGACCACCGGGACGCCGTGAGCGAGCGCCTCGATGATCACCGTCGGCTGAGCCTCGTTGCCGGTCGAGGGAACCACGAGCAGCGTCGATCGAGGCGAGGAAGCCCGGCACGTCCTCGACCTCCCCGAGCAGCCGGACGCGATCGCCGAGTCCCGAGCCCCGCGACTCGCCGTTCGACGACCGTCGCATGTAGGCGGAATCCTGGAGGAGCCGCCGCACCAGCAGCTCCGCCCACAGGGGACGGACGCGATCCGCCGCCAGCTCCTCGACGAGCTCGGCGATCCCCTTCTCCGGGATCATCCGCGCGAGCACCCCCAGCTGCCGGTTCGCCGATCGGGGCGGGAGTCCGCTCGCCGCGCGGCGGCCTGCGCGGAAGTAATCGGCCGGGAGGAAGTTGTTCACCTTGGCCACCGGCACGCCGGGTAGCCGCCGACGGTATTCGGCGGCGGCGTTGGCGCCGATCGCCATCACCGCACCGAAGCGCCTGTAGGCGAAGCGTGCGGAGGGCCGCCGCGCGCTGTCCTGCTCGTGGATCAGGTTGACCACGGGGGGGACGCTCGCCGAGAGCGCGGGAGGCGGCGTAGAGATAGGCCTGCGCGACGTGGGTGGTTGCCGACGACGACCGCGTTCGGTCCCGAGGGCTCGCAGCAGTCGGCGGGTTCGGATCACCGCCGCCGCGACCGACGGCAGCCACCAGGGGACGAGCGCCGGGTATCGCTCGTCCATCACCTCTATTCCCGGCCTGGCGGCACCACTCGCCCAGCGCGCTGGTCGGCGGGCAGCCGACCCGGGTGGTCAGTCCGCGGTCGGCGAAGCTCCCGGACGAGCCGCAGCGCGAACCGCTGGCCCCCGCCGGCGATGTCCCCATGGTCGAGCAGCAGGATCTCGTCGGACCCCCGCGGCAACGACTCAGCCGTGGAAGCGGGTCAGGGTGAGAAGCATCGCGGCCGCGGTGTGGGCGATCGCGATCGAGACGAGGATGACTCCGACGGCCGGCCCGTAGCGCCGGCCCGCGCCGCGGGCGGCGAGCGCCACCAGGGCCCCGTAGAGTGCGAGCAGCGGGAAGAGATAGCGCGGCTGCTCGTAGCCGAGGGCGCCGCCGATCCGGGCGATATAGCTCGTTCCCGCCGATCAGCACCAGCAGCCCGCCGGCCAGCGCCAGGTAGGTGACGAGCTCCGCGAGCCTGGACCGGAGCGGCGTTCCACCGCGAGACCAGCTCCCGGGCGCCGAGAGCAACGAGCCCCAGTGCGATCACCAGCGCCAAGGTGTAGACCCACCTGCTGAACCCGTATTCGAGCCAACCGAACTGCCCGATGAACCCGTTGAACCAGGTCTCGCGAAGCTGATAGGCGTCGAAGATCGGGTCCATCGATGGAAGTCGGGGCAGATAGAACTGCCACATGTAGTCGAAGGCGCCGCCGAAGGTGGCAGATGCCTTCTCCTCCTCCCCTGGAACCGGGATACCGTCGGCCCCTGAACGCCGCCCGACCCGAAATAGTGGCCCCGGTCCCAGACCGTTGAGTTGAGAAGCGCGTAGATCGCGAGCGGCACGACGACCACCGCGACCGCCGCGAGAGCGCCGCGGATCGCCTCGCGGCGTCGCTCGCGGCCAGCGCTGATCACGAGCGCCAGCAACCCGACCGCAATGCCCGGCGCAAGGCCGAGCATGTTGTACTTCGCGAGGATGCCGATCGAGGCGAAGGAACCGATCGCGACTCCGCGCCGGAGGGTCAGCCCTCGCCGGAAGGCGAGGGCGAGCGCGAAGAAGGTCCCAGCCGAAGTCAAGCACAGCACCGTGTCGGGGGTCACGCCGCTGGCGGTGAAGCCGAACATCGGCTGAAAGGCGACGGCCAGGGCCCCCACCGTCCACGCCCATGGCGTGCTCGGCAGGAGCTCTCGCAGGAAGAGGAAGACGAACAGCACGGTCACGGCGGCGAGCAGGGCCGAGAGGAGGCGCATTGCATGGATCCGGTCGTGAAGGGTCGTCGAAGGCGAGAGGCGGTAGACGGCCGCGGCCGCCGCGTAGTAGAGCGGCGGGTTGTTGGTATCCGTGGTGTAGCCGCCTTCGCTCAGCCGGTCGGCCGGAGCATCGACGCTGCGCACGAGCCGCTGGTGGGCGGACCACGTCCCGGGGACGCGGATGTCTTTCCGGCGACGCACTTCCCGCCAGCGCACCGCGTCCACGAGGCGGCTCTCCTCCTGGGAGAAGTGCGGGATGTCGAATCTTCCCGTCGGCGGCTTCCCGCTCTCCGCTATGTACTGGGCGTAGGCCACATGTCCCGGCTCGTCCGGCACATGAAAGAGGGGAATGATCAGGCCCCAGGCGATCCCGTTGAGCAGCGCTACTCCGGAGCACACCCAGGCCGCCGTCGGCAACCGTGTCCCGCGTCTTCGGGCCGGGCGCCGCCTGCGGGCCGGCCGCCTCCTCTGGGCCGTCATCTCCTCCGTCGGGCGGCGGAGCTCCCTCGTGTCCACCGCCGCCAGGCGCTCCCGCCTCTCGGCTTGCGCCCGCCCCCGCTCGCTACTGTCCACCGGTTTCCGCGCGCGCTCCCCTCTATCTGGCGGCCTCCGCCCACGCTCCGTCATGTCCGCCTCCCCGGCAGGGTCACCACGGACCAGAGCGCGAGAACCGCGGATGAGGCCGCGAACAGGGCCGCCACCAACAGCGACCAGCCGCCGGTCGCGCCAGTCTGGGCGTTGGCGTAGCGGTCGGCGATCGTGCCCGTCCGCGCGACCCAGCTCGAGGAACCCGGCCTGAGGAAGATCGCGCTGGCGACGCCCTGCTTCTCAGACTCCCTCCCCTTGGGCTCCCCGGCGACCCTCTTGTCTTCCCCCGCAATGACGATCTGCCCTGGCCCGGGATTCGACAGGCAAAGGCTCGCAGGGTGAACCGCCCGCGTCTTCGGGCTCAGCTTGACTACGTTTTCCCCGAGCTTCACCCCGTGCACGCCGCCGGACCTGATGGAGCCGGCCGCGTCGACGATCCCGACTTGCAGGGCGCGGGCTCCGCCGGTGATCAAGGTGACGAGGATTCGCACTCGATCGGCACCCGGCGGAACGCGAGAGATCGTCTGACACCGCTGGGACTCGCTGCTCTCCCAGGCCGTCGGTATCGACGGGCTCCACCGTGTTGGTCCCGGCGACGACGGGGCGTGAGCTGAGTGAGAAGGCTGAGATCGCAGCTGCAATCAGGATCGCTCCCGCTGCAGCGGCGGCCAGGCGCGACCGCATTCCCTACTCGGGGCGGCGCAGGCCGAGGATGCTGAGCAGGAACGAGGTGAAGAACACCTGCACGCCCACCGTGATCAGCGTTGCGGCGAGCACCGCGAGCCGTTGCTCGGCCAAGCTGCCGAAGCCTCGGTCCACCCATTCCCAGACCAGAACGCCCCCGAGGGCGATGCCGGCGAGGGATCACGGCCCCCCCGAGGAGCAGGCCATGCTCGAGCCTGAACCGGCTGCGCATTCGATCGAACCAGATGTCCCGCTCACCCATGAAGTAGGCGCCGTAGGCGTGCGCGCACAGACCCAGGGCGATCACCTGGGTCCCGACGATCAGGAGCAGCGCCCCGCCGATCATCGCGTGGATATCCCACGCGCGCCCGAACAGGGAGATGTCGGGCAAGCACGCCGATCACCACCAGCCCTCCGAGCTACCGCCATCATCGCGCCCGGGACGATGAAGAGGAAGGTTGGGCCGGTGGACCAGCAGGAATCGCAGATGCCGCCAGCCGTCGCTCCAGGTCGAGAGCTTTGATTCCCCCTGCCGCGGGCGGTACTCGATCGGGAACTGGCGGATGTCCAGGTCGAGCTTCGCCGCCCGGATCACCATCTCGGAGGCGAGCTCCATGCCGGTGGTGCGGAGGGCGAGCTGGGGGAGGACCTCGCGGCGGACCGCACGCATGCCGCAGTGGGCGTCCCTGACCTCGGTGCCGAAGAGCTGGTTGAGCAGCCCGGTGAGCACGGGGTTGCCGACGTGGCGGTGAAGCCAGGGCATTGCGCCGGGATGGATCCGCTGCATGCGATTCCCGAGCACCAGATCGCCCCCGTCCTCGAGGGCCTCGACGAAGCGAGGCAGCTCGGCGGCGTCGTAGGTGAGGTCGGCGTCGAGCATGACGATGTAGCGGCCCCGCGCCGCGCCCAGGCCCGCGAGATAGGCGTTCCCGTACCCGTGGCGGGGCTCGGTGACGACCCGGGCGCCCGCGGCTGCGGCGAGCTCGCCGCTGCCGTCGATCGAGCCGTTGTCGACCACCACCACCTCGCCTTCGTAGTCGCCGGCGGCGAGGGCGTCTCGCGCCGCCTCGACGCAGGCTGCGATCGACCGCGCCTCGTCGAGACACGGGATCACCACCGAGACCTCGAGGGTCGTGGATCGGGCGGGCTGCTCAGGTATGCCGGTTGTCGTGGTGCCGCTCATGGCCAAGTTCAGCGCATCAGTCTAGGCGCCGCTCCGAACCGGCGCGGAGATACATTGCCGCGATGAGTGAGTCGAATCTGGGGCATTGCAAGCTGTGCGACCTGCCGGACTTCGCGGACCCTGAGATTTCCGCTCTGATTCGGGACGTCTACGCCGCCGACCGCGACCACTTCGGCGATCCCGACTTCCCCGCCGGAAGGGAACACCGAAAGTACTGGGAGGTGGCGATGACGCTCCGCGCTTTCCGCGACTTCGGGGCGCTCCACGAGGGCGCCGAGGTGCTCGGGGTCGGGGCAGATCATGAGGCCACGATCTACTGGCTGACGCGGCACGTGGGGACCGTCGTCGCCACCGATCTTTACGAGACCGAGGACGTCTGGTCGGAGAGGTACTCCGACATCGAGTCGGGGCGCGGGGGCTGGAGCCAGTACCCACATATCGTCCTCCGCGACGGCGACTACCTGTGGACCAGCGTGCTCGTCGCGCTGATCAAGTCGAGGCTGCCGGCCTTGGAGTGGAGGCGCCGCGCCCCCAAGCTGCCGCCGCGCGCTCGCTGCGGCAGTGGCTGGGTAAGCGGCGCCTACCCGGTCGTCTCCCGGCTTAGGAAGCTCCGCAAGTCTCGCTGATCGTCACCCGTGACGGTCGAAGAGCTGCCTGCGGACTACCTGCCGGGCTTCTCGATTACGAAGATGCCCTGGCGGGCGTAGGGATGAAGCATCCGGAATCGCTCCAGGAATTTGTCAATGACTTCCGCGGCGCGGGTAACGAAGTTGTCCGGGTCCTTGAAGAGGTACGAGGAGAGAACCCCGGCCGGGAACGAGAAGAAGTTGATCGGGTGGACCGCGCACTCGGCGAAGTTGGCTTCCAGCCAGCGCACGTCCCTGCGGCCGAGGGGGTACTCGCCCGGCGTGTGTGCGCTCCGGACGATGCGATGAAAGGCCACCGTCATCGGATGCCTCATCGGCTCCATGAACACCATCCTGCCCCCGGGTTCGAGGTTTTGGCTGTACGTCCGCTTCAGGAAGGCGCGCCAGTCGATGTGGTGAAGGATCGAGCGGCCGACAACCAGCCGGAAGCGACCGTCAACCGGCTCGTGCAGATCTTGAATGCGAAACTCGATCTTGCCGTTGCCATCGCCACCCTCGACTGCCTGGTCAAGGAACCGTTGCGATAGATCCACGGCCAGTACCTCGTCCGCGCCGAGTGCGACAACCTGCCTGGCGGTGATGCCGGACGCGCAACCGGCCTCGAGGACACGCCCGCCGTTCGCGACGGCCTCGCGAATCAGTTGCTCGAACAGCTGCTCGCCGCGAACGGTGTCGGGAACTTCGAGGACGTGATGAACGCGCGCAACCCAAGCGAACGAGCGATCGAGGACCTCGCCCTCCTCGTAGGCGAGTCGCTCCGCCTGGACGTTGCCAGTCGTCGTCCTGGTTTCATTCTCCATGAGGCAATGATATGGGGGCGGACCGCGACGAGATCGGGCTCAGTCGAGGCATCAGCGAGGGCGCGGATCCCGCCCGGGGTAGCGCTCGGGCTCGAGGCGCCCCGTATTCGCCGGGGCCGTCCTTCATTCGTCAGGTCGCCCCGCTAGTGGGCCTGTGACATTGCGTCGAGATCCGCGCGGACCATCATCTCGACCAGCTCCTCGAAGGTCGTCCGCGCCTCCCAGCTGAGCTCCTCCTTCGCCTTGGCCGGGTTCGCCACGACCTCCTCGATGTCGGCCGGCCGGGCGAATTCGGGCTCGAGGCGGACATAGTCCTCCGCGTTCAGGCTCGACGCAGGCGAACGCGGCATCCACCAGGTCCTGCACCGAATGCGAGGTCCCGGTGCCGATCACGAAGTCATCCGGTGACTCGCGCTGGAGCATCAGCCACATCGCCTCGACGTAGTCCTTGGCGTAGCCCCAGTCGCGCCGCACCTCGAGATTGCCGAGCGCGAGCTCGTCGCTGAGACCGAGCTTGATCGAGGCGACTCCATGGCTGATGCGCCGGGTGACGAAATCCCGGCCGCGCCGCGGCGACTCGTGATTGAAGAGGATGCCCGAGCAGGCGTGCAAGCCGAAGCTCTCGCGGTAATTGACGGTGATGAAGTGCCCGTAGACCTTGGCGACGCCGTAGGGGCTGCGGGGGTAGAAGGGAGTCCTCTCGCTCTGAGGCGACTGCCGGGCGCGCCCGAACATCTCCGATGAGGACGCCTGGTAGAAGCGGGCGTCAGGGCAGGCCTCGCGCATCGCCTCCAGGATGCGGGTGACGCCGAGGGCCGTGTACTCGGCCGTCGCGACAGCGAGCCTCCAGGACTGCGAGACGGAGGACATCGCGGCGAGGTTGAAGATCTCGTCGGGAGTGGTCGAGCGAAGAACCTCGAGCAGCGATCCCTCATCCAGCAGGTCGGCGGCGTGCAGGGTGAGCCTGTCTTGAACATCCTCGAGTCGCTCGATATCTCTGGTCAGCCGAGCCTCGAACGAGCCCGTGCACGTCGTACCCCTTCTCCAGCAGGAGCTCGGCGAGGTAGCTGCCGTCCTGGCCTGTGATGCCGGTGATCAGGGCGCGACGAGCCATCAGCGGACCGCCGTCGGGGTGCGCGCGCGGAGCGCCCGTTGGTAGCCCTCGAGGGCCCGCTCAGCCACTCGCTCAAAGGTGTACATGCGCGCGCGATCCCAGGGGGTCTGCAGGGATGGTCTGAACCTGATCGGCGGGACGAATCAGGCCCAGGCGCGCCATCCAGACGGTGCCTCAGATACCCAGGTTCGCGTCCGTGAGGTAGCGGTGGCGGAGACCTCGAGGGACGTCGAGACATCTCCCGTGCGCTCGGCAGTTTCGGTAGTGATCTCGCTTCTCATCCAGGATCTGCCGGCGTCAGTGTAAGGCGCGGGTCGGCACCGGCGCGGCTACAGTGCCGCGATGGTCGCGCCGAGGCTTCGACACTGCAAGCTGTGCGAGCTCGAGGACTTCGGGGACCCGGAGCTCCTCGAGCTGATGCAGAAGGTGTTCAGCTCGAAGCGGGAGCAGTTCGGTGACCGCTTCCCCGAGGGCAGGGAGGAGCGCAAGCTCTGGGAGATCGCGATGACGCTGCGCGCGTTCGGAGCCGCCGGCGCCCTCCGGGACGACGCCGAGGTGCTCGGCGTCGGGGCGGGACACGAGGCGACGATCTACTGGCTCACCAACGAGGTGGGCAGGGTGGTTGCCACAGACCTCTACGAGGCTGAGGACACCTGGTCGAAGACCGACTCGGGCGCCGAGATGCTGACCGACCCCGGCAGGTATTGGGACGGCTCCTGGAACTCGGAGCGGCTGCAGGTGCGTCACATGAACGCCCTCGAGCTCGAGTTCGAGGACGAGTCCTTTGACGCGGTCTTTTCCTCCAGCTCGATCGAGCACTTCGGCGAGTACGCCGATGTGCGTCAGGCTGTTGAGGAGATCCACAGGGTGCTGCGCCCCGGCGGGATCGCGGCGCTCTCTACGGAGTTCCGCCTGGAGGGATCCGGCCCGGGACTGCCCGGGATACTTATGTTCGACGAGCCCGAGCTCAGGTCCCTTGTGCTCGACGGCCTTTGGTGGGACCCGATCGACCCGCTCGACACCACCATCTCCGCGCAGACATTGGCGGGGGAGGTCTCCTTCTCGGAGGTGATCGCCGACTTCACGGCCGGGCGCAAGGACTTCCGGGTCTATCCGCACCTCGTGCTGCGCGACGGCTCGTTGCTGTGGACCAGCGTCCATCTGGCCCTGGTCAAGTCGCGGCTCGGCTCGGCCGAGTGGAGGCGGCGCGCCCCGAAGCTGCCGCCCAGGACCTCATTCGCCGCGAAGCTGGCGGGCCGCGGCCGCGCGGGGCTGGCACAGGCCAGAATGCGCCTCGGGCGGCGGCTCGGGAGGGGCCCCAGCCGCTAGGCGGGCGATGCCAGGTTGGCCCGCGACCCGTGCGCGCCCGCCTCGAGCGCACGCTCGTAGCCGGCCAGGGTGCGCTTCGCGACCCGCTCCCAGGTGAACAGCCGCACCCGTCTGCGCGAGCGCTCGCGCAGGGAAGCGAGCATTTGCGGGTCGTCCACCACCCTCTCCAGGCAGCGGGCGATGTCCACGGGATCAGACGGATCGAAGGTCGCCTCCAGATCGCCGAGGATCTCCGGGATCGAGGAGGTGTTGGAGGCGGCGACCGGCGCCCCGCAGGACATCGCCTCGAGGATCGGCAGCCCCGCGCCCTCGTAGAGCGAGGGGAAGACGAACAACCCGCAGCCGCGGTAGAGCGCCGCAAGCTCGCGGTCGGGGACGAACCCGGTCAGCACCAGCTGGCGCCGGGCGATCCCGAGCGAGCGGGCGAAGCGCTGGAGCTGGGCGCGGCGGATCAGCGGCAGCTTGCAGGTGATCACCAGCTGGTGGGCGGCGCGCAGGCGCTCGGGCAAGAGCGCGTAGGAGCGGATCGTGCCCTCGAGGTTCTTACGGGGCTCATCGGCGCCGACGTAGAGCAGATAGCCGGGGCGGATCCGCGAGGAGACGCCGCGCAGCGCCGATTCGGTCTCGGCACCTGGGGCGACCAGGGAGGAGAGCTCGCCCGAGACCCCGCACTCGATCACCGTGATCCGCTCCTCGGGGATGCCGAGCCGCTCGATCGCGTCGGCGGCGGTGCGGTGGGAGATCGTCAGCACCCGGTCGGCCGCCCGGATCAGGCCAAGGCGGGCGTTCCAGGCGGCGGCCCAGGCGCCCCAGCTCGGCAAGCTCAGGTACTCGTCGCGGAAGACGAGCGGGATCAGGTCATACAGCGTCACCACCGTCCTCAGCGTCGCCATTGCGAGCCCAGCGCGGCCAGAGCCGGTCGAGCTCGAATGCCCGCTCGAAGGGGGACATCACGTGGTAGACGGCCGGCGGCTGGTCCGGCGCCGCCCCATTGGCGCCGCCCGTCTTGCCCGAGCGCACCAGCGGCTCCAGCGCCGGGGGTACAGGGAGGCCGGGATCGAGCTGGATCTGACCGATCAGCGGGGAGGCCGCCGCGTGCACGGCGAGCAGGTGCTCGGTGACGTAGCGGCCGATCCCGCGGCCGGCGTGCTGCGCGGTCTGGGCGCCGCGGGCGTCGAGCCAGACCGAGCCCGGCGGCAGGCCGCCAGCGTCGGCGACCGCGGAGCGGCCAGGACGCGGCGTGACCCGTGCGGCGGACGCGGCGTGAAGGGACTCGGGGGACCCATCGGCCACGCCGGGCCCCCGGTCGCCCCCACCCGCGGGCGGCCCGCCGCCGGGCGGCCGCGGTCCCGGATCGAGCGCCAGCGCCCGCTCATACCCCTCGAGCGTCCGCTCGGCGACCCGCTCCCAGGTGAACAGCGCGGCTTGGCGGCGCGAGCGCTCCCGCAGCGCCTCGAGGCGCCCGGGGTCCTCGAGCACTGCGGCGAGGGTGCGCGCGATCTCGGCCGGGTCGGCGGGGTCGAATGTGGCCTCGGAGTTGCCCAGCAGCTCCGGGATCGAGGAGGTGTTGGAGGCGGCGACCGGCGCCCCGCAGGACATCGCCTCGAGGATCGGCAGCCCCGCGCCCTCGTAGAGCGAGGGGAAGACGAACAACCCGCAGCCGCGGTAGAGCGCCGCAAGCTCGCGGTCGGGGACGAACCCGGTCAGCACCAGCTGGCGCCGGGCGATCCCGAGCGAGCGGGCGAAGCGCTGGAGCTGGGCGCGGCGGATCAGCGGCAGCTTGCAGGTGATCACCAGCTGGTGGGCGGCGCGCAGGCGCTCGGGCAAGAGCGCGTAGGAGCGGATCGTGCCCTCGAGGTTCTTACGGGGCTCATCGGCGCCGACGTAGAGCAGATAGCCGGGGCGGATCCGCGAGGAGACGCCGCGCAGCGCCGATTCGGTCTCGGCACCTGGGGCGACCAGGGAGGAGAGCTCGCCCGAGACCCCGCACTCGATCACCGTGATCCGCTCCTCGGGGATGCCGAGCCGCTCGATCGCGTCGGCGGCGGTGCGGTGGGAGTTGGTCACCACCTGATCCGCGGCGCGAATCAATCCGAGCCGCGCCATCCAGGCCGTCGCCAGGTGCCCCCAGCCGGCCGGCCCGAAATAGGTGTCCCGCAGCAGCAGCGGGATCAGGTCGTGCAGTGTCACGACCAGCCGGGAGCCCCCCTCGCGGGCCCAGCGGGGCCAGACCCGCTCGAAGTCGAGGGTCGCCTCGAACGGCGAGGTAACGTGGTAGATCGCCGGGGTCTCCCCGGCGCCGCCGCTGTCGTGGGACCGCAGCAGCCCGGAGCCGCTCGGCCTCTCCAGCGCCGCCGGCAGCGGCAGCTCCGGGTCGATCCCGATCCCCCCGATCGCGTCCGGGGCGACCTCGAGCAGGGCGCCGATGTGCTCGGTGACGAAGCGGGCGATGCCGCGCTCGGGATGTCGGACGCTCTGGGTGGCCCGGGCGTCGAGCCAGACTGCCCCCGAGGGGATGCTCATCTGGGCGACGCGGCTTCCCGCTCCTCCAGGGCCCGCTGCAGCTCGGCCAGCTGCTCCTCGATCCTCGAGAGGCGGCGATCGAGCGCCTGCAGCTCGCCCTGGACGTAGGTCGAGGACTCGACCGAGGCCGAGCCGAGGCGGCGGGTCTGCTCCTTCAGCTCGTCGAGCTGGTCGCGCTGGGCGAACTGGACGAAGGTGCCGGCGAGGCGTCTGATCCCGTGAAAGAGGCGGCCGACGAGGTGTTTGACGGACGAGTAGGCGCGCGTCACTGGATCGGGTCAGTCGTGGAATCGGGCCTGAGAGCCTCAGGCAGGAGGTGAGCTGCTGACAAGGATACGGTCCTGCTGTGGGAGCCGTTTCCCAGCGAGACGGCGGTAGTGGGCGCGGAGCAGGCGAGCGGAGTGGTCGAAGCTGAACCGCTGGGCCCGCCGCCGCCCGCGGTCACGGAGCTCATCGCGCAGCTCCGGGTCCCCCCAGAGCTGGGAGATCCGGTCCGCCATCTGGGCGGTGTCGTCGGGATCGAACAGCAGTCCCGCATCGCCCACCAGGTCGGAGAGGCCGGTCGCCGAGGAAGAGACCACCGGGGCACCCTCGGCGAAGGCCTCGCAAACCGGCAGTCCCCAGCCCTCGAAGCGGCTCGGGAAGACGAGGCCTCGCGACAGCCGGTAGAGCGCTCGTAGCTCGAGCGGGCTGACGAACCCCGGGAATCGGACCGTACGCTCGAGATCGAGCTCGCGCACGCGCTGCTCGATCCGCGCGAAGAACCGATTCCCCTTCCCGGGGCAGACGAGGGGAACGGCGAGGCCTTCGCGGCGCTTCAGCAGGGCGAGCGCCTCGAGCAGGCGCTCGTGGTTCTTGTGCGGCCAGGTCTGCGCCGGATAGAGGAGAAACGAATCGGGCAGCGTCAGCTTCGCGCGAACCTCGTCGAGGTCGCGAGCGCTCGGGTCAGGGTATTCACCGAGGACCGAGCCCCCGGGCACGACCGCGACCTTCTCGCCCGGCAGCCGGTAGTGGGAGACCAGGTCTCGCTTTCCCCAGGAGGTCATCGCCACCACGACCGCCGCCCGCTCGCAGTGGGTGCGATAGACGACCTCCCTGCGCCTGCGCTCCCGCGCGCCGAATAGCTCCGGCAGGTGGAGGTGCTGCAGATCGTGGGGCTGGTAGATACTCGGCAGCTCGGTGAGGAACGCCTCCTGGATCGTGAAGTGCATCACGTCGATCCCGGATCGCTCGATCGTTCCATCGGAGCTGGCTACGAACCGCTGCCGGTCGGTGAGAAATGGCGCCCGCTCGCGCGCGATCCGCCTCAGCGCCCGGATCGTCCCGGTCTGGCCGGGATAGGGGAGCCGGGAATGGAGCAGCCTGCAGGGACCCCGCATGTACGGGCGGATCCATTCGTCCTGGTCGGGATGGGCGAGGAACAGGTACTCCTCGTCGCCGTCCTCGAGCCGGGAGAGCGCCGCGGCGAGTCCGATCACCACCTGCTCGACGCCGCCGGAGAGCCCGGTGCCGAGGCGGGCGTCGACGCATACCCGCACCGGCGTCACCGGCGCTTCCGGGCGTCGGCCGTGACGCTGCGGGAAGGTTCGGGGGCGGGCATTGGCGTCCGAACAGTAGTGGCGCGCTCGCCTCGATCTGAAACCGTGTGGCGGATGAGCCCCGCCCCGAAGGTCTCGGTGGTCATTCCCAACCAGAACGGCCTCACCCCCCGGGACGGCCTCACCTACCTGGAGATGGTCCTGCCGACGCTCGGGGAGCAGGGATTCCGCGACTTCGACGTCACCGTCGTTGACGATGGCTCAACGGACGACTCGGTTCGGTACCTGAAGGAGCACTGGCCGGAGGTTCGGGTTGTCGCGCTGGCGGGGAATTCGGGCTTCCCAAAGACCGTGAACGCCGGGATCGAGGCCAGCGAGGGAGAATACATCGCGCTCCTCAACAACGACGTCGAGCTGTCCCCGGATTGGTTGGAGCGGCTCGCCGGCATGCTCGACCGGGAGCCCGGATTGGGGTTCGTCACCGGCAAGATCGTCCGATACCGCGAGCGGATGGTGATCGAGCAGGCCGGGCAGGACCTCTACTCCTGCGGGATGTTTGCGCCGAGGGGCCTGGACGCGGACGACGTCGGCCAGTACGAGGAGCCGCGCCGGATCCCGATTGCGACGGCGGCCGCGTCGATCTACCGGCGCGAGGCGGTGGCAAGGGCGAACGGCTTCGACGAGGACTACTTCCTCTACTGCGAGGATGCCGACCTCTGCCTGAGGATGGTGCTTCTGGGCTATCACGGCCTCTACGTGCCCGGGCCGGTCGCCTACCACGTCCGGGGGGAACCACCGGGCGGGAGTCCGATCGGACCCGGTTCTACGTGTTGCGGAACACGCCGATCACCCTGCTCAAGGATTTCCCGGGCCCGATCCTGTGGAAGGCGCTTCCGAAGATCGCTGCCTTCCAGGCCCATCAGTGGAGGGTCGCGCGAAAGGGGGGGTTCACGCGGACCCTGCTGCGGGCCTACGCCTCGCTTCTCCGCGCGCTCCCAAGAACGCTGGGCAAGCGGCGGCGGGTGCAGCGGCGAAGGACCTTGACCGCCCCGGCCTTCGGGTCCCTACTGCTCGACGAGTACCCGTTCCCGACCCGGTTCAGGCGGCTGTTGAGGTAGCCCATCGCGGGCTCCCCGCGAGCGCCGGGCGGAGGCGATCACCGGTGTGCGTGGACGACCGCGCGGTACAGGGCCGAGCCGCGCAACGTCGTCTCAGCACGTCGCTTCAAGCGCTCAGGCTGGAGCTGCATTTCGGCGCTCTCGAAGCCCGCCGAGCGGCACATCGACAGCAGAGCTTCGTCGTTGAACGTCCAGAAATTGCTGGGGTCGTGGTTGAGCTCGTCGCCCTCGATGAAGCGGCAAAGGGGCCGGTGACCGGAGCCGCGGAAGAGCTCGGCCTGGGTCTCGATGATCGCCGTGCCCCCGGTGACGGCCGCGAGGCGCTCGAGCGCAAGCAGGGGATGGCGGACGTGGTAGAGGACGCCGAGGTAGAGGACGACGTCGAATCTGCCGAGCTTCGAAAGGTCGTAGTCGAGCAGGTCCCCGACGACGACCTCGACGGAGCTACCGAGCGCTTCGTGGGCGAGGTCGAATGCGCGGCGCCCGGGGAGCTCGTCGGGCCGCCAGATGTCCGGCAGGGTCTCCGCCGGTTCGACCGGCAACCCGGCAGCGATTCGCTTCTCTCGGTAGTCCATCCACGCCGGCAGGTCGACGGACCACACCCAGTGGTCGAGGGCGACGACCCGCTCGGCGCCCATTCGCTCGGCTGCAAACGAGTAATAGCCGTCATACGCACCGACGTCGAGCACGCTCTTGCCACGGAGATCGGCGAGGTTGAGCCGGGCGAGCTCGGCATCGAGCCAGGCGGCGCTCTTCGCGCCGGGGGTTACGACCCCATCGCCGAGATCGATGGAATGCCACCAGAAACCAACATCCGCGACCCGCGCCCGAAGCTGATCGCCGCGTTCCGCGAGGGTGCTGTCCTCGTTCGCGGCGGTGCCTGTCACTGCACCTCAGCCGCGGTCGGCTCCGCGAGGGCGCGGCTGCTCTTCGAGGATCTGTCCGCGATCGACCAGGAATGGTCGACCAGGACGGTCCGAGGGCCCATTTGCTCGCGGCCGCTGCCGAAGAAGTCACCCCCGCCCACGGTCAGGTCCGCGGCTCGCGTGATCGCGTCGAGCATCTGCTGGCTGGCGTCGCACCAGACGCCGACGTAGTACTGGCCGGCCGGGAGGGGACAGCGCTTGATCCGGCAGCGAACCTCGCCCTGCGCGGGCACCTCGCGGAACGGGGCGCCGGCGGTCTCGGAGTAGATGTTGATCAGCGGCTTGTCCTCGCCATGCGCGGCGATCACGATCCCGAAGTTGACCCCGCGCATCGGCACCGCCTTCGCCGTCTCGTAGCTGACGACGATGTCGAAGTCCTTGCCGGAGGCAGGGCTGTCGATCATCTGCCCGTCCTGCTCAAGCCGGAGGTCCGTCAGGATCGCCCGCCCGTCGCCGACCCGGTTCTCGCGATCCCTGAGGCTCGTCTGCGACTCCGTGAGCATGTCGCTGACATAGGTATCGACCACATCCGAGGCGGTGCCACGGGCGACGATCCGCCCGCCCGAGAGCATGATCGCCCGGTCGCAGAGGCCGCGAACGGAGGCAAGGTTGTGGCTGATGAAGACGACGGTTCGTCCCTCTCCGGCCGCGGTCTCCATGCGCCCCAGGCACTTCTCCTGAAAGGCGAGGTCACCCACCGAGAGGACTTCGTCGATGATCAGGATCTCGGGCTCGAGATGAGCGGCGACCGAGAACGCCAGTCGCATCTGCATCCCGCTCGAGTAGCGCTTGACCGGCGTGTCGATGAAGGGCCCGATGTCGGCGAACTCGACGATCTCGTCGAATCTCCTCTGGATCTCCTCGCGCCTCATGTCGAGGATCGCTCCGTTGAGGAAGATGTTCTCCCGCCCGGTCAGCTCGGGATGGAATCCTGTGCCGACCTCGAGCAGGGCGCCGACTCTGCCGCGGAGGCGGGCCTCCCCCTCGGTCGGAGGCGTGATCCGGGAGAGGATCTTCAGCAAGGTGCTCTTCCCGGCGCCGTTGTGCCCGACGATGCCCATCGTCTCGCCGCGCTTGACTTCGAAGTCGACGTCCCGAAGGGCCCAGAACTCCTCAGTCCGCTGACCGCGCCCGAGTGACTTCAGCCGCTCCGTGATCCGCTCGGTAAGGAGCATGTAGCCGGCCTGCTCGACGCCTATCTCATAGCGCTTGCCCAACCCCCTGGCCTCGATCGCGGTGTCGCTCATATGACGTCAGCAAAGGATTGCTCGGCTCGCCGGAAGTAGACCAGCGCGCCGCCCAGGATCAGGGCGGCGGCGGCGACCGAGATCAGGATGTTGGCCGTTCCCGGATAGGGCTGGTCGAGAAGCGCCCAGCGCATCCCGTCGATGACCGTGGCCATCGGATTGATCGAATAGATGTACGACCACGCCTCTCCGGCTTGATCGCCCACCAGCGTCCCGCTGTACAGCACCGGACTGACGAAGAAAAGGACCTGGACCAGCATCGGGACCACCACCTGAACGTCCCTGTACCTGACGTTGACCGCTGCGAGCAGCGTGGCGATCGCGAACGCCGTGATCACCCCGAGGATCAGGAATGCCGGCACGAGGTAGACAGTCGAAGCGATCGCGACCCCGTAGATCACGGTGACCACGATCACCACGGCCAGGGCGATCACCAGGTCGAGGAGCAGGCTGAGCGCCTTCGAGATCGGTAGCGCGAGGCGCGGGAAGTACACCTTCGAGATCAGGTCGGCGTCCTGGACGAGGCTGGTCGACCCGTTTTGGATCGCCTGGGCGGTGAACAGCCAGGGGACGAGGCCGGCGACGGCGAAGACCGCGTAGGGCAGATCCCCGGGCACCGGCACCTTGACGACGACGCCGAAGAAGAGCGCGAAGACGAACCCGTAGATGAGCGGCTGCAGCACCGCCCAGCTGATCCCGAAGAAGCTCTGCTTGTAGCGAACCTGGAGCTCGCGCTTGGTGAGGAAATAGATCAGCTCGCGGTGCGCCCAGAGCTCACCCAAATGGAGCGAGCTCCAGCGCCTCGGGGGCGAGATGACGATCTCGGGCGTTGCCACGTGTGCTTCCGGCGTGCTCACGGCGACCTACGGTAGCGGCGGAGCTCGGCGAGGCTGGGCCGGCGGTCGCGGCCCCTGATCCGGGCCCGGAGGCGGGCGGGCAGGTGCTCGAGCAGGCGTCCGCCGAATCGCAGGGCGGGATCGACGGTCGTCTCGCTGACCGCTCGCCAGCCCCAGACCGGCCAGCGCAAGAGGGCGAGCCGGCGCCGCTCGCGTTCGGTCAGCTGCTCGCCGAAGAACTCGGCGAAGCGGCGGATCTCCGCTCGCGAGTGGCCGAACCCGCGTGACTTCTGTGCGGGGTGGCCGAGTCGGGTGGCGAGGACGTCCTCCGGCAGCAGCGCCGGCATCTCGCCGGCGACCGCGAGCCGAACCATCAGCTCGGCGTCGAAGACGTTATGGAGATCCTCGCGGAAGGGCCCATGCAGTCTGAACATCTCCCGCCGCCAGAAGACAGACGGCTGGGGGACGTGCCAGGGGGCCAGCACCCACCATTGACGGCCGGCCAGCGGTCCCTCGCTCGCGGAGGGTGGTTCCGGCTGCCAGATGCCGAGCTCGACCGGGGGATCGCCGTCGAGCAGGTCAAGCGAAGCTCCCGCCACCCAGCCGGCTCCGGTGCGCTCGAGGGCGGCAATCGCGGTCTCAAAGGCACCGGGGAGGTAGTAATCGTCGCTGTTTATGTATGCGACGATCTCCCCCGTGGTCCCTTCGATCCCCTTGTTGATCCCGTTCGACTGGCCCCTGTCGGGTTCCGATACCCACCAGGCGAGCCGATCCTCATAACGCCGGATGATCTCCACGGTCCCGTCGGTGGAGGCCCCGTCGACGATCACGTACTCGAGGTTCGGGTAGCCCTGATCGAGGACGGAGCGGATCGTGCGCTCGATGAAGCGCCCCTGGTTGTAGGAGGGCGTGATGACCGAGAGCTTGGGCGCCACTTGGGGCGCCTAGTCTAGGAGCAGATCACCACTGCCCGCCCAAGTCTTCGGGGTGCAGGCGCTAGCCTTCCCCGCAATGGCGGCTGGCAGCCCCGATCCGAGCTTCTGGTCCGGCAAGCATGTGGTGGTCACCGGCGGCGCCGGGTTCCTCGGCCGGCCGACCACCACTCTCCTGCGGGACCTCGCCGCGGAGGTCAGGGTGCCACGCTCGGCGGAGTACGACCTTCGCGACCGGGCCGCCTGCTTCGAGGCGCTCGACGGCGCCGAGGTGATCATCCATCTGGCCGCCAACGTCGGCGGGATCGGCTTCAACCGGCGGAATCCCGCGCCACTCGCGCACGACAACCTGGCGATGAGCCTGAACGTGTTCGAGGCCTGCCGCGCTCACGGCACCGCCAAGCTGGTGCTCGCCGGTTCCGTCTGCGCCTACCCCAAATTCACCCCGGTGCCGTTCAAGGAGGACGACATCTGGAACGGCTACCCGGAGGAGTCGAACGCCCCCTACGGGCTGGCGAAGAAGATGAACTTCGTCCTCTCGGACGCCTACCGGCGCCAGTACGGCCTCGACTCCTGCGTGCCGGTGATCGCCAACCTCTACGGGCCCGGCGACAACTTCGACCTCGAGGACTCCCACGTGATCGCGGCGATGGTCCACAAGTACGTGGTCGCCGCCGAGAGGGGGGAACCCGAGGTGGTCCTCTGGGGGACCGGCGAGCCCTCGCGCGAGTTCCTCTACGTCGATGATGCCGCTCGGGCGCTGGTGCTGTGCGCCGAGCGGCTCGAGGTCTCGGACCCGGTCAACATCGGCACTGGTGAGGAGACCCGGATCCGCGACCTCTCCCAGATGATCTCCGAGTTGGCCGGTTACGAGGGCAAGACCGTCTGGGACGACTCTCGCCCCGACGGCCAGCCGAAACGCTCGCTCGACGTCTCCCGGGCGCGTGAGCTGATCGGCTTTGTGGCCGAGACGCCGTTGGACGAGGGGCTGCGGCGGACCGTAGAGAGCTTCAGGGCGTCAGCGCTCGCCGCCGCGGGCTCAACCGCTTAGGCGCCAGCTGAGCGCCGGCCGCCCTGGTGATGTTCCTGCTCGCGAACATCGTCGCCCGGCGGATCCTTCCCCGGGATAGCGGCAGCTAGTGGCCGACTCGCTGCCGGCGCTGGCGCGCCAGGTGACCGTCTGCCGACGCTGCCCCCGTCTGGTCGAGTGGCGGGAGGCGTCGCCGCCGACCCGCCGCGGCGCTACCGCGGCCAGCGTTACTGGGCGCGGCCGCTACCCGGCTTCGGCGACCCGCGGGCGCCGATCATGATCGTCGGCCTGGCGCCGGCTGCCCACGGCGGAAACCGCACTGGGCGGATCTTCACCGGCGATCGCTCGGGCGACTGGCTGTTCGCCGCCCTGCACCGGGCGGGTCTCGCCAACCAGCCGACCTCGGAGAGCGCCGACGACGGCCTTCGCCTCGACGGGGCCTACGTCACCGCGGTCAATCGCTGCCCGCCCCCGGGGAATCGCCCGACGACGGAGGAGCGCGACAACTGCCTGCCGTACCTGGTGCGCGAGCTGCGGCTGCTCCCATCCCGGGTGCTGGTGCCGCTCGGCGGATACGCGTGGGCGGGATCGCTGCTCGCCCTCGACGAGCTCGGCGTGGAGCTGCCGCGCCCGCGGCCGCCGTTTGGCCACGGGGCCGAGGCCGAGGTCGGGCCTTACGTCCTGCTCGGCTGCTTTCACCCCAGCCAGCAGAACACCTTCACCGGCAAGCTCACCGAGCGGATGATGGACGCGGTCTTCGCGCGGGCCCGGGAGCTGGCGGGCATCTAGCGCGCCGTCTCGTCTTCCGCCCATACTCTGGGCCGGTGTTCCCGCTCAACCTCCCCAACACGCTCACCGTCCTCCGAATCCTGCTGGTCCCGGTGGTGATCGTGGCGCTGCTCGACGAGACGCCGAACGGGGACGCGATCGCGGCCGGGGTCTTCGCCCTCGCGGCGCTCACCGACGGGCTCGACGGCTACATCGCCCGCAGCCGCGGCGCCGTCACCACCTTCGGCAAGCTGATGGACCCGATCGCCGACAAGCTCCTGGTCACCGCCGCCCTCGTCGCACTGGTGTCGCTCAACCGGCTCGACGCCTGGGTGGCGATGGTGATCATCGCCCGGGAGTTCGCGGTCACCGGCCTGCGGGGGCTGGCGGCCGAACAGGGGGTGGTGATCCAGGCGAGTTGGCTGGGCAAGGTGAAGACGGCGCTGCAGATCGCCGCGATCATCGCCCTGATCGTCTTCGAGCCGGCGCCGCTCTCGGTCGATCTGCTCGTCTATGCCGCGGTCGCGGTGACGGTGATCAGCGGCGTCGACTACTTCTTCGGCTTCCGCCGGATGGCGACCAAGGGCGGAGCTCAGGTTGATCGCGCCTGAGCGCCCTCCGCCTCCTTGAAGATCACCCCGATTCCGCCCCATCGGCCATGACCTTGATCGTCGTCGGGGTCGGTGAACTCGACCGTCCGATGATCAGGCGCCAGCTCGGTCCAGAGCTCGTCGACCTTGCAGAGTGGTTGTTTCGGGTGTTCCAGAATGTCGTGGAACGCGATCAGTCCCTCCGGCGCCACAAGGGGCTCATACATCTCCCAGTCGCGTTTCACGCCCTCATAGGTGTGGTCGCCATCGATCAGCAGAAAGTCGATCGGCCGCCCATCCAGCAGGGACTTCAGCCGCTTTAGCGTTCTCCGCTTGTGCGAATCGCGCCGCAGGGCGTGGAGCTCTTGACCCGGCTGAGCGAAGGATTGAAATTCGCGAGCTTCCTCTTCCGAGTAGCCGCCACCGAAGAGGCCGTCGGGTAGGTCGATGCTCACGATCAGTGCCTCGGGATCGGCCGCCTGACACCAGGCGAACAGGGTTCCGCCCTTGTGAGTTCCGATTTCCACCACGGTCCGGGGCCGGCGCTCGCGGACCAGCGAGATCAGGGGCTCGAGCTCCGCGACCTTCTGGAAAGCCTCGCGCCGAATCGCCTCGATGGCCAGCTCCCTGTCGGTCATCAACGTTCTCCTACAGCTGGCTGGCTGGAGCCTCCAGCCACTCGCGCATCGTCGTGTGGCTGGGGGAGTGCTCGCCGCTCTCGAGCTCGCGGGCGATCTCGGAGATCAGGCCGTAGCGCTCGGCGACGACGTTGTGCCGGTGGATCGTCTCCAGGTTCTCCTGGCGGGCGTGGACGAAGGCGCCGTCGCCGAGCTCGGGGAAGGCCTCGTTCACCCGGCGGATCATCTCCCGGACGGAGTCCTCGACGAAGCGGGGGTTGGCGTGGGCCTTCTCCACCACGGCGCGCTCGTCGGAGCGCTTCATCAGCTCGTAGATCTCGCTCGACATCGAGCCCTCGACGATGTGGAGCAGATCGCGGGCGTCGATCTCGACGCTGGAGCCCTCGGTGCGGCCGACGTGCAGGGTTCCGATGCCGCGCTGGTTGTGGGTGGCGATCGGGACGCTCTCGATCACGCGCTCGATCTCCTCGGGATCGAACCCCTGATCGGCCAGACGCTCGCGCGCTCCCTCCTCGACCAGCCCCTGGGCGCAGGGGCAGGCGGTCATCCCCTGGGCCTCGACCCCGGTGAGGGTGCGGGTGCCGCGCTCGGAGGCGACCGCGGTGCCGAGCAGCGTGTAGATCTCCTGGGTCGGCAGGCCGGAGACTGGGGTGGGCACGGTCTCCGGATAGCGAGCCGCGATTCGCACCTCGGATCGCAGTCCGCCCTGGCGCTCCCGAACCTGCTCGGCGATATGGGCCGCGAGCCCCTCGGCCTTGAGCGTCTCGCCGAGGACGACGCTGTCGATCGCCTCGTTGACGACCTCCTCGAAGCGCGACATGTGCACCCCGGCCTGCTCGGGATTGAGGTCGACGAGGCACTCGAGCTCGGCGTGGTAGAGGGAGCCGGGGGCGTCACTGCCGGGGACGGCGACGCGGATCACCTTCTCGACTCCGGTGACACCCACCCGCGAGAGGCTGACCCTGGTGGCTGGGGTGGAGGCCTGAGCGTCTCGGCCAGCGGGGGAGATCGTGAAAGTCGAATCTGCCATCGGTCGAAGTATGAAGGGCCGGGATCGGCGGCGGCAAAGTCCTGACGGTTTTCGCGTCTTTGCCCCTTGCCCCATATACTCCGCAGCCACTTACCTCCGGCGTCCTGGGTTAGGGGACACGTCCGGATGGATTGGGAGAGGAGTTGGGGATTGGGAGAGGAGTTGGCGAGCATCCGGGAGACGGTTGCGACAGAGGAGAAGCCCTTTGCCGACAGCGAGCCGCTGGGGCGGCTGATCGCCGACGGGTCCGAACGTGGCTACCTGACCTTCGAGGAGATCGCCTCGACCCTGGAGGAGGTCGAGGTCACCAAGGAGCAGGTCGCCCAGCTGCACGCCCATCTGGTCGAGCAGGGGATCGACGTGATCGCGGCCGACGGGGTGACGGCGTACAAGGAGGGTAAGGAGAGCAAGGAGAAGCAGGAGCTCGATCTGACGGTTGAGCCGAGCCTCGATTGCCTCCGCCTCTACCTGCGCTCGATCGGCGCCGTCGAGCTGCTCACGGCCGCGCAGGAGGTCGAACTCGCGAAGCGGATCGAGCGCGGCGACATGGGGGCCAAGCGCCACATGGTCGAGGCCAACCTGAGGCTGGTGGTCTCGATCGCCAAGGCTTATCTCGGGCGGGGCCTGAGCTTCCTCGACCTGATTCAGGAGGGCTCGCTCGGTCTGATCCGGGCGGTGGAGAAGTTCGACTATCGCCGCGGCTACAAGTTCTCGACCTATGCCACCTGGTGGATCCGGCAGGCCGTCACCCGGGCGCTCGCCGACAAGGCTCGGACGATCCGGATTCCGGTGCACATGGTCGAGAAGCTCAACCGGGTGGCGCACGTCGAGCGCCAGCTGGTCCAGCGGTTGGGCCGGGAGCCGGAGGCGGAGGAGATCGCCGCGGAGCTCAAGTGCTCCATCCGCGACGTGCGGGACATACTCCGGATCAGCCAGGTGCCGGTCTCGCTCGAGAAGCCGATCGGCGACGAGGACGACTCCGAGCTCGGCGACTTCGTCGCCGACGAGTCGGTCGAATCGCCGTTCGAGAGGGCTTCCGAGAACCTGCAGCGCGAGGACGTGCAGCGGGTGCTGGGGGTGCTGCCCCAGCGCGAGCGCGAGGTGCTCGAGCTTCGCTACGGGCTCAACGGGCAACGGCCGCTCACCCTCGAGGAGGTGGGCGAGACTTTCGGGGTCACCCGCGAGCGGATCCGGCAGATAGAGAACAACACGCTGAAGAAGCTGCAGCGGCTCCCCGAGGCCCAGCCGCTGCGCCAGGCCTAGCCGGGCCCAGAGCCGCATAAGCATCCGAGCTCGCTGCAGGGCTTGCGGCGGGCGCCGGGCGGTGATGGAATGGAGGCGAAAGGCGCGCCCGGCCGGCTGGGCGTCCCGGACCCCCGGCAGCTTTCACCGGATTTCCCGGTTCCTGCCAGGGGTGAAAAGACCAACCCCCGGGCCGGCCACGGGGGAGAGGCGTTCGGGCCCCCAGCCGGCCGTGAGCGCCCGTTCGGTACTCGTGGTTGCTCTCTGTCAGATCGAGCTGCCCCCGTTACGGCGTGCCCAGCCGGGCAGCTCACTCTGCTCGAGCACGATGCGGCCTGGACCATCACTGCGGACACGCACCTTGCTGCCGTTCTCGAAGCCCGCTTCGAAGAACGCCCGCTGCGGGATGGTGATCCGCCGCTTCTGGTTGATCACCGCCTGGCCGCTCTGGCCAAGCTTTCGCTCGTACCTGGTCGGCTTGGTGCGGCGAGGCGAGGGCAGTGGGGGAGGGAGGATTCGAACCTCCGAAGGCAGAGCCTGACGGTTTACAGCCGCCGTCCTTTGTCCGCTTGGATACTCCCCCGGACTCGCGACCGATTCTAGAGTCGCCGGCTCGCCATAAACGATCTCCCCAATCGGTTGGCCGGGCTCGATTTCGTGCTCCGCGTACTTGGGTCCACCAAGGCTAATCGCACTCAATCCCTCAAGCGCAGCGGACGGGATGAGCCATCGACGACCGCGATTGGTGAGCACGAAGAGGAATTCAAATCGCGACGGATTGAGCTTCTTGCTCGTGCCACTCCAACTCTGGTTGCCGCCACACGTCCTCACCGCGACCACACTGCGTTGGTGCCCGTCCGGCGTCAGCGTCTCCTGGGTGGAGGTCTTGACTTGGATCCTCAGCAGGCGATCACCCAACTCCGCGACAAGGTCGAAGTGAGAGCTATGCCCAAACGGGATCATCACCGTCGCGCCCTTGCTTGTCAGCCACTCGATCGCGGACGCTTCCCCCAAGTCGCCCTGTTGGCGCCGGTTGACGACCCGCTCAGATTCCCGCTTCATGCACGAAACGTACGGTCGAACCTGTGGCAGCTTTCGCGCCGGGTCGAACAATTGTGTGAAACCTGGTCCGCGGCGATAGCGTCCCTTCACGTGACCGACCTAGACGGACGGGTGATCGCGATCGCCGGGGCCGGCGGCGGCCTCGGCCCGGTGGTGGCGAAGCGCCTCGCGGACGCCGGCGCCACCCTCGCCCTCGCCGATCGAACCCAGGAGCACGCCGACGCGGTGAAGGACCCGCTCGGGCTGCCCGAGGAGCGCGTCGACGCCCGCGCCGTCGACCTCCTCGACGAGAGCGCCGCCAACAACTGGGCCGCCGCCCTCACCGACCGCTTCGGCGCCGTCGATGGCCTCCTCCACCTGGTCGGCGGCTATCGCGGCGGCGAGCCGATCCAGAGCTTCGATCTCGCCGACTACGAGCTCCTCCACAACCTCCTGGTTCGCACCCTGCAGCTCGCTACCCGCGCCCTCCACTCCGCCCTCACCGCGAGCGAGCACGGCCGCTTCGTGCTCGTCTCCGCCGCCGCCGCCCAGAAGCCAACGGATACCAACGCCGCCTACGCCTCGGCCAAGGCCGCGGCCGAGGCCTGGACCCTGGCCCTTGCCGATTCCTTCGCCGGCAGCGGCGCCACCGCCAACATCATCGTCGTCAACGCGATCGAAACGCCGCAGATGCGGGAGGAGAACCCCGAAGCCGAGCGCCCCTCCTTCACCCCCGCCGAGGACATCGCCGAGGCGATCGCCTTCCTCTGCTCGGACGCCGCGACGCCGGATGAACGGCCAGCGCTTCCCGCTCCATCCCTGACCCGAATCGCTCCTGCGACCCTCGCTACAGTGGGCCCGCCGCCCGGATAGCTCAGTTGGTAGAGCACTTCCATGGTAAGGAAGGGGTCGCCGGTTCGAGTCCGGCTCCGGGCTTCGCTCTCTCAGCGGGGTTCGGCACATTCGGCAGGGCTCCCCGACCCCGCCAATCGGCTCCATGGAAGCCTGATGGAAGCCTGCGAGGTGCCCTATGCGAGGAGGACTCCCGGATCTGAGATACCGGAGCCGTGAGGATGCCCCGCCGTCACCTGTGTTGTCGAAATGTTCACGAGATTACGAGCACTGCGCAGCGATGGCGCTGTAGTGTCCGTTCATGGATCAAGGCCGCGTCGCAGCCCTGACCTTCTTCGCTGGGGTCCCCGAGGAAGAGCTCGACGCCGTCGCACGTGTGGCGTCCGTGCGCGAGTTCGCGGTCGGTGAGGTGTTAATGACCGAGAGGGAGTTCGGCCATTCGCTCTTCCTGGTCGAGGCCGGTTCGGCCGACGTCTCGATCGATGGGGCACAGGTCGGTGTGGTCGGACCGGGCGACGTGATCGGCGAGATCGCTGTCCTGGCGTCGGGCCGGCGCACCGCCTCCGTCGTCGCCACCTCCCCGGTGCGGGTCATCTCGTTGTTCAAACGCGACGTCTGGGCGCTCGACCGCGAGGCGCCCGAGGCGGCCCGCCGCCTGCGGGCGGCGATCGAGGAGCACACATCGCGTCCTCGTTCGGCTGGATGACCTGATACGCGCGGAAATGGTAAGGAAGGGGTCGCCGGTTCGAGTCCGGCTCCGGGCTCTTGCTCCACTAGCGGGATTCGACGGATCGGCAGGCCCCACCCGGCCCAAAGCGGCCTGACGGAAGCAGTGGAAGTCCGAAACGGTATATTCCCGCTTTTGGGGTTCGAGGGAGCCGACGAGTAAAGACACGTGGACACTGATCGGACACTTCAAGTTAGTGGCGGGCGCCAGGGCTCGGCGGGTTGCCGTGCTCGTGGCGTGTGGCCTGCTCGCCGCGCTCGCGTTTCCCACGGCCGCTCCCGCGAAGCGGGGCCTTATGACCGGCTTTGGGCGGTCACGTACCAGTCCGGCGACCCGGCCGAACGTGCTTTCTGGCTGGACCGGACGGTGGAGTCCGGGGCGGGGATCGTGCGTTTTGCTGTCGCTTGGGCAGAACGTCGCGGGGCCTCAGCGGCCACCCGACCCCACAAACCCCGGCAGCGCCTCCTACGACTTCTCTTCAATCGACCCGGGGGTGCGCGATGCCGAGGCGCGTGGCCTCGCGGTACTGCTGACCGTCAACGCGCCCCGGCCTGGGCGGAGGGACCGGGGCGGCCGGCCTCGGCAGCTCCGGGCACCTGGAAGCCGAATCCCTCCGACCTTGCCGACTTCATGCCAGGCGGTCGCCGCTCGCTACTCGGGCAGCTTCGATCCCGATGGCCCCGGCCCGGCGCCGCCGCTCCCCGCCGTGCAGGCGCTGCAGATCTGGGACGAGCCCAACCACGACTTCTGGCTGTCGCCGCAATTCAGGGGAAGACCGCCGTCGGCCCCGACCACTACCGGGAGATGCTCAACGCCTCCTACCAGGCCGTGAAGGCGGTCAACCCGCAGATGCTCGTGGTCACGGGCGGCACCGCCCCGTATGGGGATCCTCCCGGCGGCCCCTATTCGTCGATTGGCGCCCGTCCGGCCCGTGCAGTTCTGGCAGCGAGCTCCTCTGCGTGCACCCGGCGAAGAAGGACGAAGAAGAAGAAGGGGAAGAAGAAGAAGGAGAAGCGGCGCCTCGCAAGGAAAGCTCGTGAGGACGCAGGGTTGTCCCGGCCCGGCGATGTTCGACGTCTTCGCCCACCATCCGATCGGCAACACCGGCGGGGGGCCGCTGAATCCGGCCCCATCCGAACGACGCTTCCACGCCGGACCTGGGTCGGGTCGTACGCGTGCTGCGCGCGCGCCGAGAGCGCCGGGACGGCGTGCCGGGCCGCCACCCGGTCTGGGTGACGGAGTTCTGGTGGGACAGCAACCCTCCGAATCCCTCGGGCGCCCCTCTCGGTGTACAGGCGCGCTGGATCGAGCAGTCGCTCTACCTGTTCTGGAAGGCCGGCGCGAGCGCGGCGATCAATTTCCAGATTCGCGACGCGACCGAGCGGCCGAACGTGCGCGCCGGGTTCCAGTCGGGGGTCTTCTTCAGCGACGGCCGGCCCAAGCCCTCTCTCACCGCCTTCCGCTTCCCGTTCGTCACCGAGCGGATCAACAAGCGAACTGCTGCGCGCCTGGGGCAAGGCTCCGGCGGCGGGCAAGCTGGTCATTCAGCGAAGGCAGGGGGGACGCTGGGTAGCGATCAAGAAGATCCAGGTGGGTAAGGGCGCGGTCTTCGTCGCCAAGCTTCCGTTGCGCGGGAAGCAGCGGTTGCGGGCGGAGGTGGCCGGCAACCGAAGCCTCGTCTGGAAGCAAGGCTGATCTCGCAGCGCTCGGTGACTGACGCTCCCAAGCGGCTCGTAATCGGGCGGCTCGGACTCCGGCGCAATCGAGTCTCAGTAAGAACTGGCTGACCGGCCAGCTCCGCTACGCTGCGGCCCGCCGTGGACTTCAAGCTCACCGACGAGCAGCGCGACTTCGTCGCCGCGATCCGCGACTTCTGCGAGCGCGAGGCGGGCACGCCGGAGCAGCGCGAGCAGCTGACCGAGAACTACACCGAGCACCACAACCAGGGGATCTACGCGAAGATGGCCGAGCTCGGCTGGCTCGGCCTCACCATCCCCGAGCAGTACGGCGGCTCCGGCGGCACGATGCTCGACGCCTGCCTGTTCATGGAGGAGACCTCCCGCGGGATGGCCCCGATCGGCGGCTACGCCACCACCCTGATCGTCGCCGGCGCCACCAAGCGCTTCGGCACCGAGGAGCAGAAGAAGGAGATCCTCGGCGGCATCTCCAAGGGCTCGGTCGAGGCGATCGCGATGACCGAGCCCGAGGCCGGCTCGGACGTCGGCTCGCTCAGCACCGAGGCGGAGCGCTCCAACGGCGGCTACGTGATCAACGGGCAGAAGGTCTTCATCTCGAACGCCCACATCTCCGACCACGTCCTGGTCGTCTGCCGGACCACCAAGGGCGAGTCACAAGCACGAGGGCCTCTCGATGATCTTCGTCCCCCGCGGCGCCGACGGGATGGAGATGAAGCCGATCGACACGATGGGCGGCCGCGAGACCAACACCCTCTACTTCAGCGACTGCGAGGTCCCGCGAGGACGCGCTCCTCGGCGAGGTCGACCGCGGCTGGGTGCAGCTGATGGCGGGCCTCAACGTCGAGCGGCTGATCCTCGCCGCGACGATGCTCGGGATCGGCCAGCGCGCCTTCGACGACGCCCTCGCCTACGCCAAGGAGCGGCAAGCAGTTCGGCCGTCCGATCGGCTGCTTCCAGGCGCTCCAGCACCGCTTCGCCGACCTCGCCACCGAGCTCGAGGCGGCGCGGCTGATGACCTGGTGGGTGGCCGGCCTCACCGACGAGGACCCCGACCGGATGCTGCCCAAGGAGGCCTCGATGGTGAAGCTGTTCGTCACCGAGACCGCCCAGCGGGTCGCGCTCGCAGGGCATGCAGATGATGGGCGGCTACGGCTACTCCTCCGAGTACGACATGGAGCGCCTCGTCCGCGCCACCCTCGTCTCGACGATCTACGGCGGCACCTCCGAGATCCAGCGCGGGATCATCGCCAAGACGCTCGGGCTCTAGGTAAGGAACCCAGCTTGGTCTGGCTGCACCGCTGAGGGCAAGCCCGGGGCGCTATTCTTCGCGAACCTCGCGCCTGGGGCCGGAGGTTTTTTTCTGTCGGCTCCCGATCGAGCACCCGCGGCAAAGTAGACAAGCAGAGGAGAAATGGCCTCAGATGTTCGAATCGCCGTCACCCTCGCGTGCGAGGAGTGCAAGCGGCGCAACTACGAGACGAACAAGTCACGGCGAAACACGCCGGACCGGATCGAGATGCGCAAGTACTGCCGCTGGTGCGGCCACCACACCCCACATAAGGAGACCCGCTGAGGTGGGCGGCTGATGGCCAAGACCCGGGCACAGCGGAAGGCCGAGCGCCGCCGCCGCCAGCAGCAGGCGGAGCGCCAGGGCCAAGCCGGTGACGGTGGCGCCGCCGCGCGCGCCGAGGAGGAGCGCGCCCAGCACGACACCCAGGTGCCGCGGAGCGGCGAGGAGGCCGAGTTCGAGGCGGTGATCGAGAGCGGCGCGAAGACCGAGGACTACGGCGAGCACACGGTCGAGCGTGACGAGGAGCCCCCCACCGACCAGACGGGCTCACCGGTGCCCGGCGTCGTTCCCGAACCCGCCCGTCCCGTGCCCCCGACTCCAGAGCCCCCCGCTCCCTCTCGGGCCGACGTCGGCCGCCCCGAGGACGGCACCGTCACCGAGGCTCCGCCGGCGCCCAAGGAGAGCCGCGAGGAGCGCCGCGCCCGCAAGCAGCGCGAGAAGGAGGAGCGCCGAAAGGCGCGCGCGAAGGAGCTTCAGAAGGGCCAGGCCGAGAAGGCCGAGAAGCGCCGCGGCCCGGTCATCGGCTTCCTCGCCTCCTGCTGGGCCGAGCTGAAGAGGGTCCAGTGGCCCGACCGCGACACCCTCGTCCAGGCCTCGGCGGTGACCTTCATCTTCGTCGCCGTGCTGGCCGCCTACCTCGGCGCCCTCGACGCCGCCTTCAACTGGCTCATCCAGCGGATCCTCTAGGCGGACTGGAGACTTCGACGATGTTTCGCTGGTACGTGATCAACACCTACTCGGGGCACGAGAACAAGGTCAAGCAGAACCTCGAGCACCGCGTCCACACGATGGGCCAGGAGCGCTTCGTGCGCCAGGTCGTCGTCCCGACCGAGCAGATCTCGGAGATGAAGGACGGCCAGAAGACCCAGATCGAGAAGCGGACGATGCCCGGCTACGTCCTGGTCAACATGGAGATGACCGACGACTCCTGGGGCCTGGTCAAGAACACCCCCGGCGTCACCGGCTTCGTCGGCTCCCGCAACAAGCCGATCCCCCTCTCCAAGGTCGAGGTGGACCGCCTGCTGCACCGGGAGACCGCCGAGCGCCCGCGCACTCGCGCCCAGTTCTCGATCGGCGAGTCGGTGAAGGTGATCTCCGGGCCGCTCGCCGACTTCTCCGGCGAGATCGCCGAGATCAACGAGGACGCCGCCAAGCTCAAGGTGCTGGTCTCGATCTTCGGCCGCGAGACCCCGGTCGAGGTCAACTACGACCAGGTGAAGAAGATCTAGGCTGGCCTGATCTAGCGATGGCGAAGAAGGTCCTCACCCAGATCAAGCTTCAGATCCCGGCCGGCGCCGCCAACCCGGCGCCGCCGGTCGGCCCTGCGCTCGGCCAGCACGGCGTCAACATCATGGAGTTCTGCAAGGCGTTCAACGCCCAGACCCAGCAGGACGCCGGCACGATCATCCCGGTCGAGATCACGGTCTACGAGGACCGCTCCTTCGACTTCATCACCAAGACCCCGCCGGCCGCCGTCCTGATCAAGGAGGCCGCCGGGATCGAGAAGGGCTCGGGCGAGCCCCACACCGAGAAGGTCGGCTCGATCACCGTCGACCAGGCCCGCCAGATCGCCGAGCGCAAGATGCCCGACCTGAACGCCAACGACCTCGACGCCGCGACCAAGATCATCGCCGGCACCGCCCGCTCGATGGGCGTCACCGTGGAAGGGCTGAACTGATGGCGCACCGCGGGAAGCGCTACCGCGCCGCCTACGAGAAGATCGACCGCGACCCGCGCCTATCCGCCGGCCGAGGCGATCCAGCTGCTCAAGCAGGCCGGCGGCGCCGGCTTCGACGAGACGGTCGAGCTTCACATCCGCCTCGGGGTCAACGTCCGCCACGCCGAGGAGCAGCTGCGCGGCACGCTGGCCCTCCCAGGCGGCCTCGGCAAGGACGTCTCGGTCGCCGTCTTCGCCGAGGGCGATCAGGCCAAGGCAGGCCACCGAGGCGGGCGCCGACTTCGTCGGCTCCGACGACCTCGCCGAGAAGGTCGAGGGGGGCTGGACCGACTTCGACGTCGCGATCGCCCACCCGTCGCAGATGCCGAAGGTCGGCAAGCTCGGCCGCATCCTCGGTCCGCAGGGGAAGATGCCCAACCCGAAGGTCGGCACGGTCACCGACGACATCGCCAAGGCGGTCGGCGAGGCGAAGGCGGGCAAGGTCGAGTACCGCACCGACCGCCAGGCGATCGTCCACCTCTCGATCGGCAAGCGAGCTTCGACGAATCCGCCCTGCTCGAGAACTACGCCGCCGTGATCGAGGAGATCATCCGCGCCAAGCCCGCCTCGGCGAAGGGCCGCTACATCCTCTCGGTCACCCTGACGACGACGATGGGCCCCGGGATCCGGGTCGACCCCAACATCACCCGCCGAGCCGAGATCATGGCCGGCGCCGGCCAGCCATCCGCCGACGGCGACGGGGAGGAAGCCGCGCCCGCCGGGGAGCCGGCCACCGCCTGACCGCTACACTGCCGCTTCGCATAGCCGCCCAAGACCGTCGGCGGGGCCCGCTTGAATTGGCTCCAGAAGTCCGGCGCAGGTGAGCGAGAGTCGAAGGTCGCCCGACCGTCCTCTGGCCCGCCTGCGCGCGGGTCTTTTCTTTGCCCGCGGGAGGCGGAACGAGAGAACTGAGATGAACAAGGAACAAAAAGCAGCCGTAGTCGAGGAGCTCTCGAAGGAGCTCTCCGACGCCGAGGCGATCTTCGCGATCGACTATCGCGGGATCAGCGTCCCTCAGGCGGCGGAGCTGCGCGAGGGCCTGCGCGACGCCGACGCCCGCTTTCGGGTGGTCAAGAACCGGCTCACCCTGCGCGCCGCCGACGCCGCGGGCACTGCCGAGATCAAGGACTACCTCAGCGGCCCGACCGCGCTTGCTCTGGTCGGTGGCGATCCGGCGCTCGCCGCGAAGACGATCGCCAGCTTGGGGTCCGAGTGGGAGCTGCTCGACTACAAGGGCGGGATCATGGAGGGCGCGGCCCTCGACCCCGACTGCTTTCAGGCGATCGCCAAGCTGCCCGGCCGCGAGCAGCTCAACGCCCAGGCTCGCCGGCCTCGTCGCCAGCCCGTTGACCGGGCTGGTCCGCGGGCTCGGCTCGATGGTCCAGGGCCTGGCGATCCAGCTCAGCCAGATCGCCGAGAAGGGGCTCGTCACCGGCGAGGCCCCGCGGAGGAGGCGCCCGCCGAGGAGGCACCGGCCGAGGAAGGGAGGCACCCGCCGAAGAGGCGCCGGCCGAGGAGGCACCCGCCGAAGAGGAGGCACCGGCGGCCGAGGAAACCCAGCCGGACCCCGAGCCGAGCGAGTCGCCCGAGGAGACCAGCGAGGAGGAGGCCCCCGAGGGCGAGGAGGCCGGGGAGGAGTCCCAGGTCGAGGAGACCACCGAGGGCGACGCCGAGATCGGCGGAGGCCCAGGAGGAGGCGCAGGACGAGACTTCAGAAGATTCCGACGAAGCAAGGAGGATGGCGAGTAGATGGCAGCCACAAAGGTGAGCACCGAGGATTGGATCGAGGAGCTGAAGGGCATCTCCGTGCTCGAGCTCTCCGAGCGGATCAAGGCGCTGGAGGAGGAGTTCGGCGTCTCCGCGACCGCGGTCGCCGCTGCCGCTCCGGCGGCGGGCGGCGGCGGCGATGGTGCCGCCACCGAGGAGGAGTCGAGCACCGTCGACGTCGTCCTGACCGCCGCCGGCGACAAGAAGATCGGCGTGATCAAGGCGGTCCGCGCGGCCACCGGGCTCGGCCTCAAGGAGGCCAAGGCCCTGGTCGACGAGGCCCCGAAGCCCGTCAAGGAGGGCATCGAGCGCGAGGAGGCCGAGAAGCTGGTCGCGGAGATCGAGGAGGCCGGCGGCAGCGCCGAGCTCAAGTAGCGTCCGGCTACACTGTTAACACCATTGAAGCCGGAGTAGGCCGTGTGGTAATCTGCGCGGTCGCGCGCCGGTGAGCCCTGCTGCCCGCATTTTGCGCGGTCTCACAGTCCTTCCGATACTTTAGGAGTCGCCAGTTGGCCAGCCCCAACGCTGCCCCCGCAACCCGTAGGAGCTTTTCCCGCCTAAAGAACCCCCTCGACGTCCCACACCTGATCGATATCCAGCGCCGTTCCTTCGAGGACCTGGTCGATCCGAAGAAGGGGCTGTTGCGGGCGACAATCGACGACATCTCCCCGACCGAGGATTACACGGGGAATCTCGCGATCGTCTTCGGCGAGTTCGAGTTCGACGATCCGCCGAACACGGTCGACGAGTGCCGCGAGAAGGACATGACCTACTCGCGGCCGCTCAACGTCAAGGTCGCCTTCCAGAACCGCGAGACCGGTGAGATCCGCGAGCAGACCGTCTTCATGGGCGACTTCCCGTGGATGACCGAGCGGGGCACCTTCATCATCAACGGCACCGAGCGCGTCGTCGTCACCCAGTTGGTGCGTTCGCCGGGCGCCTACATCATGGAGCCCAAGGACCGCGAGAAGCAGGTCTTCATCGCCAACCTGATGCCGGCCCGCGGCTCCTGGCTGGAGCTCGAGATCGACAAGAAGGGCCGCGTCTACGTCCGCATCGACCGGAAGCGGAAGCTGCCGGTCACCGTGCTGCTGCGGGCGATGGGCTACGTCGAGGACAAGCAGCTCCTCGACCTCTTCGACAACTCGGTCTACATCCGGCAGACGATCGCCGCCGACACCGACGCGACCAAGACAGACGAGGGCGCCCTGATCGAGCTGTTCAAGAAGCAGCGCCCCGGCGAGCCGCCCTCAGTCGACGCCGCGAAGGCGCTGCTGGAGCAGCTCTTCTTCGACCCGAAGCGCTACGACCTCACCCGGGTCGGCCGCTACAAGCTCAACGCTCGCCTGGACCTCGACATCGACCTCGATACCAGGGTCCTCACCCACGACGACATCATCGCCCTGGTCAAGGAGCTGGTCTCGATCCCGAAGATCCTCGGCATCCCCGAGGAGATCGACGAGGAGAACCCGATCAAGGACTACGCCGCGGAGGCGGTGACCTATCCGCGCGAGCCGGTCCACGATCACCTCGACGAGTACGAGCACTTCGGCAACCGCCGGCTGCGGACCGTCGGCGAGCTGATCCAGGAGGCCTTCCGGATCGGGCTCTACCGGATGGAGCGGGTCGTGCGCGAGCGCCTCACCACCGAGGACGCCGACGCGATCACCCCGCAGACCATCATCAACATCCGCCCGGTGGTCGCCGCGCTGAAGGAGTTCTTCGGCTCCTCGCAGCTCTCGCAGTTCATGGACCAGACCAACTCGCTGGCAGGGCTCACCCATAGGCGCCGGCTCTCGGCGCTGGGTGCCGGCGGGCTCACCCGCGAGCGCGCCCCGATCGAGGTGCGCGACGTGCACGCCACCCACTACGGCCGCATGTGTCCGATCGAGACCCCGGAGGGCCCGAACATCGGGCTGATCGGCTCGCTCTCCTCGTACGCGCAGGTCTCCGAGCACGGCTTCGTCACCACCCCCTACCGGGTGGTCAAGGACGGCGTCGTCACCGACGAGATCGTCCAGCTCGACGCGACCCAGGAGGAGGAGCGGATCATCGCCCAGGCCAACGCCGAGATCGATCCCGACTCCGGCAAGCTCAAGGGCCAGCGGGTGCTCTGCCGTCGCCGCGACGGCGAGGTCGTCGCGGTGGCCCCGAAGCAGGTGGAGCTGATGGACGTCACACCGACCCAGATCTGGTCGGTGGCGACCGCCCTGATTCCCTTCCTCGAGCACGACGACGCCAACCGGGCGCTGATGGGCTCCAACATGCAGCGCCAGGCGGTGCCGCTGCTGAAGCCCGAGCCGCCCCTGATCGGCACCGGCATGGAGCGGCGCGCCGCGGTCGACACCGGCGACGTCGTTCTCGCCAACTCCGACGGCGAGGTGACCGCGCGTCGACGCCGAGAAGATCGTCGTCAACCGGACCGAGTACCCCCTACATAAGTTCATGCGCTCGAACCAGGGCACGATCATCCACCAGCGACCGATCGTCTCGGTCGGCGACAAGGTCAAGGAGGGCGACGTGCTCGCAGACGGCTCCTCGACCGCCGGCGGCGAGATCGCTCTCGGCAAGAACGCCCTGGTCGCCTTCATGTCCTGGGAGGGCTACAACTTCGAGGACGCGATCATCATCTCCGAGCGCCTGGTCAAGGACGACGAGCTCACCTCGATCCACATCGAGGAGTACGAGATCGACGCCCGCACCACCAAGCTCGGCGACGAGGAGATCACCCGCGACATCCCGAATCGCTCCGAGGAGAGCCTCAGGAACCTCGACGAGCGCGGGATCGTCCGGATCGGCGCCGAGGTCGTCTCGGGCGACCTGCTGGTCGGCAAGGTGACGCCGAAGGGCGAGACCGAGCTCACCGCGGAGGAGAAGCTGATCCGCGCGATCTTCAAGGAGAAGGCGCGCGAGGTCCGCGACACCTCATTGAAGGTCCCCCACGGCGAGGGTGGCGTGGTGATCGACGTGCTCACCTTCAGCCGCGACGCCGGCGACGACCTGCCGCCCGGTGTCAACGACCTGGTGCGCGTCTACGTCGCCACCAAGCGGAAGATCGCCGAGGGCGACAAGCTCGCCGGCCGCCACGGCAACAAGGGCGTGATCGCCAAGATCGTCCCCGAGGAGGACATGCCGTTCATGGAGGACGGCCGGCCGATCGACGTCATCCTCAACCCGCTCGGTGTGCCGAGCCGGATGAACATCGGCCAGATCCTCGAGACCCATCTCGGCTGGGTGGCCGCGAACGGCTGGTACGACGACGGCTCCGAGGCCTACACCAGAGCACAATCGGCGGCCACAAACACCGCCGCCGGATCTAACGGCGGCCGGGTCAACGTCGCCACCCCGGTCTTCGACGGCGCCACCGTCGAGGACGTCGACGAGGCGCTCCTTCGCTGGCAGGAGGAGAACGAAGAGCGCGGTATCGACCTCGGGATCGACAGGCGCGAGCGGCCGGGCAACCAGGTCGAGGGCAAGGTGCAGCTCTACAACGGCCGCACCGGCGAGCCCTACGAGGGCAAGGTGACGATCGGCTACATGTACATCCTCAAGCTGCTCCACCTGGTCGACGACAAGATCCACGCGCGCTCGACCGGCCCCTACTCGCTGGTCACCCAGCAGCCGCTGGGCGGCAAGGCGCAGTTCGGCGGCCAGCGCTTCGGCGAAATGGAGGTCTGGGCCCTGGAGGCCTACGGCGCCGCGTACACCCTGCAGGAGATGCTCACCGTGAAGTCCGACGACACCGTCGGGCGGGTGAAGGCCTACGAGTCGATCGTCAAGGGCGAGAACATCCCCGAGCCTTCGATCCCGGAGTCGTTCAAGGTCCTCCTGAAGGAGATCCAGAGCCTGGCGCTCGACGCCAACGTGGTCTCCGAGGAGGGCGAGGGCGTCGAGATGGGCGAGGAGGACGACGACCTGCTGCGAGCCGCCGAGGAGCTCGGGATCGAGCTCTCGGGCGTGCGCGCCGACGGCAACGGCGACGGTGCCAGCAAGGCCGCCGACGAGAAGGAGGAACAGGTGGTCGCCGAGGGTGATGGCGGCACGGATGGCGGCGACGCCGAGGAGGCAGCAAAGAAGTGATTGACATCAACAACTTTGACGCGATTGAGATCGGGCTTGCCTCGAGCAAGAAGATCCGGGGCTGGAGCTCCGGCGAGGTCACGAAGCCCGAGACGATCAACTACAGGACGCTGAAGCCCGAGAAGGACGGGCTCTTCTGCGAGCGCATCTTCGGTCCGACCAAGGACTGGGAGTGCTACTGCGGCAAGTACAAGCGCGTCCGCTACAAGGGGATCGTCTGCGAGCGCTGCGGTGTCGAGGTGACCCGCTCCAAGGTCCGCCGCGAGCGCATGGGCCACATCGACCTGGCGGCGCCGGTCTCCCATATCTGGTTCTTCAAGGGCGTCCCGAGCAGGATCGGCTACCTGATCGACATGGCTCCAAAGGAGCTCGAAAAGGTCCTCTACTTCGCCGCTTCGGTGATCACCTGGGTCGACGAGACCGCCCGGAAGAAGGACCTGAAGAAGCTCGAGAAGGAGGTCGATAAGCAGGTCGGCGCCTACGACGCCGAGCGCGAGCAGCGCACCCAGGAACTGAACGAGTCATTGGCGCGCCGCCTCGCCTACCTCGGGATCGCCGAGGACAAGGATGAGGATGCTCCCGCTCCCGGCACCACCGACGGCTTCAACGAGGACGACGAGCTCTGGGCCGACACGGTCTCCAACGTCAAGCGGATGAAGGCCGAGGACCGGGAGAAGGCCGGCAAGGAACTGCGCAAGACCTTCGAGGCGGAGATCTCGGACACCGAGGCCTACCTCGAGGAGGCCGCCGAGCGCCTGCGCGAGGTCTTCAAGATCTTCACCGAGATGAAGCCGAAGGACGTGATCAACGACGAGACCACGTTCCGCGAGCTCAAGGACCGCTTCGGCTCGCCCTTCGGCTGGGGCGAGTACTTCCGCGGCGGCATGGGCGCCGAGTCGGTGCGCGAGCTGCTCGAGGCGGTTGACCTCGAGGCGGAGGCAGAGTTCCTGGAGGAGACGATCAACACCTCGAAGGGCCAGAAGCAGGCCCGGGCGGTGAAGCGCCTGAAGGTGGTCGACGCCTTCCTCAAGTCCACCAATCGTCCCGACTGGATGGTGCTCGACGTGGTCCCGGTGATCCCGCCGGAGCTTCGCCCGATGGTGCAGCTCGACGGCGGCCGCTTCGCCACCTCGGACCTCAACGACCTTTACCGGCGGGTGATCAACCGGAACAACCGGCTGAAGCGCCTGCTCGACCTCGGCGCCCCCGAGATCATCGTCAACAACGAGAAGCGGATGCTCCAGGAGGCCGTCGACGCCCTCTTCGACAACGGCCGTCGCGGCCGGCCGGTGACCGGTCCGGGCAACCGTCCGCTCAAGTCCCTTTCCGACATGCTCAAGGGCAAGCAGGGCCGCTTCCGCCAGAACCTGCTCGGTAAGCGGGTCGACTACTCGGGACGGTCGGTGATCGTCTCGGGCCCGAACCTGAAGATCCACCAGTGCGGCCTGCCGAAGCTGATGGCCCTGGAGCTGTTCAAGCCGTTCATCATGGCCCGGCTGGTCGAGCGCAAGCAGGTCCAGAACATCAAGGCGGCCAAGAAGATGGTCGACTCGATGATCCCCGAGGTCTGGGACGTGCTCGAGGAGGTCATCCACGAGCATCCGGTGCTGCTCAACCGGGCGCCGACCCTGCACAGGCTGGGGATCCAGGCATTCGAGCCGGTGCTGGTCGAGGGCAAGGCGATCCAGATTCACCCGCTGGTCTGCCACGCCTTCAACGCCGACTTCGACGGCGACCAGATGGCAGTGCACCTGCCGCTCTCGGCGGAGGCGCAGGCAGAGGCGCGGATCCTGATGCTCTCCTCGAACAACATCCTCTCGCCGGCTCACGGCTCGCCCCTGGCGACGCCGACCCAGGACATGGTCCTGGGCCTCTACTACCTGACCTTCTCGCGCCAGGACGTCGATGAGCTCGATCCCTCGACGCTCGACACCCGCCCGCATCCCTTCCGGACCGCCCAGGAGGCGGAGCTCGCCTATGAGAACGGGATCGTGCAGCTGCACGACTACGCCGAGTACAGGCGAGCGGGGCAGGACCACTTCCTGACCACGGTCGGCCGGATCATCTACAACGACCGGGTCGAGCGCGCGATCGCCGAAGCCCTCGGGGACGAGTACGACCCCGAGAGCTACACGTTCGTCAACTTCTCGCTGAAGAAGAAGCAGGTCAACCAGATCGTCAGCGAGCTGGTCGAGACCTACGGCGCCGCCGCGGTGGCGCTGGTGCTCGACTCCTTCAAGGAGCTCGGCTTCCACTTCGCGACCCAGGCGGGGATCACGATCTCCAAGAACGACGTCGTCGCTCCTCCCGACAAGGAGGACATCCTCGACCGCTATGAGAAGCAGAGCGAGGAGGTGATGAGCCAGTACGACGAGGGCTACATCACCGCCGAGGAGCGCAAGGAAGCGGTCACCGGGCAGTGGGACCGTGCCACCGAGGAGGTCGGCCAGGCGATGGAGGACAACCTGGACGAGCTCAACCCGATCTTCATGATGGCCAACTCGGGCGCCCGCGGCTCCTTCAAGCAGATCCGCCAGCTGGCGGGGATGCGCGGCCTGATGGCGAATCCAAAGGGCGAGATCATCGAGCGCCCGATCAAGGCCAACTTCATGGAGGGCCTCTCGGTGCTCGAGTACTTCATCTCCACCCACGGCGCCCGCAAGGGCCTCGCCGACACGGCGCTTCGGACCGCGGACTCCGGCTACCTCACCAGGCGACTGGTGGACGTCGCCCAGGACGTGATCGTCCGGATCGACGACTGCAAGACCAAGGACCACATCGAGATGCCGCTCCGCGGCGAGGGCGGCGAGCTCAACTCGAACCTGATCGGCCGGATCGCCGCGAAGAAGTACACCACCAAGCGCGGCCGCGACCTGCTGAAGCGAAACCAGCGGATCGACTGGCCGGAGGTCGAAGACATCGCCGAGGGCTTCAAGGACGACGAGGACGTCACCGTCCCGATCCGCTCGGTGCTCAAGTGCGAGGCCGAGTCTGGGGTCTGCCGCCAGTGCTACGGCGTGATGCCGGCGACCGGCGCCCTGGTCGAGATCGGCGACTCGGTCGGGATCATCGCCGCCCAGTCGATCGGCGAGCCGGGGACGCAGCTGACCATGCGCACCTTCCACACCGGCGGGGTTGCCGGCCTCGACATCACCCAGGGCCTGCCCCGAGTGGTGGAGCTGTTCGAGGCGCGCAAGCCCAAGGGCCTGGCGAAGATCGCCGAGGTGGCCGGCAAGGTCTCGGTCGAGGAGACCGACAAGGCCGTGAAGCTGACGATCACCGACGACAAGGGTGAGGAGAACGACTACTCCTTCCCCGCGCGGACCAACCTGCTGGTCGAGAAGGGCAAGCGGGTCGAGCCGGGCACCCAGCTCAATGAGGGCTCGCTGTACCCGGCCGAGCTCCTGTCGATCCGGGGACGGACCGAGACCGAGCAGTACATCGTCGCCGAGGTCCAGCAGGTCTACCGCTCGCAGGGCGTCGACATCAACGACAAGCACATCGAGCTGATCGTCCGCCAGATGCTGAAGAAGGTGCGGGTCGAGTCGAAGGGCTCCACCGAGCTCCTCCCCGGTCAGCTCGAGGACCGCCTGGTCTTCGACGCGATCAACGAGAAGATGAAGGGCAAGAAGACGAAGACCCCGGCACGAGCCGAGGAGGTCATCCTCGGGATCACCAAGGCGTCGCTGGCGACGGAGTCGTTCCTCTCCGCGGCCTCCTTCCAGGAGACCACCAAGGTCCTCACCGACGCCGCCCTCGAAGGCAAGCGCGACCGCCTGATGGGCCTGAAGGAGAACGTGATCATCGGCAAGCTGATCCCCGCCGCCACCGGGCTGCGGCACTACCGCTCGCTTCAGATCGAGCCGGTGGAGCCCGCCCAGCCGCCCTCGGAGGAGCTGCTCTCCGAGGAGGAGCTGGCGGCGGAGCTCGACCTCGCCGGCGACGGCGAGGGTTCCCAGGTCGAGGGCTTCGGCCCCTCGTTCGCGGAGGAGCTCGAGGAGCTCGCCTCCGAGATCGAGACGCCGGCCACCGGCGGCTCCGCCCCGGCGGAGTCCGAGAAGTCCGAGTCAGAGAAGTCCTAGAGCGCTAGCTCGGAGCTGACCCAAGACTCCTATGGCTTAGGAGTGTTGGCTAGCGCTCGGCTAGCTCTCGGCCCCGGGTGCGGGCCAGCGTGCCCTTGCGGATGCGGTCTCTGACCGCGTGCTCGGGCTGGGCGTGGGCGGCGCCGCCGTGGGGGCCGCGGCGCGGGGCCCTGGGCTGGGTCGGCTGGCGGCGCCAGCGTCGGAAGGTGTGGTCGCCGCCCTCGCCGGCGGCGTCCTCGAGCTCGGGCTCGGCCTTGGCCGCCCACCAGACGAGCCAGATGGCGAAGAAGACCGGGATCTTCAGGATCACGGCGAGGAAGATGATCGGCCACACGCCCTCCATAACCCGGCGTCCCGGCAGTCGGCGCCTACCGCAGTCCGCGCTCGCGCGCCTACCTGGGTGTGAAGCCGTCTTCGACCCAGGCCTCGAGAGCGGCGACGTGCCCCTCCTCGAGGCCCACCGCCTGACTCGGTCGGGACCAGCAGCGTCGGGGCTATCCGGTGCTCGGCCCACTCGTAGCAGCCCTCGTCGAGGCTGTCGTCGATCCAGGCCAGCGGGCGTTTTCCCGCGTACTCCTCGAGTGCCTCCAGCTTCCAGTGGGCGGTGCCGAACTGGGCGCGGCCGTCGAAGGTCAGATAGTGGAGCTTGGGGACGCCGAGGATCCCCGGGAGGTGGTCGTTGGCGCGGTCCTCCCAGCCGCTTGCCCAGATCAGCTCATAGGTCTTCGCCAGGCGGTTGAGCCGCTCGCCGGTCGGCATCGAGATGCAGTGCAGCATCCCGTCGATCAGGTGGTACTCGCCCGGTGCTCCCGCGCTCGGGTCGCCCGGCTCCTCGGAGCTCTTGAAGCCGAAGAGGCTGATCACCCCGTCGATGTCGATGGCGAGGATCGGCTTGGTCTCCTTCTTGAACAGCGGCACGGATCGAAGAGTATGGGCACCCGGCACCCCCGCAGCCGTAGGCGAGGAGGTGGCCGGTTGATGTTGCTCTACCATTCGCCGCCGTGCCGAATACCAATCAACTCGTTCGCAAGGGCCGCAACCGTAAGAAGAAGAAGATGTCGACCCCTGGCCTGAAGTCGGGCCGCGGCAGGAAGAAGCGGGTCGCGGCTCCGCAGCGGCGGGGCGTCTGTACCCGCGTCGCCACGGTCACCCCGAAGAAGCCGAACTCCGCGCTCCGCAAGATCGCCCGCGTGCGCCTCACCAACGGCCTCGAGGTGACCTGCTACATCCCGGGCGAGGGCCACAACCTTCAGGAGCACTCGGTGGTGCTGGTCCGCGGCGGCCGGGTCAAGGACCTCCCTGGCGTCCGCTACAAGGTCGTCCGCGGCACCCTCGACGCCGCCGGCGTCTCCGACCGCAAGCAGGGCCGCTCGCTCTACGGAGTCAAAGCCAGCTGAGATGCCTGGACCCGCGGCCACGCACACTCGGATGACGCGCCTGGCGCTTCACAGCTCTTCGTCCTCGGGCTCGCCTTTGGCACCACCAAAGGCTTCGCCCTGCGTCCTCGATCTGCTCGGCCAGGCGCGCCCCCGAGCGCACGCGCCACGCGTCCAGGCATCTGATGCCGCGCCGGAACCAGGCAACGATCCGGCCGCTGGAGCCGGACTCGCTCTACCGCAGCCGGCTGGTGCAGCAGGTGGTCAACAAGGTGATGAGCGACGGCAAGAAGTCGCTTGCCGAGCAGATCACCTACGACGCCCTCTCGGTTGTGGGGGAGCGAACCGGCAACAACCCGGTCGAGGAGCTCGAGAACGCGATCAAGCAGCTCACCCCGGTGCTCGAGGTGCGCTCACGGCGAGTCGGTGGCGCCACCTACCAGGTGCCGGTCGAGGTGCCCGCCCGCCGCGCCCGCACCCTGGCCGTCCGCTGGATGGTCGAGTTCGCGCGCGCCCGCGGCGAGAAGTCGATGTCCGAGCGGCTCGCCAACGAGATCCTCGATGCGGCCAAGCAGCAGGGCAACGCCTGGAAGCGCAAGGACGACATCTACCGGATGGCGCAGGCGAACAAGGCGTTCGCCCACTACCGCTGGTAGAGCCAGAGGCGGCTGCAAACCTTCGTCTGGCGGCGTCCTCGGTCGGGCGTCTCGCTCACGCACGTCTCAAGTGCGCTCGCTTCGCCGCCCTCCCTGCGTTCTAGCCGGACTCGGTTTTCGCCGCCTCTTGCGCGACGGCTGACTTGCTTGGTTCTTGCGGCCTCTGGCTGCTGAGCTGATCCGGGCGCATCGTCGCCAGGGCGGCGCCGCAGACGGTCAGCACCAGCGAGCCGACAAGCTCGAACCAGAAGCCGGCCTGGGGCTCGGCCTTGGCGTCGACGAACAACTCCCGGGGATCGTCGAGGGTGCCGACCTTGTTGACGTCCGGTAGGTCCCCGATCAGGAAGATCAGCAACGCCACCACCCCGCAGACCGCCACCGCGACGGCCGCCACCTCGGAGATCGGCTGCCCCCGGGTGGCGATCCCGACCGCGAGCAGGATCAGAGCGAAGGCGGCGAGGACCACCATCGCGTAGCCGTGCTGGTCGGCGGAGTCGATCTCGCTGATCGCCTCGCCGCCGGGCGGGACGAGCTCGAAGATGTTCATGAACTGCGAGGCGGCGAGCATTCCGGCCGCGCCCGCGCAGGCGAGTACCAGGAGAGTCTCGCTGCGCTCGAGCCGCCTCAAGAGTGGGCCTCGCCGCGGGCGGCGACGACCACTGGCCGAGCCTTGCCGGAGCGCCGAAGAAGCCCGGAGAGGCTCCTGTCGAGCCCGGCGCCTGAGCGGCGTCGGCGTCGGAAAACTGGGCCGTTTCCCCTCCTGGGCGCCATCATCCCCTTGCTATCATCCCGCCTCGCGCCCGGTGCCGCTCCGGTGCCTGGCGGCGAGGATCCGTTTCAATGAAGAACGGCGCAACATAGGCGAAGGTCGGGTCCACTGAGACGCTTTGTTCTCGGGCCCGCAAGGGCCTTTTTCGTGCCCGAAATCGCCTCTCACCCTAGCCACTCCGGACTTTCGACATGCCACGCAACTTCGCTCTAGAGAAGACACGCAACATCGGCATCATGGCCCACATCGATGCCGGCAAGACGACGACCACCGAGCGCATCCTCTACTACACCGGCCGCACCCACAAGATGGGCGAGGTCCACGAGGGCGCCGCGGTCATGGACTGGATGGAGCAGGAGCAGGAGCGCGGCATCACCATCACCTCCGCTGCGACGGCGTGCGAGTGGAGGGAACATCGGATCAACATCATCGACACGCCGGGCCACGTCGACTTCACCGTCGAGGTGGAGCGCAGCCTCCGTGTTCTCGACGGGGCAATCGCGATCTTCGATGCGGTCGCCGGTGTTGAGCCGCAGTCGGAGACGGTCTGGCGCCAGGCGGACAAGTACAAGGTCCCCCGGATCGCCTACGTCAACAAGATGGACCGCACCGGCGCCGACTACTTCGCCGCGGTGGAGACGATGCGCGACCGGCTCGGCGCCCATCCCCTCCCGATCCAGATCCCGATCGGGCAGGAGGCCGAGTTCACCGGCGTCGTCGATCTGATCGAGGACAAGGCCCTGGTCTGGAAGGACGAGCTCGGTACCGAGTTCGAGTACACCGAGGTCCCCGATGAGCTCAAGGAACTCACCCAGGAGCACCGCACCCGTCTGATCGAGGCGTGCGCCGACTACGACGACGAGCTGTTGGAGGCCTACCTCAACGACGAGGAGATCCCCCACGAGCGGATCGTCGCCTCGCTTCATCGGGCGACCCTCGACATCAAGGTGACTCCGGTCCTCTGCGGCTCCTCGTTCAAGAACAAAGGGGTGCAGCCGCTCCTCGACGCGATCGTCGAGCTGCTGCCCTCGCCGGTCGAGGTCCCGCCCGTCAAGGGGATGGTGCCCCCGAAGAAGGGCGAGAACGGCAACCCGATCGAGGAAGAGAGGCCGCCCAGCGACGACGCGCCCTTCGCCGCCCTCGCCTTCAAGGTGATGGCGGACCCCTACGTGGGCAAGCTCACCTATTTCCGCGTCTACTCGGGCAAGCTCGCAGCGGGAAGCCGCATTCTCAACGCCTCCACCGGGCGCACCGAGCGGATCGGTCGGCTGCTGATGATGCACGCCAATCACCGCGAGGAGATCGAGGAGTGCTACGCGGGCGACATCCTCGCCGGAGTCGGGCTCAAGCAGACCTCCACCGGCGACACCCTCTGTGCCCCCGACGCGCCGATCGAGCTCGAGCAGATCGAGTTCCCCGAGCCGGTGATCGCGGTCGCGATCGAGCCGAAGACGAAGGCCGATCAGGAGAAGCTCGGCGCCGCCCTCGCCCGGCTCGCCGAGGAGGACCCGACCTTCCAGGTCGAGACTGACGAGGAGACGGGACAGACGCTGATCCACGGGATGGGCGAGCTCCACCTCGAGGTGCTGGTCGAACGGATGCTGCGCGAGTTCTCGGTCGACGCCAACGTCGGCAGACCCCAGGTCGCCTACCGGGAGACGATTCGCGAGCGGGTCGAGAAGGTCGAGGGCCGCTTCGTCCGCCAGACAGGCGGCCGCGGCCAGTACGGCCACGCGGTGATCAACATGGAGCCGGCCCCTGGCGAGGGCTTCGACTTCGTCAACGCGGTCAAGGGGGGCAGGATCCCCACCGAGTACATCCCCTCGGTCGAGCAGGGGATCGAGGAGAAGCTCGCGTCGGGCGTCAAGGCCGGTTACCCGATGGTGGATGTCCGGGTGGAGCTGATCGACGGCTCCTACCACGACGTCGACTCCTCGGAGATGGCCTTCAAGATCGCCGGCTCCTACGCCGCCGAGGAGGCGGCGAAGAGGGCGAAGCCGGTGCTGCTGGAGCCGGTGATGTCGGTCGAGGTGGTCACCCCCGAGGGGTTCCTCGGCGACGTGATCGGCGATCTCTCCAAGCGCCGCGGCAAGGTCCAGGGCCAAGAGCCGCGCGGCAACGCCCTCGCCGTGCATGCGTTCGTCCCGCTCGGCGAGATGTTCGGCTACGCCACCGATCTGCGCTCCTCGACCCAGGGTCGCGCCAACTACACGATGCAGTTCGAGCGCTACGAGGAAGTTCCCAACAACATCGCCGAGGAGATCGTCGAGCACCGGGCAGGGGAGCCCGTGGGAGCCGCATCGTAAGCCGGAAAACCCAGCTTCCGGGCTATATTTCCAGGGTTCGCCCGAAGCCAACGACTTAGAGAAATCGAGACACCCAAAGGAGCGAGATGTCCAAGGAGAAGTTCGATCGCGATAAGCCGCACGTGAACGTCGGCACCATCGGCCACGTCGACCACGGGAAGACGACACTCACGGCTGCGATAACGAAGACGCTCGCCGAGAAGGGTGGAACCGAGGTGAAGACCTTCGATGAGATCGACAACGCGCCCGAAGAGAAGGAGCGCGGGATCACGATCGCCACCTCGCACGTCGAGTACGAGACCGACAACCGCCACTACGCCCACGTCGACTGTCCCGGCCACGCCGACTACGTCAAGAACATGATCACCGGCGCCGCCCAAATGGACGGCGCCATTCTCGTTGTCTCCGCGCCCGACGGGCCGATGCCGCAGACCCGTGAGCACATTCTGCTTGCCCGCCAGGTGAACGTTCCGTACGTCGTCGTCTACCTGAACAAGATCGACATGGTCGACGACGAGGAGCTGCTCGAGCTGGTCGAGGAGGAGGTCAAGGACCTGCTCAAGGAGTACGAGTTCCCCGGCGACGAGGTCCCGATCATCAAGGGCTCGGCGCTGAAGGCGCTCGAGGGCGACGAGGAGGCGAAGCAGTCGATCCTCGACCTTGCCGCCGCTCTCGACGAGTACATCCCCGAGCCCGAGCGCGACCTCGACAAGCCGTTCCTGATGCCGGTGGAGGACGTCTTCTCGATCACCGGCCGCGGCACCGTCGCCACCGGCCGCGTCGAGCAGGGCGTGATCAACACCGGCGACGAGGTCGAGATCGTCGGGATCAAGGACACGACCAAGACCGTGGTCACCGGGGTCGAGATGTTCCGGAAGATCCTCGACGAGGGACGCGCCGGCGACAACATCGGGGCGCTGTTGCGAGGCACCAAGCGCGAGGAGATCGAGCGCGGCCAGGTTCTCTGCAAGCCCGGCTCGATCACCCCGCATACGAAGTTCAAGGCCGAGGTCTACTGCCTGAAGAAGGAGGAGGGTGGCCGACACACCCCCTTCGTCTCGGGTTACCGGCCGCAGTTCTATTTCCGCACCACTGACGTCACCGGCGTCGTCGAGCTGCCCAAGGACCGCGAGTTCGTGGCGCCCGGCGAGAACGCCGAGATGACCGTCGAGCTGATCCAGCCGATCGCCATGGACCAGGGTCTTCGGTTCGCGATCCGGGAGGGCGGTCGAACCGTCGGCTCGGGGGTCGTCACAGAGGTAGTCGAGTAGCAACGGCGGGCCCGCCCAGGGCCCGCTTTTCGTGTGGCCCTGTGGGGCAGCACTAGGGCCGCGACAACTGCAAACACATACGACCGGGGCGCGGCCTCATCGGGGGCGGCGCCCCAACTGCGCAAAGAGACCAGAACGAAAACAGCTAAATGGCATCACTGACATCGGGAAAGATCCGGATCCGGCTGAAGGCGTACGACCACGACGCCATAGACCGGGCTGCGCAGGAGATCGTCGGCACCGCCGAGCGCACGGGCGCGACCGTCGCCGGGCCGATCCCACTCCCAACCGACAAGCACGTCTACTGCGTGATCCGCAGTCCGTTCAAGGACAAGGACTCGCGGGAGCACTTCGAGATTCGCACCCACAAGCGGCTGATCGACATCCACCAGCCGACCCCGAAGACGGTCGACGAGCTGCAGCGGATGGAGACCCTGCCCGCGGGCGTCGACGTGGAGATCCGCCTTTGAGATGACCGCGACCACGCACACCTGGATGGCGCGCATGGCGTGTCGCAGCTCTTCGTCCTCGGTCGCTCGCGTGGCGCTGCCACGCGTCGCTCTCCTCGACGCTCGGCCATGCGCTCCCCGGCGCACTGGCCACGGAGGCGGTCATCTGATGTCGGTGATCGTCGGCAAGAAGCTGGGGATGACCCGCGTCTTCACCGAGGACGGGACGGCGGTGCCGGTGACCGTGATCGAGGCCGCACCGAACAAGGTGACCGCGATCCGCCGCGCCGACCGCGACGGCTACGACGCGATCCAGCTCGCTGCCCTGCCGGTCGAGGAGGGGAAGCTGACCAAGGGCGAGCTCGGCCACCTGAAGAAGGCCGGCGCCGGCGGGATGCGGACCCTGGTCGAGTTTCGCGACGCCGAGCTGCCCGCTGCGGGCTCTGGCAAGCAGGAGCCGAAGGAAGGCGAGGAGGATGGGGACGAAGGCGCCGAAGCCCCGGGCCAGCGAAAGGTCGGAGACGACGTCACCGTCGCCGATTTCGAGCCCGGCCAAAGCGTCAAGGTCTCCGCTGTCTCGATCGGCAAGGGCTTCCAGGGGACGATCAAGCGCCACAACTTCAGCCGCGGCCCGATCAGCCACGGCTCCCACAACGTTCGCGCCCCGGGCTCGATCGGGGCGAGCGCCGATCCGGCGCGGGTCTTCAAGGGGACGAAGATGCCGGGCCAGATGGGCTCCCGCCGAGTCACCCAGCCCGGCGCCGAGGTGGTCGAGGTGGACGCGGAGCACAACCTGCTGCTGATTCGCGGCTCGGTCCCCGGTGGCCGCAACGTCACGGTGGAGGTTCGCAGCGATGGCTGAGACCAAAGCGGCGGCAACCGGAACCAGCGCGGTCAAGGCTCCGGTGCTCGACCTGCATAAAACGGGTCGCGCTGACGCGCGCCCTCGCACAAAGGCCGATCTGCCCAAGGCGCTGTTCAGCGAGCCCTTCCACGAGTCGCTCGTGCACGAGGCCGCGCGCGCCGACCTGGCGGCGCGCCGTCGCGGCACCCACTCCACGCTCACTCGCGGCGAGGTGGCGATGACCACCGCCAAGGCCTGGCGCCAGAAGGGCACCGGCCGCGCCCGCGCCGGCGCGCTGAGCGTTCCCCATCGCTACGGCGGTGGTGCCGCCTTCGGCCCCAAGCCCCGCCACTACACGGTCAAGGTGAACCGCAAGGCCCGCCGGCGGGCCCTCCGCGCCGCCCTCACCATGCACGCGGAGCGGGACACGATCGCCGTCATCGACGGCTCCAGCTTCGAGAAGCCCTCCACCAAGGAGGCCGACAAGGGCCTCTCGGCCTGGGGAGCGGGGCGCCCCATCCTGATCGTGCTCGGCGCCGAGGAGGACGCCGCGGCGAAGAGCTTCCGCAACATCGAGGGTGTCACGGTCGCCTTGGCGAGCGCCGCCGGTGTCGCCGACGTGGTCGGGGCTGCCTCCCTGGTGGTCTCGGAGGAGGCGCTGAAGGAGCTCGAGGGGAGGGTGGGCTGATGGACGCGCGACAGGTGCTCGTCCGGCCAGTGGTCTCCGAGAAGAGCTACGCCCTGATGTCGGACGGCAAGTACACCTTCAGGGTTCACGATCGAGCCCACAAGACCCAGATCGCCCAGGCGGTGGAGGAGATCTTCGGCGTCCACGTGCGCTCGGTCCATACCTCCAAGGTCAACTCGAAGCCCAAGCGCCGGGGCCTCAGCGCGGGCCGCTCCCGGGCCTGGAAGAAGGCGATCGTCCAGCTCGCCCCCGGTGAGCGAATCGAGCTGTTCGAGGGCGCGGCGGTCGAGGAGTAGCGAGGACTAGAGATGGCCAACCGAAAGACAAGACCGACCAGCCCGGGCAGGCGCTTCGGCACCTATCAGGTCCGCGAGGAGCTCAGCGGCGACGGGCCGAACAAGCAGCTGACCAAGGGCAAGACTCGCTCGAGCGGGCGCAACACCGACGGACGGGTGACCGCCCGCCATCGCGGCGGGCGGCGCGAAGCGGCGCTATCGCCGGATCGACTTCAAGCGAACCAAGGACGGGGTGCCTGCCCGGGTCGCGACGATCGAGTACGACCCGAACCGCAGCGCCAACATCGCGTTGCTCAACTACGCGGACGGCGAGAAGCGCTACATCCTCGCCCCGCAGGGGCTGCGGGTCGGCGACGAGATCTCCTCCGGCGAGGGGGCTGACATCAGCCCTGGCAATTCCCTGGCGCTGGCGCGGATCCCGACGGGGACCGTGGTCCACAACGTCGAGCTGGTTCCGGGCCAGGGCGGGCGCCTCGGCCGGGCCGCCGGCACCGCGATCCAGGTGGTCGCCAAGGAGGGACCGATGGTGAGCCTGCGGCTGCCATCCTCGGAGGTGCGCATGGTCCGCGGCGAGTGCCGGGCAACCGTCGGCAGCCTCTCCAACGCTGAGCACCAGAACGTGAAGGTCGGGAAGGCCGGCCGCAACCGCCACAAGGGCCGCCGCCCGCAGACCCGCGGCGTGGCGATGAACCCCGTCGACCACCCACACGGCGGCGGCGAGGCCCACCACACCCCTGGTGGGCACCCGGTGACTCCTTGGGGCAAGCCGACGCTGGGCTACCGGACCCGCAAGAAGGGCAAGCGCTCCGACGAGCTGATCGTCCGCGGGCGTCGCCGAGGGAAGAGGAAGTAATGGGACGCTCGACCAAGAAGGGCCCGTGGGCCGAGGAGCGGCTGATCAAGCGGGTGGTGGCGATGAACGAGTCCGGCCAGAAGCAGATGGTGAAGACCTGGTCGCGCCAGTCCACAGTCTTCCCGGAGATGGTCGGTCACACGATCGCCGTTCACGACGGCCGCAAGCACGTGCCCGTCTATATCTCCGAGTCAATGGTCGGCCACAGGCTCGGCGAGTTCGCCCCCACCAGGACCTTCCGCGCCCACTCGGGCGCCGGATCTGCCCAGCGAGAGGACTAGGCGATGGCTGAGGACAGAGAAACAAAGCCGAAGGCAAGTGAGTCGGGCGGCTCGAAGCCGCCCACGAAGAAGCCGGCCCGCGCCAAGGCGGGCGCCACAAAGGCGGCTTCCGGATCCACGGCGGCGAGGAAGCCTGCCGCAAAGAAGCCTGCAGCCAAGCCGAAGGCCGAGGCCAAGCCGAAGACCACCGAAGCGAAGCCGAAGACCGAAGCGAAGCCGAAGACCCCGGCGAAGCCAAAGACTGAAGCGAAGCCGACAAGCACCAAGTCGGCGGACACAAAGACTGCGGCCGAATCACAACCGAAGACGGAGGCTAAGCCGAAGGCTGCGCCGAAGCCCAGCACCAAGACGGCCGCCACAAAAACCGCGGCCGGACCAACGAAGCCGCCGGTGGTCAACGCCCGTGCCCGCTACGTGCGGGTGGCGCCCCGCAAGGCTCGCCTGGTCGCCAACCAGGTACGCGGCATGCACGTCGACGATGCCAAGACCCTGCTGCGGTTCTCGAGCCGCAGCGCCGCCCGTGACATCGCCAAGCTGATCGATTCCGCCACCGCCAACGCGGAGGCGAATCATGATCTGGTCGCAGACGAGCTGCTGGTCGCCGACATCACGGTCGACGAGGGCCCGACGCTTCGCCGCTTCCGCCCCCGAGCGCTGGGCAGGGCGACCCGGATCAACAAGCGAACCAGCCACATCCGCGTGGCCCTGACGCCGGAGGACTAGAGAGACCAATGGGACAGAAGATCAACCCCGAGGGATTCCGGGTCGGCTACATCCACGACTGGAAGTCGAACTGGTTCAACGAGCGCGACTTCGCCGATTTCCTCAACGAGGACCTGGTGATCCGCTCGCACATCGAGAACAAGCTCTCGCACGCCGGCCTCTCGAAGATCACGATCGTGAAGGGCTCCGGGGAGGTCGAGGTCGACATCTTCACCGCGAGGCCCGGGATCGTGATCGGCAAGTCCGGCAGCGAGGTCGACGCCCTGCGCCGCGAGCTCCACAAGCTCACCGGCAAGCCGGTCAAGGTCAACATCAAGGAGATCAAGCGACCCGAGCTCGACGCCAAGCTGGTCGCCCAGTCGATCGCCGAGCAGCTCCAGAACCGGGTCGCCTTCCGCCGCGCGATGAAGCGCGCCCTGACCTCGGCGATGCGCTCCGGCGCCAAGGGGGTCAAGGTTCAGGTCTCGGGACGCCTCGGCGGCTCCGAGATGGCGCGCACCGAGGGCTACTCCGATGGACGTGTTCCCCTGCACACCCTGCGCGCCGACATCGACTACGGCTTCATCGAGGCGCGGACGACCACCGGCCGGATCGGGGTCAAGTGCTGGATCAACAAGGGCGAGGTGATGCCCGAGGGCTTCCGCTCGGAGCAGGACTCGGACGAGGACGGTCGCTGATGCTGATGCCGAAGCGGGTTCGCTACCGCAAGCAGATGCGTGGCAGGCGCCGGGGCTACTCCAAGGGCGGCACCACGGTCGCTTTCGGCGAGTACGGGCTGAAGGCGCTCGACCGCGGCTGGATCACCAACCGCCAGATCGAGGCCGCCCGCGTCGCGATGACCCGGAAGATCAAGCGCGGAGGGAAGGTCTGGATCAACATCTTTCCCGACAAGCCGGTGACCAAGAAGCCGGCCGAGACCCGGATGGGCTCCGGCAAGGGCAACCCCGAGGGCTGGGTCGCCGTGGTCAAGCCCGGCCGGGTGCTGTTCGAGCTGGCGGGCGTTCCAGAGGACCTGGCGAAGGACGCGATGCGGCTGGCGGGCCACAAGCTTCCGATCCGAACGAAGATCGTCCGCCGCGAAGGCGCGGAGCAGAGCTGATGAAGGCGTCCGAGGCCCACAACATGCGTGACGACGAGTTGGTGGAGCGCCTCCGCCAGGCTCGCGAGGAGCAGTTCGCCCTCCGCCTCCAGCACGCCACCGGCGAGCTGGAGAACACCTCTCGGATCGGCGATGCGCGCCGCGACGTCGCCAGGCTGCTGACCGTGGCCAAGGAACGCGGAATCGACCTCGAGCGAGAGCTGAGAGCGTGATGGCTGAGGAAGAGAAGAACGAGAAGGCACAGGAAGAGCAGGCCGAGGAGAACGCTCCTGAGGCCGAGGAGAACGCTCCCGAGGCGGAGGAGAACGCTCCCGAGGCGGAGGCGGAGGGCCCTCCCGAGGAGGCCCCTGCCGAGGAAGCTCCTGCCGAGGAGGCCGAGGCCCCGCCGAGGAGGCCCCTGCCGAGGCCGAGGCTCCCGCTGAGGAAGCGGCCCCCGCTGATGACGAGCTCGAGGGGCTCGATTGGAAGGCCCGCCGGCGCCTGGAGCGCTCGCGGCGCTCCGGCGAGGCCGGTCCTCAGCGCGGCGCTGACGAGCGCGCGTCCGAGCGCGCCCAGCGGCGTGCCCTGGCGGGGCGGCGACGGAGCTCCTACCGGAAGAAGCAGCGGGCCAAGGGTGCTCGCGGCGAGGGCACGCCGCCGGCCGAGCGGCGCTCGGCAGGCCGCAAGGTCCGCCAGGGCCGGGTGGTCTCGAACAAGCCCGACAAGACGATCACCGTCCAAATCGACATCGTTCGGCGACACACCAGCTACGAGAAGATCATCCGCCACTCGGGCACCCTGCATGCCCACGACGAGCGCAACGAGGCCAACCAGGGCGATCTCGTCCGGGTGGTCGAGACCCGGCCGCTCTCGCGCACCAAGCGCTGGCGCCTCGTCCAGGTCCTGGAGAAGGCGAAGTAGTGATCCAGCAGGAGTCAAAGCTGAGGGTGGCCGACAACTCCGGCGCCCGCGAGATCCTCTGCATCCGGGTGAAGGGCGGCTCCCACCGCCGCTACGCCCGGGTGGGGGACGTGATCACGGCGACCGTGAAGCAGGCGACCCCGCGCGGGGGCGTCCGCAAGGGCGAGGTGGTCGAGGCCGTGATCGTCCGCACGCGCAAGCAGCTGGGGCGCCAGGACGGCACCTACATCGCCTTCGACGAGAACGCCGCCGTCCTCATCGATCCACAGGGCGCCCCCCGCGGCACCCGGATCTTCGGACCGGTCGCCCGCGAGCTCCGCGAGAAGAACTTCATGCGGATCGTCTCCCTCGCTCCGGAGGTCCTCTGATCATGCGCGTGCGCAAGGACGACAGCGTGATCGTGACCGGCGGCAAGGATCGCGGCAAGACCGGCAAGGTGATCCGGACCGAGCCCAAACGCGGCTTCGTCTACGTCGAGGGGCTCAACATCGTCAAGCGGCACCAGCGGCCGCGCTCGGTGAAGGACGCCCAGAAGGGCGGCGAGGTCGGCGGGATCATCGAGAAGGAGGGCCCGATCCACGTCTCCAACGTGATGCTGCTCGATCCCTCCGACAACAAGCCAACCCGGGTTCGGATTGAGCGCAGCGGCGACAGGCGCAAGCGGATCTCGGCCCGCACCGGAACGGAGTTCGAGTAGAGCGATGATGGAAGCGGCGACAGAGCAGCAGAAGCAGGCGGCGCCGCCGCCGCGGCTGCGCGAGCGCTACGAGCAGGAAGTGATGCCCGAGCTGGTCAAGCGCTTCGGCTACTCGACGCCGATGGCGGTGCCCACCCTGGAGAAGATCACCCTCAACATGGGCATCGGCGAGGCGAAGCAGAACACCTCGATGTTGGAGGCGGCCACCGAGCAGCTGGCGACGATCGCCGGCCAGCGCCCCAGCGTGCGCCGGGCGAAGAAGTCGATCGCCTCCTTCAAGGTTCGCGAGGGGATGCCGGTCGGCGTTGCGGTCACCCTGCGGCGCGCCCGCATGTGGGAGTTCCTCGACCGGCTGACCTCGGTCGCGGTCCCCCGGATCCGCGACTTCCGCGGCCTCAGTCCGCGCTCCTTCGACGGGCGAGGCAACTACTCGATGGGGATCCGCGAGCAGATCATCTTCCCCGAGATCGACTACGACTCGATCGACGAGGTCCGCGGGCTCGACGTCACCATCACCACCACCGCGGCCACCGACGAGGAGGCGTTCGCCCTGCTCAACGGACTCGGAATGCCCTTCTCGGCCGAGGGGAGGCCGGGTGAGGCTGACGCCGAGGCGGAGGCCGAGGAGGAGCGCCGAAAGGAGGAGGCGCGCGAGCGCGCCGAGGCCGAGGCCGCCGCGCTCGAGCAACTCAAGGAGGAGAACCCGGAGGCCTACGCCAAGCGCGAGCGGCCCGAGGAGGGCGAGGAGGGCGAGGAGGGCGCCGAGGGCGCCGCGGAGGGCGGCGAGCAGCCCAGCGACGATGGCGACGAGGCCCCGGACTCAGAACAGACTTCAGGCAAGGAAGGAAGTTAATGGCGAAGACATCGCAACGGGTGCGCCAGCGCGCGCACCCCCAAGTTCAAGACCCGCGGTTACAACCGCTGCCGCAAGTGCGGCCGGCCGCGCGCCTACTACCGCAAGTTCGGCCTCTGCCGGATCTGCCTGCGCGACGCGGCACACAGGGCTACGTGCCGGGGATGACCAAGTCGAGCTGGTGAGAAGGCGGTGATGATCAAGTGCTGACCGACCCGATCTCGGATTACCTGACGAGGATCCGCAACGCGCTCCAGGCCGAGCACGAGGAGGTCGAGATCCCCTCCTCGCGGCTGAAGCGGGAGATGTCGCGAATCCTCAAGGAGCAGGGCTACATCACCGACTTCTCGGTCGACCAGGGCGACGTCGGCGAGGTGCTGCGGCTGAAGCTCCGCTACACCGAGGAGCGCAGCCCGGTGATCACCGGGATGGAGCGCGTCTCGCGCCCCGGCCGCCGCCGCTATGTCGCGAACAAGGATGTGCCGCGTGTCTTCGGCGGCATGGGAACCACGATCGTCTCGACCTCCTCGGGCGTGATGACGGGCCATGAGGCCCGCAGGCGCGGGGTCGGCGGCGAGGTGGTCGCCTACGTCTGGTGAGGAACTGAACCTATGAGCAGAATCGGAAGACAGCCCATCGCGATTCCCGACGGCGTCGACGTCGAGCTGAAGCCGGGCACGGTCAAGGTGAAGGGCCCGAAGGGCGAGCTCACCCAGGTGGTGAGCCGCGAGATGTCGATCGCTATTGACGACGGCGCACTGACGGTCGAGCGCCCGACCGATCGCGGCGAGCACCGCGCCCTGCACGGCCTCACCCGCAGCCTGATCGCGAACATGGTCGAGGGGGTGACCGAGGGCTACGAGCGCCGCCTGGAGATTCAGGGGGTCGGCTATCGCGCCCAGCTCAAGGGCAAGGCGCTCGAGATGTCGCTCGGCTTCTCGCATCCGATCACGGTCCAGGCGCCGGACGGGATCGATTTCGAGGTCCCGCAGCCGACCGAGGTGGTGGTTCGCGGGATCGACAAGCAGCTCGTCGGCGAGATCGCGGCGCGGATCCGGAAGAACCGGCCGCCCGAGCCATACAAGGGCAAGGGCGTTCGCTACGCGGGCGAGCACGTCCCCCGCAAGGTCGGAAAGCGAGCCTGATCGGGCGATGAGCGTCCTGACCAAGCCAGAGCAGAGGCTGCGCCGGCGCCGCCGGGTGCGCGCCCGCATCCGGGGCAGCGCCGAGCGCCCCCGCCTCTCGGTCTACCGCTCCAACCGCGGCGTCTTCGCCCAGCTGATCGATGACCAAGCCGGGCGCACCCTCGCCGCCGTCAACTGGACCGAGGCGGAGTTGCGCGGCAGCTCCCGGATGGAGCAGGCGAAGAAAGCGGGCGAGCTGCTCGCCAAGCGCGCCACGGACGCCGGCGTCTCCACCTGCGTCTTCGACCGCGGCGGATATCGCTTTCACGGTCGCGTCAAGGCGCTGGCCGAGGGCGCGCGCGAGGGCGGGCTGAAGTTCTGATGCGCGCCCGGCCCGACCACACCACTCCGCTACCTTCACCTGTCCGATGGCTGTAGAAACAGTTAGCGCCAAGGGTCTCGACCTGCAGGAGCGGGTGATCGAGATCAACCGCGTCGCCAAGGTCGTCAAGGGCGGCCGTCGCTTCTCCTTCACCGCCCTGGTCGCGGTCGGGGACGAGGACTCGGTGGTCGGGATCGGCTACGGCAAGGCGCGGGAGGTGCCCCTGGCGATCCAGAAGGCGGTCGAGGACGCGCGCAAGAACCTGATCCGGGTGCCGAAGTACGGCCAGACGATCACCCACCGGGTGATCGGCCGCTTCGGCGCCGGTCACGTGGTGCTGCGCCCGGCCAGCCCCGGTACCGGGGTGATCGCCGGCGGGGGCGTCCGGGCAGTGCTCGAGCTCGGAGGAATCCGCGACGTGCTCACCAAGAGCATCGGGACCCAGAACCCGATCAACCTGGTGAAGGCGACGATGGAGGGCCTCCACACCCTGCGCAGGCCCGAGGACGTGGCGAAGCTGCGTGGGATCTCCGTCCGCGAGGTGCTCGGGGTCGGCCCCGGGGCCGACGGCGCCGGACCGGAGACCACTGACCAGGTGGCCGCCGATCAGGCTCCGGGCGCCGATCAACCTCCGCCCGCCGATCAAGCTGCGGGCGCTCCCCTGAACGGCGAGGCGCCACCCGAGGCCCCGGCCGAGGCGGTGCCCGCGCCGCCGAGCCCCGAGGCCCCGAAGGAGGGCGCCTGATGGCCGAGATCCAGCTGAAGCAGGTGCGCTCGAGCAACGGCATCTCGCCGAGTCAACGCGCGACCCTGCGCTCGCTCGGGCTCGGCAGGATCGGGCGCCGGTCCAGCCATCCCGACTCCCCTCAGCTTCAGGGCATGTTGCGTGTTGTCCGCCATCTGGTCGAGGTCGAGAATGGCTGAAGACGTTGGCCTTCACTCGCTGAAGCCGGCCCCCGGGTCGCGGCGGTCGAGAAAGCGCATCGGCCGGGGCGGCGGCTCCGGCCACGGCAAGACCTCGGGGCGAGGCCACAAGGGCGCTGGGGCACGCTCGGGCAACAAGCGCAAGACCGGCTACGAGGGCGGCCAGAACCCGATCCACATGCGGATGGGCAAGCTCCGCGGCCCCAACAAGAAGATGTCGATGCCGTTCGAGAACTTCCGCACCCACACCCAGCCGGTCAACCTCTCCGACCTCGACGCCCGCTTCAAGTCCGGTGACAAGGTGAACCCCGAGTCGCTCCGGGCCGCCGGCCTGGCGAAGCGCCGCGACCCGGTGAAAATCCTTGCCCGCGGCGAGATCAAGAAGAAGCTCACGGTTCGAGCGCATGGCTTCAGCGCCGCCGCCAGGGAGAAGATCGAGGCGGCCGGCGGCACCGTGGAGGTGATCGACTGATGATTCAGACGATCGCCAACGCCTTCACCGTCCCGGACATCCGCCGGAAGATCATGTTCACGGCGGCGATCCTGGCGCTCTACCGGCTCGGCGCCTACATCCCCTCGCCGGGCGTCGACGTCGACACGGTCAAGTCGATCGAGGAGAACTTCGGCGGCTCCAACATCCTCGGCTTCCTCAACCTCTTCTCCGGCGGCAGCCTCTCCCGGCTGTCGCTGTTCGCGCTCGGGATCATGCCCTACATCACGGCCTCGATCATCCTCCAGCTCTTGACCGTGGTCGTGCCCTCGCTCGAGCGACTCCAGAAGGAGGGCGAGGTCGGGCAGCAGAAGATCACCCAGTACACCCGCTATCTGACCGTCGCCCTCGCCTTCGGCCAGTCGCTCGGCTACGTCTTCCTCTTCCGGAGCTTCCAGGACCAGGCGGGGAGCAGCGTGGTCGGGACCCTCACCTTCACCAAGACCTTCCTGATCGTCATCTGCCTGACCGCGGGCTGCACCCTGCTGATGTGGATGGGTGAGCTGATCACCCAGCGAGGGATCGGCAACGGGATCTCGCTGATGATCTTCGCCTCGATCGTCTCCGGTCTGCCCGAGGGCATCTCGGCCTGGTGGACCAATCCCGACCAGGTGTTCGTCGTGATGATGCCCTTCGTCGCCCTGGCGGTGATCGTCGCGATCGTCTTCGTCCAGGAGGGCCAGCGGCGGATCCCAGTCCAGTACGCGAAGCGCGTGGTCGGCCGCCGGATGACCTCCGGCGGCTCAACTTATCTGCCGCTGCGGGTCAACATGGCCGGCGTCATCCCGGTGATCTTCGCCGCGTCGATCATGGCCTTCCCGCCGACGATCGGACAGCTCCTCAACACCCCCGCGGCGCTCGACTTCGCCGCCTTCTTCGGCCCGAACAGCTGGGCCTACGTGGTCGGCGAGGTCTTCTTCATCATCGTCTTCACCTACTTCTATACGGCGGTCACCTTCAACCCGGTGGACCAGGCCGACAACCTGAAGAAGTACGGAGGCTTCATACCCGGCGTTCGCCCGGGTCGCCCCACGGCCGAATACCTCGACCGCATCCTCTCCCGCCTCACCTTCCCAGGCGCCCTCTACCTGGGCGCGGTGGCGGCGTTACCCACGATCCTGATCAGCCAGACGTCGGCGAACTTCTTCTTCGGCGGAACCTCGATCCTGATCGTCGTGGGCGTCGCCCTCGACACGGTGAAACAGCTCGAGGCGCAGCTGATGATGCGGAACTACGAGGGATTCCTGAAGTGAGCGCGGCCGTGGGAGCACCGGGTTGCCTGAGCTCAATCTGATCCTCCTCGGGCCGCCCGGTAGCGGCAAGGGGACGCAGGGGAAGACCCTGCAGGAGGACTTCCACCTGCCCTACTACGCAACCGGCGACATCCTCCGGGCCGCGGTCAAGGAGGGGACCGAGGTCGGCCGGCAGGGCGAGGGAGTACATGGACCGCGGCGACCTCGTCCCCGACGAGGTGATCATCGAGGTGATCGGCGAGCGGGTGCAGCGGGAGGAGGCCAGCGACGGCTTCATCCTCGACGGCTTCCCCCGCACGCTGCCGCAGGCCGAGGCGCTCGACGAGGAGATGGATGACCTCGGCCGCCGGATCACCGCCGCGATCCTGATCGATGTTCCCGAGGAGGAGATCATCCGCCGGCTCAGCGGGCGGCGCACCTGCGAGGCCGAGGGGCACATCTTCCACGTCGACTTCGACCCGCCGAAGGAGGACGGCGTCTGCGACATCGACGGCAGCAAGCTGATCGTCCGCGATGACGACAAGCCGGAGGTGATCCGCCATCGCCTCGAGCAGTACCGGGAGAAGACCGAGCCGCTGATCGATTACTACGACCAGCGGGAGATCCTCTGCCGAGTCGATGGCAAGCAGCCCCCAGAGGAGGTGAGCGAGCGGATCCACGCTGTGCTCGCCACCCTCCGGATGGAAGAAGAGATTTGATGTATATTGAGCGATCCCACGACCATGCACAGCGCTATGGCATCGCTCATCGGCGGCTAGGGTTTAGAGGTGAGATGTATCGCTCGATGATCATCCGGAAGACGCCCGAGCAGATCGAGGCGATGGCCGCAGCGGGCGAGATCCAGGCCCGCTGCTTGCGCATGCTCCGCTCCAAGTGCAGGCCCGGGGTCACCACCGCCGAGCTCGATCAGGCCGCCGAGCGCTTCATCGGCTCACAGGGGGCGATCGCCTCCTTCAAGGGCTATCGGGGCTTCCCGGGCTCGATTTGCACCTCGCCCAACTCGATGGTCGTCCATGGGATTCCCGGCCCCTACGAGCTTCGCCGCGGCGACCTCCTCTCGATCGACGTCGGGGTCACCTACGAGGGCTGGGTCGCAGACGCGGCGATCACCGTCCCGGTCGGCGACGCGCCGGAGGACTCCGAGCCGCTGCTGACCGCCACCCGGGAGGCGCTCTTCGCCGGAATCGAGCAGGCCCGCCCGGGCAACCGGCTGGGGGACATCTCGAACGCCGTGCAGCGACGGGTCGAGGAGGACGAGCTCTCCGTGATCCGCACCCTGGTCGGCCACGGGATCGGCCGAAACATGCACGAGGATCCCCAGATCCCCAACTTCGGGGATCCGGGCAAGGGCCCGGAGCTCGCGGAGGGGATGGTGCTCGCGATCGAGCCGATGGTCAACGCCGGCGGCCCCGACGTCCGCATGGGCTCGGACGGCTGGGCGGTCTACTCGCAGGACGACTCGCTTACGGCCCACTTCGAGTTCACGGTCGCGGTCACCGCCGATGGCCCCCGGATCCTCACCCCCTGGCACTCGGACGAGTACTGATCGACTTCGAACTCGGCAGGGACTGCGTGAGTGCCGGTACCCCGTTTAAGGGGCGAATTCGGGCCCCCTGCTACCATCTTCATTGTCGGTCCACGCCTAGAGGGCCGATTTTTCGTGCCTGTAGGCCCGACTCCTGGGGCCCGCGGGCCTACTCCAGTCCGATACGAAGCCACCGAAAGCGGTGCGATGAAAGTTCGAGCGTCCGTAAAGCCAATGTGCGAGAAGTGCAAGGTGATCCGCCGCGGCGGCGCCGTGCTCGTGATCTGCCCGAACCCGCGCCATAAGCAGCGGCAGGGCTAGGCGGGCTGGGAATGGCGCGAATCGCAGGGGTCAACATCCCCCTGAACAAGCGGGCAGAGGTAGGCCTCACCTACGTCTACGGGATCGGCCGCTCGACCGCCAACCAGATCCTCTCCCAGGCGGGCGTGGACCCGAATACCCAGGTGAAGGACCTGACCGAGGACGAGATCGTGAAGCTGCGCGAGGCGGTCGAGGGCCGCGAGGTGGAGGGCGACCTCCGCCGCGAGCGCTCCCAGAACGTCAAGCGCCTCCAGGAGATCGGCTCCTACCGCGGCCTCCGCCACCGGCGCGGCCTTCCGGTCCACGGCCAGCGCACCAAGACCAACGCGAGGGCCCGCAAGGGGCCGAAGAAGATGAGCGTGCAGCAGCGCAAGCGACCGCCGACGGCGGGATGAGCAGAGGAGAGCAGAGCTAGATGGCACAACCGAGAAAGGGCCGCCGCCGGACGCGCAAGAACGTCACCTATGGGCAGGCGCACATAAAGACTTCGTTCAACAACACCATCGTCACCCTCACCGACACGGAGGGCAACGTGATCGCCTGGGAGTCGGCGGGCAGCGCCGGCTTCAAGGGCTCGCGCAAGTCGACTCCGTTCGCAGCCCAGGTGACCGCCGACGCGGCCGCGAAGAAGGGCATGGAGCAGGGTCTAGAGAAGGTCGAGGTCTTCGCCAAGGGCGCCGGCTCCGGCCGCGAGACGGCGATCCGCTCGCTCCAGGCCGCCGGCCTCGACGTGACCACGGTGAAGGACGTCACCCCCCAGGCCCACAACGGCTGCCGCCCCCGAAAGCGGAGGCGCGTCTGATGGCCCGCGACACCTCACCGCAGTGCAAGCAGTGCCGCCGCGAGGGCCAGAAGCTCTTCCTCAAGGGCGCCCGCTGCTTCACCGACAAGTGCGGCGTCGAGAGGCGCTCCTACCCGCCGGGCGAGCATGGACGCGGGCGCATGCGCCAGTCCGAGTACCGGGTGCAGCTGCGCGAGAAGCAGAAGGCGCGCCGCTACTACCAGGTGCTCGAGAAGCAGTTCCGCGGCTATTACGACAAGGCCTCGGGCCAGGAGGGCGTCACCGGCGAGAACCTGCTGCGGCTGCTCGAGTGCCGTTTCGACAACGTCCTGGTGCGCCTCGGCTTCGCCGCCTCCCGGCGCCAGGCCCGCCAGCTGGTCCGCCATGGTCACTGGACGATCAACGGCCGCCGTGTCGACATCCCCTCTTACCAGGTGAAGCCCGATGACGTGATCGCCTTCAAGGCCGGCTCGAGCGCGGCGGACGTGGTTCGCGAGGCGACCGAGCTGACCTCAGGTGTTCCAGCCTGGCTGCAGGCCGATCACGATTCGCTCACCGCCAAGGTGCTGAGGCTCCCCGAGAGGAGCGAAATCTCGGCACCGGTCGAGGAACAGCTCATCGTCGAGCTCTACTCGAAGTAGCACTCCCTAATCACCCAGAACCCGAAGTAGAGGAAGCAATGACCACCCTGCCAGAGTTTCAAATCCCCAAGATCGCGGGCGAGGACGCCAACGACAACAAGGGCACATTCACGATCGAGCCCCTCGACAAGGGGTTCGGCTACACGTTCGGCAACAGCCTCCGTCGCGTGCTGCTCTCCTCCCTCGGCGGCGCCGCCATCACCAGCGTCCGCATCGAGGGCGTTGCGCATGAGTTCTCGACGATCCCGGGACTGAAGGAGGACGTCACCGACCTCGTCCTCAACCTCAAGGAAATCGTCGTCCGCATGCACACCGACGCCGACGAGGTCGAGACGCCGCTGGTGGCGACCGGCCCCGGCGAGGTCAAGGCCAAGGACATCGATCTGCCCGCGGGTGTTGAGATCCTCAACCCCGAGGCGCCGATCGCGACCCTCGAGAAGAAGACCAAGCTCGAGATGTACCTGACGATCGGCCGCGGCCGCGGCTACTCGCCGGCCGACGAGAACAAGTCGGAGGACAAGCCGATCGGGGTCGTCCCGATCGACTCGATCTTCTCCCCGATCCGCCGCGCGGCCTACGCCGTGGACTCGGCGCGAGTCGGGCAGCGGACCGACTTCGACAAGCTCACCCTGGAGGTTGAGACCGACGGCTCGATCGAGCCGGGCGCGGCGCTCCGCGACGCGGCCGAGATCCTGATCAAGAGCCTGGCGATCTTCACCACCGCCGACCGGGTCGACGAGCTCCGCGGCGAGGGCGCCGTGGCGGTCACCGACGGAGCCGGCGGAGGCGAGGCCCCACCCGTCCCCGGAGCCGATGGCCTCGATGAGATCCTGATCGAGGAGCTCGAGCTCGGCGTCCGTTCCTACAACTGCCTGAAGCGCGCCGGCATCCAGACCGTCGGCGAGCTGGTGCGGAAGTCGGAGTCGGAGCTGAACGCGATCCCGAACTTCGGTCGCAAGTCGATCGAGGAGGTTCAGGAGACCCTGCGGGCGCGCGGCCTCAGTCTGCGGGCCGACTAGCGGCTAGGGTTCCGCCCGGGATTCGTTCGCATGCGCCACGCACGCAAGAAAGGGAAGCTGAGCCGGGAAGCCTCCCACCGGAAGGCGCTCGTGAGCACGATGAGCAAGCAGCTGATCGAGCACGAGCGCATCCGGACGACCCAGCCGAAGGCGAAGGCGCTGAAACCCGAGTTCGAGAAGCTGATCACGCTCGCCAAGCGCGGCGACCTGCACGCCCGCCGGCAGGCGCTCTCGGCGCTCCGCAACGACAAGTTCGCGGTCCACAAGCTGTTCGAGGAGATTGCCCCTCGCTACCAGGGGCGGAACGGCGGCTATACCCGGATCACCAAGCTCGGCCCCCGTCGGAGCGACTCGGCCGAGATGGTGTTCTTGGAGCTCGTCTAGGCGCGGCGGTTGGGGCTGACGGCGATCGCGAAGCCGATCGTCGTGATCACGATCACCCCGAGCACCAGCCACTGGGCCCAGTTCTCGATCGTCGCAACTGCTACGACGCTCAGCAGCACCCCGACGATCAGGGCGATGACGCTGTAGATCGCGGCGCCCTTCTCGGAGCCCCGGCGGATCCCCTCGCCCCCCGCGAGCAGGTCCGTCCGCTCGTACTGGGCGCGCTGGGTGATGTCGGTGTTGGCCATGCCTCTCCCTCTGTAGATCGGGTGGTCCCAGAACCTTACGCGCACGGCGCCGAGCCTTGCAGTGACTCCCCTCACAGTTGTCGCTCGGTCAGCCGCGGCGGTTGGGGTTGACCGCGATCAACAGGCCGAACAGGATGACGATGATTGCGCCCAGGAGGATCCATTGGGACCCGTTGGAGATCTGGTCGAAGCCGACTCGCCGCCCCCACGATGGCGAGCACGATCGCGATCACCTCGTAGGCTTCCAGGCCGACCTTGCTGGGCCCGCGGCCGAAGAGCTCCTGCTGGGTCTCCTCTTCTTGGATCGAGGCCGGTTCGTCAGAGCCGGGCAGAGCCATCGCTGATTAGTGTCGCGTACTCATGCTCTCCGTGCGACTGGATATCGCCTACAACGGGGCCGGCTTCGCCGGCTGGGCCGCTCAGCCCGGCCTGCGGACGGTCCAGGAGGAGCTCGAGCGGGCGCTCGAGCGGATTCTGGGCGTGCGGCCGCGGCTGACGGTCGCGGGACGGACCGACGCCGGGGTGCACGCCTGGGGCCAGGTGGCGAGCCTGGAGCTGGCGGACGAACCGCCTGAGGCGCTCGTGCGCGCACTCAACGGCCTCACGGGAGACGACATCGCGGTGCTCGCGGCCGCAAGGGAACCCGATGGCTTCGACGCCCGCCGTGACGCCCGCTCGCGAACCTACTGCTATCGAGTGCTGGCGGGCTCGGTTCTGAGCCCGTTCGAGCGGGGCCTCTCGCTCTTCTGGCCTCATCGGGTCTATCCGGGCCTGCTCGAGCGTTGCGCCGAGCAGCTGCTGGGAACCCACGACTTCACCGCCTTCACTCCGACCGAGACCGAGCACGTCCGCTTCGAACGCGACATCCTCCGTGCCGAGTGGCGCCGCGGGCGGACGCTCGGGCCCGATGGCCGCACGATCGCGACCGGTGATCTGGAGCTGCTCGAGTTCTGGATCGAGGCGGACGCGTTCATGCGCAACATGGTCCGGGTGCTGGTCGGGACGATGCTCGAGGTCGGCGGCGGCAGGCGGAGTCTCGAGGACTTCGCCGCCCTGCTCGACGGCGCCCCGCGGGAGCGGGCGGGGGATACCGCCCAGGCGCAGGGCCTCTATCTGGCCTCCGTCCGGTACGAGGGGGCTTAGGGCACCCTAACTAGGCTGCTATCGTCCCGGGCCGTGTCGTTCGGGGAAACAGTCCTGCTTGGGGCGCTGGCCGGGTTCACGATCTACCTGGGGCTACCCCTCGGTCGGGTCCAGCTTGTCTCGAAACGCGCCCGCGTGGCGCTGGCGATGTTCTCGGTCGGAGTTCTCGCCTTCCTCTTCGCGGAGGTGCTGGTGCACGGGATCGAGATCATCGAACACCGCTTCGAGGAGCTCGGCGAGGGCGAGGGCAGCCTGGTCGATGGGCTCCTTCTCTCGCTGATCTTCGGCGGCGGATTCGTCGCCGGCAGCGCCGGACTGGCCCTGGTCGAGCAGCGAATGCGGCCCAAGCAGCCGCCGATCGCCGGCGGCGCAACCGACGCGCTGACCGTGGAGCAGGCCGAGTTGGTGGCCTCGGATGAGCTCGCGCTCAAGGCCCGTGCGCTGCGAACGGGGATGACGATCGCCGCCGCGATCGGGCTCCACAACTTCGCGGAGGGCCTCGCGATCGGGGTCTCGGCCAGCACCGGTGAGATCGGACTGGCCACCGTCCTGATCGTCGGCTTCGCCGTCCACAACGCCACCGAGGGCTTCGGGATCGTCGGCCCGCTCGGCGATGTCCGCCCGAGCTGGGGCTGGCTCGCGGTCGCGGGTCTGGTCGGCGGAGGCCCGGTCTTCCTCGGCTCGATCGTCGGCTACAACGTCACCTCGGAGCCGCTCGAGCTGCTCTTCTACGCGGTCTCGGCCGGCGCGATCCTCTACGTGATCGGCGAGGTCTGGCACGCGATGCGCCGGCTCGGGCACCGGGAGCTGGGCCTGCTGATGCTTGGCGCCGGCGCTCTTCGTCGGGGCGATGACCGAGATGGTGATCGCCTACGGCGGCGGGTAGGGCGCACGACTCTGGTCCTTCCGCGTAGCAGGGGCGGGTAGCGCCCCCGGCCCCGGTGTATTTGCGTAGCCACTGATACGGGGTGGCCGCCTCGGGCCGCGACTGAAAGTTTGGGGGAGAAAGGAAGGACTCGCGCCGCTCGTAGAATCGAGGTGGTGCGGGTCCTGATCACCAACGACGACGGCATCCAGGCCAAGGGCCTGAACGCGGTTCGGCGCGCGCTCATCGGCCTGCCCGAGGTCGAGGTGCACGTGATCGCCCCCGACTCGAATCGCAGCGCCACCGCCCGCAGCATCACCACCCGCTCGCCCCTCTGGGTGCAGGAGGTCGAGTTCGACGACGGCAGCCGCGGCTTTGCCACCGACGGCACCCCGGTGGACTGCGTGCGCTTCGCCGATCTCGGCCTGCTCGGCGCCCGGCCCGAGCTGATCGTCTCGGGGATCAACCACGGCGCCAACCTCGGCGACGACATCACCTATTCGGGCACGGTCGCCGCCGCCCTCGAGGGGATCGTCCTCGGCGTGCCGGCGATCGCGCTCTCCCAGCAGTCGGCGGCGCGCGAGATGGACTTCCGCTGGGGGCGGGACTTCGACTTCTCGGTGGCTGCGGCCTTAGGCGCCGAGCTGGTGCGGACGGTGGCGGAGGACCCGCTGCCGGCCGACACCCTGCTCAACGTCAATTGCCCGGCAGGGCCCGCCGACCGGGATCGAGGTCACCCACCTCGGCAAGCGCCTCTACAACGATGAGTTGAAGCTGGTCGAGGAGGACCGCGAGAGCGACCGCCGCCGCTACGAGATCTACGGCTTCGAGCCCTCGTTCGAGGATGAGGAGGGCTCCGACCTCTCGGCGATCGCCCAGGGGCGGACCTCGGTCACCCCGGTCCACTTCGACCTCACCGACCGGCCGGGGCTCGATCGGCTCCGCGGCTGGGACTTCGACGGGATGTTGGCGGCAGCGAAGCGAGCGCAGCCCCCGGAACCGGCAGGGGAAGCGTCTTCGCGAAGGTGAGCACGGCGGCGCCGGCAAAGGCCTCGCGAGCCGCGCGAGCGAGCGTGATCGCTGGATGATGGTGGCGCGAGCGAAGCGCGGCGATGCAGACAGAACTCGGGCCGAGGAGCTGCGGCGACAGATCGCCTACCACGACCGCCGCTACTACATCCTCGACGACCCGGAGATCGCCGATCCCGAATACGACGACCTCCTCCGCGAGCTCCGGGAGCTCGAGGAGGATCACCCCGAGCTCCGGACGCCGGACTCGCCCACCCAGCGGGTCGGCGGTGCGCCGCTCGACAAGTTCAACCGGGTCGAGCATCACGAGCCGATGCTCTCGCTCGCCAACGCCCGCGACGAGGACGAGCTCCGCGCCTGGGCGACGCGGGTCGAGAGGCAGCTCGAGCGCCTCGACATCGAGGGCAGCGAGATCCGCTACGTCACCGAGCCCAAGGTCGACGGGCTGGCGATCTCGCTCACCTACGAAAACGGCGTCCTCACCCGCGGCGCCACCCGCGGCGACGGCCGGATCGGCGAGGACGTGACCCAGAACCTGCGGACGATCAAGGCGATCCCGCTCGGAATCGAGGACGCCCCCGAGCTGGTCGAGGTCCGCGGCGAGGTCTATCTGCCGATCGCGGACTTCGCCCGCCTCAACGAGCAGCGGGCCGAGGCCGGGGAGCCGACCTTCGCCAACCCGCGGAACTCCGCCGCCGGCTCGATCCGCCAGCTCGACCCCGAGATCGCCGCCGCCCGGCCACTCTCGATCTGGTGCTACGGCGTCGCTGCCCTCAAAGGCTGGGAGCCAAAGAGCCACAGCGAGTCACTCGAGTGGCTGCGCGAGCGGGGCTTCAGGGTCAACGACGAGATCGCCGTCCTCCACGGGATCGAGGAGGTGGCCGAGCGCTGCCGGTGGTGGGAGGGCCGCCGCGAAGCCCTCGATTTCGAGATCGACGGCGTCGTCGTCAAGGTCGACGACCGGGGCCTCCAGCGCGAACTCGGGGTCGCCGGCCGTGAGCCGCGCTGGGCAGTGGCCTGGAAGTTCGCCCCGACCACGGCGACGACGAAGCTGAACAAGATCGTCTGGAACGTCGGGCGGACCGGGCATCTGCTCCCCTTCGCGATGCTGGAGCCGGTCCACGTCAGCGGCGTCACCGTGACCACGGCGACCCTCCACAACGAGGAGGACCTCGAGCGCAAGGACGTCCGCGAGGGCGACGAGGTGGTGGTGATGCGCGCCGGCGACGTCATTCCCCAGGTGGTCTCGCCGATCATCCAGAAGCGGAGGAGGGGCGCCCGCCGGGCGAGGCCGCCGAAGAAGTGCCCGCTCTGCGGGACCCCGACGGTGAAGCCCGACGGTGGCGTCTTCACGATCTGCCCCAACCGGACCGGTTGCCCCGGCCAGCAGTTCCAGCACGTCAAGCACTTCCGAGGCGCGCTGGAGATCGAGGGCCTCGGCGAGAAGAACGCCTATCGCTTCCTCGATGAGGGCGTGATCGCCGACGCCGCCGACATCTACGGTCTGACCGCGGAGCGGATCTCCGAGCTGGAGGGTTTCGGCGAGATCTCGGCCCAGAACCTGATCGCCGAGATCGAGGGCTCGAAGCGCAAGCCCTTCTCGCGGGTCCTATACGCGCTCGGTATCCCGGGGGTCGGCTACGTCAACGCAGAGTCGCTGGCGGAACACTTCGGGACGATGGACGCGCTGCGGGCCGCCCAGCCGGAGCAGATCGAGGAGGCCGAGGGAATCGGGCCGGTCCTCGCCGAGCAGGTCTACGAGGAGCTCCACGAGGAGCGGATGGGCGATTTGATCGATCGCCTCCGGAAGGCGGGGTTGCGGATGGAGCTCGATCCGTCCGAGCGCCGGGTCGAGGGAGGACCCCTCGACGGCAAGACCCTGGTCCTCACCGGCACCCTGCCCGATCTCTCCCGCGAGCAGGCGACCAAGCTGATCCGCCGGGCGGGCGGCAAGGTGGTGAACTCGGTCTCGAAGAAGACCGACTACCTGGTCGCCGGCGACAGCCCGGGTTCAAAGCTCGCCAAGGCCGAGGAGCTCGGCGTCGAGGTCATCGACGAGCCCAGGCTTCGCAAGCTATTGGGCAGCAACGAGGCGCCCAGGCCGCGCGGGCGCCCGCGAGGCCGGGTCTAGGGCGCGCGACCCCGATCGCGGCGAAGCACCCGAACCCTGCAGATGGCGCACCCGCTTGCGTTTACGGCGAGTAGCGGGCGATCAGGGCGGTCATCTGGTCCTGAACCCGGTGGGCGCGGCCGACGTCGCCGCTCATCAGGATCGAGAAGACGACCGCGTGCGCGGCGTCCACGGAGCCGCGGAAGCAGTAGCCGGAGAGCGCGCTGACCCCGTTCAGGGTGCCGGTCTTCGCGCGGCAGTTGCCCGCGGCGGCGCTGCCGCGCATCCGGTGGGCGAGGGTGCCCGAGCGCCCGGCCACCGCCAGCGAGCTCACCCAGGCGTCCCGGCGGCGCTCCTGCTCAGTCTGTTTCTCGGGTGGATCGTTCGGGTCGACGTCGACCATCGAATCGAGCAGCGCGCCGACCGACGCCGGCGAGGCGGTGTCCCGCCGACTCAACCCGGAGCCGTTCTCGGCCCGGACGCTGCCGCCCTGCTCGGCGACGAACCGCTGCACCGCCCCCACTCCCCCCCTGGTGGTCCCGGCGCCGCCGAAGGCGCCGCCGACGACCTTGAGCAGCATCTCGGCGAGGTAGTTGTTGGAGGGAACGTTGGTGCGGCGGGCGAGGTCGGCGAGGGTCGGCGATTCCAGGACGGCCACCTGTTTCGCCCCGGCGCTCTCCGGGGGCGCAGCGCGCCGCTGGACCTTCTTCGAGACCGCCACCCCGGCCCGCCGAAGCGCCTGGTCGAAGCGCTGCGCGGCGGTCTTCGCCCCCGCCGCACCAGAGAGGGTGAGCGCCGACAGGGCGCCCACCCCTTCGCGGCGGATGCCGTGCTGGGGAACCGTGGAGCGCTGGTCGAGAAAGAAGTCGTCGTAGAGCAGCGGACCCTGGACGCGGGTCACGCCCGCGGAGCGGACCCGGGCCGCGAGCTTGGTCAGACCCGGCGGTGCTCAGGGTGGGATCGCCGGCACCGACCAGGAAGAGACCCTCGCTGACGACCCCGTCGGAATGATCGTCTGCGGCCCAGACCGTGGTCTCGAGGCGCTCGTCGGGTCCGAAACGCGCAACCGCGGTCGCGGTCGTGAACAGCTTCATGTTGGAGGCGAGCGCACGGACCTTCCCCGCGCCGCGCTGGAAGAGAACCTGGTCGGTGCCGGCGTCTGCAACCCAGGCGCCCCCCGGCCCGCGAAAGGCCTTGCCGAGGGCGGGGCCGAGCTCGCCGGCGGAGACCGCGGTCCGGGCAGCGGCGGAGCCGTGCGCGACGGGCGTGGGATAGGGGTGGTCTGTGACCGCGGCGCCGGCCTCGCCGCCGAGCAGCGCCAGCAGCCCCGCCGCCAGCGTGATCGCGCTGGCGGCGGCTCTCCGCCATCTGTCTCTGACCCGGCTCATGCGCTGCGGCGCGCCTATGCGCACCTTGTTGACCTGAACAACTGGGGCGCCGCAGGGTAGCGGCCTGGCGCCTAGCTGGCCGACCAGCCCACGACTGCCATAATCGCCCGCCCATGGGCAAGGTCGTCCAGTTCGAGGGCCCCGACGCGCGATCGCGGGGCGCTCGAAGGAGAAGGCGACGGGGCGAGAAGACCGCGCTCGTACTCGGTGGCGGCGGGTTCACCGGCGGCGTCTACGAGATCGGTGCCCTCCGCGCCTTCGACCTGCTTGCGGTCAACCGGACCGTCAACGACTTCGACATCTACGTCGGCACGAGCGCCGGCTCATTCGTCGGCAGCATGGTCGCAAACGGGGTCACCCCCGAGGAGATGATGCGCGTCCTCAACAAGGCGCTCCCTTCGCCGATCCCGGACCCGGCGCTGAAGCACCTCCTCCGCCCGAACTACCGGGCATTTGCCGGCCGGCTGGCGGTTTTGCCCCTGCGAGCGGTGGCGGTCGCCCGCCAACTCGCCGCCAACATCGGCGAGGTCTCGATGATGGACCTGGTGATGGGGATCGCCGAGGGGCTCCCGGGTGGGATCTACAACAACCGCGGCCTGGAGAAGTACATGACCGAGGTGCTGGCGGATCCCGATCGCAGCAACGACTTCCGCGATCTCGACGCGGAGCTCCTGATCACCGCGACCGACGTCGACACCTGCGAGCGGCTGGTGCTCGGCCGCGGGGAATGGGCCGACGTCCCGATCTCGAAGGCGGTCTCGGCGTCCACCGCGCTGCCGATCGTCTACGAGCCGGTAAACCTCCGCGGCCGCCAGCTGATGGACGGCGGGATCGCCTCGACCACCAACGTCGACGTCGCAGTGGCGGCGGGGGCGAAGTTCATCGTCGTCGTCAACCCGCTCGTCCCCTACATCAACGACTTCGAGAAGCGGATCCCCACACTGTTCGGCTCTCGGGTGAGGCGGGTGGCCGACATGGGCCTGCCGGCGATCGGCAACCAGGCCTTCCGGCTGATGGCCCATGCCCGGCTCCAGCTCGCGGTGGAGTCATGGAAGCACCGCTTCCCGGACGTCGACATCATCCTGATCGAGCCGGAGTCCGACGACGAGCTGATGTTCGGCACCTCGATCCTCGAGTACTCGTCGCGGCTGGAGATCGCCAAGCACGGATTCGAGTCGGTCACCGACAACCTCGCCCGGGACTACCAGCACTACAAGGAGATCGCCGCCCGCCACGGGATCGAGATCTCTGCCCGGCGGGTGCGCAGGGTCCTCGACACCGTCGAGGAGCAGGAGAAGGGGATCTCCGTCTGGCGCCGGGTGCTCGAGCAGACCACCGGGGCGCTCCTCCGGCAGTCCGACGAGGCGGAGAAGGCCGAGAGCAGCCGCTAGCGACGGCTATTCGCGATGGACGTCGCGGGCGGTCGCCTGGGCGGTCGGCTTGATCGAGACGTAGTCGACGTCGACGTGCGGCGGGCGGGTGACGACGTAGGTGATCGCGTCGGCGACATCCTCGCCGCTCAACGGCGTCATCCCCTCGTAGACCGCGTCGGCGCGGCGCTCGTCGCCGCCGAAGCGGACCAGCGAGAACTCGGTCTCGACCATTCCCGGCGCGACCTCGCTGACCCGGATCGGCTTGCCGAGCAGCTCGAGCCGGAGCGTCCGGGCGATCGCGTTGACGGCGTGCTTGGCGGCCGTGTAGCCGCCGCCGCCCGGGTAGACCTCGACACCGGCGACCGAGCCGAGGATGACGACGAAGCCATCGCCGCTGCGCTCCAGGGCCGGCAGGAGCGCCTTGGTCACCCGCATCACACCGAGCACATTCGACTCGTACATCTGCCGCCACTCCTCCGCGTCCGCCTCCGCCACCGGGCCGAGCCCCGAGCGCCCCGCCGGCGCTGTTGATCAGCACCGCCGCGTCTGGGACCTCGCGGGCGAGCTCGGCGACCGAATCGGGATCGGTGACGTCGAGTCGCAGGGCGCGCCCGCCGATCTCCTCCGCGAGTGGCTCGAGGCGCTCGAGACGCCGAGCCGCGGCGACGACCTCGAAGCCGGCGGCGGCAAGCGACCGGGCGGTGGCGGCGCCGATGCCGCTGCTGGCACCGGTGACGACCGCTACTCGCCTCGCTGCGCTCACCGGCGCCACCCTAGATGATGGGCGGCCGGCTCTTGGCCGTCGTGAGGGACGCGCTTTGCAGCTAGGCGAGCGCGAGGGCGGTCGCCGAGGCGGCGCTCTCGATCTCGGCCGGGGTGCCCGCCTCGCGAACGTCGGCGATGCCGAGTGCGGCGATCTTTGCCGGCTCGAGCCCGACCTCGCCCGCGATCGCGTAAAGCGGCACCCGCGCCGCCCGGCAGCGCCGAGCCAGCTCACCGACCAGCTTCCCCTGGAAGCTCTGCGACTCGAGCCGTCCCTCGCCGGTGATCACCGCGTCGGCCTCCTCGAGCAGGCGGTCGAAGCCGAGCAGGCCGAGCACGTAGGCGGCCCCGGGCACCAGGCGCGCCCCGAACGCGGCCCAGAGCCCGCCGGAGAGCCCTCCGGCGGCGCCGGTCATCGTCCTGCCGCGGGGATCGCGCGGCAGGGCGGCGGCCAGGGCCACCAGCCGCTCCGTCAGCCGGTGGACCTGCTCCGGTGAGGCGCCCTTCTGCGGCGCGAAGACCTCGGCGGCGCGCTCGAAGGGGACGGTGGTGTCGCAGAGCACCTCCAGCCGGGCGTCACCTGGGCCGCCGGCCGCCTCGAGGGCGTCGATCGCACCGCGGCCGCCGTCCGTGGTGGCGCTGCCGCCCGCCGCGACCAGCACCCGGCCCGCTCCCGCCCCGATCGCGGCGGCGATCAGCTCGCCGGTACCGGCACTGCTCGCCCTCTCGGGATCGCGCTCGGCGGGCTCGACCAGGCCGAGCCCGGAGGCCGCGGCCACCTCGACCGCGGCGGTCTTCCCGTCGCCGAGCAGCGCGAACCGGGCCTCGATCGGTCTCCCCAGCGGGTCGTGTGCCGCCGCCGTCCTGGTCGAGCCGCCGAGGCTCGCCAGGAGGGCCTCGGCCGTTCCCTCGCCGCCGTCGGCGGCCGGGCAGAGCTCGGCGCGGGCACCGCCGGCCTCGACGCCGCGTCCGATCGCCGCGGCGACCTCGGATGCCGAAATCGTCCCCTTGAAGGAATCGGGGACAACCAGGAAGGTGCGGGAGCTAGCCGGCGTAGAGGGCGTCGATCTCGCTCTCGTACTTCTTGCCGACCACGGCGCGCTTCACCTTCAGTGTCGGGGTGAGCTCACCGCCCTCCTGGGAGAGATCCTGGGGCAGGATCTCGAACTTCTTCACCTGCTCGACCCGGGCGAACTTCTCGTTCACCTGGTCGAGGTGCGCCTGGATCATCGCCCGCATGCCCTCGTGCTTGGCGAGCGCCGCCGGATCTGCGGGCCATCCCTTCTCCTCGGCCAGCTTCGCGCACTCCTCCATGTCGAGAGTGATCAGGGCCACCAGGTAGGGGCGTCGGTCCCCGATCACGACGCACTGCGAGACGTAGGGGCTCTGCTTGATCTCGGTCTCGAGGTTGGCGGGGGTGATGTTCTTGCCGCCCGCGGTGATGATGATGTCCTTCTTCCTGCCGGTGATCGAGAGGTAACCGTCCTCGTCGATCTCGCCGAGGTCGCCGGTGTGGAGCCAGCCGTCGACGATCGTCTCGCGGGTCGCCTCCTCGTTCTTGTAGTAGCCCTGGAAGACGTTCGGGCCCTTGACCAGGATCTCGCCGTCGTCGGCGATCCTGATCTCGCAGCCCTCGAAGGCCCGGCCGACCTTGCCGAACTTGAATGCGTCGGGCCTGGCCACGGTGGCGGCGGTCGAGGTCTCGGTCATCCCCCAGCCCTCCAGCACGAGCACTCCGGCGGCGTCGAAGAAGCGGAGGATGTCGGGGTTGATCGGGGCGGCGCCGGTGACGCAGTTCTTGATCCGCCCGCCGAACAGGGCGCGGATCTTGGAGAGAACCTGCTTGTCGGCGATTTCGTACTGCTTTCGCAGCAGCCAGCCGACCCGCTTGCCGGCGCGCTCGCGCTCGCGGACCTTGGTTCCCACCCTGAGCGCCCAGTTGAAGACGAGCTTCTTCAGCCCGCCGGCCTTCTCGACATCGCTGGTGGCGGCCGTGTAGATCTTCTCGAAGATCCGCGGGACGGACGGGAAGTACTCCGGCCTCACCTCGGAGAGGTTGGGAACGATCTTCAGCGGGTCGCGCTCCCAGTAGGCGATGTTGCCGCCGAGGTCGAAGCTGAGGAACTGGATCAGGAGCGCGAAGGAATGGGCGAGGGGGAGGAAGAGATAGCTGGTCGACTCCTTCTCGAGGACGCTCTCGTTCAGCGCCATCGTCACCATCGAGCGGTAGTTGCCGTGGGAGATCACGCAGCCCTTCGGCGGCCCGGTGGTCCCCGAGGTGTAGATGAAGGTGCAGATGTCTTCGGGGGTGACGGAGCTCCAGCGCTGCTCCCACTCGGAGTCCGAGCGCCCCGATCCGCTCTCGATCAGCTCGTCCATCGAGATCGCGCCCCCGCCCGATCCCTCCATCCGGATCACTTGCTCGAGCTTTGGAGTGCGATCGCGGATTTCCTGCACCTTCGCGAGCTGCTCGTCGTCCTCGACGATCACCACCTTCGCATCGGAGTTCTCGAGCACGTACTGACACTCGTCTGGCGAGTTGGTCTGGTAGATCGGGACCACGGTGGCGCCGGTGCTGAGCGCGGCGAAGTCGAAGTAGGTCCACTCGGGGCGGGTGTTGGCGAGGATCGAGACCTTGTCACCCTTCTCGACCCCGAGCTCGATCAGCCCGAGGGCGAGCTTCCGGACGATCTCGCCGACCTCGCGGTAGGTCTTCGACACCCACTGCCCCGATTCGTCCTTGTAGGTGACCGCCCGCAGGTCGGCATGACGCTCGGCCGCCATCGGCATCAGGTCGGCGATCGTCTTGCTCTGGGTGCTCGTCTCCGCCGCGGACGGTGCCGTGGGGGCGGTCGCTGTCTCCATCTCTCCTCGCCTCCTGGCTCGAGGTCGCCGCCATTCGGCGGCCGGTGGAGAGAAGTCTATTGGGCGACTGGCCGGGCGGCCAGGCTCGCTGAACGGGTTGCGCTTACGCGCACCCTCGCACCTACGCGGTCGCTTGCTTGTCTCTGCTCTGCAGCGCCCGAAGCGAGGACTGGAAGAGGGTCTTGTCGATCCGGCCCTTGAGGACCGGCACGTTCATCTCGATGCACTTGCTGATGACCTCGCGACGCTTCATGTGCAACTCGTCGGCGAGCTCGGTGGGCGTCAGGTGAACCGCCATGCGCGTCTCTCCTTCCTTTGCTTCTACCGGAGCTTCATGTATATCGCCTCGGGCCGACGTGTCAACCGTTTTTCCGCAGTTTGCGCGTTCGTTCAGACCGGATTGGGCACGTCGATGAACTCGTGCTCGACCCCGAAGCGCTCGGCCAGCAGCTCGCCGAGCCGGCGGATGCCGAAAGTCTCGGTCGCGTAGTGGCCCGCGGCGATGAAGTGGACCCCGTGCTCGCGGGCCTCTCCCATCGCCGGCTCGCTCGGCTCGCCGGTGATCAGCGCGTCGAGGCCGAGGCCGCCCGCCTCCTCGATCGCGAAGGCGCCGCCGCCGCTGACGATCCCGACCGCGTGGATCGAGCTCGGGCCCGAGTCGAAGACCAGAGGGTCCTGACCGACGAGCTCGCGGGTACGGCGGGCGAGCTCGCCGATCTCGATCCCGGCCTCGTCGGCGCCGATCGCGCCGACCGGCGGCGCCGCGGGTGCGCCCGAAGGGCCGAGGGTCGCGCCGGAGGCCGAGCCCCTCGCGCAGGAGCGCGTTGTTTCCGATCTCCTCGTGGGCGTCGAGCGGTAGGTGATAGCCGGCGAGCGAGACGTCCGCGCCGAGCAGTGCCCGGAGGCGGGCGGCCATCGGCACGGTGAGAGCCCGCTCCTGTGAGTCCCAGAAGAGGCCGTGATGGCAGAGCACCAAGTGGCCGCCGGCCGAGATCGCCCGCTCGATCGTCTCCAGGTTCGCCGAGACCGCGGTGGCGAGCTTCGAGACCTCCGCGCCGCCCGGCACCTGGAGGCCGTTGGGGCAGTAGTCCTCGAAGGAGTCGATCTCGAGCAGCCGGTCGCTGAAGCCGATGATCTCGTCGCGGCTCGCCACCCGGCCAGCCTACCTCCCCCGGTCAGGTCTTGCGCCGAGTGTCGTCGAGCCGCGATCGGGCGCGCAACTACCATCCCGCCATGGGACAGGGCGAGGCACGCGCCGAGCAAGAGACAGGCGAATTCATCCAGTCGCTGATGGAGACCGACCTCTACTCGATCGGGGCGTTCTTCTGCGACCAGCACCCCGAGCTCGTCGACGAGGTGGTGGAGCGCAGCGAGGCGAATCCAGGAGCGTGGGCTCGAGCGCTGGTCCGTGGACAGCGAGGTCCCGATCGAGGAGGGGTTTCGCACCCTGCTCACTGGCCTCGCCGTGCGGTACTACAAGGCCGTCGCCGGTTGAGCGAGCCCGCTTCACGGAGGAGCCCCCGCACCGTCGGGGTGATCGTCCTGGCGTTGGCGGGCCTCCTGCTGATCTTCGTGATCGCCAGCCTCTCGCTCGACGAGGGGGATGAGGAACCGGTCGAGATCACCGGCGCCGACGAGGTCCAGCGCCAGCTCGGAGGGATTCCGCAGGACGGCGCAGTGCTCGGCTCGAGCGAGGCGTCGGTGACGGTCCAGGTCTTCAGCGACCTCCAGTGCGTTCCCTGCGCGGACTACCAGCGCGAGACGATCACCCCCCTGATCGAGGGACCGGTCCGCGACGGGGACCTGAAGCTCGAGTTCCATCACTTTCAGATGGCGCAGAGCGGGTTCGCGAACGCCTCGTTCGGCGCGGTCGCGGCCGCCGAGCAGGATGACGAGTGGCAGTTCATCCAGCTCTTCTTCATCAACCAGGACGAGGCTCCGCGCACCGGGGCGACCGATGAGTTCCTCGACCAGATCGCCAACGCGATCCTCAACTTCAACGTCGAGCAGTGGCAGCGCGACCGCGACGACCCCGAGGTCACGGAGACGCTCGAGGCCGACGACGAGCTCGCCGCCGAGCACGGGTTTCCCGCCGAGCCCGCGGTGGTGGTGGAGGGACCCCGGGGGAACCGCGAGCTGACCGAGTCACCTTCGGTGGAGCAGATCGAGGCGGCGATCGCCGAAGCTCGGTAGCAGGCACACCAGCACAACTCGTTCACTTCCCGGCCCGCAGCCTGCTTGAAGCTCGAAGTCGATCAGGGAACGATAAGGCGGCTGTGAAGCACTAGACGCTCTAGCGAACCTCGGCGAGCCAGGCGGCGATCCGCTCGCCGAGCAGTGGGCCCTGGTCCTCCTGCAGGCCGTGGCCGGCGGAGGGGATCAATTCGTCGATCTGTCTTCCGATCGACGCCGCAAACCGCTCCGCGGTTGCGAGTGTGAGGAAATTGTCGTTCTCCCCCCAGATGATGCGCATCGGCCGGGAGTCTTCCTTCAGGGCCTCGAGCAGCGTGGTCACGCCCTCCGGGGTTTCGTCCGCTCTGGGGACGGTGAGTGGCAGGGCGCGCATCGCCACCTTGGATTCCGGTCCCAAGAAGGGGGCGTCGTACGCCGCAATCACCTCGTCACCGGGGTCGAGGAGGCATGTTGCTCGCATCATCCAGCCCACCGGTAGGTCCTCGTTCTGCTCGACGAACTCTCGGAACTCGACCCAGCTCTCGCTCATCCAGAGCGTGCGGGGGTCGAGCGCGGTGTCCAGTACGACCGCGCGTGCGATCCGATCCGATCGTGCGATCGCAAGGGTCAGGCCGATCGGTCCTCCCCAGTCGTGGAGGACCAGGGTCACGTCATCCAGGTTGAGGTCATCCAGCAGCGAGCTTGTAAGGGCGACGTGACGCTCCATGGCGTACCAGCCCAGATCGCTCGGCTTGTCCGAGCGCCCGCAGCCCGCATGGTCGGGCGCGATACATCGGTATCCGGCTTCAACGAGCGGCGGGATGACCTTGCGCCAGATGAACGACCACGCGGGTTCCCCATGCAGCATCACGATCGGCGGGCCGTCGCCCACGTCGAGGTGCGCCAGACGCAGCCCGTCTACCTCGCGGTAGTGGGGTTCGAAGTCGAAGTCGGGCAGCCCCTGGAAACGCTCGTCGGGCGTGCGGAATACGTGGCTCGCGCCAACCCCCTCCATGCGCCCCGATCATACGACCGGGGCGGCTGGCCCCAAGATCTGTGGAGGGCAGGAGTTAATCGGGGCGCCCGGATTTGAACCGGGGACCTCACCGACCCGAACGGTGCGCGCTACCAGGCTGCGCCACGCCCCGAGGGCAGGAAGGATAGAGGCGGCCCGCGGTCGAGGGGCGGCGAGGGTGGCACCTGCGCGCCGGTCCCGGATAGCGTTGAGCCGATGGCCGACTACGCCAGGGTGATCGAGGAGCTCTACGGCGCCCTGAACCGCCACGACGGCGAGGCGATGGCCCGCATGTACGCGCCGGACGGGCGCTTCCGGGATCCCGCCTTCGGCGAGCTCAGCGGCGCCGAGGCCGGCGACATGTGGCGGATGCTGACCTCGCGTGCCGACGACCTCCGGGTCGAGCTGCCCGAGCACTCGGTCGAGGGCGATACCGGCAGCGCCCGCTGGATCGCCCGCTACACCTTCACTCGCACCGGCCGGCCGGTGGTCAACGACGTCCAGGCCCGCTTCCGCTTCCGCGACAACGGCCTGATCGAGGACCATGAGGACTCGTTCTCGTTCTATCGCTGGGCGCGTCAGGCGCTCGGCCCCGCCGGCATGGCGCTCGGCTGGGCGCCGCCGATGCGGATGATGGTCCGCCGCCGCGCCCGCGAGGATCTGGCGAAGTTCCGCGGGGAGGCCTGAACGGGCGTGGAGGGCCGGGGGGAGCGGGACCAGGGGCACCCCGACCGCTTCCGGGTGCTCTCGATCGACGGCGGCGGCATCCGCGGGCTGATCGCGGCCCGGGTGATCGCCCGGCTGGAGGAGCTGATCACCGAGGGAGCCGGGGAGGAGCGGCGGATCGCCGACTGCTTCCACATGGTCGCCGGGACCTCGACCGGGGGGCTGCTGGCGATCGGGGTGACCGCGCCCGACCCCGGGCACCCGGACCGCCCGCGGCTGAGCGGGGATGACCTGGTCGACCTCTATATGGACGAGGGGCCGACGATCTTCGGCGACACCCTGCACAAGGTGCTTTCGCTGTGGGGATGGATCGGCCCCAAGCACTCGCCCCGGCGCCTCGAGGACGCCCTGCGGCGACGCTTCGGCGAGAGCCGCCTCCGCGACGCCCTTCGGGAGCTGGTTGTCACCTCCTACGACATGCACGAGCCCGGGCCCCACTTCTTCAAGCGCTGGCGGGCGCGCGAGCGGGCCGACCGCGACGCCCCCCTGGTCGACGTCGGGCTGGCGACCTCTGCGGCCCCAACCTATTTCCCATCCCACGGCCTCGACAGCCGGGCGCTGATCGACGGCGGCGTCTTCGCCTCCAACCCCTCGGTTGCCGGGGTGGTCGAGGCGCTGAAGCGACGCGACGACGAGCCGCGCGATCTGGCCGCGAACGAGCTCCTGGTCGTCTCCCTGGGCACCGGCCAGCGCGAGGCCGGTCAGGAGCAATCCAAGGTGAGGCGCTGGGGTCGGCTGGGCTGGGTCTGGCCGCGGCCCGACCCCGCCCTGGTTGCCGCCTTTCTCGACGGCCAGTCCGACGCCGCCGACCACTGGGCTGAGGTCCTGCTCAATCACGAGCCGGGCCGGGCCGTCCCACAGCCGAGCGAGCAGGGGAAGGGCCCGCGCTACTACCGCTTCCAGGTGATCCTGCCCCGCGGCACCTCGCTCGACGACGCGAGCGAGCGCTCGCTGGCCGAGCTCTCCGAGGCGGCCGACCGGCTGCTGGCCGGGAGCGATGCCGAGCTGCGTGAGCTGGCACGGACGGCTCGCCCGCCTCCCGCCGCTTCCGCCCGAGCCCGCCTGACCCGAACTAGACCCGCTCGTGGGTCGCCCGGGGGATCACGTAGCGAACCCCGAGCAGCCCCAGCAGCAGCCCCCCTGCGCCGATCCAGACGATCGGGTCCTCGATCGAGAAGCCCTCGAGCCGGCTGCCGAGGTAGGTGAAGTAGGCGGTGATCGGCAGGTAGCCGATCGTCGTCGTCCAGACGAAGCGGACCAGCGGTACCCGGGCGGCGCCGCAGATCAGCCCGAGCAGGCTGAAGGGCACGATCGGGACCAGGCGGGCGGCGAGCAGGAAGGTGACGCCGCCACGGTGGACGAGGCGCTCGCCCCTCTTGAAGCGCTCTTCTCCGAGCAGCGCGTAGAGCAGGGGGCGCCCCGCGTGGTTCCCGACCAGGTAGGCGACCACCGCCGAGCCGACCCAGCACGCCATCACCAGCGGCAGTCCGACTCCGAACCCGTAGATGAAGCCGACCGCCGCGTCGAGGATCTCCGCCGGGTACCAGACGATCACGTGGATCATCGCCAGCGCGATCACCATCAGCACGCCCGTCGCGCCCAGGCCTTCGAGATCGTTGCGGACCGCGGTCGTGTCGCCCTGCACCGCATTCCCGGCCGCGTCCCGCAGCGCGGGCACCAGCAAGGCGACCGCCGCGAGGACGGCAATCCCTCCGAGGGTGACGGCCACCCCGGTCCAGGTCCCTCCGCCAGGCGGCCGACTGCTCACCCCCGCTAGATTAAGACCGAAGCCGTTCGGGTACGACGGCCGTCCATTTGAGAACCCGAAGGAGGGCAGATGGCTTACGAGGTCCCCGATCTTCCCTACGACTACAACGCGCTCGAGCCTCACATCGACGAGCAGACGATGCGCGTTCACCACGACAAGCACCACCAGGCATACGTCGACAAGGCCAACGCCGCGCTCGAGGGCACGGAGTGGGCCGACAAGGACGTCAACGAGGTGCTCCAGAACCTTTCCAGCCTCGGCGACAAGGAGACCGCGGTCCGCAACAACGCCGGCGGGCACTCCAACCACAGCTTCTTCTGGGAGATCATGAGCCCGGACGGTGGCGGCGAGCCCGAGGGCGACCTCGCCGATGCGATCAAGGACAAGTTCGGCGACTTCAGCTCCTTCCAGGAGGAGCTCAAGACCGCGGGCGTCAACCGCTTCGGCTCCGGCTGGTCGTGGCTGGTCCACGACGGCTCCGGCCTCGCGGTGGTCTCGAGCGCGAACCAGGACTCGCCGATCTCCGACGGGCAGACGCCGATCATCGGCGTCGACGTCTGGGAGCACGCCTACTACCTCAAGTACCAGAACAAGCGCCCTGACTACATCGACGCCTGGTGGAACGTGGTCAACTGGGCGAAGGCCGCCGAGCACTACGCGGGGGCGAGCTGATGCGCCGGCGCCGGGGGGCGGTGGCGGGGGCGGCGGGTGCCGCCGTCCTCCTCGGCCTGTGGGCGGCGGTCGCCTGGGCGGCGCCGGCGACGATCGTCGGCGACGGCGCCAACGCCTTCGACGCAGGCAGCTACGCCCACGACGGCGGCACCGTCGCCCAGCTGACGGTGACCGGCAGCAACCACAACGTCACCGCCAACGCAAACGGCCCCGACGGCAAGGCGCTGTTTCGGAGCAACACGATCACCGGCGGCAGCACCCCGGTCAACGGCACCCAGTACGTGAGCGCCGGCTCCTACCCGTTCATCTGCACGATCCACCCCAACATGCAGGCGACCCTGAACGTCACCGGCAGCGGGCTGCCGAGGCCGACCGTGGACGTCGCGGTCAGCAGCCGGAAGCTCGCGAAGGTGCTGAAGAAGGGCAAGCTGGCCGTGAAGGCGACGACAACCGGCGCCCCCGAGGTGGCCCTGAAGGCGGCCCTCGGCAATCGGACGATCGCCACCGGGACGGTCCCGGCGGGAGGCACGACCGCGGCGCTGAAGCTGACCAAGGCAGGCAAGCAGGCGCTCGCGGGGAAGGAGAAGGCGACGGTCAAGGTGACCGGGACGATCGACTTCGGCGCCCCGGACACCGCGAAGGCGAAGCTGAAGTAGGCATCCGCCGTTTCGTCCTACTCAGTGCGCTGCTTGGCGCCCTCGCCGGGGCGCTGCCGGCGCAGGCGGCGGCGGTGGTTCGGATCACCTCGCCCTTCCTGCTCGAGTATTCGGCGACGAGCTACACGATCGCCCAGGGCGAGCTGGTCACCTTCACCAACCGCGACCCGGGCCTCGGCCACGGCCTGGTCTCCGACGCCGCTGCCGGCGGCAGGCCGCTGTTCGAGGCGCCGGTGCTCGCCCGCGGCCAGACGCGCCTCGTCCGCGGCGTGCCCTTTCTCGGCCAGGCCGGCAGCCCCTACAGCTTCCGCGACCCGGCGCACCCGACGATGACCGCCACCCTGGTGGTGAGCTCGAGCGGCTCGCCGCTGCCGCCCGATCCCAGCCCGCCGACCGCGACCGTCAGGGCAAAAAGGCTGAACAAGGGCGGAGGCCCGCTGCGGCTGCGACTCGCAGTCTCGGAGCCGGTGGACGCGGTGATCAAGGTGCGCGCGCGCTCGCGCCTCCTCGCCCGGCTGGAGCGCACCTTCCTCATCGGCGGCCGCAAGTCCGTGTCGGTCCCGCTGGCGGCGCGGGCGAGACCGGCGAAGGTGGCCGTGGAGCTGACCGACGTCGCCGGCAACCAGGGCACGGCGTCGACCGAGCTACGGCGCCCCCGCAAGTGACGCCGACTCGTCCGCCGGCCGGGCGTCGTCGGTCAGGGGCGGACTGCCGAATGTGCTTCCTGCTCACGGGCGGCTGCCGGACCGCTCCGAATAGGATTCGCCCTGAACCGTTAATGCGCGGGCGCTCCGGAGGAGCGACCCGTACCACGGAGGCGAGTTGGCCTACTTCAAGGACGCCCAGGAGGTCTACGACACGATCGGCAAGCTCTTCGCCGAGCTCGCCAAGGACGAAGAGCTGGCGCCGAAGTTCCGCGCGGCCAACACGATCCTCCAGTACGACTACCGCGAGCCCGATTCTAAGATCACCCTTCGCCTCCAGGAGGGCGAGCCCGGCGATGTCGATTTCGGCGAGACCGAGATGGAGCCGGAGGTGGTGATGAGCATGGAGGCCGACACCGCCCACCGCTTCTGGCTCGGCAAGGTGAACGTCACCGTCGCCCTCGCCCGAGGCCAGATCAAGGCGAAGGGGCCGGTGGCGAAGATCCTCAAGCTCGTGCCGCTGACCAAGCCGGTGTTCCCCCGCTACAAGGCCCAGCTCGAAGCCGACGGCCACGAGGACCTGGTCAACGTCGATTGATCACACCAGCCTCGTGAGCGCCAGGGCCGACGCCCAGGCTTGGGGGGAGATCGTCTCCGACCTCGCCACGGAGAGGAATCTCCGCTACGAGCCGATCGGTGGCCTCAACCCGAAGGAAGGGCCGGTCGCCCTCTGCCCCGGCGGGACCAACAGGCTGACCGGGGAGCTCGTCGATGGCTTCTGGGGCTCTTCATGCGACGCCGACGAGTACGAGGAGGGCGGCTTTGGCCGAAAGGCGGTGCTGCCGGGTGCGGTGCTCGCCAAGGCCCACATGCCCGACCTGGCCACGGTGGTCCCGATCTTCAACGTCGAGTCGATCGAACGCACCGCCGAGGACGTGCTCGACCGCCGCTCCCGCCGTCGGGTGGAGTTCGAGAGCACCGACTTCAACAAGCGCTTCATCGCCACCGTCCCCCGCGACCACGACCCGGTCGCTCTGCGCGAGCTCTTCAGCCCAGCTTTCATCGACTGGATCACCCGGATCCCGGCCCAGGTCGACTTCGGGATCACCGACCGCCAGCTCTTCTTTCACTGGCGTCTGCGGGAGCTCACCCGCGAGGAGCTGAAGGAGGCGCTCCATTCGGCCGGCGGGATCTTCGACCGGCTGCACCGGGAGATGGAGGAGAACAACCTTGACATCTACAAGGCCGGTCCCTGGAACGCCGGGCTCGAGCCGTTCCCCGCGACGACCGGCTAGCTGGTCGGGCGAGCCTTGAGTCGCTTGCGAGCGGTCCGGTAAAAGCCGAACCCCTTCTTGAGGAAGTCGCGGGAGCGGCCCAGCCGCCCCTCGGGGAGCTCGAAACCGCCGACGACCCGGAAGGGCAACAGCCGCCAGCCGTCCTCGGCGCGGGCGAGCTCGCCCCGCACCTGGATGTTTCGCTGCCAGCTGAAGTCCGGCGCGTGCCGGTGGACGGTGAGGCAAGCCCGGCCCTCGAGCAGGGGCAGGCCCGCCGGCTCGCCGCCGAGCTCGATCGATCGCGAGCCGGGTTGGACCTCGATCGGCACGCGGGCGGAGAGCGGGAAGCCGTCGGGGGCGAGCCAGCTGACCACCGCGGTCTCGTACTCGCGGCCAAGCTCATCGATGCGCGGATCCCAGACCGCTTCGCCGGAGAAGGTCGGTCCGTGATCCTCGGGCGGCTCCTCGACGTGACCCGATCGCACCTCCTCCAGGTGGGCGTCGTGGAGGACCGGCTCGGCCGAGGGGTCACCGCTCGGCCAGACGAAGACCCGCTCCGGCCGGACATGGATGTAGATGCGCGTGTAGTACCAGTTGAAGGCGCCGCGGACGGCCTTTGGCGGGTGCAGCTTCCGGGTGCCCGGCAGCTTCTTCCACGATTCGCGGAAGTAGCGCTCGCGATTGTCCGCCAGGTTGTGGTCGTCGACCTCGGCGGTGCCCTGGACGAGGACGCGGATGCCGCTCTCGATCCCCGAGCCGGTCGGGTCGGAGAACAGCAGCGACACGCTGGGATGGCTGCGGGCGTCGTCGGCCTTCTTCGGGTAGCCGAGCCCGGTGGTGAGGTCGATCGTGGGCCCACCGGGCTCGTAATAGGGGGTGACCGGCCAGGTGATCGGCTGCTTGCGAGCGCCGACGGTGGTCAGCTCACAGGTGATGAATTGGCCGAAGGCCTGCTGGACCTCAGGCGGAAGACTGCCGGTCACGGCCTGGATTATGGCCCGATCGGCACCTCCCTCAGGTCGGAGCGGATCGAAATCAGGGGAGATCGTCCGGGAGGACGATTCGGCGGTCTTCCCCCTTGCCGACGACCTCAGGCTCCACCGGCTTCACCTGACGCCGGCGGGCGGCCTCCAGCGCCTGCTCGGCATTCGCGAACGGGAGCAGCGACTCCAGGTGCTTGATCGTCGGAAAGACGAGCGGGAGCTCGTTTCGCCCGTGCAGGTCGAGGGCGTGCCGGGGCGCGAACCAGCCGGCGTCGACTGTCTCGCTACCGTCCGGGCGGGGCGGCGAGTGCGCCGGCGCAAGCGCCAGGTAGAAGCGGGTGTCGAAGCGCACAGGCACGATTCGAGGGGTGATCCAGCGCGAGTAGGGGACGAGCTCGTCGGCCTCGACCTCGATCCCCGCTTCCTCCTGCAGCTCCCGGACCGCGGAGACGCGGGGGGCGCGCTCGCCCTCCCCGTCCTCGGCGTCGACGGCGCCGCCGGGAAACACCCAGACCCCGGGCATGAAGCGGGCCTCGGGGTTGCGCCGGACCAGGCAGACCTCGAGGCCCCGGTCGGAGTGCTTGCCGCCACGCCGGAGCAGGATCACGGTTGCGGCGGGGCGCGGAGTGGCCGGCGGCTCGTCCTCGCCACGCAGCGGAGCGCCCCTCGCCCCGGGTAGATCCGTCATCTCCACCTCGTCGAGACAGCGTGCACGCGAGGCCAGCGTAACTGGTTAGATTCGCGCCGCATGGCGGCAGAGACGGGTACAAAGCAGCTCTACATATGCACCTCGTGCGGGTTCATATACGACCCGGAAGAGGGCGACCCGGACGGCGGCGTGCCGCCGGGCACCGCCTTCGATGACATCCCCGACGACTGGTTCTGCCCGGTCTGCGGGGCCCGGAAGTCGGATTTCGAGCCGTACGAGGAGTAACAGCTAGGCGCGCGGGTCAGGGCCCAGCCGCTCGGCCCGCGGGGCCTGTCACCGCGGTGCCCCCCATCCTGCGGGCGCGGATGCGTCCTCGGATGGGCCCCCCGCGACAGGTGGTTACGCCGCTTCGAGCAGAGCCGCGTCGAGGCGACCCCTTGCCGCGGGGTCGAGGTCGGCCACCGGCCTCGCCGCGGTGATCGACTCGGCGGTGACCTCGACCAGGCGCCGCAGGTCCTGGCCCGAGATCGAGAGCGGCGGCATCAGCACCACCACATCCCCCAGAGGCCGCACGATCACCCCTCGTTTGCGGGCCTCGAGCGTGACCCGGTGGCCCATCCGAGTTGACGGGTCGTGCTCGCCGAGGTCGATCCCCACCATCAGCCCGCACTGGCGCACCTCGCGCACCTCGGGCATCAGCTGCACCTCGGCCAGCGACTCCGCCAGCAGCCGGATCTTCGGCCGCAGCCGCACCAGGGTGCGTTCGCGCCGGAAGACCTCGAGGCTGGCGATCGCCGCCGCACAGGCGAGCGGGTTGCCGGTGTAGGTGTGGCCGTGGAAGAAGGTCTTGAACTCGGCGTGGTCACCCAGAAAGGCCTCGTAGATCGACTCGGTCGCCAGCGTCGCCGCCAGCGGCATGTAGCCGCCCGTCAGCCCCTTGGCAACGCAGAGCAGGTCCGGTGCCACCCTTTCCTGCTCGCACGCGAACATCGTGCCGGTGCGCCCGAAGCCGGTGGCGACCTCGTCGCAGATCAGGAGCACCCCGTGGCGCTCGGTCAGCTCGCGCACAGCCCGCAGGTAGCCCGGGGGGTGGGTGAGGATGCCGGCGGCGCCCTGCACCAGCGGCTCGACGATCACCGCGGCGACCTCCTCCTCGTGACGGGCGAGTAGCCGGGCCATGTCGTCGATGTCACCCGGCTCGGCCCGGTGGGCCTTGAAAAGGAGCGGCCCGAAGGCGGAGTGGAAGAGGTCGATCCCGCCGACCGACACAGAGCCCACCGTGTCGCCGTGGTAGGCATCGCGGAGGCAGATGAAGGAGGTCCGCCGGACGTGCTGGCCGCCGCGGTGCTGCCAGTACTGAAAAGCCATCTTCAGGGCGACCTCCACGGCGGTCGATCCCGAGTCCGAGTAGAAGACGCGGTCCAGCCCTCGGGGGCTGATCGCGACCAGCCGCGACGCCAGCTCCGCGGCTCTCGGATGGGAGAGGCCGAGCATCGTGCTGTGCGCAACCCGCTCGAGCTGGTCGCGGATCGCCCGGTCAATCAGCGGGTGGCGATGGCCGTGGACGTTGCACCAGAGCGAGGAGACGCCATCGAGGTAGCGGTTGCCCTCGGCGTCGATCAGCTCGCTGCCCTCCGCCGCCTCGATCATCAGCGGCTCCTCGGCGAGCCAGTCCTGCTGCTGCGTGAACGGATGCCAGAGGTGCCGGTGATCGAGCTGGGCGTCCGTTCGCATCTCCGCAGCGGAACATAGATCGCGGCTCGGCCGGAAAGGCCGGCCCGGCGCCCCCAACTGTGACTGAAGTCGCATTATGCGGTGTTAGCGGCGGCCGTCTCGGTGCTCGGCTTCGCCGTCGCGGTCGCCCTGAATCCGGGCTTCGCCCTCCGTCCTGAAGCGAGCGTCCTGGCAGTCGCTAGGCGGCTCGAAGCCTGAGCGCCGGCCCCCCCGGGATCGCGTCCGGGACCCGGAGCGGCGGCCACGAGCCCGGACGTGAGAGGTCGAGCCAGGGCAGCGTCAGCACCTCGGCCCCCGCGAGCGCGCCGATGGTGGAGCGGTTGGACTGCTCCATCGACGTCGGATCGTCCGGCCACGGGGTGAGCACGACCGCCCCCAGCTCGAGCCCGGCGCCCCGCACCGCCTCCGCCGTGAGCAGGGTGTGGTTGATGGTGCCCAGCCCAGGCGAGGCAGCGATCACCACCGGGAAGCCGAGGTCGCGGGCGAGATCGCGGACCAGGTAGCCGGGCGCCAGGGGGACGAGGAAGCCGCCGACTCCCTCGCAGACCAGCAGCTCGGAGGGCCGCGCCGGCGGCCCGTGCCGCCACCGCAAGCCGCCCGGGATCGATCCGTTCGCCCGCCAGCTCCGCCGCCAGGTGTGGCGAGACCGCCGGTCCATAGCGGTAGGGGGCGATCTGGTCGTCGCTCTGCGCGGAGCCCGAGGCGAGCCGCAGCAGCTCGTGATCGGCAAGGCCCTCGCCCCGCTCGTCGAGGCCGCTGATTGCCGGCTTGAAGACGGCCACCCGCTCCCCAGACGCGTTCGCCGTGCGGGCGAGCGCGGCGGCGACCGCCGTCTTTCCCACCTCGGTGCCGGTCCCGGTGACGAACAGCCCGCGCATCCGACTAGGCGGCCTGCGGCAGGTCGGCAACCGGGGCAGCGGCCGTCGGCGAAGCGCGCCGGCGCTCCGCCGCGCTCCCGCCCCTGAGGCCGAGCTCGCGTGCGGTCCTGCCGATCAGGCGGGCGGCATTGCAGAGGTCGCCGACCCGATGGGTGGACATCGCCGTCAGCCGCAGGCGGCAGGTGCCGGCCGGCACCGTCGGCGGCCGGATCGCCTGGGCGAAGACGCCGCGCTCCAAGAGGCGCTCGCACAGAGCCATCGCGTCGTCCGCCTCGCCAACGATCACGGGCACGATCTGGGTCTCCTCGCCGCCCACCTCCAGGCCCTCGGCTCGGAGGCCCTCGCGCAGGGCCGCGGCGTTCGAGCGCAGCCGCTTGACTCGGCGTGGGCGCCGGGTGAGCAGCTCCAGCGCCGCCGAGGCGGCCGCGACAACGGGTGGGGGCAGAGCGGTGGAGAAGATGAATGGGCGGGCGGTGTTGAGCAGGTAATGGGTCAGCCGGCGCGATCCACATACGTACGCCCCGTAGCCGCCGAGCGCCTTGCCCAGCGTCCCCATGATCACGTCAACCTCGCCTGTGAGCCCGGCTGCGGCGACGGAGCCGCGGCCCCCCGGTCCGATGCAGCCGGTGGCGTGGGCCTCGTCGACCATCAGGCGGCAGCGGTGGCGCCTGGCGAGCTCGGCCAGCTCCGGCAGCGGCGCCAGGTCCCCGTCCATCGAGAAGACGCCATCGGTGACGATCAGGGCCGCGCGCTCTCCCGCTCGCCGGAGGCCCCAGAGCAGGTGCTCGGTGTCACGGTGCCGGTAGACGAACACCTCGGCCTTGGAGAGGCGGCAGCCGTCGATGATGCTGGCGTGGTTGAGCTCGTCGGAGAAGACGACCTCGCCCTTGCCGGCGAGCGCCGCGATCGTCCCGGTGTTGGCGAGATAGCCGGAGCCGAAGAGGAGCGCCGCCTCGGTTCCCTTGAACTGCGCCAGCCGCTCCTCGAGGAGGATCTGGCTCGAGGTCGTCCCAGAGATCAGCCGGGAGGCGCCGGAACTGGTGCCCAGCGCCAGGGCGGCGTCGGCGGCGGCGCGCCTGAGGCGGGGATGGTCGGCGAGGCCGAGGTAGTTGTTCGAGCACAGCAGCAACACCGCACGCCCGTCGAGCAGCACCCGGGGGCCCTGTGGTCCAGCAATCACCCGCAGCCGGCGGCGCAGGCCGCTCGACTGAAGCTCCTCCAGTCGCTCCTCGAGATCGATCATCATCGTTAAACGGGTCGCTCCTCCAGCATCAAACGGGTCGCTCCCCAGGGAGCGCCCTCGAATCCTCGGAGCGCCCTCGCATCAGTCGCCCCAGCCGGCGGGTTGGGCATCGGCAGGCGGCTCGGGGTAGGCCGGCACCTTGCCCTTCTTCCTGATCACCCGCAGCTGAGTCGAGGGGTCCCAGAGGTTGGCCTCGGCCTGGCTGTCGATGAGTTCGTCCACGGGCGTCTGAGGAGTCTCGCCCTCGAGCCAGCCCGAGCGGTTGTCGGGGCGGGGAACGGCGCCGTTGTCGTCCTGGCGGGCGACATTGAGGCCGAGCTCCTCGAACATCGCGCGGTCCTCGGCGGGCTCGACCCCGAGCGTGGTCAGGAAGTTGCCCATCATCACCCCGTTCAGCCCCGCCTTCACCGCCAGCGGTTGCAGCTCGCCGAGGTTCTCGACCCGGCCGCCGCAGAGGCGGAAGAGGGCGTCGGGGAGGATCAGCCGGAAGATCGCCACCCACTTGACCACCTCCCAGGGATCCATCAATTCGCGCTCGCCGAACTTGGTCCCGGTGCGCGGGTTCAGCAGGTTGATCGGCACCGAGTCGGGATCGATCTCGGCCAGCTCGAAGGCCATCTCGACCCGCTGGCGGGGTGTCTCGCCGAGGTTGAGGATGCCGCCGACGCAGCTCTCCAGCCCCGCCTCGTTGACCGCGTCGATCGTCCGGATCCGGCCCTCGTAGCGAACCGTGGTCGAGACCTCCGGGTAGTAGGAGCGCGAGGTCTCGACGTTGTGGTGGACGCGCTGGATCCCCGCCTCCTTCAGCTGCTTGGCCCGGTCGACCGAGATGTGGCCGATCGAGGCGCAGCGCTTCAGGTTGGTGTGCTCCGAGACGAGCTTGGCGCCCTCGACGATCTTCGCGAAGTCGCGCTTCGACAGCCCTTGGCCCTGGGTGACCATGCAGAAGCGATGGGCGCCCGCCGCCTCGGCCGCCTTCGCGTGCTCGAGGATCTGATCGGGCTCCATCATCGCGTGCATCGGGGTGTCGGCCTCGGCGTAGCGCGACTGGGCGCAGAAGCCGCAGTCCTCGGCACAGCCCCCGGACTTGGCGTTGACCAGCGAGCACATGTCGGTGGAGTCGCCGAAGCGATCCGTGCGCACCTCCCAGGCCCGCTCGACCAGCGCCCCGATCTCTTCGTGGTCGGTCAGCGCCCCCAGCTCCAGGGCCTCGTCGAAGCTGATCAGTGGTGCCATCTGCCCTCCGGGTCGTGGGAGAGGCAAGGCTAGGAACGCCCCCGGACGCCCTCATCAGGCGGGCCCGCTACCTGCAGGGATTTGCCGCGCGGAGGCTCGGGCCCCGCGGGCCCTAGGCGGCGTCCTGGAGTGCTTCAACCTCGCGGGCGCGGGCGAGGTGGTCGAGCGCGCGTTGCTCGAGCTCGCGGACCTCGTTCTGCTTCATCTCCAGGCGGCGGCTGGCCTCGCGCAGCGGCGTCGGCTCGTCGCCATTTATCCCGTAGCGCAGCTGGATCACCCTGCGCTCGTCGTCGGGGAGCTCATCGACAGCGCGCCTCAGAGTCTCGTCGCGAAGGCTGAGCGCCACCTCCTCGGATGGACCGGTGCGCTCGTCGGGCACCAGCGTCCCGAGCGAGGCTCCGTCGCCCTCCTCGCCCACCGGCCGATCGAGGCTGGTGACGACTCGGGTGAGCTCGCGAATCTCGTCGACTTGGGCGGGCTCCAGGTCGGCTGCCTCGGCGATCTCCTCGGTGGTCGGATCGCGGCCGAACTTTGCGGCCAGCTCGCGCTCGGTTCTCATCACCTTGCGCTCCCGCTGAGCGACCTGGTTGGGCACCCTGATCGTCCGCTCCTTCGACTCGAGCGCCCGCTGGATCGCCTGCCGGATCCAGAAGGTCGCGTAGGTGGAGAACTTGTAGCCCTTCCGCCAATCGAACTTCTCGGTCGCCCGAATCAGTCCCAGGATCCCCTCCTGGATCAGGTCGAGAAGGTTGAGGTCCTGGCGCATGTAGCGCCGCGCGTTCGAGACCACCAGCCGCAGGTTCGAGTTGATCAGCCGCTCCTTCGCCTCGAGGTCGCCGCGCTCGATCGCCTTGGCAAGCTCGACCTCCTCCTCCCGGGTGAGCAGCGGGTAGCGCCGGAGCTCGTTGAAGAAGAGCTGGAGGGCGTCGGTGGTGGTCACCGCCAGGTCCTCGTTTCGGTAGCCGTCCTGCTCGGCGGCCTTGCCGCAGTCGTCCTCAACCGAGAGGCCGGCGGCCTCGATCCGCTCCTGCACGAGCTCCGCCTGTTCGTCCGAGAGCCCCAGCTCCTGGGCCAATGCATCCACCTCCGAGAGCTCGACGCAATCCGCCGGGCGGCCCGCCTCGATCAGCGCGGTCACCCGTTCCTCGACGCTCGGGTCGAGCTCCACCGTCGTCTCGTTCATCTCCTCAGCCATGGTTGCCTTCTATAGGGTCCCAAACCGGATCGACCGGCGCCGCGCGGCGCCGGTCGTTACTCTCCCGGCCGGGAATTGCTCGCTCAAAGTCCGCCGGACGGACCGGGCGGGCTGGATCACGACAGGAGGTCCGTTGAGAGCGCTCGCATCTATCGTCGCCGGCCGCCGCACCAAATGGGTGGTGCTGGTCGTCTGGATCATCGCGACGGCGGCGTTTCAACCGCTGGGCTCAAAGCTCTCGGACGAGACCACCGACGACACCGAGTCGTTCCTGCCGGACAGCGCGGAATCGACCGAGGTCGTCCGCCAGCTCGATCAGGAGTTCTCGGCGGGGGAGACGACCTTCGGCTTGATCGTCTACGAGGACAAGAACGGCCTCAGCGCCGAGGACAAGCAGAAGATCGCCGCGGACGCTCAGGCGATCCAGGCCGCGGGCCCGGACAAGGTGCCGCTCACCCAGCCGCCGACCGTGCCCTTCGCCCCCGGCTCGCCATCCAATCTGATCGCCACGAACGGGAACGTGGCCTACACGGTTCTCACCGTCCCGACCGACTTCGACAAGCAGGGCGACTGGGGCAAGGAGGTACGCGACATCACCGGCGAGAGCGCCGGCGACATGCAGATCTTCCTTACCGGCGACCTCGGCTTCAGCACCGACGCCGAGGAGGTCTTCAGCGACATCGACACCAGGCTGCTGTTGGCGACCGTGGTCCTCGTGCTGGTCCTGTTGGGAGCGATCTACAGGGCGGTGCTGATCGCGATCACGCCCCTGATCGTCGTCTTCTTCGCCTATACCGTCGCCACCGGCTTCATCTATCTCTACGCCAAGTCCGGCGCAACCGTCTCCTCGAACAGCACCGGGATCCTGATCGTGCTCATGTTCGGAGTGGGGACCGACTATTGCCTCTTATTGGTCTCTCGCTACCGCGAGGAGCTGCGTCGGCTGGAGGACAAGCACGATGCGATGCAGCGCGCCGTGCGGCGAACCGGACCGGCGATCCTCGCCAGCGGCCTCACCGTCTCGCTGGCGATGCTGGTCCTGGTGCTCGCCGACGCCGGCAACGTCAGCTCGCTCGGGCCGATCGCCGCGATCGCGGTCTTCTCGGCGATGGTCGCCGGGCTCACCCTGCTTCCCACTCTGCTGACGATCTTCGGGCGGGCCGGATTCTGGCCGCGCGGGAGCGTGGTCGCCTACGACCCCGAACATCCCTCGATGGCCCGGCAGGGCGTCTGGCGGCGCTTCGGCGACAGGGTGCTGGAGCGGCCGGGCGCTGCCCTGACTGTCACCGTCGCGCTCTTCGCCGCGGGGGCGCTCGGCCTCCTCGCCTACAAGGTGGACTACTCGACCACCAGCTTCTTCAAGGGCTCGGTGGAGAGCGTCGAGGGGTTCGAGGTCCTCCAAGGCTCCTTCCCGGCGGGGGTGCTGGCGCCGAGCACGGTGCTGGTCGAGCGCGACGACGGGCCGGTCACCCAGGCCGACATCGAGAAGGCGGTCCAGACCCTGTCGGACCAGAAAGGCGTCGCCCGGGTCACCCCGACCGGACTCACCTCCGACGACGGGATGATCGCCTCACTCAATCTGATTCTCGAGGGCGATCCCCTGAAGAAGAGCTCCCTCGACCTGATTCCGGGCCTCCGCGACAGCGTCCACGACCTCGGCCCGGGGCTCACCGCCCTGATCGGCGGCGCCACCGCGATCAACTACGACTTCGACAAGGCGACTCAGGAGGACCTGCGGCTGATCGCCCCGCTCGCCCTGCTGGTGATGGCGATCATCCTCGCGATCCTCCTCCAGGCCCTGGTCGCGCCGCTGGTGCTGCTCGCCAGCGTCATCCTCTCGTTCCTCTGCACCCTGGGGATCTCGATCCTCTTCATCCGCTTTGTCGTCGGCGACGCCGGCTTCGACGCCTCGATCCCCACCTTCGCCTTCATCTTCCTGGTGGCGCTGGGAATCGACTACACGATCTTCCTGATGGCCCGGGCGCGGGAGGAGGCTCGCAGGCACGGCACGCGGGAGGGGATGCTGCGGGCGCTGGCGGTCACCGGCCCGGTGATCACCAGCGCCGGGATCATCCTCGCCGGCACCTTCTCGGTGCTGATGACCCTGCCGGTGACCTTCACCTTCGATCTCGGCTTCATGGTCGCGGTGGGCATCCTCCTAGACACCTTCATCGTCCGCACGATCATGGTTCCCGCAGCGGTGGAGCTGATCGGCGACAAGATCTGGTGGCCGTCGACCGCGAAGGCCGGTGGCGCCCTCCGCGAGGAGACAGGCGAGCACCCGCAGGTGAAGCCGGCGGAGGCCGGCTAGCTCAGCTCTTCAGCCGCTGCATCTCCCGCGCGACCTCGTCCTCGCTGATTCCCCGGCGCTGACCGTAGGCGCCCCAGGCCTGGAAGGCGAGCCCGATCCCCCAGCCGCCGATCACCCAGACCGGCCAGAAGTAACCGGCGCCGCTCACCGCCCAGATTCCGATCAGCAGTGCGTTGACGACCAGGTACGCGATCACCGTCTGCCTGAAGGCGCGCTTTCGATTGAGGCTCGCAACCGCCTCCTTGCGCAGGTCCTCCTCGCTCGCCGGAGCCATTTGGATCTCGTCGTTCATCGCTCCTCCTCGGCTCGCGTTCTGCGCACCCTAGCGTCAGCGGCCCTTCCAGCGAGGTGCTCGCTTCTCTGCGAACGCCCTGATTCCCTCGCGGAAGTCCTCCGAGCCGAAGCAGGACCGGCGCAGCTCGATCAGCTCCCGCTCCTCGGCCTCCGGTGAGCCGCGGATAGGAGTTGAGCGTGTCGATCGCGTGCTTGTTGCCCTTCATCGAGAGCGGCGCGTTGGCGGCGATCTCCGCGGCGAGCTCGATCGAGGCGGCCTCCAACTCCCCGTCGCCCACCACCTCATGGACGAGGCCGATCCGCTCGGCGCGCTCGGCCGAGAGGTTCCGCCCGGTGAGGAAGAGCTCCTTGGTTCGTGGCACCCCGATCGCGTCGATGAAGCGCTGGAGACCGGTGTGGCCGTAGATCAGACCCAGCTTCGCCGGGGGCATCCCGAGCTTGGCGCCGTCGGCGCAGATCCGCAGGTCGCAGGCCAGGGTCAGCTCGAGGCCGCCACCGAGGGCGTGGCCGTTGATCGCGGCGACCACCGGCCAGGGGTGCCCCGCCACCGCCTCCAGCGCCGCCTGGAAGGGATGGGCGACCAGCGCCTCGGCGTCGCGCTCGAAGCTCTCCGCCGGGATCGCCGCGATGTCATAGCCGGCCGAGAACGCCTTGCCGGCGCCGGTGATCAGGACGCAGCGAAGCTCGATCCCGCGGTCGAGGCTCGGCATCGCCTCGGCGATCGCATCGAGGACGTCGTGGTCGAGAGCGTTCCGCGCCTCCGGCCGCGAGAGCGTCAGCCGGGCGACCGCCTCCGCCGGCTCGTCGAGCCTGAGCTTTCCGCCGGCGAGCTCCTCGGTCATCGATCCGACCGCTACTCGAGGACGACCAGGACGTCGCCCTCGGACACCGACTGGCCCTCCTCGCAGCGGATCTCGAGCACCTTGCCAGGGTCCTCGGCCTCGACCGGCATCTCCATCTTCATCGACTCGAGGATCACCACAGTGTCGCCCTCGTCGACCTGGTCGCCGACGGCGACCTCGATCTTCCAGACGGTGCCGGTGATATGTGCCTCGACATCCGCCACGGCGGCGCACGATATCCGCCCGTGAACCCGGAGCCGGGGCTGGCACTTCCGCGGCGCTCGCCGGGATAGCCTCCCGCCGATGATCCTGGCGATCGACCAAGGGACCACGGGGACCACCTGCATCGTCTTCGACGAGCGGGGGCGCCCCCGCGGCCGCGCCTACAGCGAATTCCGCCAGCACTTCCCGCAACCCGGCTGGGTCGAGCACGACGCCGCCGAGATCTGGGAGGTGACCCGCAAGGTCGCCGTCGGCGCCCTCTCCGATGCCGGGGTGCAGGGCGCCGACCTGAACGGGATCGGGATCACCAACCAGCGGGAGACGGTGGTCGCCTGGGACCCGAGGACAGGCGAGCCGGTCCATCGCGCCCTGGTCTGGCAGGACCGGCGGACCGCCGCCCGCTGCGACGAGCTCCGCGAGCAGGGCTACGAGGAGCTCGTGCGCGAGCGGACCGGCCTGGTCATCGACCCCTACTTCTCCGGGACCAAGATCGAGTGGCTGCTGCGCAACGCCGAGCTTCCCGAGGGCACCGTCTTCGGCACGATCGACTCCTGGATCGCCTTCAAGCTCACCGGGCGCCACCTCACCGACTACTCGAACGCCTCCCGGACACTCCTCTTCGACATCCGCAAGCTCGCCTGGGACCCGGAGCTGTGCGAGCTCCTCGGCGTCGATCCGGCGAGCCTGCCGGTGCCCGCTCCCTCGTCGGAGGTCTACGGCACCACCGGCGAGTTCGGCGGCGAGGTGCCGGTAGCGGGAATCGCCGGCGACCAGCAGGCGGCGCTCTTCGGGCAGGCCTGCCATTCGCCGGGGGAGGCGAAGAACACCTATGGCACCGGCAGCTTCGTCCTCCTCAATACCGGCACGCATGCCGCCGACCCGACCGAGGGCCTGCTGACGACGGTCGCCTGGGGCCTCGGCGGCGAGGTCAGCTACGCGCTCGAGGCCGCGGTCTTCATCACCGGCGCCGCCGTGCAGTGGCTTCGCGACGAGCTCAAGATCATCTCCGACGCCGGCGAGACCGCGGCGCTCGCCGCCTCGCTCGACTCGAACGACGGTGTCTACTTCGTCCCCGCCCTCACCGGCCTCGGATCACCCCACTGGGACCCCTACGCCCGCGGCACGATCGTCGGGATCACCCGGGGAACCGGTCGCGCTCACCTCGCGCGAGCGACCCTGGAGGCGATCGCCTACCAGACCGTCGACGCGGTTCGCGCCCAGGAGGCAGCTTCGGGCGAGAGCCTGCCGTCGCTGAAGGCCGACGGCGGCGCGGTCGACAACGGGTGGCTGATGCAGTTCCAGGCGGACGTCCTCGGGGTGCCGGTGATCGTCCCCAGGATCTCCGAGACCACAGCGCTCGGCGCCGCGTACCTGGCCGGGGTCGCCACCGGCCTCTGGGAGCTCCGGGAGGTGAGGGAGATGTGGGAGGAGGCGGCGCGCTACGAGCCACGGATGGGGGAATCCCGGCGAGCCGAGCTGCTCGGACGCTGGCACGACGCCGTCGAACGCTCTCGCGCCTGGGCGCGGGAGTCCGGGGAGCCCTGAGCGGGCCTGATCGAGGGCGTAACCGGTCCCGCAGCAGCGGGTAGGAATCAGCACATGACCCGTATGTGCGGGGAGTTAGCCGTGGATAGATGGCTGACGTGAACCCCAAGGACATGAAGCCGCAGGTCTACAAGGACCCGCGGCCGGCGGAGATGTTCACCCGCTTCCACCAGAGCGCCCGCCGCGGCGTCGGTTGGGCCTACGACTTCTGTCGGGTGATCCTCACCCTGCCGACGATTCTGATCTACCGGGCCCGGGCGATCCGGGTGGAGAACGTGCCGACCTCCGGCCCGGTGATCCTGACGCCCAACCACTTCAGCCAATGGGACCACTTCTTCGCCGCCGTCTACCTGCGCCGCAAGGTCCAGTTCATGGCGAAGTCGCAGCTCTTCACCAACCCGATCATCAAGTTCATCTTCTACCGGGCCGGAGCGTTCCCGGTGCGCCGGGGCCACAGCGACGAGGAGGCGTTCAAGACAGCCGACGCGATCCTCGACCGGGGCGGCACGGTGCTGATGTACGCGGAGGGGGGCCGCTCGCGCACCGGCGACCTCGGCCAGCCGAGGCGCGGCGTCGGCAGGATCGCGCTGGAGACCGGGGCCCCGGTCGTCCCCGTCGCCATTCACGGGTCCGCGAATGTCCGCGCCTGGCGCCGGTTCCGCTTCCCCAAGGTCACCATCCAGTACGGCGAGCCCCTGGCCTTCCCGGTGGAGGCGAATCCGAGCCGCGAGCGGCAGCAGGAGGTCGCCAACGAGGTGTTCGACCAGGTCCGAATGATGTACGTGGCCCTCGAGGAGAAGGGCCGCCGCGGCGTCCTCCGCTCGCTCCGCGAGGGCCTGCCGGCGACCTGCGCCCGGGCCGGACGCCGCCGACGCACCGCCGCTAGCGCGCGTCTACTCCTCGTAGCGGCGCGTCCAGCTTCGCGAAGAACTCCGGGTCGTGCCCGGGGACGACCAGCGCGTAAGGGTAGGCCTGCCGGTACTGCTGAAGCTCGTGGAGCGAGCGGCGCCAGTTGTGCTCGTCGGCGAGGATGAAGGGGGGGTGCTCGGTCTCGAATTGGTGCCAGGTGTAGGCGGCGTCGCCGACGACGAGGAAGTCGCGGCGCGGGAGCCGCAAGATCACCGACATGTGCCCGGCGCTGTGTCCAGGTGTGTAGACGAGCCGGATCGAGCCGTCCCCGAGCAGGTCGAAGCTGCGGCCGAACGGCCCGTATGAGTCGATCTGGTCGGAGTCGAAGTCGACGCTGACGAACTCGAAGCCGAAGTCGAAGTGGGCGCGACGGTAGTGGTGAAAGGCCGGCCGGCGGATCGTCGCCGCCGCCAGCCACTCCTCCTCGCTGACCACGAAGGTCGCCTGGGGGAACTCGGAGATCGCCGACGCGTGGTCCATGTGGAGGTGGGTGAGGATCACCAACCCGACCTCGCCCGTGCTCATGCCTCTGGCCCGCAGCTGCCCGGGGACGTCTCGCCCCTCCGCGAGGTGGTAGATGCGGGCGCCGACCCTGCCCAGGTTGTCCCGCGGATCTGAAGAGACGGAGGGGTGCAGCCCGGTGTCGATCAGCACCGGGCCGACGCCCGGGTGGCGAACGAGGAAGGCCGGAATCGGCAGGTCCACCCAGGTGCTGCGGGGGACGCGCCAGCCGAGCGCCCGAAACCGCGCCAGCGGCCCATTCTCTCGCTCGATCACCGCCGGCGGCAGCTGCACACGACCCGCCTCGATCGGCTCGACGACTACAGAGGCGCCCTCGACGCCTCCGGGAAGCGGCCCGCTAAGCGGGATTGCCTCCGCGTTCACGCTCACACACCGGAGCGTAGTCGCGCGCGCGGACCGCGTTGGGCGGCTTCCTGCTCATATCCTCATCCGGCATGGCTGAGTCCTCGAGCTCGCGGATCTTCGCCCCCGGACTGCTGGAGGGGAAGATCTGCGGGATCTCCGGCGCCGGGACCGGACTCGGGCGGGCGACCTCGGTCGAGCTGGCGAGGCTGGGGGCGACGGTGGTCGGCTGCGGCCGGCGCAGCGAGCCGCTCGAGGAGATGGTGTCCGAGGTCGGCGGCAACGGGGGGAAGGCCGAGTTCGAGGCGGTGGACATCCGCGATGCCGAGGCGGTCGACGGCTTCATCGACGGGATCCTCGAGCGCCACGGCCGGCTCGACCTGCTGGTCAACAACGCCGGCGGGCAGTTCCTCAGCCCCGCCGAGGCGATCACGCCGAAGGGCTTTCGCACGGTGATCGAGCTCAACGTGCAGGGCACCTGGCAGATGACGCACGCGGCGGCGACCAAGGCCTTCATCCCCCAGGAGCAGGGGAAGATCGTCAGCCTCACGGTCTCCCCCCACAGCGGGTTCCCCGGGATGGTCCACACCGGCGCCGCCCGGGCGGCGGTCGAGAACATGATGCGGACCCTCTCGGTGGAGTGGGCCCGGTTCGGGATCACGGCGGTGGCGATCGCCGTCGGCCAATTCGACACCGAGACCCTCCGCACCAAGTACCCGCAGGCGGTGGTGGAGAACGTCGCCGGCACCGTGCCCCTCGGGCGGCTCGGCACCGAGGAGGAGATGGCGTGGCTGATCGCCTTCCTCGCCTCGCCCGCCGGGGACTTCTTCTCCGGCTGCGTCCTCACCATCGACGGCGCCCGCGACAACTGGTTCGGAAGCTGGCCCCCGGGCGGCGCCGACGGGCGAGGGTGGCGAGCCGCTCGCCGAGGAGCGCCGATAGCGCGGGTGCTCCGAGCCGTACGGCCCGGAGCGGGCCGCTACGAGTACATCCCGGTGAACTGGCCGCCGGTGACGTTGATCACCTGGCCGTGGACGAAGTTGGAGAGCGGGGAGCAGAGGAAGAGCACCGGGCCGACCGCGTCCTCGGGCGTCGCGGGGCGGCCGAGCGGGATCGTCAGCCACGCCATCTGGCGCAGCTGCTCGGGGATCCCGAGCGCGACCTGCTCGCCGGTGTCGCCGCGGCCTCGATCGTCTCGCCCTTCTCCTTCGCCTGGGTGAGGCGGGTCTCGACGAAGCCGAAGGCGACCGCGTTGCAGTTGATCTTGAACGAGCCCCACTCCTTCGCGATCGTCTTCGTCAGCCCGGTGACGCCGGCCTTCGCCGACGAGTAGTTCGCCTGGCCGGCATTTCCCATCGTCCCCGAGATCGAGGTGACGTTGAGGATCTTCCGGTAGTACTCCTCGCCGGCCTCCGCCTCCTTCTTCGCCGCCTCGCGCCAGGAGGGAGCGAGCGCCCGGATCACCCTGAAGGGGACGATCGTGTGGATGTCGAGCATCGCCTGGAACTGCTCGTCGCTCATCTTGTGGACGACGCCGTCCCAGGTGTAGCCGGCGTTGTTGACGACGATGTCGATCTTGCCGAAGGCGTCGAGCCCGGCCTTCACCAGGTCGTCCGGAGTGTCGGTCTTGGTCAGGTCTCCGGCGAAGACCGCGGTCTCGCCGTCGATCTCCTTCGAGGCCTGCTCGGCGACGTCGCCGTCGAGGTCGTTGATCAGCACCTGCGCGCCCTCGCTGCAGAACAGCTCCGCCGCGGCCCGGCCGATGCCCCGCGCCGAACCGGTGATGATCGCGCTCTTTCCGTCCAGCAGTCCCAAGTCGGTCGCCTCCTTGTTATGCGAGGGCGCGCCGCAGCCGAAGGCAGGCGCGACCCGTTTGATGAGGTGGGCGGGGATTCTTACGGTTTTCCTGGCTGTTGGTGCGAGGGTGCTCCGATTGCGGGAGGGCGCTCCGTCAGGAGCGACCCGTTTGATGATGGAGGAGCAACCCGTCGTGAGAGTTAGCCGAAGCGGTAGGTGGCGATCCCGTGGGCGACCAGCTCGCCCTCGGGGTCGCGGACCGCGATCTCGCAGAAGCTCAGCCGGCCGCCCCGCCTGACCACCTTCGACTCGGCCCTCAGGTCCACGCCACGAGCTGCGGAGGCGAAATTGACCGAGAGGGCGACTGTGGCGCCGGCGGGGTTCTCGGGGACCTCGTCGCTGGCCCAGGCGGCGGCCATCGCCGCGGTGTCGATCAGGGTGCTGACCGCGCCGCCGTGGACGACGTCCCCCATCGTCGCCAGCTCGTCCCGGTAGGGGAGCTCGAGCACCGCCTCGTCGCTGCCCGATCGAAGCCAGTCGGATGCCGAGCGCGGCCGCGTGCGGCGAGTTCGGGATGAACGCCTCGATGATCTCCCGCCGGGTCGGCATCTGCTCGCCCACGCACAGACCGTACGAAAGCCCAGGGTCAGGTCTTGCGATCCAACTGTCGTAATGCAAGACCTGACCTGATCAGAGCCCGAGGAGAGCAGGGCCCAAGGTGGTGAGGTCGCGGGGATCCTCGCCGTACTTGTCCTCGAAGTCCTCTGGCGGCGCTCGTCATCGAAGAGCGCCAGCAGCAGCTCCTCGCGGCTCGAGCCGAAGTCGCAGGCGGCGCGGTCAAGGGCGGCCAGGGAGAGATCCTGGAGGGCGCCGCCGATCCCCCCGGTGCTCGGCAGCTCGCGGTCCTCGCAGGGATCGCCGATCTTCACTGTCTCGCGTTGCGAGGCTCCGAAGGCGACCCCGTAGCCGGCCGCCACCAGCAGCGCGGCGATCCCGGCGCTCGCCACCGCAGTCCGCCGTAGCCCGACCGCCGGCGCCAACGCGCCCCAGAGCAGCACCAGCGCCGCGGCCAAAGCGAGGCCGGCGGTGACGATGAAGGCGACCCGGAAGGCGGCGCGGACCGCGCCGGTGACCACGTCGTCGAGGCGATCGCCGAGTTGCTCGACCTCGGCGGCCTCCTCTCCCTCCAGCCCGGACTGGGTCTCGTCGATTGAACGCTCGAGCTGGCCGCGCGGGTCGTCGGTGTTGATCCCGGCGAACATCTGCGGCGCCAGGGTGATCTTCTCCTCCGGAGGCAGCCGGGCGTCGAGCAGCGCGGCGGTCCCCTGCTCGCGGGCGTCGGCGATCGTCGAGTCGAGGTTGGCCGAGATGATCGGCGCCAGGAGGGCGAGGGCGATTGCGATGCCGGCGTGGCGGATGGTGAGGAGCCGGGCGACGTCCTCGCGGGTTCGCTCGGCGATCAGCTCGCCGGCGAGGGCTGGAAGCGCCATCCCCATCCCAAGCGCCAGCGAGGATCTGAGGCGGCACCGTCCACCAGGCGGAGGCGCCGGGCAGGAGCGCCAGGCAGCCGACCCCGCCGGCGACCAGCAGGCAGCCGGCGGCGGCGCGGGTCTCGGCCGGTCCTGGGATCCGCGAGGCGGCGAGCGCCGCCAGCGGCAGCACGCTGACCGTGAGCGCCGCCGCCAGTGGGTCGATGCTCCAGCCCGAGACCAGGAGCAGGACGACCAGGAAGATCACCGCGGTCAGCGAGGCGGAGAGCAGAGCGAGGGCGACCGCCGGGCGGAAGGGGAGAGGGGAGGACGCGCGATCCTGCTCGGCGCTCCGAGGGAGGGAGGGCTCGCCGCCTTGCCGGAGTGCCGCCCGCAGGCAGACGATCGCTCCAGGGGCGGCGATCGGGACCTGGGCGAGGAAGATCGCCCGCCAGTCGAAGGCCTCGGTAAGGGCGCCGCCGAGTGCGGGCCCGACCGCGACCCCGAAGACCGAGGCCGCGACCCAGAGCCGCCGGCCGGTTCCCGGCGAGCCGCCGCCGAGCAGCTCGAAGGAGGCGAGCAGGGCGCCGGCGCCTCCGATCGCCTGCACCGCCGCGGAGCACGAGCAGCAGTCCGAGCGAGTCCGAGAGCCCGCAGGCGAGCGAGGCGAGCGCGAACAGGGTGATCCCCGCGGCACCGATCCGAGCCGCTCCGTATCCGGCGGGCGAGGCGGGCCGCGGGGAGCAGGGCCAGCGCCAGCACCGCCGTGTAGACGCCGAGGACGAGGGCGACGCCCTCGACGGTGGCGTCGAGCTCGATCAGGATCGAGGGCAGCCCCAGGGTGACGATCGAGGCGTCGGCGAGGGCGATCCCGGCGGCGAGCGCCAGAGCCACCCGGCCGGCCCCGCCGATCCGACTTCGCTCAGTCATCGCTACTGGTTTCTAGCCGACCTCGCCACCCGCCAGGTTTGAGCGGGGCGCGGCGGGGGGAGAGTCGCCGCGCCCCGCTCTTGTTCCGGAGCACGAGTCGCGAGGGGGCCGGGCGCCTGGGGCAGGCGCCCGGCCCTCGCCTCGCTACTCGGCTTCGCTCGCCGCCACCCGTCGTGGCAGCGAGGGCTGGACCCGAAGCAGCCGGGCCGGCCAGCGTCGGGAGCCACCAGTTCCAGCGGCCCATCAGGGAGATCACCGCGGGCACGATCAGCGCCCGGATCACGGTGGCGTCGAGCAGGATCCCGGCCGCGAGCCCGGTGGCCAGCATCTTCACGTCCGTCTCCGGTCCCGACGCCATCGAGATGAAGGCGAGGAACAGGATCAGCGCGGCGCTGGTCACCAGCCGTCCCGGTCCGCCCGATCCCCTGGACCACGGCGACGCTGGTCGAGCCGGTGCGGTCGTACTCCTCCCGCATCCGGGAGAGGATGAACACCTCGTAGTCCATCGAGAGCCCGAAGAGGAAGGCGAAGATGATCAGCGGCATCCACGACGGGATCGACCCGGTCGCCTCGATCCCGAAGATCGCCTCGGAGCCGAGGCCGTGCTGCCAGATCAGGACCACCACGCCCCAGGCCGCGGCGACGCTGAGGATGTTGAGCACGATCGCCTTCAGCGGCAGCAGCAGCGAGCGGAACGCCCGCGCCAGCAGGATGAAGGTGGTGATCGTGATCAGCGCGATCATCAGCGGGAAGCTGCCGTAGACGGCGTCGATGAAATCGCTGTTGGAGGCGGGCTGGCCGCCGACCTGGACGTCGGGACCGGCCGCGTGCGCCGTGTCGCGGACGCCCTCGAGCGTCGCTCCGCCCTCGTCGGAGCCGCTGTCGGGAACCGGGATCGCCTCGACGATCGCGGTCCCGTCGTTGCCGCCAGCCGTCGCTGCGGGCGCGACCGCGCCGTGGATGCCCTCGACGCCGCGCAGGTCGGCCGCGACCTGTTCGGGATCGGTGTCGCCCTTCCGACCAGGATCTCGTGCGGGAGCAGCGATCCCTCGCCGATCCCGGCGTCCTCGAGCGCGACCAGGCCCTCCTTGGCGTCGCCCGACTTGGCGATCGTGTCGGCGTCGGAGGTGCCGAGCTGCAGGTCGGTCGCGGCGAAGGCGAGCGCCAGGATCACCGCCATGCCGGCGCCGGCCGCGAGCCAGCGCCGCCGCGAGACCGCCTCGGCCCAGCGGGTCCAGGCGCGGCTCGCCTTGTCGTCGGTGCGCCGGTGGGGCCAGTCGAGCCGCGGCCCGAGCTTCGCCAGGATCACCGGAAGCAGGGTGATCGCGACCACGCGTCGAGACCAGCGGGATCAGCATCCCGCCGTAGCCCATCGAGCGCAGGAACGGCAGCGGCAGCGCGATCAGCGCGAACAGGCCGATCGCGACGGTGATCCCGCTGAAGATCACCGCGCTGCCCGGCGGTCTCCATCGCCCGCTGGACCGCCTCCTCGTTGCTGCGGCCGTGCGAGCGCTCCTCGCGCCAGCGCGAGACCACCAGCAGCGAGTAGTCGATCGCCACCCCGAGCCCGATCAGCGCGATCAGGAACTGGACGATCGGCGAGACGTCGGTGATCTCGGTCAGCCCGAGCAGGAGCAGGAAGGTGGTCATGATCGAGACGACGGCCGTCATCATCGGGACGACCGCGAGGAAGGAGGCGAAGACGAAGGTGAGGACGATCAGGGCGCCGACGCCGCCGAGCACCGCCTCGAGGAGGACGCCCGGGCCCTCGCTGTCAGCGCCGCTGTCCTCGGCCAGGGCGTCGAAGCCGGTCAGGTGCACCGGCGCGCCGCCGACGGTGGCGCCCTTGAGCGCGGCGCTGGCGGCCTTCTCAGCCTCGGGGTTCTCGCCGAACTGCTGGTCGGGGTCGGGCGTCGGGTAGACGAGCGCGAAGGTCGTCCGGCCGTCGTCGGAGACGAAGGCCTCGGTCGCCGGTCGACGCGTAGGAGGCGATCCGGGCCCCCGGCAGCGCCTCGTTGGAGCTGGCGTCGACTTCGCCAGGTCGGCCTTCACCCCCGGCGAGTCGATCGATTCGCCGTCCGGCAAGGTCGCCACCGGAACGAGGGGGGCGGCGTCCCGCCGGTGCCCCGGTACTGGTCGGCGATCGCGAGGTTGGTCTCCCAGCCCTCCTTCTCTGGGACGGAGAACTCCTGGTCGAGCGCCTCGGACGCGGGCCCCGCGGCCATCACGCCGGCGATCGTGGCGACGATCCAGAAGCTGACGACGGTGCGCTTGTGGGCAAGGACCCAGCGGGTGAGCGACGACACGGACTACCTCCTTGATTGCTCTGTAACTACGACGAACCGATGCCGTCAGGTGTGACACCGGCTTGGGGCCGCACGATGGACCGTCGGTGTGCCCCCTTCAATTGGGAATCACCCCGAGCTTTCCCTCGGTCAACCCCGATCTCTGTCATGGGGCGACGGACGGACGGCCCCGTTCGCCCACAACGCCCCTACGAGGGAACTTGGAGGTCCCCCTCAGGGGGTAGGGGGATCACTCCGGGGTGGGATTCCGGGTCAGGGTGGGCGGAGTACCGTCTTGGCCATATGAAACGCGAGAGGCTGTCCAATTGGTTCATCCGGCATCGCGACCTCGCGGTCGACGTCTTCTGGGCGCTCCTCTCGTTCAAGGTGGCGCTGGTGATGTTCGCCTCCGGCGGCCTCGGCCCGGCGGAGCACGATCAGCGCGGGCTGGACCTGCTCGGGGTCTTCGTCGCTGCCGGGATCTCGTTCCCGCTCCTGGCTCGCCGCCGCGCGCCGGTTCCCGTCTTCCTCGCCGTGATGGCGTCGCTCGTCGCGCTCATGGCGCTCCGCTATCCACCCGACGTCACCATCGGCCCGATCGTCGCCCTGTTCACCCTCGCTCGCGCCTCAGGGCGGGAGGTTCCCGCCAGGCTCGCAATCGGGATCACAGTTGGGGCTTTCCTCGCGGTGGGCGCGGCGCTGAGCCGTTGCCTACGACAAACTCCCCGTTTCCCGAGACGACTTTCATCGGCCTGATCTGGCTGGCGATCTGGTTCGCCGGGCGGAGCGCGCGCCTGAAGGCCGAGCACATCAGCGACCTGGAGGAGCGGGCCGAGCGGGCCGAGCAGATGGCGGAGCGGGAAAGGCGCCTCGCCGCCGCCGAGGAGCGCACCCGGATCGCGCGCGACCTCCACGACTCGGCCGGCCACGCGATCAACGTGATCCTGGTCGAGGCCGGTGCCGCGCGGCTCCTGCGCGACAGCGATCCCGAGCGCGCCGAGCAGGCGATCGAGACGATCGAGAGGGTGGCCCGCGAGCAGATCGACGAGATCGACCGGCTCGTCAACGCCCTCCGCGAGGGCGACCGGGGCGAGAAGACCCCTCTCGGGGACCCGGAGGTAGCGCTCGGAATGAAACGGGGGAAGGAAGCGGTCGAGGCGCTGTTCGAGCTCCACCGCGCGACCGGGCTCGACCTGGAGGTGTCACGGACGGGCGAGGGGCGAGCGCTGGGGCCATCGGTGGGCAGGGGCATGTTCAGGCTGCTCCAGGAGTCGCTCACCAACGCCGCACGGCACGGCGACGGGAGCGCCGAGGTGGAGTTCAACTTCCGCGACGAAGGCGTCGAGGTCGTGGTCGCCAACCCGGTCGCAGATCCGGCGAGCAACGGCGAGCCCCCGGCGGAGGGACACGGCCTGGCGGGGATGCGCGAGCGCGCCGTCCTCCTCGGGGGAACCTTCGAGGCGACCCAGGTGAATGGCACCTTCCGGGTCCGGGCGGTGCTCCCCTACGACTCGCGCTACAAGACGCCCGCCCACGACCGCGCCGCCGAGGAGTTGATGGGGACCATGAGCGACCTCCGAGACCGGTGACCCCAGCGCCGGTCGGCGTCCTGATCGTCGACGACGACAAGCTGATGCGGGCGGGGCTGCGGGCGGTGCTCTCCAGCGACGAGGGGATCGAGGTCGTCGGGGAGGCCGATGACGGCCGTGCCGCGATCGACAGCGCCCGCCGGCTCGCGTCCCGACGTCGTCCTGATGGACGTCCGGATGCCCGAGATGGACGGGATCACCGCCACCCGCGAGGTCCTGGAGGCGGCACCGGACTGCCGGGTGGTGATCGTGACGACCTTCGAGGAAGACGACTACGTCTTCGGCGGGCTCGCCGCCGGGGCGTCGGGCTTCCTGCTCAAGCGGACCGGGCCGGAGGAGCTGATCGCGGCGATCCACACGGTCGCCGGCGGCGAGGCGCTGCTCTCGCCGTCGGTCACCCGCCGGGTGATCGAGCGGATGGCGCGGGAGCCCGGGGGTCGAGCCTCAGGAGGAGCGGCTCGAGGAGCTCACCGAGCGCGAGCGGGAGGTGCTCGAGCTGATCGCGGCGGGCTCACCAACGCCGAGATCGCCGAGCGCCTGGTGATCGAGGAGTCCACCGTGAAGACCCACGTCAAGCGGGTGCTGATGAAGCTCGACCTCCGCGACCGCGTCCAGGCGGTGATCTTCGCCTACGAAAACGGGGTCGTCCGACCGGGGGTCGGCTAGAGGAGGTTTAGCCGAGCCCCGTCGCGCCACAGGCAACTGGAGGGCTTTGACGGGAAGAGTCTCCGCGCCAAGCCCCAAGGGTGGCCGTTCTAGAGGCCGAGCGCGGTGCGCGAGACCGTCTCCAGCACCTGCTGCTGGTAGTAGACCGGGACGCCGCCGTCGGCCATGATGACACCCGATGGGTAGTGGGTCGAGACGGCGAGCGTGTAGACGTTGCTCTCGCGAGATCGCGAGGCCGAAGTAGTCGCCGATGAAGGCGCGGGTCGCGCACGGGTCGGTGTGCGCCGCGCAGGCCATCTGGTCGATCCCGTCGATCGTCTGGCCGGGCTGCTCCGGGTCCCAGGTGAAGTCCGAGACGCGGACGTTGCCGCCGACCGGCACGGCGCCGGTTCCGTCGTCCTTGAACGCCTGCAGCGACGACGTCGATGCAGAAGTTCGTCCGGCCGACGTCGCTCCGGCAGGATGCTCGGGTCCTCGGGGCAGGCCGCGCGGCGGTCGTAGAAGTTGACCGCGACCGCCCCGCCGGGCCCGGCGGCCACCTGGCGGCTGGAACTGGTCGGACGCCGTCGGGTTCGCGTTGTCGTTGACGACGATCGGCGCTGACCAGGTGTCGACCGAAGTCGATCGACTGGGTGAACTTGACGTCGAACTGGCTGCCGTCCCAGTCCTCCCAGACCAGGTAGAGGTGGCCGGGGTGGTCGGGGCTGGCGGCGAAGTGCTCGAGGATGCCGTCGCGGAAGCGTCGTGTTCGGCAGGCAGCAGCCGGGCATCAGGCGTGGCCTGCGTCGACCGGCACGAACTCCGACCAGGTGACGCCGTCGTCGCTCGAGCGGCGCACGTAGATCGTCTTGCGGTCGTTGCGGCTCGGGTGGTCGGATGCGACCGAGACGTAGACGTTGCCGGCCGCGTCGACCGCCGGGTAGACGAACTCGTTGGTCGGGCCCGGTCTGGTTGGGCTCGGTGATCGTCACGGCCTTGGCGAAGCGTCTGCCCGCGGTCGCGCGAGACCGCCACCCTGATCTTGGTGGTGCGAGCCGTTGAAGATCGCCCAGGCGGCGTAGACGTGGTCCTGGAAGCGGTTGCCGGGGATGTGGTTGACCGCCACCCACTGCTTGTCCTCGACGAAGCCCGAGGCTCTTGCTGGACCAGTTGGGGGCATGCTCGAGCGGCTGGCCGCCGTTGCCCGTGACCCAGTGCTGGCCCGATGTCGTCGCTGTAGGAGATCGCGATGTTCGAGTTCGGGTGCAGGTTGTGCCCAGAAGGCGTTGAAGGGCAGCGTCACCTGGTAGACGCGGCCCTTGGTGTCGAACTCCGCGTTCGGGTCGGTGTTGTTGGTCCAGCTCGGCGGCATCGTCCTGGGTGCCGGTGGAGATGCAGTCGTAGCCCTGGACCTGGTTCGCGGTCGACGGGCATGCCGTTCTGGATCCAGAAGGAGCCGAGATGGAAGTCGTAGAAGGTGGAGAACGTCTCGAAGAAGAACTTCGAGGTGCCGACGAGCTGCTCGGTGCCCGGCTTCACCGCGACCCAGGACTCCGAGAAGTTCGAGTTGTACGTGCCCGACGCGGCAGGTGCCCGGATCGGGCGCTGTCTGCCCGGGCGGGACCGGATAGCCGCCGCCCGTTGACGGCTTGCTGACCACTGTGTTGACCGCCGGCGGGCCCGGCGACCAGAGCTGCGCGCTGGCGGTGCCGACGTTTCCGGCGATCAACCCCAACGCGAGCGACGGCTACAGCGATCCTTCGCATTGCCCTCCTCGAGGAGTCGAGGATGGTCTACCCCACGGCCCGAATCAAAGGGGCTAAAGCCCGAGCTGCTTCCCGAGGATCTCCTTCATCACCTCGTCGGTGCCGCCGCCGATCGGGCCGAGGCGGGCGTCGCGGTAGGCGCGCTCGACGCCGTACTCGCGCATGTAGCCGTAGCCGCCGTGGATCTGGATCGCCTCGTCGGCGACCTCGCACGAGCGCCCGCTGGGTGAAGAGCTTCGCCTGGGTGACCTCGCGGGTGGCGTCCTCGCCCGCGGCGAACTTGCGCAGGCAGGCGTAGGTGAGGGCGCGGGAGACCTCGATCTTCATCGACATCTCGGCGAACTTGTGGCGGATCGCCTGGAAGCGGCCGATCGGCCGGCCGAAGGCCTCGCGCTCCTTCGCGTAGCGCGAGGGTCTCCTCGAAGACCCGCTGCATCCCGCCGACGGCGCCCAGCGCCATCGTCAGCCGCTCCCACTGGAAGTTGGCCATGATCAGCTTGAAGCCCTCGTTCTCCTCGCCGAGCAGGTTCTCGGCGGGGACCTCGACGTCGGTGAAGGCGAGCTCGCCGGTGTCGGATGAGTGCCAGCCCATCTTCTCCAGCTTCCCGCCACCTCGTAGCCGGGCATCTCCCGCTCGAGGACGAGGAAGGAGATGCCGTGGTGGCCGCCCTCCTCGGTGGTCTTCACCGCGCAGACGAGGAAGTCGGCGCGGACGCCGTTGGTGATGAAGGTCTTGCGCGCCGTTGACGACGTAGCCGCCGTCGACCTTCCTGGCGGTGGTCCGGAGCGAGGCGACGTCGGAGCCGGCTCCCGGCTCGGTGATCCCGAGCGCGCCGATCAGCTCGCCCCGGATCCCGGGCACCAGCCAGCGCTGCTTCTGCTCCTCGGTCCCGAACTTCCAGATCGGCGGCGTGGCGATCTCGGCGTGGGCGCCGATCCCGGCGGCGACGCCGCCGCTGGCCCCGGAGCGCGAGAGCTCCTCGACCCAGACCGCGTCGTGGACGTAGTCGCCGCCCTGGCCGCCGTACTCGGTCGGGTACTTGAGCCCGAGGAAGCCGAGCTCGCCGCAGCGGTTGAAGAGCTCGCGCGGGAACTCCCGGGCCTCCTCCCACTCCTCGACGTGGGGCGCGATCTCCTTGGAGACGAAGCGCCGCACCGACTCGCGCAGCTCCTCGTGCTCCTCGGTGAACGGCGGGAGCGGCGCCCGCTCGCCGGTGTCCTTGATCACGGTCACTCTGACGCGCCTTGCTTCGGTGGCTTCCAGTCCTCCATGGTGGTGTGGCCGCGGCCGGCGTGGTCGAAGCCGAGCAGGTCGCCCTGCGGGTTCTTCTTGTCGCCGTGGTGGTAGGCGCGGACCTCGGCGATCTTGCCGTCGCGGAGGCGGAACCACTCGGTGCCGCGGTTCAGCCGCTTCTCGCCGGACTTCGGGTCGCGCCAGGTCATCGTCCACTCGATCACCGCCTCGTCGCCGGACTCGATCCCGTGCTCCAGCCACCACTGCCCGTCGACGGTCTCGACCCCCCACCTGGCGTTCTCGGCGATCTCCCGGCCGCGGTGCGGCCCGAGCCGCGTGTAGTAGTGGACGGCGTCGTCGGTGAAGTGCGAGGCGACGAGGTCGGCGTCGCCGGTGTTGAGCGCCTCGTAGTAGGAGCGGATGTGGTCGAGGTTGCCATGGCGAGATTCTTACCGGCGGCTGTCGATTTGGGGCTGCGCCGTTCGTCGTTAGGGTGAAAGCGGCGAATGGCGCCGCTCGCAACCAGGAGGAAGACCGATGAAGTACCTGCTCGACGTTTATCGTCGACAGGGAGTCGCAGCATGGAGGACGCGAGCCCGGAGGAGATGAAGGAGGCGATGGACGCGCTGGACCGCCTTCGACCGGGAGGCGACCGAAAGCGGGAGCGCTGATCGCCTGCGAGCCAGCTCGAGGACGCCGACGACGACGGTCAGGATCGCGCGACGGTGAGCGGACCGTCACCGACGGACCCTTCGCCGAGTCGAAGGAGCAGCTCGGCGGCTTCTGCCTGCTCGAGTGCAAAGACCTCGACGAGGCGCTCGAGTGGGCGAACAAGGTGCCGATAGGACCTGGGCCGCGATCGAGGTCAGCCCGGTCATGGACCTCTCGCAGTTCGGCTACGAGAGCCCCGCGGCCGCGTCCCCGGTCGAAGGCCCCCGCGTAGGTAACGGCCTGAGCGCCGAAACAAGGAGGAAGATCGATGAAGTATCTGCTCGCATTGATCGCTGAGGAGGGTGGCATGGAGGACGCCACCCCTGAGGAGATGAAGGCGGAGATGGACCGCTGGGACGCCTACGGCAAGGAGGCGGTCGAGAAGGGCGCCTTCATCGCCGGCGAGGCCCTCCAGCCGAGCGCGACCGCGTCCACGGTGACGATCGAGGAGCGGCGAGGAGCCGCCGTCACCGACGGCCCGTTCGCCGAGTCGAAGGAGCAGGTCGGCGGCTTCTACCTGCTCGAGTGCAAGGACCTCGACGAGGCCCTCGAGTACGCGAAGAAGATCCCGTCCGGGACGGCTCGGTCGAGGTGCGCCCGGTGATGGACTACTCGGAGTACGGCTACGAGGACCCGACCGAGGCCGGCGCAAGGCCCGCGCGTCATAGGGATCCCTTCGATCAGCTCGTCGACCGCCTGTTCCGGCACGAGTCGGGACGGGCGGTCGCGAGCCTGATCCGGGTCCTCGGCGACTTCGACGCCGCCGAGGAGGCGGTGCAGGAGGCGTTCGTGGTCGCGCTGGAGCGCTGGCCCGCGCGACGGCGTCCCGGACAACCCGGGCGCCTGGATCACCCGCGTCGCGCGCAACAAGGCGATCGACCGGCTGCGGCGCGAGCGGACGCTGCAGGTGAAGAAGGAGGTGCTCGAGGGCCTGGAGCGGCTGGCGCCGAGCGTCCGAGGAGATCGAGGCCGGGAGGGAGCGAGCCCGAGGACGAGATGCCCGACGACCGGCTGCGGCTGATCTTCACCTGCTGCCACCCGGCGCTGCGGCCGCAGGCGCGGGTCGCGCTCACCCTGCGCACGCTCGGCGGCCTGACCACGGCCGAGATCGCCAGCGCCTTCCTCGACCTCCGAGGCGACGATGGCGCAGCGGCTGGTCCGGGCGAAGGGCAAGATCCGCGACGCCGAAGATCCCCTACGAGGTCCCCTCGGCCGAGCAGCTGCCCGAGCGGCTGACCGTCGGTGCTGGCGACGCTCTATCTGATCTTCAACGAGGGCTACTTCGCCTCGCGGCTCCGAGTCGCTGATCCGCACCGAGCTCGCCGACGAGGCGATCCGGCTCGCGCGCGTGCTGGTCGAGACCCTTCCCGAGCGAGCCCGAGGCGCGGGCGCTGCTGGCGCTGATGCTGCTCCAGCACTCGCGGCGTGACGCGCGCCTGGACGAGGCGGGGGAGATGGTGCTGCTGGAGCGACCAGGACCGCTCGCTCTGGGACCGCGCCCAGATCGAGGAGGGGCTGGGGCTGGTCGAGTCGCTCACCGGGGTCGTCGGCCCCTACTCGATCCAGGCGCGGATCGCCGCCGAGCACGCCCGCGCCGAGCGCGCCGAGGACACCGACTGGCGCCGGATCGGCCTCCTCTACGGACAGCTGCGCCGGATCCAGCCCTCGCCCGTGATCGAGCTGAACCGCGCGATCGCGGTGGCGATGGACCGCGGGCCGGAGGCGGGCCTGGAGCTGATCGACGCGATCGAGGGCCTCGACCGCTACGCGCCCTTCCACGTCAGCCGCGCCGACCTGCTGGCGCGCCTCGGCCGCGACGACGAGGCCGTGGACGCCTATCGCCGGGGGCTCGAGCTCAGCACCAACCCGGTCCAGCGGGCCTTCCTCGAGCGCCGGATCGAGGAGCTCGGAAAAAACGTCGAATCGGCGCGTTCCGCTCGTCGTTATGGTGAAAGCGGCGATTGGCGCCGCTCGAACAGGAGGTATCGATGAGGAAGTTCTTGGTCTCCCTGATCGGCGACGAGTCCTGCATCGAGCAGGCCACGCCCGAGCAGATGGAGGAGATCGTCGCCGAGATGGACGAGTACAACGACGAGCTGAAGAAGGCGGGCGTCTTCTGCAGGGCCGAGGGCCTCGGTCCGAGCGCCTCGGCGCGGACGCTCCGCTACGGCGAGGACGGCAAGGTCGTCGTCACCGACGGCCCGTTCGCGGAGTCGAAGGAGCAGATCGCCGGCTTCTGGATCCTCGAGTGCAAGGACATCGACGAGGCGGTCGAGTGGGCCCAGAGATCACCGGTCCGCGAGGGCGCGATCGAGATCCGCGCGATCGCCGACACGGCGGAGGAGAACATCGAGCGCTACAAGGAGCAGGCGAAGGCCTAGCCTGGGCCCCGCAGCGGCCCGGCTTCAACCGGTCGGGGCCGCTGCGGCCGGCCTAGAGCCCGTAGGAGCGCCCGATCACCTCGAGCATGATCTCGTCGGTGCCGGCGCCGATCCGGTTGAGGCGGGCGTCGCGGTAGGCGCGCTCGACCTCGTACTCCTTCATGTAGCCGTAGCCGCCGTGGATCTGGATCGCGTCGTCGGCGACCTCCTCGATCATCCGTGAGGCGTAGAGCTTCGCCTGCGTGATCTCGCGGACCGGGTACTCGCCGTTCGCGAAGCGCCAGGCGGTCGCGTAGACCATCTGCTTCGCGGCCTCGATCTTCACCGACATCTCGGCGAACTTGTGGCGGATCGCCTGGAAGCTGCCGATCGGGCGGCCGAAGGCCTCGCGCTCCTTCGCGTACTCGAGCGTGCGCTCGAAGACGCGCTCGGCGCCCGAGACGCAGCCGATCGCGGCGACCAGCCGCTCGCCCTGGAGCTCCCAGGAGATGTGGTAGAAGCCCTTGCCCTCCTGGCCCAGCAGGTTCTCGGCCGGGACGCGGACGTCCTGGAAGGAGAGCTCGCCGGTGTCGGAGGCGTGCATGCCCATCTTCTCGAGCTTCCGGGAGACGCTGAAGCCCTCGACCTCCTTGCCGTCGCTGTCGCGGATGTCGACGATGAACAGGGTGATCCCGTCATGGCCTGCGTCCGGGTCGGTCTTCGCGACCAGCACGATGTAGTTGGCGCGGAGGCCGTTGGTGATGAAGGTCTTGGAGCCGTTGATCACGTACTCGTCGCCGTCGCGCTTGGCGGTGGTGCGGATGCCGGCGACGTCGGAGCCGGCGCCGGGCTCGGTGATCCCGAGGCAGCTGATCAGCTCGCCCTTGATCGAGGGGACCAGGTAGCGCTGCTTCTGGTCCTCGGTGCCGAGCAGGTGGATCGGCGGCGTCGCCATGTCGGTGTGGACCGCGAAGCCCATGTTGAGCCCGCCGCAGCCGCGAGTAGCTCATCGCGTCGGCGCGGACCAGGGAGTAGAAGTAGTCGCCGCCCTGGCCGCCGTACTCCTCCGGGTAGCAGAGGCCGATGTAGCCGAGGTCGGCGGCACGCTTCAGGATCGAGTCCGGCCAGAGGTTCTCCTCCCACTCGAACCGGTTCGGGGTGCACTCCTTCAGCACCCACGACTTCATCGACTCGCGCAGCTCCTCGTGCTCGTCGGTGAAGATGAAGTGGTCGCGCTTGGCGCCGTGGTCGGGCTTGATGACGGTGGCGGTCGCGGTGGCCACTCGAAGTGGAGTGTAGAACTTCCTACTTCCCACTGCAACCCGCGCTGATGGCAGTAGGACGTAGCACTTCCCATTCGTCTCCAGATCCACTAGGCTGGCCAGGATGGCCGAGGAGCTCCTCTACGAGGTCCGCGACGGGGTCGCGACGGTGACCCTGAACGGCCCGATCAGCGAAACGCGCTCAACGGCGAGCTGCTCGCGGCTCTGGTCGAGGCGATGAAGCGGGCCCGCGACGACGACGAGGTGCGGGCGGTGGTGCTGACCGGGGCCGGCGACAAGGTCTTCTGCGCCGGGGCCGACCTCGGCGGCTTCGCCGCCGACGCGCCGCTGGTCGAGAAGCACTTCGCCTCCGACCTCTTCCTCGAGTTCTTCCGGCTGATGCCGCGGCTCGGCAAGCCCTCGCTCTGCGCGGCCAACGGCCACGTGCTCGCCGGCGGCATGGGGCTCGCGCTCTCCTGCGATCTGCTGATCGCCAAGGAGGGGGCCCGCTTCGGGACGCCGGAGATCAACGTCGGCGCCTTCCCCTACATGATCATGTCGATCATCTACCGGAACGTTCCGCGCAAGAAGGTGAACGAGATGATGCTGCTCGGCGAGCAGATCTCCGCGGAGGAGGCGGTCGACTACGGGCTCGCCAACAAGGTCGTGCCGGCGGACGAGTTCGATGCGGCGGTGGACGAGTGGGCGAGCAAGCTCGCGTCGAAGAGCCCGGTGCTGATGCGGCTCGGCCACGACGCCATGTACCGCCAGCAGGACATGGCCCTGGACGACGCGCTCGAGTTCCTGCGCTCCCAGCTCTCCCTGACCTTTTCGACCGAGGACATCCAGGAGGGCGTCAAGGCGTTCTTCGAAAAGCGCGAGCCCGAATGGAAGGGGCGCTGATGGACGATCAGGCGGAAGGACCGAGACCGAAGAGCAGGAGGCGAGGGAGGGGCGGCAGAAGGCCGAGGAGCGCGACGCGGTCGGCGAGGGGCAGCCCGCGAGTGAGTCGGAGGCGCTGCCCCCGAAGCCGACGCAGCCGGCTGAGGCTCCGGAGGCGCCGGGAAGACCGAGCACGGCAACGAGACCGGCATGAAGCCCCTGGTGGAGGACCTCCACGAGCGTCGAGAGCAGGCCAAGCTCGGCGGCGGCGAGGAGAAGATCGCCGTCCAGCACGAGCGCGGCAAGCTCACCGCCCGCGAGCGCCTCGACCTGCTCTGCGACGAGGGCAGCTTCGTCGAGATGGGGATCCACGGCGGGCCCCACTTCTCCCAGCGCGCGATGGAGGGCGGGAGGCGCCCGCCGACGGGGTGATCACCGGCTGGGGCGACGTCGACGGGCGCACCTGCGCGATCGCCGCCTACGACTTCACCGTGATGGCCGGCTCGATGGGGATGACCGGCGAGCTCAAGGTCGGCCGCCTGCGCGAGATGGCGCTGCAGAAGCGGATGCCGATGGTCTGGCTGCTCGACTCCGCCGGGCGCCCGGATCCAGGAGGCGGCGGGCTCGCTGTTCGCCGGCTCCGGCCACCTCTTCCGCGAGGAGGTGACGATGTCGGGGGTGATCCCGATGGTCGCGGCGATGCTCGGCCCCTGCGCGGCCGGGACCGCCTACATCCCCGGCCTCGCCGACTTCGTCCCGATGGTCGTCGGCCAGGGCGCGATGGCGCTGGCCGGCCCGCACCTGACCAAGGCGGTCACCGGCGAGGACATCTCGATGGAGGACCTCGGCGGCGCCAAGGTCCACTGCCGCAAGTCGGGCGTCGGCGACCTCGAGGTCAAGGACGACGAGGAGTGCATCGAGGTCGATCAAGCGCTACCTCTCCTTCTTCCCCGCCAACTGCGAGGAGCGCCCGCCGATCCGCGAGACCAAGGACCCGGAGGACCGGATGTCGGAGAAGCTGCTCGACATCGTCCCCGAGTCGGCGCGGCACCCCTACGACATGTACGAGGTGATCAAGGAGATCGTCGACGACGGCGAGATCCTCGACATCAAGCCGAAGTTCGCGAAGACGATCATCACCTGCCTCGCCCGCTTCGGCGGGCAGCCGTGCGGGATCGTCGCCAGCCAGCCCAAGCAGCTCGGCGGCATCCTCGAGAACGACTCCGCCGACAAGGCGGCGCGCTTCGTCAACCTCTGCGACGCCTTCGGCATCCCGCTGCTCTTCCTCCAGGACGTGCCCGGCTTCATGGTCGGCTCCAAGGTCGAGCACGCCGGGATCATCCGCCACGGCGCGAAGATGCTCTACGCGGTCTCGCGGGCGACGGTCCCCAAGGTGACCGTGGTCGTCCGCAAGGCCTACGGCGCCGGCTACTACGTGATGAACGGCAAGGCCTACGAGCCCGACCTGATCGTCGCCTGGCCGACCGCCGAGATCTCGGTGATGGGCCCGGAGGGCGCGGTCAACATCATCGGCCGCTCGGCGATCGAGGCCTCCGACGACCCCGAGAACCCGGGCGGAGATGGTCGCGAAGGTGAAGGAGACGATCGACCCCTACATCGCCGCCAAGAACGACCTGATCGACGACGTCATCGACCCGCGCGAGACCCGCCCGACGATCATCCGCGGGCCTGCGGATGGCGAAGGACAAGCGGGTCGAGCGGCCCTGGAAGAAGCACGGGGTGATGCCGGTTGAGCTCGAGCCGTCGACGGTTCGCGCGAGTACCTCGGTGACGCTTCGAGGACCCGGTGATCATCAGCTACTCGATCTCGGGGGCGATCGCCAACCGCGACCAGTGCCCGGCGATCCCCTACACGCCCGGAGGAGTACGCGGCCGAGGCGCGCCGAGCGGTCGACGAGGGCGCCTCCCAGATCCACATCCACGCCCGCACCCCCGACGGCACCCCCTCGTACGAGATCGAGGACTTCCGGGCGATCACCGAGGCGATCCGGGCCGAGGTCGACGACGTGATCATCAACTACTCGACCGGCGCGATCGGGGTGCCGATCGAGAAGCGGCTCGAGTACCTGCGCGAGCTGAAGCCCGACGTCGCGGCGCTGAACATGAGCTCGATGAACTACGCCAAGTACTCCCGGCGGCGCAAGGACTTCGTCTTCAAGGCGGTGTTCGAGAACAGCTTCGACCTGATCACCCAGTTCATGAGGAGATGATCGAGCTCGGGATCCAGCCCGAGCACGAGTGCTTCGACGCCGGCCACGTCGCCAACCTCGATCCGTTCCTCGACATGGGGATGCTCGAGCCGCCGCTTCAGATCTCGCTGGTGATGGGGGTGACCGGCGGCATCCGGCCGGTGCCGCGGAACGTCGCGCTTCATGTCCGAGCAGATCCCCGGCGGGCCCGAGGGCCCGAACAACTGGCAGGTGATCGGCGTCTCGCGCGACCAGTGGAAGCTGCTCGCCGCCTCGCTGAACCTCGGCGGCAACGTCCGCGCCGGGCTCGAGGACAACCTCTACCTGCCGAACGGCGAGATGGCGAAGTCGAACGGCGAGCTGATCGCGAAGGCGCGGCAGATGGCCGAGGACGTCGGCCGCCGCGCCGCCACCGTCGCCGAGGCCCGCGAGCTGCTCGGGCTCCCGAAGCGGGCGAGGCCGCGAACGCCTGAGCGATGGCGGGCCCCCTCTCAGACGTCCGGGTCCTCGACCTCACCCGGCTGCTGCCCGGCGGCTTCTGCACGCTGCTGCTCGCCGACCTGGGCGCCGACGTGATCAAGGTCGAGGACACCGGCGCCGGCGACTACGTCCGCTGGGCGCCGCCCTACTACGGGGACGACGAGCAGACGCCGCTCGGCACCCGCTCCGCGCTGTACCTGGCGCTCAACCGCAACAAGCGCTCGATCCGCCTCGACCTGAAGCAGGAGGGCGGCCGCGAGGCGCTGCTGCGAGCTGGCGCGAGGACGCCGACGTGCTGGTCGAGAGCTTCCGCCCGGGCGTGCTCGACCGCCTCGGCGTCGGCTACGAGGCGCTGAAGCGAGGCGAACCCGGCGCTCGTCTACTGCCCGATCACCGGCTACGGCCAGGACGGCCCCAACCGCGACCGCGCCGGCCACGACATGAACTACCTCGGCCTCAACGGCCTGCTCGGCCTGACCGGCGAGGCCGGCGGGCCGCCGATCCAGTCCGCCGGGCCAGATCGCCGACCTCGGCGGCGGCGCGCTGATGGCGCGCGTTCGGGATCCTCGCCGCGCTCCACGAGGCGCGAGCGCTCCGGCGAGGGCCAGCTCGTCGACGTCTCGATGACCGACGGCTCGCTCGTCCTGGCTGGCGATGGTCGCCGCCCGCTACTTCGCCGACGGGCGAGGTCCCCGAGCGCGGCGAGCTCGAGCTCGCCGGGCGGGATCATCTGTTACCGGCCCTACGAGGCGAAGGACGGCTGGGTCACCTGCGGCGCGCTGGAGCCGAAGTTCTGGCAGGCCTGGTGCCGCGGCGTCGGCCGCGAGGACCTGATCGAGCAGCAGTTCGAGCGCGCCCGGATCCGACGCCCACGCCGAGGTCGCCGAGATCTTCCGGCGCGGACCCGCGAGGAGTGGCGCGCGTTCAACGACGAGCACGACTGCTGCATCGAGCCGGTCCTCGACCTCGACGAGGCGCTCGAGCTCCGAGCTGGTCCGCGAGCGCGGAGATGGTCGTCGAGCTCGAGCAGCCCGGCGTTCGGCGACCGGTGCGCCAGCTCGGCTTCCCGGTGAAGCTCTCGCCGCACCCCGGCCGCGGTCGAGCGGCCGGCGCCGGCGCTCGGCGAGCACACCGACGAGGTGCTGCGCGAGCGGCCGGCTACTCGGCGGAGGAGATCGCGGCGCTGTCGAGGAGCCGGCGCGGCCAAGGGCGCCCGACGCCGGGCCCGAAGGCGGAGGCGTTCCTGGCATGAGCGCCGACGCGGAGCGAGGAGCGCACAGGAACCCGAGGAGATGCTGCGGATGGGGGAGCTGGCCGAGGCCTCCGGGCGTCTCGGCGGCGACGATCAAGCACTACCTCCGCGAGGGCCTGCTGCCCGAGCCGGTCAAGACCTCGCCGCAACATGGCCTACTACCCGGCCGAGTTCGTCGAGCGGATCCGCCTGATCAAGCAGCTCCAGGAGGAGCGCTACATGCCGCTGCGGGTGATCAAGGACCTGCTCGAGGAGGACCCCGAGCGCGCCAAGGCGCTGATCGAGCTCGGCGACAAGCTGCTCGAGCGGGCGCTGGCGGGCGAGAGCGAGCGGGTCAGCGCCGCCGAGGTCCGCCACCGCTACGACATCCCGCAGGAGGCGCTCGACCGCCTCGCCGAGCTCGAGGTGCTCACTCCCGACGAGGACGGCTACTCGCCGAGCGACGTGCGGATCGTCGAGGCGATCAGCCGCTTCCGCGCCGGCGGCTACGACGAGCGGATCGGCTTCACCGTCTACGACACGCTCCGCTACAAGGAGGCGATGGCCGACCTGGTGAAGCGAGGAGGTCGACGTGCTGATGGAGCGGCTCGCCGGCGAGATGGACGCGCGACGAGGCGATGGCAGCTGATCGAGGCCGGGATCCAGCCGCTCAACGACCTGCTGGCCGCGATGCACACCAAGGCGCTCGTGGCCGAGCTCGAGCGCCGCCGCGGCTCCGAGCCGGACGCGAACGGCGCCGACTCGCTGAGTGTGGCCGGCTGGGCGCGTCGGCCTGCTGGTCGTCTATCTGGCGCTCGCCTTCGGCGTGCGGGTCGCCGTCGCCCTGCGCACCACCGGCGGCACCGGGATCGCGAGCCTCGGCGGCGCTCCGCCGCTGGAGCTGCTCGGCGGGGGGCTCTTCGTCGCCTCGGTCGCGATGGGCGCGGCTGAACCCCGTCCTGGTCCTCGCCGACGTCCTCGAGCCGATCGACGAGCTGGACGAGACGCCGCGTGCACGCGCTCGGCTTCGTCCTCTGCGGGGTCGGGATCGCCGGCACCTTCTTCGCCCAGATGGCGATGGGCGCCTCGTGGCGGATCGGGGTGGACCGGAGGAGCGCACCGAGCTGGTCACCGGCGGCGTCTTCGGCTCTGCCGCAACCCGATCTACACGTTCATGGTGATCGCCTGGGTGGGCTTCGCGCTGCTGGTCCCGACCTGGCTCTCTCTCGCCGCGATTCCGGCGGGATCGTCGCGTTCGAGGTCCAGGTCCGGCTGGTCGAGGAGCCCTTCCTGCATCCGCGCCCACGGCGAGCCCTACCTGCGACTGGGCCTCCCGGGTCGGCCGCTTCCTGCCGGGCCTCGGGCACCCTCCGGGAACCGCTCCTAGGACGCTCCCACCTGCGCCTCGTCCCGGTCGGCCTCGATCGAGTCGAGCTCCATCCGGGAGCCCGATTGCGCGAGCGACCTCCACTGCCTCGTCGAACGCCTCGCGGGCGCTCTCCGCGTCGCCGACGGCGGCCCGGGCTCGTCCCAGGGCGCGAAGCGAACGCGGCAGCGACCAGCGCATGCCTCGATCGCGAGCGATGGTGGCGGCGCGCTCGGCCTCCTCGAGCGCTTCGGGAACTCGCCCGACCCCGAGCAGCGCCTGCGCGTGCACCGCGAGCCGCCAGGCCTCGGCTTCGCCGCCGCTCTTCATCGCCTCCCGGTAGAGGTGCTCCGCGCGCTCGATCGCGTCGAGCGCCCCGGCGAAATCGCCCGTTTGCGATGCGCACCAAGGAAAGGGAGACCAGCGCCCAGGTCCGGGAGAAGACGTCGCCGAGCCGCTCGGCCAGCTCGTAGTTTCGCTGCGCGAGGGCGAGACCCCCGTCCGCTTCCCCTCGAATCGACAGGAGCATCGCCTTCTGGCCTCGCGTCCAGCTCTCGGTCTCGGGGTCGCCCTGCTCCGCCGCGATCCGTAGCGCCGTATCGAACAGCTCGTCGCTGCGCTCGTATTCGCCACGCTCGCGACAGACGACGCCCTTGAACTGGTTCGCGAACGCGTACGGACAGCCGATGATGATGCCCGCTCCGGCGCTGTGATCGTCGCCGCTCATCTCGAGCACCTCGTCGAGGACCCGATTGCATTCGTCCCACTCGCCGGCGCGTTAGGTACGCGTAGGAGGCCGTCGGCCCGCATCGCGATCCGGAGGCGTCCGGTCGCCCGACTGGTCCGCAGAGCTCGATCGACTCCCGCGCAGCGCGCGGTCCACTGCTCCGCGGTCAGCTCCATGCCCGGGCGCGCGGACTCCATCAGCCTTCAGCAGGGTCAGCGAGCGCAGATCGTCGGTCCGCGGTGGCGATCGCCCGCGCTTCCTCGATCAGCGAGTCGATGCGCTCCTGCTCCATCCCCAGGCGCCACGCGTAGTCGAGCTGCAGCAACCTCGAGAAGACACGCCGAGGGCCGCGGTCTCCTCGTCCTCGGGAAGCTCCGAGACCAGCTCGGAGACCTTGGTCCACAGCCGGAGCGCGTCACGGGGGTGCGCGTAGCCGGCCCAGTGGGCCGCGCGCGCGTTCCATCGCGCCGCCTCCAGCTGTCTCGCCGCCCACGCTCGAGGTGCTGGGCGATCAGCGCCGCGAGCTCGTCGTGACGCTCCGAGTTCAGCTCGATCAGCGCATGGGCGGTCGCGGCGTGGGCCACCGCGCGCTGCTCGCCGAGCTGCGAGCCGTAGGCGACCTCCTGCGTCAGCGGGTGACTGAAGGCGAGCACGCGCTCCGGATAGATCTCCGCCTCGTAGAGGAAGCCGGCACCGATCAGCTCCTTCAGCCCCTCGGCGAGGGCCTCGTCATCGATCCCGGCGACCGCGGCGCAGGGCGCGGCTCGGGCACCTCCTTGCCGATCACCGATGCCGGCCTGGAGGAGCGCCTTGGCGGTCTCGAGGCGATCGATCCGGGCGGCGAGGATCGCCTGCACGCGTCGCCGGCACGCCGGTGTCGTCGACCGGCCTCGTCAGCCGGTACGCGCCGCGCTCGCCCACGAGGTATCCGGCCTCGACGAGCTCGCGGACGACCTCCTCGATGAAGAACGGGTTCCCGCCGGTGCGCTCGTGGACGAGCTCGGCGAGTCCGTCGAGGGAGGGATCTTCGCCGGCGAGGTCGGCGAGCAGCTCCTTGGTCGACTCCGGCCCGAGCGGTACGAGCGGGAGCGCGCCGGTAGACGGGCGAGTCCGGCCCATTCGGCCTGGTACTCGGGCCGGAAGTTGACCAGCGCCAGGGTGGCGGTTCCCTCGACCGCCGAAACGATCTCGGCGATGAACTGCTCGCTGCCCTCGTCCATCCAGTGCAGGTCCTCGATCACGTTGACGACGACGTCGGTGCGGCCGGGGACCCGGTAGAGCTGCCGGATCACACCGCGAAGCAGCGCGCTGGCGCGCCTCGGCGCTCACCTGTGGCGCCGGCCGCTCCGGGTCCGGGACGCCGAGGAAGTCGAAGACCAGCGGGAGGTCGTCGGCGAAATCGGGGTCGAGCAGCAGTAGGCGGCCGGCGATCTTCTCCCTCGCCATACGCTCGGAATCCCGTTCCTCGATCCCGAAGTAGCCGCGCATCATCTGCAGCACCGGCAGGAAGGGGATCGCCGTCGCCGTGCGCCTGCGCCTGGGTCTCGTAGACGTCGAGCCCCTGCGCTCGGCAGCGCTCCGCGAACTCGTGGCAGAGCCGGCTCTTGCCGACCCCGGGCTCGGCGACGACGCCGATCACGCCGCCGCGCCCCTGCTTGCGCTCGCTCGAGCGCCTCCTCGAGCACCTGCATCTCCTCCACGCGGCCGACGAAGCGTGGAGAGACCGCGCTCCTCGCGAGAGGTCGAGACGGGACGCGAGCTGAGCCGGCACCGACGAGCTCGAAGACGCGGATCGGCCGGCTTGCCCCCTTGACCTCGAACTCGCCGAGGTCGCTCGAGCTCCAGATAGCCCTCGGCGAGCTTCGCCGCGTGCTCGGTGAGGTAGGCCTTGCCGGGCTCGGCGAGCGCCTCCATCCGCTGCGCGAGGCCGACGGTGTGGCCGACGGCGGTGTACTCGAGCTCGCCCTCCGTCACCGATTGCACCCGCGACCACCTCGCCCGAGTTGATCCCGATCCGGACCGAGAAGTTCATGCCCTTGGCCGCGTCGCAGCTCGGTCGCGTACTCGGTGACGAGCTCGCCCGATCTGGAGGGCCGCGAAGCAGGCCCGCGCGGCATGGTCCTCGTGCGCGATCGGCGCGCCGAACAGGGCCATGATCCCGTCGCCGGTGAACTTGTCGACCGTCCCTCGAACCGGCGCACGCCGTCCGAGAGGATCGAGAAGAAGCGCTGCATGATCTGACGCCACTCGCTCCGGGTCGACCTGCTCCGCCATGTCCATGGAGCCCATGACGTCGGCGAACAGGACGGTCACCTGCTTGCGCTCGCCCGTCGACCTCCGGCGTGGCGCGCTGCCGGGCCGGGAGCCGTGGTCGCGGGCTCGGTCCGATCGAGGCTGGCGATCCGCAGGAGTTGCAGAAGGGCTGGCCCTCCGGGTTCTCAGCTCCGCAGCTCGGGCACGGACGCAGGAGCGGCGAGACTCGCTCCGCAGCTCCCGCAGAAGCGTGAGCCGGCGGGATTAGCCGCGCCGCAGGCGCGGCAGGCTGCTCGGTTCCCGGCGTGGCGCTCATACCCTCTCCCTCAACTCTGTCCGAGTGTGCGCCCCCCTCGCGCCGAAAGCTTATTCAAGAAGGCCGCTCTCGGAAAGCGTCCTTCGGATGCCGTCCTCCAAAGGGGTTACCTCCCAGCCGAGCTCTCGCTGGGCCTTCGAGGAGTCCGGCCGAGCCTGCCAGCGGAAGTAGTGTGAGCTGGCCCCGGGAGAGCATCGGCGGGCGCCGGATCACCCGCGAGACGCCCTCGCCGACCCCGGCGAACGCTCGGGCGAGCGGCGCCGGCGTCGATCCGAGCGCGGAGCTCGACCCGCTCGGGCTCACGAAGAGGGGTGACCGCGCACTGAAGGAGGATGCCGTTCGGGACGAGGATCCGATCGGCGCCATTGACGAGGGTGGTGTAGAAGAGGCCGAACTGGCCGACGATGCCGTCGGTCTCGCCCGGCCAGCACACCGCCCTGCAGCCTGATCCGCTCGCCCACCCGGAAAGGCCTGCTGCCGAGCAGGACGATTCCCGCCAGCAGGTTGCCGAGCACCTGCTGGGCCGCGAGCCCGAGGATCACCGCGGTGAACGCGCCGCCCACCGCCAGGGTGCCCGGCTTCAGCCCCGCGATGCGGAGCGCAATCACGCACCACCAACCCGATCGTCAGCAGGCGGACGAGAAAGCCGATCGTCCCGGCGGTGCCGGGCTCGAGTCGCCGGTAGAGCGCCGGACCCATCCCTCGGCCCAGCGAGCGGGCGAGCGCCCAGCCGAGAATCACCAGGAGGGCCACGGTGGCGATCCGCACCTCGAGCCCGTAGCCGGGGAAGAGCTCCTTTCGCTCGGAGAAGAGGAAGAGCACAGCGCCGATCAGCACGCAGCGCGATCACGGCCCCGCCCCGGCCCCGGCGGGCCGCCGCCCGGTCGATCTCCGAGCCGAGTCCGGCCTCGCGCCAGACCTCGGTGCGGGACTCGAACGCCGTCTTCGGTCGGGGCAGCCAGCGAGGCATCCCTCTCGGTCTGCCCGCTTGGACCCCGCCTGGAACCTGCGAGGGCTCACGGTGCCGCGAGCTTTCGCGCAACGTACGCCGAGGCCCGGGCGCTAGATTGACTGGTCAGTCAGCCGAACATCGGCCGCGCGGCGGCCAGGCTGGATCAGCGAGGAGAAACGATGCGCGCCGCCGCTGTACAGCTCAACTCAACCGGGGACTACGAGCGCAACCTCGAGGTGGCCGAGCGGCTCGTCCGGGGCGCCGCCGGCGACGGCGCCGAGCTGGTCGTGCTCCCGGAGAAGTGGACCGTCCTCGGCGACGCCGAGACGCTGCGCGCCGCCGCCGAGCCACTCGACGGCCCCGCGCTGACCGCGGCCGCCGGCTGGGCCCGCGAGCTGGGCATCCACCTGGTCGCCGGGAGCGTCCCCGAGCGGGTCCCGGGCCGGGAGAAGCTCTCCAACACCTCGGTCCTCCTCGGGCCCGACGGCGAGCGGCACGCCGTCTACCGGAAGATCCACATGTTCGACGTGGACGTCGACGGCGTCGCCTACCGCGAGTCGGCGACCGAGGAGCCGGGCGACGAGATCGTCGTCGCCGACGTCGGCGGTGTCCCGGTCGGGCTGACCATCTGTTACGACCTCCGCTTCCCCGAGCTCTACCGGATCCTCGCTCTCCGCGAGGCGCGCGTGGTCACGGTGCCCTCCGCCTTCACCGAGCGCACCGGCCGCGACCACTGGGAGCTCCTGCTGCGCGCCCGCGCGGTCGAGAACCAGGTCTTCATCGTCGCCGCCGACCAGATCGGCGAGGCGCCGCCGCACTACCGGAGCTTTGGCCGCTCGCTGATCGTCGACCCGTGGGGGGTCGTCCTCGCCGAGGCCCCGGACACGCGAGTGCTTCGTCAGCGCCGAACTCGACTTCTCCGCCCAGGACCGGATCCGTCAGAGCCTGCCCTCGCTGCGAAACCGGCGCGAGGGCGCCTACCGCTGGCCCCAGGCTTCCGAGGCCGCCGCGCGGGTCGCCGAGCCGCCATGACCGCGGGAGCGAGCTGATGGCCGCAACGGGCAGGCCGACAAGCGCCGGGCGATCCTCGACGCCGCGATTCGGGTCTTCGCCCGCCAGGGCTTCCACAGCGCCCGGGTCTCGGACGTCGCCAGCGAGGCCGGGGTCGCCTACGGCCTCGTCTACCACTACTTCGACTCCAAGGACCAGATGCTGAACGAGCTCTTCACCGAGCGCTGGTCGCTCCTGCTCGACGCCAGCGAGAAGGTCCAGCGAGGGCGGCGGCTCGGTCCGCGAGAAGCTCGGCGGGGTCGCCGGCTTCATCATCGAGTCCTATCGTCACGAGCCCGAGCTGATGAAGGTGATCATCGTCGAGGTCACCAGGGCGGCGAACTCATTCGGCCGCACCCACCTCGCCGAGATCAGTCAGGCGTACGAGCTGATCGAGAAGATCGTCGCCGACGCCCAGGCTGCCGGCGAGTTCCGCAAGGACGTCAGCCCGGCCTTCGCCTCGATGCTCTTCTACGGGGCGATCGAGCAGCTCCTCACCGGCTGGATCTTCGAGGTGGTCCCGGGCGCCGATGAGGACTTCGAGCACGCCAAGGAGCTGGTGGTCGAGACGATCTGCGGGGGGCTCGAGCCGCGTCCGGCGGCCGAGCGAGTCGCGGGCTAAGTACGATGTGGGAAGGGCTGGCACGGACGCGCCGCCAGGACCAGGTCCTGCACGGCGCCGCGAAGCTGGCCAACGTCTTCGTGGGGATCGTGCTGCTGCCTCTCTGGCTGCTGGGGCAGCTTGTCGGTGGCCGGGTCCGCGACTTCCTCATCGACCTCGCGCGGCGCACGCCGCGCTCGCTGCCGGTCCCCCCGGAGCGCGAGCGGACGCATGGACGCGCTGATGGGCGACCTGAAGGCGATCCCGCAGCACCTCCAGCACAGCGACTGGGCCGAGGCTCGCATGGGCCTCGCCGACATCTCCAACTTCGTCGTCGCCCAGCACCGGGAGGGGGCGGTGATCGGCTACCGCTATCCCGGCCAGTTCCAGGATCACATCGTCGAGGGGGCGGACGGCGAGCGGATCGCCGCCTCGATCGCGCTTCAGGAGGCGGCGCGACCCGGCCTGATCGTCGTCCACGGGCTCTTCACCTCGAGCCGGTTCGACTACGTCCGCTCAGATCGCCGTCCGCGCCTACTACGAGTGGGGCTTCAACGTCGCGGTGCTCGACCTCCGCAGCTTCGGGATGACCGAGCTGACTACGCCGGCTCCTTCCACCGGCGGCTGGAAGGAGGGGCTGGACATCCTCGCCCTCGCTCGCTACCTGAAGGAGCCTCGGCGCGACCAGCGTCGGCACGCTGGGGATCTCGCTCGGCGGTGGCTGCGTCGCTGAACGCCTCTCACTACGACGAGACCGCAGACGCGCTGGACGGCGGGATCCTCGTCGGTCTCGCCGCCGGCGGTGCCGAAGGAGGTCTGGGGGCGACTGTCCGAGCCGGTGCCCCGTGGCCATCCCCGCTACGCGCTGCACCGCGCCTTCGAGGCGGCGCTGACCTCGCGGGTGCGCTCGGGCCGCTGGCCGCCTGAGGCCGAGGACATGCTCCACGTGATGGAGTACGTCACGTGCTCCCTACTACGGGCTCGACGCCGATGAGATCTGGCGGCGATCGACCGGCCGCGACCAAGTTGGCGACGCCAGGGTCCCGCTGCTCATCCTCCACCCCGAGGACGATCCGATCGTCAAGGTCGAGCAGGCGCGGATCCTCGCCGAGGCGGCCAAGGACAACGACCTGGTCCGGGTCTGGATCCTGCCCGCCGGCTCCCACGGGCTGCTCGAGGCGGCCGACGCCGCTGGACCCACGCCGTCTACCGCGGGTTCTTCGAGCGCTGGGGCACCTACCCCGAGCGCGGGGGCGACCGGCCCGGTGGCGAGCGCCCGGAGTTGGTTTACTCCGCTGCGCAGACCAAGTAGCGCGACAAGGAGCGGAAGTGGACAGCTACATCCTGCGGCAGACTGATCTGGGCGGCACTCCTCGCGGCGACCGGGGCGCTGGCGACGGTGGCGGCGCATCGCCTCTCCGAGGTGATCTACCGGCGCGTCTTCAAGGAGGAACCGCCCGAGTGAGCGACCCCAACGAAACGGGTCCCTCCTCGGCTTCGCCTGGGACGGACCTCGCATAAGCGGGCAGGCCCCTCCTGGCTCCGGTCCGGCCGGCGGCCCGGCGACGGAGGAGGCCAGCCAGTCGACCGACGAGATGACCGTCGGCGAGCTCGTCTTCGAGATCTCCGATCGCGCCACCGTCCTCGTCCGCGAGGAGATCGAGCTCGCCAAGACGGAGGTCACCGAGAAGCTCAACCGCCTGCTTCAGGGCTCGGTCACCGCGATCGCGGCCGGCGTCTTCGTCCTCCTCGCCCTGGCGATGATCATGCACGGGATCGCCTGGCTGCTCAACGACCTCTTCTTCGAGAACAACATCTGGGCCGGCTTCCTGATCGAGGCGGCGTTCTTCCTCCTGATCGCCGCCGGGGCCGGGCTCTACGCCTGGCGCGCGTTCAAGCGCGGCGCCCCACCGACGCCGGACATGGCGATCGAGGAGGCGAAGGAGATCAGGGCGGCCTTCAACGGAGAGGAGGGCTCCCGATGAGCGCACGGCCCGGTGAGGCCCCGACCACCCCGATTCACAGCGACGGGCAATGGACGATGCCCCCTCCCGGGAGCCGCTCGGCCGACGAGATCCGCCGCGACATCGTCTCCCAGCGGCAGCAGCTCTCCCGCTCGGTCGATGCGCTGCGAACGCGTTGGGGAGAGCTCACCAACCTGCGCCGCCAGGTGAGCGAGCATCGCACCGAGATCCTGGTGGGCGCGGCCGCGGTCGGCTTCCTGATCGGCGGTGCGATCGCGCTCGGCCGCCGCCGCCGAAGCTAGACCCGCTCGGGCGGAGCGATCTCGGCGACCAGGGCGTCGACCCGGGCCGCGATCTGGTCGCGGATCCCGCGCACGGTCTCCAGGTCCTTGCCGCTCGGATCCTCGAGCTCCCAGTCCTCGTAGCGCTTGCCGGGGTAGATCGGGCAGGCGTCGCCGCAGCCCATCGTGATCACCACGTCGGCCTTCTTCACCATCCGGTCCTCGAGCCGCTTCGGGTGCTCGCCGGCGAGGTCGATCCCGACCTCCTTCATCGCCTCGACCACGGCAGGGTGGAGCTGGTCGGCGGGCTCGCTGCCGGCGGAGAAGACCCTCACTCGCCCCTCGGCCCTGCGCTCGAGCAGGGCCGCGGCCATCTGGCTGCGCCCGGCGTTGTGGACGCAGACGAAGAGGACCTCAGGGATCTCCTTTGTGGGCTCAGCGCTCAATACGGTGAGCGTAACTAGCTACTGGACTACGGCTCGACCAGCTCGCTGCGGGTGGCGCCGACGCCGAGCAGCCCCGGCCCGACGTGGGCGCCGATCACCGGGCCGACCTCGGAGGTGAAGGTGGGGTCGCAGCCGAAGATCGGCCAGCAGGCGTCGACCAGCCTGGCGGCGTTCTCGGGATCCTGGACGTGCTGGACGACCCAGGCGTCGGCCCCGTCCTCGTGTCGCTGCTCGCGCGTAGTCGACCAGGCGCGCGAAGGCGCGCGAACGGGTCCGGACCCGCTCGACCGGGGTGATCTCGTCCTCGAGGGTGAGGATCGGCTTGATCTCCAGGGTCGAGCCGATCCACGCTCGGGCGGCACCGATCCTGCCGCCGCGCCGCAGGTACTCGAGGGTGTCGACGGCGAACCAGATCTTCAGGTTGGCCCGGACCTCGTCGGCGGCGGCCTTCGTCTCGGCGCCCGAGGCGCCCCGCTCCGCCGCCAGTGGCCGCCGCCGAGGATCATCAGGCCCATGCCGCCGGCGCCGGTGCGGGAGTCGCAGACGTGGATCCGCTCGCCGCCCTTGCCGTCGGCGGTGAGCCGCTCGCAGGCCTGGACCGCCGATTCGTAGGTCCCCGAGATGCCCGCAGCCAGGTGGATCGAGACGATCTCGCGCCCCTCGGCGAGCAGGGGCTCGTAGACGGCGAGGAAATCGCCGACCGACGGCTGCGAGGTGGTCACCGACTCGTCCGAGGCACGCAGCCGCTCGTAGAAGGCCGAGAGGTCGGTGATCTCCTCCTCCCGCTCCTGCTCGCCCTCGAGGCCGACGTAGAGGCTGACCAGGTGAACGTCGTGGCGCTCGAGCAGCTCGGGCGGGAGGTAGGAGGTGGTGTCCGCGACGATCGCGGTCCGGGTCGAGGCGCTCACGGGGACCGTTCTACCATGACCGCCGATGGCGACGACGCTCGTCACCGGCGGGACGGGCTTCCTCGGCTCGCACGTGGTCCGGGAGCTGGCCGGCCGCGGCGACGACCTGAGGCTGCTGGTCCGCGAGGGCAGCGACGCCGGGCACCTGAGCGAGTTCGAGTGCGAGCGAGTCACCGGCGACGTCGCTCGACCGCGACTCGGTCCGCAAGGCGATGAAGGGCGTCGAGCGCGTCTTCCACATCGCCGGCACCACCTCGATGCGCCGCCGCGACCGCAATCGCGTCTTCGAGCTCAACGTCGGCGGGACCCGGATCGTGATGGAGGAGGCGCTGCGGGCCGGCGTGATCCGCGCCATCCACACCTCGACCGCCGGCGCCGTCGGGCCGGCGAAGCCCGGGGGAGCCGCCGACGAGTCCCAGCCCTTCACCGCCGGAGGGCTCGGGATCGCCTACGTCAACGCCAAGCACGACGCCGAGCTGGTGGCGATGCGGGTCGCGGCCCGCGGGCTGCCGGTGGTGGTCGTCAACCCCTCCTTCGTCTTCGGCCCCGACGATCCCAGCGGCACCTCGAATCGCCTCGTCCGGCGGCTGCTGCTGCGCCGGATCCCGGCCTACCTGAGCGGCGCCCTCAGCATCGTCGACGTCCGCGACGTCGCCCGCGGCTATCTGCTTGCCGACGAGCATGGCCAGGAGGGCGAGCGCTACCTGCTCAGCGGGCGCAACTTCACCCTCAAGCGGCTCTTCGCCGACCTCAGCCGGATCGCCGGGGTGCCGCCGCCGCCTCTGCTCGCCCAGGGTCGCCTGATGCTCGCCTACGTCGAGGCGCTGGAGAGCGCCGGACTGCCCGCCCCCGCCTCCTCGGACGAGATCCGCTCGGGGATGCAGTGGTGGACCTACAGCCACGAGAAGGCCCGCCGCGAGTTCGGCTTCTCGCCCCGCCCCCACGAGGAGACGCTCGAGGACACCGTGCATTGGCAGCTGGAGCAGCTCGGCAGCCGCGCCGACGGCAACCGGGTCCAGGACGCCGCATTGCGCACCGCCGGCGCCGCCCTCCGTCTGCTTCCCTTCGGAGGGAGATGACCGAGCCACGCCGGGTCCTCTACCGCTGCCGCACTCCGACCAACTTCCTCTGCCCCTGCGGAGCGGCGGCGCGGCGCCTGAAGAAGCTCGGCCTCGACTACCGGACCGAGCGAGTAGCCCAGCGAAGGGCGAATCGCCCCGAGATCGTCGAGCTGACCAAGCAGCGCTTCGTCCCGGTCCTGGTCGACGGCGACGAGGTGATCAACGACTCCCGCCGGATCCTCCAGTACCTCGACTGGGCCTACGGGGAGACGCCGGAGAAGTCGATTTCAGGGCAAGCTGACGGTACCTCTACAATTGGGCCCGATGAGTGAGGCAACCGAGCCAATCACGCTGACCGACAAGGCGGCGGGCAAGGTCAAGGAGCTCCTCGGCGCCCAGGAGAACGGCACCGAGCAGGCACTCCGCGTCGCCGTTCGCGGCGGCGGCTGCTCCGGCTTCCAGTACGCGCTCGCCTTCGACGCGCCGAAGGAGGACGACCACCGCTTCGAGAATCAGGGCGTCGCGGTCGTCGTCGACAAGACCAGCATGCAGTTCGTCTTCGGCTCCGAGGTGGACTGGGTCGACGGCCTCCAGGGCGCCGGCTTCTCGGTCAACAACCCGAACGTCGTCGCCGCCTGCGGCTGCGGCTCCTCCTTCCAGGTGAAGGAAGACGCGGCCGAGCAGGCCGCGACGGTCTGAGGCCAGCCTCTACTCGACCTTGGTGTAGGTCAGGTCGAAGTCGGTCTTGAAGTTCTCGCCGTCCTCGGCGATCTCCCAGCGGCCCGTGATCGTTTTCCCGTCCTCGCTGATCTCTCCGGTGAATCGCTGGGGGACGAAGCCGGGTCCATCTCGCCACAGCTTCCAGGTCCGCCCCTCGAGGCTCATCTCGTAGACGCGGTGGACACCGCGCGAGTCGAAGTAGTGCTGCCGGTAACCACCCTCTGATTCGCCGGTCTCGCCGACCGGCACCGGCGTGTCGCCGACGCCGATCAGGGCGACGCCGTTCGGCGCCTCGGGGAGGTCCACGGTCCAGCGCTGGACCAGGAACCCGCCTCCCTCGATCCACTCGAAGCTCAGGCGTCCCTCACCCGGCCACGGGAGGCCCGTCTGGAGCGGCCCCGCCTCCATCTTCCACTCGCCGACCAGGACCTCCAGGTTGCCGAGTTGAGGCGTCGTCCACGCTGGACGGGCCTTGCGGCTAGCGCTCGATCTGGATCGGCGGCGACTGCTGCGGGTCCTGCTGGAGCTCCTGCTTCGCCGAGGGCGCGGCGTCCTCGGGCTTCTCGGCTCCGAGGAGCTCGGCCAGCTCGCCCGACTCGTCCATCTCCTCGACGATGTCGGCGCCGCCGACCAGCTCGCCCTTGACGTAGAGCTGGGGGAAGGTCTGCCAGTCGGAGATCTCGGCGGTCACCTCGCGCAGCGGCTGCAGCGCCGGGAGGACGTCGAGCGCCGCGTACTCGACCCCGTAGGAGTCGAGCACGTCCGACCACGCGCATCGAGAAGCCGCACTGGGGCTGCTCGGGGGTGCCCTTCATGAACAGAAGGACCGGGTTCTCCCGGATCAGCTCCTCGACCTTGTTCCTTGAGCGTCGGCTCAGCCATCGCCACTCATCATACGCAGCGCCTACTTCGGCACCGAGGTCTTGACGCTGAGCGCGTGGATCGAGCCGTCGTCGAAGCGCGCCTGGACCGCCTTCTTCACCAGCCTGTGCTGCTCGATCCGGGAGAGGCCCTCGAACTGCGGGGCGGTGACCTCGGCGCGGAGGTGGTCCTGGGTGCCGGTCTCGTCGAGCACCTCGACCTCGGCCCCCGGCAGCGAGGCCTCGATCAGCAGCCGCACTTCGTCGAGGGAGATCACCATTGTTAAAACGGGTTGCTCCTCCACAATCAAACGGGTCGCGCCTGGCGGCGCGCCCTCGCATCGAGGAGCACCCTCGCACAATCCTACGAGGCCGACGGCACCCGGTCAGGGCGGCGGTAAGATCGATGCTCGGTGCCGGGGCAGGACCTGGCGTCAGGTTGAGACAAGGCAAGGGGAGCAGCCACCCCGCTGATCAGAGAAAGGAATCCATTTGAACGCCTGGACCGCGACGGCCCTGGAGCAGCTCACCACGGCGGAGCGCGAGGTTGCCGATCTGCTGCCGATCGAGGCCGATCCCGCGGACGCGGAGGCTGTCCTCGAAGAGGTTCCCTTCTGGTTCCACACCTTTGCCCTCAACAGGGAAGCTGACCTGTACGCGCCGGGATACGCGCGCGATCATCGCTACCGGATACCCGCCCTTCCCGGCAACTTCGCCGGCCTTCGGGTGCTCGACGTCGGAACGTTCGACGGCTTCTACGCGTTCCTGGCGGAGGCCCGCGGGGCGAAGCGGGTGGTCGCCGTGGACAACGAGCAGTACGTCGAATGGGTCCGCGCCCGCTGGGGCATCGAGCTCGCCGGCGGCGAGGGGTTCCAAGCGATCCACGGGCTGCTGGATTCCGAGGTCGAGTACCGCCCGCTCGACGCCTTCGAGCTCGACCGCCTGGGCGAGCGGTTTGACTTCGCCCTCTGCTGCGGGATCCTCCACCGGGTCGAGGCGCCGCGCGCGGCTGCTCGAGGTGCTGCGCCGCCAGATCGCGCCCGGCGGACGGGCGCTGGTGGAGACCCACGGGGTCTTCGCCGGTCCCCAGGACGGCGACCCGATCCACCGCTACGCGCCGGGCGAGGTGTATCCCGACGACGAGTACGTGTACTGGGGCTTCACCGAGGGCGGACTTGACCTGCTCGCCATCGAGGCGGGCTGGATCGGGTTCGAGCTCTTCGACGCGCCCGTGATTGACGGCCATCCGCGGATCATCGGAACGCTTCACCTCTAGCCAGGACGCCCCGCGCGGGCTGGTTCGTCACGGAACGTTCACCCACCCGTAACAAGCCCCGACCGGGGTGCTGCTCTCATCGTGTCGACGATGCAGGCGAACCTCATCGCCCATCGACTGGGAAGGGCCTACGGGCCGGACTCCTCGGCCACGGCCCTGGCGGGGTCGATCGCCGGGCCGCTCGCCGGGCTCGAGACCGACCTGGTGCTGACCGCCGACGGGGAGCTGGTGCTTCTCCACGACCCGCTGCTGGCGCTGGGGACGACGCTCGAAGGTTGGGCACATCAGCGCACCGCGGCCGAGATCACCGCGGGGCGGCTGCTCGATCGCGCCGGAGAGCCGACTGCGGAGCGTCCCCTGCTTCTGAGCGACCTGCTCGAAGCCGCCCCCCTGGGTCTCATCCTGCAGCTCGAGGTGAAGGCTCACGCCGACACGGATCTGGCGCGTCGCACCACCGAGGCGATCTGCGCTCAGGTGCGGGCATCGGGCGCGGTGGATCGCGTCGAGCTGATCAGCTTCTACTCGGACGCCTGCGCCCTCGCGGCCGCTCGCGGTCTCAGCTCGAGGCTGATCGTCTGGGCCGACTACGAACCCGAGGCGCTGGCCGGCTGGGCGGCGCGGCAACGGCGTCGTCGGCGTCTCGATCGAGCATTTCCTGCTCTCCGAGCGCCTGGTGGGTGCGCTGCGTGCTAACTGCCTATCCGTGAACACCGGCACCGTCAACGACGCCGAGGTGCTCGAGCGCGTGCTCGCCTTCGGTCCCGACGCCGTGGTCAGCGACCGGCCACACGAGTTGCGGGCCGAAGCTGCGTTGCACGCGGCAGTCCTCTAGCTGGGGACCGCTCCTTTCGCGGCCTCGAGCATCTCCTCGACCCGGCAGAACTTGACCCGGGGGCGGCCGTGGGGCTTGCCCCGCTCGACCTCGGCGGCGTCGATCGCCTCCCAGCCCTCGAAGGTGACGTGGTCGGGCTTGCGCTCGGCGAGCAGCGCCTCGGTCGCCTCGCGGTCGCCGGCGAGCGGGGCCTCGGGGATCCTTCCCGCCTCGAGGTCGGCGAAGAGGTTGTCGACGGTCTCCTGGCCGTCCTTCTTGTTCGTGCCGATCACCCCCGAGGGCCCCCGCTTGATCCAGCCGGTCGCGTATAGCCCGGGCACCTGCTCGCCGGACTCCGGGTCGTGCACGCGGCCACCGTCGTTGGGGATCACCCCCTTGCGCTCGTCGAAGGGGGCGCCCTCCACCGGCACGCCTTTGTAGCCGATCGAGCGCAGCACCAGGCCGCACTCGAGCGTCTCGCGCTCGCCGGTGTCTCGGGGGCGGATCGCGCCGGAGTCGTCTCGGTGAAGCTCATTCCTTCCCACCACCACGCGCTCGACCTCGCCATCGCCCTCAAAAGCCACCGGCGAGCGGAGGAAGCGGAGCACGATCCGCTTGCTCTTGCCCTCTGGCTGGCGGCCGGCGAAGTCGGTGAAGATCTCGACGTTGCGGCGGTTGGTTGGCGTCGCGTCGTCGGAGTCGAGCCACTCCTCGCTCAGCTCGTCCAGCTCGACCTCCGCCGGGTCGATGACGATGTCGGCGTCGCTCATCTCGCCCAGCTCGCGGACCTCGGGGTTGGTGAAGGAGGCCTGGGCCGGTCCGCGGCGCCCCAGGACAACGATCTCCTTGACGCCGCTGTCGGCGAAGGCCTCGATCGCGTGATCGGCGGTGTCGGTGCTCTCCAGCTCCTCTCGGGTGAGGGCCAGCATGCGGGCGACGTCGGTAGCGACGTTGCCGTTGCCGATCACCACCACCCGCTCGCAGGAGAGGTCGAACTCCTGGTCGGCGAAGTCCGGGTGGGCGTTGTACCAGTTGACGAACTCGGTGGCCGAATGGCTGCCGGGGAGGTCCTCGCCCTCGATCCCGAGGTGGCGATCGACGCTGGTCCCGTAGGCGAAGAGGACCGCGTGATAGCGCTCCTGGAGCTCGGCGACGGTGATGTCCCGGCCAACCTCGACGTTGCCGAAGAAACGGAACTCCGGCCGGGCGGCGGTCTTCTCGTAGACCCGGATCACCGACTTGATCTTCGGATGGTCGGGGGCGACCCCGGCGCGGACCAGTCCGAACGGGGTCGGCAGCCGGTCGAACATGTCGACCTCGACCGTGGTCCCCTCGTGCTTGAGCAGATGCTCGGCCGCGTAGAAGCCCGCCGGCCCCGAGCCGACGACGGCGACGCGCAGGGGATTTCCTTCGGTTCCGATCACGGGAGCCGGAAAGGGTAGAGGCTGGCCTAGGGGGCGCGGCGTTGGGGCGGTCGGATCGTCGGTCCCTGCGGGTAGCGCGCCCGCCCTGCTAAGGGCGCGGCGTTGGGGCGGTCGGATCGTCGGTCCCTGCGGGTAGCGCGCCCGCCCTGCTAAGGGCGCGGCGTTGGGGCGGTCGGATCGTCGGTCCCTGCGGGTAGCGCGCCCGCCCTGCTAAGGGCGCGGCGTTGGGGCGGTCGGATCGTCGGTCCCTGGAGGTAGCGCACCCGGCCTGCTAGGCCGGAGAGGCGGCCACCGCCGCCGCCGCGGTGCCGTCGAGGGCGTCGAGCGTGCGAGGCAGGGACATCGCCACGCAGGTGAAGATCGGGGTGTCGCGCAGGGTGTAGGCGCTCGACTCGGTCCCCCGCAGCTCCTGGACCAGGTCGAGGAACTCGCCCGGCTCGTCGGCCTCGAAGGAGACGACGAACTCCTGGTCGTCGAGCCCGAAGGAGTAGGTGGTGTTGATCGTGATCTGGGGGTAGCGGCGGCCGACCGCGATGTGGTCGGCCATGATCCGGCGGCGCTCCTCTAGTGGCAGCCGGTACCACTCGCGCTTCTTCTCGAACGGATAGACGAACAGGTACCTGCGCTCCGAGGTGCAGATCTCCGGCCGCACCGACTCCTCCTCGGAGTAGGGCGAGGGCTTGGTCATCGCCAGGTAGGAGTGGGGGATCGTCGCCCAGCGGGCGAGGCCACTCTGGGCGACGACGACGTGAAAGGTGTGGAGATCCTCGAGCACCGGGCTCTGGCTGACAAGCAGGAGATCGGTGTCGCCCCTGGTGCCGACCGTCGAGTAGGCACGCAGCGAGCGGTCCTCGGCGAAGTCCTCGCAGGCCGCCAGGAACTCGGCCTTGTCGGTGGCGCGTTCGGTCGGCGCTGCGCCGCCTCCAGGCAGGGTCGAGCTTGAAGAAGGTGAACTTGACGTAGGTGCGAGGGCGCTCCGCAGATGCGAGGGGGCTCCGTGAGGAGCCACCCGTTTCATCAGATGAGGAGCGACCCATTTCGTTGTGGCCCACGAAAAGCAGGTTAGTGGTGGCGCCGGCAAGCGTGAAAAAGTCACGGAAGGCGGGCCGATCATCTCGGTACCCTGGCTGGATGCGCATTGCGCTCGTTTCGCCTTACTCCTGGACATATCAGGGGGGCGTGAACAGGCACGTGGAGGCGCTGGCCGAGCAGTTCCTCGGCCGTGGTGATCACGTCCGAGTTCTCGCTCCCTGGGATCCCCCTGACGGCTTAAGCCGCCGGCTTCACCGCAGCGCGCCCAAGCTCGAGTCGCCTCCCGACTACCTCGTGCCCCTGGGCAGGACGATCGGCTATGGCGCCAACGGCGCCGTCTCCAATCTTGCGTCCTTTCCCGAAAGCATCGTGCGGCTGCGCCGCGAGCTCCGCGCGGGCCGCTACGACGTCGTCCACGTGCACGAGCCTCCCGCGCCGCTGGTCTCCTGGGACGCCGCAACCTTCCGGGGCGCTCCCGTGGTCGGAACATTTCACGCCTACGCGACCAAGGCGGTCCCCAACCACATCGCCACCCTGCTCGGCGCCCGCCGGATCTTCAACCAGCTCTCCCGCCGGATCGCCGTCTCCGAGGCGGCCGCCTGGACCGGTCGGCGCTGGTTCGGGGGCGACTACCAGATCATCCCCAACGGGGTTGATCTCGGCGCCGCCCCCGAGGGGCCCAAGCACCCCGCCGACCACATGCGACTGCTGTTCGTCGGAAGGGCCGAGGAGCGCAAGGGGCTGCCGATCCTGCTCTCCGCCTTCGAGGCGCTGGTCGAGCATGTGCCCTCCCGCCTGACCGTGATCGGGGCCGACCCGGAGGAGATCTCGCGCCGGGTCGCCGACCCCGAGGTCGCCGCGCGGATCGACCCGATCGGCAAGGTCTCCGACGAGGAGCTGTGGCGCCGGCTCGGTGAGGCTGATGTGCTCTGTGCTCCCTCACTCGCCGGCGAGAGCTTCGGCATGGTCCTGATCGAGGCCTTCGCGGCGGGCACTCCGGTGATCGCCTCACAGATCGCCGGCTACAGGGACGTGGTCAGCGACGGAGTCGATGGGATGCTGGTGCCCCCCGCCGATCCGCAGGCGCTGGCCGAGGAGCTGCAGCGCCTCTGGCTCGAGCCCGATCGGCGGGTCGCGATGGGCGGAGAAGGGCGTCGAACCGCCGAGCGTTACGCCTGGCCGCGGATCGCCGACGAGGTCACCGACACCTACGAGCGGGCGATGGAGCCGGCCCCGCAGCCCGGCTCCAGGCTGGAGGCTGCCGCACGCCGAACCGGGGTCGTCCGGCTCGACGGCGGACCGCGCCGCCCATCGAGGCGCCTCCCCTCGCTGGAACCGACGCCGTTGGGCCCTGGTGGCGGCGGCTGGCGCGCCGCCCGTAGGATCGGCCTCGGAATCGCCGGGATCGTCGGGATCGGCCTGACCGCGCTGGCGGCGCGCAGGATCGGTGTCGACCAGGTCGCCGAGAACGTGATCCGCTCCGATCTCACCTGGGTGCTGATCGCCTGTGCCCTGATGGTCGCTTCCCTCTTTGCCCGCGCCGCCTCCTGGGTGGCAATCGCCCGAGCCGCGCTCCCGGGCCGCCCGGTCCGCCGCCGCGACGTCACCTCGGCGACGATGATCGGGGTCCTGATGTCGGCGACCTTGCCGGCCCGCCTGGGCGAGCCGGCGAGGGCGATGGTGCTCGCCCGCCGGGTCGGCAGGATGCGGGAGACGTTCGCGGTGCTGATCGGGACCCTGGTCTCGCAGACCGCGCTCAACATCATCGCCCTCGCAGCGCTCGGCGGGATCATCGTCTCGACAACCGACCTCTTCCAGTCGAGCACCGAGAAGCTCTTCATGGTCTCGATGGCGCCGCTGCTGCTGCTGGTGATCGTGGTGTTGGCGCCGAGCGCTGGTTCGCACCAACGGCGCGGGCCGCGTCGCGCGTGCGATCGCCGTGGTCCGGCGGGCGCTACAGCAGATGCGCGCCGGTACCAGGGTCTTCAAGGATCCTCGCCGAGGCGGCTTCGCCGCCTTCGCCCAGCTCTTTGCCTGGCTCCTCCAGCTGCTCGCCTGCTGGGCGCTGTTCGCGGCGCTCGGGCTCGACCACCAGGTCGGCGATCGGAGCCGCCGCCGCCGTCCTCTTCGCGGTCAACGTCACCGCGGTGGTGCCCGCGACGCCATCCAACATCGGGATCTTCCAGCTCGCGGTGATCAGCGTCCTCACCGCCGGTTTCCAGGTGCCCGCCGCCGACGCGCTCGCCTATGGGGTGATCCTGCAGGCGGTTGAGATCGCCACCGCCGTCGCCCTCGGCGTCCCCGCGTTGGTGCGCGAGGGGGTCACGTGGTCGGACATGCGCCTGCGCGCGCTCTCCGCTGCCCCCGCGCGCCTCTCGGAACGTCCCCGCTCCCGGGAGCGACCCGCCGAGCGGATCACCGCGGGCTAGCCGCGAAGCGGATCAGCGCGAGATCGGCCGGAGCGGACGGGCTCCCGCCGGCACCTCGGGGAACTCCGCAAGCAGCTCGCCGAGCAGGTCAGGCTCCTCGATCTGTGGGCAGTGGCCGCAGCGCGGGATCAGCTCCACCCGGGCCGCGGGGATCGCCTCGGCGAGCCGCTCGGCACCGCTGGTGAAGACCATCCGGTCGCGCTCGCCCCAGACGACCAGCACCGGACAGCGGATCAGCTGCAGGCGGAAGGGGTCGCGGATCTCGGAGAGGAGCCGCTCGCCGGTGCCGAGGAGACCGACGACGTCGTCGCGGCTCCGCACGTGGCTGGTGAAGGCGGCGACCACCGCCTCGTCCGCCTTCCGGGGGCTGGCGAAGGCGAGCACCTTGTAGGTGGTGCCGACCGCCCGCCGCACGGCCGACTCCGGCACCGGCACCGGCGAGCGCAGCATCGCCCGCACCAGCGGCGCCCGCTGGATTGCCGCGAACCAGGTGGGCATGTCGAGGCCGGCGGGCGCGATTGGGACGATCCCCGCGATCCGGTCCTGGTCGCGCTCCGCGGCCCGCAGGGCGACGGTGCCGCCGAGCGAGTTCCCGGCGACCACCACCGAGCCGCTCGCGGCCGCCCAGCGCTCGATCGCCGCCTCGATGAAGCCATCGAGCTGCGTCAGGATCGCCGCCTCGCGGTCGAGCCGGTCGGCCTCGCCGAACCCGGGAAGGTCGAGCGCCACCGCGGCCCTGCCGCGCTTCCGCAGCCGGTCGATCACCAGCCGCCAGGTATCGGCGCTGTCCGCATAGCCGTGAAGCAGGATCAGCGGCGGCCCCTCGCCCTCGAGCTCCAGGGCCCTGGTCCTGATTCCCGCCAGCTTCGGCTGATGCTCGAAGATCGGCTCCATCGGCTTCGGTGACGCTAGCGGCCGTCCGTGACGCTCAGCCCGGCGGGTCGGGGGTCTCCGATCCAGTAGCGGGGGCCGGGGCCGAGGGCGGCGGCGCGGTCGGCAGGGTTGGAGAGCCGGCAGCGATCGAGGGAGAGGCAGCCGCAGCCGATGCACTCGGTGAGGCCGGCCCGCAGGCGCTCCAGCTCGGCGATCCGCTCGTCGATCCGCGAGCTCCAGCCGCGCGAGAGTCGCGACCAGTCGCGCCTGGTGGGAGCCCGGTTTGGCGGCAGTTTGGCGAGCTCGCCGCCGACCTCCTCGAGAGTCAGCCCGATTCGCTGGGCGAAGACGATGAAGGCGATCCGCCGCAGCACCGGTCGGGGATAGCGGCGATGGCCGGAGCCCGCCCGCTCGGAGCTGATCAGGCCCCGCTCCTCGTAATAGCGCAGGGCCGAGGCGGCGACGCCGCTTCGCCGGGAGACCTCACCGATGGTGAGCAGCTCGGACACCGGCAAAAATGGAATCAGCTTTCGCCCTTGACTTCAAGTGCACTTGAACTTGTACCGTTGGATAGAGCTTCTTCCCCACTATTCCGAAGGAGGCCCGATGAGCAGACCGCAGACAGCGAGCGAGCGGATCACCGAGGAGGTCACCTCCTGGCCCGGGGTTGAGGCCGGACCCGGGCGCCGCGGCGAGTTCGCCTTCACGGTCAGCGGCCACGAGGTCGGCCACCTCCACGGCGACCACGCCGCCCACTTCGGCTTCGGGGCGAAGGTCGGAGCCGAGCTGAAGGCGCAGGGGCGGGTCGTCGATCACCCGGTGTTCCCAGGCAAACCCGGGCCGGCGGCACGCCGGATCGAGACGGACGACGACGTCCGCGAGGTGATCGAGCTGATCCGGCTCAACTACGACCGCGTCGTAGCGCGCTACGGGCTCCCTGCCGAAGCAGCCTGATTCCCCCAGCGGCGCCGCTAGCCGATTCGGCGATCGGTCCCGCCGGTCCTTTTCGTCACCGAATTGACCGGCTCGTTAGCCTGAGGTAATGGCGCTGTCCAACGTCTCCGGCTTCCCCCGGATCGGCCGCAACCGCGAGCTCAAGTTCGCGACCGAGGGCTATTGGCAGGGCAAGACCCCGGCCGAGGAGCTGGCGAAGACGGCGAAGGAGATCCGGGTGGAGAACTGGCGGCTGATGGAGGACGCCGGGATCGACCTGATCCCGTCCAACGACTTCTCCTACTACGACCAGGTCCTCGACACGATCGCCCTGGTCGGCGCCGTCCCCGAACGCTACGGCTGGCAGGGGGGCGAGGTCGACCTCGACACCTACTTCGCGATGGCGCGCGGGCGGCAGTCGGACGAGATCGACGTCACCGCGATGGAGATGACCAAGTGGTTCGACACGAACTACCACTACATCGTCCCCGAGCTCGGGCCCAACACCAGGTTCTCGCTTTCCTCGGCGAAGCCCTTCGACGAGCACACCGAGGCCCAGGAGGAGCTCGGGATCGACACGGTCCCGGTGCTGATCGGGCCGGTGAGCTTCCTGCTTCTCTCGAAGCCCGCCGACGGCGCCGACGAGCGCTTCGATGCCCTCAGCCTGGTCGAGCCACTGGTCGAGGTCTACGCCGAGGTGATCGAGAGGCTCGCCGCCCAGGGCGCCACCTGGGTCCAGCTCGACGAGCCCTGCTTCGTCGAGGATCGCTCCGAGCGGGAGCTGGACGCGCTCCGGCTCGCCTACGAGGAGCTCTGCAGGGTGAAGGAGCGCCCCCGGATCCTGGTGAAGACCTACTTCGACCACGTCGGCGACGCCTACGGCGTCCTCCGCGACCTGCCGATCGAGGGCGTCGGCCTGGACTTCACCGGCGTCGTCCACGGGGACGAACTCGATCCGACGGTCCACGAGCACGGCGGCCGCCACAACGTCCAGTTCATCGCCGATCAGGAGGGGCTCGCCGACCAGTGGCTGTTCGCCGGGATCGTCGACGGCCGCAACGTCTGGATCAACGATCTCGAGCACTCACTCGACCTGCTCGAGGGCCTCCGGACCCGCACGGGGCAGCTGGTTGTCTCGACCTCGTGCTCTCTCCTGCACACGCCGATCGACCTCGACGCCGAACCGGCGGGCGTCGACGCCGACCTCGACGACGAGCTGCGCGCATGGATGGCCTTTGCGGTGCAGAAGGTCGGCGAGGTGGCGACCCTGGCGAAGGGTCTCGGCGAGGGCCGGGAGGCGATCTCCGACGAGCTCGATGCCAACGACCGCGCGCACGACGACCGCCGCGACTCCCACCGCACCAGCAATCCCGACGTTCGCGCCCGGATCGAGGGCCTCGACGAGGAGCACGACCGCCGCGCCAGCCCCTCCGAGGAGCGAAAGCCGGCGCAGCGCGCCCAGCTCGACCTCCCCGCCCTCTTCCCCTCGACGACGATCGGCTCCTACCCGCAGACAACCGAGATCCGCAGCGCCCGGAAGCGGCTGCGCGAGGGCGAGATCGACTGGCTCACCTACAAGGGCCTGATGCAGGAGGAGATCCAGCGAGTGATCTCGTTCCAGGAGGAGGTCGGGCTCGACGTGCTGGTGCACGGCGAGCCGGAGCGCAACGACATGGTCCAGTACTTCGGAGAGCAGATGGAGGGCTACGTCTTCACCGAGAGCGCCTGGGTCCAGTCGTACGGCTCACGCTGCGTACGTCCGCCGATCATCTTCGGCGACGTGCTGCGGCCCTCGCAGATGACCGTCGACTGGATCACCTACGCCCAGTCGCTCACCGAGCGCCCGGTGAAGGGAATGCTGACGGGCCCGGTGACGATGCTGCAGTGGTCCTTCGTCCGCGATGACCAGCCGCGGGCTGACACCTGCAAGCAGCTCGCGCTCGCGATCCGCGACGAGGTCGCCGATCTCGAGGCGGCCGAGGTGAAGATCATCCAGGTCGACGAGCCGGCGATCCGCGAGGGGCTGCCCTTGCGGAAGGACCGCTGGGACGAGTACCTCTCCTGGGCCGTCCACTGCTTCCGCCTCTCCACCGCTGGGGTGGAGGATCAGACGATGATCCAGACCCACATGTGTTACTCGGACTTCGGCGACATCATGGAGCACATCCAGGCGATGGACGCCGACGTGCTCCTGATCGAGGCGGCCCGCTCGCGGATGGCGCTTCTGCACGAGTGGGAGCGGACCGGCTACACGAACGACATCGGCCCGGGCGTCTACGACATCCACTCGCCGCGGGTCCCCCCGACCGAGGAGATGGCGGAGCTGCTCCGCGCCGCCGCCCGGGTGCTGAAGCCGGAGCAGCTATGGGTCAACCCCGACTGTGGGCTGAAGACCAGGGCATGGCCCGAGACCGAGGAGAGCCTCCGCAACATGGTCGAGGCCGCCAAGCAGATGCGCGAGGAGCTCGTTCCCGCTTCCTGATGCAGCTTGCGGGCTCTTCGCAAGTCGTTAACGACCTTTTAGCGTTTCGTTAGCGGTTGCTAGCATCGTGTCGTTCTGGAGCAGAGGAGTCCAGAACTATTGCCCGGTGGAGCCGGGCAAGGAAGGCGGACATGATGGAAACGAAGAGCGTGCAGGGAATCCAGGTAGGGGGGCGCGAGCCGAAGGCCCTCCTGATGAACGACGGAACCAGGCTCTCCCTCGAAGAGGACATCGGCCCCGGCGGCCGCGCCGATTGGACCATAGTTGGGGACGAAGGCGCCGGCGCCGAGGGCATCAGCGTCGGTGACGCGTTGCAGGTGGCCGGCGACGAGTACGCGGACTACGTCCGCATCCGGACTCGTGCCGAGATCGCTTGGCTGCGCCTGGTCTCGGAGTGGTTCGACGACGAGGCCAAGCGCCTCGACCGTGACCTGGCCGCCGCCGGCAACCGATAGCCACTCAGCGCGGAAGGGTTCGGGGGAGCGTCCCCCGGGTCCCCGTTAACGCCCGAGCCGCCGGCGCCAGTCGCGGGCGTTGAAGAAGGTCGTGATCCGGCGCAGCAGCTCGCGGCGCTTCTCGGTGTAAGGACATCCGAGGCCGAGGCTGTGGCGCGCCGCCTCGAGGTCGGGACCGCGAACGTCAACGACGCCTTCGGCCGCCGCGGTGTTCACCACGAGGTGGGTGCGTCGGTCAGCCGACCAGCCAGATTGCGCCGTCGCGCACCTCGACCGGAAACGTCTTCAGCGGTAGGCGGCCGGTCGTTGCCTTAACAACGCCCGCCAGCGGCTTGAACGCCCCCTGGGGACCCCGCACCATCTTGCCGGTGCCGACGTCATAGCGCGAGGCGTGCCATGGGCATTCCAGGCATCCGTCATCCGTCACGTGCCCCTCGCCCAGCGAGGCGAGCAGGTGGCGGCAGCGGTTGGACACCGCGAATGGCTTGCCCGCGCTGATGCCAACGGCTAGGGCGCCGTGCGGGGTCTTGTCTACGACAGCGACCTGTGAGGCACCGAGGTCGTCGACGCCAACGAGGCGGGTGGGGGACTGCTCGGATTTGGTCACCGGCGGAGTGTCTCAGCCCGAGCTGGGGTCTCCTGCTTCGCGCGAAGCAAGAGCCGGTCCGCAGAGCTGCTGCACTACCGCTTTGCATGGAAAGCAGCGGTCCTGACGCCGAGGCCCGATCAGCCTGTGGAAAGCGCGTAGGCTGGCCTTGACCGCGACTCGCAGGCTCACAGCGGCTCGCCGGGTCAGCGGATTAAGGAGGGCCAATGTGGCCTCGATGAGCGAGCGGGAAGAACGGCAGGTAGAGCAGGCGAACGCGAGTGGGAAGACAGCGGTAGTATTCATCCACGGTCTCTGGCTGCTGCCGAGCAGCTGGGACCGCTGGGTGGGGCTGTCGAGGAGAACGGGTACGCGGGTCTCACGCGGGATTGGCCGGATGACCCCGAGACCGTCGAGGTGGCGCGGGCGGAACCAGAGGTCCTCGCGCAGAAGACGCTGAAGCATGTAGCCGACCACACCGCCGAGGTGATCGGCGAGCTGGACAAGAAGCCGGCGGTGATGGGCCACTCGACCGGCGGGCTGCTGGCGCAGATTCTCGCCGGCCGGGGCCTGTCGCTGGAGCGGTTGCGATCGATGCCGGGCCCTTCCGCGGGGTGCTGCCGCTGCCGTTCAGCACGATGAAGATTGTCGACGCCGTGCTCAGGAACCCGCTTCGACCGGGGCCGCGCGATCACCCTCACCTCGACCAGTTCAAGTACGGGTGGCCGAACGCGCTCGACGATGAGGAGAGGCGAAGCGGCTCTACGACGAGTTCCACGTCGCCGCGCCCGGGGTGGCGCAGATGCAGATGGCGAACGCCAACCTGAACGCGTTCACCGAGGCCAAGGTAGACACGAAGAACGCGGAGCGGGGGCCGCTGCTGATCCTGGACGGCGAGAAGGACCACACCGTCCCCTGGGCGATCGCCAATGCCGCCTACAAGCGGCAGCGGCGCACGAGGGCGTCACCGAGATCGAGAGGCTGCCGAACCGGGGCCACTCGCTGACGATCGACCACGGCTGGCGAGAGGTGGCCGAGAAGGCGCTCGCCTTCGTCAAGCGCTTCGTCTAGACGGACCCGCTTCCGCTGGCGGGATAGCCGCTTTGGACTGCCATGAAGAAGGGCCCCCTCTGGTGACACGCTCCGGCTGTCACCGAGAAGCGAGCTCAAAGGAGGCCCGACTTCAATGTTGCACGCCGGATTGGATCTCAGCCGAAAGAAGGTCGACGTCTGTTTGCTCTCCGAGACGGGAGAGCACCTAGACCAGCTGGCCGCCCCACCCGACGCCGAGTCGCTGAGGAGGCTTGCCCGCCGAATCGACGAGGTCCACGACGAGCCGGTCCGCGGGGTGATCGAATCGATGACCGGCGCCCGCCTGGTCCACGACACGCTCGAAGGGGAAGGCTGGGACGTCGAGATCGCCGACGCCCAGAAGGTCAAGGGCCTGGCGCCGCTGGCCTGCAAGACCGACAAGATCGACTCCCTGGTCCTGGCCACGCTCAGCCACCGCGACCTGGTGCCGGCGATCTGGCTTCCCGACCCCGGGATTCGAGAGGAGCGAGAGCTGGCCCGCTTTCGCCTTCACCTGGTGAAGCACCGCTCGATGCTGAAGAACCGGGTCCACTCGAGCCTGATCAACTTCGGGCGGCCCTGCCCGGTCACCGACCTGTTCGGGGTCGAGGGGAGGAGGCTGCTCGAGCGGCTCGAGGTCCCGGAGCCGTGGCGGGGGAACATCACCGCCTCGGTCTCACTGATCGACGACCTCGAGCGCCAGATCGGCGAGGCAAATCGGCGCCTCAAGGAGGGCCACGCCCACCACCCCTACGTCCCGCTGCTTCGGAGCGCCCCGGGGATCGGCTGGGTGCTGGCGTTCACGATCGCCGCCGAGATTGGCGAGATCGAGCGCTTCTCGAGCCCCGAGAGGCTCACCGGCTACACCGGGCTTTGCCCGAAGGTGGTGCAGTCGGGGGACTCCGACCGCCGCGGGCCGCTCTCCAAGCACGGGCCGCGGTATCTGCGCTGGGCGCTGCTCGAGGCGACCATGCACGCCCTCAAGCACCCCGCCTACTCCGAGCGCTACCAGCGAAATAAGCGCCGGCTAGGGCGCCAGCGGGGAGCCAAGGTCGCCCAGATCGACATCGCCCGCCGGCTCGCCCACGCGATCTGGCACATGCTCACTCGAAACCAGCCCTTCGCTCCAAGAGGCGCCACTTTTCGTCTGGCGGCCTGACCGCCCTTTTGGACTTGCGCCCGCGAGCGAACATCCAATTTCGCCTGATCCTCCCGCCGAGGAGGCCATAGAGACATGAGCGTCGCTCCACACCCCGAGCGCGAGAGGAGGACGAAACAGCTACAGACCGCTACTTGACACCAGGCCCTTCTTCATAGAGACGAGAAGCGGCGCTTCGCATGGGAAGCTGGAGTGGCCATCGACTGCGTCAGCCACGTGCCGCGATCCAGAGATCCGCGATGATGTACGAGAGCCGCGGTGGGAGCGAGTGTCGAGGCGAGTTACCCGTGGACGACGCAATGACTTACGCGAGCGCGAACCCCATTCAGAGGGCCTTGCGCCGCTCCGGTGCCAGCGGCCCTGGCTCGTGGCTTTACGCTCGCATTCAGCAGCGCCTTGACCGGCCCGTCTACCGGATCACCCGGGGCAGGCACACCCTCACGAGCCTGCTGTCGGGGCTTCCCGTTGTCATGCTGACCACGACGGGCGCGCGCAGCGGCATGCCCCGTTCGGTGCCGGTCCTCGGGTTACCCACCGCCGATGGTCTTGCCGTGATCGCCTCGAACTATGGCCAAGATCACCACCCCGCCTGGTATTACAACCTGCGCGCCAATCCCGAGGGCCACGTTTCGATCGATGGCACGGTGCGCCGGTTCCGCGCCCGCGAACCCGACGGTGAGCAGCGTGCACGGATCTGGCGGGAGGGCCTCCGGGTCTATCCCGGCTGGTCGCAATACGAACGCCGGGCATCCCACCGACGCATCGCGGTTTTCCTACTGGACCTCACCTAACACGAGCCGATCCTACTCGCGCGAAGCGACAGCCAGCGCGGCGGCTTGGGCCTAACTCTTGGAAGGCGAGGACATCACTGCTTTGCATGGAAAGCAGCGGTTCCGCAAGTAGCCGCGAGATACTGCGTGGGCGGTGTCGCGGGGGTTCAAAACGCTTGCTCCACGGGTGATACGTTCTCCGCGTTCTCGACTCTACGTTCAGCAGGCACGGATCGCCACTGAAGGAGGAGACATGATGAGCTTCGCCCGGCTTCGACGGACCGCCATCGCCGTCGCCGCGCTCCTTGTCGCGCTCGTGCTCCCCGCCGCCGCCTCGGCCAAGGAGGCGGGGCCGAAGGTCACCGTGATGACCCGCAACGTCTTCCTCGGAGCGGACCTCGGTCCCGCGCTCGCTCGCGCCCGACGACATCCCGGCGGCGATCGACGGCGCGGGCGTGATCTGGAACGAGTTCCAGAGCACGAACTTCCCGGAGCGTGCCGTTCCCCTCGCGCGGGAGATCAAGGCTGCGAAGCCGGACCTGGTCGGACTCCAGGAGGTGGCTCTGTGGCGGAAGCAGGTGCCCTCCGACGGCGGCGCGCCCCCGCTTGCCCTGCCGGGCTTTCCGGCTCAGCCGGCGACTGACGGTAGAGCAGGACTTCCTCGCGCTGCTGTATGCAGGAGCTGGCAGGCGATCGACGCCGACTACAAGGTCGTCGAGGTCCAAGAGGAGTTCGACGGCAGAGCTGCCCGCGGACGTCGATGCGGAACGACAGCACCGGCAGTCCCGCTGTTCGGGGCCGACCTCGACGCGCGTCTGACGATGCGCGACGTGATCCTCGCCCGGGAGGACAGCAAGGTGACCCTCGGCGACACGGCCGGGGCCAACTACACGAGCAAGTTCACGCCCATGATCGCCGGGCGTCGTCCAGCTTCCCGTCAATCGTGGCTGGCTCTCGGTCGAGGGCACGGTCATGGAGGGCGAAGACCGATAGCGCGACCAGTTCCGCTTCGTCAACACGCATCTCGAGGCGTTCGGCGAGCCGACACGATCCGCGAGGCGCAGGCGAAGGAGCTGATCGCACTGGGCCCGCTCGACACCGACGGAGCAGGTCATCCTGGTCGGCGATCTCAACTCCGGCACCGAGGTGCGGCACAACATCCAGGGGGACTGGATCAGCTCGCGTTCAAGGCGCTGCTGCGGCTTCGGCATGTTCGACAACGGCGCGATGCAGAGCTGCTGCTACTCGGACCTCTTCGACCCGACGCAGGTGTTCGACCACACGGTCGATCACGTCTTGACGAAGCCGGAACTGACGACCAAGCAGGCGTACATCACCGGAGACGATCTGTCGGAGAGGACGCCGTCCGGGCTGTGGCCATCCGACCATGGCGGGGTGGTTAGCAGGCTCGAGCTGCTCAAGAAGTAGGCTCCCGAAAAGGCAGATCGAACGGCAGGCGGTACTGCCGCCGAGGCCCTCGAAGCCGCCGGGCTGCGGGAGTAGCCGCTTTGGACGAAAAGCGGTAGTCCGGACGAGAAGCGCAAGGCTGGGAGCCTGCTAGGGAGCGTCGTCAGAATGGCTCCGCGATCTCGATCTCTCGGACAACCACTCTCGGTGATTACCGGCTCACCCGGATCGGGCTCGGCACCAATCGGCTCACCGACACGCCAGAGAACAGGGCGTTCCTGGGGGCGGCCGTCGACGCCGGGGTGAGTTTGATCGACACGGCCCACGTCTACACCGGCGGTGTGAGCGAACGGGCTATCGGGGCGGCGCTGGCCCCATTCCCGGACGACCTGGTGGTGGCCACGAAGGGTGGATACGAGCCGGGCGGCGGTCGGCCGAAACAACTCCGGGCTGAGCTTGAGGAGAGCTTCGAACGACTTCGGACCGACACGATCGCCCTCTACTTCCTTCATCGCGTCGACCCGGGGGTGCCGCTCGAAGAGACCCTGAGCGTCCTCAAGGAGTATCGCGTTGGGGGGCGCATTCGGCACGTCGGCCTCTCAAAGGTGAGCGTGGACGAGATCGAGCGAGCACGGACCGTAGTCCCGATCACGGCGGTGCAGAACGAGTACAGCCTCTCCGAACGGAAGTACGACGACGTGGTGGACTTCTGCGAAAGGGAGAACATCCTGTTCGTCCCTTACCGCCCTTTGCGCGGGGACACCGGGGCTCCGCTCGACGAGATCGCGAGCCGCTACGACGCAACCCCACAGCAGATCAGGCTTGCGTGGCTGCTCAAACGGTCGCCGAGCATGGCCCCGATCCCGGGAACTCTGTCGCTCGAGCATATGAAGAGGAACCTGGCCGCGCTCGATCTCGAGCTGTCCGACGAGGATTACGCCAAGCTGGACAGCGACTAACCGCGGGTCAGGGTCGAGGTCGTGACGATTGCCACAGGTTCCCGTTCGAGCCGGTCCCGTCGACTGCGCGGATAAAGGCTGGGCCGCGATTTCCGACAGTGGGACAAAGACCGCCCGCGCGCCCGCCCCTAGTTTGCGATCCGTCAGCAAACCGCGACCGCCGCGGGCAGGTACCGGGCGGGCAAGGAAAGGAAAAACAGCAATGAGACGAAAGATGCTGTGGGCCCTGCCTGTGGCGGTGGTGGCATCGCTAGCCGCTCCACAGCTGGCCCTGGGCGACACGCTCGAGGCGGCCCAGAACGGCACCCTCGGGGAGACGGTCGCCGTCGACACGCTCTGGGTGGTCGTCGCCGGAGTGCTTGTCATGTTCATGCAGGCCGGCTTCGCGTTCCTCGAGATCGGGTTCTCCCGAGGCAAGAACGCAGGAACGATAGTCGCGAAGATCCTGATGAACTTCTCGATCGCCGCTCTGGCGTGGTACGCCGTCGGGTTCGCGTTCGCCTTCGGGGCGAACGGGAGCATCGGCCCATTCCACGACGTGATCGGGAACACCGGGTTCTTCCTCCAGAACTTCGGTGATCCCCTGACGGCCTTCCCCGTGATGGGGCTCTCCGACGCGACCGTCGAGGCGAAGTGGTTCTTCCAGTTCGTCTTCTGCGCTGTCTCGCTGGCGATCGTCTGGGGGACGACGCTCGAGCGGATCAAGTTCGGCGTCTACGTGATCTACTCGATCATGTTCGCCGCCCTGATCTATCCGATCGGCGCCCACTGGGTGTTCGGCGGCGGTTGGCTCCAGCTCAACGTCGGTATGCAGGACTTCGCCGGTTCGACGGCGGTCCACCTGATCGGTGCGACCGGCGCCCTCGCGGCCCTGCTCCTGCTCGGTGCCCGGAAGGGCAAGTACGGCGCCGACGGGAAGCCGCGAGCGATTCCGGGACACTCGATGCCCCTGTTCGGGCTCGGGGTTCTGATCCTCTGGCTCGGCTGGTTCGGGTTCAACCCCGGATCGACCCTGAACGCGCATCGATGGGCGCTTCCCGGAGGTGCTGATGATCACCCAGCTCGCGGCCGCGGCCGGGGTGCTGACGGCGGCGATCACCAGCAAGTGGAGGATGGGGAGCATCGACATCGGCATGGTCGGAAACGGCGCGATCGCGGCCCTGGTTGCGATCACCGCTCCCTCCGGCTACGTCGAGGTCTGGGCCGCTCCGATCATCGGTGCGGTCGCCGGCGTGATCGTCGTCTTCGGCGTGCTCGCGATCGACAAGCTCATCGACGACCCGGTCGGCGCCCTCTCGGCGCACGGCCTGGCCGGTATCTGGGGGACGCTCTCGTGCGGCATATTCACCGCGCCGCGTCTCGCCGAGTACAACGCGTTCGGCGTCACCAACAGCGACGGAACGTTCCTCGGCGGGTTCGTCTACGCGAGCGGCCTCCTGGGGAAGGGCGCGAACGACATCGGTGGCAGCTTCAACATCGAGGCGTTCAAGCAGCTCGGCGCCCAGGCGCTGGGTGTGAGTGCCGCGTTCGTGTTCGTGTTCGCGGCCTCCTTCGCCACCTTCTGGGTGATCAAGAGGGTGTACGGGCTCCGTGTCTCGGAGGCCGAGGAGGACGCCGGGCTCGACATCTCCGAGCACGGCATGTATGGATACCCGGAACAGTTCATCCCGCAGCCGGAGTACCCGGGGGCGGCGAGTGGGCCTCTGCCCAGCGGGCAGCCGGCAATCCAAAGCGCCCCGGCAACCGCGGACGCCAAGTGAGGAGGTGAACAGATGAAGAAGATCGAAGCGTTCATCCGTCACGAGGCGTTTGAGCCGATCCGCGCCGAGCTGCTCGATAAGGGATTCCCGTCCCTGACGATCAGCGAGGTGAAGGGATCGGGGCGGCAGAAGGGTGTCGTCGAGACCTACCGAGGCTCGACCCTGACCGTCAACGTGCGACCGAAGCTCAAGGTGGAGGTCGTCGTTGAGGAGAAGGACAAGGGCCTCGTCGTCGAGACGATCCTCAAGCACGCCCGCACGGGCGAGATCGGAGACGGCAAGATCTTCGTCCTGCCGGTGGAGGAGGCGATTCGCATCCGCACCGGCGAGGAGGGAGAGACCGTGCTGCAGGCGCATACCGGCGAGGAAGTCGCCGCGTAGCCGGCAGCGAAGAAGTGTGCACGACCGGGGCCGGCCCTACTAGGGTCGGCCCCGGCTCGCACATGGCGCGGGCCTCAGCGAGCTGATCAAGACGCCGAGGAGAGAAAAGGAGAGGAAACGACCAATGGCAACCGCCGCAAACACACCAAAGACCGACCCCAAAGAGGTCCTCAAGCGGGTCGATGAAGACGGGATCGAGTTCATCCGCTTCTGGTTCACCGACATCGAGGGTCAGCTGAAGTCCTTCGCGGTCGGCAAGGAGGAGCTCGAGGGCGCCTTCGAGGAGGGCATGGGCTTCGACGGCTCCTCGATCACCGGCTTCAACCGGATCGAGGAGTCGGACATGGTCGCGATGCCCGACCCCGACACCTACTCGGTGCTGCCGTGGCGTGACGACGGCGGCCAGGGCAAGGGCAACGTCGCGCGGCTGTTCTGCGACGTCCTGAAGCCGGGCGGCGAGCCCTACGAGGGCGATCCTCGCTGGGTGATGCGCCAGGCCCTGAACCGGGCGGAGGAGATGGGCTACGACACCTTCAACCTGGGGCCGGAGCTGGAGTTCTTCTATTTCGCCAGCGACGAGCTGGGCGAGGACGGGTTGCCGACGATCCTCGACAAGGGCGGCTACTTCGACCTCACCACCCTGGACGCGGCCTCCGATCTGCGCCGGGACACGGTCAACGCCCTGAAGGCCCTGGGGATCCCGGTCGAGTACACCCACCACGAGGTCGGGCCCTCGCAGCACGAGATCGACATGCGCTACGCCGAGGGGCTGCGGATGTCGGACAACGCGATGACCTACCGGATCGTGGTCAAGGAGATCGCGCATACGCATGGCGTCTACGCGACCTTCATGCCGAAGCCGCTGTTCGGCGAGAACGCCTCCGGCATGCACGTCCACCAGTCGCTGTTCTCCGGCGACAAGAACGCCTTCTTCGACGCCGACGACGAGTACCACCTCTCGGACACGGCGAAGGCGTACATCGCCGGGCTGCTCAAGCATGCGCGCGAGATCTGCGCGCTGTTCGCGCCCAACGTGAACAGCTACAAGCGGCTGGTACTGGGCTACGAGGCGCCGGTCTACGTCGCCTGGTCGCAGCGCAACCGGTCCGCCCTGGTCCGGGTTCCCGTCTACCACCCGGGGAAGGAGAAGGCGACGCGCGCGGAGTTGCGCTGCCCCGATCCCTCCTGCAACCCCTATCTGACCTTCGCGGCGATGCTGCATGCCGGCCTCGATGGGATCGAGAAGGGGTACGAGCTCCCGGAGCCGATGGAGCGCAACCTCTATGACCTCACTCATGACGAGCGCGAGAAGGCCGGAATCGAGCAGCTCCCGGAGACGCTCGGCGAGGCGATCGAGGAGATGGCCGAGTCGGAGCTGGCGAAGAAGGCGCTCGGCGAGCACGTCTTCCCGCGCTACATCGACCTGAAGCGGGAGGAATGGGAGGAGTACCGGGTCCAGGTGACCCGCTGGGAGCTGGAACGCTACTTGCCGGTTCTCTAGGGACAGTGCCAGGGGGCTCCGCGATGCGCGACCTCAGCACCCGAATGATCGAGGCGGTTCTCGACGGCGAGGGGCTGAGGGGAGTCGCGGAGCTCGCCGCGGCGGAGGCGGGCGGGCCGGTGGCGATCGTGCTCCCGGCCCGCGGCCTCGTGGCCCGGGCTCCCGGGGAGGCCGATCTCAACGGCCTCGCCGAGTACACCCGGGCCAGGATCGCCGACGCCAACCGGGCGCCGCCGGAGCCGATCGCTCACGAGGTCTCGATCGAGGCCGGCGGCGAGCCGGTCGGGCTGGTGCTGCTGCTCGCCGAGGACATCGACAGCGAAAAGGCCGTGCTGGTCGATCGCGACGGGGTCCTGCGGGCGGCCGCCCTCGCCACTCTCGCCGAGATCGCGGTCGCCGACGCCCGCGAGGAGGCCGAGCGGCGGCTCCGCGGCGGCCTGATCGAGGAGCTTCGGACCCGCGAGGTCGAGACCGCGGAGGCGACCTCGAAGGCGGCCCGGCTGGGCTGCGACCTCGGGCGGGGAGCGATCGCCCTGGTCGCCGAGATCACCTCGTCCAGTCCCAGCCACGCGACCGCCCTGGTCGAGGGCGAGTACGAGGGCTCGCTCGCCGAGCTCAGCGACGGCCGCCTGTACGCGATCCTGCCGGCGCGCGGGGGGACGACGCTCCCGAGCGCACCCTGGAGGCCGCCGGGCGGATCGCTGCCCGCCTCCGGCGCCACGGGGTCGCCGCGGTCTCCTCCTTCTATCCCGACCCCGGCGAGCTCCACCGGGCGATCCGCGAGGCCGTGCTGGTCCTCGACGTGGTCCGGCGCGAGCCCCGGATTGCCGAGGCGCTGGAGGAGGGGATCGCCGCCAGTGGCGTCTACCGCCTGCTGTTCAGGGCGCTGATCTCCGACCCGGAAGAGGTCCGGACCTTCTACCGGGACACGGTCGAGCCCCTGGTTCGCTACGACACCCAGTACCGCTCCGACCTGCTCGCCACCCTCGAGGAGTATCTGGCGAGCGATTGCAACATGAACGCGACCGCGCGAGCGATCTACGCCCACCGCCACACCGTCGCCTACCGCCTCGACCGGATCCGCGAGCTCACCGGCCTCGACCCCCAGATCTCCGAGGACCGGGAACGCCTCGGCCTCGGGATCAAGGCCTATCGGATCCTGGCGCCGGCCCTGCCACGCTGAGCCCGCGCTCGAGCGGTTCGTTTCGATCAGCACGTTCACGGCTTTTTCGCGGGTCAGGTTTAGGATCGCGGCTATAAAGCCGTGATCGTCCGCGACTTTTCGAGATGGATCCCAGCGGTGGCAGTCCTGGTTGGGCTGCTCGTCTGGTCGGGAACCGCCGAGGCCGTTCGCTCCGGCGGCCACAACCCGCCGACGAGGAAGCTCGAGGAGGCGTTCAAGGTCGCGGGGGGATATCGGGCGGGAAGCGTGGACGGCTGCTACCCGGGCCCCCGCGAAATGGTCGCGGGGATCCGGCACTGGGCGAACCCTGATGCCGACGTCGCCGCCGACTTCGATTCGGTTCATCGCCGGAACGTGGTCTACGTGATCAGGCGCGGTACCTTCTGCGGCCGCGTGCGTTTGGCCCTCCGCGCCAGGGGGCGACTGTTCATCCTGGATACCGCCGGCGGAGAGGTCTACGTTCAGGGGCAACGCAATCGCCAAGGTGGGGAGTCGCGGCGTGGGGGGCGCGGTCCTCTCAGGGCGCTCACCCTCGTCACCAGAAGCTTCACCCTTGATCAGCCCGACCGGGCGAAGCGGCTCCTCGTCCGTTGCCCGAAGGGGAAGTTCCCGCTCGGCGGCGGGTTGACCAGCGATCCAGCTCTGAGTGCCGATGGCGAAGGCGTCTACCCGCACTCCTACGAGCGCCTCGGCGTCCAGCGCGGCTACCACGTCAGCGCCCTCGTCATCGACCCCAGCCAGGCCGCCACCACTCCGCGCGAGACGACGATCCAGGTCGTCTGCGGGCGCGGGCTGGTCCCGAGCAGCTCGCCGCACAGGACGGTCTTCGTTAGGCGGAACGAGACCAACACCGCGATCGCCCGTTGCCCAAGGGGGCAGTACCTGTTCTCCGGAGGCTTCCAGCGCACCAACTTCACCACCCCGTTTCTGGAACTCGGGGGCAACTACATCACCGAGTCGCGGGCGATCTCGCCCAGGGCCTGGCTGGTGACCGCCACCGCGGCCGGCAACGACGGCGGCGAGCTCACCGCGATCGTCTACTGCGTCAAGAACGCTGGCCCCCTGTTCACCGAGGTCTCCGCGTCCACCCCCCTGCGCAGCGGCCACTCCGCCACCGCGACGACCCCGGGCTGCCCGCCGGGCCTCGAGCTGATCGCCGGAGGATTCAGCTTCGGCGGATCGCAGGACGCGTTCTTCGCCGGAGGTGTCAGCTTCGGCGGATCGCAGCAGGCGTTCTTCGCCGAGGGCTCCGTCAACTCCGACGGCACCTGGTCGGCCACCGGCTTCGGCTACTTCGGCCCGGCCCCCGCCCTCACTGCCTACGGCTACTGCCTGCCGGTCAGCGGTGCGGCCTGAGAGCCCTTAGCCGCTGATTTCCTTCCGGCGCGGGACCAGGCGGTAGACGGAGCCGGGGGTGAGCCGGTCGCCGGGGCCGACCCCGAATTCGGAGATGACATAGATCCGCCCGGCGCGGTCCTCGGCGAACGAGGTCAGGAAGGGGACCCGGAAGCGGAAGCTGCGCTCCTTGCCGGCTCGCCGGTTGGGGCGGGGGCGGAGGCCGAAGAGCCGGCCGGTGCAGTAGTCGCCGAAGAGGTAGCGGCCGACGACCTCGCGTCCGGCGATTCGGGAGAGCGCCGGGTCGCGGACGACGTAGCCGCCGGTGACCGCGCATCCGGGCCCGTGAGGGTATGCGAGCACCGGCAGCACCGTGCGGCTCTTCGGCACCGACTTGGTGAGCGGGGCGAACCCCTCGTATGCCGCCCAGCCGAAGTTGGCGCCGCGCGCCTTCCCGGCGGGGAGGTAGTCGATCTCCTCGAAGCGCTGGTCGCCGATGTCGCCGATCGCCATCGCTCCGGTCGCCCGGTCGAAGGAGAAGCGCCAGGGGTTGTGAAACCCGTAGGCGAAGATCTCGTCGCGACCGGCGCGGCCGACGAAGGGGTTGTCGGCGGGAACCGTGTATGCGCGAGGGCGCTGCGCAGGCGAAGCCGAGGAGCGATCCGTTTCGTCGGGGCGAACCGCGCGCGGGTCGATTCGGAGGATCTTGCCGAGCAACGACCGCTTGTTCTGAGCGATGTTGTCGGGGTCGCCGGAGGGGCCGCCGTCGCCGGAGCCGATGTAGAGGTAGCGGTCCGGGCCGAAGAGCACGAGGCCGCCGTGGTCCTTGGTGGTCGGCTCGGGGATCCGAAGGACGAGTCGGGCGCTGCCCGGGTCCCCGCGGAGGGGATCGCTCTCCTCGCGCCGGAACTCGACCACCCGGAGCGCGTCGCGGCGATCGTTGTAGGCGACATAGAAGAGCCCGCTCTCCGCGTAGTCCGGGGCGAAGGCCATCGAGAACAACCCCTGCTCGCCTCCCTTAGCCGCTGTCTTCACCTGGCGGCGGAGGTCGAGGAACGGTTGCTTCTCGGGGCCTCCGCCCGGGAGGACCTCGATCGTGCCCTGCCGCTCGACAACGAACAGCGGCGAGTCCCTCCCGGGAGGCTGGGTCAGGTAGGTGGGCTGCTGGAAGCGGCCCACCCGCTCGAGGGCGAGGAACTTGGGGCCCAGCTCCTCCTCGTCCCGAAGGCCGATGCCGACGATCGCAGCGACGATCGCGACCAGGGCGGCGATGGTTGTCTCGATCTGGCGACGGCTGAAGGTCATGCGCGTCGAGGCGGTCCCGGGGACGACCGCGAGAGGTTATTACCGCCGCTTGCGAGCGGGGAGCACGCGAAACACCGGACCGTTCAGCGAGGTGGCGAACAGCGCACCGTTGCGTCCCTCCCCGAACGAGCTCAGCATCGGCACTCGGGCGCCCACGCGGCGATCCCGGCGGGATCCGCCGAGCCCGGGAATCAGGGATCGCAGCTTGCCGATGCAGAAGTCCCCGTAGACGTAGCGGCCGAGCAGCGAGCGCAGCCTCGGGTTGCTGACCACGTAGCCGCCGATCAAGGCGCAGGCCCCGCCGCCGAGCGCATAGACCTTGATCGGCTTGACCGTGCCCCCCGGGGTCGGCGGGTGGGCGCCCGCGAAGGGCGCGAACCCCTCGAAGTCGTTCCAGCCGAAGTTGGCGCCGCGGGCGGCGGTGAGGGTCTCGTAGTCGATCTCCTCGAAGCGGTCCTGGCCGACGTCGCCGATCGCGATCCGGGGCTCGCCGCGCTTGCTCTGCAGATCAAAGGAGAAGCGGAAGGGGTTGCGCAGCCCGTAGGAGTAGACCTCATCGCGCCCGGGCCCGGCGGCGAAGGGATTCGATCCGGGCGAGGCGTAGGGCTGGCCGCCCTGGGCGCGCGGGTCGATCCGGAGGATCTTGCCGAGCAGCGAGTTGGTGTTCTGGGCGTTGTCGGGGCGATCGCCGGAGCCGCCGCCGTCCCCGGTGCCCACATAGAGGAAGCCGTCGGGGCCGAACTGGAGCTGACCCCCGTTGTGGTTCGTGTTCACGGGGTGGGGGATCAGCAGCACCTGGCGCTGGGATCCCGGCAGCACCCGCGCCCCGTCGGGCGTCGCCTTGAACTCGTCGACCTCGTTGTCGCCGGCCCTGTTGGTGAAGTAGGCGTAGAACAGGCGGGAGCTGGCGAAGTCGGGTGGGAAGGCGATCGAGAGCAGCCCCTGCTCGCCGCCCGAGATCACCTGTCCGGCGATGTTGAGGAAGGTGCGGCGGCGCTTGCCCTGCACCAGCCTCACCCGTCCGGGCTGTTCGACCACGAAGAGGCCGGAGACGTCGGGCGCCACGGTCACGTAGACGGGGCTGTGGAAGCGCCCGATCCGCTTCAGCTTCACCCTCGCATCGGCGCTCGGGGCGGCCAGAGCGAGCAGCATGCCCGCCAGCGCCGCCGCGAGCAGCGAGGTCGCGACCCATGCACGCCCCGGTTTCGCAGAGGCCCTCATCTCGTCGTGTCAGAACACCGGCTCGACGCCGGGGGTGCGCTGCCACCGCTACTCGCCCACAAGCCTGAACACCGGCCCATCCAGCGAGATCGCGTAGATGTGGCCGGCGGCGTCCTCGCCGAAGGAGCTGAGGCCGCTCACCTCCAGGCCCAGCGGGCGGTCGCCGCTGGCGCCGGCGACGCTGGGCACGAAGCTGCGCAACTCCCCCGCGCAGTAGTCCCCGTATAGGTAGCGCCCCGTCAGCGAGGGCAGGGAGGGATCGCGGACGACGTAGCCGCCGGTGATCGAGCAGCCCTCGTCGCGCCCGTAGGTGAATATCGGGGGCACGGCCCCGGGCGCCTGCTGGTCCTGGTTGAAGCGCTCCGTTCCCTCGAATGCCGACCAGCCGAAGTTCGCGCCGCGCGCCTCGCCCGCCGGCGCGTAGTCGACCTCCTCGAGCGTGTTCTGGCCGACGTCGCCGATCGACAGCGCCCGGTTCTCCCGGTCGAAGCTGAAGCGCCAGGGATTGCGCAGCCCGTAGGAGTAGACCTCCGGCCGCGCCCCGGCCCGGCCGACGAAGGGGTTGTCGGGGGGATCCCGTAGGGCTGGTCCCCTGAGGGCCGTGGATCGATCCGGAGGATCTTGCCGAGCAGCGAACCGAGGTCCTGCCCGTTTCGCTCCGGGTCGTCGGCGATCCCGCCGTCTCCCGTGCCGATGTAGAGATGACCGTCCGGGCCGAAGAGGAGCAGACCGCCGTTGTGGTTGGAGGCAAAGTCATCCATCCGGAGGACCTCGCGCCGGCTGCCTTCCTCGACGATGCCATCGTCGCCCGCCTTGAACTCGACCACGTGCTGGTCCTGGTCCGAGCCGGTGAAGTAGACGTACAGCAGCCGCGAGCTGGCGAAGTCGGGATCGAAGGCGACGGAGAGCAGTCCCTGCTCGCCGTCGTCGGAGACCTCGGCGCTGAGGTCGAGCGCCGGCCGCTCGAGAGTCTCGCCATCGCGAACGATCCGAAGCCGGCCCGGTCTGCTCGACCACGTAGAGGTCGTTGCTGCCGGGGGCCTGGGCGACGTAGGTCGGCTGGTCGAACTCGCCCACCTTCTCCAGGGCGACGCCCCCACCGCCGCTCCCGGCCGTCTCGGTCGGCTCGACGCTGGTCGGAGCCTGTGCCGTGGTCTCGTCGTCGCCTCCTCCGCAGCCCGCCACGAGCGCAGCCAGGAGGCCCGCCAGCAGCGCGGTCAGGAGGCCCGCCTGAACCCATCCCGGCTCCGAATCATCCGGCAGACTGTAGAAAGGGCCGGTTAGGGGCGGTTAAGGGCTGGTCGAGGTGCCGCCGCCGAGCTCGGACTTCTGCTCCTCGGTGCCGGCCTGGCCGATGATGTCGCCCTTCTTGATCGGTACCACCTTGCCCGAGTCGTCGACCCGCGTCTGGGGCGGGGCGGCGCTGATCACGACCACGAATTCCCCCTCGGGGACGCTGCCGTCGTCGGTGACCGCCACCGCCTTGCCCTGGAGCCCGGCGGCGATCCGGTAGCGCACCGTGTAGGTGCCCGGCTGAACGGGGGTCACCCGCCAGACGATCTCCCGCGTTTCGTTCGGATCCAACGGGCCGAAGCTGAAGGTGTCGGTCTGCGCCGCCTCGGCCCCGGCGGAGGCGGTCTGCCCGGCGAGCTTCGGATAGCCCTGCTCCAGGATCCAGACCGGGCGGGAGGGGATCGCGAGATCGGGCTGCTGGGAGATCACCGAGAACGAGCCCGCCGCGGTCGGGCCCGACTCCTCGGTCGCCGTGTCGGCGCCGGCGCTCTCGCTCGTCTCGCTCCCGGTGGTCGCGGTGTCCGTGCTGTCGGTCTCGACCCCGGGTGCAGCCTCGGCATCGGTCCAGATCGTGATCGCGAGGTCGGGGATCGTCTCCTCTCCGGTGTTGCCGACCGAGAGGGTCAGGTCGGAGGTCTCGGCCAGGCGCTGCTTGCTGGCGAACGAGGCGTTGACGATGTCGACGGGAAACTCCCCCTCGGGCTCATCGGCGTCCTGGCGCTCGCCGCCGCCGCAGGCCGCGACGCCGATGCTGCAGAGAGCGACGAGGAGCCCCATCCCCAGGCGACCGCGCACTCGCAGGAGACGCGATGTGGAGCCGTTCTCCTCCAAGGCCGGCCGGAGCATACCACCCAGGCGCGAGCTCACGGTTGGGGGTGGCGATTGGTGGGTCGATCAAATACTCTTCGCTGTGTGCCGCCTGGGCGGCACGCGGGGCCGCTGCGCCTCCGTCGGTTGGGGGGCCAGACCGGGCCCGGAGGAGAGAAATTTGGTCAGATCCGTAGCCGACAGGGCATTCCTCCCCGCGAAATCGCTCTTCGAGCAGGTCGGGGACATGATGATCCTGACCGCGAAGACGATCGTCTCCGCGATCCGTCCGCCCTATCCCTACGGCGGCGAGTTCATCGGCCAGTTCCTCTTCGCCCTCCAGCTCTGCTGGTTCCCGATGATGATCTCGACCCTCGCCTTCGGCTTCGGCGCCCCGGGGCTGCAGGCGGCCAACTTCCTCTCGCTCTTCGGGGCGCTCGACCGCCTCGGCGGCTTCTTCGTCCTCGCCTCGATCCGCGAGTTCGCCCCCTTCGTCACCGCGGTCGTCGTCGCCGGCGTCGCCGGCACCGCGATCACCGCCGACCTCGGCGCCCGGAAGATCCGCGAGGAGCTCGACGCGCTCCAGGTGCTCGGCGTCGACCCGATCAAGAACCTGGTCGTGCCGCGCTTCCTCGCGCTGATGCTGATCACCGGCCTGATGGACATCTACGCGCTGATCTTCGGCATCGTCGGCGGGATCGGCGCGGAGCTGCTCTACAACGAGCCGCTCGGCGGGTTCTTCGCCACCCTCTTCAACAACGCCTCGGTCACCGACCTTTGGGGGTCGGTCCTGAAGACGACCTTATTCGGGGCGATCATCGCGATCGTCTGCTCCTACAAGGGGATGACTGCGTCCGGAGGCGCCGAGGGCGTCGGTAGAGCCGTGAACGAGGCGGTGGTGATCGCCTTCATGGGCGTCTTCGCGTTCAACTACGTCTTCACCCAGACCCTGCTCGCGACCCATCCCGAGCTGCAGGTGATCAAGTGACGGCGGTTAGCGCGATGAGGGGTAGCTGACCATGGGCGCTGGCTGGCTCGCCGTCCCCCGCGGATGGCTCAACTCGATCGGCGAGATCTTCGGCTTCTGCGTCCGGGTCATGGGCCTGGTCTACAGCGGCCGCGTCTTCCAGTTCTTCGGCGAGGCGCTGCGCCAGACCGGGATCCTGATCCTCGGCTCGACGATCGTCATCTGGGGGCTGGTCTTCATCCTCGGACTTCAGTGCGGGATCGAGGGCGCCTACTTCAACCGCTCGGTCGGGGCGCCCGCCTACGCCGGCGTCTTCGCCGCCTGGTGCGACCTCCGCGAAGTGATCCCCTACGCCTTCGGCTACATGCTCGCCGCCAAGGTCGGCACCGGGATCGTCGCCGAGCTCGGCGCGATGCGGATCTCGGATGAGATCGACGCCCTCGAGGTGATGGGCGTGCCGCCGGTCACCTTCCTCGCCGCCACCCGCCTGCTCGCCGCCTGGATCGCCTTCCCGTTCATGTATCTGGCAGCGGTCGGGATCGGCTTCTTCGCCAGCTGGCTCGCCGTCGTCGAGCAGATCGGCGACGTCTCCTCCGGCGGCTACTTCCTGATCTTCTGGATGTTCCAGAACCCGCCCGACCTCTTATTCAGCCTGATCAAGGGGATGGCGATGGCGACGGCGATCGTGCTGGTCGGCTGCTACTACGGCTACACCGCCTCCGGCGGTCCGGTCGGGGTGGGCACGGCGACCGCGAAGTCGATGGTGCTCAACATCGTCCTCGTACACTTGATCGGGATGATGGGAACGTTGGTCTTCTGGGGGGCGAACCCGAGGGCGCCGATCGGCGGTTGAGCGGGAGGCCATTCCTAGTATTCAGGTGGACTTCGAAGGAGGATTGAAGAGTGGCTGAAGAGAAGAGCAGTTCGAGCCGGAGCAGCGACGAGCCGCAGCTCGTCATCGAAGAGCACGGGCAGCGCGCTCAACCGGCCAGCACCTCTCGCAGCGGCGGCACCCGCAAGCGAGACCGCCGAGTGCGGCCTCGGCCGAGGAGGCGGAGGAGGTCGAGCCCGATCCGCTCGAGGCGCAGGGCTACGGCGAGGAGGACTTCTCGGCGCGCGACTACTCGATTCCCGGCGTCGACGCCGACGACCCCGACCCCTACAAGTGGCACACCGGCCGCAAGCGCGACCACGGCGGCCAGGACGCGATCGAGATCATCGACCTGGTCAAGCAGTTCGGCCGCGCCCGGATCCTCAACGGCTGCAACCTCGGCCTCCCGGACAACATGATCTCGATGGTGCTCGGCCCCTCGGGAACCGGCAAGTCGGTGCTGATCAAGCACATCGTCGGGCTCCTCTACCCGGACTCCGGCGACGTCCTCGTCCACGGCGAGTCGATCCCGAACATGACCGACGACGAGCTCTTCGAGGTGCGGAAGAAGTTCGGCCTCCTGTTCCAGGACGGCGCCCTGTTCGGCTCGATGAACGTCTACGACAACACCTGCTTCCCGCTCCGGCAGCACACCGACAAGTCGGAGGGCGAGATCGAGGAGATCGTCACCCGGCGACTGCGAGAGGTGGGCCTCGCCGAGGCGATGTACAAGATGCCGAACGAACTCTCGGGTGGGATGCGCAAGCGCGCCGGCTTCGCCCGCGCCCTGGTGCTCGACCCGGCGATCGTCATGTTCGACGAGCCGGACTCGGGCCTCGACCCGGTGCGGACGGCGCTGCTCTGCGAGCTGATCCGCGAGGTGCACGAGGAGAACGGCGGCTGCTACCTGGTGATCAGCCACGACCTCGCCACCGCGCGGCGGATCGCCGAGTTCCTCGCCGTCCTCTGGAAGGGGCGGATCGTCGAGTCGGGCCCCGCCGACGAGCTGTTCCACTCGAAGAACGAGTTCATCCGCCAGTTCCTGAACGCGGACGTCAAGGGCCCGCTGGCGATGGACTAAGCCCGTGGGCCGGAAGGCCGCGCCGGCGCCACGACCGCCTGGCGCGCTGGTCCTCGCGCAGGGCCGCACGACGGGCACCGGCGTCCTGCGGCCGATGCTTCCCGCGCCGCCCCGGCGCGAGTTGCCGGTGCCGCCAGGCGCCGAGCTGCTCCAGTCAGGACTCAGCGCCGGCGCCGCTCGATGACTCGCCAGCGCGAGTCCGCCGCGAGTGCTCGACATCGTCCCGGGCGCCAGCTACGAGGAGCCGGCGTTGCGAGCCGCGGTCGTCCGGGTCGTCGAGGATCTGGACCTGTCAGACCTCACCCTGGCGGGTGAATCGATGGGCGCGACGCTGTCGCTGACGGCGTCCGTGGACCTCCGCGACCGAGTGCGCCGCGTCGTCGCCTTCAACACCTACGACTTCGCCGACGGCCTCGAGCGAGCCAATCAACTCGCCCGGGTGGTGGTGGGAAGCATCCGCGCTCCGGTGATCGGCCCGATCGGGGCCCGCCTCGAGAACAAGCAGCTTCTCGGGGGCGTGCTGCGAGGCGGACTGCATGACCCCAGTCAGCTGCCCGACCACTATCTCGATGAGCTCCGCCGCGTCGGCCGGCGGCCCGGATACCCAGCGGTGGCCAGGGCGATCTACCGCAACCTGGAGAGCCTGATCGCGGCCCGCGAGCGATATGCGCGCATCGACGTCCCGGTCACCTTGGTCTATGGCGACGGGGACTGGTCGCGGCCCTCGGATCGCCAGGCCAACATCGAGTCGGTTCCCGGCGCCCGCGACATCGTGCTCCGTGACACTGGCCATTTCGCCGCCTTGGAGGCCGCCGACGACTGGGCGCGGATCCTGCTCGACGACGCCCGCTGACCGGCCAGCCCAGCGAGTCGGATGACCGGTGCTGCTCCTCGCGCTAAGCAGCAACCGGTCGACGGGGGGCGTGGCGGCGCAGCAGGCGCTCCATCATGCGACGGCGCACTGCCTCCGGGCTCAGCCGCATCATGAGGTCGCGCGGGCCGGCGTGGGTGGAGAGCGCCAGTCGGGCGAAGCGCGAGGACTCCTTCTGGACCATGCGGGCGCGCCGGCGTCGCGCCGCCGCGTAGGCGGCCAGCGCGCCGGATAGCTCGCTGTCTCCGCGCAGCGCGACCAGCAGCGCCGCAGCATCCTCGATGGCCTGAGCCGCGCCCTGGCCGAGGTTCGGCTCCATCGCATGGGCGGCGTCGCCGAGCAGCGCCACCTTCCCCCGCGTCCAGGCGGGCAGAGCGTCCAGGCGCAGGATCCGGTTGACGAGTACTCCCTCGGACGGGGTTGCGGCCAGTTGGGCGGGCGTCGGTGCCGGCCAGCGGTCGGTGCCGACCGCGGCGAGCGGGTCCTTTCCGTCGATGAGTGCGCTCGGGGCCTCGTAGAACCAGTAGGAGCGTCCGGCGGGGAGTGCCGCGCCGCCGACGAGTTCTCCTCTGCCCCAGGCCTCAAAGGTCTCCCCGGACCCGATGTCGTGGTCGGCGATGCCGCGGATCACCGTGTAGCCGCTCTCGAGCGGGTGGGCGCCCGGGCAGACGTGCTCGCGCACGACCGATCGGATGCCGTCGGCGCCGATGACCGCGTCGCCTTCGACCCGTTCGCCGTCCTCAAGGGTCACCCCGCGTTCGTCGACGGCGCTCACGGCGACGCCGTGGCGCACCGTCACTCCCTCGGCGAGCACATCTTGCAGAGCGGGCCGCTCGACGACCAGCATCGGCGCCCCCGCGCGGCGCCCCAGCGCCTCGACGTCGACCTCCGACAGCGTGCGGCCGGCAGCGCCACGAAATACCGCGCGTCTGGCGGGCGCGGCGACGGCTCGCACCGCCCGACCGCTGCCGAGTGCGTCCAGCGCGTGGACCGCGTTCGGCCAGAGGATCAGCCCCGCGCCGATCGCGGTGCCGGCCGGGGAGCGCTCAAGCACGATCGGCTCGTGGCCGGCGAGTACCACGGCCCGCGCGGCGCACAGGCCGCCGATCCCGGCGCCGACGACCACGATCCGTGGCATGCCCGCAGCATAAGCTCGAGCTAGCGCAGCTGATACCCGTGTCACCGCGTACGAGGCGGCGGGACGGATGTCATCTACGCTACTCCTTCGCGTGAAAGGAGGCACCTCTCGCTGACCGGCGTGTTGAGCGTGGGTGCGCCTTAACCTCCGGCGTGTGAAAGCGGGGAGAGTCTTCGAGCGGGTGGCTGGGTTTGCCGTGCGCCTGCCGTGGCTGGTGCTCGCCGTGGTCATGGCGCTGGCGATCGCCGGGGCGGTCGCCGCTTTCGGGCTGAAGACCGACGCCGGCACCGACACCCTCGTCGACGAGGACTCGAGCGAGTTCCAGGCGACCGAGCGGTTCCGGGAGAAGTTCGGCGACGACGCGGCGGTCGTCCTCGTTCGCCAGGACCTCCGGAAGCTGGTGCTGACCGAGGACCTCGAGCAGCTGTTCGAGCTGGAGACCTGCCTGGCGGGCGGCACCGAGCTGGGCAGCACCCTGCCGCGGCGCCAGAACAAGCCCCTGCCCGCCGTCTGCGACCGGATCGCCGAGCTGGCGCCGAGCCGGGTCGTATTCGGGCCCGCCACCTTCCTCTTCCAGAGCGTCGCCCAGATCCAGCAGGTCTTCCAGGAACAGGTCGGCGGCGCCCAGGAGTCCGCCCAGGCGGCCGCCCGGCAGGCTCAGCGGCGGGCGGCGAGGCAGGGACTCTCGGAGGAGGAGCAGCAGCGGGCCGGCCAGGCAGCCGCTCAGCAGGTGACCGCCTCCTTCCAATCGAGCCTCGCCCAGCTCGCGCTTCAGTTCAACCTCACCAAGCTGCCGGCCATCGACGACCCGGAGTTCGTCAGCAGGGTCGTCTTCGACCCGACGAAGCCTGCGGGGACCCCGAAAGAGCGCTTCGGCTATCTGTTCCCGGGCGCGAACGCCGCCCTGATCTCGGTCCGGCTGCGCCCCGACCTCAGCGATGACCAGCGCCACGAGGCGATCAGCCTGATCAAGCAGGCCGTCTCCGATCCTCGCTTCAAGCTCTCAGACGGCGACTACGTGGTCAGCGGCATCCCCGCCGTGGTCGACGGCCTGGCGCGGGCGCTGCGCTCGGAGATCTTCGTCCTCCTCGCGGCCGCGGTGGTGGTGATGGCGCTCACCCTGCTGGTGGTCTTCTCGCCGCCGCTGCGGCTGCTGCCGCTGGCGGTGGCGCTGGCCGCTTCCGGCATCACCTTCGGCCTCCTGGCGCTGCTCGGCGGCTCGCTGACGATGGCCTCGATCGCCGTGCTTCCGGTGCTGATCGGGCTTTCGGTCGACTACGCGATCCAGTTCCAGGCCCGTTTTGGAGAGGCGCGCGCAGGCGGGCTCGCTCCCGCCCGGGCCGCGACCGCCGCCGCGGCCGGCGGCGGGCCTGTGATTGGCACCGCCTGCCTTGCGACCGCGGGCGGCTTCGCCGCATTCGTGCTCTCGCCGATACCGATGGTGCGTTCGTTCGGGCTCCTCCTCGTCGCCGGGGTGGCGATCGCCTTCGCGGTCGCAGTCACCGCGGGCTTCGCCGCCCTCGCTCTGGCGGGGTGGCGCGCTGAGCGCTCGCTGCGCGCCCGCCGGGCCGCTGCACCGGCTCGGGGCCTCCGTCGGCCGCCGCCGCGACGCCGCCGCCGCTCGCCTTCGGACCACGGGGAAGGCGGCACTGGGTGTGGCAATCGCATACCCGGGGCGGGTCCTCTCGGCGGCGGTGATCCTCGCCGTCTGCGGCTGGATCGCCGGTGCAGGGACCCAGGTGGTCTCCGACATCCGCGATCTCGCCCCCTCGAGCCTCCCCGCCCTCCGTGACGTCAACGAGCTCCAGGAGGAGACCGGTGTCTCCGGAGAGGTCGACGTCACTGTCCAGTCGGACAACCTCACCGATCCTGAGGTGATCGCCTGGATGCGCTCGTTCCAGCAGAGGGTCCTGGAGCGCCACGGCTTCAGCGGCGAGGCCCCGAGCTGCGCCACTGCCGATCTCTGCCCGGCGGTTTCGCTGACCGACCTCTTCGGCGAGGCCGGCGGGCCGCAGAGCGAGGAACAAGTCCGCGCCCTGATCGACGCGATCCCGCCCTACTTCTCCCAGGCCGCGATCACCCGCAACCCGATCACCGGCGGGATCGGCGATACCGCCAACATCGCCTTCGGCATCCGGGTGCAGCCGCTCGACCAGCAGCAGGACCTGATCGAGGACATCCGCGCCCAGATCCACCCACCCGGGGAACCCGGGCCTCCCGAGGGAACCGAGGTGGAGCTCGCCGGCCTCCCTGTGATCGCCGCCGAGGCCAACGCCGACCTCTCGCGGAGCCGCTACTGGCTGCCGCTGGTCGGCCTCGCCGTGGTGGCGCTGGTGCTCGCCCTCGTCTATCGCTCGGCCCGCCGCGCCCTGGTGCCGCTGCTGCCGGTGGTGCTGGCGACCGGCTGGTCGGCCCTGGTGGTCGGGCGCAATGGACGTCGCCCTCAACCCGATGTCGGCGACCCTCGGCGCCCTGGTGATCGCGATCTCCACCGAGTTCAGCGTCATCCTCTCGGCTCGCTACCACGAGGAGCGGGGCGGGGGGCTCTCCGTCGGGGAGGCGCTGCGCCGGACCTACGCCCGCACCGGCACCGCGGTGCTCGCCTCCGGGGCGACCGCGATCGCCGGCTTCGCCGCCCTCGCCGCCACCGACATTCGGATGCTTCGAGACTTCGGCCTGGTCACGGTCGCCGACCTCGGCGTCGCCCTGATCGGGGTGATGCTGGTGCTGCCGGCCGCCCTGGTCTGGGCCGAGGAGGGATTCGCGATCTCGTCGGGCCGGCGATCGAGCCCGGTCGCCCGCCGAACCGGCCGCGGAGCCGACCGCCGAGCCGGCGCGCGAGTGGTCGCTCCGCTAGCTCCGTGGAGGCGAACGGGGAGCGGGCGGGAGACGGCGGCGACCGGGACAAGCGCTCGGGGCGCCCGCGGCCGGCGGCAATCTACTCGGCGATCGTCGGCCTGGTTTTCATCGCGGTGATCGCGGTCGCCGGGATCAACCTGCTCTCCAACGAGGATGCCGGGGTGCTCGGGGCCGGCGGCGAGGGGGATTTGCCGCTGGCGCAGTTCGCGGTTCCCGATGCCCGCTCGGACCTGGAGGGGGACGCGAACATCGCTCAGGACGACTGCGAGTCGGCGGGAATCCCCTGCCCGGAGGCGGACAGGCGGACCCCTGCCTGCGAGGTGCAGGTGCCCGGGGCGATCCGGGTCTGCGAGCTCTTCGATCGGCCCCTGGTGCTCTCCTTCTGGTTCACGAGGGGCGGCGACTGCGAGGCCCAGGAAGACGTGTTCGAGGCCGTCTACAGGCGCTACCGCGACCGGGTCAACTTCCTCGCGATCGACGTCCGCGACGACACCGACGAGGTCCGCCGCCTGATCACCGAGCGCGGTTGGACCCACCCGGTGGGTCTCGACCGCGACGGCGCCCTCTCCAACCTCTACCGGATCGGCGGCTGTCCGACCTTCGTCTATGCCTACCCCGGTGGCATCCTGGAGGCGACCACGATCGGAGAGCTCGACCAGGAGCAGCTCTCCTCCCGGGTCGAGCAGCTGATCGAGGCCTCGAGGGAGCGCGCCGCGAAACTGCACTAGATGCCCGCGAAGAAGAAGCCCGCGCAGCGCAAGCCGGCCAAGAGGAAGGCGGAGCCGGTGGCGGCACTGCCTGAGGAGTGGGAGGTCGCCCCCGAGCCCGGCTGGGTCGACCCGGCGCTGGCGGGGGAGTTTCCTGGCCTCTCCGTCCTCACGACCACCCTCGGGGTCGGCTCGGGTCGCAGCCCGGCGGCGCTCAAGGAGCGCCTGCGGACGCTCAGCGACCGCTTCGGCGGCGCCCAGGCGATCATGTTGCGGCAGCGCCCGATCCCCTGGGCCTACCGGGTCTTCTTCCGTCACATCGGCCTCGACCCCGACCGGACTCCGACCCCGGTCGAGCAGCTGGCGCTGGACCGAATGAAGAGCGGCCGCTTTCGCAGCCAGAACCGCCTCGACGACGCCCTCACGATCGCGATCGCCGAGGTCGGCGTCGCCCTGTTGGCCTTTGACGCAGACCGGGTCGAGGGGCCGCTGGGCCTGCGGCTCTCGGTCGAGGGAGAGCGGTTCGAGGGCCGCCACTCACCGCTGCCCGACGGAACGATCGTGGTCGCCGACGAGCGGCGGGCCCTGGCGGTGCTCTTCGACCGGATTGCCGAGGGGAGGGGAGTCCAGTCGCGAACCGAGCGCACCGTCCTGGTCGCGATCGGGGTCAAGGGGGTGCCGGATATCGCTCTCGAGGAGGGGCTGTGGGTGGCGGCGAGCGCGATGCACGCGTAGAATGGCTCTCCCCGAGTGGAGGAGGGGCAGATGCCGGAGACACTCGAGCGAATCGATCTCCCCGAGGAGCTGACTGCACCGGAGACGTCCTGGCTGCCCCCCGCTCCCCCCGAGGGCCTCGACACCCTCGTTTACGAGCACGACGAGCGCGCCGCCCGCGCCGATCTTCGCCGCCAGATCGCCGCTCTCGAGGCGGCTCTCGGCAGGCTCTTCGGCTCCGCCTTCCCCCGGACCGGGATCGAGTTCGCGGTTCCTGCCCCCGGCGGCCCCCGGATCCTCTCGGTGGACGAGCTCGAACGAGTCCGCGACGCGCTCGCGGCCCGGCTCCAGGATGTCAAGGGCAGTCTCGCCCACCGCACTCAGATCGAGGAGCGAAACCGGCGAGCTGATCGAGGAGATGGCCGCCGATCCCCGGGCCCATCAAGTGGATCAGGGTCTCCAACGAGGACATCGGCGAGCCCGGCTGCCGCCACTGGCACTCCCGCCCGCGCTGGGGGCTGCTCGGGATGCTGAAGGGCTGGTGGCGGGTCAGAGTCTCCTCCGGTTGCCCGTTAGCCAAGGGGGTCTCGGTGACCCCCGACGAGCGCGCTGCGAACCGGCGCCTGGCGTTGTCCTCGGGCAATCGTCTCGCTCACGTACGTGATCAGTACGCTCGCTTCGCCGATTGCCCTGCGTCCTAGCCAGGCTTGGTTCTCGCGCGCTTTCGGCTGACGATGGCAACAAAACGACAGCGGAGAAAGCGGCGCCGTCGGAACCCGGCGCCCCCAACCCAACCAGCGGCTGTTGAGGCCACCCCGTCCGCGCGCCGAACCGACGGGCCGCCGCCGGCGCCCTGGGGCTCGTTCCCGCTCTCGGAGCTGGTCGTCGCCGTCGCGATCGTCTTCCTGGTTGCCGGCTTCTTCGTCGCCCCGCCACGCGGGGCGGTGATGATCGGCGCCGGCCTCGTGCTCGGCTCGCTGGCCGGCCTCGAGCTCGCGGTTCGCGAGCACTTCGCCGGCTATCGCTCCCACACCCTGCTTCTCGCCGGCGCGATCGGAGTGGCGGTGGTCGCCGCCCTCTACGTCTCCGGGGCGACGGTTGCGGGCATCGCGCTGCTGGCCGGGATCGCCGCCTTCGCCGCCTTCGGCTGGCTCTTCGCCTCGGCCTTCCGGAGGCGCTCGGGCGGAGCGCTCTTTCGCTTCAAGGGCGGGCCGTGACCGGCCCGCCCCATCGCGAGCTCCTCTAGGCCGCCGTCGCTACCGGCTGACCGACCATCTTCGCCTGCAGCGCCCTGACCAGGATCCCCACCTGACGCTGGGTCAGGGTCCCGAGGCGCTTGCCCTCGCTTAGCCCGATCGAGGTGAGCAGCTTGCGAGCCCGCGCCCGGCCCCAGCGACGCTGGCTGCGGAGCAGCTCGCTCAGAGTCATGCTCTCAACTTCCCACGGGCACTCGACCACGGTGTCGATCACCCCTCGCCGCCCGGCCCCGATGTCGCGCTTCAGCGCCGCGCGGGCAAGACGGACCTGATTGGCGCGGGCCAGAGCCTGCATGCATTGGGAGTCGACACCCCTCGAGGGAGCCTCGCGCTCGATCTGCCGTTCGACGAGATCGGGGTCAACGGAAGGGCGGGTGCGGCGGGTCGGTAGTGCGGGATGCGCAGGGGCAATCGTCGAAGCAGCGGACATCTTTCTCCCTCCTAAGCGGAATCAGAAATTGGCGAGCCTGGGTTTTTGCCGGCGACGCCCCGGCGCTCTTTGGGGAGCCGGGGGAAGGGACGGTCCTCTCCTTGCTTCTTTCCGTCCGCTCCCTGCCCCGGAAGCGCGCGGCGCGTCGAAACTTATCTAGCGAACCGCGCGACGGTCAACACCAAATTTTTCATCCCGTTCGCTAAGAGCAGATGTTTTGTTTCGGACCCGGTCGAGCGGCCAAGGAGATCGTGTCGCCGGTTGCATTCACAGCGTTGTTTCAGACCGATCGGTCGGCGGAAAAACTTCTTCGCCTACCCGGTCGGAAGCTCTGGGAAACGTTCTTTGACCTCGGCGAAGATCTTCAGGGCTCGATCGAGCTGGTTTTTCTCGTGGGTCGCCATCAGGCTGGTCCTCAGCAGCGCTCCCCCGGGCGGCACCGCCGGATGGATGGCGACGTTGGTATAGACGCCGGCCTCGAACAGGGCCTTCCAGAGCAGGACCGCCTGCCAATCCTCTCCCACCATCACCGGGACCACCGGGGTGGTCGCCTCGCGGCCGTCCGGGAGCGTCCCCGGCTCGACCACCTTCAGCCCGATCTCGTGGAATCCGCGGCGCAGGTAGGCGGCGTTCTCGAGCAGCCGCGACATCAGCTCCGGCCCCTCGCTGCGGATGATCCGCAACGCCCCGAGAGCGGCGCCGACCGCGGCGGGGACCGCTGACGCGCTGAAGATGAAGGAGCGGGAGGCGATCCGCAGGTACTCGATCACCTCCGCAGATCCTGCGATGAACCCGCCGCAGGAGGCGAGGCTCTTGGAGAAGGTCCCCATCCTCAGGTCGACGGCGTCCTCGAGGCCGAAGAGCTCGCAGGCGCCGGCGCCGCGCTCCCCCAGGACCCCCACCCCGTGGGCCTCATCGACCATCAGGCGGGCGCCGTGGCGCCGGGTGAGCTCGACGATCGCGGGCAGGTCGCAGACGTCCCCTTCCATCGAGAAGACGCCGTCGACGACGACCAGGGTGCCGCTGCCATCGGCCACCGCCCGCTCGAGCATCGTCTCCAGCTTGTCCATCCGGTTGTGGCGGAAGGGCCGCATCCGGGCGCCGGAGAGCTTGCAACCGTCGAGGATCGAGGCATGGTCGCCCGAGTCGCAGATCACGGTGTCGCCGGGCTCGAGCAGGGCGCTGATCGCGCCCAGGTTCGACTGGTAGCCGGTGGTGAAGACGATCGCGTCCTCGGTCCCCATCCACTCGGCCAGCTCCCGCTCGAGCTCGAGGTGCATCGGGGTGGTCCCGTTGAGCAGGCGGGAGCCGGTCACCCCGGTGCCGTAGGCCTCGAGGGCGTCGCGGGCGGCCTGCTTCACCCGCTCGTCGGTGGTCAGCCCCAGGTAGTTGTTGGAGCCGAGCATGATCGTCTCCCGGCCCTCCATCTCGACCACCGGGCCGGCCTGCGACTCGAGGATCCGAAAGTAGGGAAGGAGGTCGCCCTCCTTGGCGGCCTCGAGCTGCTCGACGCGGTCGTGGGTGCGGACCTTCTCGAAGACGTCCACCGGAGATCGATGGGTGCGCAGTCAGGCATTGCCGGAAGCATAGGTGTCACCGGCGCCCCGAGCCCGGTGACACCAGAGGGTTGACGGGGGTCATCCGCGGGCGTGGATAACCCACCTCAGCCCTCTAGTAGCGTCCCGGCCCGTGGCAATCGAGGTGAGGCCGGTCGAGAGCCGGCGCGAGTTGACCCGCTTCATCAAGCTCCCGTTCCGCCTCCATCGCGGCACGCCGTGGGTGCCGCCGCTGATCTTCGAGCGCCGCCAGTTCCTCAACCGCTCCAAGAACCCCTATTTCGAGCACGCCGAGGCCGAGTACTTCCTCGCCTGGCGCGACGGCGAGCCGGTCGGCCGGATCACCGCCCAGATCGACCGCCGCTGGGACGAGTTCCAGGGCGGCAACGACGGCCAGTTCGGCTTCCTCGAGGCCGAGGACGACCCCGAGGTCTTCGCCGCCCTCCTCGACACGGCCGAGTCATGGGTGAGGGAGCGCGGGCGCGAGCGGCTGCTCGGGCCCGATGGACTTCACCACCAACGACGAGTGCGGGCTCCTGGTCGAGGGCTACGACCGTCCACCCGATGATCCTCGAGCCCTGGCATCCGCCCTACTACCGCGAGCGGCTCGAGGCCCACGGATACGGCAAGACGATCGACCTCTTGATGTGGTGGCTGGCGCTGGGCGAGCTGAAGCAGGGCGACCGCTTCGCCGACGCGATCCACGCGGTCGCCGACAAGGTCGAGTCCGAGCACGGGATCACGGTCCGGAACATGCGCAAGCGTGACCTCGAGGCCGAGATCGGGCGATTCATGGAGGTCTACAACGCGGCCTGGGAGAGGAACTGGGGCTTCGTCCCGATCACCGACGAGGAGATCCGCTTCCAGGCGAAGAACCTGAAGCAGATCCTCGACGAGCGCTGGGCGTTCATCGCCGAGCGCGACGGCGAGGTGCTCGGGAGCGGCGCTCACCCTTCCCGACATCAACCAGGTGACGAAGAAGATGAACGGCCGCCTGCTGCCCTTCGGCTGGCTCAGGTTCCTGCTCGGCAAGCGGAAGATCGACCGGGTGCGGGTGTTCGCCCTCGGGGTGAAGCCCGAGTACCAGCACACCGGGATCGCCGCGCGCTTCTACGTCCGCCACATCGAGACCGCCGCCGAGACCGGCATCCCCGGCGGGCGACCAGGGCTGGATCCTGGAGACCAACGAGCCGATGAACCGGGCGATGGAGGGGATGGGCGGGAAGATCGTCAAGCGCTACCGGCTCTACGAGAAGCCGCTGGGCTGAGCCGCCTTACTCGGGGCGCTCGAAGGTCCCCATCAGGTCGGCCTCGGCCAGCACGTGCCCCTCGATCGCTTCCTCCAGCTGCTCGCGGGCGGCGCCCGCCTCGAGGTCGAGCTCTGTGTCGAGGGCAAACAGTTGGAAGTAGTAACGGTGTGGCCCGCGCCCCGGCGGCGGGCAGGGGCCGCCGTAGCCGGGCCGCCCGAAGCCGTTGGTCCCCTGGGCCGGCGCCGGCACGTCCTCGTCCATCCTGTCCCCGGCAGGGTCGATGTTCCAGGCGAGCCAGTGGACGAAGTCGCCCGATGGCGCGTCGGGATCGTGGACGATCAGCGCCAGCGTCCGGGTGCCCTTCGGGGACGAAATCCCAGCCGAGCGGCGGAGAGGTGCCCTCGCCCGAGCAGGTGTGGCGTTCGGGGATCGCCTCACCGGGGTCGAACGAGTCGCTTGTCAGCTCGAGCTCGGCCATCTGCGCTACTTGCGCTCCTTCCCCGCTCCGCCGCGCTGAAACGAGCCGGGGCACCTCTTAGGATGAGCCAGATGGCCGAGGAGCTACGGGAGAGCGAGATGGAGGTGATCGAGGCGGGGCCGGTGCGGCCCGTACCGGCGGTACGGCAGAGCGGCGCGATCCAGCTCTGGGGCCGCGAGATCGGCCCGGTGGCGGTTGCCGCCACCGCCGGCGCCGCGGCCGGGGTCGCCGCGGTCGCGATCGCCCGGGCGGCGCGGACCGAGCGGCGCCCGCCCCGGCGGGGGCTCTTCCGCCGCCGGGAGAAGGTCGTCGCCAGCCGCAGCTTCCTGGTCGACGTCCACATCCTCGGGCGCTAGCCGCGCTCGACGATGACCGCGCTGATCGAGGAGCGGGTGCTGCCCCGCTGGCCGTACCGCCTGCCGAGGAGCAGCGGGGGCGACGGGGTGATCCGGGTGCGCGGAGACGTGCTCGAGCGGCTGCTCCACGTCGGGCCCGAGCCCGGTCCGGGTGAGGGCCTGGCGCACCCGGGAGGGATACGTGCACGTGCGGGCGGAGTCGGTCGATCCGGCGAAGGTCGAGCATCCGATCCCGTCGCCGGCGAGCCGCCGACCCGAGGAGAGGGCCCCGGCGGGCGAGGCCGAGCTCGAGATCGCGATCGAGCGGATGCGCTTCGCGCTCGCGGTCGAGGACGACATGGGCGACTTCTTCCGACGCCTTCAAGCGGACCCCCTGATCGGCCCGGGGATCCATCACATGCCCTGGGTCCGCCCGAAGCGCCGTCCCTGGCCCTGGGAGGCGCTCTGCTGGGCGATCACCAAGCAGCTGATCGAGAGCTCGCGGGCGGCCGAGATCCAGCGGCGGATCGTGCGGCGCTGGGCGCCGAGCCACCTCCCGCCCGACCATGAGCCGGCCGCGGCGCGGCCGCAGCCCCTGGCCCCTGCGGGACGTCCCCTCGGCCGCGGTGATCGCCGGGCGAGCCCCCGCCGAGCTCGCCTCGATGGACCTGAGCGAGGGCCGCTCGCTGGCGCTGGTCCGCTGCGCGCGCGAGGTGGCCGCGGGACGCGCCGACCTCTTCGACCCTGAGTCCGACCGGCGCCTGCGGGCGATCCCCGAGATCGGCCCCTGGACCATCCAGTGTCTGGGGCTCGGCGGGCGCGGCGAGCCCGATTCGCTCCCGGCGGGCGATCTCGCCTACGTCAAGCTGGTCGGCTACCTCGCCGGCCTCCGTCGCCGCGCCACGGTCGAGGAGGTCGAGGAGTACTTCGCACCGTATGCGCCCTTCAGGGGGTTGGCGGGAGCGTTCGCGCTGGCGGTCTGGCACAAGGCGGCGAAGGGCGGCCCGCCGCTTCGCCGGGCGCCTGATCCCCTCGCCGCCTAGTCCGGTGGCGGAGGCGGCAGCAGCTCGTTGGTGAGCACCTCGGTCGGCCTCGGGGACGTCCGAGATCAGGTCGTGGTCGGCCATCCAGCTGGCGAACAGCTCCCACTTGGCGCCGTCCATCTGACCGAACGGCTGCCCCGGAGCGGGCGCGAGCAGCGGCAGGGTGGCGTCCACCTCCGCCCGGGTCAGCTTCGGATCGAGGCCCTTGCCCGCCTTCAGGATCGACTCGGTGGCCGCCTCCGGATTGGCGATCGCGTCCCGGGTCCCGTTGGCGAGCGCCGAGAGGAAGAGGCGGATCGCGTCGGGATCGTCCTCGACCTGGGAGCGCTGCGCGACCAGCACCAGCTCGTCGTAGGTGGGCACCCCGAGCTGGTCGACCGGGACCACCGTCGGGTTGTCTCCGCGCTGGGCGAGGTCAACTCCCTCGATGTTGCTGAAGCCGCCGAGGATCGCCTGCGCCCGGCCGCCGAGCAACGCCGGCAGCAGGTTGAGGCCGACGTTGACCTCGTTGACGTCGGACGGCGAGAGGCCCGCGTCACCGAGGATCGTCTCCAGGTAGTCGCTCTGGTAGGGGATGCCGGCGGTGGCGATCGTCTTTCCCTTCAGGTCCGCCGGGGTGGCGATCCCCCCGGCCGGGAGCGAGATCAGCGAGGTGAGCGGCTGGTCGACGATCGCCCCCACCGCCTCGACGTCGAGGCCCTGGTCGCGGGCGAGCAGCACCTCGGGCTGATAGGAGATCGCGAGATCGGCGCGGCCCGCCGCCACCTCCTTGATCGGCGCCGAGGGGTCCGAGGGCACCCTCGGGCTGACCGCGAGGCCGACGCGCTCGAAGTAGCCGTTGTCGATCGCGGTGAAGATGCCGGCGTGGTCGGGGTTGACGTAGAAGTCGAGCGCCAGGTCGAAGGGCTCGGGCTGCGCCGGGCCGAGCGTCTCCTTCTTCTCGCCGCAGGCCGCCAGCGCCACCGCCGCCAGCAGGGCGGCCGTGGCCGGCGCCACCCGCGCCCTCACCGCTCCACCCTCCAGGTGACGACCCGGCGCTCGAGCAGCGTGAGCAGGGCGAAGAGGGCGATCGCGATCGCCGAGAGGACCACCATCGCCGCGAACGAGCGAGCGGTGAGCAGCTGCGCGTTCGCCTGGTCGATCAGGTGCCCGAGGCCGGCGTTCGAACCGGCCGCCTCGGCGAAGACGGCGCCGATCACGGAGACGGCGACCGCGACCTTGGCGCCGCTGAAGGCGTAGGGGAGCGCCCAGGGTCCCTCCACCCGGCGCAGGGTCTGCAGCCGTCCCGCACCCATCGTCCGCATCAGCTTCAGCAGCTCGGGATCCACCGAGCGCAGCCCGTCGAGGGTGTTCACGGTGATCGGGAAGAAGCAGATCAGGGCGACGATCGCGAGCTTGGTCTGGATCTCGAAGCCGAAGACGACCACCAGGATCGGGGCGAGGATGACGATCGGGATCGTCTGCGAGGCGACCAGCAGCGGGTAGACGGCGCGGCGGGCGGTCTCCGAGAGGTGGATGAGCACGGCGAAGCCGATCCCGGAGACGACCGCCAGCGCGAAGCCGAGCAGCACCTCCTGCAGGGTCACCCAGGCGTCGTCGGCGAGGAGCGAGCGATCCTCCCAGAGCGCCTGCCCGATCTCGCTCGGGGCCGGGACCAGGAAGTCCTCGATCCCGAAGACGTCGGCGAGCACCCCGGTCTGGGCGAGGAGCTCCCAGAGCCCGAGCAGGCCGGCCAGGAGGATCGCCGGCGCCAGCGCCGGCCGCAGCCGCTTCCCGACCGCGCTCATCCCGCAGCTCCGGCGAGTGCGCGGAGCGCTCGCTGCCTGAGCTCGGCGAACTCGGCGGAGGTGACGGCTGCGGCGCGATCGCGCTCGCGCGGCGCCGGCACCTCGAGCTCCGCGGCCGCTCGGCCCGGGCGCGGGGTGAGCACCGCGACCCGGTCGGAGAGGTAGAGGGCTTCCTCGACGTCGTGGGTGACGAGGAGAACGGTGTGACGATCGCCCGCCAGCACCCCGGCGAGCCATTCCTGCATCTCGGCCCTGGTGATCGCGTCGAGGGAGGCGAAGGGCTCGTCCAGGAGCAGCAGCGGGCGGCCGGCGATCAGGGTGCGGAGGAAGGCGACCCGCTGGCGCATCCCGCCCGACAGCTCTTCGGGGCGGGCGAGCTCGAAGCCTCCCAGCCCGAGCCGCTCGAACAGCGGCGTCGCCTGCCGGCGGGCTTCCGTGCGCGAGGCGCCGGCCACCCGGGCCGCGAGCCCCGCGTTGTCGATCGCGTTGAGCCAGGGAAGGAGGAGGTCACGCTGGGGCATGTAGGCGGAGCGCGCGAGGCGGTCCTCGGCGGCCGTCGCGCCCCCGATCGAGATCGTCCCCGAGTCAGGTTCCCTCAGCCCCGCGACCAGCTCCAGCAGCGTGGTCTTGCCGCAGCCGGAGGGCCCGACGATCCCGAGCACCTCGGCCGGGGCGGCCTCCAGCCCGATCCCCTCGAGCGCGCGCAGCGAGCCGAAGGAGTGGCTCACGCCTCGGATCGAGACGCCGCTGCCCTCGGCGCCCGCCCCGTTCGCGCCCGCCGGCGCCACCCGTGTCTTCGATTCTGAGGGCCGAGATCTGGTCAGCATGCTCCCTCCGCGCGCATTACCGCACAGGTTCGAAGGGTCAGCGCCGGGTTGGTAGTGCGCTATCTCAGCCCGCTTGCCCGCGAGCCCCCCTGTTTGCTTGGCCTCAGTCTAAAGGGGCGCTAGCGTCCGCGGAATGGAGGTCGAGCGCAAGTTTCGGCTCCGGCAGCCCCCCGATCTCTCCGGCAGCGACGCCGATCCGATCGAGCAGGGCTATCTCGCCGTCGGGGCGGAGGGCGAGGTCCGCCTGCGCCGCAAGGGGGACCAGACCCTCCTGACCGTGAAGCGGGGCGCCGGCCTTTCCCGAGACGAGGTCGAGGTCGAGATCAGCCCCGAGCAGTTCGAGGCGCTCTGGCCGCTGACCGAGGGCCGCCGCCTGCGGAAGCGCCGCCATGTCCTCCCGCACGACGGTCTCGAGATCGAGGTGGACGTCTACGAGGGGGAGCTCGAGGGCCTGATCGTGGCCGAGGTCGAGTTCGACTCCGAGGAGCAGGCCCGGGCCTTCGAGCCGCCCGCCTGGCTGGGTGACGAGGTGACCGGCGACGAGCGCTTTCTCAACGAGAACTTGGCCGTGAGTGGCCTGCCCGACGCCTAGCCGCCACCTCGCTTTTCGCGCCCGCTCACACCGTTTTCACATTCGCCTCCGTTTCCCCGGCTATCCACTGGGAAGCACAAGGGAAGGAATGAATGCTTCCAGGCGACAGATCGAGAAATCGGCACGCCAGGCTCTCGAGCGGGTCGGCGGTGACCACCGTCTCCCGATCGCGGCGGCGGGCGCCGCGGCGGCCGCGGCCGTGGCCGCCGGCGCGGGTGTGCGGCGCTTGATCTCCGGCCACCGCAACGGAGCTGTCTCCGACTCCACCTCCTACCGCCTGCACAGCGGTGAGTCGGCCTCCGCCGGGATCAAGCGGATCATCCTGGCGCGGGTCGACAATGCGCTCGCCGAGCTCCGGGGCGATACCGAGAGCACTCCGGCGGAGGCGATCCACGAGGCGCGCAAGGACATGAAGAAGATCCGCTCGGCGATCCGCCTGGTTCGCGACGCGCTCGGCGACGACCTCTACCGGCGCGAGAACCAGCACTACCGCGACATTGGCCGGGAGCTGAGCGGCCTTCGCGACGCCGAGGTCCTGGTCGAGACGCTCGATGCGCTGGCGGAGCGCTTCGGCCCCGCCCAGGACGAGCGTTACGCAGGGCTCAGGGACCGATTTCAGCAGGAGCTGCAGGAACGGCGCGAGGACGGCTCCCAGGAGCGGGAGATGGCGACCGCCGCCGCCGCCCTCACCGCCGGCCGGGGGCGGGTCGAGACCTGGCCGCTCGAGGGGGACGGCTGGGAGCTGATCGCACCTGGGATCCATCGCAGCTACCGCCGCGGCCGAAAGCGTCTTCGGGAGGTCGAGCAGCGGTCCAGCGACGAGACCCTGCACGAGTGGCGGAAGCGGGCCAAGGATCTCTGGTACCAGCTGCGGCTGATCCAGGAGGCCGAGCCCGAGCTGATCGGCACGCTCGCCGCCCAGGCCCACGATCTCTCCGACCACCTCGGCGACGACCACGACCTGGTCCTGCTCCGGGAGCAGGCCCAGCGCCGGCGCGAGGACTTCGGCGAGGCGGGCGACCAGCGCCTGCTGCTGGAGCTGATCGACAAGCGCCGGGGCGAGCTCCAGTTCGCCGCCAGCTCGCTCGGCGAGCGGATCTACTCGGAGAAGCCGAAGAAGTTCGTCAAGCGGCTGGGGACGCGCTGGGAGCTCTGGCGCAAGCGCGAGCCGGTAGCCGCCTAGGTCAGGCGCGGCCACCCTGCCGCCCGCGATCACGTTGACGAAGCTCTCCAGGTGCTTGGTGGTCCAGCACTCGAAGGCGCCGTCGCAGTAGGGCTCGTACGCGGCCATCACCGAGTCGCCGTAGTTCCAGTAGAGCCGCGGCTCCGGGTTGAGCCAGAAGGTGCGCCCGGAGCGCTCGGCGATCGTCCCGAAGGTGTCGGCGTGCGGCTCGCGGCCGTTGGTGCGGGCGTCGCCGAGGACGATCACGGTCGAGCGCGGCCCCAGCTCCTCCGCGATCTCCTCGCGGAACTCGAGCCAGACCCGGCCGTAGTCGGTGTAGCCCGACACATCGGCAACACCCCCTTCAGACGAAACGCGCTCGGCGATCCGGCGGAAGTCGCGCTCGTGCTCGAAGATGTCGGTGACCTCGCTGATCCGCTCGATGAAGACGAAGCTGCGCAGCTTCCGGAACGAGTCGTGGAGCGCGTGCAGGACGGAGAGGAAGAAGACGCTGGCGCTGGAGACCGAGGTGGAGACGTCGCAGAGGACGTAGATCTCGGGCCGGCGGGGGCGCTTCGGCCGGTAGCGGAGCCGGAGCGGAACCCCGCCGGTCTCCAGCGAGGCGCGCATCGTCCGCCGGACGTCCACCACTCGTCCCTTGTGCCTGCCCCGCTGCTCGTGACCGAGGGTGGCGATCCGGCGCTTCAGCTGCGCCACCGCCCGGTGCACCGCGGCCAGGTCCTGAGCCGGGCTGGTGGGGAGCGCCCGGTCGAGCTCGGCGAGCGGCCGGGAGGGGGGCAGCTTGCCCGTCCGCTCGATCGTCGCCCGCTCCAGCTCCCGCCGCAGGTGCTGCTCGAAGCGCCGCACCTGCTCGGGATCGAGCGGGGGCTCCTGCTCGCCGTCGGCGCCGCCGCCCCGCGCCTGTAGCCCCAGCGCCCGGCGGATTCGCTGGACGTCGACGCCGATCACCCCGGAGCGCTCGCCGCGGCGCCCGAAGGCGGTCATCGCCAGCCGCGCCAGGTCGCGCATCTCGCCGTCGTTGCCCGCGGTGATCGCCCGTCGGATCGCCTCCCGGAGCTCGTCGAGGTCGATCCGCTCGGCGCCCTCGAAGCGCTCGTTCGCCTCCTCCATCTCAAGGGCCTCGGCCTCGGCGGCGCGGAAGAAGTGGCGGTCGAAGAGGAGCTCGAAGATCCGGCGGTCCTCCTGGGACTTGGCGATCGTCGCCGCGAGCGACTCACGGAAGTCGCGCTGGTCGGTCCAGCTGACCTCGTCCAGGGCCTCGAAGGCGTCGAGGATCTCCGAGGTGCCGACCGCGACCCCCTCCGAGCGGAGGTCCTCGAAGAAGGCGAGCAGGCTCCCCGCGGTCGTGGACATCAGGAGCCGGCTGGGGCCGGCGGCCCTGAATCCACTTCTGCGGCGCCGCTCCTGCAGCTTCACCGCGACCCGCTCGGCGACCAGGTCGATGTCGGAGCGGTGCTTGACGATGATGCTCATCGAGTTCTCGAAGGTCTCACGGTCGATGTCGTCGGCGCCGACCAGCAGCAGGGTCCGCGCCCAGTCGATCGACTCGGCGATCGAGGGCGGCTTCTTCAGGTCGAGCTGGCGGATCATCTGGACGATCTCGACCAGCCGCCGGGCCAGCCCCTCGTCGAGCTCCGGCGAGTGCAGCCGGACGATCTCGAGCTCCCGCTCGACCGAGGGGTAGTCGAGCCAGAGGTAGAGGCAGCGGCGCTTCAGCGCCTCGGTCAGCTCGCGCGAGTTGTTCGAGGTGAGCACCACCAGCGGCCGGGTCCGGGCCTCGATCACGCCCAGCTCCGGGATCGAGATCTGGAAGTCGGAGAGGACCTCGAGCAGCATCGCCTCGAACTCCTGGTCGGTCTTGTCGATCTCGTCGATCAGCAGCACCACCGGGTCCTCTGCGCTGATCGCCTCCAGGAGGGGCCGGGTGAGGAGGAAGTCGTCGGAGAAGATGTCGCCCCTCGCCTGCTCCCAGCCTGCCTGCTCGTCGCCGCCCGACTCGGCCTGGATCCGAAGCAGCTGCTTGCGGTAGTTCCACTCATAGAGCGCCTTCGCCTCGTCGAGGCCCTCGTAGCACTGGAGGCGGACCAGGCGGCGTCCCGTCGCCCGCGAGAGCGCCTTCGCCAGCTCCGTCTTCCCGACGCCGGCCGGGCCCTCGACCAGGACCGGCTTGCCGAGCCGCTGGGCGAGAAAGGAGACCAGGGCGCCGGCCTCGTCGGCCAGATAGCCAACCTTCCCCAGGCCCTCGCGAACCTCGGCGACCGACTGCGGTTGCTCCTCGCTCATTTCCCGGATGATAGATACGAGCCGTGCTGCCTCTGGCCGACCTCCTGCCTCACTCGATCAGCCCCTACCTGACGCTGATGATCGTCGGCTTCGTGGTGGGCACGGTCGGCCATCTCTACAAGAGCAAGCTCTGGGTGGGGATCGGGATCGCGATGATCTTCCTCGCGACCCTGCTGTTGCCGCTGGCCGTGATCGCGACCGAGGACGAGCCGCCCTCGAACCCGCAGATCCTCCCACCCGGGACACGCTGAGATGGGGCGACTCGACTCGCTCGATCTCTCCCGGAAGCTCTCGCGGAAGGAGGAGGAGGATCGGCTCGAGCGGGCTTGGGAGCGCCTCTCCCAGCTGCGGCTGACGCTGGGCGGGCTGATCGGCGACAAGCAGCTCGGCCCTCCCGTCTGCGTCATCTTCGAGGGCTGGGATGCCTCCGGCAAGGGCGGCGCGATCAAGCGCCTGGTCGCGCCGCTCGACCCGCGGCACGTCCGGGTGGTCCAGTTCGCGGCCCCGACCCACGACGAGAAGCGGCATCACTTCCTCTGGCGCTTCTGGCCCTCACTGCCCGGGTGGGGAGGAATGGCGGTCTTCGACCGCTCCTGGTACGGCCGCGTCCTGGTCGAGCGGGTGGAGGGCCTCGCGACCCGGGAGCAGTGGCTGCGCGCCTACGACGAGATCAACGCCTTCGAGCGCTCGCTCGCCGACGAGGGGACGATCCTGATCAAGTTCTGGCTCCACATCTCCGCCGACGAGCAGCTGATGCGGTTCAGGCGCCGCGAGAAGGATCCGCTGAAGGCCTGGAAGCTGACCGAGGACGATTGGCGCAACCGCGAGAAGCGGGCCGACTACGAGCAGGCGGTCGAGGACATGCTCGCCCGCACCGACCACGATCCGCACGCGCGCTGGCAGCTGATCGAGGCGGAGTCGAAGCGCTACGCGCGGGTGAAGGTGATCGAGACCGTGATCGCCGAGATCGAGGCGGGGATGCGCCGCCACGGGTTCGAGCCGCCGGCTCCGATCGGCTAGTCCGGGGGCTCGGGCCGCTTCGCCCGCTCCCGGGGGCGCAGCCGCAGCCCGGCGATGATGATGATGATCGCGCCGCCGAGGGCGACGAAGATCCCGTAATGGATCTCGTAGGTGTCGTCGATCCCGGCGAGCTGGAAGTCGGGCCGGTCGATCATCCGGTAGACGACGATCAGCGCCGCCCAGACGCCGGCGGTGACGAACAGCCCCCACTCGCGCAGCGGCCGCGGCGGCACATAGCCGCCCCCGCACTCGAGCGCCAGGAATGTGGTCGCCGCGGCGACCAGGATCAGGGCGCCCTCGGCGAAGCTGAAGGCGCCGAACCCCGTCTGCACCAGGTCGCTCGAGACCGGCGCCCGGTACCAGGGCAGCAGCATGCTGGCGACGACCGTGGCCGAGCCGAGGAAGGCGATTCGCTCGTTCCCGCCGAGGCCGCGTAGGTCGCGGACCAGCTGGCGCGGCAGCTCGGAGAACAGCTCAGTCGAGCGGCTGGCGGCCACGGTAGCCCGAGTTGAGCTCGTGCCAGTAGTCGACCTCGTCCTCGCCGAGCTCCCAGCAGAGATAGACCTCCTCGCCCGCGATCACCGCCGGGAAGTCGACCAGGCCCCGGTCGATGTCGCGGAGCAGGATCCCCGACTCCTCCAGGGCCTCGAGCAGCCGACGGACCTCGAGGAAGGCGACGCCCACCCGGCGGCCCTCCTCACCGCCACCGTTTCCCGCGGCGGCCTCGGAGAGCACCTCGTGGACCTCTTCGTCGGTGAGCTGGTCCTTGGCGTCGCGGAGCTGGCGCAGCAACGGCTTCAGCCGGGGTAGGAGGGAGTTCGCCTCCTCACGGGTGAAGTGGCGCTCGTGGAGGAGCTCTGTGCCCTCCTCGCTCACGCTCGGCTCGGGACCGCCGCCGAGAGCCGGTCGCGCAGCAGCTTCGCGTCGGCCTCGCCGATCGTCCGCAGCTGGCCCTGGAAGGCGAGTTGCCAGTGCTCGGCGGGCCACTTGCGGACGTGCTCGAGCTCGGGGGCGAGCTCCTCGGCGGGGACGAAGTCCTCCTCGGGGAGGACCAGGACCGGCTCGGCCTCGACCCGCCAGGGGTACGGCTCATTCTTCTTGCCCTGGGGCCAGATCGGCTCGCGGTCCTCGAACATCTCTGACTTCACCCGCGCGATCGCCCCGAACGCCTGCACGCCGGTGACGTAGAAGAAGACCTCGTCGCCGGGCTCGAATCCTCGGCCTGGTTCCGCCGGCGCTCCTTGAAGCCGATCGGGTTGAACCCGCGCTCGACGTTGATCCGGAAATTCTCCTGGGACCCGGTGAGGATCCAGCTCTTGCCCGCCGCACTCGCCATCCGGCGATTCTACGTGGGGGCGCTCAGCCGACCGTCTCGCGGGCCCTGCTCGCGAGGGCCGGGACGTCGAGCGCCTCGTACTCCTCGGCGGCATCGGCCAGGACCCTGGCGGCGGCTTCCGGATCGGATTCGGCGAGCAGCCGGCCGCGCACCAGCAGGCAGCGGGCGGCGTCGAGTGGCCGGCCCAACTCCCGCCAGCGCCGCCGCGCCTCCTCCATCTGCTCTGCCGCGGCGGCGGGATCTTCGGCGCAGGCGCCGGCGGCCTCGGCCTTGGCGGCGTCGCCGACCGGGTAGTGGAGGCGGCCGGCGAGCCGGTCGGCCTCCTCGGCCGCGGCCCGGGCCTGATCGGTGCGGCCTTGGAGGGCGAGCACCACCGCGCGGGCGGAGATCGCCTCTACCGACTGGGCGATCAGCCCGGCGCGCTCGCAGATGTCGAGCGCCCTGGCGAGCTCTGTCTCGGCGGCGGCGAGGTCGCCGCTCTCCCGCAGGGTCAGCGCCAGCCAGTGCAGGGCGTTGAACGCGACCTCGGAGCGGCCGACCTGCTCGCCGAGCTCGTGAGCGCGGCGGAAGGACTTGGTCGCCTCCTCCCATTCGCCCCGGCGCCAGCTGAGTACCCCGCGCATGATGTAGGGGAAACAGAGCTTCCCGGCGAGGCCCTCACGCTCGGCGAGGCTTTCGCTCGCCTCGGTCGCCCGTTCGACCTCATCCCACTCGGCGTTCTCGACCGCAAGCTGGCCGAGCGAGGCGTGCAGCTCAACCTGCGAAGGCAGGTCGCCGACCTCCTGGGCGATCTCCAGAGCCTCGCGGTAGGCCTCGGCCGCGCCCTCGTAGTCGGCCTCGGAGACCTCGAGGTGATAGCCGAGCGTCAGCAGGGCGCGGACCGCCTCGGCGCGATCCGATTCGCGGGCGAGGGCGACGGAGCGCTCGAGGTTCTCCCGCGCCTTCTCGGAGTCGCCGATCCGCCCGAAGACGCGGCCGAAGATCCCGTGGGCCCGGCTCGCCGCCCGCGCCTCGTCGAGGCGCTCGGCCAGGCGCAGGGCCTTCTCGGACGCGTAGATCGCAAGCATGTTGTCGCCGGTGTGCATGTAGAGCGAGGCCGCCTCCTCGTAGAGGCGGACCAGCTCGATGCACGGGGGCCCGTCCTTGAGCAGGTCGATGCCGCGCTGGTAGTTGTCGATCGAAGCGCGACGCTCGCCCTTGTGCCAGAGGGCGGCGCCGATCTTTCGGTGCAGGTCGGCGACCCGCGCCAGGTCCTCCTGGCTGCGGTGGTACTTCAGACAGCGCTCCCAGACCGCGACCGCGGCGTCAACGCGGCCCATGCTCAAGGCGATGTCTCCCTGCTTCTCGCCGATCCGGGCGAGGTCGGCGGGGGGAGGGCGTCGGAGAGCTCGAGCGCCGCGGTGTAGCGCTCGAAGGCCTCGGCGTTCGAGTAGAGGACGGCGGCGGCGTCGCCGGCCGCCTCAAGGGACTCCAGCGCCTGCGCCTGCAGCTCGGCCAGGGCATCCGCTTCGAGGCCGGCGTCGGAGCCGAGGGCCGCGGCCCGCGCGTAGTGCTCGGCGATCAGCCCGATGAACGCTTCGGCGCGCTCGCCGGCCCGCTCGCGGATGAACTCGCCGACCTCGACGTGCTTGCGGCAGCGCACCGACTTCGGCAGCATCGAGTAGGCGACGTCGCGGATCAGGACGTGCTTGAACGCGTACTCCCGCTCGCCGGCGAGCCGGCTGCCGGGGCTGGGGGCAAGCAGGTCCTTCTCCTGCAGGGTCGCCAGGGTCCGCTGGAGATCCAGGCCCTCCTCCTTGGCGGCGCCCACCAGCGATCCCTCCCAGAAGGTCTGGCCGACGACCGCAGCGTGGAGGAGCAGGCGTCGCTCGAGCCGCTCGAGCGAGTCGAGCCGCGCGGCGAGCAGGGACTGGACGGTGCTCGGCAGCGCCTCGGCCTCGACCGTGTCCTCCTCGATCAGGCGGTTGACCATCTCCTCGGCGAACAGCGGGTTGCCGCCGGATCGGTCGGCGACCTGGGGCACCACCTCGCCGCCACCATTGTCGGATCCCGGCATCAGCGCCGCGACCAGCTCGCGGGTCTCGTCGGCGGTCAGGGGCTCGAGCGCGATCGAGGTCGCATTGCGGCGGCCGCCGCCCCAGCCGGGCCGGCGCTCGAGGAGCTCGTCTCTGGTCAGGCAGACCAGCAGCAGCGGCCCGCGCACCCAGCGGGCGAGGTGGTCGAGCAGGTCGAGCATCCCCTCGTCGGCCCAGTGGATGTCGTCGATCGCCAGCACCAGCGGACGGCGCATGGCGATCCCCTCCATCACCCCGCGGGCGGCCGAGAACAGCGCCTCGCGCATCCGCTGGGGATCGTCGGCGTCGGCGGGCTGTGCCTCCTCCGGGGTCTCGATCCCGAGCGGGACCGCCAGCAGGGCGGCGTTGCGCTCGCCGGCGTCGGGCTCGCCGACCTCGTCCATCAGCGCCTGGACTCCGGCGTGGAGCTTCTCCCAGGCGGTCGCGGGGGTGTCGGTGTCGAGCAGCTCGAACTCCTCGCGAAGCACCTCGGCCAGCGCCCAGTAGGCGATCCCGGCGCCGTAGGGCGGGCACTGCCCGCGGCGGATGATCGGTGGGCCGTCTCCCGCCTCGAGCGTGGTGATCAGCTCGCGCAGGAGGCGCGACTTGCCCACTCCCGCCTGCCCGATCACGGTGACCAGGTGTGGCCGCTCCTCGCGCTCGACGCGCTCGACCAGCGAGACCAGCAGCCCCGCCTCCTCCTCGCGGCCGATCAGCGGGGTGGCGGCGCGGGCCCCACCGTGGCGCGGATCCGCCAGGGCCGCGGTCGCCTCCCAGGCGGGCACCGCCTCCTCCTTGCCCTTCAGCTGCAGTGGCTCGAGGCGCTCGTAGGCGATCGCCTCGCGGCTGGCGCGATAGGTGGTCTCGCCGACGGTGACGGCGTTGGGGCGGCCCGCCGCCTGGAGGCGGGCGGCGACGTTGACGGCGTCTCCCATCACCGTGTAGCGGTCACCGACGGCGCCCGCCATCACCTCGCCCGAGTTGATCCCGACCCGCAGCGAAAAGCTGACGCCCTGAGTTTCCTCGCTCTCGCGGTTGGCCTCGGCCATCGCCTCCTGCATCGCGAGTCCGGCGCGCACTGCGCGCTCCGGATCGTCCTCGTGGGCGACCGGGGCCCCGAAGACCCCCATCACGTTGTCGCCGATGAACTTGTCGATCGTTCCGCCGAAGCGCTCGATCTCCTCGCCGAGGCGGCGCAGGGTGCGATCGACCAGCGCCGTGACCGCCTCGGGATCCATCCGCTCCGCCGCGGCGGTGTAGCCGGAGAGATCGGCGAAGAGGACGGTGGCCTGGCGGCGCTCCTCCGGGGGCGGCGGGGCCGCCGCCGTGGTCGCGGCCGGGGCTTCCGCCGATCCGGGCGGGGCGGCGCCGAGCACGGTGCCGCACTCGATGCAGAACTTGGCGCCGGCCGGGTTCTCGGCGCCGCAGCTCGGACAGCTGGGAGCGAGCGCGGTGCCGCACGACATGCAGAAGCGGGCGTGCTCCGGATTCTCGGCACCGCACGTCTGGCAGCTTCTCCCCGTACCCATGGCCGAAACGATAAGGCAGGCTCGGATCGCTGTTGGGCGAGGTGGCCCCGGGAAATTGCCTGTCCGCTACGCTGCCCGCTCCCGCAGCGCCCAGCCAGGAGACCCGCCCACCGTGCACAGGACCCGCGCCCTGATTCTCATTGCCCTTGCCCTTGCCCTGGGCGTCGCGCTTTCCGCCTGCGGCGGCGGCGGGGACGACGGCGGCGAGGACCCGCAGCAGGTCCTCCAGGACACCTTCAATAACGAGCAGAGCATCGACAGCGGCAGCTTTGATCTCAACCTCAAGGTCACCGCCGAGGGCGATCAGGGCGGCAGTTTCGAGGGCAGCCTCGGGGGTCCCTTCCAGAGCCAGGAGGCGAAGTTCCCGCAGTTCGACCTCAACGCCGAGATCAAGCTCGACACAAGCTCTCAGGACTTCTCCGGATCGGCGGGCCTCACCTCGACCGGCGCGGGCGCCTTCGTCAGCTTCCAGGACACCGACTACGAGGTGCCCCAGGAGCTCTTCGACCAGTTCTCCACCACCTACGAGCAGCTCCAGCAGCAGAGCCAGTCGCAGGGCGACCAGGGCAACCTCCTCCAATCGCTCGGGCATCGATCCGACCAACTGGCTCACCGATCTCTCCAACGAGGGCACCGAGGACGTCGAGGGGACCGAGACCGTCCACATCTCCGGCCAGGCCGATGTCCCGAAGCTGGTCGAGGACATCAAGAAGATCGCCGAGAACGCGCCGAACCGTCGGCCAGCGGGTCACCCCCCAGCAGCTCGGTCAGCTCGACCAGCTCACCGCCATCATCAAATCGGCCGACTTCGACATCTTCAGCGGCGCGAGCGACAACCTGCTCCGCAAGATCGACGCAAACCTCGAGCTGACGCCCCCGGCGGGCACCGCGGGGGCGCCCGACTCGGTCACCCTCGAGGTCTCGCTGACGATCAGCGACGTCAACGAGCCTCAGACGATCTCGGCCCCGTCCGGCGCCCAGCCGCTGGCGAATCTCCTCCAGCAGTTCGGGATCGACCCCAGCCAGCTCGGTGGCGCCCTCCGCGGTGGCCTCGGCGCCGGCGGCGCCCTGCCAAAGTCGGGCGGCTCGCAGGCGGCGCCCAGCGGCGGCGCCTCGCAGGCCTACCTGCAGTGCTTGCAGCAGGCCCAGGGCGAGGCGGCCGTCACCGAGTGCGCGCAGTTGCTGCAGTAGCTTCCGGCCCTGATGGAGGCAAGCCAACCGCCCGAGCCCCCGGCCGGGCGACCGTCATTGACGCCGTCCTTCTTCTTCACGCCCTACGGCTGGCCCTACCTGCTCGTCCCCTTCATTCCGCTCGCCGTCGCGCTCGAGCTTGGGCATGCGGCCGCCGGGCTGATCTTCTTCTCGGCGGCGCTCGGGGTGATCCCCACCGCGGCGCTGATGGGCCGGGCTACCGAGGAAGTCGCCGCTCGCTCCGGTCCTGGGATCGGCGGACTGCTCAACGTCACCTTCGGCAACGCCCCCGAGCTGATCATCGCCCTGTTCGCGCTCGAGGCCGGCCTCCACGAGGTGGTCAAGGCCTCGATCATCGGCTCGATCCTCGGAAACATCCTGCTGGTGATGGGGGCGGCGATGCTCGCCGGCGGGCTCACCGGGGGCCGCAAGGTCCAGCGCTTCGACCGGACGGCGGCCAACGTCCAGTCGCTGATGCTCTTCCTCGCCGCGGCGGCGCTGGTGATGCCCGCGATCTTCGAGCTGGTCGAGGGCCAGGGGTTGCCCGGGATAGAGCAGGAGCGGGTCAACTTCGACAGCACGGTCGAGCACCTCTCGCTCGCCGTCGCGATCGTCCTGATCGCGACCTACCTGTTGGGACTGCTGTTCAGCCTCCGCACCCACAGCGAGCTCTTCAACCCCCACAGCGACGACGACGAGGCCCACGACGACACCTGGGGCTGGTCGATCCGGACCTCGGTGATCGCCCTCGCGACCGCGGGGATCGCGGTCGGCGTGATGTCGGAGATCCTGGTCGGGTCGATCGAGGCGGCCTCGGAGTCGATCGGCCTGAGCGAGTTCTTCATCGGCGTGATCGTGGTCGCGATCGTCGGCAACGCCGCCGAGCACTGGGTGGCCGTGCTCGTCGCGATCAAGGACAAGATGGATCTCTCGGTCAACATCGCGATCGGGTCGAGCGCCCAGGTGGCGCTCTTCGTCGCTCCGGTTCTGGTGATCACCTCCTTCTTCCTCGGCCCTGGCCCGATGCCGCTGGTCTTCAACGGGTTCGAGATCGCCGCGATCGTGATCGGGATCCTCGTCGCCTACCAGGTCACCAACGAGGGCGAGTCGACCTGGTTCGAGGGCGTGCAGCTGCTCGCCCTCTACGTGATCCTGGGGCTGACGTTCTACTTCGCCTGATGCACTGCGCCCCTTCGGAGGCGGGCCGCTGATGGAGGTCTTCCTCCTGGTCCTGAGCTTCGCCGTGATCCTCGCGGGAGCGCTGCTGTTCACGAACTCGATCGAGTGGATCGGCCACAAGCTCAACCTCGGAGAGGGCGCGGTCGGCAGCCTCCTGGCCGCGGTCGGGACCGCGCTGCCGGAGACGCTGATCGCGATCGTCGCCCTCGTCGGCGCCACCCAGAGCGAGGAGGTCGCGATCGGGGCGATCGTCGGCGCCCCGTTCCTGCTGGCGACGCTGGCGATGGGGCTGGTCGGGCTGACCGCCTACGGCTATCGCCGCAGGCGGCCGCAGGGGATCCGGCTTCGCGCGCACGTACCGACGCTCGACCGCGACCTCGCCTTCTTCATGGTCTTCTTCGGACTCGCCTTGGCGCTCGGTTTCGGGGCGCCGGAGTCGATCCGGGCCCCGGCGGGGATCGTCGGCGTCGTCTCCTACTTCGCTTACGTGTTCTTCACCGTGCGCGACGCCGGCCCGTTGCAGCCCGAGGAGACCCTGAACCCGCTGATCATGATGCGGGGAGACAGCAGGGCGGCTGAGCCCCCGCTGTGGCTCGCGGTCATTCAGTGCCTGGTCGGGCTCGCCGCGATGGTCGGCGGCGCCCACCTGTTCGTCGAGGAGCTTCTGCACGTCGCCGACGACCTCGGGGCCGAGCCGATCGTGCTCTCCTTGATCCTCGCCCCGCTGGCGACCGAGCTGCCGGAGAAAGTCAACAGCTTCTTCTGGGTTCGCGAGGGCAAGGACGCCCTGGCGCTCGGCAACATCACCGGGGCGATGGTCTTCCAGTCGACGATCCCGGTCGGGATCGGGCTGATCTTCACCGACTGGGAGCTGAGCGGCGACGCCGCCGTCTCGGTCGCCCTCGGGCTCGCCGGCGGCCTCCTCGCCTACTGGGCGCTGCGCCTGCGGGACCGCTTCGAGCTCGCCCCGGTGCTCGGCTGGCTCGCCCTCTACGCGGCCTTCATCGTCGTCGTGCGGTCTGGTCGCGACTGCAGGCCGCTACTAGTCCTCGCGGCCGGGGTCCTGGCCGTCCTCGCCCTCGTCGGTCTCCTCGTCGCCCTGCTCGAGGGCCGTTTCGGAAACCGAGCCGCGCGCGCCCGGGTGGTAGTGGGTCTGGAAGCGCTCGAGGAGCTCGTCCCGCCGCTCGTCGTCGACCGGGACCTCGTCCGCTATCCGCACCCAGTCGGCCCCCTCGTAGGCCTCCATGTTGAAGACCTCCTGGTCGATCGAGGACGAGTCGTCGACCACCACCAGGACCTCGGTCTGGGGGTTGAAGTAGGTCCCCGGCTGCATGATCAGCTCCTCGAGCTCGACCACGCGATCCTCGGCGTCACCGTTGGGGCCGGCGTTCACGTCCGGGATCTTATTGCCCGAGGTTCTCCAGCTCGCTCAGCTGGCGCTCGATCTCCTTCTCCACGTCCAGCGCCTCTTTTCCCTGGCGCTTGCGCCGTTCGTTGCGGGCGACGACCAGCTGTCGGACCTCGTCGCGGAGGCCCTCGTCGTGGGCAAAGGCGCCCGACCCGGCCGCCGGCTTGAGCAGCTCCTCGACCTCCGCGTCGACGTCGAGGGCCTCCTCCCCGCGGGCAACCCGGCGGTAGGAGCGGGCCTCGACCATCTGCCGGATCTCCTCCTCGCGGACAGCCGCGGAGCTGACCGGCACGGGGCCGGAGCCGCCGCTCTGCGGCATCTCCTGCTCGATCGCGAAGTCCCCCTTGCCGATCTGCCGCAGGGCGTTTCCGGCGCCCATCGCGAAGGCGACGGCGCCGAGCGGAAGGGCGATGAGGACGACCAGGATCAGCACCGTCCCCAGCTCGACCGCGGCCAAAGGCATGGCTAGGAGGTTAGGGGGATCGGTTCGCGCCGGTTGGCCACTCGTCCGGCGTCAGTACACGGGCCCAACCCGCGCATAAGGGCTTGCCGATCGGGTACGCTTTCAGGGTTGGCTGACTGACCAGTCAATCGGTATTTGGCGGCGGGCCGCCGTCCTGCGGCCAGGCCCAGAGAGACTTCCAAGCGCACACAAGGAGTGGCTATTCGTGGTTGACCTGACGCTTACCGACGAGCAAAAGGATCTGCGCGAGCTCGCGCACAGCTTTGCCGAGAAGGACATCCGCAAGGTCGCGTGGGACTACGACAAGGACGGCACCTGGCCCCAGGAGATCATCGAGAAGGCATGGGAGATCGGGCTGATGAACACCCACATCGCCGAGGAGTACGGCGGCCCCGGCCTCGACTACCTCTCCGGCTGCCTGATCGAGGAGGAGACGGGCTGGGGCTGTTCGGGCATCGGCACCTCGCTGATGGCAAACGGCCTCGCCTCGGCCCCGGTTGGGCTGGGCGGTTCCGAGGAGGTGAAGAAGGAGTACCTGGGGATGCTCACCGAGGCTCCCAAGCTCGCGTCCTTCTGCCTCACCGAGCCCGACGCCGGCTCCGACGTCTCCGGGATGAAGACCACCGCCACCAAGAAGGGCGACAAGTACGTGATCAACGGCTCCAAGTGCTTCATCACCAACGGCGGCTACGCCGACTGGTTCACGGTCTACGCCAAGACCGACAAGGACGCCGGCCATCGCGGCATCTCCGCCTTCGTCGTCCCCAAGGACGACACGGTCACCGTCGACAAGAAGGAGGACAAGCTCGGACAGCGCGCCTCGAACACGGCGACGATCACCTTCAACGAGACCGAGGTTCCGGCCGGCAACCTCCTCGGCGAGGAGAACCACGGCTTCAAGCTGGCGATGATGACCCTCGACCGCACCCGCCCCGGTGTCGCCGGCCTCGCCGTCGGCATCGCCCAGGCGGCGTTCGAGTTCGCCGCCGAGTACTCGAAGGAGCGGGTCCAGTTCGGCGTCCCGATCGCCATGCACCAGGCGGTCGCCTTCATGATCGCCGACATGGCGACCAAGATCGAGGCGTCCCGTCTGCTCGTCTGGCAGTCCGCCTCGCTACTCGACCAGGGCAAGCGCAACACCCTGGCGGCCTCGCACGCGAAGCGCTTCGCGGCCGACTCCGCGATGGAGGTGACCGTCGACGCCGTCCAGGTCTACGGCGGCTACGGCTTCATCAAGGAGTACCCGGTCGAGAAGCTGATGCGCGACGCCAAGATCATGCAGCTGTATGAGGGCACCTCGCAGATCCAGCGCCTGGTGATCGCCAAGGAGATCCTGATGGGCCGCGACGTCGCCGAGCCGACGCCGGAGGCCGAAGCCGCCGACAAGCAGGCCCAGGAGTCCGAGGCGAGCCAGGCGGAGCAGGCCCCGGCGACCGTCTAGCAACGCTTCATCGATAGGACTCAACAGAGGAGCGCCTTCGGGCGCTCTTCTTTCGGCGTCCTCATCGTGCTCTCATCAGCTCGTCATCGCGCTCTCATCCGCTCCGCATGGAACCCCGTATTGGAGAGTGCGATGAGCAAGGCGATCTGCAACACCACCGGGCTTTCGATTCCTAAGTGCTCGTGCGAGCAGTGCCATCTGAGGCTGCTCGCCAGGCACCGGGTGCCGAGCCCGAGCGCGGATCGCCCTCCGATTTCGACCAGCACACCGCCCGTGCGAATCATCGGATCCGAACAGCGGTGGCGCGGCGGCTATCGGGTCGACATCTAGCCCCGCTTCGACTTCGGCCCGGGTTTCGGCGTTCTCATCCTGGTCTCACCCGCTGCTCACCGCGCGCTCATCGGCTCTCCCTAGAACCCCTCCCGTCAACGTCCACCGGCCGCGTTCGGGGCCGGCATCAACAGGAGTAAGAGATGCGAGCACAGAGAAAGAGCACCAGGTCGAGCAGACGGCTGGCAGCCGCCGCCATCGGCGGGCTGGCGCTGGCGCTGGCAACCGCCGGCGTGGCTGGCGCCAATCGCGGGCTTCCCGAGGGAAGCGTGCCGGTCACCCTGAACCCGGCCGAGTTCACCACCAAGATCGACAACCCCTACTTCCCGCTCCGGCCCGGCTCGCGCTGGGTTTATCGCGAGACGGACAAGGAAGGGGCGCGGATGAAGGTCGTCGTCACCGTCACCGATCGCACCAAGCTGATCGCCAACGGGATCACAGCCCGGGTGGTACACGACCTGGTCACCGAGGACGGGAAGCCGATAGAGGTCACCGACGACTGGTACGCCCAGGACAGGGCCGGCAACGTCTGGTACCTGGGCGAGGCCACCACCGAGTACGTCAACGGCAAGCCGACCACCACGGCCGGGTCGTTCGAGGCCGGCGTCAACGGCGCCCAGCCCGGAGTGATCATGCCGGCCAAGCCGACGGTGGGCCTGAAGTATCGCCAGGAGTACCTGGCCGGCCAGGCCGAGGACCGGGCCAGGGTGATCGACCTCGACGGCAAGGCCGATGTGCCCTTTGGTCGATTCGCCAACGTCCTGGTGACCAAGGATGTCGCGCCGCTGGGCACCCCGAAGCTGTTCGAGCACAAGCTCTTCGCCAAGGGGATCGGCCTCGTGGAGGCGTTCGCGGTCTCAGGAGGAAGCGATCACGAGGTCCTGCTCAAGTTCAAGCGCGGCTGAGCTGACCACCCTGGCCCTCAGGGCTGGGGGCAAGAGGCCGGGACCGGCGGCTCCCCCAGGGAGTCGCCGGTCCACGGTCTAGCCGCCGGCGAAGAACTCGAGTGCGGTCTTCCAGAGCTCAGCGACCAACTTCCGATCGTAGCCCTCGGGTTCGTACTTGAGCTTCAGCACGTGGACGTGGCCGAGCACGCTGAGGTCGTCCAGCTCCATTCTCCTGGTCGGAGAGTCTGGGTGCTTCCGTCGCTGTGGTCATTCCGTCGCTCCTGTTTCGAGGCGCCTCTCCATCGACATCGGTGTGACCGCGCGCAGGCGCGTAATCAACTTACGTGTAAGTAGCCCCGTAGACTCGGGCCCGTGGCTGAAGCGAAGCAGGGGGCGAAGCCAATTTCAGAGGCAGTTGCCCAGGCGGCGAAGGCCGGCGCCGAGGGGGTGCGGGAGCGGGAGGGCCGCGGGCGCGGGGGGCGGCCATCCGATGTCTTCGGCGGCGAGATCCGCCGCCGCGACGTCTTTCCCCTGCTCGTCCTCCACCTGATCGCCCGGGAGCCCGCCTACGGCAACCGCCTGATCGAGTCGATCGAGGAGATCACCCAGGGGGTGGTGTCGGTCAATCCCAACACCATGTACCCGCTGCTCCGCGAGATGGAGGGGGAGGGCCTGGTGGAGGGGCGCTGGGAGCTCCCCGACCGCCGCACCCGGCGCTACTACTCGATCACCCCCGCCGGCCGTCGCGAGTACAAGCGCCTCCTCGGCGAGGTCGAGCCCTTCCTCGACTCGGTGATCCGCTCGGTGAGCCTGATCAAGCGCGAGGTCTACGGCGACTGACCCTCGACGCGAGGCTCAGAGGTCGCGTTCGTAGTAGAGCATCACCGGGCCATCGGGCTTCCCCTCGCGGTTGGTGAAGCCGGCGCTGTCGTACAACCCCCGGGCGGCGACGTCGGTCTCGCTCGTGCCCACGTCCATGCGGGTGGCGCCCTCGCTCCGCGCCGCGTCCATCGCCGACTCGAGCAGAGCCCGACCGAGGCCCTCCCCTCGCCGCGGCGGCACCACGTAGAGCTCCTCCAGATAGGCATCGAGGGACCGGGAGTAGACCGAGGGTCGGAATCGGAGCTGGGCGAAGCCCTCCGGGCCGTCCCCGACCAGCAGCACCGTCACCTCGCCGCTCTCAAGCAGCTCCGCGTAGCGCTCGGCGAGCACCGACGCCTCCGGAACCGGCTCGTCGTACTCGGTGTCGAAGTCGAACAGGAGCCGAGCGACCGCGGCAGCGTCCGCCGCAGACGCCTGGCGGACCGTCGAATCGGGCGACATGCGGGGAGTATGTCGCGCGGCGGCCTCCCGATAGCCTTCCCCGGCCAACCGACCCTGAGAGGGAGTCCTCATATGTTCGTCTTCAAAGCCGCCGTGCTGGGCGGCGGCACGATGGGCGGCGAGATCGCCCAGGTGATCGCCAACGCCGACATCCCGGTCGTAGTCAAGGACGTCGAGCAGAAGTTCGTCGACCACGCGCTGGAGAAATCCCGCGAGGTGACCAAGTCCCAGCTCGACAAGCTGGTCTCGAAGGAGAAGCTCACCCAGGAGGCGGCCGACTCCCGCCTCGACGAGGTGATCGGACTGATCACCGGAGCGACCACCTACGACGAGTTCGGCGACGTCGACTTCGTGATCGAGGCGGTGCCCGAGAAGATGGAGCTGAAGAAGTCCGTCTACCGGGAGCTCGACGAGGCCACTCCCGGTCACGCGATCCTCGCCTCCAACACCTCCTCCCTCTCGATCACCGAGATGGGCCGCGAGACCCTCCGACCGGGCAAGGTGGTCGGCTTCCACTTCTTCTACCCGGCGTCGGTTATGCCGCTGGTCGAGATCATCAGCGGTGAGGACACCTCGCGTGACACGGTGACCGCCGCCTTCAACTTTGCCCAGGCAATCCGGAAGCAGCCGATCACCTGCTCGGAGGTGCCGGGCTTCGTCGTCAACCGGATCCTCAACTCAGCCGGCGGCGAGGTCTGGCGCCAGCAGGAGGAGAAGGGCCTCTCGATCAAGAAGATCGACGAAGGGGTGGCGGCCGCGAACGTCTTGCCAATGGGGCCGTTCTTCCTCATCGACATGCTCGGCCTGGACACGGTTGTGCACGTCGCCGAGTACCTCCGCGAGTCCTACGGCGATTCCTTCTACGTCCACAAGGGGATGCAGAAGCTGGTCGCGGACGGCCACTTCGGCGCCAAGTCGGGGGGCGACGGCTTCTACAAGGATGGCGAGCCCCAGATCGAGGGCGACGCCGACCCCGATCCGGAGGAGCTGTCCGACCTCGTCGTGCTCAAGTCGCTGGTCGAGGCGTGCGCACTGCTGGAGGAGCGCGTCTCGACCGTGCGTGAGATCGACCTCGGGATGATGGCCGGCGCCGGCCTCGACCCGCGCCGGGGGCTCTTCCCCCCGTTCTGGAAGGCCGACCTCGAGGGCCTCGACTCGATCCTGGAGAAGCTCGAGCGCTATCGAGGAGTCTCACGGTGAGCGCTTCGCTCCGCCCCGGACGCTGAAGCGCCTGGTCGCCCAGGGCCGCCTGGGGTTGAAGGCCGGGCAGGGCTTCTACGCCTATCCGCAGGGCGACGGCGAGGGTGCCGTGAAGCTGGAGAAGCGGGGCGAGGTGGCGATCGCCTGGCTCGCCAACCCGCCGATGAACGCGATCTCGCCGAGCGTGATCGAGGACCTGGGCAAGGTCTGGGAGCAGGTGAAGGCCGACGACGAGGTGAAGGCGATGGTCGTCTACTCGTCGCTCCCGGTGGTCTACTCCGCCGGCGCCGACATCAAGGCGTTCACCCAGATGGACACCCCGGAGAAGGGGGCCGAGTTGGTCAACAACGGCCACGCCCTGCTCAAGGAGCTGGGGGAGAGCCGGATCTCAACCGTTGCAGCGGTCAACGCGATCGCCTACGGCGGCGGCTGCGAGCTGGCGATGGCGTGTGACTTCCGGGTCGCGGCCGAGTCGGCCGTCTTCGGCCAGCCCGAGATCAACCTCGGGATCATCCCCGGCTTCGGCGGCACCCAGCGCCTGCCTCGGCTGGTCGGGGAGTCGAAGGCGAAGGAGATGAACCTCACGGGGGACGCGGTCCTCGCCCCGGAGGCGCGCGCCTACGGGCTCGCCGACGACCTGGTCCCCGACGAGGAGCTGCTCGACGTGGCGATCCTCTGGGCTCGCAAACTGGCCGGTCAGGCACCGCTCGCCGTCGAGCAGGTGAAGCTGGTCTCCCACAAGGGTGACCTTGACGAGGGAATCGAAGCCGAGAAGCAGGGGTTCGCGAAGGTCTTCCTGTCCGAGGATGGGCGGGAGGGGATCTCGGCGTTCCTCCAGAAGCGGAAGGCGAGGTGGCAGGGGAAGTGATCGGGCGGTCGGCGGGGTTGCCGTCTGAGCCGAGAACCCCATCGTCTGATCGACCCGCCGCCACCACCGCACTGCCAAGATGCAATCCGCCTGATGCAGGCCACGACTGCACCGACGCTGCCGAGAGGCTGGCGGGGCTGATCAGGGAATCGAGTGCACCGTCGCCCTCACCGGGGCCGGGATCAGCGTGCCGTCGGGGATTCCGGATTTCAGGACGCCGGGGGAGGGGTTGTGGGAGAAGGTGGATCCGATGGAGGTCGCCCACATCGACTCCTTCCGGCGGGACCCCGCCCGCTTCTGGAGCTTCTACCGCCCCCGCCTCCAAAGCCTCGGCGGGGTCGAGCCCAACCCCGCCCACGAGGCGCTGGCGGAGCTCGAGCGGCGCGGGCTGCTCGAGGCCGTGATCACCCAGAACATCGACATGCTCCACCGCAAGGCCGGCTCGGAGCGGGTGATCGAGGTGCACGGTTCGATCCGCAGCCTCAGCTGTCAGAGCTGTCACCGCCGCTTCCCGATCTCCGAATCGGAGCAGCTCTTCGACCCCGACGGCGTCGCCAGGTGCTCCGGATGCGAGGGCCTGGTGAAGCCCGACGTCGTCCTCTTCGGCGAACTGCTGCCCCCGGAGGCGATGGCCGAGGCGGAGGCACTCGCCGCCCGCGCCGACCTGATGCTCTGCGTCGGCTCCTCGCTCGAGGTCTACCCCGTCGCGGGGCTGCCCTCGGTCACTCTCAGCCGGGGAGGGAACCTGGCGATCGTCACCAAGGGCCCGACTCCGTACGACGGGGACGCGGAGCTGCGCCTCGAGGGCGATGTAGCCGAGGACCTGTCGGCGGTCCTCGCCGCCCTCTAGGGTGCGAGGGCGCTCCGCAGGCGAAGCCGAGGAGCGACCCGTTTTCCTGGGGGACCCGACCCGGTATCACCCGTCGAGGCGCTCCCGGAGCGCGGCGAGCCGCTTGCGGAGCTGCTGCTCCCGCGGGCCCGGGTCCTCTTTCAAGGCGGCCTCGGCCGCTGCGAGCCCGAAGCGGGCCTCGGTCTCCCGCCCGTGTTCGGCGTCGAGCCGCGCCCGCAGCAGCAGGGTCTCGGCCGGGTGGACGCGGTCGCGTCCAGCGAGCACGGCGGCCACCCGGCTCTGCGGCTCGACCTCCTCGTAGCGGCCCCGCTTCGGGGGTGGCAGCTCGCGGGCGGCGGTCCAGCGGCCCTCGGCGAGCTGCTCGCCGCTGCCGTAGCCGATCCTGATCGCCAGCGCCCGGGTCGCGGCTACGTCGGCTACCAGCGGATCGGCGGCCTCGGCCCGTAGCGCATGGAGTGCGCGGTTGACCAGAAGCGTCGCCGAGCGCACCTCCGCGCCCCTCCGGCGGGCGTCGCCGGCCACCGCTTCGAGCCATGCCGAGGCCTTCTCGGGGTCCGCCAGCTCCTCGGCGCCGGTGACCGTGACCCGAGTCACCGGCACCTCCCCGGGGTCCTCGGGATCGACCTGGCGCGGCCTTCGCCGCACCCGTCGGGAGGGCCGGGGGGCGCCGATCGCCTCGACGATGAGCACCCTCTCGGCCTCGCCCTCGCGCGCCAGGTACCGGCCCTCGGGAAGCCCGATCCGACCGGCGAGCTCGAGCTGGGTGAATGGCCTGAGCGTTACTCGCCCTGGTGTGCGCCGCTGGCGCGGTCGTCGGCTGGGAGCGAGGCGTCGGAGGGCTTGGCGCGCACCTCCGGGTTCTCGATCTCGCCGAGGCGGTCGATCAGCCGCTCCCATTGCTCGGGCTTCAGGACCCGGGCGAGCTGGTCGAAGGGCTGGCCGGCGCCAAATGGCGGCGTGTAGCCGACGTGGATGTGGTCGTCGTGGTCGCCCATCGCGAAGGTCGATGGCCCGAGCTCCATCAGCGAGATGATCTGCGCCGGCCGCATCGTCCCCTGGAGTTTCAGCAGGTCGCGGATCACCGCCTCGGTGAGCGACCCCGGTCCCTGGTTGCCGAGTATCGAGATCCCGTTGATCGCGGCGATGTCGACCGCGTTGCCGGAGGAGTGGGCGGAGACGTTGCCCGAGGCCGTGTAGAAGCTGTGGCCGCACTTCAGCGAGGTGATCGTGAGGCGATAGCCGCGCTCCGCCAGGTACTCCATCGACGCCAGCACCCGGCGGTCGATCTGACCCGACTCGATGTCGGTGCGACCGCAGGAGTAGATCTGGAGGCGCGGGTCGGCGAGCACCCGCTGGGCGAGCACGTCCTTCGACATCAGCAGCACCTGGCCGATCGAGGCGTCCGTGCCGAACGGGTCCTGGCCGGCGGCGCGGTAGATCGCCGTCGTCTCGAGGAGCTTCCAGCCGTCGAGGATCGGCTTCGGGTCGATCTTCGGAGCACCGCGGCCGGCCGGCCGGATCGCGAAGTTGACGTGCGGGGCGCCCTTGGTGCCGGTCTTCGCCGAGTCGCCGATCTGGCCGAGGACGGTGCCGCCGGTGACCTTGGAGCCGATCTTGAGCGGGCGCAGCTCCATCGTCTTCGCATCGAAGCGGAAGACGTCGTTGAAGTAGCTCTTGAAGGTCTCATAGGCCGGCACCCGCTCGCCGAGGAGGCTGTCGAGCTGGCCCGAGACCGAGGCCTGGCCCACGGTTCGCGGGCCGCTCGGGGAGGGCGAAGAGCCGGTCGCGAAGCTCCTCGGTGTTGACGGGGCCAGCGGCGGCCTTCTTCCCGGGGTCGGCGGCGACCCTCGGGGTCCGATCGGTGCCGGCGGTGGCGGGCTCGCTCGGGGCCTGGGCCGGCTGCTCGGTCCCCTTGGGGCTCTCGAGCTTGAAGTCGGCGGCGGTGAGCGCGATCTCCTTCGGGACCGGATGGGAGTCGGCGATCGCGCCCAGGCCGGCGTAGGTGTAGCGGTTGCCGTAGGCGTCCTGGAGGACGATGAAGCGACCGAGCTTCGGGTTCTCGCCGAGCGCCGTGATCACCCCGTCGTTGACCGCGACCACCGGAGCATTAAGCCTCGAGTAGATGTTGATCCCGCGGCGGGTGGGGCTGTCGGAGACGACGTCGGCGGCGTTGCCGGCGGCGCTCCGGTTGGTGACCGAGCGCTTCAGCGCCTCGCGCTCGGAGATGTCGTCGGCGTAGCGGGAGTCGGCGGCGACCGGGAAGTGGGCTCCCTCGGTGAGCCCGGTGAGCGAGCCGATCAGATCGTCGGGGAGCTTCGAGTACTGGTTCGCGTACAGGAGCACCTCGTCGACGTACCAGTCGGCGTGGTTGTAGGCGAAGATCGCCCGGCGGAGGTCCTCTTCGCCGCCGGCCGCGTTCAGGTAGCGGGCCGCGGCGCAGATCGCGTCAACCGGGTTGTAGGGATCCTTGCGGCCGTCCTCGTTCGCGTCGGTTCCGTAGGCGGCCCAGCTCGAGGGGATGAACTGCATCCAGCCCATCGCCCCGGCCGAGGAGACGTTCAGGTTGGTGCCGAAGGCGGTCTCGATCCGGTTGATCGAGGCGAGCACCTGCCAGGGGATCGAGTACTCGGTGCCACAGGCCTGGTAGATCGGCAGCAGGAAGGGCGGGATCTCGAAGGAGTCGATGACGAAGTTGGGGACCCCGATCGGCGCGGCGCCGAACTGGGCGATCGTCAGGCCCGGGTTGGCGTTGGTGGGCGAGCCGTCGGGGTTGCGAATCGGGGCCGCCTCGATCTTCTCCTGCTGGGCCTTGATCACGCTCTTGGCCTTGCCCTGCTTCGGGGCCTTCTTGCCGAAGAGGCCGCCGCCCGGCGCGGCTCCGGGCTTCTTGGTCCCCCTGGCCGGCGCCGCGGTGCCGGTCGTGCTCTGGCTGGTGCCGCCGCCCGCGGGGGCGCCGCCGCCCCCCGCGGAGGCGCCGCCGTCGCCGGAGGAGCCGCCGCCATCGCTCGTCGGCGGCGCGTCGTACTCGCTGGTGTCGACCGCGCTCGAGCAGCCGGGGTCGCCGAGGTCGACGAGGCCGTCGCCGTCGTTGTCGGTGAGGTCGGCGCACTCGGGCGGCGGGTCGGCGGGTGGCGTCTCGACGGTTACGGCGGGATCCTCGCCAGTGGAGGTCGCGGTCCCCGCGGCAATCACGGCGAGCGTGCTGCCTAGGGCGATGATGATAAGGAGCTTCTTTGTCATTTCGCTAGACGCAGTCTCCAAGGAACCTGAAAGGTCTGCCCTCGCCGCAAACTGAAAGGTCTGCCCTCGCCGCAAACCTCCCCACCGGCAGGCAGGGCGCACGCTACTGATTCGCTTTCCCCTTTGCAACGGGGAACCCTTCCTCCCAGTACCGTGCGTGCGACCGTGACGAGCGAGGAAGAGAGCGCCGAGGACCGGAAGGACAGGAGCTCCTCCCGCAGCGAGGACACGCTCGGCGAGCTTGCCGATTTCCTCCTCGACAACCCCTGGCTGAACCAGGCGCTCCAGCTCGCCCTGGGCGCCCGTGAGCGCGCCTCCCAGGCCGGCGCTCAGGCGATGCGCAACGTGGGCGTGCCGACCGCCGGCGACGTCGACCGGCTCGCCCGGCGGGTTCGAGCGTTCTCCGAGCGACTCGAGTCGGTCGAGGACAAGCTCGACATGCTCAGCCACGAGATGGCGGAGCTCCGCCGCGTCCTGCGCACGGCAACCAGACCCCCGGGCTAGCTACTCATCCGAGAGCGCGCCGGAAGCGCATGTTCCCATCCGCTCCACGGCGCCCGCCAATGCCTGATCGCTGATCCGCCGCCGCTTGCCTTCCGGGAAGACGTCGCTGACCACGAGCGCGCAGCCGACCGCGACGCCGAGGCGGGCGCCGAGGCCAAAGAGCGCCGCCGCCTCCATCTCCACCGCCCGCGCCCCCGCCGCCAGCCAGCGGTCCCTGGCGCCGGGGTCGACCTCGTAGAAGAGATCGGTGCTGGCGATCAGGACCCCCGCCGCCCCGTTTGCCGTCAGCCGCGCCTGCAGGCGGCCATCCGGGCTGGCAACGCGGTTGGCGCCGAGGGCGCGGCTGACGCCGTCCTCGGCCAAAGCCGCCTCGGCGCAGATCAGGTCTCCGAGCGAGAGAGCCTCGTCGAGCCCGCCGCAGGTACCGACGCGAATTGCCCTGCGCACGCCCAGGCCAGCGAGTTCCTCGAGCACGATCGCCGCGCTGGGCGCCCCAACGCCCGTCGCCTGGATGCTCAGCGGCCTGCCCGACTGGGTTTCACCCGAGTACCCCCATAGCCCTCGGTGATGGTTGCTCATCCTCGGCTCGGTCAACAGCTGCTGGGCCAGCGCCAGGGCCCGCCCCGGGTCGCCGGGCAGGAGGACGTCGGCCGCGTAGGGTGCCTTCGGCCGAAGATGGTGGGTGACCATGCCGCGAGCCTAGATCAGTGATGCGGCGCGGCGGCGGTGCCGTACGCTTCGGCGGATGCCGAAGCCGCCTGGCTCGGATAGCGCTGGTCCCTCGGAGGCTCTGCGGAAGGCGATCGAGAAGACGTTCGAGGCGACCGTCGATTCCGCCGTCGGCACGCGCGAGCGAGCGGGCGAGCTGCTCGATCAGGTCGTGCGCCGAGGCCGTGGAGAGGCCCGCAGGTTGGAGCGGGAGCTCGGCTCGATCAACGAGCGGCTGGAGCAGCTCGAGTCGACGATCCGCCGCGAGGTCCAGAAGCGAAGGGGTTGACCTCAACCGGAGCTTCAGGTCGTCGGAATCGCGGAGCCCGGGAGGCGGGTACGGGACATAGACTGAGGGACGATGCCGGCGCCGAAGACGAGCGGCTTTCGCTCCGCCGAGGAGCTGCGAGAGATCCTCGACGCCGCCCTTCGTGCGGTCGACGCCGATCCGGACGACGGACCGCGAATGCGCTCCTGTGCGGCGCCGATGCAGTTCGAGTTCACAGATTTGAAGGTGGTCCTCAACCTCTCGCCTGCCGATCCGGGCCAGCACTTTCTCCGTTGGGACTTTCGCCGTGCCGGGGCACATCCGAAGCTGCGGCTGAGCATGGACTCGGAGTTCGGCAACCGTCTCCTGCAGGGGCGGGAGAACCCGGCGATCGCGATCGCCCGCGGCCGGATGAGGACGAAGATCGAGGACGTCGGCGCCGCCCTCTCGTTCTTCCCCGCCGTCAAGCCGCTCTTCTCGCGCTACCGGGAGATCGTCGCCGAGAAGTACCCGCACCTCGCCCTGGACTGAGCGACGCGGCGTGGGGTTTGACTTGGCCACGCGCGGGGGCGTAATCTCAATCCCCTCTAGACAGGCTTGGGCCGTAAGTGGGCCCGCCCGCCCTCGGTCCCCCGGCGACTGGGACCGGGGCTTCGGGCCTGCGAGGCGCGAGAGCGTCGCTGGCCAACGAGGCGGGCCGTCAGCCCGCGGGCGACGGGGTTGCGCGACCCCGTCGCTTCACGTCGGGGCCGCGATCGCTTCGGGGTGGGCGCGATGAGCCCCGAGCAGGGGGAGCGGATCTCGCTCGCCGAGGCGAGCCGGATCTCCGGCGTCTCGGTTTCGACCCTGAAGCGCTGGGCCGCTGACGGGGTGATCCCGGTCGAGGACGAGCAGTGGACCCGGGCATCGGCGGCGCAGGCGCGGGTGGTGGCGCGGATGCGGGACCGCGGCTACTCGCTCGAGGCGATCAAGGAGGCGGCTCGCGGCGGGCGACTCGCCTTCGGCTACGCCGAGGACCTCTTCCAGGTGCCCGAGGGCAGCTACAGCCGCGAGGAGGTGGCCGAGCGCACCGGCCTCGAGCCGGAGCTGATCGAGCGGCTGATGACCCTGCTCGGCACCCCGCTGGGGATGGAGGGCCGTCTCAACGAGGAGGACCTGAAGGCGATGCGCCACTGCGCCGAGGTGCTCGCCTCCGGTTTTCCGCTGGTCGCATTTCTGCAGCTGGTCCGCGTCTATGCCCAGTCGATCCGCAAGGTGGCCGACGCCGAGGTCCGCCTCTTCCACCTCTACGTGCACGAGCCGCTGATGCGGGAGGAGGTCCCACCACTGGAGATCGCCGAGGAGATGGGCGGATTGGCCGCCGATCTGCTTCCGATCACCGCGCCGCTGATGGAGTACATGCACAACCGCTACCTGCGCTTCTACATCGAGCAGGACGTGGTCGGCCACATGGAGTCCGACGTCGCCGCCGGCGGCGGCGGGCTGGCGCGGGTATCGATGACCTTCTGCTTCGTCGACCTCACCGGCTTCACCCGCTACACCGAGGAGGAGGGAGACGAGGAGGCGCTCGATCTGATCGAGCGCTTCGTCGACACGGTCGAGGCGACGCTGCCCGCGGAAGCGACGATCGTGAAGACGATCGGCGACGAGGTGATGATCGTCTCACCGGAGCCGGCCACGCTGACCGAGTGGGCGGTCGGCTTTCTCTACTTCTTCCAGGAGCGCCCCCAGCCCCGGGTGGGCCTCCACTACGGGGCCGCGGTCTTCCGCGACGGCGACTACTTCGGCGGCGACGTCAACCTCGCCCATCGGATCGTCAACCGGGCGCTGGGGGGCGAGGTCCTGGTCACCGAGCCGGTGCTCGAGGCGATCACCGACTCCGAGCACCTCAGGTTCGACCCGATCGGCGAGGTCGTCCTCAAGGGGTTCCCGGAGCCGATCTCTCTCTATATCGCCCGCCCGGCGTCAGGGTGAAGCCGGCTTCCCGGGCGCCCTGGCCAGGCCCTCTACCCTTGCGCCATATGGCTGGCACGGCGCTCGAGTCGCTCGCAGAAGCGATCCGATCGAGCGGCGTGATCGCGCAGGGCAGCTCGGGGGTGGCTCTCTGCTCCGGCGGAGCCGATTCGGCCGCCCTGGCTGCGGGTCTGGCCCGGGTCCTGGGACCCGATGCGGTTCTCGCCCTGCATCTCAACTACGGGCTCCGCCCAGACTCCGACCAGGACGAAGCGGCCTGCGGCGAGCTCTGCGAGCGGCTCGGCCTGGAGCTGGTGGTCGAGCGGCCGCGGCTCGGCGAGGGAAACGTGCAGGCAGAGGCGCGCGAGGCGCGCTACGCGGCGGCCGAGGCTCTGCGCCGGCAACGGGGACTCGACTGGGTGGCCACCGGCCACACCCGGACCGACCTCGCCGAGACCATCCTCTACCGCCTGGCGACCTCGCCCGGGCGACGGGCGCTGCTCGGCCTTCGCCCGCGCCGCGGGGTCGTCGTCCGCCCGCTGCTGGCTTTGGACCGCGAGCGGGTGCGGGCGCTCGTCACCGAGGCGGAGCTCCCCTTCCGCGACGACCCGACCAACGCCGATCCCCTCTACGCCCGCAACCGGATCCGGAACGAGGTCCTGCCGGTGTTGCGGGAGCTGGGCCCCGCAGCCGAGCAGGTGATCGCCGAGACCCAGGCGGAGCTCGCCGAGGAGTCGGAGGCGCTGGAGGGGCTCGCGGCCGAGGCGCTGCGGTCGGCCGGGGCCGAGGCGGGCGGGGTGATCGGCGCCGAGGCCCTCGCCGGGTTGCCGCCGGCGCTTCGGCGGCTCGCGCTTCGGGCCCTGGCCGAGCGGGCGGCGGGCGTCCCGGTGCCCCTCGGCCGGAAGCGCGCCGCGGCGATCTGGCGCCTCGCCCAGGAGCCGGAGGGCGGGGTGATCGAGCTCGGTGGCGGCGTCGAGGCCCAGGTCGAGCAGGGTCACGTCCGCTTCCGCACCGGTCCGGTGGCTGAGCCCGAGGAGCAGACCCTGCCGGTGCCGGGGATCTGCCGCTTCGGGCATTGGGAGGTCCGGGCCGAGGTCGCCGGCTCGCTCTCCGAGACGGAGGGGGCCGATCGCGCCATCCTCGATCCCGCCCGGCTCGGCGGGACGGTTCGGGTTCGCTCCTGGCGGGATGGAGACCGCATCCGCCCGCTCGGCCTCGGGGGGAGCAAGTCGCTCCAGGACCTCTTCACCGACCGCAAGGTGCCGCGCTCGCTGCGGCGGACCCTGCCGGTGGTCACGGCGGGCGACCGGATCGCCTGGATCGCGGGGGTCGCCGTCTCCGAGGAATTCGCGGCGGCTCCGGGTGCCGAGCGCGTGGCGGTGCTCAGCGCCAGCATCGTGCGAGGGCGCTCCGATGACGCGAGGGCGCGCGACAAGCGCGACCCGTGAGATGTGGGAGGAGCGACCCGTTAAAGATGGTGCCGGGGCCTCCGCAGATGAGTGAGCCCGCGACCATGCACGCCTGGATGACGGCGGGCCGTCGCAGCTCGGGTTCGCGCTTGCGGCCAGAGCGCTTCGCCCTGCGTCCACCGATCTGCTTGTCCACGGCCGCCCCAGACGCACAGCGCCGCGGCCTCACATCGACCGTGGAGGGCGAGGAGAGCATCGGCGAGGTCCTGGTCTCGAGCGAGGACCTGCAGCGCCGGGTCTCGGAGCTGGCGGCCGAGGTCAGCGCCGACTACGCGGACCGCGACCTGATGCTGGTCGCGATCCTCAAGGGCGCGGTCCCGTTCCTAGCCGACCTGATGAAGGAGCTCTCGATTGCCTGCGAGCTCGACTTCATGGCCGTCTCCAGCTACGGCTCCTCGACCGACTCCTCGGGGGTGGTCCGGATCCTCAAGGACCTCGACGCGCCGATCGCCGGTCGCGACGTCCTCATCGTCGAGGACATCATCGACTCGGGGCTCACCCTCCACTATCTGATCAAGAACCTGCGGGCGCGAGGCCCGAGGTCGCTCGAGGTCTGCGCCCTGCTCACCAAGCCCGAGCGTCGCCGGGTGGACCTGCCGGTCCGCTATGTCGGCTTCGAGATTCCCAACCGCTTCGCGATCGGCTACGGGCTCGATTATGCGGAGCGTTTCCGCAATCTCGACTACGTCGCCGCCCTGCGGGAAAGCCCTCCAGACAGCTAGCTCGCCCCTGGTACCCTCGGATTCGAGCCAGGAAGCCCACTTCAGCCTAATTCCCCCGGGAGAGGGGACATTCACTTGAGACGTTTCTTCCGCAGCGCCGCCTTTCCAATCCTGATCGTCGTCGTGCTGGCGTTCTTCGCCCAGCGCCTGATCAGCCCCAACGAGGGGACCGAGCCCCCTACCTACAACGAGTTCCTGCAGCAGGTCAACACCGGGCAGATCGAGGAAGTCACCTTCAACACGAAGGACAACACCCTCAACGTCAAGGAGTCCAACGGCGACGAGTACGAGACCGGCTTCCTCGACTCCGCCGACTCCCAGGCGCAGCTGCAGAACACCCTCGAGCGCAACGACGTCAAGTACGACATCAAGGGCAAGGGCGGCGGCGGCATCCTCTCCCTGCTCACCTACATCCTCCCCTTCCTCCTCTTCTTCGCCTTCTGGATCTTCCTGATGAACCAGATGCAGGGCGGAGGCTCGCGGGTGATGAGCTTCGGCAAGTCGCGCGCCAAGCGGATGTCGGTGGACGCCCCCAAGATCACCTTCCGCGACGTCGCCGGAGTCGACGAGGCGGTCCAGGAGCTGCACGAGATCAAGGAGTTCCTCGAGAACCCGAAGAAGTTCCAGTCGCTCGGCGCCCGGATCCCCAAGGGCGTGCTGCTCTACGGGCCCCCCGGCACCGGCAAGACGCTGCTCGCCCGCGCCGTCGCCGGCGAGGCCGGGGTCCCCTTCTTCTCGATCTCCGGCTCCGACTTCGTCGAGATGTTCGTCGGCGTCGGCGCCTCGCGGGTCCGCGACCTCTTCGAGCAGGCGAAGCAGAACTCCCCCTGCATCATCTTCATGGACGAGATCGACGCCGTCGGCCGCCACCGCGGCGCCGGCATGGGCGGGGGCCACGACGAGCGCGAGCAGACCCTCAACCAGCTGCTGGTCGAGATGGACGGCTTCGAGATGAAGGACAACATCATCCTGATCGCCGCCACCAACCGGCCCGACATCCTCGACCCGGCGCTGTTGCGGCCCGGGCGCTTCGACCGCCAGGTCGTCGTCGACCGCCCCGATCGCAAGGGCCGCAAGCAGATCCTCGAGGTCCACACCCGCGGCAAGCCGCTGGCCCAGGAGATCGACCTCGACGCGCTCGCCGGCCAGACACCCGGCTTCACCGGCGCCGATCTCGCCAACCTGATCAACGAGGCGGCCCTGCTCACCGCCCGCTCGGACAAGCGCGAGATCACGATGCACGAGCTCGAGGAGGGGATCATGCGGGTGATCGCCGGCCCCGAGAAGAAGAGCCGGGTGATGTCCGAGAAGGAGCGCCTGGTCACCGCCTACCACGAGCTCGGCCACGCGATCGTCGGCCATCTGCTCCCCAACTCGGACCCGGTCCACAAGGTCTCGATCATCAGCCGCGGCCAGGCGCTCGGCTACACGATCTCGCTGCCCACCGAGGACAAGTTCCTCACCACCCGGGCCGAGCTCAACGACACGATGGCGATGACCCTGGGCGGCCGCGCCGCGGAGGAGATCATCTTCAGCGAGATCACCACCGGCGCCTCCAACGACCTCGAGAAGGTGACCGAGACCGCCAAGCAGATGGTGATGCGCTTCGGCATGTCCGAGCGCCTCGGCCCCCGCGTCTTCGGTCACGACCGAGGCATGCCCTTCCTCGGCCGAGAGTTCTCCGCCGAGCCGGACTACTCCGACGAGGTCGCCCGCGAGATCGACGACGAGATCCGCCGGATCGTCGAGGAGGCCCACCAGACCGCCAAGGACATCCTCGGCGAGCGACGCGAGCAGCTCGACACGATCTCCAAGATCCTGCTCGAGCGCGAGACGATCGAGGCCGAGGAGTTCGTCGCTCTGCTCGAGGGCAAGAGCGAGGAGGAGGTCTTCTCCGACGAGGAGGAGGCGAAGCCTCCGGAGGCTCCCGCCGAGGAGGAGAAGGGCACCTCCCGCGAGGGCGCGCGCCCCCGCGTGCAGCCGAAGCCCGGCCTCGCCGGCGGCGGCGCCGCCGAGATGCGCGCAGACTCCGACCGCTAGGCGGGCGGACAATTCGCCCGTGAAGCTCATGGGCATCGTCAATGTGACCCCCGACTCGTTCTCGGACGGGGGGCTCTTCCTCGACGCCGAGCGGGCGATCGAGCACGGCCGCGAGCTTGCCGCGGAGGGGGCGGACATTCTCGACGTCGGGGGGGAGTCGACGCGACCCGGGGCCGAGGCGGTCGGCGCGGAGGAGGAGCTGGGGCGGGTGGTGCCGGTTGTGGAGGGGCTCGCTGCCGGCGAGGTGCAGGTATCGATCGACACCTCGAAGCTGGTCGTCGCCGAGGCGGCGCTGGACGCCGGCGCGGCGATCGTCAACGACGTCACCGCGCTGCGGGCGGAGCCCGAGCTCGCTGGCCTCTGCGCCGAGCGGGGCTCCGAAGTGGTGCTGATGCACATGCTCGGCGATCCTCGGACGATGCAGGAGAACCCGACCTACGACGACGTCGTCGACGACGTCAAGGCCTTCCTCGCCGAGCGGATCGAGTTCGCGACCGGGGAGGGGATCGACGAGGAGCGGATCTGGGTCGACCCCGGGATCGGCTTCGGGAAGACCGTCGAGCACAACCTGGAGCTGCTCCGCCGCCTCGCGGAGCTGACCGAGCTGGGACGGCCGATCGTGGTCGGCACCTCGCGGAAGAGCTTCATCGGCAGGCTCACCGGCGCCCCCGTGGACCAGCGCCTCGGCGGCACGATCGCCTCCAGCGTGCTCGCCTTCGCCAACGGCGCCGAGGTGCTTCGGGTCCACGACGTCGGCCCGGTTCGCGAGGCGCTCACCGTCGCCGAGGCGATCCTCGACCCCGAGCGAGCCGAGGCGATCGCCGACCGCACCGGGTAGGTCCTGCCTAGTCCGCTCCCGTGTGATCGCGACCGGCGTCAGCCGGCGCGACGCAACGCGATCCCGGTGACGGTCTCGCGGACGATCCGGTCGGCGACCAGGCAAGTGATGTCGGCCGAGCCGACCGCGGTCGGGATCACCTCGACCACGTCGGCGCCGACGATCTCGAGCCGGCTGGCGATCTCGCGGCAGGCCCAGAGCAGGTCGGCCGAGGTCATTCCCCCGGCTCGGGGGTGCCGGTGCCCGGGGCGTAGGCGGGGTCGAGCACGTCGACGTCCACCGAGAGGAAGACCGGCCCCTCGCCGACCGCCTTCACGGCTTGCTCGACGACCGCCGCGATCCCGCGCTCGCGGACCTCGTGCATGAAGATCGCGGTGATCCCCTGTTTCTCCTGCCAGGAGAACTCCTTCTCGCCGGGCCAGTAGCCGCGCAGGCCGATCTGCGCGTAGCGCTGCGGATTGACGTGTCCCTGCTCGACCAGCCGGTACATCGGGGTGCCGTGGGAGACCTCGACGCCGAAGACCCGGGTTCCCGTGTCGGTGTGGGTGTCGAAGTGGACCAGGCCGACCGGGCCGTGGCTCTTGGCGCAAGCCCGCATGTCGGGCTCGGCGATGCTGTGATCGCCGCCGAGCACGATCGGCACGGCTCCGGCCGTCAGCACCTCGCCCACGGTCCGCTCTATCGCCTCGTGGCTGCGTGCCGCGTCGGCCGGCAAGACCGGGGCGTCCCCGTAGTCGACGACGCGCAGCTGCTCGAAGCCGTCGACCTTCGCCTCCAGGTGGGGCCCGTGCGGAGCGCTGGCACCCCGGATTCCCCGCGGGCCGAAGCGCGTCCCGGGCCTGTCCGAGACGAGGTCGTCGGTGGGTGCGCCGACGATGGCGACGTCCACCCCCTCGAGCTCGGCGGGGTCCTGCGTGTAGGGGATGCCCCCGAAGCTGAGCAGCCCGGCGTAGTCGGGCTTCTCGCCGTACTCACCCCAGCGCTCCATCGGGTCGATCATCCGAGCCGATCGCCTCCGATCAGACCAGCCATCAGCCGACGAACTCCCGGATCAGCCTGTTGACCTCGTCCGGTCGCTCGTAGGGCACCCAGTGCCCGGCGCCGGGCACCAGCTCTACCCGCAGCTTCGGGATCCACTCGCTCAGCCCCCGGGTCAGCGTCGGCAGCAGCGCCGCGTCGTTCTCGCCCCAGATCACCAGGGTCGGCACCTCGACCTGCTGCGAGCGGATCTTCTCGTCGTACTCGCTCGGGGACTGCCGCCGGCCGCCACCTGCTCGCCCATCCGCGCCGCCCGGTAGTAGTTGAGCCCGCCCCTCAGGGCACCGGGCCGGCCCCAGGCCTCGTGGTAGATCTTCTGCTCGGCGTCCGACAGTTGCGCGTCCCGGCCGCCGATCCGTCGCATGATGTCGTCGATCATCGAGTAGTCGTTGGCGGCGAGCATCTCCTCCGGCCCCGGGGAGTCCTTCGACAGCTCGATCATGTAGTTGACCGCGGCGCGCTGCTTCGGGCTCTCGCGGAGGTCGCGGTTCCAGGTGAAGGGCGGCGGGCCGTCGATGATCACCAGGCGCTCGAGCAGGTCGGGGTACTTGAGGGCGAAGGCCCAGGAGACGATCCCTCCCCAGTCGTGGCCGACCAGGGTGAGCGGAGCGACGCCCAGCTCCTCGACCAGGTCGCGGATGTCGGTGAGCAGGTGGCGCATCCGGTAGGCCTCGGGTTCCTCCGGCTTCGAGGAGAGGTTGTAGCCGCGCATGTCGGCGGCGTAGACGGCGTGGTCGCGGCCGAGGTCCGCGAGCTGCCGGCGCCAGAGGAACCAGAACTGGGGGAAGCCGTGGAGGAAGAGGATCGGCTTGCCCTCGCCCCTGCTGACGTAATGGATCGTGGACTCGGACAGCTCGGCGTAGTGATCGGTGACGTCGACCGCCAGATCGCCATCGCCGATCGTCGTCTTTCCGGGCGCGCTCATCCGCAAAGTCGTATCAGGCCGTCGCCGTCGTCAAGCTTGCCGCCATCGTCTAGGTTGGCGGCGTGGAAGCCCACGACGACAGCGCCCAGTCCTCGGTCGAGGTCGAGCTCCGAGGCCTCTCCATCTACACCCACCATGGGGTGACCGAGGCCGAGCAGGAGGTCGGGCAGCGGCTCGAGTTCGATCTCACTCTCGACGTCGCCGATTGCGACGCGGTGCTCACCGACCGGGTCGAGGACACCGTCGACTACGCCGAGGTCTGCGACATCGTCGCCCTGGCGGCGAGCGAGCGCAGCTACCGGACCCTCGAGCGCCTCTGCCAGGTGGTGGCCGAGCGGCTGATGGAGCGCTTCGAGTGCGAGAGCGTCAGGGTGAGGGCGGCGAAGCCCGAGCCGCCGCTCCACTACACCGTGGACGAGGCGGGGGTCGAGGTCACCCTGGAGGGGTCGGTCGACCGCGAGCCCGGAGAGGAGCAGGGGATCTGAGCGAGGAGCCGAGCGGGACCGAGCGGGTCGGCTACATCGGGCTCGGCTCGAACATCGGGGATCGTGAGTCTCACCTGCGCCGAGCGATCGCCGACCTCGGTACCCATGAAGTCGAGGTCGAGGCGGTCTCCTCGCTTTACGAGACCGAGCCGGTGGGCGAGATCCTCGACCAGCCCGACTTCCTCAACGCCGTCGCCCGGGTGAGGACCGCGCTCGGCCCCGATCAGCTGCTGGACGTCTGCAAGGCGATCGAGGTCGAGCACGGGCGCGCCTTCGCCGGCCCCCGCCACGGGCCTCGCCCGATCGACCTCGACCTGCTGCTGCTGGGCGACCTCGAGCTCAGCAGCGAGCCGCTCACGTTGCCGCATCCCGAGCTCACCTCGCGGCGCTTCGTCCTCGTCCCGCTGCTCGAGCTCGATCCTGAGCTGGCGCTGCCCGACGGCACCAGGCTCGGCGAGGCCCTCGAGAGGCTTGGACCCGGACAGGAGGTGAGGAAGGTGGGCCCGCCGATCGGGCGGCAGCCAGGCGCCTAGGTCCGGAACCCCGCCAGCCACTCGCCCGGGAACACGGGCGGCATCCGGCCCGGGAAATTCGGCACCAGCCGGCCCGCCAGCTGGCCCGCCGGACGGCTCTCGATCGCCGGGCGGAGGTCGTCGAAGGTCATCAGCAGGGACAGGCTGGGGGCCAGCTGGAGGTCGGCGGCGTTCGGCTCCTCGCCCCCGATCACCCCCTCGGAGATCCAGCGGTCGATCTGGTCGAGGTCGGCGGGCAGCGAGGCGAGGTCGTCGCGGACGTTCTCGTCGGTGGAGCCGTTGAAGCGGGCCGAGAGGGCGACGATCGGAGCGCCGGTCCTCACCGCCAGCCCCACCGGGATCCCGAGGCGGGCGCCCTCGGAGTAGCTCGCCATCGCCGCCCGGTTCCGCTTGAGCGCCCACCAGATCAGCCGCCGAGGCTTCTGCTGGAAGACGTCCCCCCAGGCCTCAACCTCCTCGACCGCCGCACGCAACGCGGCGTCGGCTGGAAAGAGCGGTGGCTCGGGCTGGATCCGGTCGAGCTCGCGAGCGATCTCCCGCGAGCCCTGGATCCGCCGGCCGTCGAGCTTCAGCGCCGGCACTGTCACTCCGGGGAAGCGAGCTGCTCGCAGGACGCCCTTCGAGACAACCGGAACCAGGTCCCGGCGCTTGTAGGGGATCCCCTTCCGCTCGAGCATCAGGGCCGCGGTCACCGAGGGATGCGACGCGGGGATCACGTAGAGCGTGGCCGCCACGCGAGGATCGTATTGCCCGCGGCGGGGGCTCGCCACGGCCATAATCGGCCGCATGCTGCTAGCGGTCGACGTCGGCAACACCCAGACCCATCTCGGCGCCTTCGAGGGCGCCGAGCTCGCCCACGACTGGCGCCTCGCCACCGAGCCTCACGCGACCGCCGACGCGCTGGCGGCGACGATCGCCAACCTGCTCGGGCTCGAGGGGCTCGGGTTCTCGGCGCTCGACGGAGCGATCGTCTCCACCGTCGTTCCTCAGCTCGGGCCCGAGTACGAACAGCTCTACGCGCGCCACATCGGCGAGCGGCGGCCTGATCGTCGGCCCCCAGATCAAGACCGGGATGCCGATCCTGGTCGACAACCCGCACGAGCTCGGCGCCGACCGCCTGGTGAACGCGGTGGCCGCCCACGACCGGGTCGGCGGCGCCTGCGTCGCCGTCGACTTCGGCACCTCGACCAACTTCGACGTCGTCTCGGGCGCCGGCGAGTACCTCGGCGGCGTGATCGGCCCCGGGGTCGAGATCTCGCTCGAGGCGCTCACCGCGAGGGCGGCGAAGCTGCCGCGCATCGATCTCTCCAGTCCGCAGGCGGCGATCGGCAAGCACACCGAGGCCGCGATCCAGTCGGGGTTCGCCTACGGGTTCGCCGGGCTTGTGGACGGGATCAACAGCCGCCTCGCCGAGGAGCTCGGGGAAGCGGCGACATTCATCGCCACCGGAGGGCTGGCGACGACGATCGCGCCCCTCTGCGAGACGATCGACGAGGTCGATCCGCTGCTCACCCTGCGCGGCCTCCGCCTCATCCATGAGCGCAACACTTAGGCGATGGAGATGTCCACGCAGCCGCCGCTCACCGCACCCTTCCGGATCGGCGAGGTCGAGATCGCCAACCGGGTGCTGCTGGCACCGCTGGCCGGGATCGGCAACTGGTTCGTGCGCCTCCAGGCGCGCCGCCACGGCGCCGGCCTGGCGGTCTCGGAGATGGTCTCGAGCTTCGGACTGCACCACCGCAACGAGCGCACCCTGAGCGAGCTGCTGCGCCTGCACCCGGACGAGCACCCGGTCTCGGTCCAGCTCTTCGGCCAGGACCCCGAGGTGATGGGTTCGGCCGCGTCGATCGCCGCCGAGGCCGGGGCCGATCTGATCGACATCAACATGGGCTGCCCGGTGCGCAAGGTCTGCAAGACCGGCGCCGGAGCCGCCTTGCTGTCCCGGCCCGAGCTCGCGGTCGAGATCGCCCGGGCGGCGCGGGAGGGCGGCGGTGTGCCGGTGACGGTGAAGCTGCGCTCCGGCCTCGAGCCGGGTGGCAGGGAGGGAGTCGAGCTGGCGCTGCGTCTGGTCGACGACGCCGGAGTCGCCGCGATCGCCTTCCACCCCCGCACCGCCGCCACCCAGCACAAGGGGGAGCCCGACTACGCCCTCGCCCGCGAGCTGGTCGAGCGGCTCGAGGCGCCGATGATCATCTCCGGGGGCCTCGACACCGCCGAGGCCGCTCGCGACGCCTACGAGGCCTCGGGGGCAGCCGCGGTGATGATCGCCCGCGGATCCCTCGGCAACCCGTGGATCTTCGAGGAGCTCACCGGCCGCCGTGCCGAGCCGCCGAGTCAGGAGGAGATGGTGGCCGAGCTGCTCTGGGTGATCGACCGCGCCGAGGAGCACCTCGGCCCCGGCCGCGCCGCCCGCTACCTGCGCAAGTTCTACCCCTGGTATCTGGAGCGCCTTGGAGCCGAGAAGTCGCTGGCCGCCGCCCTCCAGGAGACCGATGAGCTCGAGTCGCGCGCGAGCGCTGGTCGGCGAGCTCGGCCTCGCGGGCGCAGCCTGATGCGCTTCGCCCGCTGGTCCGCCGGTCGCCGCAGGAGATGCGCAACGATGGCCCTGACCTCCCGCGTCAGCGCCTGGCGCGAGCGCGGGAGAGAGCGAGGAGTTCCGCGGCCGCCGCATCCACGTCTTCGGGCGCGGCGGCCGCGAGCCCCTCCTGCTCCTCCTGCACGGCTTCCCCTCGAGCTCGTACGACTGGCGGCTGCTGCTCGAGGAGGAGCGCGAGCACGCCGTGCTCGCCCCGGACTTCCTCGGCTTCGGGCTCTCGGAGAAGCCGCGCGATCACGACTACACGCTCCACTGGCAGGCCGACCTGGTCGAGGAGCTGGTCAGGCGCCACGGGAATGACAGCGACGTCTTCATCGTCGGCCACGACATGGGCACCTCGGTGGCGACCGAGCTGCTCGCCCGCGACCTCGAGGGCAGGCTGGAGATGGAGGTGAGCGGGGTCCTGCTCTTCAACGGCTCGATGGTCCAGGGCGCGGCCAGCCCGACCCTGGCGCAGCGGATCCTTCGCAGCCCGCTCGGGCCGCTCTTCTCCCGGCTCTCCAGCGAGCGCTTCTTCCGCGACCAGTTCGGCTCGGTCTTCTCGCCCGGCCATCCGCTCACCGACGAGGAGGCCGAGGACCAGTGGAGCCTGATCTGCGCGGGCGGCGGCCGCACCCTCAACCACAAGACGATCCGCTACATGGACGAGCGCTTCGAGCACGCCGAGCGCTGGCACGGCGCGCTCCGCGACTGGCCGGGGCCGCTGCAGCTGGCCTGGGGAATGCTCGATCCGGTCGCCACCGTCGAGGTCCTGGAGGCGGTTCGCGAGCTCCGCCCCCAGGCGCCGCTGACCGAGCTTCACGACCTCGGCCACTATCCCCAGATCGAGGCCCCAACCCGGCTCAACGCCGTTCTCCAGGGAGCCCTGGAGGCCTGAACGAGCCCCTCGACCCGGTCGAGGCTCGGCGCTATACTTGCGCGCTTCGCCCGGCCGGTCGCCAGCTCTCTCGGCGTCGGAACGGGCTCAATTTTTCGCCGTCTAGCAGGCATTTTCTGGGCGGCGCAGAGGAGAAATCGACCGAAGGAATCGAGGAGAGCGTGGCCCGCGAGACATTGATCACCCCCGAGGGACTGGAGAAGCTCAAGGACGAGCTGGAGTTCCTGCAGAGCGACAAGCGCCGCGAGGTCGCCGACCGCATCAAGCAGGCGCGGGAGTTCGGCGACATCATGGAGAACGCCGAGTACGACGACGCCAAGAACGAGCAGGCGATGCTCGAGCAGCGGATCGCCTCAGCTCCAGGACAAGCTTCGCCGCGCCGCCGTGATCGACAAGGAGCAGGTCGACACCGAGCAGGTCGCGGTCGGCGCCGTCGTCCACGTCAAGGACCAGAAGTCGGGCAAGTCCCAGAAGTTCCAGATCGTCGGCTCCGCCGAGGCCGACCCGACCGAGCAGAAGCTCTCCAACGAGTCGCCGATCGGCAAGGCCCTGATCGGGCACAAGAAGAACGACGTCGTCACGGTCGAGGTGCCGCGGGGGCCGAAGAGGAAGCTCAAGATCACGAAGATCGAAGCGGCCTAGGCCTCGCCGCATTAGGCTCGCCCGCGTGAGCGAGCCCGATGTCTGCGAGCCGATCCGACCTGCTCGCCGAGCGGCGGGCGAAGCTCGAGCGCCTGCGTGAGGCGGGGGTCGAGCCCTTCCCGCACGCCTTTCCGGACCGGACCGAGATCGCCGCGGTCCGGGAGGCCCACGAGGGCCTCGAGGCCGGCACCGAGACCGATGACCGCTACCGGGTCGCCGGCAGGCTGAGCGCCCGCCGCGGTCACGGCAAGGCCTCCTTCCTCGACCTCCGCGACGGCACCGGGCAGATCCAGGTCCAGGCTCGCGTCGACGAGCTCGGCGAGACATACGAGGGCCTGCTCTCCCTCGACATCGGCGACATCGTCGGGATCGAGGGGACGGTGTTCGCCTCGAAGCGGGGCGAGCTCTCGATCCGCGCCACCTCCTGGGAGCTGCTCAGCAAGAGCCTTCGGCCTCCCCCGGAGAAGTTCCACGGCCTCGAGGACATCGAGACCCGCTACCGCCGCCGCGAGCTCGACCTGATCGCGAACGAGGAGACCCGCGAGCTCTTCCTGGCGCGGGCGCGGATCGTCGCCGCGGTTCGCCGCTGGTTCGATCAGCACGGGTTCGTCGAGGTCGAGACGCCGGTGCTGCAGCCGCTCTACGGCGGCGCCCTCGCCCGTCCCTTCACCACCCACCACAACGCCCTCGACCGCGACCTCTACCTGAGGATCGCCACCGAGCTCTACCTGAAGCGGCTGGTGGTCGGCGGGGATCGACAAGGTCTACGAGCTCGGCAAGGACTTCCGCAACGAGGGGATCTCGCACAAGCACAACCCCGAGTTCACGATGCTCGAGTGGTACGAGGCCTACGCGGACTACGAGGACGTCGCCGCCGAGCTCGAGGACCTGGTCTCGACCGTCGCCAGGGAGGTGCTCGGGACGACCAAGGTCGAGCGCGAGGGCGAGACGATCGAGCTGGCGCCGCCGTGGCGGCGGGTGACCCTCAGGGACGCGATCAAGGAGCGGACCGGGATCGACGTCCTCGAGCACCCGTCGCGGGAGCAGCTCGCCGAGGCGATGGGGTCGAAGCCCGATCCCGAGGAGGGCTGGGGGAAGCTGGTCGACGGCCTCCTCTCCAAGGAGGTCGAGCCCACCCTGATCCAACCGACCTTCGTCATCGACTACCCGGTCGAGCTCTCGCCGTTCGCGAAGCGCCACCGCTCCGAGGAGGGGCTGGTGGAGCGCTGGGAGGCGTTCGTCGGCGGAATCGAGATCGCGAACTCCTTCACCGAGCTCAACGACCCCGACGAGCAGCGGCGCCGGTTCGAGGCCGCAGGCGCGAGGAGACCGCCCGCGGCGACGAGGAGACCCAGCCCTACGACGAAGCGTTCGTCGAGGCGCTCGAGCAGGGGATGCCGCCGACCGGCGGGGCGGGGCTCGGGATCGACCGGCTGGTGATGATCCTGACCGGCGCCAGCAGCCTGCGCGAGGTCGTCCTCTTCCCGGCGATGCGGACTGAGCGCCTCCGGTAGGGTCGCGCGCCGCATGCCGAGCAGCGGAGAACGACCCTGGTCACCGGGGGCGGCGGCTTCATCGGATCCCACCTCGTGGAGCGGCTGCTTCGGGACGGACAACGAGGTGCGCGTGCTCGACAACTTCGCCACCGGCCACCGCGAGAACCTGGCCGGGGTGGACGGCGAGTTCGAGCTGGTCGAGGGGGATATCCAGAGCTATGAGCGCGTCCACAACGCGGTGCGAGGCTGCGATGTGGTCTTCCACATCGCTGCGCTTCCCTCGGTCCCCCGCTCGATCCAGGACCCGCTGACCAGCACCGCCTCCAACGTCACCGGCACCCTCAACGTGCTGCTCGCGGCACGCGACGAGGGCGTGCGGCGGGTGGTCTTCGCCTCCTCCTCCTCGGTCTATGGCCCGCAGCGCGAGTTTCCGCAGCGCGAGGAGGCGGCGGCCCGGCCGATCTCCCCCTACGGGGTCTCGAAGCTCGCGGCCGAGGGCTACTGCCGGCCTTCACCCGGTCTACGGCCTGGAGACCGTGGCCGTTCGCTACTTCAACGTCTTCGGGCCCCGCCAGGACCCACTCTCCCAGTACGCGGCAGTGATCCCGAGGTTCATCACCGCCGTGCTCAGGGGGGAGCGCCCGGTGGTCTTTGGCGACGGCGAGCAGTCCAGGGACTTCACCTACATCGATAACACAGTCGATGGGACGGTGTTGGCGGCGACCGCGGAGGGGGTCGCCGGGGAGACCTTCAATGTCGCCTGCGGCGAGGCAACGACCCTGAACGAGCTGCTCGGGCACATCGGCGAGATCTCGGGCGAAGCCGATCGAGGCAATCCACGCCGAGCGCCCAGCCCGGCGATCTTCCGCGCTCGCTCGCAGACATCTCACGGGCTCGCGAGGCCCTTGGATACGAGCCCGAGGTCGACATCCGCGCGGGACTCGAGCTGCTGTTCCCGACGATGCGACCCTAGCTATGTCCGCCCGGCGCGAGCCAGGGCGGCGCCGAGCAGTGCGAACACCACGGCGACGACGATCAGGACGACCACACCGGCGTCGCCGATCGCCAGGTCGCTCTGATCGCGGAAGATCAGCCAGAAGGCGATCAGCGCCGCTGCCCCCAGGTAGAGGAGAACGCCCGTGATCGCCATCGGCCGCCTCAGCGCGAACGTGCCCGCAGCGGTCCAGAAGAGGAAGGCAAATCCAAGCAATGCCAAGCCGCCGATCTGTGGGCCCAGCGCCGGCTGAGCCTGGGGAAGATCGAGGGCGTCGTAGAGCCCGTCCCAGGTCCCTAACAGGAAGAGAACGCCCAAGACCGCGGAGACGACGGCGGCCACCCGGAAAGTCGCATCGCCGCTCATCGCGCGCACAACATACAGCGGCTCCCGCCCGTGGACGGATGTTCGGCTTGTCCGCAGACCCTGTCCGTAGAAGTCAGTAGACGAATATCTGGCGCCTCTGACCCCTTCCATGTAAACCGCGAACAAGGTAGGCTCCGCACTCAGACCCCTGGGGACAAGCGGGTACGAAGGGCTGTGCACCACGAGTGAGCACTTGCCTGATTGCCCATAAGCCAAGTAGGATCGCGACGCGGGGTTGGGGACCCGTAGGGAAGGACCGCCCGGACCCAGCTCGGCAGGGCGGGATCGGACCTCAGCCGGGCGCGAAGGCGGGTGCGCCAAGTCACTTCGGCGCTGCTCTACTTTGCCGCCCGTGGGTGCCCTCGATCAGCTGCGCGACTCCGCGCGCCGGGTAGCTTCCCTGCCGACAAATCGTGAACGGGAACCGCGACGACGGAGGCGGCATCGTCGAGCGCCTTCGCTCCAACCGTCGTCTGGTGGTGGCGGTCGCCGGCGGCAGCCTGCTGCTGATCGCCTGGATCGCCTGGGCTATCTACGTGACCAGCGACCAGGGCGCCACCGCCGGGCTCGGTGTGGTGATCGCCTGGCCCGCCCTCCTGGCGGCGCTGGCGCTGATCTCGCTTCCGTTCATCGGGGCCTATCTCCTGGTTCGCAGGCTGAACTCGGAGGAGGGCTCGACCGGCGCCGCGCGCCTCCGTTGCCGAGGCGGCAGCCGAGGAGGGCCCGATCCGACCGAGGAGCGACTCGAGACGCCGACGAGGAAGACGAGGCGAGGACCCCGAGGCGCCGACGAACGAGTGAGTCGACCTCAGCGTTGGGTCGAGTCGAAGGTCCGCACCTTGCAGGGACTTCTTCCCTGGCGGCCCGCCAGAGCGGTTTCAGGCTGCCGGGGCGAGGAAAGCCCCCGGCTATACTTTGCTCTCGCCGTCCCCGACAGAACCGGAGGTCAGATCAAAGGATCGGCACGCAGGAGCCGATACGGATAGGGCCCCCGGCCGGTTTGTCATCCGTAAAGTCAACGCCATCGACGACCAGAGACCAGCCGAACCGACTGATAGACGAAGAGGCAGGCGCTAGATGTTCGAGAGATTTACAGAGAGAGCTCGTCAGGTGGTCGTCCTCGCCCAGGAGGAGGCCCGGACTCTCAAGCACAACTACATCGGCACCGAGCACATCCTGCTCGGCCTGCTCCGTGAGGAGGAGGGCCTCGCCGCCCGCGTGCTCGAGTCGCTCGACATCACCGTCGAGCGCGTCCGCTCCCAGGTGGTCCGCATCGTCGGTTCCGGCGAGGAGGTAACCGCCGGGCAGATCCCGTTCACGCCGCGCGCCAAGAAGGTTCTCGAGCTGGCGCTGCGCGAGGCGCTCTCCCTCGGCCACAACTACATCGGCACCGAGCACATCCTGCTCGGTCTCGTCCGCGAGAACGAGGGCGTCGCCGCCCGCATCCTGCTCGACTTCGACGCCGACTCGGAGAAGATCCGGAACGAGGTCATCCGGATGCTGTCGGGCCCCGGCGGGCGCCGGCAGGGCTCCGGTGGCGCCGGCGGCGAGGGCAAGAAGTCTTCGAAGCTGCTCGACCAGTTCGGGCGCAACCTGACCAAGCTCGCCGCCGACGGCAAGCTCGACCCGGTGATCGGCCGCGAGATCGAGATCGAGCGGATCATGCAGATCCTCTCCCGGCGGACCAAGAACAACCCGGTCCTCCTGGGTGAGCCCGGGGTCGGCAAGACCGCCGTGGTCGAGGGGCTGGCCGCCCGGATCACCAAGGGCGAGGTCCCCGAGCTGCTCAAGAACAAGCAGATCTACACCCTCGACCTCGCCGCCCTGGTGGCGGGCTCGAAGTACCGCGGCGAGTTCGAGGAGCGCCTGAAGAAGGTGATGAAGGAGATCACCCAGCGCGGCGACATCATCCTGTTCATCGACGAGCTCCACAACCTGGTCGGCGCCGGCGCCGCCGAGGGAGCGATCGACGCGGCTTCGATCCTGAAGCCCGCCCTCGCCCGCGGCGAGCTCCAGACGATCGGCGCCACCACCCTCGACGAGTACCGCAAGTACCTGGAGCGCGACAGCGCGCTCGAGCGCCGCTTCCAGCAGATCAAGGTCGAGCAGCCCTCGACCGAGGAGACCGTGAAGATCCTCGAGGGCCTGCGCGAGCGCTACGAGCAGCACCACCGGGTGAAGATCACCGACGAGGCGCTCGAAGCGGCCGCCGAGCTCGCCGACCGCTACATCTCCGACCGCTTCCTGCCCGACAAGGCGATCGACCTGATCGACGAGGCCGCCTCCCGGATGCGGATCAAGTCGATGACGCAGCCCCCCGTCTACCGCGACCTCGAGGAGGAGATCGAGACGACGCGGCGGGAGAAGGAGGCCGCGATCGACGCCCAGGAATTCGAGAAGGCCGCCAACCTGCGCGACCAGGAGCGCCGCCTGACCAACAAGAAGAAGGAGCTCGAGCACGAGTGGACCTCGGGCGAGGGTGGCGAGCGCCCCGAGGTCGGCGAGGAGGAGATCGCCGACATCGTCGCGATGTGGACCGGGATCCCCGTCTTCAAGCTGACCGAGGCCGAGTCGAAGAAGCTGGTCCGGATGGAGGACGAGCTCCACAAGCGCGTCGTCGGCCAGGAGCCCGCGATCACCGCCGTCTCCAAGGCGATCCGCCGCTCGCGCGCCGGGATCAAGGATCCGAAGCGCCCGGCCGGCTCGTTCATCTTCCTCGGCCCCTCCGGGGTCGGCAAGACCGAGCTCGCCCGGACGCTCGCCGAGTTCCTGTTCGGCGACGAGGACGCGATGGTCCGGATCGACATGTCCGAGTACATGGAGAAGCACGCGGTCTCGCGCCTGGTCGGCTCGCCCCCCGGCTACATCGGCTACGACGAGGGCGGCCAGCTGACCGAGGCGGTCCGCCGCAAGCCCTACTCGGTGCTGTTGCTCGACGAGATCGAGAAGGCCCACCCGGACGTCTTCAACATCCTCCTCCAGATCCTCGAGGACGGAAGGCTCACCGACGCCCAGGGGCGGACGGTCGACTTCCGCAACTCGATCGTGATCATGACCTCGAACATCGGGGCGCAGGACATCGCCCGCAACACGCCGCTCGGTTTCTCGGTCACCGACGAGTCCGGCGTCACCTACGAGGACATGAAGTCGCGGATCATGGGCGAGCTGAAGAAGGTCTTCCGGCCCGAGTTCCTCAACCGGATCGACGAAGTGATCGTCTTCCACAAGCTGACCAAGGAGGAGATCATGGAGATCGTCGACCTGATGGTCAGCAGGGTCCGCACCCAGGTGGCCGAGCACGAGCTCCAGCTCGAGCTCTCCAACGACGCCAAGGAGCTGCTGGTCGACAAGGGCTGGGACCCGACGATGGGAGCGAGGCCGCTGCGCCGCGCGATCCAGCGCTACATCGAGGACCCGCTCGCGGACGAGGTGCTGAAGGCCGGCGAGATGACCCCCGGTTCGACGGTCTCGGTCGACCGCGACAAGAAGAGCGAAGAAGACGACGAGCACCCGCTGAAGCTGAGGATCGTGAAGCCGCGCAAGCGCCCGCCCCCGAAGAAGAAGAAGGAGCCGGTCGGCGTCGGCGCCAAGGGCGACGACGAGGGCGGCGATTCGGGCGACGAGCCCGAACCCTCGGGCGACGGCGACTCGAAGGACTGATTTCCGCACCAGGTCGCACCGCGGTCGGCAGCTGGAGCGGGGGGCGGTTCCTGCGCTTCGGCGAGGCGATTGACGAGGAGCGGCTGGTCGGCCTGCTCCGCCCGGACGAGGCGATCGCGACCGTGCTCACCGCCGACGCCTACGGCCAGGGCGAGGCGGACTCGGTGGTCGGCCGGGCGCTCGAGGGCATCGACCGAGAGAGCTTCAGCCTGGTCGGAGCTGTCGGCCACGACTTCTACGAGGGCGAGCGCGATGGGCCGCGCGGCTTTCCCCGTTTCACCGACCCGAGCCTCCGCGGACCCGAGGGGTACGCGGGCTACCTGCGGATGGCGGCCGAACGCAGCCTCGAGCGCCTCGGACAACGCCGCTTCGACCTGCTCTTGCTCCACAATCCCGACCGCCGCGGCTACGAGAGCGAAGCCGTCTGGGAGGCGATGGCGGGTTTGCGCGAGACCGGGCTGACCGACGCGATCGGCGTCGCCCCGGGTCCCGCCAACGGCTTCACCCTCGATCTGATCGCCTGCTTCGAGCGCTTCGGCGAGCTGATCGACTGGGCGATGATCATCCTCAACCCGCTCGAGCCCTGGCCCGGGGAGCTCTGCCTGGAAGCGGCGGCGCGCTCGGGGGTGAAGGTGATCACCCGGGTGGTCGACTACGGCGGGCTCTTCTGGGACGACCTCCTCCCGGGCGCCGAGCTGCCGGCTGGCGATCACCGTGCGTTCCGCCCCCAGGGGTGGATCGAGGAGGGGAGGGAGAAGCTCGAGCGGCTTGGCCCGATCGCCGAGCGGGCAGAGCTGACCCCGATGCAGCTCGCCTGCCAGTGGAACCTGGCGCACGGGGCGGTCGAGTGCGTGGTCCCGACCCTGATCCAGGAGGCGGGGGGACGGCGCGGCCGATCGAGGAGAAGCGGGCCGAGCTGGCTGCGCTGCCCGCGGAGCTGCGCCTCACCGTCGAGGATCTGGCTCAGATCCGGGCGGTGGGGGACAACGCCGGCTGCATGGCCCTGAAGGGCGCCAGCCCCGACCACTCCGGCGATGAGCGTCCGGACCGGTGGCAGGTGACCTCCGACCTCTCCGAGGTTGGACGGCGTTGGGGCATCGACCCCGGCCGCGACCTCCGACAGGTTCCGGCACCCGCCGCACGGTAAGTGCGAACGGGTCGCAGTTGCGACCTCGCCTCGATTTCTCTCCATTTGCAGCGGTTTCTGATCCGCTGCGGTCGAGGGCGGCGTAGCACGCCCAAGACCGAGGGCCGGATCGGCGGCCGTCCCCCCCGGCCATAGGCAAGTCAACCGCCGCAAGGAGGAGCCATGAAGAAGCTCACCATCGCCGCGGCCCTAGCCGCCGTAGCGATCGCGGTACCGATGAGCATCGGTTCTTCGCATCGCGAGGCGCCCCTGACGTCGATAGATCCGACCGGGGACGACACCGACCTCTACGCCTTCACGGCCGAGGATGCCCCGGACGCGATCACGATCGCATCGAACTGGGTCCCCTTCGAGGACCCGGCGGGCGGCCCGAACTTCTACAGGTTCGACGACAACGCCCGCTACTACCTCAACATCGACAACACCGGTGACGGCGACGCCGACATCCGGTACCTGTTCGAGTTCAACACGAAGACCCGCAACCCGAACTCGTTTCTCTACACGAACGGCCAGCCGGTCGATTCGGTCGAGAGCGAGAACCTGAACGTCGTCCAGACCTACTCGGTCACCCGGGAGGAGGTCGGCGGCGGCTCGGAGGTCATCGCCGAGAACCTGCCCACGCCGCCGAGCAACGTCGGACCGAAGACGATCCCCGACTACGAAAAGGTCCAGGCCGGGGCGGTTCAGGAACTGCCCGGCGGCGGCAAGGTGTTCGCCGGCCAACGCGAGGACCCGTTCTTCGCCAGCCTCGGGCGGATCTTCGACACGGTCAATCTGACCGGCGCCGGCCTCGGCAACGAGGGCGGTGGGGTCGACGACCTCGCCGGCTACGCGATCCACTCGATCGTGCTCCAGGTGCCGGAGTCGGAGGTGACGGTCGATGGCAAGCCGGTCGCCGACGAGAAGGCCGCGAACGCGGTGGTCGGCGTCTGGGCGTCGACCGAGCGGCAGACGATCAGCCCCGACGGCAGGGGCAGGGGCGAGATACCAGCAGGTCTCCCGCCTCGGCAACCCGCTGGTCAACGAGGTGATCATCCCGCTGGGCCAGAAGGACAGGTTCAACCGGACCACGCCGGAGGACGACGCCGACCAACTACGGCAAGTACGTGCTGCAGCCGGAGCTGGCGGCGGTGCTGAACATCCTGTTCCCGGACATGGTCAACGCGCCCGAGAAGGACCGCACGGACATCGTCCAGGCGGTGCTCCAGGGCGTGCCCGGCCTGAACGCCTTCCCCGGCAAGGCCGGCATGAACGCCACCGACACGCTCAAGCTCAACCTGGGCGTGCCGCCGGCGGCTGAGCCGAATCGGCTCGGCGTCCTTGCCGAGGACACGGCGGGCTACCCGAACGGCCGCCGTCTCACCGACGACGTGGTCGACATCGACCTCCAGGTCGTCGCGGGCGCCCTGAAGGGGAACGAGGTCCCGCTCGGGGACGGCGTCAACCACAACGACGTCGAGTTCCTGACGGAGTTCCCCTACCTGGCCCCACCGAAGCCGGGGGCCAATCCCGACGCCGCCTACGGCTCGCAGCTGAAGGCGCTGGCGGGAGCGGACGGCTCCGTGACGCTGCCCACCTTCTCCTCTGGAGAAGCGGCGGGCGAGGACGAGGGCGGAGCGAGCGCCATCGTCTGGATCCTGATCGGCGTCGCAGCGCTGGCAGTGGTCGGCCTCGCATATCGCGTGGCTCGCCGCCCAGGAGAGCGCGCAACGGCCTGAACGCCAGCCCGATCCGGAAAGGGGCCGCCGCCCTGGCGGCGGCCCCCGCCGGATCGATCCGGGACCAGGGATACGAACGGAGATCAAAATGGACTTCGCCCGAGACAACTTCGCCCTCAAGCTCGTCGCGGCCCTGCTCGCGTTTGTCGCGGCGTTTCTGGCCGTTCGCACCATCGACGGCTCCGGCGAGCTCCCCGAGCTTGGCTCGGCGGGAGCGGGGGTCCGGGAGGGGATGCTGCCGACCGCCTCGACCGCAGAGCGCATCGGGGCGCTCCAGGCGCAGGTCGCCGATGCGCCCACTGACCCGGAGGGGCCACACTGCCCTCGGAGCCGCCTATCTGACGCGGATCGGCGAGACCGAGGATCCGGCTTTCTATGACGAGGCCAAGCGCTCCTTCAACACGGCGCTGAGCCTCGCGCCCAACGACTTCGAGGCCACCGCCGGGCTGGCCGAGCTCGAGCTCTCGCGCCACCACTTCCGGCGCGGCCTCGCCCTCAGCCTCCGCGCGAGGAAGATCAACCCCTCGGTGGCGCGCGTCGACGGAGCGATCGTCGACGGGCAGATCGAGTTGGGCCGCTACGCGGCTGCGGAGCGGACGCTGGCCCGCTACGTCAACCGTCAGCCCGAGGTCGCCTCCTACTCCCGCATCTCCTACTACCGGGAGCTGCTCGGAGATCCGGCGGGGGCGCTGTCGGCGATGGGACTGGCGGCCTCCGCGGCCGGCGGCAACTCCGAGGACGCGGACTTCGCGCAGACGCTGATCGGCAGGCTTCACTTCGAGCTGGGCGAGTACGACGAGGCCGAGCGCGTGTGGCGCACCGTGCTGGCGCGAAGCCCGGGCGCCCCGGACGCGATGTTGGGGATCGCAGCGGTCGAGGCGGGCCGCGGCGACCTTGGCTCGGCGATCGAGCGCCATCGGACCGTCTTCGAGTCGATTCCGGCGCCCGATCACGCCGTGCTGCTGGGTGAGGCCCTGGAGGCCGCGGGCGATCGGGAGGAGGCTGCCGCCGCTTACCGAGATGCGACCTCTGCATTCGGGCGGCTCGGCGTCGCCGGGGTCAACACGAGCACCGAGTTGGCGGTGTTCGAGGCCGATCACGGCAGCGACGAACGCGCGGTCGAGGCGGGCAGGCGGGCCTGGCGGCTGACCCCGAGCGTTCGTGCCGCCGACGCCTACTCGTGGGCGCTGAGCGCCGCGGGCCGAGACCGAGCCGCGCTCCGCTTCTCTCACGAGGCGATGCGGCTCGGATCCTTCGATCCGCTCTTCCTCTACCACGCTGGAATCGTCTCCAAGCGGTCGGGCGATGAGGATCGCGCCCGCCGGTTGCTGGGGCGGTTGCTCGACGAGAGCCCGCGGTTCAGCCCGCTCTTTGGACCGAGAGCCGAGGCCGTGTTTCAGGCGCTCCAGTAGGCGGGCGATGGGGATGGCAGCAGTCCGTACCCGGTTTTCGCCCGATCCTCGGCGAAGCTGATCCATCCGCGGTGCGCGGGCGCACCTCCCTTCGAACGTCGCGACCCGCCCTTGAGCCCTACGCACAGTCTCCAACAACGACACAGCATCGACCGGTTCGTCGCCGCGCTCAAGAGCCGTGGTTTGCGGGCATCGGGCTCGCGACGCCTGATCATTCAGATCCTTCGTGACACGCGAACACCCCTGTCCGCGCGGGAGATCGCCAATGGCCCTGATCGGTGAGAGCATCGGCCTCGATCTCGCCTCGGTCTACCGGAACCTCGAGATCCTCGAGGAGCACGGCTTGGTCGCATCAGATCCAGGCCGGCAGGGGACCGGGGCGCTACGTCCTCGCGGGCGGGGTGGACCGTGAGTACCTCGCCTGCGACCGGTGCGGAGCGATCGCCGATGTGGATCCCGATGAGATGGACGTCGTCCGCACGCTCATCCGCGAGCGATACGGCTACGAAGTGAGATTCAGGCGCGTTCCGATGGTCGGCCTCTGCCGGGAATGCCTCGCCGAGGCCGCTCGCCATTCGCCGTAGGCCATGGGTTCGCCCGAGAGCGTATCGGCGGGCCGGTAACCTCGGGAGTCAGGCGTACCCACGGTCGCCAGGGATCGGGAAATGACCGCAGTGCTACACGCAATCCGAAGGGTCCTGGTCGGCACTGGCTCGACCGCCTTCACCCTGGTCGGCGCAATGCTGATCGGCTTCGGGGTGCCGCTCTTCTGGATCTGGATCGCGTCGCACCTCTACGACAAGCCGGGCGCCGTCAACGGGTCGGTCGCCGCCTTCATCGGCACCGGCATCCTGGTCAGCTACTGGGGAATCCTCCTCCTCGCTTCGTGGATTCGCGCCCGGCTGATCGGCCGGGCCTCGGAGCCGGGGCCGCGCCGCGCCTCCTGGAACCGAAGCATGCGCGACAGCCCGTTCAGACCGGGTCAGGATCGGAGCGACCCGATCGAGCGCCTCTTCGTCGCCACCGCGATCATCTCCCTGATCGGCTTCGCGATCTGGTTCGCCTTCTTCGCCGGGGCGCCGTTCCCCAGCAACCCGGGCTGAGCCTCGACTAGAAGGCCCCCGCGACGACGGGCCGCTCAGTCGACGGTGTTGCCCGCAGAGGTGATGCCCGTGCTCAGCCCGTCCGCCACGAACACGTTGTTCGCACCGCTAAAGCTGTTGCCGGTGATGCCAACGGTGCGCGCGGGAGCCGTCACCGATTCGGCGCCCTCTGTTTCGAATCAACAACTGAGCCGTCGGGCGCCGTCCATACGATCGTCGGGTGGCGAAGCCGAGGCGATCGTTCAGGTGCTCCGAGTGCGGGCGGCAGGCGCTGGCCTGGTCGGGGCAGTGCGCCGGCTGCGGCGCCTGGAACACCCTGGAGGAGGTGACGGCGGCGCCCGCCGGGGCGCGCGGGGGAGCCCGGCCGCGGCGAGACGCTCCCCGCCCGACGCCGCTGCGCGAGGTCAGCGCCGAGCGCTCCGCGCGCCTGCCCACCGGGATCGCGGAGCTCGACCGGGTGCTCGGGGGCGGGCTGGTCCCCGGGTCGCTGATCCTGCTCGGGGGCGCCCCCGGGATCGGCAAGAGCACGATCGCGGGGATGGCCCTGGCCAATCTCGCCGCCGCCGGCGGCCAGACGCTCTACGTCTCCGGAGAGGAGTCGGCGGCCCAGGTGAGGCGGCGGGCCGAGCGGCTCGGCGAGGCGGCCCTGGACGTGCCGATGCTGGCCGAGCCCTCGCTGGAGGCGGTCCTGGCCGCGCTCGAGTCCGAGCGCCCCGACGCCTGCGTGATCGATTCGGTCCAGACCCTGGCGGTCGGCCGAGGCGGCGCCGGGAAGCGTCGGCGCCGTGCGCGAGGCGACCTCGGCGCTGCTGGAGGCGGCGAAGCGACTCGACGTCACCGTCATCCTGATCGGTCACCTGACCAAGGAGGGCTCTCTGGCGGGGCCCCGGGCGCTCGAGCACCTGGTCGACTGCGTTCTCCACTTCGAGGGGGAGCGGGAGCGGACCTTCCGGCACCCTGCGGGCGCTGAAGAACCGCTTCGGGGCCACCAGCGAGATCGGTGTCTTCGAGATGCGGGCGGGTGGCCTGGTCGAGGTCGCCGACCCCTCCGCCCGCTTCGTCGGCGAGGCCCGGCCGGCCGCCGGCTCGGTGATCCTCTGCGCGATGGAGGGGACCCGGCCGCTGCTGGTCGAGGTCCAGGCCCTGGTCGCCCCGACCGAGGTGGAGCCGCCGCGGCGGACCGCGACCGGCGTCGACCGCAACCGGCTCGCCCTGGTGCTCGCGGTTCTCTCTCGCCACGCCGGGCTGCCGCTCTCCTCGGCGGACGTCTTCGTCAACGTCGCCGGCGGCATCCGGGTGGACGAGCCGGGGGCCGACCTGGCGGTGGCGCTCGCGGTCGCCTCGGCGCAGTCGGGCCGGCCGCTCGAGTCCGGCGGCAAGCCGCTCGCCTGCTTCGGCGAGCTCGGCCTCACCGGGGAGATCCGCTACGTCGCTCACGCCGACCGCCGGGTCGCCGAGGCTCGCAAGTTCGGCCTCGCTCGAGTCCTCGGCCCACCCCCGGGCGACGAGTCGATCAAAGGACTCACCAGCGCCAGCGGACGGTTGCCGGAGGCTCTGGGGAAGGCGTCGGCGGTACGCGCGGTCCCGCTTCGGCCGAGCCGCCTGACGCCGCTTGACAGCGGCGTAATCCGAGCTATCAACACGGATTTCCCCGCAAGTCGGCGCCCTTTTCTTTCTGCCACCATGGACGTCGATGGCGTCTGAAGCCCCCGGCGATGAACTTCAGGAGCTGGAGGCGCGACAGGACCCGCGACTGCTTCGGGCGCTCGACATCGTCGCGCCGGGAACCGCCCTCCGCGAGGGGATCGACAACATCGTCAACTCGCGCACCGGCGGGCTGATCGTCATCGGCGATCCCGAGGACGTCTCGTTCCTGTTCTCGGGTGGGATCACCCTCGACATCGACTACAGCCCGGCGCTGCTCTACCAGGTGGCGAAGATGGACGGCGCGATCGTCCTCAACGAGCACGCGACCAAGATCGTCGGCGCCAACGTCCAGCTGATGCCCGACCCGACGATCCTCTCATCGGAGACCGGCACCCGCCACCGCACCGCCGAGCGAGTCTCGAAGCAAACCGACGCCCTGGTGGTCGCGATCTCCGAGCGTCGCGATGTCGTCTCCCTCTACCTCGGCGGGATGAAGTACATCCTCCAGGACATCCCCGCCGTGCTCGCGAAGGCGAACCAAGGGCTGGCGACGCTCGACAAGTACCGCGCCCGACTCGACGCGGTCTCGACCCGGCTCACCCGGCTGGAGTTCGAGGGCGGCTCGGTCCTCTACGACGTCTCTCGGTGCTCCAGCGCGCCGAGCTGGTCACCCGGATGGCGGTCGAGGTCGAGCGCTACATCGTCGAGCTCGGCACCGAGGGCCGCCTGATCGAGATGCAGCTCGAGGAGACGATGGTCGGCGTCGCCGCCGACAAGTCGGCGCTGATCCGCGACTACTCGGTCGAGGACACCGAGGAGAACCTCGCCACCACGATCGCCCAGATCGCCCGGATGGATCACCAGGACCTGCTCGACTTCGGTCGCCTCGCCGAGCTCCTCGGCTACGACCGCAAGGTCTCCGCCCTCGACTTCCCCGTATCGCCCCGCGGCTACCGGCTCCTCGGCCGCATCCCGCGCCTGCCGAAGCTGGTGGTGCAGCGGATCATCCGCGAGCTCGGGGGGCTGGAGGAGGTGCTCGCCGCAAGCGACGAGGACCTCGAGGAGGTCGAGGGCGTGGGGGCGACCCGCGCCAAGGACATCCGCGAGGGCGTGCGGAGGCTTCAGGAGGTCGACCCGATCGACCGCTACTTGCAGTCCTAGCCGGCGCCGCGAGGCGCCGTCTCTACGAAAGGAGATCCCCATCCCAGAGCTAATCGAGGAGGTAGCAGCCGAGGCGACAGTAGCCGACCTCGAAATCGAGGCCCCAACCTTGAACTTCGAGGTCGGTGACAACGTCGTCTACCCGCATCACGGAGCGGGTGTGGTCCTGAAGAAGGAGACGAAGGACCTGTTGGGGGAGAAGCGGGACTACCTGACGATCAACATCCTCCACAACAACATGACGGTGATGGTGCCCTGCGAGAACGCCACCCAGGCCGGGACTCCGGCGCGTGATCGACGAGGAACAGGTAAAGAAGGTGATCGGAGTGCTCACGGACGAGGTCTCCGAGATGCCGAAGAATTGGAACCGGCGGTTCAAGCACAACCGCGAAAAGATCAAGACCGGCGACGTCTACGAGCTCGCCGAGGTGGTCCGCAACCTCGCGATTCGCGAGATGGGAAAAGGGCCTCTCGACCGGCGAGAAGCAGATGTACACCCGCGCGAAGAAGATCCTCGCGTCGGAGTTCATGTACGCCCTCGACAAGGACGAGGACGGCGCCGAGGCCTATCTGGACGAGCTGCTGGAGGAGCGTTTCGGCGCCCCCAAAGCGACCGCCTGAGCGGGCGCGCAGCTCAGCATCGGCCGTGATCGCGGCCGCCGGCTCCGGGCAGAGGCTCGGAGCCGGTGGCCCGAAGGCCTTCGTCGAGCTGGCCGGCAGGCCGCTGCTCGAATGGACGCTCGAGGCCCTCCGGGGCGCGGCTTCGATCACCGAGGTGATCGTGGCGGCGCCGCCCGGCTCGGAGAGCCGGGTGAGCGAGCTCGGGGTGGTGGCGGTCGCGGGAGGGGAGCATCGCTCCGAGTCGGTGGCGAACGCCCTCGAGCTCGTCGGTGAGGAGCTGGTCGTCGTCCACGATGCGGCCCGGCCCCTGGTGACGCCGGGGCTGGTCGACGCGGTGGTCGCGGAGCTGGCGGCCGAGGACGCCGCCGCGGCGGTGATCGCCGCGGCGCCCGTCAGCGACACGATCAAGGAGGCGTCTGAGGAGGGCTCGGTCGAGCGCACCCTGGATCGCTCCCGACTGTGGGCGGTGCAGACTCCGCAGGCCTTCCGCATCGACGCCCTGCGCGAGGCGCTGGCCGTCGCCCCCTCCGACCTGGCCGCCGCCACCGACGAGGCGATGCTGGTCGAGCGCCGAGGCGGCACCGTGCTGATTCACTCGGCGCCGCCCGAGAACATCAAGGTGACCACGCCCTTCGACCTGCGGGCGGCGGAGCTGCTGCTCCGCGAGCGGTCTTGAGGCCGGCCGTCTACCGCCGCAGGAGCACGTAGGCGAGCGCGGCGACGAAGGCGACCTGGCCCACGCCGAGCGCGGTGCCGAAGTTGGCGGCGCCGAAGAGGGCGGCAAGGCCGTGACCGCGGCGAAGGCGCCGAGGGTGATGGCGGCGTCCCCGATCAAGGCGGTTGAGCCTCGCCCCGGCTCCTCGCTGCCGGACCGATCGTTTCCCGCCGACTCCGACCGATCGGCAAGCCCGCCGCCTCTCGCGCCTCGTCATGGAGGTGGGCGCGGCGGCGGCGCTGGTAGATCTTGCGCTGGATGAAGAGGGTGACGATCCCCGCCAGCATGATCGCGGTCAGGTTGACGGCGAGCTGCCCCAGGGCGCCGAGCCATTCGTCGATGTCCTCGAAGGCCAGGGCCACCCCGACGTTGGCGGCGGCCGGGATCGTCGTCACCGAGATCAGGACGCCGACCAGGGCGCCCGACTTCGCGTTGGTCAGCGAGAGCACTCCGGCGGTCCCCGCGAAGACGGCGACGATGAACGAGAACTCGTCGGGGTGGGAGATGAAGTCGGTGTTCGGATGGACCTCGGCGGAGAAGCCTTCGGGGGTGAGCGCCGGCGGCGCGGATCCCGAGGGTGAACAGGTAGGCGGCGGTGATCCCGAGCGGGAAAGCCGATCAGCAGCGGCAGCAGGGAGCGCTTGAGCAGATCGCCCCGCCGCTGAACGGCGGCGACGCAGACCCCGGCGATCGGGCCGAACTCGGGGCCGACCACCATCGCCCCGATGATCAGGATCGGCGAGTCGAGCATGATCCCGACCGAGGCGATCAGGCAGGCGAGCACCATGAACAGCAAGTAGCTCGCCGAGAGCTCGGTGTTCTCCGAGGTCCGCGCCTCGACCTCCTCCCAGACGACCGCGTCGGAGGGGAAGCCGGCGGCCGCCTTCTCGGCGCGCTCCGCCGCCTCGGAGATCAGCGAGTCGATGTCCTCCATCGCGATCGAGCCCTCCCGATCGATCTCGAGCTCCTTCAGATCGCTGACGATCACGCTGGCGTCCTCACGGGCGACGTCGCAGAGGATCACGTCGCCCTCCGGCTTGTGGGCGGCGCCGCTGCAGGTAGACCAGGTTGCAGACCGAGGGCGTCGCCTCGGAGCAGGTCGAGCGACGTGCTCGGCGTTGTGGCTGGGAACCACGATCCGAAGATGGACCACGGTGGGTAGCGTAAACCCGTGCTCACCGACTACCACCTGCACCTACGGCCGGACGATGTCGGCAAGGCGTCCGAGGCGTTCACCGCGGAGAACGTCGACCGGTACCTGGCAGCTGCATCGGAACACGGGATCGAGGAGCTGGGGGTCTCCGAGCACATCTATCGCTTCAGCGAGGCCCTGGAGGTGTGGCAGCACCCGTACTGGCGAGAGCAGGCCCGGGATGACCTCGGCGAGTACTGCGACTTCGTCGCCTCGACTCGATTGAAGCTCGGGATCGAGGCCGACTTCGTCAGGGGCGCCGAGGACAAGCTGGATCAGCTCCTCTCCCGCCACGACTTCGATTACATCGTCGGCTCGGTCCACTTTCTCGGAGACGATGGCGCGGTGGACGACACCCGCTACGACATCTGGTCGAGCGAGGGCGATCCGAGCAAGGTCTGGAGGCGGTACTTCGAGTGGGTCGCCGAGGCCGCCCGCTCGGAGCTCTTCGACATCCTCGCCCACCCCGACCTGGTCAAGATCTGGGGTGAGGGCCGCCCGGCCCCCGAGCGCGATCCACGCTTCTACTACGAGCCGGCGATCGCGGCGATCGCCGAGTCCGGGGTCGCGGTCGAGATCTCCACCGCCGGCCTCCGGAAGCCGGTCGGCGAGCTATACCCCTCCCGCGCCTTCGCCGAGATGTGCCTCGAGGCGGGGGCCGACTTCGCCCTCTCCTCCGACGCCCACGCTCCCGACCAGGTCGGCTTCGGCTACGACCAGGCGCTCGAGTTCCTCGGGGAGATCGGGGTCGAGCGGATCTGCGCCTTCGAGGGCAGAAAGAGACGGCTGGAGCCGGTCGGCCGAACCGGCCTCGAGGCCGGCGAGGGGGCCGAGGCTCCCGGGGCCGGGGAGCGCTAGGTGTCGGTCCGGGTCGGGATCGGCTACGACAGCCACCGGTTCGCCGAGGGGGAGTCGCTGGTGATCGGCGGAGTCGAGATCGAGCACGACCGCGGCCTCGCCGGGCATTCCGACGCCGATGTCCTCGCCCACGCCGTGATCGATGCCCTGCTCGGCTCCTGCGGCCTCGGCGACCTTGGTGAGCTCTTCCCGTCCGATGAGGAGCGGTGGCGCGACGCAGACTCGCTCGACCTGCTTCGGGTGGTGCTCGGCAAGCTTCCCGGCCGCCCGCTCAACCTCGACGCCACCCTGATCTGCGAACGGCCGAAGCTCTCTCCATACCGGGCCGAGATGGAGTCGACGCTTGGCCGGGTGATCTCCGCCCCGGTCAGCGTCAAGGCGACCACCAACGACGGGATGGGCGCGATCGGGCGCGGCGAGGGGATCGCCTGCGTCGCCGTCGCCCTGGTCGAGGTGGGCGAATGATGCGGCCGAAACGAGCGGGCGAATAAGCTGTCGCCGATGGCGAGGGACCCGACCAGAGAGGGGTTCGGGGGGCTCGTCTCGCGGCTGCCCAACCGGGTCGCCGACGGCCTCTGGGAGACGGGAATCCTGATCCAGACGGGGATCCTGCGGCCGTTACGGCCCGACAAGCTCGCTCGGATCGGCGAGCGCTATCTGCGCTGGGGGGCCTCGCCCGCGCTTGGCAGCGCCGCCTGCGCGATCAGCCATCCGGACGAGACCGCGCTGATCGACGAGGCCGGGGCGCTCACCTTCGCCGAGACCCACCGCCGCTCGAACGCCCTGGCGCGGGCGCTTCGCAACGAGGGGATTGGCCCCGGAGACGGGGTCGCGATCATGTGCCGCAACCACCGCTACTTCATCGAGGCGACAATGGCCTGCTCGAAGCTCGGCGCGGTCGCCCTCTACCTGAACACCGCCTTCGCCGGCCCGCAGCTCGCGGATGTGATCGAGCGCGAGCGCCCCGCGGCCCTGATCTACGACGACGAGTTCACCGATCTGCTCTCCGGCGCCGGATCGAGCCTCCGCCGCTACGCCGCCTGGGAGGAGGACGATGCCGAGCGGACGGAGGAGGCAGCCACGGTCGAGAAGCTGATCTCCTCGGCCCACGGCGACGACCTCGAGCCGCCCGAAGAGAACGGGCGCTTCATCATCCTCACCTCGGGCACCACCGGCACCCCGAAGGGAGCCCAGCGCGGCCAGCCTGAGGGACTCGGCGCCCTCGCCGCGCTGTTCTCGAAGATCCCGCGCCGCTCCCGCGAGACGGTGATGATCGCGGCACCGCTGTTCCACTCCTGGGGGTTTCTCCACTTCATCCTCAGCCTGCCGCTCGCCGCGACAATGGTTCTGCGGCGCCGCTTCGACCCGGAGGACACCCTGCGAGCGACCGCGGATCACCGCGCTCGCACCCTCGCCGTGGTCCCGGTGATGATGTCCAGGATTCTCGAGCTTCCCCCCGAGGTGCGCCGCCGCTACGACCTCTCTCACCTCGAGGTGACCGCCGCGAGCGGCTCGGCCCTCCCGGGCGAGCTCGCCACCAAGTGGATGGACGAGTTCGGCGACAACCTCTACAACCTCTACGGGTCGACCGAGGTCTCCTGGGCGACGATCGCCACCCCCGAGGACATGCGCGCGGCGCCCGGCACCGCCGGAAGGCCGCCGCGGGGGACGGTGATCCGGGTGGTGGACGACGAGGGCAAGGAGGTTCCCGAAGGCGAGACCGGGCGTCTGTTCGTCGGCAACGAGATGGCCTTCGAGGGCTACACGGGAGGCGGCGGCAAGGAGCACCTCGGCGAGCTGCTCGCCTCCGGCGACGTCGGCCACTTCGACCCCGAGGGCCGCCTGTTCATCGACGGCCGTGACGACGAGATGATCGTCTCCGGGGGCGAGAACGTCTTCCCGCGGGAGGTCGAGGACCTGCTCAGCGACCACGACGCGGTGGTGGAGGCCGCCGCGCTCGGGGTGGAGGACGAGGAGTTCGGCCAGCGACTGCGTGCCTTCATCGTCACCAAGGAAGGAAGCGAGGTGACCGAGGAGGAGCTGAAGGCGCACGTGAAGGCCAACCTCGCCAGGTTCAAGGTCCCGCGCGAGATCGTCTTCGTTGACGAACTTCCGCGTAACGCGACGGGTAAGGTGCTGAAGCGCGAACTCGCCGAGCGCTGGTCTAGGTCGTAACTGCGGCCCGTTGCTCTTCTACCGCTCGCTTCACGTTCAGCAGCGACTGGTGGAAACGGCGGCGCAACGGTCCTGCCGCGACCCGCTCCGCGATCAGGCCGAAGATGCCGGCGCCGGCGACGCCGGCGGCGAAGCGAAAGGTGATCCTGGTGCGACCGCCGGGGAGCTCGCGCAGGCGCCAGCGCCCGCGCTGGTCGACTCCGGTGACCGAGCTCCAGGCCATGTCGCCCTCGGGCTGCCACTCGACGATCTCGATCAGGCCGCCGACGTCGGCGGCGCCGACCCTGAGCAGCATCCGGTAGCGGGCGCCGAGGCCCGTGTGGAGGTCGCCTGCCACCTCCCAGCGGGTGAGCCCATCCATGAACACGGGGTAGTTGGCCGGCTCGGTGACGTACTCCCAGACCAGGTGGCGGGGGGCGTCGACCGTGACCTTCTGCTCGATCCTCATCGGCGGCTCACCCGATCACGGGAAGGCGCCGGTCGGCCGCCAGCTCGGTCAGCTGGTCCTGCATCGCCGAGGTCACGTCCTCGTAGACCCGGTCATAGTCCGGTTCGGGCCCGTAGCGCCGGCGCAGGTCGATCGGCTCCATCACCTGGACGGTGATCTTCGCGGGAAGCGGCAGGTGGCCGAGGAAGTCGCCGACGTTGACGATCCAGGGGAGGGAGAGGTTGACCGGCAGCGTCTTCAGGCGGAGCAGCTTGTCCAGGCGCAGGAGCTTCGACAGACGCTCGCCGTGGGTGAGGAAGATCGCCGTCTCCTGGCCGCCGACCGAGACCACGGGGACGATCGGGACGCCGGCTTCTAGCGCCAGCTTGATGAAGCCCTTGCGGCCGTTGAAGTCGATTCGGTTGGACTCCCAGCTCGGGCGGTTCACCTCCCAATCGCCGCCCGGGTAGACGAGTACGGCCGCGCCGGCGTCCAGCGCCTTGCGAGCGTTCTCCTGCGAGGCGGCGACGGTGCCGAAGCGGCGCAGATAGGGGCCCACCGGCGAGGTCAGCACCAGATTGTGGGCCAGCTGGTAGAAGGGCCGCTCCACGCCGAAGTAGGTGTTGAAGGCGAGGGTGAAGACGATCGTGTCTGGGGTGACGTTCCCGCCCGAGTGATTGCCGACGAGCAGCACCGGCTCGTCCTCGGGGATCCGGTCCATCCCGCGCACCTCGCCCCGGAACCAGAGGCTGGCCAGAAGCCAGCTGAGGGAGAGGTTCTCGCGGATGAAGTCGGGGTCGCGGTCGTCGAGGTCGGCCGTCAGCCGGCCGCGGAGCTCGCGGGCGACCCGCGAGATCGGCCCGGCGAGGGGACCCGCGAGCGACTTCAGACGTGCGCGCCTGGCGCCCGAATCGCCGGCGTTCCGCCCGTCGGGGGTGGCCGCCGGGTCTCCACCATTTTCGCTCCGCTGCTCACGCCCAGCCTGGGCAGCGATGCCTGAGCCGCTCTCTGCCATGGGCAAACTGATTCTAGGCGGCGCGAGCGGGTCGCAGACGACGTGCCGCGCGGCCGATCCGGGCGGCGGCGCGCGCCGCGGGCGAGGCGGAGGCCTCCGCGATGAAGTGGTGAACGGCCGCGTTCGCCTGCTCCGGCAGCTCGACCTGCGGCACGTGCCCGCACTCCTCCAGGACCACCTGGCGGGCTTCGGGCAGCGCCTCGGCGACGGGCTGGCAGAAGGCGAGCGGGACCAGCGGGTCCTGGTCGCCCCAGACGAACATCGCCGGCGGGCGCAGAGAGGAGAGCCGGGTCCAGAAGCCGCGCTCGCCGAACGGCTCCTCCAGGTAGATGTTTCGCGCCGCGGAGTGGAACGCGATCCGGGCCGCCACCGTGCGGTAGGTCCGGACGAACTCCTCGGAGGCGAGATCGGCGGCGGAGGGGTGAAGGCGCTCGGGCCGGGCGAACATGCCCCAGAACTGGCGCCGCACCAGGCCGTTGGTCATCGGGTGCGGAATCGCCGCCAGCTCCGGTCGGAGCAGTCTGACGATCGGGACGAAGCGGCGGCGGCGGCGCCAGGCGAGCGACGGCGCCAGCAGGCTGAGGCTGGAGACGCGCTCGGGCGCGGTCAGCCCGACCTCGATTGCGATCCGCCCCCCTAGCGAGTTCCCGACCAGGTGGGCGCGATCGACCTCGAGCGCATCGCAGAAGTCGAGCACCGACTGCGCAAACCAGGGGGCATCGAAGGGCGCCCGGATCGGCTTGCTCGACGAGCCGAAGCCGGGAAGGTCGATCGCGTGGACGGTGTAGTCGGGTGCCAGGGCGGAGACGGTCTCGAAGAAGCTGGTCTTGTTGCCGCCGAGGCCGTGGATGAGGATCGCGGTCTCGGGGCCGTTTCCAGCGGTCAGGGTGGAAATCCGGTGCGAGCCGGCGGCGACCTCCCGCAGGCGCAGCAGCGGGCGGCGCCCGCTCGGCAACCGGAAGAAGCCCTCGAAGGCGACGGCGAGATCGAGGTTGCCGCGGGCCCAGAGCAGCCGTGACCGGAATGCATCGAGGCCGGAGAGGGAGCCCTCCCTGAGGGCGAGCCAGGTCGTCGCGTTGGTGCCGATCACCGTGTCGGCGTCCCGCTTCGGGGAGGCGGTCACCTCGCAGCTGCTCGCGTCGAGCTCGACCGCCCAGCTCAGTCCGAGGTCGTCGAGCTCGATCCTGTAGCTCGCCTCGAAGCCGGGATCGGCGCCCAGGTAGCGCCCCGGGAGGGACGCGAAGGCGTCGTCGACGCGCCGCAACCGGTGCTCCTGCAGGGACGAGCGAGCCAAAGCCCAGGGAGCGTATTCATCGTCCCGGCGGGGATGCGGCCTCACCGAAATAATGCCCGCGTGCGCCGGGTTCTAATTCAGGACACCCTCCGTGGCGAGCGGCGAGAGCTCGAGCCGCGCGAGCCCGGCATGGTCGGGATCTACGCCTGCGGGCCGACGACCTATGGACGGATCCACATCGGCAACGCCCGCCCCTACGTCGTCTTCACGCTGTTGAAGCGGTTCCTCCTAGCATGAAGGGCTACGAGGCCACCCTCGTCATCAACGTCACCGACATCAACGACAAGATCTACGACGCGGCCCGGGAGGCGGGAGAGCCGTCGGCGGAGTTCGCGGCGGAGATGACCGCCGCCTACCTCGAGGACACCGACGCCCTCGGTCTGGGCAGGCCCGACGCCGAGCCCTTGGCCAGCGAGACGATCAGGGAGATCGTCCAGCTGATCGAGGCGCTGATCGCCTCGGGCCACGCCTACCAGGCGAACGGCGACGTCTACTTCCGGGTCCGCAGCTTCGACGGCTACGGCAAGCTCTCCAACCGCGACCCCGAGGAGATGGACCAGGGCGAGGAGGCGGGGACCGAGTCCTTGAAGGAGGACCACCTCGACTTCGCCCTCTGGAAGGGGCATAAGGAGGGCGAGGACACCTCGTGGGACTCGCCCTGGGGAAAGGGCCGCCCCGGCTGGCACATCGAGTGCTCGGCGATGGCCGAGAAGGAGCTCGGCCCCGACTTCGCGATCCACGGCGGCGGCATCGACCTGGTCTTCCCCCACCACGAGAACGAGATCGCCCAGACCGAGGCGGCCCGCGGCGTCCCCCTCGCCCGGATCTGGATGCACAACGGGCTGGTCCAGCTCGACGAGGAGAAGATGTCGAAGTCGGTCGGCAACATCTTCCAGCTCTCCGAGGCGCTCGAGCGCTTCGGCGCGCCGGCGGTGGTCGCCTACCTCGCCTCGGGCCACTACCGCCAGCCGCTCGCCTTCTCCGAAGAGGCGCTGCAGGAGGCGGCCGCCCGGGTGGAGCGGATCCGCAACTTCCTGATCGATGCCCCGGGCGGAGAGCCCGATTCCTTCATCGCCGAGAAGCGCGAGGCGTTCCTCGCTGCGCTCGCCGACGACTTCAACACCCCGCAGGCGTTCGCCACCCTGTTCGAGATCGTCGCCGAGGGGAACAAGCGGGAGCTGCCCGGCGCTCGGGGCGCCCTCGAGGAGCTGTTGCCGCTGCTCGGCCTCGACTCCCTGCTGAGCGAGGACGAGGCGCCGCCGCCGGAGGCGGAGCAATTGCTCGCCGAGCGCCAGGAGGCGCGAGCCGCTAAGGACTTCGAGCGCGCCGACGCGATCCGCGAACAGCTCGCCGGAATGGGCTGGGAGGCCCGCGACGAGGCAGGCGGCGCCCGGCTCGTGCGGAAGCGCTGAGCGGTGCCCGCGGCGAAGGACGATCGCGGGCGCGAGTTCATCTACGGGCGCCGCCCGGTAGCCGAGGCCGAGCGCGGCCGCCGGCGGGTCCACAAGGTCTGGCGGGCGCCGGAGACGCCGGCCGAGGAACTCGAACGGCTCTGCGGCTCGCCCGAGCACCAGGGCGTCGTCGCCGAGGTCGATCCCTACCCCTACGCGGATCCGACCTCCCTCTTCGAGGCGGACGATGGGCAGGGCCTCGTCGTCGCCCTCGACCAGATCCAGGACCCTCACAACCTCGGGGCGGTCTGCCGCGCCGCCGAGGTTGCCGGCGCCGGCGGGGTCGTCATCCTCGAGCGCCGAGCGGCGTCGGTCACCCCGGCCGCATGCAAGGCGTCGGCGGGAGCGGTCGAGCACTTACCGGTTGCACGGGTGCGGAACCTCGCCGATTGGCTCGGCGATGCGAAGCAATCCGGAGCATGGATCTACGGCGCCGCTGCCGAGGCGCCGAAGCGCTACACCGACCTCGACTGGGTCGGGCGCGCGGTGCTGGTGCTCGGTTCGGAGGGAAAGGGGATCCGGAAGCGGGTCGCCTCGAAGTGCGACGAGCTCGTCTCGATCCCAACCAAGGGTCGGGTCGCGTCGCTCAACGTCTCGGTCGCCGCGGCGGTGATCCTTTTCGAGGCCGTTCGCCAGCGGGCCAGCTAGGCGGCAGCGAGCCGGACGAACGGCCTCTCAGGCGGCGGGCACCTCCGCCGCCTGAGACTGCTCGGCCTGGGAGACCAGCTCGGCGAGGGTCTCCTCGAGCTGCTCGTGAAGCTCCAGATCCGCGAGCCGTCCATCCTCGGTGAAGGCGGCATCCGCCTTTGCCACCGGCAGGTCGCGGTCGATCACCCTCGCCCCGATGGCGCCGAGGACCTTGCGGGTCTCGGCCTGCGCCCAGACGGCGCCGAACATGCCGGTGCTGGCCCCGACGACCGCCACCGGCTTGCCCTGGAAGGCGCTCTGGTTTGCTGGACGCGATGCCCAGTCCAGTGCGTTCTTCAGCACGCCTGGGATCGAGGAGTTGTATTCGGGGGTGGCGATCAGGATCGCGTCGGCCTCCTTGATCGCCTTGCGCAGCCGGCGGACGGCGACCGGGGCCCGGTCGCCGTCGTCGTCCGCGTCATAGGCCGGGACGGCCTTGAGCCCGTCGAAGGGCTCAAGCTCGGCGGGCGGCGGCAGCAATTCGCCCGCCGCCCGCAACAGCCTGGCGTTGTGGGAGCCGCGCCGTAGGCTGCCTGTGATTCCCAGCACGCGCATCGCTATGCCTCCGTTACGAGCTCCAGATGGACGGTGAGGGTGACCTCGTCGCCGAGGACATTGCCGCCGTCCGGGAGCTCCATTTGCCAGTCGAGGCCGTAGGCATGGCGGTTCAGCTTGGTCTCAAGGTCGAGCCCGATGCGCTCGTTGCCCTGCGGGTCCTCAACCGGACCGGTGATCTGGCCACGAGCCTCCACCGGCTTGGTGACGCCCTTGACCGTGAGCTCGCCGTCGATCACGATCTGCTCGCCCTCGCGGACGATCCGGCTCGAGTCGAACTTGATCTCGGGATTGCGCTCGCTGTCGAAGAACTCCGGCGAGAGCAGGTGGCTGTAGAGGTTCTCCTCGTCCACGCCGACGCTCTCGACCGGAACCCGGCCAGCGAGATGCGGCTCTCCCGAGGCATCGCTCAACTCGGCCTCGAACTGACCGAAGCTACCGCGGAAGGTGCCGACCATGTGCTTGACGGTGAACCCCGCGCTGGAGTGGATCGGGTCGGACTTCCAGACGCCTGTCGGAATGGTTGACTCTGTCTGCGTTGTGCTCATTTGAACTACTCCTTCGAGTGGGGTAAACTTCTTGATCACTCAAAGAGTTTAGCAGAATAACTTGAGTCCTCAACAATTGACAACTAAAACATCTCCGGCGACGGTTGCGTTCACCCGGCTCCTTGACGCGCGCGCGATGCTGATCAGAGAGCTGAACGCCTCCCTTGTCGCTCAACACGGGCTGACCCTGAACGACTACGGAGCGCTGCTCCTGCTCTCGCGGGCGGGGGACGAGGGGATGCGGCGGATCGACCTGGCGCACGAGCTGCAGCTCTCGCCATCGGGAATCACCCGGCTGCTCGAGCGGCTCGAGGACCAGGGGCTGGTCGGGAAGGGCGCCTGCAAGGAGGACGCCCGCGTCAGCTATGCGGTGCTGACCGACGCCGGCCTGACCAAGCTGAAGGAATGCGCGCCGGGACATATCGCGGATATCGAGAAGCGGCTCGGTGCCGTCCTCGACGACGCGGAGATGAACACACTCGCCGAGTTGCTTGGCCGCCTCGGCGGGCGCGAGCAGAACTGCGCAGCCGACGAGTAGGCGCGCGGCATCCGGGCCATCCGGGCGCGCGCTGGGCGACGCACCAAGTACCAGGGCACGCGGACGGAGCACGCGTTTCGAGCCGGCCTCCGGGTCCTTCCAGGCACGGATCCTGCAAGCAATCTTGCGTCGGGTCCGAACGTTGATTGACATTGGCGATCGGCCGCCCTACTCTGCGCCGACGAGGGTGAACCTCAGGTTGAACCTGATGGAAGCACCCCCGAGAAGGCGCGTCCAGGGGAGGTACGGAGCGCCACAGGAGACCACCGTCAAAGGAGGCCGCTGTGGCTGTACCCACCCCAAGCACCGAAGAGCAGGCCGTCGTCCAGGCGCGGAACGTTCCCCAGGGGGAGAGGAGCGCCGGGCCGGGCCCCGACGACGAGTTCCTCGTCGCCCTCGCAAAGAACGGCCGGACCGACGCCTACGACCAGTTGGTGCGGCGCTACCGCCGCTTCGTCCGGGTCAAGTCCTCGTCCTACTTCCTGCTCGGCGGCGACGCCGACGACCTCATGCAGGAGGGGATGCTGGGCCTGTTCAAGGCGATCCGCGACTACCGCCCCGAGCGCGAGGCGAGCTTCCGGGGCTTCGCCGAGCTCTGCATCACCCGCCAGATCATCACCGCGGTGAAGACGGCGACCCGCAACAAGCACACGCCGTTGAACCAGTACGTCTCGTTCAGCCAGACGCCGGCCGCCGCCGGGCCCGACTCCGACACCACCTTGGAGGAGGTGCTGCCCGGCCCGCTGGTGCGCGACCCGGTCAACCAGGTGATCGCGGGCGAGGAGCTGGAGAGCCTTGTCTCCTGCCTGACCAGCGTCCTCTCCGAGCTCGAGAGCCATGTGCTCGCCCTCTACCTCGATGGCCACTCATACGAGGTGATCGGGGAGCGGCTCGAGTGCGACACGAAGACGGTCGACAACGCACTCCAGAGGGTCAAGCGCAAGGTCGGCATCCACCTCGCATCCCGCGCGGTGAAGATCTAGCGGGACCCACCTCACACACAGGCACGGCACGAGCGGCCGCCCCGAAACGGGCGGCCGTTCACTCTTCATGAAACGGGTTGCCCCTCGGCTTCGCCTGCGGGGCACCCTCGCGTTATCAGCGGCGGCGGAAGCGGCCGGCGAAGCCGGAGCGGGCCACCGTTCCGAGCAGCTCCCGGGGCTCGATCTTGCCCAGCAGCTGCTGCAGCTCGCGGCGCTCGCGGTTGTCGAGATTGGAGGGCCGCCCGCGCGAGCTCTTCACGATCTCGACCAGGCGCCGGCGCTCCTTCTCGCTGAGCCGATCGGTGAGGTGGTTCCGAATCGCAACCACCACCTCGGCGGCCGCCAGCAGCCAGGCTCCCCGGGCGAGCCAGCGCCCGCGCGCCGCCGCCCCACCGGGGCCGGTCAGCGACCGTGTCAGGTCCGTCAGGGGAGCCACGGCGCCCAGTCTAGGCAGGGGACGTCCGTCTGGGTGGGGCCAAGTCGATTACAGCCGCAGTCGATCCCTGCCGATGGAGCGGGAATGCCGAAGGCCAGTCGCTTGATCGTCGTCCTCGCGGCCACCCTCCTGCTAGCCCTGTCGAGCAGTGCGTGGACGAAACAACTGAGTTTCTGCTCGACCCCGAGTTCGACGACTCCGGCGAAGACGAGGAGGAGGAGGGCTTAGCTCGGCAGGTAGGCCGCAGAGTGCCTTCTGTCACCAAAATGTCACGACTCGACGATGAGTCGTGACAGATAGCGTCCCCAGACTTCCTGCAGTGGAGACCAGGTTTCGCCTGAAGGCGCCTAGGCCAAGCTCTCATCCAGTCGATGTCGGCCTGCGAACTGAGGCCGCGATACTCGCCGAGCTGGTGCGACGTGGATACCAGGTCCTGGTCCCCTTCGGGACCAATCAGAGGTACGACCTGGTCCTCGAAATCGAGGGCCGGTTCGTCCGCGCCCAGTGCAAGACGGGTCGGCTGCAGGATGGGCGTCGTTCGATTCAGCACCACGAGCATTAGATCGAACACCCGGGGATCATTCTTTCGAGACTACGACGGTGAAGCCGAGATATTCCTTGTCTACTGCCCCGAGAACAGACCGGATCTATGCTGTTCCCGTCGACGAAGCGCCAACCGGCATGGCTGTCTGCGGATTGAGCCCACGCGCAACGGGCAAGCCGAGACGGAATTCGCTGGGCTCGCGACTATGAGCTGCCCGCCTAGCTCAATTGGTGGAGCACGTCACTTGTAATGACGAGAGTCCCGGTTCGAGTCCGGGGGCGGGCTTATGCAGGAGGTCAGCTGGCGGGACGACGCTCGGGGGCGTGCCGTGGTTCTCCGCGAGGGGCTGCTTGCCGACGCGCCGGAGCTGCTCGCCGAGGCCGGCTGGGACGAGTTCGACCTCCTGACCACGCAGCGGGCGCTCGAGGAGGCCTCGGAGCTCGATCAAGCGGCCGAGGCGACCCACCTCATCCCAGCCGCGCAGGTGCCGGAGGCCGCCGCCGCGGTGCTCGAGGACGTCGGCTCGGACCGGCTGGTCGCTCTCGGCGGGGGCCGGGTGATCGACTCGGCGAAGGGGATCGCCGCGGTTCGCAGTGGGGAGGTGGCGGCGCTGCCGACCACCCTCTCGGGCGCGCCGATGACGGCGATCCACCGGCTGCCGTCCGGCCATCGGGCCTCCTCGAGCGTCCGCCCATCGCTGGTGCTTGCCGACCCGATCGTGATGACCAGCGCCCCCGAGCCCCAGCTGCGGGCCACCGCGATGAACGCACTTGCACACGCCGCCGAGTCGCTCTACACGCCGCTCGCGGACGAGGAGTCCCGCGAGGATGCCCTCCGGGCCGCGGAGCTGATCGCCCGCTCTCTCGACGCCGATCGCGCCGGCCGGAACCGCTCGGAGCTCGCCCTCGGCGCGCTGCTCGCCGGCTCCGCCGTCGACCGGGCCGGATTCGCCCTCCACCACGTGCTTGGGCAGACCCTGGTCAGGGTGCTGGACACCCCGCACGCGGAGACCTACGCGGCGCTGCTGCCGGCGACGATTGCGGCGATGCGGCAGCGCGCACCCGAGCAGATCGAGGCGCTGGCGGTGGCGCTCGGAACAGATCCCGAGCGGATCGGCGACCGGATCAGGGAGCTGGCGGGCAACCGCCGCCTGGGCGAGCTGGGAGCCGACCGCGACCGCATCGACGAGGTGATCGAGGTTGCGATCGCGAGGCCAGAGCTCTTCCAGATGACGCCCGGCGATCTCGAGCGCGCCGACCTCGAGGCGATCCTGCGCGCAGCCTGGTGAGCAGCCTGTAACTGGCTGCACCTGGGGTGTTTCCCTCTCTGCCCATGGACGAGGAGAGGCTGCTCGGCTATCACCGCTTCACGCGCGAACACGGCGTCAATCGCCCCCTGTACGTGCTCGCCCGCCTCCTTCTGCAGCCGTTCTTCCTCATCTACTTCCGGCTCTCGCGGATCGGCCGCGAGCACTCCCGGGTGCGCGGCCCCCTGATAGTCGCCTCCAACCACCGAAGTTTCCTCGACCCCTTCGTGATCGGCGCCTCCCTGCCCTGGCGCCGGCCGCTCCACTACGTCGCCAAGGTCGAGCTGTTCGAGAATCGCTGGCTGGGCTGGCTGCTCAACCGGCTCGGCGCTTATCCGGTGCGCCGGGGGCACTCTGACGAGGAGACCCTGGTGACCTCGCGCCAGGTGCTCGAGCGGGGGGGAGCGATCTGCATCTTTCCAGAGGGCACCCGGATCCGCTCCGGCTCGCTTGGAAGGCCCAGGCGCGGCTTCGGGCGCCTGGCGCTTGAGACCGGGGCGGCGGTGCTCCCGGTCGCCGTCCATGGCACCGAGTACGTGCGAAAAGGCTGGCGGATCCGCCCCCGCAAGGTCAAGGTCCGGGCGGGGCGGGCGCTGACCTTCCCGCGAACCGAGAACCCCTCGCCGACCCTGGCGAACTCGGTCGGGGCCCGGATCTGGCCGGTGATCGAGCTGCAGTGGGAGTGGCTCGGCGGCCTGCCGCCTCTCCGCAAGGCGGCGGTGATCGGCGCCGGCAGCTGGGGGACGGCTGTGGCAGTCCTGCTGGCGCGCGGCGGACTCGACGTGCAGCTGGGAACGAGGACACAGGAGCGCGCCGAGGAGATGGCCGAGAGCCGAACCAACGAGCGCTACCTTCCCGATGTCCCCCTCCCCGACTCGCTCGTTGTGAAGCGGGCGGCCGAGATCGAGCTCGCCGGGATCGACCTCGTCTGCCTCGCGGTCCCCTCGGCGGCGCTGCCCCAGGCGGTTGGCGCGATCGGGGACCGGGTCGGGCAGCGGACTTCGGTGCTGCTGCTGAGCAAGGGGATGGTGGCGCCGATGGCCGCCCTGCCGACCGAGTACGTGGCCGAGCGGATCACCCGGGCGCGCGCGATCGCCTCCCTCGGCGGGCCCGCACACGCGAAGGAGGCCGTCTCCGGCACCGCCGCCCTCGTCCTCGGCAGCAGCGACCCGGACCTGCGCGAGCAGCTCGGCAGCGTCTTCGACGAGGCCGGGCTCGTCTGCGAGCGCTCCAGCGACGTTCTCGGAGTGGAGGTTGCGGGCGCCGCCAAGAACGCCGCCGCCCTCGCCGCCGCCGCGGCAGAGGCGCAGGGGATGAACGCGGCGGGAATCGCCACCGCCCAGATCTGGCGCGAGTGTGTCGACTACGCCCACGCCCGCGGCGCCAGCTCCGACACCTTCTCCGGGCTCGCCGGGGTCGGCGACCTGACCGCGACGATCCTGGCGCCCGGGAGCCGCAACCGGCGCGCGGGAGAGCTGCTTGGAGCGGGAACCCCCGCCGAGCAGATCCCGGAGATCATCGGTCAGGCCTCCGAGGCCCTCGACTCGGTGCCCTTGATGGCGAGGGCGGTGAGCGCATCGGGGGTGGACTCATCGGCGATGCAGCGCCTCGCGAACCTCGTCGAGGGCGAGATCTCTCCGGGCGAGTGGATGGCACGGGTGCGACGCGCGGAACGGGAGAGGAGGGCGGCATGACCCGGAGTAGGCTTGTTTCGTGGCCGACTCAGACCAGGCGCCCGCCCTCACCGGCGCGGCGAAGGCGGAGCTCGACCGCGACTTCGAGCGCCTCTACCGCGATCACCTGCGGGACGTCTACTCCTACTCGTATTACCGGGTCGGCAACCATCACGACGCCGAGGACCTCACCGAGCAGGCGTTCCTACAGGCATATCGGCACTTCGAGCGCGCCCAGCGGGAGTCGAACGGCCGCCCCCTGCGCCCCTGGCTCATCCGCATCGCCCACAATCTCGCCTCCAATTACCACCGCGACCGGGCGCGGCGGCCTCAGAGCGTCCTCGACGAGAGCGATCCGATCGCGGCCCCTCACGGCACCGAGCGGATCGTCGAGGGCCGGGAGGAGCTGAAGCAGGTGATCGACGGCGTGCGACAGCTTCCCGACGACAGGCGCGAGGCCCTGATCATGCGCTTCGCGCTCGGCATGGACAATCGCGAGATCGCCCGGGCACTGGGCCGCTCCGACGGCGCCACCAAGGTCCTCATCCACCGGGCGATCAAGCAGCTTCAGGAGGAATTGGATCCGAATGACTGAGCCCAGCGAGTCCCGCAACGAGGTCGAGCAGCTGCTGCGGACGGCTCTGCGGCCGATCGAGCCCCCCGAGAAGCTATCCGGGAGGGTGGAGGACACCCTGAGCGCGGTCACCGAGGCCGCCGCGGAGGAGCTTTCCGCCTGGGCCGAGGAGCTCTCGGAGTCGGAGCTGCGCTCGCTGCGCGATCCGAGGAATTGGCTGCGGCCGGCAGCAGCGGTCGCTGCCGGCGGGGTCGCCGGCGGCGCCCTGGTGTTGCTCGAGATGCGGCGACGACGCAAGCCCTCCGGCGGCCTCTCCGGGATCGCCGAACAGGTTCGCTCACGCCTGGACTAGGAGGCTATCGGGCGCACCCGCTGGGTGGCGGGCGCATCCTGGCGATGCTCCTCCAGTCTCGGGCGCCTAAGTCGCCGGCGCCGGCGACGCCGGAGCAGCCGCCTTGCGGGTCGCGAGGCCCGCGAGTATCCCCGTGAGGCCGAGGATCAGGTGGAGGACGTTGTCCTCGTCGTTCACCGGCACGAGGTCGAGAAGGACGCCGTTCTCGGCGACGAAGCCGATCCCATCACCGCCGGTGGCGATGAAGCCGAGTACGCAGAGGGCGATGTAGAGCACCCCGACGAAGAGCGCCGCTCCCCGGGCGGCTCCCCCGGCCGCAACCAGCAGGAGCCCACCGATCGCGATGTGGACGAGGTTGTGCCAGCCGTTGACGGCGAGGACGCCGAAGACCTCCTCGTCCTTGATCGAGTCGCCGGTGGCGAAGCTGGCCTCGTAGAAGAAGCCGATGATCCCGGCAATCACGAGCACTCCACCTACGAGCAGGCAGTAGAGCCTCGCTGGGCTAGACGCTTCCATGCTCTCCTCCTTTGGGACCTTGATGCGGGGGAGTCGCCCCACGGTGAATATCGCGTCCGCAGCGGACGCCTGATCCGTTTCTGCGGACCTCCCGTAGCCACTAGCGTGGAGCAAATTGAAATGGATCACTCCGGAGAGGTTTCGTGACCAAGGCTGAGTTGCAAAGGCTCGCCGACGAGGACCTGATGCCGCTGGTGGCGGCCAAGGACCCGGACGCCTTCGAGATCTTCTACGACCGTCACGGCGGCGCCGCCTACTCGCTCGCCTACCGGATCGCCGGCGACCGCCAGGCCGCGGAGGACGTCACCCAGGAGGCGCTGATCTCGATCTGGCGCAGCGGTGCGCGCTTCGACCGAGCCCGCGGCAGCGTCCGGGCCTGGACCCTGGGCATCGTCCGCAACCGGGCGATCGACTTCCTGCGCCGCGACGCGGTCCGGGCTCCGAAGATCGCCTTCGACTCCGAGGAGGCGCTCGAACGCCGGCCGGCCGAGGAACTGACCGACGTCGAGGCGCTGCGGCGGGAGACCGCGCGCGAGGTGCGTGGCGCTCTCTCGGGGTTGCCCGAGGATCAGTCGAAGGTGATCCAGCTCGCCTATTTCGGCGGCTTCACCCACTCCGAGATCGCCAGGATGCTGAACGAGCCGCTGGGGACGATCAAGGGTCGGATGCGGCTGGGGCTCGAGAAGGTCCGCGCGGCGCTGGCGGAGGGGATGTGATGACCCACCCGAGCCACGACGACCTCACCGGCTACGCGCTCGGCGCCCTCGACCCCGAAGAGGAGCGGACGGTGTCGAGGCACGTGCCCGATTGCGAGCGCTGCTCGACCGAGCTGCGCGAGCGAATCTACCCCGCGGTCGGCGTGCTTGCCGAGTCGGTTCCCCAGCTGGAGCCGCCGCCCGAGCTTCGCGAGCGCGTGCTCGAGATCGTCAGGTCAGAGGCCGAGGTCAAGGCCGAGCCGGCGAAGGCCGGCAGGGGACGCCGCAGCCGGCTCGGCCGCCTCGTCCTGAGGCCGGCCGCCGGGCTGGCGGTGCTCGCGGTGGTCGCGGCCGGGGTCGTCGGCTACCTGGCCAACGACGGTGACGAGGGCGGCGGAGGTACCAGCACGGTCCCGGTCACCGAGAGCAGCGCCGGGATCGGCGGCTCGCTGGTGGTCGCCGAGAATTCGGCGATGCTGAGCGTCCACGGGATGCCCCAGCTCCCGGAGGGCGCCGTCTACCAGCTCTGGGTCGCGCAGGGGTCATCGGTCAGGCCCAGCTCCACCTTCGTCCCCGACGCAACCGGCCGAGGCACCGCCGTAGTTCCGGAGTCTCTGCCCGCGGGCAGCCAGGTGCTGGTCACCCGCGAGTCCGGTCCTGGCCATCAGGCACCGACGAGCAAGCCGCTGCTCGGCGCCCGGGTCGACTGAGAGTCGGCGGGCCCGCTTCACCTCTCATCTACGCTCCCGTCGATGCAGACCTGCTATCGGCACCCGAACCGGGAGACCGGCGTCTCCTGCTCCAACTGCGGCAGGCCGATCTGCCCGGAGTGCATGACCTCGACCCCAGTCGGGATGCGCTGCCCGGAGTGCGCCAAGCAGCGGACCAAGGTGAGGAGCGGCCCCGGGGCCTTCAGCGGGGCCCACACCCCGTATGCGACCTACACATTGATCGCGCTCAACGTGATCGCCTTCATCGCCGAGATCAGCGCCGGCGGGGGCCTGACCGCGGGTCAGCTGGTCCAGGACGGCGGCATCTTCGGCCCGGCGATCGCCGACGGCGAGTGGTACCGGATCGTCACCGGCGGCTTCCTGCATGCGGGGCTCCTGCACATTCTCTTCAACATGTACGTCCTCTACATCGCCGGGACCCTGCTCGAGCCGGGGATCGGCACGCCGCGCTTCCTCGCGATCTACTTCATCTCGCTGCTGGCCGGTTCCTTCGGAGCGCTCCTGCTCGACCCGAACACGGTCACGGTCGGCGCCTCCGGGGCGATCTTCGGCCTGATGGCGGCGGTGGTGGTGGTCGCCCGCGGGCGCGGCCTCGAGCAGATCGCCACCCAGTTCGGCCTCTTCATCGTCCTCAACCTGGCGCTCACCTTCGCGATCCCCGAACATCTCGGTCGGCGGTCACCTCGGCGGGCTGATCGGAGGCGGAGTCGCGGCACTGCTTCTGGTCGGGGTCGAGCGGCAGGCGCCCGCCCGGGTTGGAACCGCCTTCGAGGTAGGCGGCCTGCTCCTCCTCGCGATCGGCGCAGCCGCCGGCGCGATGGTCGCCGCCAACTCCGCCTGATGCGAGGGCGCTCCGCAGGCGGAGCCGAGGAGCGACCCGTTTAATGGGGGTGGTGCGGATCTCGGTTCGCCGGCTCGCCAGGCTCGTCGCCCTCACAACCGTCGCCGGCTTCGCGGCCCTCGGCCTGATCGCCTGCGGCAATGGCTCAACGCACTCGGCCCAGGCGGCGACGAACGCGGAGGACCTCTCCGCCCAGCTTTCGGCCAACGACGTTGCCCTCCGGGAGGCGATCGACGCTTGGCGGGGCGCCGGAGACCCGCCGACGGAGCTGCCGCCGGATGAAGTGGTCGCGCCGGCGCGGTTCCTCGAAGAGGCGGCGCGTCTGCTCGCCGCCCATCCCAATCTGGCCACGGCGACGATCGGGCTGCTTCCGCCTGCGCTTGCGAGCGAGGTCCGCGAGTTGACGCGGGCGGCGCGCGACCTGCGAAAGCTCTCCGGCGGCGCTCGGCCGCGGAAGCTGAAGACCGCCCCGCCGAAGCCACTGGCCGATTTGGTCGGCTACTACGGCGCTGCCCGAGACCGCTACGGAATCGGGGAGAACTACCTCGCCGCGATCCACCTGGTCGAGTCGAAGTTCGGGCGGGTGAAGAGCAACAGCGTCGCCGGCGCCAAGGGGCCGATGCAGTTCATCCCCTCCACCTGGCGCATCTACGGAATGGGCGGGAACATCAAGGACGACCACGACGCGATCCTCGCCGCCGCCAACCTGTTGCGCGACTCGGGCGCCCCGCGTAGCTACAGCCGTGCCCTCTACTCGTACAACCCTTCGCGGCTCTACGTCGACGCCGTCCAGCGCTACGCGAAGCTGATCGTCCGCGACCCCTACGCGCTCTACTTCTTCTACTGCTGGGAGCCCTAGAGGGCTAGTCGCGCTCAGGGGCGCAAGCGGCGGATCCTGCCAACAGCCCCGCCGGCGGCCCCGATCGACTTCGAGACGACCACCCGCGCGAGTCTGGTGGTAGCCGAGACGACCTCGGCGGCCGCGTCGGTGACCGACTCGTCCTTCGAGCTTGCCGGCCGAGGCTCGACCGGGCGCTCGGCCGTCGGCTCTTCGATCCCGCCCTCGCGGCCGATGCCGAATCGCTTCGAGGCGAGCGGATCCTGCTTCTCATCCTTCTCCATCGGCTTCGCGGCGCGACGCTCCGCCTCTTTCTTCAGGTCCTCGACCGACCCCTTCAGGGTCTGCTTGTGGGCGCGGCGCGCGACCGGGCCCGGCAGGGGGAGGCCGACCTCGAGCCCGAACTTGTAGGTCGCCCTGGTGCGCCCGTCGCCGAGGTCCTCGAAGGTGTAGGTGCCGTCGGCGTCGTTGATCCCGTTTCCCTCGACGAAGTCCCACTCGATCAGGGTCGGACGCCGATAGCGGTAGTCGAGCGTGTAGTCGACCTTGCGGACCTTGGCGTCGACGACCAGGTTCACCTTCTTGCCCAGGCCGTCCTTGTGGCGGTCGAGGACCTCTGTGTCGACCACCGCCCGCTGCCACTCGGGAAAGCTCTCATAGTCGACGATCGCCTCGAAGCAGGTTTCGATCGGCGCCTCGATCTCGACCGTGTGCTCGGCCCAGTTCAGGCCCCCCATCGGTCGCTCCCTCCTATACGAAGCTCATCGGCGTGGGACGGCGAGATCACCGGCACGCACCTCCTCGAATCCGACTCCCGCGGGCGGCTCAACCCGATCCGGGTGGAGCAGATGTGCGAGCAGCTCGGTGCCCTCGACCAGCCGCGGTCCCGGGCGCGAGAACGAGGAGGCGGCGTCGACCGCCCAGACCCGCTCGGGCCCGGCAGCGACGAGCTCGAGGGCGTGCTCCTGCACCTCCTCGACCGCCCGCTGGGTGTCCCAGCCGCACGGCATCGCAACCACCACCTCTGGCCGGGCGGCCGCCAGCTCCTCCCAGTCCGCAGTGCGTGACTTGGTCCCCGCCTCGCCGAGGACATCCAGGCCACCCGCGCTCTCGATCATCTCCGGCACCCAGTGACCGCCGATGAAAGGCGGGTCGAGCCATTCGAGCGCCAGCACCCGGGGCCGGGGCGCGCCGGCAACCGCCTCGCGAACCGCGTCCAGCCGGGAGGAGAGCTGTCCGCGAAGCTCCGCGGCTTGCCCGGCAGCGCCCGCCGCTTCGCCCAGGCGGCTGACGTCGGCGAGCACCTCGGCGAGTCGCTCGGGGTCGAGCGAGATCACCGCGGGCCGGTTGGGGAGCCGCTCGGCCACCGCGGCCACGTCCTCGTAGGAGACCGCGCAGACCTCGCAGACGGCCTGGGTGACGATCAGGTCCACCCGCAGCTCGCTCAGGGTCGCCTCGTCGAGCTCATAGAGGTGCCGCCCCTCGCCGGTGCGCTCCCGGACCGCGGCGTCGATCTCCCGAGCGGAGAGCCCCTCGGGGATGACGCTGCGGGTGAGCCGGCGGCGCGAGGCCGCCTCCGGTGGGAAGTCGCACTCGTGGGTGACGCCGACCACCTGCTCGCCGAGCCCGAGGGCGAACAGCATCTCGGTGGCCGAAGGGACTAGGCTCGCGATGCGCACCCTTCGAATATGGCACTTCTTAGCGACGAAGAGATCAAGAGCAGGCTCGACGAGCTCAGCGGCTGGCGCCAGCGAGGCGAGTTCATCGTCAAGAGCTTCGACCGCGGAGATTTCGTCGGCTCGGTCAAGTTCGTCGACTCGCTGGTGGGCCCGGCCGAGGAGATGAACCATCACCCCGACATCGCGATCTCCTGGAGCCAGGTCGAGGTCGCGATCTCGACCCACGCGGAGGGCGGCCTCACCGAGAACGACTTCGAGCTCGCGAAGAAGGTCGAGGAGCTGGCCTAGCCGGGGCGGTCGCCTGCCTGCCTGCGCGCCTCGCGCCTGAGCCTGTCGGGTCTGCTGCTAGCCTTGGCCGGTCGCCGATGAACGACGACGATCCCTCGAGTACCAACTCCCCAGCGGGAGTGAGCGCGACGCTTCCCCGCCCGCGCACGCCTGACCGGGAGGAGCGATGACCGGCGTTCTCCTCGTCGTCCTCTTTCTGTTGATCGCGATCAACGGGTTGTTCGTCGCTGCCGAGTTTGCTCTGGTCAGGGCAAGGCGTAGCCGGATCGAGCAGCTGGTGAGCGACGAGGCCCGCGGCGCGAGCGTCGCGCTGGAGGAACTCGAGCGGATCGACGAGTACCTCTCCGCCTGCCAGCTCGGGATCACGATGGCCTCGATCGGGATCGGCTTCCTCGGCGAGCCGGCGGTCGCCAAGCTGATCGAGCCGGTATTCGGGGACCTCAGCCATGGCGTCGCCACCGCTATCTCGGTGGGACTCGCCTACGCGATTGTCACCGCGCTACACGTGGTGGTGGGTGAGCAGGCTCCGAAGCTGTTCGCGATCTCCCGGCCGGAGAACAGCCTGCGCTTCCTCGCCCGCCCCCTGCAGGTCTTCCGTCTGATCAGCGCACCGATCACGCTCGGGCTGACCGCGGCCGCCAACTGGATCGTCCGCCTCTTCGGAGTGCGGCCCGCCGACCTCGGGGAGAGGCACACCACCTCCGAGGATCTCAAGGCGCTGATCTCGCAGTCGGCGGTCGGCGGCGACCTCGACCGGGGCGAGGCGGTGATGCTGGGCGGCGTCTTCCATCTGCACGAGCAGGAGGCGCGCGAGGTGATGACGCCAATCCCGGCGGTGGTCACGGTCGACTACTCCTCGAACGTCTCGGACGCGCTCAACCTGTGCATCTCCTCGGGGCACAACCGCCTGGTCGTGGTGGAGGACGGAAACGCGGACCGGGTGCGGGGCATCGTTCACGCGCTGCGCCTGGTACGTCTGATGATGGCCGAGGGGCCAGAGGCGAAGATCGACAGCGCGGTTCGCGACGCCCTGATCGTCCCGGAGACCAAGCCCCTCGACGACCTGCTCACCGAGCTCCAGCGCCAGCGCTCCTCGATCGGAGTGGTGGTCGACGAGTACGGCCGTACGGTCGGGATCGTCACCGTCGAGGACATCCTCGAGGAGGTCGTGGGGGAGATCGAGGACGAGACCGATCCACTGGCGGGCTCGCTGCGCCAGCTCACCAATGGCGACTGGTACGTCCGCGGCCACGTCTCGCTCGGTGATCTCGCGGACCGCGGAATCGAGCTTCCGGTCGACACCGACACCTACAACTCGATCGGCGGCTACGTCTTCGGCGAGCTCGGGCGGCTGCCGAAGCGGGGCGACGTGATCAGCGCAGACGGTTTCGAGATCCGGGTCGAGTCGGTGCGCGAGAACCGCATCGATGCCGTTCGGATCCACCCTGCAACCTCCTAGACGGCCGTTAGCAGGGCTTTTCCCTTCCGTCCGTTTACGGCACTAGCTTGCCCGCAATCGGGTCCGCCTGGGACTCGCTCCGAGGAGGCCGCGATGTGGGTCGTTCGGCTCAGCGATAAGCAGCTCGAGGTGGTTAGGGCGGTGCTCCGCTCGGAGGAGCATCGGGGGCCGGCGCTCGAGGGAGCGCTCGAGGCGCTCGACCTCGCCCGCTGGGACGATCTCCCCGAGGCGCAGCTGCCCTGGACCGAGGTCGAGACCGAGGCCGACAAGCAGGGGGTCTCCGAGGCCGACGTGATCTGGGATCGTTGCGGGCGCCATGAGGAGCCCGCCGTCCCCCCGATCCGCGCCCGCGCCCGGCGCCCCCAGCGTAAGGGCAAGGCGGCCCGGACAAGCGCGCGGCTTAGCGCCGCGCTGCTCGGCGCTCGCGCTGGCGGTCCTCGCCGGCGTTGGGTGTGGGTCGGACGACTCCAGCCCGGACCGGTTCGACTCCGCGCGCGCCTTCGAGCTGATCGAGCGGCAGGTCGCCTTTGGGCCCCGACCCGCCGGCTCGGAGGCGTCGCAGGCTGCTCGGTCGTCAGCTGCGGCGCGAGCTGCCCAACTTCCAGGTGCAGCCGCTCGCCGGCGGGCTGCTGAATCTGATCAGCGTCATTCCCGGGCGAGCAACCCGCGATCGTCGTCGGTGCGCACTACGACACCGAGGCGACCATCCCCGACTTCGTCGGCGCCAACGACGGGGCCGCCGGCACCGCCGCCGTCGTCGAGCTCGCGAAGGTCCTCCCCGGGTTCCTGCCGGAGGACCATCGGGAGATCCGCCTCGTCCTCTTCGACGGCGAGGAAGAGCCCGCAGGCTGCCCGGAGGTGCGCTTCCTACAGTGCGCGCTTCGGGGCTCGAAGGCCTACGTCGCCGCTCACCCGGGGGAGACCGGGGAGATGATCCTGCTCGACTACATCGCCAACAAGGGCCTCCAGATTCCCCGGGAGCAGAACAGCGATCCGGCGCTCTGGTCGCGGCTCCGTGAGGCGGCCGCCGAGGTCGGCGCCGAGAGCTACTTCCCCGACGCAGACCAGCCGCCGATCATCGACGACCACACCCCCTTCATCCAGGCCGGGGTCCCGTCGATCGACCTGATCGACTTCTCCTATCTGTACGCCGATACCGCTCAGGACACCGTCGACAAGCTCGATCCCGCTGCCCTCGATGCGGTCGGGGAGACCGTCGCGGAGCTGGTCATCACCCTGAGCGAGCCGGCTCAGTAGCTGAAGAAGCCCTCGCCCGACTTGCGGCCGAGCTTGCCCTCGCTGAGCAGACTGGTCAGGCGCCCGGGTGGGCGGTGGTGCTCCTCGCCGCTGTCGGCGTATAGCGCCTCGCCGATCGCCACCGCGACGTCGACCCCGACCAGGTCGATCAGCGCCAGCGGCCCCATCGGGTAGCCGGCGCCGAGGGTCATGCAGCGGTCGACCTCCTCCGCCTTCATCCCGGTCTGCTCGAGCAGCCGCACCGCGTCGAAGAGATAGGGGAAGAGCAGCCGGTTGACGACGTAGGCAGGCTCATCGGGGACCTCGACCACCGTCTTCCCGAACCCCTCGCACCAGGCGCGGGCCCGCGCCCCGATTCCCTCGCGGGCGGCGCTCGGGAGGCAGAGCTCGATCAGCTCCATCCTCACCACCGGGTTGAAGGGGTGGAGCCCGAAGACGCGATCGGGGTGGCCGCTGCGCGAGCCGAGCTCGGCGAGCGGCAGCGCCGAGGTCGTCGTCGCGAGGTCCGCATCGGGGCAGGTCTCGCCGAGGGTCTTCAGCAGCTCGGCCTTCGGCTCGAGCTCCTCGACGATCGACTCGATCGCCAGATCGCTCGATTCGAGGTCGGCAGTCTCGGTGGTCACCTTGATCCGCCTCGGGTCCGCGTCGTCGACCTTGGCGGAGAGCGAGGTCGCCCGCTCCTCGGCCCGCCAGGCGGAGGCATCGGAGCGCGCCAGCAGCATCACCTTCGAGCTGGCGCTCGCGCAGGCGGCCAGCCCGCAGGCGATCGTCCCGCTCCCGGCGATCGCCGGCCGCTCGTATGTCTCCGCGCCCACCACCGGCCGAGTTGTCTATCACGCTAGGCATTCCGGCTAGCCGTCATCGCCCCGCGAAAGCCGAGTTAGGGGTAACCTCGCCGCGAGAGGAAGGCCCTGGTTGACTCGCCAGTCAATTGGGTATGCTCTGTTGGCCAGCTTGGTTGCATCAAACAACTGACTCAGGAGGCGAAGACGTGGCTGAGAACGGGAACTTCCAGGGCCGTGAGGTGGTGATCGTGGAGGCGGCTCGGACGCCCGTCGGCCGCGGCCACGAGGAGAAGGGCTACTACAAGGACACCCATCCCTCGAACCTTCTGGCGAAGACCTACTCGACCGTGATCGAGCGGGCCGGCATCGATCCCTCCGAGGTCGAGGACGTGGTCGCCGGCTGTGTCCAGCAGTTCGGCGAGCAGGGCATCAACATCGCCCGCAACGCTTGGCTCGAGGCCGGACTGCCGGTCGAGACCCCCGCGACCACCGTCGACCGCCAGTGCGGCTCGGCCCAGCAAGCCGTCAACTTCGCCGCCGCGCTGATCGCTTCCGGCGTCCACGACGTCGCGATCGGCGGCGGCGTCGAGCACATGGGCCACATCTCCTTCGCCGACTCGTTGGAGGTGATGAAGGAGCACGGGATGGCCTTCTCGCCCGAGTTGATGAAGCGCTACAACCTCGTCCCCCAGGGCATCTCGGCCGAGATGATCGCCGACAAATGGGAGATCCCCCGCTCGGAGCTCGACGAGATCGGCCTCCGCTCTCACACGCTGGCCCATCAGGCGACCGAGGAGGGCCGCTTCGAGCGCGAGATGATCCCCTGGAAGTCGAACGGCGACACCTACGTCACCGACCAGGGCATCCGCCCGCCGACGGAGGACAGCCTCGAGAAGCTCGCCTCGCTGAAGCCGGCGTTCAAGGAGGACGGCAAGATCACCGCCGGCAACTCCTCGCAGGTCTCGGACGGCGCCGCCGCGGTGCTGCTGATGACCCGCGAGAAGGCCGACAAGCTCGGCCTGAAGCCCCGCGCCCGGCTCGTCGACCAGACCACGGTCGGGGTCGACCCGGTGCTCATGCTCACCGGCCCGATCCCCGCGACCAGGAAGATCCTCGAGCGCAACGGGATGAAGATGGACGACATCGACCTGATCGAGATCAATGAGGCCTTCGCCTCGGTGGTCGCGGCCTGGCGGCGAGAGCTGGAGCCCGACATGGACCGGGTCAACGTCAACGGCGGCGCGATCGCGATCGGCCACCCGCTCGGCTCGACCGGCGCCCGGCTGATCACCACCCTGCTCCACGAGCTGGAGCGCTCCGACAAGGAGACGGGCCTGGTGACGATGTGCTGCGGCGGCGGACTTGGCACCGGCACCCTGATCCAGCGGGTCTGAGTCGTCTCCCCATAGCGGCGCTCGTGCCATTCCTGCTGGTTGGGGGAGTGGCAGTTGCCGGCTGCGGCGGTGACGACCCCGGTGGCGACGCCGACCGGGTGATGACCTCGGGACCGCTGGTCCCGAGCAAGCGCGATTACATCTCACAGGCCGACGGCCTCTGCGCGTTCTATGAGACCCGTGTCGAGGAGCTCGGAAAGGAGCGCTTCGGACTGAACGCCAAGGACTTCAAGGTGCTGCCCTCCGGGCAGATCGTCTTCAGGGCGGGACACCGCCCCGGCGACGCCGCGATCGAGGACTTCGTCCTCGGCACCGCCGTCCCCAACCTGCGGGAGGAGCTGGACGAGGTCCGGGCGATCACCTCTCCCGCCGGCGACCAGGCCGAGGTCGCGGCAATCTACGACGCCGCGTCCCGGGCCGTCGATCGTCTCGAGGCCGACCCGGCCACCTTCGCCGACGATGCGGCGGTGCGGAGGCTGTTCGCGGACGCTCGGAGGACCGGCCGCCGCTACGGGCTCCAGGAGTGCGGACTGTGAGCCCACGCTGGACCGCCGACGACCGCGAGCTGATGAAGGCCGACAAGGTGCTCCGTCGGCTGATGGAGGAGGGGGGGCCGATCGACCCGAAGATGGACCGGCGCGGCAGCCGCCCCAACGCCTACGAGGCGCTCGCCCGAGCGATCGTCGGCCAGCAGCTCTCGACCAGGGCCGCCGAATCGATCTGGAGCAAGCTGATCGCGCTGTTTGATGATCAGACCCCGGAGCCGGAGGCTTTGCTGCGCCGCAGGCCCGCCACCCTGCGCAAGGCCGGGCTTTCCAACGCGAAGGTGGAGTTCCTGCGCGACCTCGCCCGCCGCGTCGAAGACGGCCGCCTCGACTTGAAGCGCTTGAGCAAGCTCTCCGACGAGGACATCACCGCCGAGCTCCTCGAGGTGAAGGGGATCGGCCGCTGGACCGCCGAGATGTTCCTGATCTTTCACCTGGGGCGCCCAGACGTCGCCGCGGTCGGGGACCTAGGCATCCGGCGCGCGGTGCAGATCGCCTACGGGATGGACGAGCTTCCGGGTCCCGAGGACCTCGATCGGATCGCGGAGAAATGGCGCCCGCACCGGACGCTCGCCTCCCTGTACCTATGGCGCTCGCTCGCCAACACGCCAGGTTAGGTTCCCGCCGTGGCCGCCCCAGGACAAACGGGTCGCCCCTCCGCGGCCGCTTCCGGCTCGGCCTCGGCGCCGGGGTGAAGCGGCTGCAGCTAGACGCCGAGCCGCTTGGCGAGGGCCTCGATCCCGGCCGGGCCTCGGATCGCCGGGCCGTGCCCCGAGAGGGTGATCTCCGGGCGGAGCTCGGCCAGCTTGCGAACCGAACGGCAAGCCTCGTCGAGATCGGCGTTCAGGTCCCGCGGCATCAGATCGAGCCGGGCGCGGGTGGTCACGAAGCTCAAGTTGCGAACGGTGTCCCCGCAGATCGCGACGCGATCCGCCTCGCGCCAATACACGACCTCGCCGGGGGCGTGGCCCGGTGTGTGGACCACCCGGAAGTCCCCGACCTGGTCTCCTTCCCGGAGCACCCGATCCACCTTGTGTGGGGGGCCCTCCCACATCCGCGCGTAGATCTTCGCGATCGGATGGTCGGAGGCCCTCACCGGCCGCCGTCCCTCCATCGCGTCGAGGTCGGCCTCGTGGCAGGCGAGCGGAATCCCGCGCTCCTCGCAAACCGCGTGCGCCGATCCCTGATGGTCCGGATGAACGTGGGTGAGGGCGAGCAGGGAGAGGTCACGGTCCGCGGTCTGCTTGAGGATGCGGCGCCGATCCCAGGTGCGGCCGGCGTCGATGAGGACGTCGCCGGCGAGGTAGACGTTGATCACCGGCCTCGGTGGGAACTCCGAGAGTCGCCAGACGCCTTCCGCGACCTCCTTCACAGGTGCGACTCCATCCGATCCAGGTTCAGTGCTCGGCCCCCGTGCCGCTGCGAGGCTCGCCGCTGTGCTGGGCGAGGTCCTCCAGCCGCGCGATCTGCCGCTCGCCCTCCGCGCGGACGGGGTCACCCTCGGGGAGCGACTGGATCAGGCGCTCAACTCGATCCCGGATCTGGAGGGCGAAATGCGGGGTGGCCGGGCCAGCGAGGGCGCGGATGTCCTCGACCATGACCGGTCGTCTCGGCGCCAGCCGGTCGGGGCGCTCCGCCTCGCTCATTTCGCGCCCATCTTCGCGCCGGGCGGGGGAATCTCGGGCTCATTGTCGGCCGGGGGAGGGGCGACGCCGGTGCCGCCCAGGCCCGTGCCGCGACCGATCGGCGCCAGCTCGGCGAGCTCGTCGATCTCCGCCTGCACGCGCGCCCCGATCTGGGAGGCGTCGCCGATCAGCCAGATGTGGTTGTACACGGCGCGGGTTGGGTCTTTTTCGTATCCGGGCTTGATGTCGAGAAGGAAGCTTCTCAGGTCGGTGGGAAGCGCATCAGCGGTGTCGGTGACCAACAGGGGGCCCCACTTGCCGCTGGCGGAGAGCGTCGCGGCCGCGGCGGCGTCGAGCGGCCGCGAGCTGTTGGCGAGCACCAGCCCGTGCCCCGGGTCGTTGATGTTCCAGCCGAAGGAGGAGTCGGTGTAGCGGGCGAAGGCGATCGCGTTGGCGACCGGGTTCTCCCCGCCGACCCGCTGGATCCCGGGCGAGACCCGCTCCATCTCCCGCACAGCCTCGTCGGAGATCACCGACTGAGGGCCGAGGACGTAGACGGGAACCCCGCGGTGGCGGCGAAGGGCGTCGATGGTCGCCCCGGGCACCTCGTCTGCGCCGCTGAACAGCACCGGGTCTCCGGAGCGCGCCGCCCAGGCGGCGGCAGGCATCGCATACGAGGACTTCTCCGAACTGGCGACGACGATGTGCGCGGGCTCGCCGCCGAGCAGGCGCCCGCGCAGCTTGTCGATCGAGTCGGCAACTTCGGCCGGCGAGGACCCCCGCAGCTCCTCTGACCGCAGGTCCGGGGGAGCGGCCGCGCCGCCGACCCGGTAGACGGCGACGTCGGCCGGGCCGGAACCGCCTCGCGGCTGGAGCTGGGCGAGGGCCTGCCCGGTCGCGTCGGGGACGCCGCCGCGATCCCCGATCAGCACCGGCGCACGCAGCGGCGGGCCCGCCAGCACCGCCGCGGCGACGCCGGCCTGCCAGTTGCCGTCGGCAACCAGCACCGCGGCCTCGATCGGCTGGGCGTCCGGGGCCGGGGGATGGGTGGCAAGCGCGGTGGCGGCGGCATCGGCGACCGCGTCGGGGCCACCGACGCGGGTGGTGTTGCGGGTCGCGACCAGCGGGAAGCCCAGGGTCCCCACCGGCGCTTCCTCAGGATCGTCGGAGGCGACCGCGACCGTGACCACCCGTGTCTCGCCCTCGGTCTCGCCGCCGCCCGAGAGGACCACGACCAGGGCGACGACCACGATCGCGGCGGCGACCCCAACGGCGATCAGCACCCGCCGGTCGGCCCGGGCGGGCAGGTCACGCAGCGATTCGATCGCTCTCTCGATGAAGGTGGGCAGACGCACGGCCGCAACGCTATCCGTCACGTGCGAGCAGCCAGCGGCTCGGTCGCCCGGACCGCGGTCGCGGTAGGTAGCAGGTTCCACTTTCGGCGGATCCGGTAAACTGGCTGACTGACCAGTCAGTCGGTAGCCGAAACGAGAGCGACCCAAGGAGGCGTCAGTGGATTTCGCGCTGAACGAGGAGCAGAGGGAGTTCAAGGACTACTGCCGCAGGTTCGCCGCCGAGGTCATCCGGCCGGCAGCGCCCAAGCACGACGCCGAGGAGTCGGTGCCGTGGGAGGTGATCAAGGAGGCCCGCGGGTGGGGCCTGCACGGGCTCGATCACATCCAGCGCCTGGGCTCCGACCCGGACGGCCAGCTCTCGGTGATCTACGCCGAGGAGCTGCACTGGGGCTGCGCCGGGATCGCCCTCGCGATCTCGGCCTCCTCGCTGGCAGCCGCCGGGCTCGCCGCCTCGGGCACCCCCGAACAGATCGCCCAGTGGGTGCCGCAGTGCTTCGGCACCGATGACGAGATCAAGCTCGGCGCCTACGCGGTCACCGAGCCGCAGGCCGGCTCCGACGTGAAGAGCCTCCGCACCACCGCAAAGCTTGACGGCGACGAGTGGGTGCTCAACGGGACCAAGGTCTTCATCTCCAACGGCGGGATCGCCGACGTCCACGTGGTCGTCGCCACCGTCGATCCCGAGCTCGGCCATCGCGGCCAGGCCTCCTTCGTAATCCCCAAGGGCACACCGGGCCTCCGCCAGGGCAAGAAGGAGACGAAGGTCGGCATCCGCGCCTCCCACACCGCCGAGGTGATCCTCGAGGACTGCCGGATCCCAGCCGAGTACCTGCTCGGGGGCATGGACAAGCTCAACAAGAAGCTCGAGCGCGCCCGCTCGGGACAGACCAGCGGCGCCTCCAACGCGCTCGCCACGTTCGAGATGACTCGCCCGATCGTTGGCGCCTCGGCGATCGGCATCGCCCAGGCGGCCTATGAGTGGACGCTCTCCTACCTCGCCGACAAGACGGTCGAGGAGGACACCCCGGCGCTCGAGGCCCAGCGGATCCAGCAGGTTCTCGCCGACGTCGCCACCGAGATCGAGGCGGCGCGGCTGCTCGTCCAGCGGGCCTCCTGGATGGGGCGGAACGGGATCCCGATGACCGGTGGCCAGGGCTCGATGTCGAAGCTGAAGGCCGGCGACGTCACCATGTGGGCGACGACCACCCTGATCGACCTGGTCGGCCCCGATGCCCAGTCCACCGACTGCCCGCTGGAGAAGTGGTTCCGGGACGCGAAGATCTACCAGCTGTTCGAGGGAACCGCCCAGGTGCAGCGCCTGGTTATCTCGCGGATGCAGGCGCGCGAGTACCAGGAGCGGCTGGCGGCAGCGGCCGAGATCGCCAAGGACGCCGTCGCGGCGACCAACGACGCCTCGGGCAACGGCGCTTCCGCCGAGGGCAAGCCCGCCCCGGCGGCGGCATAGCGCCCACCGGTCCTGGCTGCTGCAATCAAAGTTACGTTGGCGCGGTCGCGCCCGGGCAAGCTTGAATCATGCTGAGCGGTCTCCGACTCCCCCTCGCCCTGGCCAGCTTCGCTCTGGCGGCGCTGGCCGGCGCGCTCTCGGCTACCACCGCGCCTGGCCAGGACCTCCAGGAGCAGCTCAACAAGACCGAGGAGAAGCTTTCCCACGTAGACGCCCACGAGGGGGTCCTCACCACAGAGATCTCGCATGTGTCGGCACAGCTCGCGCGACTCCAGGGCGAGGTCGCCGAGCTTCGCAATCGCGAGGCCGTGGCGGCCGCGGAGCTGGCCGCGAAACAGGCGGAGCTGTCAGAGGCCCAGAGTCGTCTCGAGTCCCTGAGGGCGCGTCTGCAAAGCGCGATCAGGATCCTCGAGGACCGGCTGGTCGCGCTCTACAAGTCCAGCGACCCGGACATCCTCACGGTGTTGCTCTCCTCGCACGGGTTCGACGACCTGCTCGAGCGGACCGAGTACTTCCAGCGCATCGACGACCAGGACAACGAGATCGTCTCTCGGGTCCGCGACTTCCGCAACCAGATGCAGGAGACCGTGAACACGGTGAAGGCGGCCCGCAATGCGATCGCCGAGCGCAAGGCCGAGCTGGAACGGACGCGGGCGAAGCTCGAGCGCCGTACCGGCGAGCTGGCGGCGGCCAGAAGGCAGCGTCGAGCCACCCTGGCCAAGGTCCGCGACCAGAAGGAGGTGCTCGAAGGGGACCTGTCTGCGATCTCGGCGAAGATCCAGGAGCAGCTGGCTCAGCTCGGCGGGGGAGTCCTGCCGGCCGGGCCGATCCGGGCGGGCTCCGGTGAGCTGATCTGGCCGGTCGACGGCCCGATCACCTCCGGGTTCGGGCCGCGCTGGGGCAGCTTCCACGAGGGCATCGACATCTCGGCGCCCACCGGTACGCCGATTCGCGCCGCGAAGTCTGGGACCATCGTGCTCGCCGCTTATACCGGTGGCTATGGCAACTACACCTGCATCAGCCACGGCGGAGGTCTCTCCACCTGCTATGGGCACCAGTCGAGCTTCGCGCGCACCAGCGGCTCAATCAGCCAGGGCTCGATCCTCGGCTACGTTGGCAGCACCGGGCACAGCACCGGGCCGCACCTGCACTTCGAGGTCAGGGTGAACGGGCAGGCCGTCGATCCGCTGGGCTATCTGTAGCCGTTCATCCAATCGGATTGAGACGAACAAATGGCGATTGATCCAATCGGCTTGAGCCGAACATCCGTCCTGACGACCGGCACTAAGGCCTGACGGACGCCCCTCCCCGATTTTGGGTATGGTTCGGCGGCAGGCCGGTCGATACAGTCGCTAGACGGATCGGGACCTGCTTGATCGCGGTCTCGGGGGGTACTAAGAAGGACCCGGACTGGAGGCCTGACCGACGGTGTTTCGGAACCGAGCAAGGACAGCCGAGACTTACATTGCCGGCTTGGGCGCGAGCGGAGGCCTGATCGCCGGGGCTCTCGTCGCCTTCCTGTTGGTGATCGGCATCGTCATCTTCGATGGATGGCCGAAGGTCGCCGGCGGTCTCTTCGGCACCGACACCGCCGATGTCGTCGACGAGGCGGCCACCACCTCCGGCGACGCCGGGACGGGACAAGCGCCGGCCAAGGCAGCGTCGTCGTCCAAGGCGAAGGGCGCCGGCGGCAACGGCGGACAGGGCTCGAGCTCAGAGAAGGGCGGCGGAGAGAGCGGCGACGGTGGGCTCGGCGGCGGCGCTCCCATACAAGACACCACCTCCGGCGGGGGCAGTGGAAGCGGCGGCAGCGGCGGAGGAGGAGGTGGCGGCGCCGGCTCCTCTGGTTCGTCCGGCGGCTCGAGCACCCTCGGTCAGGGGGTCCAGAACCTGACCAACGAGGTGGGCAACACCGTCAACGAGGTCACCGGCACCAATCTCGGCAACACGTGTCAGCGGACTCGGCAGCGGCCTCAACCAGACCCTGGGCGGGCTCGGCGCGCCGTAGCGCCGGCCAGCTCGCGCTCCAGCCAGCCCAGCGCCGCCGCCTGTAGCTCGGGGTCGTGCTGGAGCGAGCGGTGATCGCCGCCCGGCACCACGATCAGCTTGCGGGGCTCGCCCGCGTGCGCGTAGAGCTCCTCCGACCAGTCGCTGGGGATCTGATCGTCCCCCTCGGCGTGGAGGAGGATCAGCGGTCGCCCGGCGAGAGCTTCGACGGCCTTCCTCAGGTCCTGCCCCGCCAGCCATGCCTCCAGAGCGACGGGGTCGCCGACCCGCATCTCGAGCTCGCCTCGCCTGACGCCGCGACTCAGGTGTGCCTCACCCGCCGGGCAGATCGCGATCACCCCGGCGATCTCCGGCGCCACCGCCGCCGCATGGATCGCGAGGAAACCGCCCATGCTCGAGCCGCGGACGGCGACCCGGCGAGGATCGACGCCCTCGTGCACGGCGAGCAGCTGAACCATTCGGACGATGTCGTCGATCGCACCCGAGGACATCTCGCCCTCGGAGGCCCCGTGTCCACGGGCGTCGAAGCCCAGCGCCGCCCAGCCGTTGGCCGCGGCCAGCCTGGCGAAGTCGGCGTGGTTCTCCTTCCGCGACCCGGCGCCGTGCGCGATCACGATCCCGGGCCATGGCGGGTGGGGTAGCCGGCGGGACGGAGCGCCGCGCTCGGCCTCGCCGGCGCCGCCCATGCGGTCGGGGAGCCAGACCGCGTAGGCAAGCCCGTTGTCGCTGTCCTCGCGGTCGGGTGGCCGGGGCGCCGGGCGCTCCATCCACCGGATTCTGCCGCCCCGGAGTGGCGTCGCGAATCCAGTTCTGCCCCGGTTCGCCCGCCCCGGGGGTGGCTTGCCGTCAGAATTGGCGCCGCATGGACATTTCCGCGAACAACCAGAGCGTCGCGGCGGTGGACCCGATCGCCGCCTCACCGGTCTACCCGCGGGGCTCGCGGGTGAACGAGAGAGGCCATCTCGAGATCGCCGGCTGCGATCTGGTCGAGCTCGCCGAGGAGTTCGGCACCCCGGCCTACATCTACGCCGAGGACGACATCCGCTGGCGCGCCCGCGAGTACCGGCGGGCGTTCGAGGAGCGGACCGGCAACTACGAGGTGCTGTTCGCGAGCAAGGCGCTGCCGATGACGGCCGCCTATCGCCTCTGCGTCGAAGAGGACCTCTCGGTCGACGTCGCCTCGGGGGGCGAGCTTCGGATGGCCCTTGCCGCCGGCTTCGATCCCGCCCGCATCCACATGCACGGCAACAACAAGACCGAGGCCGAGCTCCGCTACGCCTTCGATTCAGCCGTCGGCCATCTGATCCTCGACTCCTTCGACGAGATCGAGCGCGCCGACCGCCTCCTCGACCGGCCGCAGCGGGTGCTGATCCGGCTCACCCCGGGGATCAAGCCATCCACCCACTCCTACGTGCAGACGGGTCAGCTCGACTCGAAGTTCGGGTTCGGCCTCGCCGACGGTCTCGCCGAGAGCGCAGTCGAGCGGGTGCGCGCCTCGCGGCACCTGGAGCTGGTCGGCCTGCACGCCCACATCGGCTCCCAGATCTTCGAGCTCGAGCCCTACACCAAGGCGATCGAGGTGCTCGCGGAATTCACCGGCTCGGTCGACCTCGAGCCCGAGCTGCTCAACGTCGGAGGCGGGCTCGGGATCGCCTACCTGGAGAGCGACGAGCCCCCCTCGATCGAGGACTACGTCGAGGTCAAGGTGAACGGGGTGCGGCGGGTCTTCGATCCCGCGCCCCGGATCCTGGTCGAGCCCGGCCGCTCGCTGGTCGGCAACGCCGGGATCACCGCCTACCGGGTGGGGACGGTGAAGGAGATCCCCGGGGTCCGAACATATGTCTCGGTCGACGGCGGGATGTCGGACAACACCCGCCCGATGCTCTACGACGCCCGCTACGAGGCGCTGATCGCCGACCGCGCGGGCGAGGTGCCCGACACCCCGGCGACGGTCGCCGGGATGCACTGCGAGTCCGGCGACGTGCTCGTTCGCGACAGCGAGCTCGCCGCGCCGCGGGTCGGCGACGTGCTGGTGACCCCGGCCACCGGCGCCTACGGCTACGCGATGGCGAGCAACTACAACGGTGTGCCCCGGCCGCCGGTGATCTTCTGCCACGAGGGCGAGGCCCGGGTGGTGGTCCGCCGCGAGAGCTGGGACGACCTGCTCGCGCGGGACGTCTGACGTGGCTGCGAAGAAGCCCAAGGCCGCTGAGGTTTCCGTCGGCATCCTCGGCAAGGGGACGGTCGGCGGAGCGTTCAAGGAGCTGCTCACCGACCGGGCGGAGATGGTTGCCGAGGTCTCCGGCCGCCGCCCCAAGGTGACCGGCGTCCTCAGCAGCAGGAAGGGGGACTTCGACCAGATCCTCGCCGCCAGCGACATCATCGTCGAGCTGATCGGCGGCATCGATCCGGCTCGCGACTACGTCACCCGGGCGCTTCGCGAGGGCCGGCACGTGGTCACCGCGAACAAGCAGCTGATCGCCCAGCACGGCGGGGAGCTGGTCGCTGCCGCGCGCGAGGGCGGTGCCCAGCTTCGCTTCGAGGCCGCGGTCGCCGGTGCGATCCCGGTGATCCGGGTGGTTCAGGAGAGCCTCGGCGCGATCCCAATCGAGAAGGTGTTCGGGATCGTCAACGGCACCACCAACTACATCCTCACCGAGATGACCCGCAGCGGCCTCAGCTACGAGGATGCCCTGAAGCAGGCCCAGAATCTCGGCTACGCCGAGGCGGACCCCTCGGACGACGTCGGCGGGGCGGATGCGGCGGCGAAGATGGCGATCCTGGCGCGGCTCGCCTTCGGCACCCCGGTCCGGCTCGACCAGGTGCCCTACGACGGGATCGAGCAGATCAGGCCCGACGACATCGCCTACGCCAAGGAGCTGGGACTCTCCCTGAAGCTGCTCGGCGTCGCCGAGCGCCTCGGCGAGGACGAGGTCAGCGTCCGCGTCTTTCCCTGCTTCCTCTATCCCGGTCACCCGCTGGCGCCGATCGAGGGCCCGTTCAACGCGGTCATGGTCGAGGCGCCGGCGATCACCGAGATCACCATGTCGGGGCCCGGGGCGGGCGGCCCCGAGACGGCCTCGGCGGTGCTCGGCGACGTCGTCTCGGTGATCACCGGCGGCTCGCCCCTGTTCGAGGAGAACTCGAGGCTGAAGATCGCCAAGGACGTGGAGATGGCCTTCTACCTCCACCTCGAGGTCGAGGACCGGCCTGGCGTCCTCGCTCAGATCGCCGAGATCCTCGGCGACAACGAGGTCTCAGTACGCAGCGTGGTCCAGCGCGGGATCGGGGACGACGCCCAGCTGATCATGGTTATGCATCCCGTCAGCGAGCGGCGCTTCGGCGCCGCGCTGAAGAAGATCGCGAAGCTCAAGTTCTTGCGCTCGTCTCCGCGCTCGATCCGGGTGATCGAGGAAGAGTTCAGCTGAGGCACCGGTGCCGGTTCCCCTGATCGAGCGCTACCGCGACGACCTGCCGCTCGCCGCCGGCGATCCGGTGGTGACCCTGAACGAGGGCTCGACGCCGCTGATCCACTCGCCGCGGCTGAGCGAGAAGATCGGGGCCAACGCTTACCTGAAGTTCGAGGGGGCGAATCCGACCGGCAGCTTCAAGGACCGGGGGATGACCGTTGCGGTCTCCCGTGCTGCCGGGGCTGGGGTGGAGGCGATCGTCTGTGCATCGACCGGCAACACCGCCGCAAGCTGCGCCGCCTACGCGGCCCGGGCGGGGCTGCGCGGGGCGGTGATCGTTCCCGAGGGCAAGATCGCGATCGGCAAGCTCGCTCAGGCGCTGATGCATGGCGCCCGGGTGATCGCGCTGGAGGGCAACTTCGACCAGGCGCTCGAGATCGTTCGCGAGATCGCCCAGCGCCACCCGGTGGAGCTGGTCAACTCCGTCAACCCCTACCGGATCGAGGGCCAGAAGACGGCCGCCTTCGAGGTGATCGAGGAGCTCGGTGAGCCGCCGGAGGCCCTGGCGATCCCGGTCGGCAATGCCGGAAACGTCACCTCCTGGTGGAAGGGGTTCGGCGAGCGCCAGGCGACACCGATCCTCTACGGCTTCCAGGCGGAGGGGGCTGCGCCACTGGTCGCGGGCCACCCGATCGAGAAGCCGGAGACGGTCGCCTCGGCGATCAGGATCGGCAACCCGGCGCGCTGGGAGGAGGCGATGGGCGCCTTCACCGCCTCCAGGGGGCGGGTCGCGGCGGTCTCCGACGAGCAGATCCTCAATGCCTACCGCTGGCTCGCCGACAGCGAGGGTGTCTTCTGCGAGCCGGCTTCGGCGGCCTCGGTGGCGGGGGTGCTCGCCCATGGCCTGCCCGTCGCCGATGGCGGCGATCCGCCCCGCACGGTGGTCTGCGTCCTCACCGGCCACGGGCTCAAGGACCCCGACACGGCGCTCAGCAAGGCGCCCTCGGTGGTCGGCTGCGAGGCGGACCTGACGGCGGTGGAGAAGGCGATCTTCGACTAACGCTGGCCAGCCCAGGCGGCGACTCGGTTGCCGAGCTCGAGCGCCTGGCGAAGCTGCGCGACTCGGGCGCCCTCACCGACGCCGAGTTCGAGCAGCAGAAGGCGAAGATTCTCGGGAGCTAACCTCGGTGCGTGGCTTCTCAGCCGCGCATTGAGCTTCTCTGGTGGCAAGGCTGCCCCTCCTGGGAGCGGGCGCTGGCGATGGTGCGCGAGGCGGTCGCCGAGGCCGGCCTCGACCCCGACTCGGTCGAGGTCCGCGAGATCGACACCGAGGCCTCGGCCGAGCGCGAGGAGTTCGTCGGGTCTCCGACGATCAGGATCGACGGCGCCGATCTCCACCCGCCGCCTGAGGGCGAGCCGCCGGGCTTGACCTGCCGGGTCTACCGGCGGCGGGACGGCAGCGTTTCGCCTCTGCCCGACCCGGCCGATCTCCGCGACGCGCTGGCCGCGGCGGCCGTTGGCTGAGGTGGTCATCTAGCCTCCGGGAATCAGCCTCCAAGCTCCAGCGACGAGGGGAGTCCGATGGCGATATCGATAGGCGAAAGAGCGCCGGATTTCGAGCTGCCGGGAACCGACGGCAGCCAACACGCGCTGTCCGCCAACGGCCCCGCCGCGGCGACGGTCGTCTACTGGACCTGCAACCACTGCCCCTACGCCCTCGCCTGGCACGAGCGGATGCTCGATCTTGCCCGGGACTACGCCGATCGCGGGGTGCGCCTCCTCGCGATCAACTCCAACGACGGCGAGCGCTACCCGGCGGACTCGTTCGAGGCGATGGTGGAGCGAGTCGAGCAGGAGGGCGAGTGGCCGCATCCCTACCTCTACGACGAGAGCCAGGAGGTGGCGCGCGCCTGGGGCGCCGAGAAGACCCCGCACGTCTTCGTCCTCGACCCGGAGCTCAAGCTTCGCTACCTCGGCGCCCCCGACGCCGACTACGACGACCCGTCGCAGAGGGCCGCTTGGGTCCGAGAGGCGGTCGACGCCGTGCTCGAGGGCCGCGACCCCGAGAGCCAGGAGACGCCGGCGGTCGGCTGCACGATCAAGTGGAAGCCGTGAGAGCCCGGCGATGACCGCGCGTAGGCGACTCGTGCGAGTCCCCGCCTCCTCGGCCAACCTCGGCCCGGGCTACGACGTCCTTGCCGCGGCGCTGAGCCTCTACCTGGAGGTGGAGGTCGAGGAGACCGGATCGTTTTCGGTGGAGGCGAAGGGACTCGACGTGCCGCTCGACCGCTCGAATCTGTGCGTGCGGGCGTTCGAATGGCTGCGGCCGGCCGACGAGATCGCCTTCCGGATCCGGAGCGAGGTTCCCTTGGCGGCGGGCCTGGGCTCGAGCGCGGCCGCGATCGTCGCCGGGCTGCTCGCGGCCGACCACCTCTACGAGCTGGCGATGGAGCGCGAGGACCTGCTCAATCACGCGGCCAAGGTCGAGGGCCATCCCGACAACGTTGCGGCGGCGCTCTACGGCGGCTTCGTGGTCTGTTCGAACCTGGACGGCGCCGTCACCGCGACCCGGCTCGAGCCCCCGCAGGGGGTGGAAGGGGTGCTGGTGATTCCCGCCGGGCAGGTGCCCACCGATCAGGCGCGTGAGGCCCTGCCAAGCCAGGTGCCGATCGCCGACGCGGTTGCCAACCTCGCCGCGGTCTCCGACCTGATCGTCGGCATCCAGCGCTCCGATCTCACCCTGATCGGCCGTGGGCTCGCCGACCGCATCCATCAGCCACACCGAGCCCACCTCTATCCACGCTCGATGGAGTTGGTCGCAGATGCGCCGAGACTGGGCGCGATCGGCGCGACCATCTCGGGCGCCGGCCCCAGCGTCCTCGTCTGGTCGTTCTGGCAGAGCACCGGGAAGGTGGTCGAGGCCCTCCGCAGGGAGGTCGGCGACTGGGCCGAGGTCCGCCGGGTCCCTTTCTCAGCAACCGGCGCCGACGTCCCGGAGCTCTAGTGCGCGAGTCGGCGCTATCGCTCTGGTCCGAGGACTCCTTCCTCTCGATCGCCTCGAAGGGGTCGGCGCTCTCGATCGGCTCGGTCGGTTCGTTTGCCTCGATCGGCTCGATCGGGTCCGCGGGCTCCGCCTTCTCGGTCGGCTCGGCGGGGTCGGCGGGATCGGTGCTCTCCGCGGGTTCGGTCGCGTCGGTCCTATCCGAGCGCGGCCACGGCGCGATCCTCGGCGAGCCCGCCCCGCGGGAGGCAAAGCTGCTCTGTGCCGGGCTGCTCGCCCTCACCGGCGCCGCGATCGGCCTCTTCGCCATCGGCGCTGAGCCCAGGCGCCGGCCCCGGCGGCGTCCCGCATGCCGCGGGGCCGGCGTTTCCTGAGCTCTCGCTGCTAGAGCCTCAAACCGTGAAGTTGAAGCCGCACTTCTTGCCCTTGTCGTTCGGGGCCGGGTGCTTCTTCTGCTTCTTCTTTGCCGAACATGGCTTCTGCGAATGCGGAACCCCGCCCTGGTCAGCGACGGAGCTGGCTACCGGGAAGGAGAGGGCGAGTGCAGCGCCAGTCACCAGCGTCGCAACCCTGCGCATCGTGCGTGACTTCACCTGGATCACACCTCCTGGGTGGTCGAATACGTGGGGGTGGTCGAATACGACTCTTAGAGCGCCGCCGCCGCTCGAGGGGTTACGGGCAGCCGGAGAAGTGGGAGGTCAATCCAGGAGGCCGACCTGGCGCAGGATCGAGACCGAGTCGGAGTAGACGTCCTTGCGCTTGATCAACCCGTCCTCGAACGGGATCACGTCCACTCCTCGCCACTCGACCTTCTTGCCGGTGGGCGCGGCGACCAGATCGCCCCGGCGCATCTCGTTCTGGTGGGTCGCCGTCGCCGTCCACTCCTGGGTGACCACCCCGTCGCGAACGTAGAGCCGGCGGGTCTCGAAGTGGATGTCGGGCCAGGTCTCGAAGATCGAGCCGATGTGCTCGCGCGCCGCCTCGCCCTGCGCTGACTCGCCCGCGGTGTGGTTCTCGAAGACCATGCCGGGTGCGTGCATCGCCATGATCGCGTCGAGGTCGTGGCTGTTCCAGGCCTCGTTGTAATCTGCGATCTTCTGCTCCAGGGCTTTCGCCGAGTCTTCTCCCACGCCGAGAGGATATGTTCGCGCGGCGACTCGAGACAACTGGGGACCAGGAGGAGGAGCGCATGGCGGACGGCTACACGATCAAGAACGTCGACGACTTCGAGCTGATGGAGGGGTCCGGCGGCGCCACCTGGCGCCTCGCCCGCAAGACCCTGGGCGCGGAGGCCTTCGGCTTCAACGTGGTCGACATCGAGCCCGGGGGTCAGATCCCGGCCCACGACCACAGCGGGGACGACCAGGAGGAGGTCTTCGTCATCCTCGAGGGGCAGGGGACGATCGTCGCCGGAGAAGAGGAGCACGAAGCCCCGGCCGGCACCTTCTGCCGCTTCGCCCCCGAGGTCACACCGGACGATCCGCAACAAGTCGGACGCCCCGGTCCGCGCCCTCCTGATCGGCGTCCCGGTGAACAGCGGCTACGAGCCGATGTCCTGGGGCTAGCCAGGCGACTGGAACCAGCCACTAGGCGAGCAGGCCCTCGGCGATCCGCTCGGCGATCGCGATCGTGGTCAGGTTGGTGTTGGCGCGGGGGATCGTCGGCATCACCGATGCGTCGCAGACGTAGAGGCTCTCCACGCCGTGCACCTTGCCCGCACCGTCGACCACCGCTCCGGGGTCGCCGGGCTTTCCCATCCTGCAGGTCCCGACGGGATGGAAGTAGCCGCGAACGTTCTGACGCAGCCAGGCGGCGATCTGGTCGCGGCCCTCGACCGTCGGGCCGGGAACGGCCTCATCCGCGACGCTCTCCGAGAACGAGTCGGTCGCCGCGATTCGGCGGACCAGCTCGACCCCGTCGATGAGCACCTCGAGGTCGGTCCCATCCGAATCGGTGAGGAAGCCGAGGTCGACGGCGAGCGGCTCGGCGGGCGCCGAGGAGCGCAGGCGAACGCTGCCGCTGGAGAGCGGCTTCATCACGTAGGGGCTGAGCTGGACCCGCCACTCCTGGCCGGTGACCTCGAGCGTGTCGCGTGCCGCCCAGGGGACGAGGTGGATGTCGCAGCTCCCGTCGGCGCAGGCGCTGCTCGCCGCTCGGATCATGTTCGCGTTGCCGAACATCCGACCTCCCGCCTCCTTCGCACGCAGCTCCGCCTCGAGCTCAGGGGCGGCGCCAAAGACGATGTTGACGCCGGAGTGGTCGAGCAGGTTGCGCCCAACCCCGGGCAGCTCGGCCGCGACCTCAATTCCCAGCTTCCCGAGCTCATCGCCGGGCCCCGACGCCGCTCCGGAGCAGGATCCCGGGCGAGCCGAACGCGCCCGCGCAGAGGACCACCACCCGGGCGAAGAGCTCGGTCTCGCCCTCGGCGGTCACCACCACCGCTCCGGTCGCCCGCTCGCCGTCAAGCAGCACCCTGTCCACGAGCGCGTCCCCGATCACGGTCAGGTCGGGCCGCTCCCGGGCGGGATCGAGATAGGCGAACGCGGTGCTCCAGCGCTTCCGGTCGCCGACGTTGCACGGCAGGTAGCCGACTCCCTCCGGGACCGTCAGGTCGTTGAAGTCGTCGAGGGCGGGGAGGCCCGCCTCCACCGCGGCCCGGTGGATTACGTGGGCCCACTCGGGGACTTCGTCCTGATTCAGATACCGCGCCCCAATCTGCTCGCGACCCTGGTCCAGGTACGGCCGCAGCGTTTCCAGGTCCCAGCCGGGCGCGAACTCGTCCCACTCGTCGTAGTCGACGCGATCCCCGATCGTCACGAAGCAGGCGTTGTGAGCCGAGCAGCCACCGATCACCCGGGCCCGGGAAAGCGAGAGCTCGGCCTCGGGATACCAGTCGTGGCTGTCTGTGGGCGAGCGCGGGTCGAGCAGGTCGGCCGGCCAATCGCCACTGTCCGCCGGACCATAGTCGGGACCGGCTTCCACCAGGGTCACCACTGCCCCTTCGCCGCTGAGGCGATTCGCCAGCACGCAGCCCGCGGTGCCCCCGCCGAGGATCAGGAAGTCAGAGGATCCGAAAGCCGGCGGCATCGCCGGCGCAGCCTAGAGCGGTTTGGTCCTGACCTCAGGAAAACTCGTCGAGCAGCTCTTCCTGGCAGCGCTGCTCGTGGTCCCGCAGCTTGCGGGGTACTCCGGATTCTCCGGTCACCGACTCGTTGTGGGTGACGTCGACGAGCGCCCGGAAGCGCTCGGTCTCAGATCCGGGCCCGTCCTCGCGGGCTCCGTTTTCATTGCTCCTGGCCCTGCTCTCGGAGTCCCCCGGCTCGGGTTCCCCCTGGTGTTCGTCGGTCTGCTTGCTCATCCTGAATCTCCCCGGCTTGAGTGATGAGGATCGGATAGTTTTGTTAACGCCTCCTAACGGTTGGAGTTTCGCACTATCGGCGGCGAATTTCCAGCTTGTTCGCAAATTGCGAGCAAAGGTGCCGGCTGGCGAATACCGGCGTCGGAAAGTGGGGAGGAGGCGGCTCTTATACTTTTTGGCCCTTCAACCCCGTCGCGCGCCCGCTCGAAGAAGGCGCGGAAACCGGGAGGTCAATTGAGCAACCCGTCCCCAGCCCGCCGCGAAGCCCTGCGGCCTGAGCGCTACTCCCCGGAGCGCGCCTATCGCCCGCGCGTCTCTCCCCCTAGCGTGGAGGACAAGGACGCCTGCGCGATCTACGCCTCCGTAAGGCGAGACGCCACGCCGAGCCACGAGCCGGTCACCCTGGCGCTCGAGTCGCTTCAGAAGATGCTCCACCGCGCCGGCAACGTCGACGGCGAGGGCGACGGCTGCGGCGTTCTGGTCGACCTCCCGACCAAGATCTGGGCCGAGGAGATTCGCTCCGGCGGCCACAACCCGTCGCTCGCTCTCGACGAGGCTTTCGCCGTCGCGCACATCTTCGTCGAGCGCTCCGCCGATCTCGAGAAGGTCCGCCACGACGCTCGCGAGATCCTCGGGCGCCGCGGCTTCCGGATCCTCGCCGAGCGGGTGGCCGCGGTCGACTCCGCCGCTCTGGGTCCCACTGCGCGGGAGGAGGAGCCCCACTTCTGGCAGATCGGTGGCCTCGTCCCCGACGCCGCCGAGGGGGACGCATCCCTCTTCGGCCTCACGATCGAGCTCGAGGACGAGCTCGGCGTACACGTCGCCTCTCTCTCGGCCCACAGTTGCGTTTACAAGGTGATGGGCGCGCCCAAGGTGCTGGGGAGCTATTACCCCGACCTCTCCGACGAGCGCCTCGAGACCGTCGGCTGTCTCGGTCACAACCGCTATTCGACCAACACCTGGCCCTCCTTCCAGCGCGTCCAGCCCTTTGGCGTCCTCGGCCACAACGGGGAGATCAACACGATCGCCCAGCTCCGCCAGGAGGCGCGCATGCTGAGCATCCCGATCTCGGAAGGGAACTCGGACTCACAGGACCTGAACCGCACCGTCGAGGCCCTGATCCGACGCAACGGGCTCAGCCTCGCCGAGGCGATCGAGGTGGTGGTGCCGCCGATCGTCAACGAGATCGAGGCTCTGCCCGAGGATCTCCATCCCTTCTACCTCTATTTGCGGACGGCCATGGGCCCGTTCGCACAGGGCCCGGTGGCGCTGATCTCCCGCCACGCCGACGAGTGCGTGTTCTCGGCCGACGCCCTCGGGCTTCGCCCGCTCTGGCAGCTGGAGACGCCGGAGGACTTCGTCTTCAGCTCGGAGCCCGGCGTCGTCCCCATCCAGGAGATGGTCTCGGAGCCGAAGCCGCTCGCCCCCGGCGAGAAGTTCATGGTCACCGTGGACCGCGCGAAGCGGCGCTCGACCCTGCACCCGCATGAGGCGATGCTGCGCATCGTCAAGGACCGCTGGCTCGCCCGCACCGGGGCCGAGGAGGTCGCGGCCTTCGACCGCGCGCTGATCACAGGCGGCCCCCTCGAGGGGGCCGAGATCCCGGGCTACACGGCCGCGGGCCCCGCCGACCCGGTCCAGGTCGAGGACCGGGTGCTCGCCGGCTTCGGCTGGCAGCGCGACGACGTCAAGCTGGTGCAGCAGATGGCCTCGAACGGCGCCGAGCCGATCGGCTCGCTCGGCTACGACGGCCCCCTGGCCGCCCTCTCGCCCGAGCGCCAGAATCTCGCCGACTACTTCAAGGAGACGGTCGCCGTGGTCACCAACCCGGCGATCGACCGCGAGCGCGAGATCGAGCACTTCTCGACCCGCGCGATCTTCGGTCGCCGTCCCCCACTCGCCGACCCCTCCGAGCACACCGGGGTCACGGTCACCAACCTCCCGATTCTGCTCGGCGGCCACCATGACCTAGCGCCAATCGGCGACACCGACTATCGCCGGATCGCACGCGAGCAGGGGACCTACTTGCTCGAAGACCTCTGGGCCAAGTTCGGCGACGCCAAGGCGATCGATATCGCGCTGCTCGAGTCCGAGACGACCCAGGGCGCGATCGAGCGGATCAAGCAGGAGGCGGTCAAGGCCGCCAGCGAGGGCTCCCAGCTGCTCGTCCTCACCGACCGCACCGTCTACGACGGCGAGCGCCGATACCTCGATCCGCACCTGGCGATCTCGGCCATCGACCAGGCGCTGAAGCAGATCGAGGTCGAGCCCGGGGAGGAGAACCTCCGCCGACGCTGCTCGATCGTGCTGCGCTCGGCGGCGATCCGAAACGTCCACGACGTGGTCTTGGCCCTCGGCCTGGGTGCCAACGGCGTCTGCCCCTACGTGATGGTCGAAGTGATCTGCGTCGACGACTACCCGTCCGACGTCGCCAACCTCTGCTCGGCGCTGCGCAAGGGGATCGAGAAGGTGATCTCGACGATCGGCATCCACGAGGTCCGCGGCTACGCGCGCCAGTTCTCCTCGATCGGGCTCAAGCCCGAGCTGGCCGAGATCTTCCAGACCGAGGCCTTCGCGGCGAGCGAGAAGGGCGGCGCCGGCTTCGCCAAGCTCGACGCCGACACCGATGCCCGGCACCGGATTCTCAGCGGCGAGGAGGAGTCGAAGCCGGCCAAGACCTTCCGCTTCTACCCGAAGGTCTACAAGGCCGCCGTGGCGGCATCCAACGGCAGTGCAAGCTATGAGGAGTACTCGCAGAAGGTGCGCGAGCTGGAGGCCGAGAACCCGATCTCGATGCGCCACATCATCGGGCTGAAGAAGGAGCCTGACCGCGAGCCGGTCGATCCGTCCCAGGTGGATGCCTCCGTCGGCCATCACTCCTACCCGCTGGTGATCAGCTCGATGAGCTTCGGCTCGCAGTCCGAGCCGGCGTTCCGTTCATACGCCGAAGCCGGTAAGGCGATCAACATCCTCTGCATCAACGGGGAGGGCGGCGAGATCCAGGACATGTACGGCAAGTACCGCAAGTGGCGTGGGCAGCAGGTCGCCTCGGGCCGCTTCGGCGTCTCGGCCGAGATGCTCAACTCCTCCTACGTCGCCGAGATCAAGATCGGCCAGGGCGCGAAGCCCGGCGAGGGCGGGCACCTGCCCGGCAAGAAGGTCTCGGAGAAGGTGGCGGCCGCGCGCAACGCCTCGCCCGGCACCGACCTGATCTCGCCCTCCAACAACCACGACCTCTACTCGATCGAGGACCTCGCGGAGCTGATCGACGAGTTGAAGACCGTCAACCCGGACCTGCGGGTGTCGGTCAAGGTGCCGGTGGTCCCGAACGTCGGCACGATCGGTCTCGGGATCGCCAAGGCGGGCGCCGACATCATCACCCTGTCGGGCTTCGAGGGCGGCACCGGCGCCGCGCGCCAGCACGCGCTCCGGCACACCGGCCTCCCCTCCGACATCGGCACCCGCGCGGTCCACAGGGCGCTGATGGAGGCGGGGATTCGAAACCGGGTCGAGATCTGGGCCGACGGCGGCTACCGCCACGCCCACGACGTGGTCAAGCTCCACTGCATGGGGGCGAACCGGGTCGCCTTCGGCACCCTGGCGATGGTCTCGCTCGGCTGCACGATCTGCCGCGGCTGCCAGCTCGACACCTGCCACGTCGGCATCGCGACCTCGATCGAGACGATCGAGCAGGCTGAGCAGCACGGCCTGAAGAAGTTCACCCCGGTCGCGGACGGTGCCGAGACCTGCGCCCGCTTCTTCCAGGCGATGGGCGAGGAGGTGAAGGAGGTGGTCGGCTCGCTCGGCTACGAGCGCGCCCAGGACCTGGTTGGCCGCTACGACCTGCTCGAGCAGATCTCCCATCAGGAGAAGATCGACCTGGCGCCGTTGATCACCCCGCTCGAGGAATTCCTCGACCTCGAGCCCCTGGATCTCCCGGTGGAGGAGGAGGCGCTGGTCGAAGCACGCGCCGAGGCAGGGTTGGTCCGCGCCAAGCCGATCCGGATGGTGCCCAAGCAGGCCTCGACCGAGATCGCGCAGGTGGCCGACAAGGTCTTCGAGGGCTCATGCGTGACTGTTGAGTTCCCCCGCCGGACCGACGCCCACGACCGGGTGCTCGGCACCGAGCTATCCGGCGCGATCGCCCGCGCACGCATCTACGAGGGAGCCCCCGAGGGCTCCGACAACGACCAGCTCGCGGCGTTGCACTTCAATGGAGGGAGCGTCGCCGGCCAGGGCTTCGGCGCCTTCAACGAGTGGGGCGTCACCTGCCGGGTCGAGGGCGGCGCCCAGGACGGCGTCGGCAAGACGATGCTGGGGGGGACGGTGTCGATCCTCAAGGGCAAGAATGCCGAGGGCCGGCGGCTGAACGGATCGGTCGGCAAGTCCTTCGCCTACGGCGCCCAGCGAGGTCACCTCTTCGTCCAGGGCTCGGCCGACTCGCGCTTCTGCATCCGCCTCTCCGGCGCCGACGTGGTCCTCGCCGGCGAGCCGGCGGAGCCGCTCGACGACTCCAAGGGCTGCATCGTCGACCGCGCCAACGCCAAGGGCTTCGCCTTCGAGTACATGACCTCGGGACGCGCCGTGGTCCTCGGCGACATCGGCCCCTGGGCCTGCGCCGGGATGACCGGCGGGAGGGTCTACGTCCGGGTGAACGACGAGTGGAACCTCGACCGCGCCGCGATCGGGAGGCGCCTGGGCGAGGGAGCGAAGGTGGCGCTCGAGGAGATCGACGCCGAGGGCCAGCTCGACCTCGAGGAACTGCTTGGCCGTTACACGGCCGAACTTCGCGCCACCGACCAGGGGGACGAGGCCGAGCGGATTCAGGCCCTCCTCGGCGACGCCGCCGCCAACTTCCTGATGATCATCCCCGAGAAGGTCCAGGCGGACCCGAGCATCTCAACTGAGTAGGTCTCGACGGGGGCGCTAGGCGGTATCGGCCGGGACGCCGGTCGACTCGACCACGTGCAGCGTGTAGCGGCCGATCTGGAGCTCGTCTCCGTCGCTCAGGTGCGCCCAGTCGACGGGCTCGCCGTTGACGATGATCCCGTTCATCGAGCGGTCATCGAGCACCCGCAGCTCGCCCTCGGGGGTCTTCACCACCACCGCGTGACGGCGGGAGACGGTCGGATCGTCGAGCCGGATGTCGGCCGAGCGGCTGCGGCCGATCCGCGACCAGCCGTCGTCGAGCTTCATCACTCGCGATCGGCCGTCGGCGAACATCGCCATGTACTTGCCCGGCTCGTCGATCCCGTCGCGGATCCTCCCCAGCCAGTTGGGGGATTTCTCCGTCGGCCGAGTGATCGCGATGTTCCGCAACGTCGGCGCCTCGAACAAAGAGCCGCGCCGGAACTCGGAGCCGCCGCAATTCGGGCACTCCGGCATCTCATCGGCGGGATCGAGCGAAACGGGGAAGGAACAGTCGATACAGAGGAAGGAACCGAAGGGGACTGGCTCCCCCGTTTGGTGGACGTCGTCCTTGCTCTTTTCGGTGGCGGCCATCCTCTAGGGCTCGATCGATACTACCGCTGTACTCCAAATCGGCGACAAACCTCTGCCGCGATGGACGCAAAGTCCATTATTTGCGGGGGCGAAGGAGCGATGCCCGCGTGGATAGAATCGCGTGATTCGAGGGTGCTCCGCAGGAGCGACCCGTTTGATGATGGGGCCGATCTCGCTCACCACCACAATCGACGCCCCGCGCGAGCGCGTCTTCGATCTGATCGTGGACCTTGGCCGGCGGCCGGCCTGGACCGACCATTTTCTCAAGGACTATCGCCTCGAGCGGATCCCGCCGGTAGGCCAGGGCGCCGCCGCCCGTTTCCGGGTTGACGCGCCTGGCGGCATCACCTACATGGAGACGGTGATCTCCGATGCCGAGCGCCCCCACCGGATCGCCGAGAGCGGGCGCGGCGGCAGGCTCGACCGGATCCCCTGCAGAGCGCTCTGGGAGCTCAGCGGGGGCCCCGGAGCTGTGACCACGGTGGTCTTCACCTTCTGGACCGAGCCCGCGGCAATCGTCGATCGTCTCCGCGAGCTCGGCCGCAGCGGCTGGTGGCGACGGCGCTGGAAGCGGGCCCTCCGCCGCCTGGGCGAGCTGATCGAGTCGGGAGCGGATGTCGCGGCCCCGCGCGAGCAGGTCGCCGGCGCCGACCGGGTGCCGACAGCACCGCGATGAGCGCGGCGGGGCTGCGGATAGACTTGCGCCCCTCATGAACCCGGGCCGGGGCCGGACAGGAGCCCTCGCAGTCGCGCTTTCCCTTGCCGTCGTCCTCGCCGGGGCGGCCGGCTGTGGTGAGGAGGCGAAGAAGGACGTGGTCGAGGGCGAGCCGCTCGAGCTCGGCGAGCTCCGGTTCAACGTCCAGATCACCCGCTTCCTCAACCCCAATGACCCCGAGGATGGCGTCTACCTGGCGGGTCAGCAGGTGCCGCCGCCCGCCGGCCAGGACTACCTCGGCGTCTTCATCGAGATCGACAACGAGGGATCCGAGGATGCTCGGCTGCCGACCGCCGCCGAGCTCAGCGTGGTCGACACCACCGGGCAGGCGTTCGAGGCGATCGACAGCAACTCGCCCTTTGCCCTCGACCTCGGCGGCAACATCGACGCCCACTCCGAGGCGCCGGCGCCCGATACGCCGGCCGCCAGCGGGCCCACCCAGGGCTCGATCGTCCTCTTCCTGGTTCCCAGCACCGTCGGCGAGAACCGGCCGCTGGAGCTGGAGGTCAGCTACAGCGGCGAGGACGGCACCGTCGAGCTTGATATCTAGGGGGCGCGGCAATGGTGCCCTTCTTGCGGCCATGGACCCTGCAGGTAGCGCCCCCGCTCGTGGAGCCTCGATGAGCAGGCCACGCCTGCAGGCGCTGCTCGGAATCGGAGGGATCGGCGCCGCCCTGGCGCTGGTCGGACTGCTCGGTACCGCCGGCGGCGTGGTGGGGGTGGGTCTGATGGCCCTGGCGACGATCCTGACCACCCCCGCCGCTCCCCGCCCGGGCGCCCCGGGCGTCAACTGGTGGATGCTGCTCGCCGGGGGCACGGCGCTGGCGATTATCGGCGTCGCCTTGGGGCTGGCGCTCGAGGGACCGGGCGGCCTGATCACCGCGATCGGCGGCGGCCTGGTGATCGTCGGCGTCGCCTTCGGAATGCCCTAGGGCAGGACCGAACCGAGAATGTCCTGCGCGATCGGCGCGGCCACCTCGCCGCCGTCGCCGTCGGCATCGATCAGCATCACGGCGATCGCCAGCTTCGGCTTCTGGGCTGGCGCGAACGCGATGAACCAGGCGTCGATGATCTGCTCCGGCTCCGGCGGCTGCGCTCCTGGGCCCACCGGCTGCTGCGGCTGGTTCGGCCTCGGGCCGAGCTCCGCGGTGCCGGTCTTGCCGGCGACCTGAGTCTTGGGGAGGGCGGCGGCCGTCCCGGTGCCGTTGCTGACGACCCCACGCATCAGGCTGGTGAGGATCCGAGCGTTCTCCGTCGATGTGACCTCGACCGGTCCAGCGTCGGCCTGGAGGTCTGGCTCACTGACGATCGGGGTCGGGCTGCGCGTGCCACCGGCGGCGATCGCCTGTGTGACCGAGGCCATCCCCAGCGGGGTCGCCAGCACCTCGCCCTGGCCGATCGCCGTCACCGAGATGTTGGTGTGCGAGGTGTCGCCCTCGAAGTTGGTCGGCATCGTCATCCGGCCTGGGTCGGTGGCCGCGGTCGCCTTGGCGTCGTAGAGGGTGGGCGCCTGGTTCCAGCCGTATTGCTCGGCGGTCTCGACGATCTTCGCGGCGCCGATCTTGACCCCGAGCGGCGCGAACACGGTGTTGCACGACTTCGCGAAGGCGTCGACGAAGCTGCCGCCGCAGGGCTCGTCATGGGCGTTGTCAATCACCCGGGCGCCGTTGACTGGGTCGGGGTTGATCTGGGTGACGACCGGGAACTGTTCGCCAAGCTTCACCTTGCCCGCCTCGAGTCCGGCGGTGGTGGTCACCACCTTGAAGGTGGAGCCCGGCGGCTGGGGCGCGGAATAGGCGGAACCAGCCAGCGCCCGGACCTCGCCGGTGCGCGCGGCGAGGACTGCGATGCCCCCGGATTGGCCGCCGAGCGCGTCCACGGTCGTCTCCTGGAGCTCCGGATCGATCGTTGTCGTCACCGGGGCCCCGGGCTGCTGCTGGGCGGTGGCCAGAACCCGACCCTCGGCGCCCTTGGGAACGTCGGGGAGGTTCGTCCCCTCCTGGACGGCGAGCAGCTCGCCCCCGGGCCTGCCCGCCAGCCGCGAGTTGAAGGCGAGCTCGAGGCCGCTGACGCCGGTGTTCTGGTCTCCGGGGTACCCCTGCTTCTGGAGCTGTGCCTGGAGCTCGCTGTCCGGGGATCCGACCTCGCCGGTGACGTCGATCGCGGCGGAGCCGAGCCGGGGGGAGCCGCGCGACAGGCCCTTGCCCTCGGCTAGCGGCGTCCCGTCCTTGGCCAGAATCGGGGCGCGGTCCCCGAGGGTGAGCCGGCGCCCGACGCGCTCGCCCTCCACGAGTCCGGGGAAGGTCAGGTACGGCGCCCAGGCGACCTTGCCGTCCTCGAGCGGGAGGCTGATAGTGCCGTCGATCCGCCCGAAGAGCGCAGTGCGAATTCCGACCTCGACCTCGACGACCTCCGTTCCATCCTTGTCCTTGGGCCCGTCCGCCTCACCGGGATCGATCGCGGTGGCGGTGGAGGCCAGCTGCGCTTCCTGGTAGGCGGAGGCGAGCTCCACAACCCGGACCCGGGACTGGGCCGAGCCGCTGAGCTCGTCGTGCATCGCAGGGAAGTCCTGGGCGGCCCAGGCCTCGACGAAGCGCTCGGCCATGTCCTGCTCGGCAGAGCCGGCGGCCGAGATCATCCCGACGATGAAGGCGATCACCGCCACCACCAACAGCGGCAAGGCGCGCTGCTTGAGCCGCCGCTGGCGCTCGCTTTGAGTCTGGGTCGCCTTCTTGCCGGGTCGCGGATCGTCCCCTGTGCTCGAGCCGCGTCCTCGGCTGCGCAGGGAGGCCGCACCTGCCCGAGGAGGATTCACGTTGGAAAGGTAATCGCTCGCGGACGGGAAACGCGCAACGCCGGGTGCTTGTATTCGAGTCCGTGACCGGCCTCGACTGGCTGATCCTCGTCTTCGTCCTCGCCATGGGGTTCTGGGGCTATCAGCAGGGACTGCTGGTGGGCGCCCTCAGCTTGGCGGGCTTCGCACTTGGCGCATTCGCCGGCAGCCGCCTGGGCCCGGCTCTGCTGCCCGATGGCTCGGAATCGCCGTATGCCCCCGCTCTTGCCCTCGCCGGAGGGTTCCTGATCGGCGGGATCGCGGCGGTCTCGCTGGAGGGTGTGGCGCATGCGCTGCGCGCGCGAATCCTTCGCCGCGATCGGATGGTGCTCGTCGATGCAGCGGGGGGAGCGCTGCTGCTGGCCGCCCTCGGCCTTGGGCTCGCCTGGCTCTTCGGAGCGGTCGCCCTCAACACTCCGGGGGCGAAGGATCTGCGCCAGGCGGTCCAGCGCTCGGCGATTCTCCGCGCCCTCAACGACACCTTCCCGCCATCGGGGGACCTGCTCAACATCCTCAACCGGATCGACCCGCGGGTGGCGATCAACGGCCCAAGCCCTGGGGTGGGGCCGCCCGACTCCCGCCTCGCGCAGGACCCGGATGTGGCCGGCGACGAGGAGAGCGTCGTCAAGGTGCTGGGGACCGCCTGCGGGCTCGGGGTTGAGGGATCGGGCTGGGTGGCGGCTGCGGGGCTGGTGGTCACCAACGCCCATGTGATCGCCGGCGAGGAGGACACGACCGTGACCCCATCCGGTGGCAGCGCGCTCGACGCCACCCCCGTTCACTTCGATTCGACCAACGACCTGGCCCTGCTTCGAGTCGGCTCGCTCGACAGCCCCGCCTTGAGGCTGGTGCCAAATCCGTCCAGCGGCACCCCGGGGGCGGTGCTCGGTTATCCCGAGAACGGCCCCTTCACGATCTCCCCCGCCCGGCTCGGCGCCACCGGCACGGTGATCAGCCAGGACGCCTACGGCCGCGGCCCGGTCACACGGCGGTTGACTGCCCTCCGCGGGGAGATCCACAGCGGCAACTCGGGCGGGCCGATGGTCGACGGCGCCGGCGACGTCCTCACGACGATCTTCGCCGCCACCACGGAGGGCAAGCCGAGCGGCTTCGGGGTGCCGAACGAGATCGTCCGCGAGGCGCTCTCCGACTCCACCGGCGAGGTAGGTACCGGGCCCTGCACGAGGTGAGTTTGCCCAGGCACGGTCAGACGGCCCAAAAAGCCGGTCTCTTACGATCGGTAAGCTTGGTTCGAGGTGAGATCCCGGACAGGTGTCGCGCCCTCGTCCTTAAAGGAGGCGGGCGCAGCCGAAACAGGTTTGTCCCCACTTCCACGTGGCGGTGGAGCTGATCGGGCGCCGTTGGGCCGGAGCGATCCTCTACGCCCTCACCGACGGGCCGCTGCGCTTCGCGGAGCTGAAAGAGTCGGTGCCGGGGATGTCGGATCGGCTCCTCTCCTGCCGCCTGAAGGAGCTCGAGCGCGCCGGGTTGGTCCGGCGCGAGGTCCAGGAGGGGACCCGAACGCGAGTGAGCTACGAGCTCACCGACAAGGGCCACTCGCTGGAGCCGGTGATCGACGATCTCCGCGACTGGGCCCGCCGCTGGCACCGCGTGTAGTGCCCCGGAGGACGCAGCATGGCGGTGATCGGGGGCCGTCATTTCCGGTGAGGCGTTTCTGGACGGGGCACTAGGTGCCGACCTCCCGATCGATACAGCGCACCTACCTCCTGCTGATGCTCGGCAATACGCTTGCCGCATCGCTGATCTGGGGGATCAACACGATCTTCCTCCTCGACGCCGGGCTCTCGAACCTGGAGGCGTTCGCGGCCAACGCCTTCTTCACGGCCGGAATGGTGATCTTCGAGGTGCCGACGGGGATCGTCGCCGACACGATCGGCCGCCGCATGTCCTATCTGCTCGGCACCCTGACTCTGTCCGGGTCGAGTCTGCTCTACGTGATGCTGTGGCAGATCGAGGCGCCCTTCTGGCAGTGGGCGATCGTCTCGCTCCTGCTCGGCCTCGGCTTCACCTTCTTCTCCGGTGCGGTCGAGGCCTGGCTGGTCGACGCGCTGACCACGACCGGGTTCACCGGCAAGCTGGAGACGGTCTTCGGACGCGGCCAGATGGTCACCGGCGTGGGGATGCTCTCCGGCTCGGTGGCGGGAGGGTTCATCGCCGAGCAAACCACCCTCGGGGTGCCGTTCGTGCTCCGCGGGGCGATCCTGATCGTGATGTTCGTCGTCGCCTTCCGGCTTATGCACGACGTCGGCTTCACTCCTGACAAGAGCGGCCGGCCGCTCGCCGAGATGCGAAAGATCGCTTCCGCCTCGATCGACTACGGCTGGCGGGTTCCGGCGGTCAAGTGGCTGATGGTCGAGGCGCTGTTCACCGGGGGAGTCGGCATCTACGCCTTCTACGCCCTCCAGCCCTATCTGCTCGAGCTCTATGGGGACCCGACCGCGTACCAGATCGCCGGCCTCGCGGCGGCGATCGTCGCCGGCGCTCAGATCCTCGGCGGGGTGGCGGCGCCCCGGATCCGAGCCCTCTTCCACCGGCGCACCACGTCCCTGATCCTGATGGCGGGGCTGAGCTCGCTCACCCTCTGCCTGGTCGGGCTGATCGAGAGCTTCTGGGCGGTTATCGGGCTGACTACGGTCTGGGGGCTGATGTTCGCGGCGACGATGCCGATTCGACAGACCTACCTCAACGGCCTGATCCCGTCGCGGCAGCGGGCGACGATCCTCTCCTTCGACTCGATGATGGCTTCCTCCGGCGGGGTCTGGACCCAGCCGATCCTCGGTAAGGCGGCCGATGTCTGGGGCTACGCGCCCTCCTATGTGATGTCAGCCGGGATCTCGGTCCTGGCGCTGCCCTTCCTCGCCCTCTCGCGGCGACAGAACGCTCCCGCCGACCACCTCGACCTCACCGAGGTGCAGCCCGCCCCGGAGCCGGCCCAAACTCCCACCGAGGCCGCAGCGGCCGCAGTAGAGTCCGCCCACTAGCCGGGGCCGGCGCATCACCAGGCGCGTGGGTTGCCTTTGGGGATCTGGTCGACGACCAGAGTGGCCTGACCCGGTCAACCGGATAGGGCCCGGTGGTTCGCAGGTAGTGGTCGAGCTCGCCCGATCCGAGGGCGTCGAACCCCTGCTCGATCGCGGTGGCGTAGGTGGCGAGGATGACCGCGTCCTCGGGGGGCTCGGGGGCGAAATGGTAGTCCTTGGCGACGTAGGTGACGACCGTGGCGGGGAGATTCTCGCCCTCAACGAGCTCGGTGACGTCAACCCGGTCGTAGCGGATCTCGCGAATATCGAGGCGGTCGAGCTCGGCCTCAGTCACCTCGATCACCACCCCGTTGACCGGCCCGGCGTCGTCCTCGCCGTCCTCGACGTTGAGCCCGAGGATCCACTCCGGCCGGGAGCCATCCTCGCATTCGAAGGTCTTCTCGCAGGTGAGGTTGTCGCGGGCCTGGGAGAAGCGGCGACGCCAGCCGTGAAGGGCGGCACGGTGAGGCGCTCCGACTGGCCGCCTCAGGGTCATCTCCACGCTTTCCGGAAGGACAAGGGAGCCGTAGCCGAACACCCCCAAACTGGTCATCCGCCCTCCAGCAGCGAGAGCTGCGGCTCGCTTCCCCGCTCCTCGGCGGCGGGTCCCGCAGCGCCCGGCTCGACCGGCGGCTCGGGGGAGTCGCGCAGAGTTGCCTCCGGCCCGTGGCTGCAGAGCCGCTCTCGCGCCGGGCAGTCGTGGCAGAGGGCGGCGTGCGGCCGGTCGGTGACCTGGAACTGCCCCTCGGCGAGCCCGCCGAGCAGATTCTCGATCCTCGCCCGCGCCGCCTTCAGCTCAGCCTCGTCGAAGCTGTCGGTGGCCGCTTGCTCAGGGCGCTCGAGGAAGACATAGGCGGTCTCGACCGGGGTCCCCCTCGCCGCGGCCGCGAGCGCATAGAGGTCGCGCTGGACGCGGTAGCGCCCGGCGGCGTCGACGGGATCGCGATCGCCGAGCCGGTCGGTCTTGTAGTCGACCACCGCGACCGAGCCATCGGGCCGCTCCGCCAAGAGGTCGATCGAGCCCCGGACCAGGGTGCCGCCCACCGAGAGCACGAAGGGCACCTCGGCGCTCAACTTTGCGCCGTCGAGCTGCTCACGCAGGGGCGAGTCCAGCCAGGCGCCGACCAGCTCGAGCGCCCGCTCGGTCTGCTCCTCGCTTCCCTCCAGGCCCTGCTCCCGGAGCGCCGCCGAGGCCCGCTCGGGACCTGGGTCGCGCCAGCGGTTGCGGGCGCTCCACTCGAGCAGCGCGTGCACGGCGACGCCCGGGCCGAAGCGGCGCCGGCTCTCCGGGCCCGCCTCCCCGTCGCCCCCGGGGGCGGCGCCCTCGGGCTGGCTGATCCCGAGCACCCGCTCGACGTAGAAGCGGTATCCGCACCGCTCGAATTCGGAGAGAGCCGAGTAGGAGAGCCCGCCGATCAGCGCCGGCGGCGCCGCCGGCCTGCTCAGCGGCGGCTCCGCCTCGGCCGATGGCGCGGCGTCGGGCTTCGACTCTCGGGCGACGAGCAGCTCCGCGCCGACGCCGGGCCCCGGTTCGCTCACCCGCACCCGGATGTCGCCACTTGGAGCGCCGTCAACCTCGGCCGCCGGGAGCTCGACATCGCGCTCCGCGGGGTCGCCGCCCAAGAGGGTTCGGATCAGCTGGTGACTGATCGGCTTCCGCCTAATCGGCTCGGCGTCGAGCGACTTGGGGTTGAAGGTGCCGCTGAGCAGCAGGCGGCGCTTCGCCCGGGTGGCGGCGACGTAGACGAGCCGCCCCTCCTCCTCGGCCTCGCGCTCGGCGGCCAACTCGGTCAAGTCCTCGTAGTCGCCAATCCGCTCCGCGGGGCGGCCGAGGCGGCCGAGCTGGACTCCGACTCGCGCCGCCTCGCCTCCGTCGGGCCCATCCGCTCCGGGTGCGACCCGCAGCGGGGTCCAGCCGAGCTGCAGGCCGCGGCCGAGGTCGGCGACCGCGACCACCCCGAACTCGAGCCCCTTGGCGGCGTGCACGGTCATCACCCTGACCCCGGCGTGGCCCTCGGCGCGGCTGGCGGCCTCGGCCTCGCGGTCACGCTGGCCGGCCCGCGTCCGCAGGTAGTCGAGGAAGGCGCCGAGGTCCGGTCCCTCGCGAGCGTCGAACTCGCGAGCAAGGCGCATCAACTTCCGGGCGTTCGCCCAGCGAGCTGGGCCGTCGTCGCGCAGCAGGGTGGTGAGGTCGTAGCCGAAGGTGGTGGCGACGCGATCCGTGAGCGCCTCCAGGCCGCCCTCGGTGCCCAGCCGTCGCAGCTCCCCGAGCCTGGTGGCGAAGCCGCGCAGCCGCTCGAGCTCCTCGGCCGGGATCAGCCCCGCCGCGTCCGGGTCGCCGAGCTCGGGCTCCTTGCCGTCGACCAGGTCTCGGATCAGCGGCCAGACGTGGAAGAGGCTCTCGCGTCCGTTGTCGCCGGGGGCGCTGGCCGCGCGGCGGAGCAGCCAGAGGGTGTCGGGGAGCACCGCACACGCCGGCGACGCGAGAGCGCCGAACAGGGCCTCGTCGTCGAGCGGGTTGGCGATGACCGCCAGCAGGCAGCGCAGATCCTCGATTTGCTGTTGCGACCAGAAGCCGCGCCCTCCGACCACGTAGGGGTCGAGACCGGCGTCGCCCAGCGCCCGCTCCACCGCCGCGACGTGGGTGAAGGCCCGCATCAGGACGACGATCTCGGCGGGCTCCTCGCCCTGATCGACGAGCTCGCGCAGGCGCGCCGCCAGCCGCCTTGCCTCGGCGACCTTGGAGCCCGAGCTGGGGTCGTCGTCCGGGCGCGGTAGCGCGGTCTCCTCGGCCTCCCACGCCTTCTTGTTGTCGACGGTCAGGAGCAGCTCGACCGGCGCCTCGCTCACCTGCCGAGCCTGAGCCGCGCCGCGCCGCGGTCAGCGGCTCAAAGCCCGGCAGCAGCCCGGCGCCGATCGCGTTGGTCGCGGCCACCAGCCCGGGCGCCGCCCTGAAGTTGCCGGTCAGCGGCAAGGCGACCCCGTTCGGCTCGCCGCCCTCGGCGAAGCGGCGGTGCTCGCGGCGGTAGACCTCGACGTCGGCGTGGCGGAAGCCGTAGATCGACTGGAACTCGTCGCCGACCAGGAACAACCTCGTCTCCGGTGCCGCGCAGCTGCTCGATCAGGCCGAGCTGGAGCCCGTTGGTGTCCTGGAACTCATCCACCATCAGATGCCGGAACTGCTCGCGGTAGCGGTCGCGAATCCGCTCCGATCCGCGCAGCAGCTCGACCGCCCGCAGCTGCAGGTCCTCGAAGTCGAGCGCCGAGCGGGCGGCCTTGAGCTCCTCGTAGCGCCCTCCGAAGCCGGTGACCAGCTCGCGGAGCTGCTCGTAGGCGGGGCGGAGCACCTGGGCGGCGACGGCTGAGCGCGCCCGCTTCAGCGCCCGGGTGTAGCGCTCGCAGGCCTCGCCGTCGAAATGCTTCCCCTTGGAGAGGATCTCGAGCCCGCCCAGCTTGGCGAGGAGCTCGGCGTCGGCAGCGGCGCCGGGGTCGAGCTCGCCGGCGGCGGCAATCCGCTCCCGGCTCAGCTGTCCCTTGGCGCCGGCGGCTTCGGCGCACTCCGGCTGCGCCTCCTTCGCCGCCTCGACCAGGGCGCCGATCGCTTCGGCCGGGTCGGCTTCGGGGGGCTCGGGCAGCCCCGGAGCGGGATCGCCGTGGCTGCGGAGCTCATCGTAGGCACCGCGGGTCATCTCCAAGAGAGTGCGGCGGCGGTTGGCCGCCGCCAGCTCCAGCGCCTCGGCCTCGCCTGCCTCGACCAGCTCCTCGAGCGCCGCGTCGAACGCGCGGGTAGCGAGTCGGTCGGCCTCGGCCTCGTCGACCACCCGGAAGCGTGGGTCGAGCCCGGCGGCGGCGGGGTGGGAGGCGAGCAGCCGGCGGCAGAAGCCGTGAATGGTCGAGATCCAGGCGCGGTCGGTCGCCGCCTGAGCGTCCCGCAGCGCCTCGAGCCGCTCCCCGCTCGCCTCCCGGCCGCGCTCGATCAGCTCCTCGCGCACCCGGCGGCGGAGCTGGTCGGCGGCCCGTTCGGTGAAGGTGAAGGCGAGGATTCGCTCGACCCCACCCTCAGGGTCGAGCGCCGCCGCGCAGAAGCGATCGACCAGCACCGTGGTCTTGCCGGTTCCCGCCCCGGCCCGGAGGAAGACGTCGCGCTCGCGATCGGCGACCGCGCCGAGCTGCTGCTCGGTGCGCTCCGGCCGGCTCATTCCTCCTGCTCCTCCTCGCCGTGGGGCTCATCCTCGGGGAGTCCGCGCTCGCGACGGCAGATCGGCTGGAACTGGCAGTAGTCGGGGCAGCGGTTGCCGATCGGGCGGCGGCCGATGTTGCCGCCGCGGATCGCGCCGACGATCTCCTCTGCCCGCTCCTTCGCCTCGGACAGGGCCTGCTCGAAGTCCTCGTCCTTGAGCTGGTCGCCCGGCCTCGGGTCGAGCCCCTCGAGCTCCTCGCCGAGCGCCTTTCGCAGCAGCCCCCTCGGCGTCCGGTCGCTGCTTCCGCCGAGCGGTCGGTAGAGGCCCCCGGCGAGCTCGAGGCCCCAGATCTCGCGGGCCGCGAGCAGGTAGAGCTGCAGCTGGAGCCTTCCCTTTTTCTCCAGCATCCCCTTGCCGCCCTCCACCTTCGCCCCCGACTTGTAGTCCTGAACCAGGGCTTCGCCCGCCGGGCCGATGTCGATCCGGTCGATCTGGCCGTGGACGCCTCCGCCCTCGAGCCTCAACGGCGGCTTATCGGAGCCCTCGAACCCGAAGCGGGCCTCGGCGAACTTGGGGTCCGGCTCGAACGGGGTCGCGGTGCGCGCCTCGTCGGCGAGGAAGGCCAGCACCAGTCCCTCGACCCGCCGGAGGGCCGCCGCGGTGTCGGCCCGTTCGCGCGGGAGCCGCTCCGGGCCGATCTCCTCGATCAGCTCGCTGGCACGCGCCGTCCATCGTTCGAGGCTCGCCGTAGTCGGGCGGCGGTCGTCGCTGGGCGGCTCCGCGTAGAGCTGCTCGAGCACCTTGTGGGCGATCATCCCGGCGGTCAGCGGCTCCTCCTCGGGACCGATCCGCCGCGGCTTCAGCTCGTGGTCGACGAACCAGCGGTAGGGGCACTCGGCGTACTCCTCCAGGGTGGACGGGCCAAAGAGCTCGTTCGCGCGCATCCGCTCGAGCACGGGCGGGAGCCTCAGCGGGCCCGGCCTCAGTCGCTCGACCGTGGTGCTCTCGGCGGCGGCCGCCAGGCGGGCGACGACTCGCTCTCGGACCGGCGCGCTCGTCGCAGCCTCGACGCCAGCCGCGGCCTCGGCCCTCGCCAGCTCCGCTTCGCTCGGGGCCTCGCCGGGCGAAAACACGGACTCGGCGAGGCCCCGGCCGGCCGCCTCGGCGACGATCGCCTCGTCGCGCTCCTCCGTGTCTTCGGGCAGCGGCGGATCGAGCAGCTCCCGCACCTCGTCGACGAACGGGGAGCGGCTGGCGGCGCCGCCCTCGTCATCGGCGCTTCTCCAGGACAGCCACAGTCGCCGTTTCGGTCGCGAGAGGCAGACCGAGAACAGGTAGCGGTCCTCGACCTCTGCCTTCTGTCGGGGCGGCAGCGCCAGGGTCGAGCGCGCCTCGTCGGAGAGCAACGGGCCGCCGGTGTCGCGGCGGGGGAAATCGCCGTCCTGGAGTGAGGCGACGAACATGTGACTGACCCGGCGGGCGCGGGCGCGGTAGGGGCTGATCACCCTTACCCGGCCCTCGGTCGGCCCCCGCCACATCGGTACGTCGATCCCGGCGACCGCCGCGATCACTTCCTCGGGGGAGTGGGGGAGGCCGAGCTCAGCCAGTTCCTCCAGCGCCTGCTCGGCGTCGGCACCGGCGCGAAGCTCCAGGGCGCGATCCTCGCTCGCAGTCGCTCCTCGGCGCCGGAGCGCGAGCTCGGCGACCCAGCGAGCCTGCCGGCCTGCCTCGCGGAGCAGTTCCGGGCCGGATCCGGCCAGGCGCAGGCGCTCGACCTCCCGCAGCCCCCCGCTGCCGTCGCCGTCCCAGGCTGCGATCGCCTCGTCGGTGCTTCGCAGCCGCCCGCGGAGCAGCTTCCGCTCGAACCAGTCGACCCGGGAGGGGGAGGCAACCCCCGGAGTGCGCAGGTAGGCGAGCAGATCGGAGGCGCGGCGGCGACCAACCGCCGCCTCGAGCAGCGCCACCAGCCCGGCCCCGGTGGCGGTGCGGGTAAGCGCCAGGTCTGCCTCGACCGCGGCCGGGATCTCGAACCGCCCGAGCACCCTGCGGTAGAGCGGGCCGGCAGATGCCGGGTCGCGGAGGACGATCGCGATCTCGCCGGCGGGGACGCCGTCGTGGAGGAGGCGGGCGACCTCGGCGCAGACCGCTTCGGCCTCCGCCAGCTCTCCCGCCGAGGCGAGCAGGGCGAGCCCGCCGTCGTTGGCGATCGGCTCCGGCTCGGGCTCGGCGGGCTCGCCGAAGCGGCGCTCGAGCTCGAACAGCGTCCCGCTCATCGTGAACCTGGGGTCGGGCTCGAGCTCCGTGATCTCGACGCCGTCGACATCGCGGAGCTCGGCGAAGAGGCTGCCCCGCGCCGCCGCCAGCACCTCGCGGTCCTCCCAGGGAAGGGCGATCGTCACCTCGGTGCCGCGCCAGAGCTCGCGGACCAGCTCGAGCTGCTCCACGGTGAGGTCGTCGAAGCCGTAGAGGAAAAGGGGCCGAGCGCCCCAGGCCTCGGGCCGGGCGCGCAGGGCGGCGGTGGCCGCGGCCGCCAGCGAGTGGTCGTCGTGGCGGCCGAGGTCGTCGCGGACCTCCAGATAGGCCTGGTAGAGCGCCGCGATCTCGAGCTCATACGAACCCGCCTCGGTGGCGCGCTCGCGAAGGGCGAGCGGATCGATCGCGGCCGCCTGAAGCTCGGAGACGAGCTCGTCGAGCGCGGCGGCGAAACCGGGACGCGTGGCCGATGCGGCGAGCAGCCGAAGCTTCGTCCGGGAGACGGCATCTCGGGCAAGGCGCCGCCGCTGGATAACGCTCAGCGCCGGGCCCGCCGGGGCGTCGGTCGCCCGCGCGACCAGGGCGAAGAGCCGGTCGAAGGTGACGGTCGAGGCGCCGACGACGGGCTCGCCCCGCGAGGTCAGCTCGCGCTCGAAGCGCTCGACGTCGTCCACCGTGGGCACGACGAGCACCGGGTCGCGGCCGGCAGCGGCCCGGAAGCCCTCCAGGACCACGCCGGTGCGGCCGGAGTTGGGAGGGCCCGCGATCAGCGAGAGCGGCATCGAGGCCAGCATAGGCCCGGCCGCGGCGCAGGGCCAAGGCCGCGCGGGCCTCAAAACGGCGTCCTTCCACGCATAACGCGCGGAAACTTCGGGCCTGGTTTTACCGTCGGGGGGCGGTTCTATCTTTGCCCCCGCGTCATCCAACGAGAGCCCCCTGAGGGAATTGAGAGCCGACATGTCACTTTGCTTCGTAGACCCCGCCGACGCGATCCGAGCGATCGCTGACTCGGTCGGCCGCGAGGCGCGCCGCCAGCTCCTCGGCGAGGCGGTACGAGCCTGGGTCGACGAGATCCCGGATACCGAGCTCGAGACCCACTACGCGAAGGCGATCTCCGAGCTCGACGAGCACGACATCTCGATGCTGGCCGCCTGGCACGGCTCGATGGAGGTCGGGCACCCGCTCCCCAACCGCGACTTCCTCATGGGCGCCTTCGACTCGCTCGGCGAGCACCGCCGCGAGGCCTTGAAGCTCGCCGCGGGCTTCCGTGGCGAGGAGGCCTTCGAGGAGGGGATCAGCGAGGAGCGCGCCCTCGACCTGGTGCTCGAATGGCTTTCGCCGGCCCGCCTGATGGAGCTCGCCCGCGAGGCGACCGAGCTCTACATCTGGGACCGCTCCGGCAGCGACAACTAGCGGTTTCGCGGCGCATAGGATCGCCCAACCGTGAGACTGCCGCCGCTGCTCCTCGAGCAATCCCGCTCCGTCCAAATACTGCTGGCCGTCGTCCTTCCGGCTCTCTACGGGGCCCTGACCGGGTACTTCCTCGGTGTCTCGGAGGCCACCTACCTCGTCCTCTCGGTGCTCGGTGTTCTCGGCGGCATCGGCGCCGGTTTCGATCACGTTGGAGCGGCAACCGGAGCGAAGCGCGGGCTCATCGCCGGCTCGATCTTCGGCGGATCGATCCTGCTCGCGCATGAGATCCACGGCGCTGACGCGAAGGCCGACCTGCCCGAGCCAGCGATTCTGCTGGTACTGATCACCACCGTTCTCGGGGTCGGATTCGCGGCGCTGGGCGGCTGGTTCCGTGAGCGGGCGATGCGACGGGAGGCAGCTGCTCCCTAAAGGCCCAGCGCGTTCCGGATCTCCGGGATCGCCTGGTCGTTGCTCCGGTAATGGACCGCGGTCATCCCGAGCCTCGCCGCCGCCTCGCAGTTGACGTCGGCGTCATCGATGAACAGGCAGCGATCAGGGGCGACACCGCCGAGCCGCTCGAGGGTGAGCTCGTAGATCTCGGGCTCCGGCTTCCGGCAGCCGACGAAGGCTGAGTCGACCACCAGTTCGAAGATCTCGTCCACCGGCAATATCGCCCGCCAGAGCGGCTCCCACTCGCGGACGTTGTTGGTCAGCATCGCCATCCGGTGTCCGTCGTCCTTGAGCTCGCGCATCAAATCGATCATCGGCTCGTTCGGATGGAGCGCCTCGAAGTAGATCTCGCGGAAGCGGTGCATCTCCGGGCGATGGCCCAGCTCGGGCTCGAGGGCGTCGCCGACCTTGGCCAGGAAATCGACCTCGCTCACCTGTCCCTTCTCGAGCTCGTACAGCGGATGCTTGCCCTCGTTCTCGGCGATCACCGCCATCGCGTTCCCCAGCTGTTCGAATGGGATCCCGGTCTCGTCCTGGACCGCGGCGAAAGACTGCACCAGCGGCGTGGTCAGGACTCCGCCGAAGTCGGAGATCACGGTGGTGATCCGCTGGTCTGGCTCGGCCATCGTCACCCCCGCCAGATCAGGTAGCTGCCGAGGCCCTCGGCGCCCTCGGTCGAGCAGCGCAGCAGCGCCGCAGTCACACCCCGGTCGGCGGCCTCAGTGCCGCCCAGCCGGGTGCCAGCAGACCTTGTGGCTGCCGCCCTCGTCGTCTGCTCCTCGCCCTCCGGCCAGAGCTCGAGGCCGGCCCGGGTCTGGCGCCCGGCCTCGTCGTACTGGGTGGAGAGGAGCGCCTCCCCAAAGGCGACGGCGCCGCCTTCGGGCTCGAGCAACCAGGCCGGCGGCCTCCTCGTCGCCGTGGCTCTCGGCGCCCGGGGCGCCGCGCGAGCAGAGCAGCAGGAGCGAGCCCTCGGCCGCCTCGATCGCCAGGTGCCGGAAGCGCCCGGCGCCCTCGAGGGGATCAGCGGCCCAGCGGCTCAGGTGCCCGGGACATTGGAAGGTCCGGCCCCAGCCCTTGGAGCGGACCGTTGCCGTGCAGATCGCCGCCTCCAGGGCCCCGCCGGGTGGCTCCGCTTCCCCCGGCGATCGCGGCTCGACGGTGCCGGGACTGGGGACCAGGGTCGCCTCCACCTCGGCGCCCTTGGTGCGCATCTCGAGCCGCACTCCCTCGCCCTCCGGCGAGATGCCGACCTCCGCCTCCTGAACCTCGTTGCTGTTGAGCAGGAGGCCGCCGCGCCCGCCGAGCTCCCAGGCGACGCCGCCGACGCCGGCGGCGAGGTCGGAGAAACCGCAGACGATCGCGGCCGATCCTCCGTCGCTCATCCTTCGGCTGGCTTCTTGGGAGGCGGCGGCAGCTCGTCATCGTCACGGATCTCCTGGCCGCTGCCCTCGATGTCATCGGGTCGGGGGCCGCCGCGGCGAGTCCGCCCCGGGAAGAGTGCCTCCTCCCAGCCGGCGGGGTCGGGTGCGCGGCGGCCACTCCGCGGAGGCCCTCCGGGTGCACCGGGTCCACCAGGTCCGCCGGGGGAAGGGCCGTCCGGCGCCGGCCTCCGGCGCGCTCCGCGCCGCCGGACCTGCCCGTAGCCCCAGGTCGCGCCCGCGGGCCCCATCGAGAGTCGGCCCCTCACGATCCTGGCCATCAATGCCCGGACGATCGCCCGGGTGGGCGGGATCAGCAGGATCAGGCCGACGATGTCGGTGAGGAAGCCTGGGGTGAGCAAGAGGGCGCCGCCGAAGATGATCAGGACACCGTCGAGGACCTCCTTGTGCGGGAGCCGGTTCTCGGCCAGCGCCCGGTTGAAGCGCACCCAGGCGGCGCGCCCCTGCTGGCGGAGGAGGAAGGCGCCGAGGAAGCCGTCGAGGATCAGGATGGCGATCGTCGGCCCGACCCCAATCGCGCCGCCGACCTGGATGATCACGTAGAGCTCCGCGATCGGCACCAGGATGAAGAGGAGAACCAGCAGGAACACGGCCCGGAAGGCTACTCGGGGCGGCTCGCGGGCCCACCTCCGTATCCTTTAGGAATGACCCGTGAGCAGGCAGAGAATGAGCGGAATCGGATGGCCGAGCGAGCATCCGGAGGCGACCTGGATGATTGCCGAGCAATCGCCCGGGGACTGGAGCCTGGTCAAGGTGGGGCTGAAGCCCGCCGACTCGGCGAGCGCCGAAGCCACCGAAGCGAAGCCGAAGCCGCGGAGCCCGAAGATCCGCGTAGTGCTCTCAGCCGCAATGTCGGGCCCGGATACAACTGATCGCAGCCGTCTGAGCGAATCACGCTGGGTACGATGGACAAGATGGCAACAGAGACGACAACCGAAGAGGACATCTACGAGGCACTCGAAGAGGTGATCGACCCCGAGCTGGGGCTCGACTTCGTCTCCCTCGGGCTCGTCTACGACGTCGACATCGAGGGCGACGAGGCCCACATCACCTTCACCCTGACCACCCCCGCCTGCCCGATCGGGCCGCAGGTCTCCGAGCAGATGCGGGAGTTCGTCGGCGACCTCCAGGGGATCAGCAAGGTCCACCCGAAGATGGTCTTCGACCCACCCTGGTCCCCGGAGATGATGTCCGAGGACGCGAAGTTCGCGCTCGGGTATTAACCTGCAAATGGCTAGGTTCTGAGCCACGGGGTCCCGGATCGGTACAGAAGCCGTCACCGCCGCCGCGCCAACGACCTGTGGCAGTCACCGATGACGTCGAGCAGCAGCGCACCGGGATCGAGACTCGGCACCGGCACCGCCACCCTTGCCGCCCGGGTACGAGCGGTGGCCGGGGGTCTCTACGCGTTCGAGCGGGCGAGGAGGACGCCCGCGCCGGGCCGCGTGCGGCCCTGGTCGACTGTAAGCGGCCGCAGGGCCGCAGCTGACCGCGCACGACCATGCGGGGCGGAACATGATGGCGACCGAGTAGCCCGGGCTCGCAGCTGCGACTCGATCAGGAACCCCGAGGCGGTCTGCCGCCAGTCGTAGGTGCGAGCCCGCTCGTCCAGCCTCCGCTTCACCGCTCGCCGTCCCCGCGACGACGAAAGGCAGCGAGCGCGTGGTCTCGATCGTGAGCCGGCGCGGCTGGTCAGGTTGCTTGGGCGCCCAGCCGAAGCCATCGTCCTGGATTCGAAGCTCGGAACGCTGGGTGCTGCTTGACGATCAGGTCGAGTGCGGCCGCATGATGAGGCTCCCGGCCCTCCTTCTCGGGGAGGCTCCCAATGTCGATCGAGAGTGCGGACCCTCGCGGCTGGGAAGTGGGTCCAGCCAAGATCATCCATGAGCAGCCAGCCACCGGGCCGAAGCAGCTTCTCGATCCGGAAGACCGCGAGGCCATCGACGGTCCAGTCTTCTGACCGTCGAGGAAGCAGCAAGGTCGTACAAGTGGCTCGCAGTTGCCCGACGGCGTCGGAGCGCTCGCTGGATCTGCTCCTTCAGGGAACCAGGTCGTAACGGTCAGGCTGTAGCTGCGCGTCGAACGAGACCCGGTCGCGGAGGCCAGCGAACGCCAGTACCTCCTCCGGCGCTGGATCCTGCCAGGCCAGCGGGACGAGTCACCCAGTGGCTGAGTCTCCCGCGTCCGTTGGCCTCGAGGGCCGCGGCGATCGAGGCCGGCGAGACCGCGTGGGCGAGTTCGCCAGCGGGTCGCGCGCTGTCTCGGGCTTCGCGTCCCGGAAGCTGTCAAAGCGATCCGGCCACGCACGGCCACCGCGATCGTGAGCCGGCCTCAAGCCCGTGCCGGCCTGCGCACGCGACTGCCTGCGAACTCCACGGGGGCTGCTCACCGCGTCACGGCGCTCCCCGATGATATATGAGATAGCGAGCACCGAGGACGCCGAAGTGGCGCGCTCGGGCACTAACGCGACAAGGATCTCGTTCGAGCGGTCCGCGCCGCGCTGTCCTCGGCTGTGGGTGTAGCTCGCTCCTGGGACAGGCTGCGTTGCCTGCGCGGCTAGAGGAATCGGACATCTTGGGGGGCTCAATGAGGAAGCACCGCATAGCTCGACGGCTCTTGGGGCTGACCGCCGCCGCGATTCTTTCGGTCGGCGTCGCCTCCCCGGTTGGGCTCGCGCACATACGGGGAGGTCCCGAACCCGGGGCTGTCGGGCGGGGGCGGCACGGCCGGGGGCGGCACCGCCGGCGGCACCACCAGCTCGGCGCAACTGAAGCAGTGCATCAAGAAGGCGAAGAAGAAGTACAGCAACAACGCGGTCAAGAAGAAGCAGGCGATCAAGAAGTGCAAGAAGAAGTTCGGTAGCTGAAGCCGAACCGCTAGGGGCGGGGTGAGGGCGGCAGCTGAGATCACCAGGGCGCCTCTGCCTCACGAGCGAGGGGCAGGGTTATCAATATCAGCCTGAGGCGAAGGGACGCCGGCGCCTGCGCCAAGGACCTGCCGGTCGCCGGAATGAAGACGGTGAACGTCTTCGCCTCCGCCAATGGCGGGCTCTATCACCGGGTCGGCAAGACGAAGAAGAAGAAGGTGCGGTTCCGGTCGAAGCCGGGTCGCCTGTATCGCTTCTACTCGGTCGCGGTCGACAAGGACGGGAACCGTGAGGCCCCTCCGCCGACCGCGGACGCCCAGATCAAGCGCTGAGCTTGGCTACCCAGGCAGGTCGGCGGGAGTCGCGATCTCGGCCTGCGCACGCGCCTCGACCGCCTGAGCCGCCTCCAGCAGCTCGGCGAGCGACTGCGAGAGCCCGTCGGCGATCAGGACCGACGTCCTCCATCGAGTCGTAGTCGGCGAGGAGGCCGAAGTCGATGCCGCCGTTGTAGCTCATGATCGCGATCGCCAGGGCGTGGTTCTCGGGCAGGAAGGCGACCGGGAAGACGTCCTCGAGCTCGCGGCCGAGCACGTAGAGCGGGATCTGCGGGCCCGGCACGTTGGTGACGATCAGGTTGAAGAGCCGGGTCGAGAAGTTGATCCGCGAGGCCTGCGCGAGCAGGGTCGGCGGGGCGAAGTCGTTGAAGCGCGAGATCACCTCGGCGCCGAGCGCCTGCTTCGACTCCTTCAGCCCGTCCATCGCCTCGCGCACCACCCGCAGCCGCCTCACCGGGTCGTCGACGTAGACGGGGAGCGGGCCGCGCATCGCGGCGATCCGGTTGCCGAGCTGGCCGCGCTCGTCCTCGGCGCGGATCGAGACCGGCACCAGCGCCCGCAGCTCCAGGCCCTCGGTGCGGATCCCGCGGCGGTGCAGCCAGCGCCGCAGCGCGCCGCTGACGACCGCGAGGACGACGTCGTTGACGGTGCCGCCGAGCGCGTCCTTGATCCGCTTGAAGTCCTCGAGCTCGGCAGCGCGCCCAGATGAAGCGCCGGTGGGAGCCGATCTCGGCGTTGAGCGGGACGTCGGGGGCGGGGTTGGCGAAGTTCCAGGCGACCTCGCCGAGCGCCTCGGCCGACTCGGCGACCCTGCCGGGCGGCCCTCAGCGGGTGCGCCGCGGCGCGCAGGGCCCGCCCGGCGAGCCTGAACGGGACCTCGGCGAGCTCGGCCGCTCCCCGCGCCGCCAGCTCGGCGGAGGAGGGGGCGGCTGCGGCACCCACGCCTCGTCCGGCTCGATCGTGCTCGGGGACCGGCTTCAGGTCGAAGAGCACGGTCGCGATGTCGACCCCGGAGACGCCGTCGACGAGGGCGTGGTGGGTCTTGGTGATGATCGCGAAGCGGTTGCGCTCCAGGCCCTGGACCAGCCACAGCTCCCAGAGCGGCTTCGAGCGGTCGAGCGGCTGCGAGAAGACGCGCCCGGCGATGTTTCGGAGCTGCTCCTCGGAGCCCGGGGCGGGCAGCGCGGAGTGGCGCACGTGGTAGGTCAGGTTGAAGGTCGGGTCGTCGACCCAGAACGGCCTGCCGGTCTCGAGCGGCGGCACGCGAGCTTCTGGCGGAAGCGCGGCACCAGGTGCAGCCGGCTCCGCACGTGCTCGAGCAAGTCGTCGTAGCGCGGCGGCGGGCCCTCGAAGATGAGCACCGCGCCGACGTGCATGTGGCGTCCGAGCTCTCGTTGGTCAGGAACGAGGCGTCGATCGCGGTCAGCCGGTCGAGGTGTCCCTGTGTCACGATTGCAGTCCGCTAGCCTAGCCGCGAGCGACGGGACCACCGCGGTACGCTTCGGTGAAGGTGTCGCCCCTCTCCGTGGACAATCCCGCGGGGCCCAGCGGGTCCTGCTCGCGGCGCCGCGCGGCTACTGCGCGGGCGTCGATCGGGCCGTGGAGACGGTCGAGCGCGCGCTCGATCTCTACGGCGCGCCGGTCTACGTGCGCAAGGAGATCGTCCACAACAAGCACGTCGTCGAGGAGCTCGAGAAGCGCGGCGCGATCTTCGTCGAGGAGGCGACCGAGGTCCCCGAGGGTGAGATGGTCGTCTTCTCGGCCCACGGGGTGGCTCCGAGCGTGCACGAGAACGCCGCGAAGCGCCAGCTGCGCACGATCGACGCCACCTGCCCGCTGGTGACCAAGGTCCACGTCGAGGCGCGCCGGTTCGCCGAGCAGGGCTACACGATCATCCTGATCGGGCACGAGGGCCACGAGGAGGTCGAGGGGACGATCGGCGAGGCGCCGGCCAGCGTCGTCCTCGTCCAGACCGAGGCGGAGGTCGAGGCCCTCGAGGTGGACGATCCCGGCCGGATCGCCTACATCACCCAGACCACCCTCTCGGTCGACGAGACCAGCGCGATCATCGCGGCGCTGAAGAAGAAGTTCCCGAAGATCACCGGCCCGAAGACCGACGACATCTGTTACGCGACCACCAACCGCCAGATGGCGGTCAAGGAGCTCGCCCGCGAATGCGAGCTGGTCCTGGTGATCGGCTCCACCAACTCATCCAACTCGAATCGCCTGGTCGAGGTCGCCCGCGAGCACGGCGCCCGTTCCCACCTGATCGACAACCACCTGCAGGTGGACGAGTCCTGGCTCGACGGGGTGGAGACGGTGGGGATCACCTCCGGCGCCAGCGCTCCCGAGGAGCTGGTCGAGCGCCTGGTCACCTACTTCCGCGAGCGCGGCGCCTCCGACGTCTCCGAGCTGCGGACCGTCGACGAGGACGTCCGCTTCATGCTCCCGTCCGAGATCCGGCAGGACCTGGCGGCCGCCTCGGGCTGAAGTCCCCTTCAGGCCGGGGGCGCGGCGGCGAACTGAACGGAGTAGATGCTCACCCCCGGGGAGGCCTCGAGCGCGAGTGAGTGCCGCTCGGTGCGCTGGTGAGCGATGAGCTCGTAGAGGCCAGGGTGGGAGACCGCGATCGGGTCCAGCCGGACGCCGTCGAGGCGGGCGATGATCTCGCCTCGCCCGTCGAGCGCGGCGTAGGCCCCGCCCCCCTCGTAGTCGAGCTCGAGCGGCTCGGCCTGCGGCTCCGGTCGCCAGGGCCGCTCCGGCCCTCCACCCGGGAAGAGCTCGGGCGTCGGCGCCACCACCCTGGCGCCGGGGGCGTCCGAGGGCCGAAGCGGCTCCAGCGGCGGCGGCAACTCGTGGCCGTTCGGGGTGGCGTCCCGGAGGGCCTCCTGAATCGCCTCCTCGGTTGCCAGGTACTCGCCCTCCCCGAGGTGGTACCAGCGAAGCGCCCCGCCGCGGCCCCAGAGGAAGAGGGCGGGCCAACCGTGCGGCTCGTATTCGCGCCAGATCCGCATCTCGGGATCGAGGGCGACGGTCCAGCCGATCCCGAGCCTCGGCAGCGCCTCGGCCACCGCGGTGGCCGCGCGGGTGAATGGGAAACGCGGTGAGTGCACACCGAGCACCGTCAGCCCCGCCTCCCGGTAGCGCTCCCGCCAGGCGACCAGATAGGGGAGGGCCCGAACGCTGTTCAGCTGGGCGAAGTCGAAGAAGTGGACCAGCGCCGGTCCCGCCGCCAGCGCCCGCTCGAACTGGGGCGGCTCGCCGACCCAGTCGGTGTCGGGGGGAAAGGGGGGAGGGGCGATGTCGGCGCGCGGAGGGCGCAAGCGCGCGGAGCATCCCAGGTATGCTCGTCGCCGTCCCAATGGCAGCGATCGAGAGAGGTGAGCCGGCGTGAGCGAAGCGGTGTGGCAGAGAATCGAAGAGAGTCGAGCTCGGCACAACGTGCTCGAGCACCCCTTCTATGTCCGCTGGTCGGCCGGTGAGCTCAGCGCCGAGGAGCTCGCCCGCTACGCGGGCCAGTATCGCCACGCCACCGAGGCGATCGCCAAGCTCTGCGCCGATGCTGCCGAGTCCGCTCCCTCGGCCCACCGGAGTGAGATCGAGGACCACGCGGACGAGGAGCAGGCCCACATCAAGCTCTGGGATGACTTCGTCGAGGCGGCCGGCGGCGAGATCGGCGCCGAGCCGACCGCCGAGACAGCCGACTGCGTTCGGGTCTGGACCGAGCCGAATGGCTACCTGGCCGCGCTGGCGCGGCTCTACGCGATCGAGAGCGGCCAGCCCGAGATCTCGCGAATCAAGCGCGAGGGGCTGGCGCAGTTCTACGGAATCGATGGCGGGCCGGGCAGCGAGTACTTCGAGGTCCACGAGCGCAGCGACGATGCCCACGCGGAGGAGTCGAGGCGTCTGATCTCCGAGGAGATGGATCCCGCCGACGAGGACGCGATCGTCGAGGCGGCCGAGTCCGCCTTCCGCGCCAACTGGCGGCTGCTCGACGGCGTCAGCTGAACGCGGCCGGGGCGGCGTGCGGGCTCGCGACCGCGCCATCGGGATCGTTCTCGGGATCGTGCTCGGGCTGGCGGTGGTCATCCTCTTCCTCTTCCTCGGCAGCCGCAGCACGATCGACACGCCCGACATCTCGGGGGACTCGCCCGTGGAGCAGACGACGACCGCGACGACACCTACGCCGGAGCCGGAGCCCGCACAGCCCTAGAATTTCCTGACTCATGAGGTCAACTTCGATCATCGCCCAGCGCCTCCGCCTCGCCTCGCTGCTCGCCCTCGGGTCCTTCGGCCTTCATCAGCTGCGTTACCTGCTCGCCTACGGCGGCGACTCGGGACAGGCGCTGGCGGAGCAGGGCCACGATTACCTTGCCTCGGCGCTGCCGGTGCTGGCGGCGCTGGCGCTTGCGGCCCTGCTCGCGACCGTTCTGCGGGTCCGGCTGGGCGCCGGTTTAAGCGACACCCCATGGTCGCGGCGGATCCTCCTCTGCGCCGCCGCCCTGCTGACGATCTATACGGGACAGGAGCTACTCGAGGGGATGCTCGCGGCCGGCCATCCCGCCGGGGCGGCGGCGCTCCTCGGAGGCGGCGGTTGGCTCGCTCTGCCGCTCGCCCTCGTTGTCGGCTCCCTTGTCGCGGTCGCCGCGCGACTGCTCGAGAGGATCGAGGTTGCCCTCTCGCTGCGCCTGCCCCGGCGCCTCGCCGATCGGGCGCCGCGGGTCCACGGGGACGCCCGTGGCGAAGCGCCGCGCCAACCCACTTTCATCCCCGCTCGCCTTCGGCCTCGCGCGTCGGCCTCCTCCGGTCCTGGTCCAGACCGGATTCTGATTTCGTTCGCCGGCAGCCGCGCAGCGTGCGGGCCGGCGGGCGATGACCTAAGGAGGCATTTCGGATGCAATCGACGACTGCGAGGATTGGGCTGCTGGCGGCGCTGGTCGCCGTAGCGGTGGTCCTGTTCATCGTCCTCAGCGGGGACGACGACAACGACAGCGAGACGACCACCACCACAGCCCAGACCACGACCGAGGCCAACGGCCAGCCCGCGGGCCCTCCGGTGATCACGGTCCGGAACGGGAAGCCGGTGGGCGGCGTCCAGGACCTCAGCTTCAACAAGGGTGACCAGGTTCGGTTCGAGGTTCGGCTCGACCAGCCCGCGGAGGAGGTCCACGTCCACGGCTACGACATCGAGGAGCCGGCGGCCACCAGCCCGGTCCGCTTCAGCTTCCCCGCTGACATCGACGGCGTCTTCGAGATCGAGCTCCACACCGAAGGCGGGGGCGAGTTCGAGATCGCGGAGCTGACGGTCAATCCCTAGCTCGGGATGAGCTCGCGCAACCTGAAGACGGTGATCGGCCCGGGTCCGGCGGCGGTTTTTGTGGCCGCCGTCTGTGCCGGGTCGGTCGCCGTCCTCGGTTTCCCCGACGCCGCCTCGGCTCACGCCCTGGTCGGCCGCCAGGACCTGCCTGTTCCCGCCTGGCTCTTCGCCTGGGGGGCGTCGCTGGTCCTGATCGTCTCCTTCGGGCTGCTCTCGGTCGCCTGGACCAAAGCCCGCCTGCAGACGGAGGATTGGCGGCCGCTGTCCCCGTGGCTGTCGGCGGTCCTGCTCAACCCGATCACCCAGCTCCTCTGCGGGCTGGCCGGCGTCGGCCTGCTCTTCCTGGTCGTCTACGCCGGCCTCGAGGGGACCGAGGACGCGATTCGCAACTTCGCGATCATCTTCGTCTTCTACACCTTCTGGCTGGGGCTGGTCGTGGCGAGCGTCCTCCTCGGGGACGTCTTTCGAGCCTTCAATCCCTGGCGGGCGATCGGGCGTGCGTTCTCATCGGCCTTCCGGCTGATCGCCGGCCAATCGGCGCCCTCGCCGTTCACCTACCCGGAGCGCCTGGGGCGCTGGCCCGCGGTCGTTGGGGTGATCGGCTTCGTCTGGCTGGAGCTGATCCACAGCGCGGGAGTGGCACCGGATCCGGGGGACGTGGCCAGGGCCACCCTCGTCTACAGCGCGATCACCTTCGTCTGCATGGCGCTGTTCGGAGTCGAGGAGTGGATCGAGCGCGGGGAGGCGTTCTCGGGGTACTTCGGCATGTTCTCCCGGCTCTCGGTGTTCGAGGCGCGCGAGGGCCGGCTCGGTCGCCGCCGGTTCCTCAGCGGGGCCCCCTCATGGCCGTCAGTGCCGGGCTCTGCGGCGTTGGTGCTCGCCTCGATCGGGGTGACCAGCTTCGACGGGGCACAGGAGGGAGCGCTGAAGTCAGCGATCACCTCGACCTTCAACAACATCCACGACGTCGGCTTCGGCACGATCGCCACCTTCCGGATCACCAACAGCCTCTGGCTGGCGGTCGTCCTTGCCGGTGTCGGCCTTCTCTACTGGGTCGGCATCCGCGGCATGCACACGGTCAGCGGCTCGCCCCGGGCGCGGGAGCTGGCGCGCTCCTTCGCCCACACCCTGATCCCGATCGCGCTCGCCTACATCGTCGCCCACTACTTCAGCGCCTTCGTCTACCAGGAGCAGGCCCAGTTCACCTACATCCTCTCCGACCCCCTTGGCGACGGCTCCGATCTCTTCGGCACCGCCGGGGGCGGGATCGACTACGGGCTGATCAGCTCGAACGCGATCTGGTACGTGCAGGTCGGGGCGCTCGTCGTCGGCCACGTCACCGCCCTCACCCTCGCCCACGACCGCGCCCTGGCGGTCTACGGGGACGTGCGCTCGGCGACCCGCTCGCAGTACTTCATGCTTGCGGTGATGGTTGCCTTCACCTGCTTCGGGCTTTTCCTCCTTTCCCAGGCCAACGCCTGAGTCATTCCTCGGCGAGCTTCTGGATCGCGACCCCGAGCCGTTGCGCCTCGATCCCTCCGCCCTCGAGGATCACCACCACGTTCGCCGCCCGGTAGCAGAGGAGGTCGGCGGACGCCCGGCAGGTCTTCATCCCCTCGTCGGCGGCGTCTGAGCTCTCGTAGACGCCCAGGGAGCCGCCCCCGTGCTCGTGCCCATGCTCCTCCTCATCGCGGGGCTCCTCCTCGTGCCCGGCGGGCTCCTCGCCCGAGAGCGGCTCGAGGTGGACGGCGTAGAGGTCCTTGTTCTCGTCCTCGGTGTGGAGCGGCTCGCCCAGGGTCAGCGCGACCCCCTGCTCGTTCACGTCGGCGATGAACTCGCTGGCGCCCAGGGTTCTCTCCTGTGAGCAGCTCGACGCCGCGATCGCCAGCGCCGCGGCCGGCAGCGCCGCCAGCTGTCCCCTCGTCTTGCCCCTCATCGCCACGGTCCAGGCTGGCATACTGGCTGCGCTCATGTGCATGCAGTGCCTCGCCACGGCGACCACCACTCTTGGGGTTGCGAGCGGCTTCCGGGCCTGGCTCGCCGCCACCCGCCCGGTCTGGATGACGCCGCGCCGGATGCGTATCGCGACGGCTGCGCTGCTCACCCTGGGCGTGCTCGCGGCGGGCGTCCGCCCCGCTTAGTCCCGCCTATCTCGCCTGACACAGGGGTTGCAGCCCGGACCAGGGAACGGGGTCTGGGGGCTCGAATCGGAGGGGATGGGCAGAGAACCTCGGAGCACGACGCCCGCTCCCATCTGGCTGGGCTTGGGGGCGGCTGCGTTGTTGCTCGCCGCCGGCGCTCTCGGGGCGGCCTCGGCCTGGGCGCAGGGGCAGGAAACCGCCACCGTCGCCAGCCCGGAGGCTGTTGCGGCCGCCCCGCCGGGGGGTGGCACGGTCGCCCCGGGAAACCCGCAGATCAGCGCCGTGGGCTGCCTCAGCCGCTGCATCGGGCCCGCCACCGGCATCGTCCGCTCCAGGGTGAGAGTTACCGGGAGCGAGCTCGGCAACACGGTCCTCGTCTCCTTCCCCGGCACTGACGGCAAGCGCGCCAAGGACCGTTCCCCGGTGGTCAAGCCGAGCGGCGCGGTGCTCGCCAAGGTGCCCGCCGAGGCCACCACCGGTCCGATCCGGGTCGCCGACTCCTTCGGCCAGTTCCGTGACTCGGCGACCACCTTCGGGGTCGGCACCAGGGCGCAGCTACGGGCGGCCCGGCTGGGATTCATCTTCCCGGTTCGAGGGCCGCACAGCTTCGGCGGATCCGACGCACGCTTCGGCGCTCCCCGCGACGGCCACCTCCACCAGGGCCAGGACGTGGCCGCTGCTTGCGGAACGATCCTCGCGGTGGTCCACGGCGGGATCGTCAAGGCAAACGGCTTCCAGGCCGCGGCCGGCAATTACGTGGTCATCGACGGTGCGGACGTGAAGCAGGACTACGCCTACATGCACCTCCAGGGACCCTCGCCCCTGGCGATCGGCCAAGTCGTGACCACCGGCCAGAAGGTCGGCAAAGTCGGCACCACCGGCCACTCGACCGGCTGCCACCTGCATTTCGAGCTCTGGGTCGGGGCTGGCTGGTACACCGGCGGCGGCCCGATCGACCCCTTGCCGCTACTGCAGTACTGGGACAGCTACTCCTGAGGGTTGATGGGGGTTAGGCGCGTGGTGCGTGGATAACCCACATCAGCCCTCTAGGACTCCTCAATCGGCGCGTCGAGCGCCTTCCAGTCGGCCTCGCTCGCGAACTTGGTCAGCTTGGAGCCGTTATGCGTCGCGCGAAACGCGTACCGCACGCTCTGCTTGCCCGTCTTGGTCGTGCTCTCGTAACGGACCTTGCGCACCTCGGACTCCGGTACCTGCACCTTCTCTCTCTTCTTCACGTCGTAGAACTCGATGCTCATCTTTCCTCCTCTGTCGTCGTCCCCGTGTGAGAGCGCTGCTCGCCGCTCTACCAGGCATACGGCCAGCCCTCAACATAGCCATCTGCTCGGCGGCCACCATGCTCAGGCTTGTGTCGATTGCCACTTTCACTGGGAGGCCGTAGGAGCCGTGGCGGTCAGCCCATTTCGGAGGAGCTCGGCGTCCTGGCGCAGCATCCCGAGGTAGTTGCCCGCCTCCCCGGGCGCCTCGACCAGCAGGTGTTCCTCGATCGCGACGCCGGTCTCGCCGGCGATCCGCTCAAGCACCTCGGGGTCGTCGGTTTCCTGGGCGAATATGGTCGGCACCCCTGAGGAGCGGACCGCGTCCTCGACCTCCTTGATCGTCTGGGCGCTCGCCTCCGCCTCGGGGCCGGACGCCGGAAACGGCGTCGCCAGGACCTCGAGGCCGTAGCGGTCGGCGAAATAGCCCATCGCGTCGTGGGAAGTGACGAGCTGACGGCTATCGGGGGGAATCGAGCCGACCTGCCGCTCGATCTCGGCATCCAGCGCTGTCAGCTCGGCCGCGTAGGTCTCCGCGCGGCTGCGATAGCCGTTGGCGTGGTCGGGATCCGCCTCGGCGAGCGCGTCGGCGAGCGCCGGCAGCGCCGCCGCCACCCGGCTCGGGTCCATCCAGACGTGCGGGTCGAGGTTGCCGTGCGCGTGCTCCTCCTCACCCGGCGCGTGCTCCTCCTCCCCCGAAGCGTGCTCCTCAGTCGCGTGCTCGCCCTCGGCCTCGGAAGCGTGCTCGCCTGCCTCCTCGAAGGGAGAGCAGCTCGCCTACGTGATCGGCGACCGCAAACTTGGGGACGTCGATCTCGTCGATCGGGATCCCCGCCTCGAGGTCGGCGCCGTTGTAGACCAGTAGCACGGAGTCCTCGATCGTCGCCCGGTCCTCGGCACTGAGCTGGAATTCGTGGGGGCTGGTCGCGTCCGGGATCACCTGCTCGACGCTCGCGTCCTCGCCCGCCACCTGCTCGGTGACGTCGGCCCAGATCCCGGTGGTGGCGGTGACGGTAGGTCCAGATTGTGCCCCTTGATCGTCGTCTGATCCGCAGCCGACCGCGGCGACGAAGAGAAGGGTGAGGAAAGCGAGGGTCGAGGCGAGTCTCATCAAGGCCTTTCTGGAAGCGTGTCTGTGTCAAGAATGAGAATCATTATCAACGGCATCGTACGCCATAATTTCCGGCGATGAGCTTCGTCCCCCTGCTCGCCCATGTCGGCCACTGGTACATCTGGCTTCTCTACGCGGTGCCGGTGCTGGTGGTGATCGCCGCCTCGCTCCGCGCCCTCGTCGACCAGCGCCGCGAGGATCGCGACCGGCAGGCTGAGCAGGGTCGCGGCTCCTAGTCCGCGCCGGCCTTAGGCGCGCGCCCGCGGCAGGGCGAGGGCGACGACGAAGCTGCTGACCGCGACCAGCACGATCGCGGCGCCGGCCGCCAGGTCGAGGTTCCAGGAGAGCAGCAGCCCCAGCGGGGCGCTGGCCGCGGCGATCGCCGCCGACAGCGCCATCATCGTCGGCAGCCGTTTGGTCAGCAGCGACGCGGTCGCCGGCGGTGCGATCAGGAGCCCGAGCACGAGCAGCGCTCCCACCACCCGGAAGCCGATCACCACCGCGATCGTCACCAGCACCAGCATCGCCAGATGGAGGCGCTCGACCGGGAGGCCGAGAGCGGCGGCGCGCTGGGGGTCGAAGGAGAGCAGCAGGAAGGGCCGGTAGAGGACCGCCACCAGCGCCGCGACTCCGACGGCGAAGATGCAGCTGACCAGGACCTCGGTGTCGGTGACCCCGAGCACATCGCCGAAGAGGAAGGAGGTCAGGTCCACCGAGTAGCCCTGCACCCGGGAGACGATTGCCACGCCGAGGGCGAGCATCAGCACGAAGACGACCGCCGCGGCGGTCTCCTCGCGCACCCGGCTGCGACGGAGGATCAGGCTGGTGGCGCCCGCAGTCACGAGGCCGGCCGCCAGCGCCCCCAGCCAGAGGGCGACGTCGTTGGGCTCGCTGCCGGCGGTGCCCGCGGTGAGCGCGAACGCGATCGCCACCCCGGGCAGCACCCCGTGGGCGAGGCTGTCCGCCATCAGCGCCATCCCGCGGAGGATCACGTAGGAGCCGACCACCCCGCAGATGACGCCGACGGCGGCGGCGGCGAGGGCACCGGTGCGTACGAACTCGGCCTGGAAGGGATCGACCAGCCAGTCCATTACCACCTAGCCCGGCCCCGTGGTGGTGATGTGCGGTGTCGACGAGCAGGGAGCCGACCCGGAGCACGTGCCCGGCGAAGGTCCGCGAGATCACCTCCTCGGTGAAGGTCTCGGCCGGAGGGCCGAACGCAACCACGCGCTGGTTCAGGCAGAGCACCAGGTCAAAGTCGCGGCTGGCGCTCTCCAGGTCGTGGGTGGCGACCAGGACCGTCCGGCCGCGGTCGCGCCAGCGCTCGAAGAGTCGTTGCATCGCCGCGTGGGTCGGGGCATCCAGCCCCGCGAAGGGCTCGTCGAGCAGCAGGATCTCTGCGTCCTGAGCCGAGGCCTGGGCGAGGAGAGTCCGCTGGCGCTCCCCCCCGGAGAGATCCCCGAAGCGCCGCTCGGTGAGATGCTCGATCCCCAACTCGGCGAGGGCGCCGTCGACCAGCTCGCGGTCGTGGTCGCCGAAGCGTTTGAGCCAGCCGAGATCGCCGTAGCGACCCATCCGCACCACGTCTGTGACCGTTACGGGGAAGGAGGGCTCGAGCTCCAGCCGCTGAGGGACGAAAGCGACCCGGCGGCTGGAGAGGCTGATCGACCCGGTCTCAGCCCGGGCCAGGCCGATCGCCGCGCGGAACAGGGTGGTCTTGCCGGCACCGTTCGGCCCCAGCAACGCCACCGTGGCCCCGGGGGGGACCTCGAAGCTGACGTCGAGCAGCGCAGGCTCGCTTCCGTAGCGGACCGTGAGCCCCCGCGACTGCGACCGCAGGGGCTGCCGCCTCAGCCGCCATCGATCACTTCGGGGAGCAGCGGGGGCAGTCGCCGTGGATGACGATGTCGTGGCCGCTCATCGAGTGGTGCAGCCGACCCGCGAGCCGCTCCAGGGTGCGCTCGAGCCGCTCGTCCTCGAACGCCGTTACCCGCCCGCAGGTATCGCAGACAGCGTGATGATGGTGCTCGCCCCCGGGCATGATCGGCTCATAGCGCGAGCCGCCGTCGCCGATCTCAACCCGTTGCACCAGGCCCATCTCGTGGAGCAGGTCGAGTGCGCGGTAGACGCTGGCGAGGCCGACGTCGGTCCCCTTCTCGCGGAGCTCGTCTGAGATCTCCTGGGCCGAGAGGCAGCAACTCTGGCCCGCGAGCAGCTCGACCACCGCCCTGCGCGCGCCGCCCGCGCGGTGTCCCGCGTCGCTGAGGGCTCGCTGTGCCTGCTCCGACCACCCGCTTGCCAACGCTTCGGCCATCGCCCAACCTTAGCGGCTAGATGAGACCGGTTCTCGTTTAGTAGCCCGGGTAGTAACGGGCCGCATAGCCGGCGGGGCTCCGCAGAGTGACTCGCCAGCGCGGACCGCTTCCCTGGTTTAGCGACTCGCCGACCGCGGAGGTGTCGAACCGCAGCCCCGCGATCACCATGAAGGTGTGGGCCCTGTTCGCGTAGACGGTGATCCAGGCTCCAAGCCCGGGAGCCCCCCAGCTCCTTGCCAGCGAGCCGGAGACGAGCGGCCTGCTGAGCAGGCTGGCCGCGTGCAGGACGTAGCTGACCGCGCCGGAGCAGTCGTAGCCCCTCGACTTCCAGCGCCGGTGGCCGCCACCCCAGATGTAGGGCCGCTTGCGGATGCGGTTGGCGGCGCGGATCGCGTTTTGGACCGCGAACGGTGCGTCGGGAGGCGCCAAGGCGCTTCCATCGGGCAGCCGGACGGCGGTGGAGGTCGGTAGCGGAGTTGACCCGGGGACGTAGCCCGGCGGCTGCTCGCTGTACTGAGCCGACGCGCCCGCGGTGCAGGTCAGGGTGAGAACCGCAAGCAGCAGGGCACCCGAACGCCATGCGCGGGCGCGGGATCCCTCCCGAGCGGAGGCTGTCTTCGTCCTGGCTGCGACCCCCTAACCCTCGTCAGTACAGCCAGCGGATTTGAATGAAATCTTGCAGATCAGGCAGGGGCGACTTCGCGCTCGCCGAGGATCTCGCCGAGGCGGCGCTCGAGGGCGACCGAAACCGCCGCCCTCACCGGGCCCTCGCCGAGCCGCTCGACCAGCGCCTCGAGGAATCCCTCGATCACCAGCCGCTTCGCGTCGGCCTCGGGAAGGCCGTGCGCGCGCAGGTAATGGAGCTGCTCGGCGTCGATCTGGGCGATCGCGGCGGCGTGGGTGCAGCGGACGTCGTCGGCCTCGATCTCGAGGCCCGGGATCGCGTCGGCGTGGGCCGACTCCGAGAGCAGCAGGTTGCGGTTCTCCTGGAAGGCGTCCGTCTGCTGGGCCCCCGGGTCGACCCGGATCATTCCCCGCCAGACCGCAGTCGCCTCGCCGTCGAGGACCCCGCGGAAGGCGAGGTCGGAGGTCGTGCTGGGGGCGGCGTGCTCCTGGGTGGTGTCGAAGTCGAGGTGCTGGCTGCCGTCGCCGGCATAGGCGCCGGTCACCCGGGCGGTGGAGCCGGGGCCGGCGAGGCGGGTCTCCATCCGGACCTTGCCCCGGCCCGATCCGAAGCCGAGGGCGACCCAGTCGAGGGTCGCGTCGCGCTCGACCTCGGCGCGCTGGGTCGCGAACACCCAGCCGCGCTCGCTGAGGCCCTGGGCGGTGACGTAGCGGAGGTTGGCGCCGGCGCCGAGCCAGACCTCGGTCACCGTGTTGAAGAGGCCGTCGCCGCCGTCCTCGGTGGCGAGCCACTGCTCCCAGACCTCGGCCTCGGCTCCCTCCTCGAGGACGATCAGGGTGCGGAAGCCGAGGGCGCTTCCGGCGGTGTCCTGGACCGCGGCCACCTGCGCCGGCAGCTCCAGGCGCTTGCCCGCGGGCACGTAGATGAAGGCGCCGCCTCGCCAGGCGGCGTCGTTGCGCGCGACGAAGGGGTCGTCCTTTGCGGCCAGGGAGCCGAGCCGCTCCTCGACCAGCCGCGGATACCGCTCGATCGCGGCATCGAGGCTGGCGACCACCGGCTCGGTCGGCTTCTCACCCTGGCCCGAGTCGAGTTGGCCGTCGAGCGAGATGCCATCGACCTGCACAACCCGCGGCGCCTCCTCGGGCGAGTTGAGCACCGCGTCAGCGCGAGAGCGCGCCTCGGGGTCGCCCTCGAGCGCCGGCTCGAACACGGTCCCCTCCAACCCGGAGAGGTCGGTGAACTCCCAGCCCTTCGCTTTGGTGGTCGGCAGCCCGAGCTGCTCGGCCAGCGCGGCGCCGGCCCGGCGCCGCTCGATCAACCAGTCTGGCCCAGCCGCCGCGCCCGCTTGGGCGTCAGCCAATCGAGCCCTCCATCTGCAGCTCGATCAGGCGGTTCATCTCGACCGCGTACTCCATCGGAAGCTCCTTGGTGATCGGCTCGATGAAGCCGTTGACGATCATCTTCGAGGCCTCCTCCTCGTCGAGCCCGCGCGACTGCAGGTAGAAGATCTGCTCCTCGCCGATCTTCGAGACCGTCGCCTCGTGGCCGACGTCGACGTTGTCCTCGCCGATCCGGATCGTCGGGTAGGTGTCCGAGCGCGACTCCTCGTCGAGCAGGAGCGCGTCGCAGACGACCTTCGACTTCGACTCGGTGGCGCCCTTGGCGACCTCGAGCAGGCCGCGGTAGGTGGCCCGTCCGGCGTCCTTGGAGATCGACTTGGAGAAGATCGAGGAGGTCGTCTTCGGGGCGACGTGGAAGATCTTGCCGCCGGCGTCCTGATGCTGGCCCTGGCCGGCGAAGGCGATCGAGAGGACCTCGCCGTGGGCTCGCTCGCCGAGCAGGTAGATCGACGGGTACTTCATCGTCAGCTTCGAGCCCAGGTTGCAGTCGACCCATTCCATCGTCGCGTCCTCGTGGGCGACCGCCCGCTTGGTGACCAGGTTGTAGACGTTCTGGGACCAGTTCTGGACGGTCGTGTAGCGGATCCTGGCGCTCGGCTTGGCGATGATCTCGACCACCGCCGAGTGCAGCGAGTCGGTCGAGTAGACCGGTGCCGTGCAGCCCTCGATGTAGTGCACGTCCGAGCCCTCCTCGGCAATGATCAGGGTGCGCTCGAACTGGCCCATGTTCTCGGTGTTGATCCGGAAGTAGGCCTGGAGGGGCATCGCGACCTTGACGCCGGCGGGGACGTAGACGAAGGAGCCGCCCGACCAGACCGCCGAGTTGAGGGCGGCCAGCTTGTTGTCGTTGGGCGGGATCACGGTCGCCCAGTACTCGCGCACCAGGTCCTCGTGCTCGCGCAGCGCGGTGTCCATGTCGGTGAAGATCACGCCCTGCTCCTCGAGCTTCTCGTTCACCTGGTGGTAGACGACCTCGGACTCGTACTGGGCGCCAACCCCCGAGAGGAACTTGCGCTCCGCCTCGGGGATCCCGAGGCGGTCGAAGGTGTTCTTGATGTCCTCGGGGACCTCCGACCAGTCGCGGCTGTTCTTCTCGGAGGCGCGGACGAAGTAGTGGATGTCGTCCCAGTCGATCTGGGCGAGGTTGCCGCCCCAGGTCGGGGTGGGGCGCTGGATGAAGTGCTCGAGCGCCTTGAGGCGGAAGTCACGCATCCACTGGGGCTCCTGCTTGTACTCGGAGATCGACTCGACGACTTCGCGGGAGAGGCCCTTGGGGGCCTTGTAGGCATAGCCCTCCTCGGAATCGTGGAACCCGAACTTCTCCTTGTAGTCGGCGTTGATCCCAGCGAGGTCGCGCTCCTCGGCGGGGCGCTCGCGGGCGGCGGTCTCGGGAGTGGCCATGTCTAGGGAACCTCCAGCTTGATGGTGTCGTCCTCGATCGTCACCGGGTAGGTCTGGACCGGTTGGTAGGCGGGAAGGGTCTTCGGTCGGCCGGACGTGAGGTCGAACAGGGACCCGTGGCGGGGGCACTCCACGGTACAGGTGGCAGCGTCGAATGGACCCTCGGCGAGCGGCCCATCGTCGTGCGAGCAGCGATCCTCGATCGCGTAGAGGGTGCCGTCGCAGTTGAAGACGCCGATCTTGGCGCCGTCGATCGTCTCGACCAGCGTCATCCGCCCGCTCGGGAGCTCGCCCGCGGGGCAGACATCGATCTGTTCAGTAGTGCTTTCCGTCACGTTAATCCTACTTGGAGGGTCGGATTTTAGCGGGTGCAAGGGTCGCCCTCTTCGGGAGTGAAGGGCGAAGCCCGAAACGACTTATGTTGGGCGACCCGCAGCGCTCGCGACTGATGGCGAAGCCGTCAACCAGGCCGCCAGCGCTTGCGCCTGATGGCGAAGCCGTGAACGCTAACCGGCCCGCGTCTCGTCCCCGAGCCCCGCCGCCTCCATCGCCCCTTCACGGCCGTGGAACTCCTGCACGCGGACGCACCGGTTGTCCTCGTCGAAGGTGAAGACCTGGGCGATCTTGTCGTCGACCGAGAGACCGGTCTGCTCGTTTCGGGCCCGCCGCCTGGCGATCACCACCACCCGGTCACCGCCATCCATCACCTCCTCGACCGCGAAGTGGAGCTTGCCGACCGCGTTCCGCCATCGGCTCCAGAATTCCTGGACGCCCGGGTAGCCGCGGTACGTGCCCGGGTAGGGGTCGGTGTCGGGGGTGATCCACTCGACCTCCGGCGACATGTGCTCGAGCACCCACTGCGGGTCCTCCGCGTTCCAGGCGGCGAAGCCCTGCCTGACCAGTTCGACGCGGGCCGATGACACCGCCCTCAGTATTTCATCGGGCATCCCCCAGTTGGAGGACGGTGCTGGTCTATTCGATGTTCGGCGCGGCGTAGTCGGCGAGCGCCATCACAGTCAGCTGTGGGTTCACGGTCACCGAGGAGGGGAAGACGCTTGCGTCGCAGACGTAGACGTTGTCGATCCCATGCAGTTTGAAGCCCTCGTCGACGACTCCTTTGGCCGGGTCTCGGCTGACCGCGTTTCCGCCCTGCGGATGCGAGGTGTGTAGCCCGATGTCAGTGTTGTCGCGGACGGTCTCCTCCAGCTCGTCTACCTGCTCGAGGGTGGTGTAGGACAGCGAGCGGAAGGTCATCGGCATCACTCGCTTCGCGCCGCTCGCGAAGTGGATCCGGGCCGCGAGCTTGTTGCCCTTGATCATCAGCCTCAAATCGGCATCCGTAGGCTCGTACTCGAGCTTCATTCCCCTTCCCCGGAAGCCCGGCTTCACCCGGCCGTTCCGCTGGGAGCCGACCACTACCCCGATGCAGCTCAGGTGGGCGTACCGGCGCATGTTGTGGAAGTGATCGGAGAACCAGCCCGGCATCAGCAGGGCCTGGGTGCCCACCGGGTTGAACCACGACTCGAGAATCAGCTGGTCCTCGCCCGGCGGCCGGTAGCTGTGCGTGATCTGCAGGCCGTCGAAACCGTTGATCTTCTCGTCGAACTCCGCTGTGAGCGGCGCCCCGACGTTGAAGGAGAGGCCCGTGCCGGCGAGCTTCCCGCCCAAGCCGCTGCGCTGCAGCAGCAGGCTGGATGCGAGAGCGCCCGCGGAGACGACGACGGTGTTGGCGGCGACCCGTAGCTCACGGCCGTCGGAGAGCCGGCAGCGCACCTCGGTAGCGCGGCCGGCGCTGGTCTCGATCCTCTCGGCCATGCACTCGCTGAAGATCTTCACCGCGTTGCCGAAGTCCGCCTGGGCCCGAGGGAGGAGATTGTCGAGTGCCGAGAGCTTCTTGCCGTACGCGCAGCCCATGTTGCAGTAGCCCGAGCCGAGGCAGTCCTTGATGTTGGCGTCCACCACGCCATCCTCGCCGTCCAACTTGAGGGCCCTGATGCCGTCGGCCATCTTGGTTCCGCCTGCCTGCAGGTGCTCGTTGTCCTCCTGGCTATAGACAGGCAGCCACTTCCTCAGCCGCTTGAACGAATTCAGGAAGCGCCCCTCGTCGATCCCGGCGTCCAGTCCGTCGGGATCGTTCCAGCGCTGCAGCGCACGGGGCGGAATATCCAGGCAGACCGCGTTGTTGACGACGGTGCTGCCGCCGACACACTTGCCCTGGAGGACCTGGAAGCGGGCGTCCTTGGACATCTGCATGCCGCCGTCGGAGTACAGGTTCGAGAACTGCACTCGCTCGTCCTCGGTGAAGTCCCTCGGATCGACGTGCTTGCCACCCTCGAGGAGCACGACTTCCCGGCCCTGCTCGGCCAGCCGGTAGGCGAGAACGGCGCCGGCAGCACCGCTGCCGACGATCGCGACGTCGGCGTTGATCAGCTGGGCGTCGACCTCATTCGGCTCGTTGACGTCGAGGACGGGTCGCTCCTTCGGGAGCTTCTCGATCGCCTTGGAGTAGCGGGGCCGCCTCGAGAAGGGGACGTAGCCCGTGGACTTAGCCGCGCGTGGGTCGCCGTAGTAGCCGATGATCGCGAGCTGCTGCGCCCCGAACAGCATCGACTGGAGCAGCTTGCGCAGCCAGTTGGGCAGGCGGCGCTCGACGACGTCGCTGACGAAGCTGCGCTCGATGAATTCGAGCCGCCGTTCCGGCGACATCATCGCGAACGGCGGCCGGAATCGGAAAAGCGGATAGATGGTGAGCATGGAGAGCGCCAGCTTCCCCTTCCACTTGTCCTGAGCGCTGAAGGAGTAGAGGTAATCGTCGATTCCGGCGGCCACCTGCTCCGGCGTCAGCGCCTCGTCCTTCCCGATCACCAGCACCTCGGCCATCGCCATCGCTGTGCGGTGCTGATGTGGCGAGAGGTAGCGAAGCTGGTAGCGCGATCGGGCGGCCGAGCGATAGAGGAGCGCGAGCAGGAAGACGACGAAGGACGCGAGTACCAGCCAGATCAGGAGGACGAGCGTGGGGTCCGCATCGAGTCCAAAGGGCTTGCCGAAGGACCCGTCGATGCTGGAGGTGTTGCCGAAGGCGAGCATGAAGAGCAGCGAGCCCACGATCAGGACGTGCCCGGCGATCACCAGCAGTCCGGCCCAGCCGTTTCGCCGCACGTCCCCGGCGGCTACGAAGCTGAGCACCGCGAACATCCCGTCCTTGGCCACCGAGTTGGCGACGAAGGGGAACTCGGTCTCCTTGTGGAGGGCGCCCTGGAGCAGGTAGCTGATGACGAAGCCCGCGAACAGCAGCGTGAACAGCCGCAGCACCAGCTCCAACCGTCTCTCCTGCGCTGTCAGCTCCGGACTCTGCAAGTCGCGGCTAAGGCGGCCCGGGTGAAGCCGCGGTTGGGTCGGAGGCGCCCCCGGCCGCGTCCTTGACACCGACCGAGCGCAGCGCCTCGGCACGGTCGTAGTACTCGTGCACCCGCACGCACTTGTCCCCCTCGAACGTGAACACCTGCACGACGCGATCGGAGACCTCGAGCCCGCTGTGCTCGCCGCGGCCGGAGCGGCGCGCGGTGACCACGACGTGATCACCGAACTCGAAGATGTGCTCGATCTGGAAGTTGAGCTGGCCGACGGCGGCCCGCCACTGCGACCAGAACCTCTCGACGCCCTTGTAGCCCCGATAGGTGCCCGGGTCGGGGTCCTCGGGCGGGCTGATCCACTCGATGTCCTCACTCATGTGCTCGAGCACCCAGGAGCGGTCGCCCGAATTCCAGGCCTGGTACCCCCTACGGACCAGTTCAGTTCGAGTCTCGGCCATAAACCCCTGCGCCGCAGTATCCCACTCCCGGTCGGACATCACATGCCGCCGTGCCCCTTCTAGCTCCCGCGGTTGTACTCAGATGGAGGCGGCCTCGGCGGGGTCGCCCCGCTCGCCCTCGTCCTCCCAGTCGGCGGCCTGGCCGAGGCTGGCGCTCTTGACGATCTTGAGGCCGAGCAGCGCGCACTTCATCCGGGTAGCGGAGATGTCGATCCCGAGCAGCTCCAGGACGTAGTCCTTGGGCAGCGCGAGGATCTCCTCAGGGCTCATCCCCTCGAGCTCGTCGGTGAGCAGCGAGGTCGCCGCGGTCGAAATCGCGCATCCCTGGCCCTCGAAGGAGATCTCGGCGATCTTGCCGTCCTCGCCCAGCTTCAGGAAGACGTGCTGTTCGTCGCCGCAGAAGGGGTTGTTGTCCTCGAACTCGAGGTCGAAGTCGTCGAGGCGGCCGAAGTTGTGCGGCCGCTTGTAGTGCTCGAGGATCTGGTCTCGGTAGAGCTCGTCCATGATCAGAGCTCGAAGACGCGCCTGACGTCGAGCAGGGCGTCGATCAGGCGGTCGACCTCGGCCCGGGTGTTGTAGACGGCGAGGCTGGCGCGGGTGGTCGCCGGCACCCCGAGGCGCTCCATCAGGGGCTGGGCGCAGTGGTGCCCGGCGCGGACGGCGATCCCGTGGCGGTCGAGGATCTCCGAGACGTCGTGGGCGTGGACACCCTCGATCGAGAAGGAGATGATCCCGCCGCGGTCGTCCCCGGCCGGCGGGCCGAAGACGGTGAGATCGGGGACCTCGGCGATCCGCTCGAGCGCGTAGGCGGTGAGCTCCGCCTCAGTTGCGTGGACCGCCTCCAGCCCGAGCTCGTCGAGCCAGCGCACCGCGGCGCCGTAGCCGATCGCCTCGCCGATCGCGGGGGTGCCGCCCTCGAACTTCGCAGGCAGATCGGCCCACGTGATCAGCTCGCGCCCTACCTTCTTGATCATCGAGCCGCCGCCGATGAAGGGCGGCATCGCCTCGAGCAGCTCGCGGCGGCCGAACAGCGCCCCGATCCCGGTCGGCCCGTACATCTTGTGGGCGGTGAGCGCATAGAAGTCCGCTCCGAGCTCGGCCATGTCCAGGTCCAGCTTCGGCCCGCCCTGGGCGCCATCGACGACCACCAGCGCCCCTGCGGCATGGGCGAGGCGGGCGATCTCGGCGACCGGGTTGATCGTCCCGAGCACGTTGGAGACGTGGGCGACGCAGACCAGCTTCGGCCCCCGCTCGATCAGGGCGGCGAGGGCGTCGAGGTCGAGCCGGCCCTCGTCGGTGATCGGCGCCCAGTCGAGCACCGCGCCCTTCTCCTGGGCGAGCTGATACCAGGGCACCACATTCGAGTGGTGCTCCATCTCGGTGAGGACGATCCGGTCGCCCTCACCGACGTTGGTTCGGCCCCAGGAATAGGCGACCAGGTTGAGCGCCTCGGTGGCATTGCGGACGAAGATCAGCTCGCGATGCTCGGCGCCGATGTGGGCGGCGAGGATCCGGCGCGCCTCCTCGTAGAGGCTCGTCGCCTCCTCGGAGATCGTGTGCACGCCGCGGTGGACGTTGGCGTTCTCGAAGCGCCAGTAGTGGTCGAGCGCCTCGATCACCGCCAGTGGCTTCTGCGAGGTGGCGCCGTTGTCGAGGTAGGCGAGCGGCTCGCCGTGGATCTCGCGCTCGAGGATCGGGAACTCGGCCCGGATCTCCTCGAGCGAGCGGGGGAGGGAGGGGGCTGTGGCCGCGGTCGGTTCCATGGGCTCCTAGGCGGCGGCCGCCTCGACCTCCTCCTTGATCCAGCCGTAGCCCTTCTCCTCGAGCTGCTCGACCAGCTCGGCGCCGCCCTCCTTGACGATCCGCCCGTCGTAGAGGACGTGCACGGCGTCGGGCTTGATCAGGTGGAGGATGCGCTGGTAGTGGGTGATGATCAGGACGCCCATCTCCGGCCCCGCGAACTTGTTGATGCCTTCCGCGACGACCCGAAGCGCGTCGATGTCGAGGCCAGAATCGGTCTCGTCGAGCACCGCCAGCTCGGGGCGGAGCATCGCCAGCTGGAGGATCTCCATTCGCTTCTTCTCACCGCCGGAGAAGCCGTCGTTGACGTAGCGGGAGGAGAACTCCTTGGGGATGTTGGTGAGCGCCATCGCCTCCTCGGTCTGCTTGCGGAAGTCCTTCAGCTTCACCGGCTCCTCGTCCTTGGCGTCGCGGTGAGCGTTGACCGCCATCCGCAGGTACTTGGCGACGGTGACGCCCGGAATCGCGACCGGGTACTGGAATGCCATGAACAGCCCCATCCGCGAGCGCTCGTCCGGGGTGGCCTCGGTGATGTCCTCGCCCTTGAAGGTGATCGTACCCTCGGTGATCTCGAGGCCGGGGTGGCCCATGATCGCGTTCGCGAGGGTGGACTTCCCCGAGCCATTCGGCCCCATCAGGGCGTGGATCGCACCCTTCTCGACCTCGAGGTCGAGGCCCTTGAGGATCTCCTTGCCCTCGGCGGTCACGTGCAGGTTGCGGATCTCGAGCTCTGCCAAATTCGGCTCCTAGGGTGTTCGGTTTTCCGGGTCTGGGACTAGGCGGCGCCGGCGACCGCGCGCTTGCCGCGCGACCCTGGTTGGCGCACTCCGCCGCTGGACGAATGCTGGTCGGCGAACTCGACCAGGTCGGCGAGTGTGGTCCCCGACAAAGCCTTGGTGACGCCACCCTGCACCCGGGTCCAGAGAAGCTTGGTGGCACAGGCCTGGTCGCCATCGGTCTCGTGCGAACAGGAGACCTTGCCCTCGGGGTCGGGATGGAAGCACTCCATTGGAGCGATCGCTCCCTCCAGCGCTTGGACCACCTCGAGCATCTCGATCTGCTCGGCCGGGCGTCCCAGCCGGTAGCCACCGTGAGCGCCGCGCTGGCTTTCGACCAGGCCGGCCTTGCGCAGCTTCGCGACCAGATGCTCCAGGTAGGAGAGGGGGAGCCGCTCGGAATCGGCGACTGCGCTCAGCGCCACCGGGGCGCCGCCGCCCTGGCGGCCCAGCTCGACCATCAAACGAACCCCGTACTCGGCTCGGGTGGAGAACAACATCGAGCCAAATCCTAGCTGAATGGTCGGATAAGCGGCGGCGAAGAGTTCAGCCTGCGCGCGGAACGCCGCCTCAGCGCTCCACCATCCCACGGAGGACGTTGCGGAATTCGGCGTAGACGCGGGGGCCGGCTGCCTCGGCATGGCGCCGTTCGATCTCGGCGACGATCTCGTCGCGCAGCCGCAGCTGCTCGAGGCCGCGGTCGGTCGGGACAATCAGCTTCGCGCGGCGATCGCTCGGGTCGGGGCGGCGCTCGACGTACCCGATCGCCTCGAGCTCGTCCACCAGCCTCCCGACGACCTGCTTGTCGCGTCCCGAGAGCCTGGCGAGCTCGGTGGCCCGGACGCCGTCCTCGTCGAGGTATGCGAGCACCGCGCTATGGCGCGGGTGCAGCTCGGTATGTCCCTGTTTCGCCAGCCGATCGAACAGCTCCCGCTGCAGGGTTCCCTGGAGGCGCGCGCTGAGAACCCCGAGATCCGGGTTCAGCTGCTGCCTCTCGCTGCGTCTCTTTGCGGTCGTCACGGTGGTCCCAGAAACAGATAATAGAGGAATAAGACGGTCGCACTTCGCTACCACGCCCTTAGCCCCGGTTGAGTCGGTTGGCTAAGATCGGGGCAGACTTCAAAGAGATTCGCCTAAGGAGACTCGATGACCACCACACGTCGTTCCAATTTCGCGGCCACGCTCAGGACCACCATCCTGCTCGCCAGCCTCACCGGCCTGCTCGTCGTAATCGGCGCGCTCGTCGGTGGGCCGCAGACGGCCGCCCTCTTCCTCGGCATCGGCCTGCTTCTCAACCTTGGCACCTACTGGTTCAGCGACAAGCTCGCGCTGAGAATGTCGGGGGCGAAGCCGGTCTCCGAGGAGGAGGCCCCACGCCTCTATCAGATGGTCAGGGACCTGACCACGCGCGCCGGGCTGCCGATGCCGAAGCTCTACGTGATCCCCCAGGATCAGCCGAACGCCTTCGCCACCGGCCGCAACCCGCAGCACTCGGCGGTGGCGGTCACCCAGGGCATCCTCCAGCTGCTCTCCGAGGATGAGCTGCGGGGCGTGCTCGCCCACGAGCTCGGCCACGTCCGCAACCGCGACATCCTGATCACCTCGGTCGCTTCGGCGATCGGCGGTGCGATCACCTACATCGCCTACATGCTGCTCTGGTTCGGTGGCGACAACGACTCGCCGCTCGGCCTGGTGGGCGCGCTGGCGCTGGTGCTGCTGGCGCCGATCGCCGCGTCGATTATTCAGCTGGCGGTCTCGCGGCAGCGCGAGTTCTCGGCCGACGCCACCGGCGCCGAGATCTCCGGCAATCCCGAGTCGCTGGCCAGCGCCCTGCTGCGCCTCGAGGCCGGGGCGCAGGCGATCCCGATGCAGGTGAACCAGGCGGCCGAGCCGCTCTACATCGTCAAGCCCTTCTCGGGCGGCGGTTTTGCGGCGCTGTTCTCGACCCACCCGCCGATCGAGGAGCGGGTCCGCCGGCTCCGCCAGATGCGCCCCACCATCGGCTAGCGACTGCCAGCACCGTTGATTCGAGGGACGCCAATTGGCGTCCCTCGTGCGATGGGGGCGGAATCCGTGCCCCGCTCCCCGCTACACTGACTGAAGTATTGAAATCGGATCAGGATTTGGGAATATGAGTGACGTGGTCGATATGCCCCGCAAGGAAGTGCCGCCGCCCCTCGAGCTGGTCAAGGCCAGGATCGAAGAGGTTCTGCCTCCCGACGTCCAGAGCGAGGTCGAGTCGGGCGAAGTGGCGATCGTCGACACCCGAGAGCCCGAGAAGTTCGAGCAGGGCCACATTCCCGGGGCGGTCAACGTTCCCGCCGGTGAGAACGGGGTGGACTCACACTCAGAGGAGTTCGCCGCCACGTTCGCCGAGGCGACCGGGGGCAAGCCCGCCCTTCTCTACTGCAACACGGGCAACCGGTCCGCCCGGGCCACCGATGCACTCACCAACGAGCACGGCGCGGAGGGCGTTCGCTCGCTGGTCGGCGGGGTGAAGCTCTGGGATGACCTCGACTTTCCGGTCGAGGGTACGGTTGAAGTAGACGAAGACGCGGACGACGAGGAGGACGAGGACTGATGGAGTCCGGAACACTGAGCCTGGAGGAGATCCAGAAGCGGATCGAGCAGCTCTCTCCCGAGCAGGCGCTCGAGGAGATCAAGGCCGGCAACGGCGATCTCGTCCTGCTCGACATCCGCGAGCCCCACGAGCACGCTGAGGCCCATCTCGAGGGCGACGTCCTCGTGCCGCCGGTCGAGGTGGCCGAGCGGATCGACGAGCTCGCCCCCGACACCTCCCAGCGAGTGATCCTCTACTGCCGCTCCGGCGCCCGCTCGGCGCGGGCGGCCAATCTGCTCCAGGAGCAGTTCGGCTACGACAACGTCGCCAACGTCGAGGGCGGGATCCTCGCCTGGCAGGAGGCGGGCCTTCCGGTGGACGAGGCGGAGGGGCTGACGCCGGAGCAGCGCGAGCGCTACTCCCGCCACACCATGCTCCCCGAGTTCGGGGTCGAGGGCCAGGTGAAGCTCCTCAACTCCAAGGTGCTCCTGCTCGGCGCCGGCGGGCTCGGCTCGCCGAGCGCCCTCTACCTGGCGGCCGCCGGGGTCGGCACCCTGGGCCTCGTCGACGACGACGTCGTCGACGAGTCGAACCTGCAGCGCCAGGTGATCCACACCACCGACCGGGTCGGCGAGCCGAAGACCGAGTCGGCGCGGAAGTCGATCGAGGCGCTCAACCCCGATGTCGAGGTGGTCGAGCACCGGACCCGGCTGAGCGCCGAGAACGTGCTCGAGATCATCAAGGACTACGACGTGATCGTCGACGGGGCCGACAACTTCCCCACCCGCTACCTGCTCAACGACGCCTCGGTGAGGCTGCGGAAGCCGGTGGTATCCGCCTCGATCCTCGCCTTCGACGGTCAGATCTCGACCTTCGTCCCCTTCGAGGGGCCCTGCTACCGCTGCCTCTATCCGACTCCGCCGCCGGCGGAGCTGGCGCCGAGCTGCGGCGAGGCGGGCGTCCTCGGCGTGATGGCCGGGGTTCTCGGTCTCCTGCAGGCGAACGAGGTGATCAAGCTGGTCGCCGGGATCGGCGAGCCGCTGATCGGGCGGCTGCTGCTCTACGACTCGCTCGGTACCCGGTTCACCGAGCTCAAGGTCCGGCGGGACCCGAACTGCCCGGTCTGCGGACCGAACGCCGAGGAGATCCCCGAGTCCGAGATGGGGAAGTTCCCGGACTACGAAGCGTTCTGCGCCCGCTAGTCCGCTCGCTGTAGCTTTCTCGCCGATGCCGACGATCAAGGTGCCACCCGTGCTGCGCCCGCAGACCGACGGCCAGGCCGAGGTCTCGGTCGACGGCGGCACCGTCGGCGCCGCGCTCCAGGCGCTCGCCGAGCGCTACCCGGCGACCCGCGAGCAGCTCTTCTCCCCCGAGGGCGAGCTCAACCGCTACGTCAACGTCTATCTCAACGACGAGGACGTGCGGGTGCTGGACGGGCTCGAGACCGGCGCCGCCGACTCCGACACCGTGGTCATCCTTCCCGCCATGGCCGGCGGCGCTGATCAGGCGGCCGCGCTACCTGCAGGGCCCTCTCGCGCGGCGATTCAAAAGTCGCGCGGCTAGTGCTCTAGGACGAGCCCGAGGAAGCGCTTGGTGCGCTCCTCCTTCGGGTTGTCGAGCACCTCCTTCTGCATCCCCCGCTCGACGACCACGCCCTCGTCCATGAAGACGACCTGGTTGCCGACGTCACGGGCGAAGCCGATCTCGTGGGTAACGACCATCATCGTCATCCCCTCCTCCGCCAGCTCCCGCATCACGTCGAGGACCTCCTTGATCAGCTCCGGGTCGAGCGCGCTGGTGACCTCGTCGAAGAGCATCACGTGCGGGTCCATCGCCAGCGCCCGGGCGATCGCCACCCGCTGCTGCTGGCCGCCGGAGAGCCGCTCGGGGTACTCCTCGAGCTTGTCGCCGAGCCCGACTCGTTTCAGCAGATCCGCCGCCTTCGTCCTCGCCTCGTCCTGGCTCACGCTTCAGCACCGTCCGCTGGGCGAGGGCGACGTTCTCGATCGCGCTCTTGTTCGGGAACAGGTTGAACTGCTGGAAGACCATCCCCACCCGCCGGCGGACGAAGTCGAGCTCTCCAGCCGGCCTCACCGTCGCCGGATCCCGGCCGCTGCAGATGTCCGTGCCCTCGAGGTAGATCTCGCCCGTCGTCGGGCGGCTCGAGCAGGTTGATGCAGCGCAAGCAGGGTGCTCTTCCCCGAGCCGCTCGGCCCGAGCACGCAGACGACTTCGCCGCGGTCGACCTCCAGGTCGATCCCGCGCAGCACCTGGAGGTCGCCGAAGCTCTTCGTCACCCCCTTCAGCTTCAGCATCGGCTCCGCCATCTAGACCGGCCCTCCGGTCGGCCCGGCGTCGCCGGCGATGGCGTTGGGGCCGGGCCCACGCCGCCGCCGCTCCGCGAGGTGCGCTCCTGCTGGCGGGCGATCAGCCGGTCGACCAGGCGCGCCAGCGGGATCGTGACGATCAGGAAGAAGATCGCCCCCAGGGTGAGCGCCGAGCTGTTGAAGGTCTCCGACTGGATGTCGCGGCCCGCCTGCACCACCTCGACGAAGCCGATCACGCTGACCAGCGAGGTGTCCTTCATCAGGGCGATGAAGTCGTTGAGCAGCGGCGGGATCACCTTGCTCACCGCCTGGGGGACGATCACCTGTCGCATCGACTGCCGGTAGCTCATCCCGAGGGAGCGCGCCGCCTCCATCTGGCCGCGGGGGACGGCCTCGATCCCCGCCCGGTAGACCTCGGCCATGTAGGCGCCGTAGGTGATCGTGATCGCGATGATCCCGTACCAGAAGGGGTCGGGCTTCCCGAACCACCTCGGGAATTCCGATCGATTCCGGAATCACGCCGTCGACCGCGAGGGCCCCGAACCCGCCCGAGACCAGGAGCATGATCAGCAGCAGCGGGATGCCGCGAAAGGTGTCGATGTAGGCGATCGCAAGGCCCCTGATCGGGGTCGCCGGCCTGCCCGGGATCTGGCGAAGCAGGGCGAGGACCAGGCCCCAGGCCAGCGACAGCACGCCGCCGATCACCGAGAGCAGGATCGTCTGCCAGAAGCCATCGAGGACGACGCTGAAGTTGTCGGTGATGATGTCGAGGTCGAAGTACTGCTCGATGATCACGTCCATTGGGTCTCCTTCCGCGGGGCAGTGCCGATTCGAGGCCGAGCAGGGAGGCTAGTTAACGGTCGTGGCCGCCGCCCGGACCGGGCGGAGCCGGAACGGGAAGGGGCGCCCCGAGGGCGCCCCTTCCGCGGTTCATATGACTCGGGCGGTTAGCCCGCCACGGTGGTGGTCCCCTCAAGGACCTCCGGCGGCGGCTCGGTCCCCGGGAAGTACTGCTGGTAGAGGTCCGCGAGCGTGCCGTCGTCCTTGAGCTCCTGGAGCGCCCCGTTGACAGCTTCGCGCAAGGCGTCGCTGTCCCGGGCGAACGGGAGCCCATAGAGCTCGCTGGTGACGATCTCCTGGGCGATCTTTATGTCGCCACCGCCCAGTGATTCGACTGCGTCCACCGCCACAGGCTGATCGATGATCACCGCGTCGACCTGACCGGCCCGCAGGGCGTTGATCGCGTCGGGTCCCTCGGGGAAGCCACGGACCTGGGCGGCGGGGGTTTCGTCGTTGGCGTAGTCCTCGCCAGTGGTTCCGTCCTGCGCCCCCACGGTCTTGCCGCCGAGGTCGTCGGTGGTGGCGATGTCGGTGTTATCGCCAGCCACGATCAGGGACTGGTTCGCCTGGTAGTAGGGGTCCGAGAAATCGACGGTCTTCTCTCGCTCCGGCGTGATCGTCGACGCGGCCACCGCCATGTCGAACTTGCCCTGGGCGGTGTCCCGGAAGATCGTGTCGAACGAGGTGTCCTGGTAGGTCACAGCGAGGCCGAGCTTCTCGGCGACGGCGTTCACGACCTCGATGTCGTAGCCGGTGATGTCGGGCGGCTTGCCGATCTCGAAGGGCGGGAACGGCGTGTCGGTCCCGACCAGGAGTTGGCCTTCCTGGATCAGCCCGAGGTCTGCGCCCGCGGCCGTGGTATCGCCGCCTGTCGTCATCGTCATCGCCGCCGCATCCGGCGGCGAATGCGCTGCCGGCGAACAGGGCGATCGCTGCCAGCAGCACGGGAATTCGCGGTCTCATTTATTTGGCTCCCCGGTTGGGTTGTAAAAAGAGGTACCCGGCAAGATACCCGCCTGCGTGCGCCGTGCGTGCCGCCTGCGCCCTTCCGGGTATCGACGCCTGGCCAGCGCAGAACCGCCCGCTATCACTACTCTTTTTGAAGTGCTTGAAGAGCCGCTTCTAAATCGTCCGTGCGGCGGGCACTTCGAGAATGTGCTCGAGGCGATCGGCAACACGCCGCTCGTCGAATTGCCGCGCCTTTCTCCGAAGCCCGGCGTGCGCATCTGGGCGAAGCTCGAGGGCCGCAACCCGACCGGGTCGGTCAAGGACCGGGTGGCCAAGTACATGATCGAGGACGCTGAGGAGGAGGGCGCGATCGCGCCCGGGCAGACGATCCTCGAGCCGACCTCGGGCAACACCGGGATCTCGCTGGCGATGATCTGCTCGCGCAAGGGTTATCCGCTGAAGGTGGTGATGCCCGACAACGTCACCGAGGAACGGGTCCAGCTCCTGCACATGTACGGCGCCGAGATCATCCCCTCAGAGGGGGCGAAGGGCTCCAACGGCGCGGTCGAGCTGGCGCTGGAGCTGGCCGACGGCGACCCCTCCTACTACATGCCCAACCAGTACGGCAACGAGGCGAATCCGCGCGCCCACTACGAGGGAACGGCGCCGGAGATCCTCGATGAGCTGAGCGAGGTCACCGCCTTCGTCGGCGGCCTCGGCACCGGCGGCACCCTGATGGGCAACGGCCGCCGGCTGAAGGAGGAGAACCCGGAGACGAAGATCGTCGCCGCCGAGCCGATGCAGGGCGAGGAGGTGTCGGGCCTGCGCTCGCTCGACGACGGCTTCATCCCGCCGATCATCGATCTCAACCTCCTCGACCGGAAGATCATGGTCTCCAACCGCGACTCGATCGTCTGGACCCAGAAGCTGCTGCACGAGGAGGGCCTCTTCGCCGGGGTCTCGGCCGGGGCGATCGCCTACGTCGCCGACCGGATCGCCGGCGAGCTCGACCAGGGCAACGTCGTCTTCCTCGTCCCCGACGATGGCTGGAAGTACCTCTCCTCCGGCGTCTACACGCGCCCGGTGGAGGAGCTGGAGAAGATCGACTCCACCGTTTGGTGGTAGCCGGCGCCGAGGTCATCAGGGGAATGTCCGGTTTTCGCACCGAGGGCCTCGATCATGTCGCGATCGCTGTCACCGACCTGGATCGCTCCGAGACCTTCTACCGCGAGGTGCTCGGGCTCGAGCGGATCCACGAGGAATGGGATCCGCCGCGGGTGCTCGCCGCGGGCGGCAGCGGCATGGCCCTGTTCCCGGCCGGCATGCACGACGACGACGTCGTCGGGGCGCCAGGGATCCTCCACTTTGCCTTTCGCGTGGATCGCGACGCCTTCGACGCGGCGCAGTCCGAGCTCGCGGAGCGGGGGATCGACTTTCGCTTCTCCGATCACGGCCTCGCCCATTCGATTTACTTCGCTGACCCCGATGGCCACCAGCTCGAGCTGACCACCTACGAGGTCTGAGGCCGATCACCCCGACGAGCCGAAAGCTTGGCGCTCCGCCACCGGAGGCGGTGGCGCGGGTGGCCGACCGGGTCAAGGAGCTGGCTGCCGGCTACGAGCCCCCGGACTTCGCCGAGGTGCCGACTCCGGACGCCGCCCTCTTCCTGACGGCGATCGACCACCGCACCGGCTTCAAAGAGAGCCACGAGGTCGACGGCGCCGGCCCCTACGAGGGCAGCGCCCTGCTCTGGGCGCTTGGCCTGCGCGCCGAGCGCCGAGCGCCGGGAGCGCTCACCGCCCGCTCGCTGCTCGGTGTCGACCCGGCGGCGATCGCCGCCGTCTTTCGGATCGGCGGCGAGTCGCTCGCCGACCCTGAGCGCCGCGCCCAGCTCTGGGACGACCTCGCGCGGGGGCTGATCGAGAACTACCAGGGTGAGGCGAGCGCCCTGATCGCCGCCACCGGCGGACGGCTCGGCGGCGACGGAGCCCTGAAGCTGCTCGGGGGCTTCGAGGCGTTCTCGGACCCCCTCCAGAAGAAGACCTTCCTGGTCTGCAAGATCTGGGAGCGGCGCGGCTGGATGACGGTGGCGGACCCGGAGAATTGGGAGGTATCCGCCGACAACGTTCTGATGCGGCTCGCCCTGCGCTCCGGCCTGGTCCCGGAGGGGGAGGTCGACCAGGTGAGGGCGGCGACCCGCAGCGCCTTCAAGGCTGTCGCCGAGCGAGCCGAGATCTCGCCCCCGCTGCTCGACGACCTCCTCTGGGAGCGCGGCCGAGAGGACCCCGACCTCCTCGGGCGGGAGGGCGGCGACCTCAGCGAGCCGCCGCGCGCCCGCGACTCCGATTTCTATTGAGGCAAACTCCCTCTGCCGTGCAAATCCCTCGTGCCATATTCGATCAGCTGATCGCGCATGCCCGCGAGGAGGCGCCGAACGAAGCCTGCGGGCTGATCGGAGGCAATGACGGTCGTGCCCAGACCGTCTACCGGGCGCGGAACGCGGAGGCAAGCCCGCTCCGCTACAACCTCGATCCCAAGGACCAATTCCGGATCATGAGCGAGATCGAGGAGCGCGGCGAGGAGCTTGCCGCGATCTACCACTCCCACACGGCGAGCCCGGCCTACCCGTCGCAGACCGACATCAACCTGGCGCTGATGGACCGCCGGGAGGATGGGCAGGTGGTCGGCCAGGAGCCGCTCTTCCCCGGCGTCGTCTACCTGATCGCCTCGCTGGCCGAGGGCGAGGCGCCCCTTCGCGGCTTCCGGATCGACGAGGACGGCGTCACCGAGGTCGAGCTCACGGTCGAGTGAGCGACGAAGGGGGGCCACCGCTCACCTGCCCGCGCTGCGCGCTTGCCCACTCGGTCGACGAGCGCTTCTGCCGCAATTGCGGGATGCCGCTGGTCTATGCGGGCACTCGCGAGGAGGAGCCGATCACCGACGCCCACGAGAGGGCGCGGAAGATCCGCCCGCAGTACGCCCGCGGCGAGCTTGTCAGGGTCACCGGTGGCCGGAACCTGGCCGACTCCGAGATGATCCAGGGCATCCTCCTCGATCAGGGGATCCCTTCGGTGCTGCGGAGGACGCGCGGCTTCGACGTGCCCGACTTTCTCGCCGCCGGCCCTCGCGACGTGCTGGTGCCTGAGTCGGGCTACCAGGCGGCCAGGGAGCTGCTCGGCGGCGCCGAGCTGCTCACCGCGGAGGCCGAGCCCGGTTCGCTGCCCGGGATCGGCTCCCCTGGGCGGCTAGCGGCGTGGCTCCTGGCGGCGGTTCTGCTCGCGGGAGTTCTTCTCTGGCTTCTCTACTGGGCGACCGGGTGAGTCGCCGTTGTCGAACCATTCGGACGGGGTCCCGAGGTCGAGCTCCGGGGGAGTCGGCAGGTCGAGCTCCTCGCGAACCCGCCGCGGTGAGCTGCGGTTGAGCGCCTCGCTGAGTGAGGGGGCGTCGAGCTGCTCGGACTGGCGGTAGACGATCTCGTCCAGCTGTTCGCGCCAGGCGCGCTCGATCTTGCCGAGCGGCGCCTCGAACGCGAGGGCCAGATTGCTGCCGGGCCCCTCGCGGCGCAGCCTGGCAACCAGCACCGCGCACGCCTCGGGCCCGGCGTGACGGTCGAGGAGGTCAAAGATCGTGCCCCCGAGGATCACTGCGTCACGCCGGGTCGGCGGGAATCGCGGCCGCTCTCCCTCTCGTAGACGGGTGATTACCGCCGCCCGGAAGAGCGAGGTCTGCCCGGTGAAGTACTGCGCCCCTCCCTCGATCAGCCAGGCCCAACGCAGGTAGGTGAGAAACCGCCGCGGCGTCCACATCGGCGGCAGCCTGTCGTTGTTCGCCGCCAGGACCAGCTGGCAGTACACCCGCTCGGCGGTTCCCCGCAGGGCGTTGAGCGAGTCCTCGCCGGCCGCGCGGCGCTCGGTCCAGTAGTCGTTGAGCACGTGGATCTCGCCGGCCATCGGCCAGCCGGCCAGGTAGCGGCGCCCGGCGGGAGCGGCGGACCAGCGCACCGCGGGCAGCAGCGGGTGAGCCGCCGAGAGCCAGGCGGGGTTGTCGTGGATGACCACGGTGACGTCGCCGGGCGCCTCCGGGAAGCGCTCCTCCATCCGCAGGCGCAGGTCCTCGAGGCGATCGAGGATCCGCTGCGCGCTGCCGGTGTCGGCGTCGTCGTGGCGCGCGGTGAAGCTCAGGGAATCGGTCTCGACCCAGGCCATGGTTAAACGGGTTGCTCCTCGGCTTCGCCTGCGGAGCACCCTCGCGCTATGAGGCTACTCCCGATATCGGGCGCGCTCGAGCTCGAGCTCCGTGCTCACGCCCAGCGCCGCCAGCGCGTCATGCGCCTCCTCGAGACTTGCCGCTGGGGCGACCGCGTGGGCGAGCGCAGCCACGGATTCGACCGCCTTGTGGGGATCGAAGAAGAACGTGAGCGCCCCGAGGGGGGTGAGCTCGACCGTGCGCCTGCCGCTGCGGATGGTGGCGGGTCCACGCTCGCCGCGAGCGCAGCGGACGGCTTGGAGGCTCGCCTCGGTGGGGACGGTCGCGGCCGCCGCCTCCACCAGCTCGCACGCGCTCGGGGTGAGCGCCCAGGCGCCGAGTAGGGCGCCCGCGGTACCGAGGTCGTCGATTCGCTCAAGCACCTCCGAAGGAGTGAGCTCGCCATCGCATCCAGGGCCGTAGACGGCGCCGATCGCGGTCAGCTCCGGGTCGAGCTGGGTCGCGGAGGCGAGCATGATCGCGTCGCAGAGCGGGCTCGCCAGTCCCGGCTCGTTGCCGTGGGCGAGGACGTCGCCGCCGACGTCGATGAAGGCGATCGCGTCGCAGTCGAGCTCCTGCGCGGCCTCGCTGATCCCGCGGGCGGTCGGCCCCGGGCCGCCGGTGATGTCGAGAAGCAGGGCCGGCTGGCCGAGGTGCTCGGCCATCCGCGATTCGGAGAAGTGGACGCCATCGGAGCTGACGGTCTCGGCGTCTGCCAGCACCGCCGCCGGGCCGAGCCGCCGGCCACCGCGGATCTCGGCCAGCGATCGCGGGCCCGGCCGGGGGTCGATCGGCGAGCGCTCCCAGGCGACCCCACCCAACACCCACTCGGTGCCCAGCCCCTCGACCAGCTCGGTAAGGGCGAGGGCGCCGACCACGTCGCCGCCGCCGCCCATACCGAGCAGCAGAGCGCGCTTGCTGTCTTTCAGGGCTTCCAGCACGGCTTCGCCGTCAGGCGGCAGGGCTACCGACGTGAAACGGGTCGCTCCTCGGCTCCGCCTGCGGAGCGCCCTTGCATCTCGGGTGATCCGACGGGATCGACGCCGCGCTGCCTACGCCGGGACCGGCTCGCCCTGGCAGAGGTCGCGAATCGTCCCCGCGGCGCGGTCGAACTCCTCGTCCGCCATCACCGGGGTGCCCTCGAAGGGCAGGTCGCGATCGATCTCGACCCAGGAGCGGCAGCCGTGGTGCTCGTCCTTGACCCGGACGGTGACCGGGCGCGGGATCCTGTGGACCCGGAGGAGCAGCACGTGCAGCGGATGGCGCCGCTTCCAGGCAAGGCGCTTTTGGGCGTAGTCCGAGGTCCAGATGTGGAATGGGGTCAGGGCTTCGACCACGCGGTGGTCCTCGGTGGTGAAGTGATCGGTGATCTCGGCCCAGGAGCGAATCCTCACCCGATCGGGCTGGGGGATGCCGCCGTCCTGGAGCAGCGCCCGCGGGGGCGGCTCCTCGTCGGGCCAGACGCCCTCCTCGAGGGCGCGCCGCAGCTCCGGGTGGTGCGATTCGCGCACCAGGTCGTTCCGCTGGTGGTCGAAGGTCGGGTAGAGGAAGAACTGGTCGTGCTCTACCTCGAAATGCTTGTGATCCTCGCGGATGCCGCCCTTGCGCAGCGCCACGAGCTGCTCACCCTCGGCCAGTGCTCGCACGGTCACGGCCCACTCTTTGAAAGCGATCGGCATACGTTTCAGGTCGAGTACGCGGGGCCGGGGCGCTTGATCGGGCACCGGAGCCTCGTACGAATTGGGCAGTCTAGATGACGAGCTCCGGTTTGACAACCCTTGTGAGCAAATGTCACAAAGTTACGCCCTTAGCTGTAAGTACCGCAAACCGCATCAGAATGGGGCCGTTCCTCTGGCTGATCAGCCAGTCGCCTGGCGCCCGGTTCGGCCCCAGCCGCCGCCCCCCGGCGTCTCGATCCGCAGGCGGTCACCGGGGCGGAGGTCCCCCTCGGTCTTGCCGGGGATCGGCTCGCCGTTGAGCGCGTCGCGTCCCGCGCCGCCCGTCCTCGCCCCGATCGCGCCCGCGCGGGGCGAGGCGGCGGCGCTCGGAGATCAGCGTGAAGTGCATCGCGCGCCAGCGCCTCGATCTCCCGTGCGATCCCGTCGCCGCCCAAGTGGAGGCCGTCGCCGCCGCTGCCGCGGAGGACCGACAGCTCGCGCACCCGCAGCGGGAACTCGGTCTCCAGCGCCTCCACCGGGGTGTTCAGGGTGTTCGACATCGCCACGTGGATCGCGCTCGGCCCGTCTGCGTCGGGGCAGGCGCCCTGACCGCCGCAGATCGTCTCGTAGTAGGTGAAATGGTCATCCGCGAGCGTCAAGTTGTTCATCGTCCCCTGGCCCTGGGCGGGCACCGGCTTGAACGCGCCCAGGGCGTCGATCACCAGGTCGGCGACCCGGCTGGAGGTCTCGACGTTGCCCGCCGTGACCGCCGCGGGGGGGCGGGCGTTGAGCAGCGAGCCCTCGGGCGCGCGCAGCTCGACCGGCCGCCAGGCGCCGGCCGAGGGCGGCGCGTCCGGATCGCACACGACCCGGACGGCGTAGGAGCAGGCCGCCCAGGTGACCGAGATCGGGCAATTGAGGTTGCCCTCCACCTGCGGGTCAGTCCCCTCGAAGTCGAGCGTCAGGGCGTCGTCGCGGATGCTCGCGCGCACCCGCAGCACGATCTCGGTGCCATCCGCGGCCTCGAGCCGGTCCACCGCGTCGCCCTCGCCGTCGGGCAGTGCCGCGAGCGCGGCCCGGGTGCGCCGCTCCGCGTAGTCGAGGATCTCCGCCATTCCCTCTCGCAGCGGCTCACGCCCGTGCCGGGCGCAGAGCTCGCGCAGGCGGGTGATCCCGGTCAGGTTGGCGGCCCGCTGGGCGCGGAAGTCGGCGAGGCGCTGATCGGGGTTCCGCATGCGCTCGGCGAGGCCCCGGAGCGCCTCGTCGTCGGCGCGCGTCGGCGGAATCACCACGCCCTCCTGTTCCAGCCGTGTCGAGAAGGCGGGCATCCCGCCCGGGGTCTCGCCGCCGATGTCGGCGTGGTGCGCCCGGCTCGCCGCGAACCCGATCAGGTCCCCCTCCACGAACACCGGTGAGATCAAGGTGACGTCGGGAAGGTGGGTGCCGCCCCGGTACGGGTCGTTGAGCACCCAGAGGTCGCCTTCGGCCTGGGGCTCGTCGATGATCGCGGCCACGGCGGCCGGCATCGAGCCGAGATGCACGGGGATGTGCTCGGCTTGCATGATCAGCTCGCCGGCGGCGGTCGAAGAGCGCGGTCGAGCAGTCGTGGCGCTCCTTGATGTTCGAGGAGTGGGCCGAGCGGATCAGGACGGCGCCCATCTCCTCGCAAGCGGCCCGCAGTCCACCCGCCAGCACCTGGAGGGTGACCGGGTCGATTCCGGGCGAGCGGGATGCGAGGGGGCTCCGATCACGCGAGGGCGCGCGATAGCGCGACCCGTGAGACGTTGCAGGAGCCACCCGTTCAGTGGGGGAGCCTCCCGCGCCGGGGCGCTCCGCCGCGATCGTCCCGGCCTGGTCGACCGAAGCGGCCCACCCAGGCGGCAGGACAAGCGTCGCTTCGGGCAGCTCGAAGACGCACGGGCCTTCAGCCCGCAGCCCGGCCGGAGGCTCGCCGCGGAAGACACGGGTCTGGAGCCACTCGCCGCCGAAGCGGGCCCGCCGCGACCCCTCGGCGAGCCCGTCGCCCTCGGCGGCGCGCGGGCGCGGCTCCGGGCCGGGCACCGCGGCCGCCACACGAACCCCGACCAGCTCCAGTTCGCCGTCGGGATCGCGATAGCCGTAGCGGGCCTCGTGTTCGCGGGCGAAGGCTTCGGCCAGATCGGTCGGATCCGTCATTAAACGGGTGGCTCCTCGGCTTCCCCTGCGGAGCCCCCTCGCAGCTGCCCCTGGTATCGGCAGCGAGAAGGACTGCCCGCGGTAGCGGAGCTCGTAGACGACCTCGAGCTCCGCCCCGTCGAGGCCCTTGCGGGCTCGGTCGGCGAGCTCACGCACGTCCTCGTCGAGACGTTCCGTGGTCAGCTCCGGCCCGCTCAGCAGCACCGTTCGGGCGGTGTCCTGCCTGCGCCCGGCGGCGACCAGCCCGAGCGCCGAGAGCACCCCGCTGGCGCGGGGGCAGAGGATTCGCGAGATCTCCAGGTCATCGGCCAGCGCCGCCGCATGCATCGGGCCCGCGCCCCCGAACGGGAGCAGGGCGAAGCGCCGCGGGTCGATGCCTCGCTCCACCGTCATCACCCGCAACGCCCGGATCATCTCCTGGTTGGCAACGCGGACGATCCCCTCGGCGGTCTCGATCGGCTCGAGGCCGAGCGTCCGCGCGAGCTCGTCGACGCTCGCCGCCGCCGCCTCGTCATCGAGGGCGACGCCGCCGGCCAGGGGGGAGTCCGGGGCCAGGTACCCGAGCAGGAGGTTGGCGTCGGTGACGGTGGGCTCGCTGCCGCCCCGCCCGTAGCTGGCCGGGCCGGGGTCGGCGCCCGCCGACCGGGGGCCGACGCGAAGGGCGCCGCCCGAATCCCGCCAGCCGATCGAGCCGCCGCCTGCTCCGACCGTGTGCACGTCGACCATCGGCAGCTGGATCGGACGGCCGTCGATCTCCCGGGAGTCGGTGCGGCGCACCTCGCCGCCCTCGACCACGCAGACATCGCAAGACGTACCTCCCATGTCGAGACCAAGCACGTCCTCGATCCCGGCGGCGCGGGCGAGCGATGCGGCGCCGACCGCGCCTCCGGCGGGTCCAGAGAGAACGCTCCAGGCGCCAGAGCGCGCGGCCTCGGCGGCGGTCGCGGTGCCACCAGAGGACCGCATCACCTGCGGCTCGGGGACTCCGCGCTCGCCGCATGCCTCGGCCAGCCGATCCAGGTAGCGGCCGAGCAGGGGGGAGAGGTAGGCGTCGATCACGGTGGTCGAGCAGCGCTCGTATTCGCGGAACTGGGGCAGGACCTCATGCGAGGCGGAGACGTGGAGTCCGGGCAGCGCCGCACGCAGCGCGGCCGCGATCCTGGCCTCGTGCCGATCGTCGGAGAACGCGAACAGCAGGCAGATCGCGACTGACTCGGCGCCGCAGCCCCCGACCTGGGCCACAAGCCGCTCGACCTCGGCGTCCGTGAGCTCCTCGACCACCCCCCCGCCGCTGATCCGCTCGGCGGCCTCGAAGCGAAGCTCACGCTCGGCCAGGGCGGCGGGGCGGGCCGCGCAGGGGCGGTAGAGGCTGGGCCGGTTCTGACGCCCGATCTCGAGCAGGTCGGCGAAGCCGCGGGTGGCGATCAGCGCCGTGCGGGCCCCCCGCTCCTCGAGGAGGGCATTGGTGCCGACGGTCATCCCGTGGGTGAACGCCTCGAGGTCGGACGGGGAGGCGCCGGCCCGCACGAGCACCGCCTCGATCGCCGCGATCACTCCCTGGGACTGGTCCTCGGGGGTGCTGGGGATCTTGGCGGTGTGGAGCCGCTCGCCATCAAGCAGGGCGGCGTCGGTGAAGGTCCCGCCGACGTCGACCCCGAGGAGCATCGCCCGAACTTAAACAGGGTCGAGGCCCCGACCGGAGCCGGGGCCGTCCGCTCCACAATCGAGCGGTAGCCCCTATGTCGTCAGACGTACCCCCTAAGCGGCGGCACGGACCTCATCGAAGGCGTCGAAGGCCTCCTCGAGGTGCTTGTGCGAAGGGCAGTAATCCCGTCGTGGAAGTGGTTCCCGCTGGCACGGCGTCCCCTTGCGGGTGCTGGCCAGGCAGTTCCTCGGGCTCCCGTCCAGCGAGACGTCGTCGGGAAGCTGCTCTAGGAAGTCGATGGCGAGATCGATGTAGCGCTCGATCACGATGTAGACCCGCACCTGATCGGCGAGGGCGAAGTGCTCGCGGACCTCGGTGAACAGCGTCTTGGCCGGGCGAGCGAAGTGGCGGCGATCCCCGGCGAGCCGCCTGATCGTCGCTTCACAGGCCCGAAGTAGATCCTGGCGCGCTGCGTAGACCGCGTCGATCCCGTCCTGATCGTCGATATGCGGCGCCAGTTCGCGGTAGATGTGCCGACTGAACCGGTACATGCTCTCTCCTTTGCCCCCCTGAAGACCTCATCCGTAAGGCGAATCCCGCTTGAACGGTCGCCGCCCAGGTGCTTCAGGCGGCGAGGATTCAAACATTTGTCGATGAAGACAGCTTGCCCCTGCGTTAAGCCTGTGTTCAATTAGTTTTAGGTAGGCAGGCTACTGGAATTATGGGTAGCGACGCCTATTCAATTCCACTGGCTCCATCTGAGGTCTTCGCCCCGGCAGACGAGGTGGCGCCAATCGAGCGACGGATCCTGGGCGGGAAACTCGACCCGCCGGTGTGAGCCGCGCGACTCCTGGCGCTCGAGGGCGAAGCGGGCGATCAGGCGGGCGAGTGGGTACGGGTCACCGAGCAGCTGCTCGAGCTGATCGCGGCTGCGCCTCGGCCCGGCGAGGCGCCAGACGGCCTCGCGCGTCTCGGCCGGCGGCGGCTCGAACCGCCAGGCGGGGGGGTCCGGCGGGGAGGTCTCGAGCTCCCCCTCCGCCGAGGCCGCCAGCGCCGCCCGGGCGCCGAGGACGAAGCACTCGGTGAGCGAGTTGGAGGCGAGCCGGTTGGCCCCGTGCAGCCCGGTGCAGCCGCACTCGCCGACCGCGTAGAGGCCCGGCAGCGACGAGCGGCCCTCGAGGTCGGCGGCCACCCCTCCCATCACGTAGTGGGAGGCCGGGGCGACCGGCACCGGCTCGGCGCCAGGATCGATGCCGGCCCGGCGCAGCGCCTCGAAGATGTTCGGGAAGCGCTCCTCGCTGATGCCGCGAAGATCGAGCAGCACGTGGTCGGTGCCGTCGACCTCCATCCGGTCGAGGACGGCGAGGGTGACGACGTCGCGGGGGGCGAGCTCGTCGGTGAAGCGTTCGCCGCTGGCATCGAGCAGCGTCGCGCCCTCCCCCCGCACCGCCTCGGTGACCAGGAGGCCGTCGGCGTCTGAGCCGGGAGCGGCCAGGGCGGTGGGATGGAACTGGCAGAGCTCCAGGTCGGCGACCTCGGCGCCGGCCGCGTGGGCGATCACCGTCCCCGCCCCGATCGCCCCCCAGGGGTTCGTCGTTCGGGCCCAGAGGGCAGCGGCACCCCCCGTCGCGAGGATCGTCCCCCCGGCGGCGATCTCGCCGGCGTCGGTGACCACCCCGTGACAGCGCTCGCCGTCCGACCAGAGGGCGAGGGCGGAGATGCCCTCCGCGACGTCGATCCTGGGCTCGGCCGCGGCCAGGCCCGCCAGCCGCTCCGTGATCCGCCGGCCCGTCCCGGCGCCGCCGGCATGAACCACCCGCCGCCGCGAGTGTCCGCCCTCGAGCGCCAGGGAGAGGCCGCCGTCGGGATTGCGGTCGAATTCGACCCCGATGGCCTCGAGCTCGGAGACGATTCCGGGCGCCTCGCGGGCGAGCTGCTCGGCCGCAGACGGCCGGCAGGCGTTGCGCCCGGCGGTCAGCGTGTCGGCTGTGTGGAGCTCCGGAGAGTCATCCGGGCCAACCGCAGCGGCAAGCCCGCCCTGTGCCCAGAAGCTCGAGCTCTCCGGGAGCGGCTTGCGCGAGATCATCGTCACCTCGGCGCCCGTGCCGGCGGCGGTCAGCGCTGCGTAGAGGCCTGCCGCCCCGCCCCCGACCACGGCGACGTCGCAGCTGCGCGCGTTTGACGGCATGAAGCCGCGAACCGTACCGGGGTCAGGTCTTGCGATACGACATGTTGCAATGCAAGACCTGACCCCGGGGTTCTACGTGCGTCATCCGAGTTCGTTCCGGCACGACACCGGTGGCCATCCCGAGAACGCCCGCCGCCTGACCGCGATCGAGGAGGCGCTCTCCGAGCGCGACTGGCTTGGCCTGGAGCGGGCGGAGGCGCCGGCCGCCAGTCGCGGGCAGCTCCTTCGCGTCCACGACCCAGCCCACATCGATGCGATCGAGAGCCTTTCCGAGAGCGGCGGCGGGATGATCGACCTCGACACGGTCGCCAGCGCCGGCTCCTGGGATGCGGCGCTGCATGCGGCGGGCGGCGCCGCCTGGGCCGCGGGGCGATTGCTCGGCGAGGGAGGCGGCTTCGCCTTCTGCGGGCTGCGCCCGCCGGGCCATCACGCGGAGCGCGACCGGGCGATGGGCTTCTGCCTCTTCAACAACGTCGCGGTCGCCGCAGCCGAGGCGGTCGAGGCGCACGGCGCCGACCGGGTCCTGATTCTCGACTGGGACGTCCACCACGGCAACGGCACCGAGGCGATCTTCTATCGCTCCCCCTCGGTCCTCTACTCGAGCATCCATCAGAGCCCGCTTTACCCGGGGACCGGGGCGCCGGGGGACGTCGGCCAGGGGGAGGGGGAGGGCTACACGATCAACCTCCCGGTGCCGCCCGGCAGCGGCAACGAGCAATGGCTGGCCTTGGTCCAGCACGTGGTCGTCCCGGTCGCCCGCGAATGGAGGCCGCAGCTGATCTGCATCTCGGCGGGTTACGACGCGCACCGCGAGGACCCCCTGGCGGAGTGTGAGCTGGACGACTCGGGCTACGGCGAGATGGCGGCGGCGATCCGGGAGCTGGCCGCCGAGGTCGAGGTGCCGGTGCTGGTCTGTCTCGAGGGTGGCTATGCGCTCGGGGCGCTCGCGCGCTCGGTGGTGGCGACCCTGGAGTCGCTCGGTGGCGCTCGCTCGCCGCACGCGGCTCCCCTGGAACCGGCGATCGCTCACCGCGAGCGGCTCGCTCGCTACTGGTCCGTCCTCGAACGCGGCTGACACCGCGTCAGGTGGTCAGCGACTCCTTCAGCTCGGCCATCATCGTCCTCGGGAACCCGGGGACGGAATCGAGGTCATCGAGTGATTCGAAGCCGTCCTGGCGCTCACGGTGGGCGATCACACTGCCAACCGGGAGGCCCGAGCATTTCGGTACGCACGCGTTTGCGTTTCACCACATCCACGTCTGGTTCGGTGCGCGGTGGCGGGCGACGATCGAGCGGCAATCCGAAGCCGAGGAGGCAAGCATGCAAGCAATCTTCGCCCGCGCATACGTGGCCGGCGGTCTGGCCTCGAGGCGACTGTCCCGGGCCTATGCGCAGCAGGGGCAGGGAACGGTCGAGTACGTCGGCCTGATCCTCCTGGTCGCGCTGCTGATGGTCGGGATGGTGGCGGCGATGAAGGGATTTCAGGGGAAGCAGGGCCTGGAGCTGGCGGAGACGATCGTCGACAAGATCCGCTCCGCGGTCAACCAGGTCACCTTCAAGTAGCGGTTACGCGGGCTGACCGCGTACACCCATACGCGTCTGAAGTTCACGGTATCAGCGGTGCTACTGGCGCCGTCTGCGAGACTGGCGCCGATGCCCGCCAGCCGCAGCTACGACCGGGCCCCGGCCGACCTGCGGCCGGTGACGATCGAGCCCGGCTTCGTTCGCACCGCCGACGGCTCGGCGCTGATCTCGCAGGGCGAGACCCGGGTGATCTGCACCGCCTCGGTCAGCGACTCGGTGCCGCGCTGGCTGGAGGGGAAGGGGCGTGGCTGGGTGACCTCGGAGTACGCGATGCTCCCCGCATCCACCGGCGAGCGCAAGGCGCGTGACGTCAGCCGGGGGCGCCAGGACGGCCGCGGGGTCGAGATCCAGCGGCTGATCGGGCGTTCGCTGCGGGGGGTGGTCGATTTCGAGGCGCTCGGGGAGCGCTCGGTCTTCGTCGACTGCGACGTGCTCCAGGCCGATGGCGGCACCCGGTGCGCGGCGATCACGGGCGGCTACGTCGCCCTTCAGCTCGCCCTGGACGCGCTGGTCGAGCGCGGTGACCTCGAGCGGCTGCCGCTCGACCAGTCGGTTGCTGCGGTCAGCGTCGGGATGGTCGAGGGTCGCGCCCTCTGCGACCTCGACTACGGCGAGGACTCCTCGGCCGAGGTCGACGCCAACGTGGTGATGACCGGCGACGGCGGCCTGGTCGAGATCCAGGCGACCGCCGAGCGGACGCCGCTCTCTCGCGCCCATCTCGACGAGCTCCTCTCCCTGGCGGAGGACGGGATCACGCGGCTGCGGGCGGCCCAGGACGAGGCCGTCGGAGGCGTGCCAGGCTCAGATGAGTGACCCCACGACCATGCACGCCTGGATGACGGCCGTGGCCGTCGCATCTCGGCGTCCTCGGGCTCGCGCTTGCCGCCAGCAAGCGCTTCGCCCTGCGTCCCCCGACCTGCTCGGCCACGGCCGCCCCCAGGCGCACAGCGCCGTGGTGTCACTCATCTAGTTCGATGCCGCTGCTGGTCGCGACCCGCAACGAGCACAAGCTGCGCGAGCTGCGCGAGGCGCTTCCCGGGATCGATCTCGACCCGCTGCCGGCGGCGGTCGAGCTGCCTCAGGAGGAGGGAGACACCTTCGCCGCCAATGCGATCGGCAAGGCGCGAGCGGCGCGGGCGGCGACCGGGCGGGCCGCGATCGCCGACGATTCCGGGATCGAGGCCGCCGCGCTCGGCGGCCGCCCGGGCGTGCACTCCGCCCGCTTCGCAGGCGAGGGGGCGAGCGACGAGGCCAACCTGGCGAAGCTCCTCTCCGAGCTGGCGCAGTCCGAGGACCGGCGGGTGACCTACGTCTGCGTGATCGCGCTGGTCGACGAAAGCGGCGCCGAGAGCCTCTTCGAAGGGCGCTGCGAGGGGACCCTGGCGCGGCAGCCGCGGGGCAGCGGTGGCTTCGGATACGACCCTGCCTTCGTGCCCAACGACACCGGTCTCGAGGACGAGCGAACGATGGCTGAGCTCACCCAGGCGGAGAAGAACGCGATCAGCCATCGAGGGCGGGCGGCACGGGCGCTCGCCGCCGCCCTCGGCGCCCGGGTGTAGGGACAGGGATCCGTGACGATCACCAAGCCCGCAGCGGCCGCCGTTTCGATCGCCTCCAATGCGCTCCTGATCGCCCTGAAGCTCGCCGCCGCCGCGGTCACCGGCTCGGTCGCGATCCTCAGCGAGGCGCTCCACTCCGGGATCGACCTGATCGCCTCCGTGATCGCTTTCGTCTCGGTGCGGCGCGCCGACGAGCCCCCCGACGTCGAGCATCCCTACGGCCACGAGAAGGTGGAGAGCGTCGCCGCCTCGATCGAGGGGATGCTGATCCTGGTCGGTGCGGGGGTGATCATCTACGAGGCGGTGCATCGGCTGGCGATCGGCGCCGAGGTCAAGTCGCTTGGGTTCGGGATCGCCGTGATCGCCTTCTCCGCGGTCGCCAACGGCTGCGTCGCCCTGTTCCTGAGGCGGCAGGCGAAGCGCCATTCGAGTCCGGCGCTGGCCGGCGATGCCGCCCACCTCGGCACCGACGCGCTCACTTCGGTCGGGGTGCTGCTCGGGCTGATCGCGGTGGAGGCGACCGGGGCCGAGGCGATCGACTCCGCCGTCGCGATCGTGGTCGCCGTGGTGATCGTCATCGCCGGTGTCCGGATTCTGCGCCGTTCCACCGGGGCGCTGGTCGACGAGGCCCCGCCGCCCGCTGAGATGGACCGGATCGAGGAGGCGATCGCCAGGGTCCGCCCGCCCGAGATGGTCGGGTACCACAAGCTTCGCGCCCGGGTAGCCGGCAACCGCCGCTACATCGACATGCACGCCCAATTCCGCACCGGCACCAGCCTGGAGCGCGCACACTCGCTCGCCCACGAGCTGCGCGACGCGATCGAGAAGGAGCTTGGTGACGCGGAGGTGTTGATCCACGTCGAGCCGGAGAGCTCGCGCCATGACCCGAAGGAGATGCCGAAGCCGTACCGGGCCGGCTAGCGCGACCGCTCGTGGTCTCGACCTTCAGAGGTTGACGGCGGCCGCCAGGCCGACGGCGCCGACCACGATCGAGTAGCCGGTGTAGCCGCCGATCGCGAGAAGGACGACGGCGATCCCGCAGATGATCACCACGGTGAGCCAGGAGCCCTGCTCGAGAGTCACGGTCGCTATTTTGAACGAATGCCCCGTCCAGAAACCTGTCGCCGGAAATGACGGCCCCAGATCACCGCCATGCTGCGTCCTCAGTCGCCCGAATAGCGCTGCTATTCGGGCTCCCTGCGTCCTTGCCTGGCGGCGCCTGTGCCTCGTCATTTCCTGGCGAACGTTCCCGGACGGGGCATTAGATGCCTGACACGGCGCCCGCAGGGGCTTTCACCATCGACGATGCCGACCGGGCGGTCTCCTACCTGGAGGAGATCTCGCCGCAGCTCCGAGGTTGCGTCTTGCTCTCCGCCGAGGGCGAGGTCCTGTCGGCGAGCGGCGACGCCGACGCCTGGGGCGAGTCCGGCCGCGAGCTGCTCGCCGCTGCGGACGCCGCCCAGGGCGAGCCGGCGGCCTACGCCCACATCGCCACCGGCGACGGCGAGGTCTTCTGCGTCCGGGAAGGCGAGCTGGCGGCGGCGGCGGTCACCGAGCGCTTCGTGCTCGCCTCGTTGATGATCTTCGACCTGCGCACGGTTCTCCGCGACCTCGCCGCAGGCGAGCTCCCCGACCAGGAAGACGAGGACGGCCGCTGATGCCAGCCAAGCCGTACCGGCTGCTCGACCGGGTCTCCGGCTATGCCGACGAGGCCGCCGCCTACATGAGGCGGCGGCGCCACATCCGCAAGCCGTTCGCCCGCGTCTACTACTCCGGCGGCCGCAGCTCCGCCTTCCCTGCCGACTCCGAGCGGGGCCGCGCTCTGTTCCTGGCGGCGTCGCGGTTGATCGACCTGGCGCCGAGGCGGGCCCGGCAGGCGCGGACGGGTTCCAGCACAACCGCCCGGAACACACGGTGAGCGACCCGCCGGCGAAGGCCGAGCCGCTGATCGACGAAGCGGTAGCGAGCCGGGCGTTGGAGCGCGCCCTCGCCCGGGGAGGGGACTTCGCCGAGGTCTTCTGCGAGGAGCGAGCCGGGTTCTCGATCTCGATCGACGAGTCGAGGGTCGAGCGCCCCCAGTCCGGTCGCGAGCGGGGCGCCGGCATCCGGGTGGTGACCGGCGAGAGCACCCGCTACGCCCACGTCGACGGGCTCGGCGAGGACGATCTGCTGCGGGCGGCCGACGCGCTTGCGGCAGCGCAGGAGGGGGAGGCGACCGAGCCGCTGCCGGTGAAGGCCGCCGAGCCACCTGAGCTTCAGGAGATCAAGGTCGACCCCGCCTCGGTCCCGGCCGACCGCAAGGCGGAGCTGCTGCGCGAGCTCGACGAGCGGGCGCGGTCGGCGGGCTCCGACGTGGCCCAGGTCTCGGCCGGCTACAGCGAGGGCCGCCGCCGGGTCGCGGTCGCCAACTCCGAGGGACTGGAGGCGACCGACGATCGCACCCGGGTGCGACTCGGCGCCCAGGTCGTGGCCCGGCGCAACGGCTCGGTCGAGACCGGCTTCGAGACTCTCGGCGCTCACCGCGGCTTCGAGCTGCTCGAGGACGATCCCGCCCGGATCGCCGAGCAGGCGGCGCGGAAGGCGCTCGATCTGGTCGGCGCCGATCCGGCGCCCGCCGGGGAGATGACGGTGGTGGTCGGCGGCGGGTTCGGCGGCGTCCTCTTCCACGAGATGACCGGCCACGGCCTCGAGGCCGACGCCGTCCAGAAGGGGGCGAGCGTCTACGCCGGGAAGATCGGCGAGGAGGTGGCCCAGCCGGTGCTCACCGCCTTCGACGACGGCAGGATGCCCGGCGAGTGGGGGACGGGGGCGATCGACGATGAGGGAACTCCGTGCCGGCAGACCGCTGTGATCGAGGAGGGAAAGCTCACCTCATATCTCTACGACCGCCTCAGGGCCGGCCGCGACGGCACCGAGTCGACCGGAAACGGGCGCCGTGCGAGCTTCAGGGACCTGCCGATCCCGAGGATGACCAACACCTACATCCAGCCGGGCGACGCCGAGCCCGAGGAGATCATCGCCGAGGTCGACCGGGGCTTCTACGCCGTCTCCTTCGGCGGTGGCCAGGTCGAGCCGGCGACCGGTGACTTCGTCTTCGGCGTCTCCGAGGGGTATTTGATCGAGGGCGGCAAGGTGACCCGGCCCTGCCGGGGCGCGACCCTGATCGGCAACTGCCTCCAGGCGCTCACCCGGATCGACGCGGTCGGCTCGGACTTCGAGATGAAGACGGGCTTCTGCGGCAAGGCCGGCCAGACAGCGCCGGTAGGGACGGGCCAGGGGCACGTGCGGATCCGCGGGATCACCGTCGGCGGGACAGCGGTATGACCGAGGTGGCGATCGACCTGCTGGCGGAGGCGGCGAAGGGCGCCGTCGAGGCCGCGACCGGCGCCGGCGCCGGTGACGCCGAGGCCTGGGCCGAGGGCTCGCGAGAGCGAGAGGTGCGCGTCCACGGCGGCGAGGTCGAGAGCCTCACCGAGGCGAGCGGCCGCGGGGTCGGCGTCCGAGCCTGGATCGGGGAGCGAGCCGGTTACGCCTACGGCACCGACCTCACCGAGTCCGGACTGGCCGCGCTCGCCGAGGCGGCGGTTGGGGCGGCGGGTGTCGCCGACCCCGATCCGAACGCCGCCCCGCCGGAGCCCGCCGGCGAGCCGGCCGAGATTGAGGGCCTCCGCGACGAGGCGGTCGCGGCGACCGGTACCGCCGAGGTGATCGAGCTCGCCAAGCGGATCGAGCGGACGGCGCTCGAACGCGACGAGCGGATCAGCGGAGTGGAGGAGGTGGTCTACGTCGACGAGGACGGGCAGATCGCCCTGGCGAGCTCGCGCGGGCACAGCGGCAGCTTCGCCTCATCGGTCGCCTACTCCTTCCTCCAAGCGATGGCGGCCGACAATGGCGAGGTCCAGACCGGGCTCGGCTTCGGAGTCGGTCGCGCCCCCGGAGCAATCGACCCGGAGGAGATTGGTGCCGAGGCCGCCGACGAGGCGACCTCGATGCTCGGCGCCTCGAAGCCCGAGTCGCGGAGCTGCCCGGTGGTCCTCTCCGAGCGGGTCGCCGCCAGCTTCGCCGGCTTCATCGGCGGCTCGCTGAGCGCCGACGAGGTCCAGCGGGGGCGTTCCCCGTTCGCCGACCGCCTCGGCGACGAGCTCGCCTCGCCGGCCCTGGCCCTGGCGGACGACGGGATCGATCCCGGCGGCCTCGCCAGCGCCCCCTTCGACGGCGAGGGCATCCCGCGCGGCCGCACCCCGCTGCTCGCCGACGGGCGGCTGCTCGCCTATCTCCACGACTCCTACACCGCGCGGCGGGGTGGGGCGGAGTCGACCGGCAATGCGGCGCGGGCCTCCTACCGCTCGCCGCCCTCGGTGCGGCCCTCGAACCTGATGATCGAGCCCGGCGAGCGCTCGCTGGAGGAGCTGATCGCCGAGGCCGCCGACGGCGTCTACATCACCGAGGTCGCGGGGCTGCACTCGGGAGTGAACCCGGTCACCGGCCGCTTCTCGGTCGGCGCCTCGGGTAGGACGATCACCGGCGGCGAGCTCGCCGATCCGGTTCGGGAGTTCACGATCGCCGGCGACCTCCTGGAGACCCTGGCCGCGGTGCTGGCGGTCGGCTCGGAGCCGCGCTGGGTCCCGTTCGGCGGCTCGGTGCACTCGTCGCCGCTGCTCGTCGGCGAGATGACGATCGGCGGGGCCTGAGCTAAACGGCTGGCGCCTCGCCTCCGGCTGGCCGCCGCCTCGCATCAATTCCGCATTCTGCGGCGGAAAACTGGCGCTCGCGCCTGATTCGCACAAGCCCCCGGATTTGGCGCCGGGAGCCGTTGTTAGGCTGGCGCAACTCCAATCTCCGAGGAGGCATTGACGTGACCAAGGCTGAATTTCTCGAGGTGCTGGCGAGCGACCAGAGAATCGGCAACAAGAAGCAGGCCGGTGACGCAGTCGACGCCCTGCTCGAGTCGATCACCAAAGTCCTCCAGGACGGGGGCGAGGTGAACTTCACGGGCTTCGGAAAGTTCGCGGTTGCCGAGCGTGGCCCGCGTCAGGGCGTCAACCCGCGGACCGGCGAGCGCATCTTCATTCCCGGTGGCAAGGTGCCGCGCTTCTCGGCCGGCTCGGGCCTGAAGAAGAAGGTGAAGGCCTCCGGGGGCGCCGCAGAGGCGCCGGGCTCGTAGGCTGAGCCGGGCTCCATTTGCCGATCGGCTGGCGGCTCTCGTCGGCGAGCGCCGCAGCCAGGTGTGCCTGGGCCTCGATCCCGAGCCCGCAACCCTGTCGGCTGATCGCTCGGCCGGGGACTCGGGTGTGGGGGCGGCCGAGGCGGCCGCCGACGCGGTCGTCGCCGATTGCGTCTCGCTGATCGAGCGCGCCGGACCGGCCTGCGTCGCGGCCAAGCCCCAGCTCGCCTGCTTCGAGCGGCTCGGCGCCCCGGGATGGCGGGCGCTGGCCGAGGTCTGCGCCGCCGCGCGCGAGGCTGGCCTCCTGGTGGTCGCCGACGGCAAGCGCGGCGATGTCCCTGCCACCGCCCGGGCCTACGGCCAGGCGCTGGTGGGAGAGACCGAGACCCCCTGGGGAACGGTCCGCGGCCTCGATGCGGACGCCTTCACCGCCAACCCGCTGCTCGGCGAGGATGCGGTCGAGCCCCTGATCGAAGCGGCGGCAGGCGCCGGCGCCGGCGTCTTTCTGCTCGTCCGGACCTCGAACCCTGGCGCCCCGCGGTTCCAGGACGCCGATGTCGGCGGTCTTCCCTTTCATGAGCACCTGGCCGGGCTGGTCGCCGAGCTGGCGCCGCGCCTCGCCGGCGAGGGCGGCCTCAGTGGCGTCGGGGCGGTGGTCGGGGCGACCGCTCCCCAGCACCTCGGCAGGCTCCGCGAGCTGATGCCGGACTCGGTCTTCCTCGTGCCCGGGATCGGCGCCCAGGGGGGGCGGCCCGAGGACCTCGGTCCCGCCCTCGCCCCGGGGCGCCCGGCTTCCGTGCTGGTCGCGGCGGCGCGCAGCATCGCCGGCGCCGAGGACCCGGGGGCCGCGGCGGAGCAGCTCCGGGGAACCGTCTGGGGCCTCTCGGGCTAGCACGGACACTGGCGGGCGGTGGACCCGGCGCGGGGTACCATCGCGCGGTTCTAATGCCCGAGTACAAACCGAATCCGGTAGCGCGCTTGGCGGCGGTGCTCGCCCTCGTCGCCGCGGTCCTGGTGTTCATCGTCCTCGTCGCGACCACCGGCTCGGACGGGGGCGACAACGGGGGGACCGAGACGCAGAGCGGGCAGAGCGGCCCCTCGAAGGCGGGCGACCGGGCGGTCCAGCGGGGAGTCTGGATCGTCCATGAGGGCGACACCCTCGCCCAGATCTCCGAGGAGACAGGGCTCGACGTCGACGACTTGCTTCAGCTCAACCCCGACCTCGACCCCCAGGCGCTGATCCAAGGCCAGCGGATAGCCTTGCGTTGAGCTTGGCGGGACGGGACGATCACCGGCGGCGGAGATCCCGCCCGCATGGATTGCGGGTGGCGATCGCGGCTGCCGCGATTGTCATCGCCTTAGGCGCCGCCGCGGCGGGTGGCAAGAAGGCTCCGCCCGACTCACAACCACCGACCGGGAGCCAGCCCGCGGCACCGCCCACCGGCAAGCAGGCGCCGTCCAAGCCCGCCGCTCCCGGCCAGGGGCCGCCGCGGCTCGACGCCAGCGCCTGGGTCCTGATCGACGCTCGCGACGGCGACGTGATCGCGGCCAAGGCCGCCGAGCGCCCGTTGCCGATCGCCAGCACCACCAAGCTGATGACTGCCTATCTCGCCCTCAAGAACCTGAAGCCGAATCAGACCGTCACCGCAGCTCCCTACAGGCCGATCGCCTCAACCGAGATCCTCCTCGGCCTCCATCCCGGGGAGAAGATCAAGGTCCGCGACCTGCTCTACGGGCTGCTGGTGCCGAGCGCCAACGACGCCGCCCAGACCCTGGCCGTCGCGGTGGCCGGTTCGGTTCCCGCCTTCGTCTCGGAGATGAACCAGGCGGCGCAGGAGCTGGGGCTCGCCAACACCAGCTACGCCAACCCGATCGGGCTCGACTCCCCGAACAACTACTCGAGCGCCCGCGACCTCGTCACCCTCGCCGACCTCCTCTTGAAGAACCGGCTCTTCGCGCGGATCGTCGACTCGCCGAGCGCCGTCCTCCACAGCGGCGACACGCAGCGCCGGGTGGACACACGCAACACCCTGCTGAACCAGGAGCCCTTCATCGACGGGGTGAAGACCGGTCACACGATCAAGGCCGGCTACGTCCTGGTCGGCGCCGGGACAAGGGACTCGACCACCCTGATCTCAGCGGTGCTCGGCGCCCCGAGCGAGGCAGCCCGCGACGCCGAGACCCTGGAGCTCCTCAACTACGGCTTCTCTCAATACCGAACCGCGGCTCCGGTCGAGCGGGGAGCCGAGTTCGCCGATCCGAAGCTCGATTACCGCGACGACCATCTCTCCCTCGTCGCCCAGAGAACCCTGCGGGTGTCCACTCGCGAGGGCCAGCGGGTGGCGACCAGCGTCGATGCCCCCGACGAGGTCAGCGGCGCGGTCGAGAAGGGCGAGGAGCTCGGGCAGGTGGTGGTGACCGTCGATGGGAAGCAGGCCGCGAGCTCGCCCCTTGTCGCCGCCGAGGCGGTGGAGGCGGCGACCTTCATGGACAAGCTGGCCTCGGTCGCCCTGAAGCCGATTGTTCTCCTGCCGGTGGGTGCGTTCGTGATACTTGTAGTCCTGCTGTTCGCTGCCCGGGGCCGGCGCCCCGATCACGGTCAGCCGAGCCCCCCGCGAAGCGGCCGCCGCGAAGAGCGAGAGCGAGGTCCGCGGGAGCGCACTCCAGAGGAAAGGCGGAGAATGCACGAGGAGCGAATGCGGAGGCGGCGCCAGAGAGCTGAAGGAGAGGGAGGCCCGCGGTGATTCTCACCGTCACCCTCAATGCCGCGATCGACCGCACGGTCGCCGTGCCCACCTTCCGCCAGGGCCACCGCCACCGCGCGGTCGAGGCGAGTACCGTCGCCGGCGGCAAGGGAATCAACGTCGCCCGCGCGCTCAAGATCCTCGGCAGGCCGGTTATCGCAACCGGTCTCGCCGGCGGGCCGACCGGCGCCCGCCTGATGGAGAGGCTCGCGGAGGAGTCGATCCTCACCGACTTCACCTGGATCGCCGGCGAGTCGCGGACCAACCTCGCCGTGATCGATCCGACCAATGGCGAGCAGACCGAGATCAACGAGCGCGGCCCCGAGGTCAGCTCCGAGGAGCTGGAGCGCTTCCTCGAGAAGCTTCTCTACCTGGCGCGCGGCGCCCGCATCTGCGTGATCGCCGGGAGCCAGCCGCCCTCGGTGCCCGACTCCTTCGCCGCCCGGATGGTCACCGAGCTGAAGGAGCTCGGGGTGGAGACGATCCTCGACATCGAGGGCGAGCCGCTGGTCGCCGCGCTCCGCGCCGGCCCGGGCGCCGTCACCCCAAACGTGAGCGAGGCGGAGGGCGCGGTCGGGCATGAGTTCGGCGATCGCGAGGACCTGATCACCGGCCTCCGGGGCCTGATCGAGCTCGGCGCCAGCGAGGCGGTGATCACCCGCAGCAACGGCTGCGTCGCCTCGCTCCTGGATGGGAACGATCGCGGCGCCTATGAGGTGATCGCTCCGGACCTCGAGCCGGTCGCCGCGGTCGGCTCCGGCGACGCCTTCCTCGCCGGCTTCGTCGCCTCCCGCTTCGACGGCGCCTCGCCCCGAGACACCCTCCGCTTCGCGGTCGCCTGCGGCGCCGAGTCGACCCAGCACTTCGGCGCCGGGAGCGTCGATCCGGACGAGGTCAACCGCCTCCTCGACCGGGTCGAGATCAGCTCCCTCGACATCCCCGCCGCCGTCCGCTGAAAGTGAATCCGCAAGTGCTCGTGGTCGGCGCCGGCCCGACCGGGCTGCTGCTGTCTGCGGAGCTGGAGCGACGCGACGTGCCGTGCTTGCTGATCGACGCGCTCGACGCTCCGCAGGGCTGGGACCGGGCGACGGTTGTGCACGAACGGTCGCTGGAGATCTTCGAAGCGCTCGGGATCGCGGACCGGTTGCTCGCCGAGGGCGTGAAGACCCGGGGCGCGCGCTTTCACTCCGACGACGAGATCCTCGCCGAGCTGAGTCTGGACCTGACCGGCAGCCGCTACGGCTTTCAACTCGGAATTTCCGAGGAGGTCACCGAGTCGGTGCTCACCGACTATCTCGAGGCACACGGCGGTGCCGTAACCCGCTCGACTCGCCTGCTCGGCTTGACGCCGGGAGAGGACGTTGTGAACGCGACGCTCGAGCGTGACGGCGTGCGCCGCGAGGTTGCCGCGCGGTGGGTCGTCGGATGCGACGGGGTGCACAGCGTCGCCCGCGACGCGGTCGGGATCGAGTTCCCGGGCACCGACATCGAAGCGCAGTGGGCCGTCTTCGACGCGACTCTCGAGGGGTGGAACTCCGATTACGACCTCGTCTTCGCGCACCTCGACCAGCCGCCGGTGATCCTCACCCCGCTGCCGGGCCGACGGTGGCGTATCTACCTGCGGCCGACATCCGACACGAGCAATCTCGTTGCCGAGGCCGGCGAGGTGCTCGGGCGTTACGCGCCGGGGGTCAGGCTTGCCGAGGTCGAGAACCCGACCAGGTTTCACTGTCACTCTCGCGTTGCCGCCCGCTATCGATCCGGCCGCGTGTTGCTCGCGGGCGACGCCGCCCACGCCTGCACCCCAATAGAGGGCCACGGGATGAACACCGGTCTCCAGGACGCCTTCAACCTCGGCTGGAAGCTCGCCCTGGTCTGCCGCGGAGAGGCGGGCGTCGGCTTGCTCGACACCTATGAGGCCGAGCGGCAGCCGGTCGCCGAGCGCGTCGTCTCATCGGGCGCCGACATCGAGACAGCGCATGCGATGACCGACGCCGGCGAGCGAGCCGCACGCGATGCCGAGATCCGCCGGACGATCGCCGATCCGGATATCGCGCACCACGAGGCGGCAGCCGCCTCGGAGATCGACCGCTTGTACCCGAGGTCGCGGGCGGTGGCCGGAGACGACAGCTCTGGCCTGACTCCGGGCCGGCTGCTGCCGGATACCGGGCAGGTCGAACCCGCGGACGGCGATCCGCGGCCGCTGCACCAGCTCACCCATCGTCGCGGCCACACGCTGATCGTTCTCGGCGGCCCGCAAGCGGACCCGAGCCAGGTCGGGGACCTGGTTGCCGAGCTCGAGGGGCCCTCCGACGCGGCGGTCGACGCGGTCGTCGGCCTCTCCACGCGTCCCGGCGGACCGGAGGTTGGGAGGATCGATGAATCGGTGGCCGCTCAGCTCGGAGTCGTCGGCGTGACGGTGCTGGCGATCCGTCCGGACCGCTACATCGGCTTCCGTGACGACAGCGGCGATCCAAGGCCAGTGGCGGCGTACCTCAAGGCGCTGGTGTCGTAGGGCCAGAACGCGGAGTTCGGGTGGGCCGCTGTTATCCTCGGTGAGGCGTTGGTTCGAGGTGCAGACAACGCCGCAAACAGCGGTTTCTTGCAGTTTTCGCCCCGGCCTGCCGGGGCTTTTTCGTCCGCGAACGATCGTAGGGTGAGCTAATGGAAGTCGAGATCGGAAGAGGGAAGAAGGGTCGTAGGGCCTACGGCTTCGACGACATCGCGATCGTGCCCTCGCGGCGGACCCGGGATCCCGACGACATCGACATCCGCTGGACGCTCGGGCCCTACCAGTTCGAGCTGCCGCTGCTGGGCTCGGCGATGGATGGCGTGGTCAGCCCCGAGACCGCGGGGATCATCGGCAAGCTCGGTGGCCTGGCGGTGCTCAACCTCGAAGGGATCTGGTCCCGCTACGAGGATCCGGACGAGAAGCTCGAGGAGATCGCCAAGCTGCCGCCCGAGCTCGCGACCCGGAGGATGCAGGAGATCTACAGCGAGCCGGTGAAGCCGGAGCTGATCGCCCAGCGGATCGAGGAGATCAAGGCGCATGGGGTGGTCGCCTGCGGCTCGCTCACCCCGCAACGGGTTGCCAAGCACCACGAGGTGGCGCTCGAGGCCGGCCTCGACATCCTCGTGATTCAGGGCACCGTGATCTCGGCCGAGCACGTCTCGGCCCAGACCGAGCCACTCAACTTGAAGGAGTTCATCGCCGAGCTGCCGATCCCGTGTGTGGTCGGAGGCTGTGCCTCCTACAACACCGGCCTCCACCTGATGCGCACCGGCGCCGTCGGGGTCCTGGTCGGGGTGGGCCCGGGAGCCGCTTGCACCACCCGCGGCGTGCTCGGCATCGGCGTCCCCCAGGCGACCGCGATCGCCGACGTCGCGGCGGCGCGGGGCCAGCACATGATGGAGACCGGCAACTACTGCAACGTGATCGCCGACGGCGGGATGCGAACCGGCGGCGACGTCTCCAAGGCGATCGCCTGCGGCGCCGACGCGGTGATGGTCGGCTCGCCGCTGGCGCGCGCCAAGGAAGCGCCTGGCCGCGGCTATCACTGGGGGATGGCGACCTTCCACCCCTCGCTGCCGCGGGGCGCTCGGGTGGCCACCCGCCAGGACGGCACGATCGAGCAGATCCTTCTGGGACCCGCCCAGGAGAACGACGGCACCTTCAACCTGATGGGCGCCCTTCGTACCTCGATGGCCACCTGCGGCTATGCCGACATCCCCGAGTTCCACCGGGCCGAGGTGATGGTCGCCCCGGCGCTGATGTCCGAGGGCAAGCAGCTCCAGCGCGAGCAGTCGGTCGGCATGGGCTCCAACGGTCGCGCCACCGTCGATACGGCGGTCGCGGTCTCGGATGACTGACGCACCTGGGGCTGCAGCCGCCGAAGCCCAAGACGGGACCATATCCTCCGCTCCTCGCGCGGGTGGCGGCCGGGTGGGCCCCGTGCCCGAGGACATTCCCATACCGCAGGGCACGGGGGGTACCCGGCCGACAGGACCCGCGCGCCGAGCGGCCCAGGAGGAAGTCCTCGTGCTGGACTTCGGCGGCCAGTACTCGCAACTGATCGCGCGGCGGATTCGCGAGTGCGGTGTCTTCAGCGAGCTACTCCCGCACGACACCCCGATCGAGGAGATCAGGGAGCGTCACCCCAGGGGCCTCGTTTTGTCAGGCGGCCCCGCCTCGGTCTACTCGGACGGGGCGCCGGGACTCCGGAAGGAGCTGCTGGAGCTGGGGATTCCGGTGCTCGGCATCTGTTACGGCATGCAGCTGATGGTCCACGAGCTCGGCGGCCGGGTCGAACAGGCACCCGCCGGCGAGTTCGGGCGCACCAGTCTCAGCCTCCGCGACGGAGGCGGCCGGCTGCTCGAGGGGCTGCCCGCCGAGCAGCAGTGCTGGATGAGCCACCGCGACACGGTCTTCGAGCCGCCGCCGGGGTTCGCTGCGCTCGCCTCCAGCCCCGAGTCGCCGGTTGCGGCCACTGAGGACACGAAGCGACAGCTCTACGGGATCCAGTTCCACCCCGAGGTCGTCCACACCCCTTACGGGACCGAGATCCTCACCCGCTTCCTCCGAGACGTCGCCGGCTGTCGCGAGCGCTGGTCGCCGGCGTCCGTGATCGACGAGCAGGTGGAGGCGATCCGCGCCCAGGTCGGCGACGCCCGGGCGATCTGCGGGCTCTCGGGCGGGGTCGACTCGGCGACCGCGGCGCTGCTCGTCCACCGCGCGATCGGCGACCGGCTCAGTTGCGTCTTCGTCGACCACGGGCTCCTCCGCAAGAACGAGGCGGAGCAGGTGGTGGAGGCCTTTCGCGACCGGCTCGGGGTGCCGCTGGTCCACGTCAAGGCCACCGATCGCTTCCTCGAGCGGCTCGCCGGCACCGACGAGCCGGAGCGCAAGCGCAAGATCATCGGGGAAGAGTTCATCCGGGTCTTCGAGGAGGAGGCGGCGAAGATCGAGGACGCCCGCTTTCTCGTCCAGGGAACCCTCTACTCGGACGTGATCGAGTCGGGGGGCGACGGGCGAGCCGCCGCAACGATCAAGTCGCACCACAACGTCGGCGGGCTCCCCGAGGACCTCGACCTCGACCTGGTCGAGCCGCTCCGAATGCTGTTCAAGGACGAGGTGCGAGCGGTCGCCGCCGAGCTCGGCCTGCCCGAGCGGCTCGTCTGGCGCCAGCCCTTCCCCGGACCGGGCCTGGCGATCCGGATCGTCGGCGGCGAAGTGAACCGTGAGCGGCTCGAGATCCTCCGGGAGGCCGACGCGATCCTCCAGGAGGAGATCCGCGCCGCCGGGCTCTACCGCGAGCTCTGGCAGTCGTTCTGCGTCCTGCCGGTGGTGCGCTCGGTCGGCGTCCAGGGAGACGAGCGCTCCTACGCCTATCCGATCGTGATCCGCGCGGTCACCTCCGACGACGCGATGACCGCCGACTGGGCCCGGCTTCCCTACGACCTGCTGGAGCGGGTCTCCAGCCGGATCATCAACGAGGTCCCGGGCGTCAACCGGGTCACCCTCGATCTCACCTCGAAGCCCCCGGGGACGATCGAGTGGGAGTGACATCAAACGGGCGCGCTACCTGCAGGGTTCGCCCCGCGAGAAGTCTTCAGCGTCGCGCACCCTAGCGAGTGGTTCTGATCGGCTCGAAGTCGTAGCCGCAGTGGCGGCAGATGCGCTGGTCGAGGCGGACGCGGCGGCCGCAGTGGTGAAACTGGCGGGTGGGGTGGCGGTAGAGAACGCTGACGGCGATCAGCAGGGCGACCACGAGGAGGACGGCGCCGCCGAAGGTCTTGATGTTGAGGAGGACGGCGAAGAGCACGCACCCAGGCTAGGTGCCTGGATGAGCCCTTCCAGGTCGGGAGGCGGCCTAGAAGGCGGGATCCCAGGCGAGCAGAGTGGGCAGCGGGTCGATCGCCTTGCCGCCCCGGTACCACCCGGGTCGCTTCCAGAGCTCGAAGTGGAGATGGCAGCCGCTTGCGTTGCCGGTGTCGCCGACCGTGCCCACCTGCTGGCCCGGGGAGAGGACCTGCCCCTTGGTGACCAAGGGGGCGGTTGCCATGTGCGCGTACATGTAGTCGTGCCGCATCCTCTTGTAGCGGAGGACCAGATAGTTGCCGGCCAGCCTCTGGAAGCCGGTGAAGATCACTTTGGTGTTGGTGATCGCGACCAGGGGAGTGCCGCAGGCCGCGAACACGTCCTGGCCCTGGTGGATGCGGCCCGCGCGGCCGGCGCCGAAGCGGGCGCCGGCGTCGCCGTAGTTGTGGGTGCCCTGGACCGGGAAGACGAAGGAGCCGGCCGCCGGGGGCGGCGGCGCGGTGGGATCGGCCGGGCCGCCGATGCCGCCCGCCTGAGCGATCGCCCGGTCGGCGCCGAGGAGGAGCAGCAGGCAGCTGGCCGCCAGCGCCGCCAAGGCGCGCATGCGAACGACGCTGTGGTTGGTCTGGTCCCGAACCATTGGGCTTCCGGGCCTACGGGGTTAGCTGGCGGGCTCGCGCCGCGAAGGCGCTACCAAGCACACTCTGGATTCGCCCCTGGGGCCGGATTGCCTCCGGTCCCTCTGGGTTCCCCGCTCCCCGCCGGACTGGCCGGCGGGGATTCGGCTCGATTCGCGCGGCAGTATAACCACGCCGCGGTGCCAGGCGGCCTGAGCGAAGAGCCAAGCCGCATGTACTCAGCGAGGCCGAGGAGCGAGCCCGTTCGACTTAGGCGGGGCGGCCGCCTGCACCCGCGACTTGATGGCGAAGCCGGGCTATCATGCGTGCGCGGCCGCGCCTCGCGCGGCGCTTTTTATGAGTACAGCCATCAAGACCTACCAGGCGAACGCCCAGGACCGCGAACGGGACTGGTACGTCGTCGATGCCGAGGGCAAGATCCTTGGCCGCCTCGCGACTCAGATCGCCGATGTCCTCCGCGGCAAGCGGAAGCCGACCTACACCGCCCACGTGGACGTCGGCGACTTCGTCATCGTCGTCAACGCAGAGAAGATCGCGGTGACCGGGAACAAGCGCGAGGACAAGCGCTACTGGCGCCACAGCGGCTATCCGGGCGGAATTCGCTTCCGGACCCTGGGCGAGCTGCTGGAGCGGCGGCCCGAGGAGGTCATCCGGAAGGCGGTCAAGGGGATGATCCCCCGCAACCGGCTGGGCCGCCAGCAGCTGCGCAAGCTCAAGGTCTACGCCGGCCCCGATCATCCGCATCAGGCACAGAAGCCCACCGAGCTGGAGATAGAGACTTGATCGAGAACGAAGAGCGGCGTCCCGGCGAGGACGAGCCAACCCCGGAGGACGCGCCGATCGAGGAGCAGCCGACGCCGGAGGAGCAGCAGCACGACGAGCAGGGTGCGCCCGAGGAGGAGCAGCCGGAGGAGGACGAGCAGGCGCCGGCCGAGGAGGCCCTCTCCGAGGACGCGGCAACCGAGGACGACTCGGCCGCCGAGGAACCGTCAGAGGCGCCGGCCGAGGAATCAGAGGCGCCGAGCCGGAGGAAGCGGAGCCGGCTGCCGAGGCGCCGGCCGAGGAAGCGGAGCCGGCCGCCGAAGAGGCGCCTGCCGCCGAGGCTCCCCCTGAGACCGCGGCTGGCGACGGCAAGCCGAAGAAGGAGGAGGTCGTCCCCGGCGCCGAGCTCGATCCGATTGCGATCGAGCCGGAACGCGAGCTCGACGCGGAGGAGCGCGCCCGCCGCGAGGCGGAGGCCGAGGAGCGCGACCGCCGCGAGCGCGAGCTGATCGGCGACGAGGAGGCCGAGCGGCCGCTGGCCGCGAAGCCCGCGCAGCTCTCAGGCGACGCCCGCTTTCTCGCCACCGGCAAGCGCAAGTCCTCGGTCGCCCGGGTGATCCTCATGTCGGGCAACGGCAGCATCGAGGTCAACAAGCGCACGCTCGAGGAGTACTTCCCGCGCGCCTACCTGCAGTCGGTTGCGAAGCAGCCCCTGGTGCAGACCGGCTACGAGGGCAACGTCGACGTTCGCATCCGCGTTCACGGCGGGGGCATCTCCGGCCAGGCGTCGGCGGTTCGCCACGGGATCGCCAAGGCGCTCACCGAGGCCGACCCCGAGCTGCGCAAGGAGCTGAAGCGACGGGGGATGCTGAGCCGCGACGCGCGGGTGAAGGAGCGTCGCAAGGCCGGCCTCAAGAAGGCCCGCAAGAAGCCGCAATTCAGTAAGCGCTAGCGTCCGCCTGACCTTGGCGGAGAGAAAGCTGTTCGGGACCGATGGGGTCCGCGGGGCGGTTGGCGAGTTGCTCACTCCCGATCTCGCCGTTCGACTCGGGCGAGCCGCGGCGCTCACCGCGGAGCCCGAGCGCCCCCAGGTGCTGATCGTTCGCGATACCCGCGAATCCGGGCCGATGCTCGAGGACGCGCTCGCGGCGGGGATCGCCTCGGGCGGCGCTGACGCGATGCTGGGCGGGGTGCTGCCGACGCCGGCGGCCTCGGTGCTGGCGCGGCGCCTGGACTTCGACCTCGCGGCGGTCGTCTCCGCCTCCCACAATCCGTTCGGCGACAACGGGATCAAGTTCTTCGACCGCAGGGGCCGGAAGCTCGGCGACGAGGCCGAGGCCGCGATCGAGGCCGAACTCGATCGGCCGGCGCGCTCCGAGGTGGGAGCGGTCCGGGTCCTCGAAGGCGCCTTCGACGACTATCAGCGCGAGCTGCGGACGGCCTTCGCCCTCGACCTCTCGGGGATCCGGGTCGCCCTCGACTGTGCCAACGGTGCCACGCACCGGGCGGCTCCCGCGATCTTCGAGATCCTCGGCGCCGAGGTCGAGCTCACCGGCGACGAGCCCGACGGGCGCAACATCAACGACGGCTGCGGCTCCACCCACCCGCAGACGGATCAAGGACCTGGTCGCAAACTCGGGCGCGCAGATCGGCTTCGCCTTCGACGGTGACGGCGACCGGGTGGTCGCGGTGGACAGCGCAGCGCGCCTGCACGATGGCGACGATCTGATCGCCCTGATCGCAATGGACCTGAGGGAGCGCGGCGAGCTCGAGGGCGGGGTGGCGGTCACGGTGATGACCAACTACGGCTTCCACACGGCGATGAAGGAGGCCGGGATCGAGCTGGAGGTGACCCAGGTAGGGGACCGCTATGTGATCGAGGCGATGGATGAGCGCGACTGGCAGCTGGGCGGCGAGCAGTCGGGCCACATCGTCTGGACCGGGTTCGCGCCGACTGGCGACGGGATCGCCGCGTCGCTGCTGACCCTGCGGGCCCTGCGCGGGCGCGCTCTCGAGGACGCGACGCCGTTCGAGCGGCTCCCGCAGCGGCTCGAGAACGTCGAGGTCGCCGAGCGCGAGGCGATCGCCGGCGCCGCGGCGCTCTGGGCAGCCGTGGAGGACGAGAGCGCAAAGCTCGACGGCCGCGGCCGGGTGCTCGTACGCCCGTCGGGAACAGAGCCCCTGCTGCGGGTGATGGTCGAGGCGCCCGAGAAGGACGAATGCGACGCCGTGGTTGACCGCCTGGTTGCGATCGCCCGCTCAGAGTTGGCCTGATTCGGGGGATCAGCCGCACCAACTACCCTTTGCAGCCCTTATGTGCGGCATTGTCGGATATGTAGGCGACCGACCGTGCCGGGATCTGCTGATTGCCGGACTCGAGAAGCTCGAGTACAGGGGCTATGACTCGGCCGGCATTTCAGTGATCGCGGACGGCGAGATCGACAGCGTACGCGCGGTCGGCAATCTGGCGAACCTGCGCGCCGCGGTCGAGGAGCAATCTCAGAACGGCAGCGGCCCGGTCGCGGTCGAGGCGGCCGCCGCCAAGACCGGCGTCGCCCACACTCGCTGGGCGACTCACGGGCGGGTCACCGAGGAGAACGCCCACCCGCACGGCGACTGCCAGGACCAGATCCACATCGTCCTCAACGGGATCATCGAGAACCACGCGGAGCTCCGGCGCGAGCTCCAGTCCGAGGGCCACGACTTCAGCTCCGAGACCGACGCGGAGATCGTCGCCCACCTGATCGAGCGCCACGACCGTGGGGATTTCCCGAAAGCGGTGCGGGAGGCGTTCGGCGAGCTGCGCGGGCACTACGCCTTCGTCGCGATGCACTCAGAGCACCCCGACGCCCTGGTGGCGGCGCGCAAGGAATGCCCGCTGGTGATCGGCCTGGGCGAGGGCGAGAACTTCGTCGCCTCCGCGATCCCCGCGTTCCTCGCCGAGACCCGGAGCGCCCTGATGGTCGAGAACGACGAGCTGGTGACGATCGACTCGAGCGGGGTGACGATCACCGACGCCGACGGCAACCCGATCGAGCGCGAGCCCGACCAGGTGACCTGGGACGAGGACGCCGCCGAGAAGGGCGGCTATTCGACCTTCATGAAGAAGGAGATCCACGAGCAGCCCGACGCGGTCGCCGAGACGATCACCGATCGGCTCCCCGAGCTCGACCGGGTCGACCTCTCCGACGTCGACCTCGACGACGACTACCTGCGCTCGGTCGAGCGGGTCGTGATCGTCGCCTGCGGCACCTCCTACCACGCCGGCCTCATCGGCCGCTACGCGATCGAGCAGTGGGCGCGGGTGCCGGTCGAGATGGACATCGCCTCCGAGTACCGATACCGGGAGCCGGTCCTGCGTGAGAACGACCTGGTGATCGGGATCACCCAGTCCGGGGAGACCGCGGACACCCTGGCGGCGATGCGCCTCGCGCGCGAGGGCGGCTGCAAGGTGCTGACGATCACCAACATCATGGGGAGCCAGGCGACCCGCGACGCCGACGCGGTCCTCTTCACCCGGGCCGGGCTCGAGATCGGGGTCGCCGCCACCAAGACCTTCGTCAGCCAGGTCGCCGCCGTGTACCTGATCGGGCTGAAGCTGGCCGAGCTGCGGGGGACGCTGTCGGAGGAGCGCCTCGCGGAGCTGATCGCCGAGCTGAAGCAGACCCCCTCGAAGCTCGAGGAGACGATCGCCTCCTGCGACGAGGCGGTCCGCGCAATCGCCCGCTCCCAGCACGACCAGCGCTTCTTCATGTACCTGGGGAGGCACATCGGCCTCGCCGTCTGCCTTGAGGCGGCGCTGAAGCTGAAGGAGATCGCCTACATCCCCGCCGACGCCTACGCGGCGGGGGAGATGAAGCACGGGCCGATCGCGCTCCTCGACGAGTCGACGCCGGTGGTCTGCGTGGCCACGAACAGCCCGGTGGTGGAGAAGATGCTCTCCAACATCGAGGAGGTGCGAGCCCGCGGGGCGGACGTGATTGCAGTCGCGACCGAGGGGAACGAGGACGTGGCCGAGGCCGCCGACCAGACCATCCTCGTCCCGGGCAGTGACTGGATCCTGCAGCCGATCCTCGCGATCGTCCCCCTCCAGCTGCTCGCCTACTACATCGCCCGCGAGAACGGGCTCAACGTCGATCAACCGCGGAATCTGGCGAAGACGGTGACGGTCGAGTGAGCGCTCGCCGGCTCGGGGCACTGGCCACCTCCAGCGTGGTTCTACTTGTGCTGGTCGGCTGTGGCGACGCCGGCGGGGAGGGGAGCGTCGAGATTGGGCCGGCCGCCGTCGTCCCCGCCAACGCCCCCGCGTACTTCGAGGTATCGGTGAGGCCGGAGGGCGGTGCCCGCGATGGGGCCGAGGCCGCCGCCGGAAAGATCCTCGGCAGCGACGATCCGGGCGAGACCCTGATCTCCCTGATCGAGGAAGCAACCGCCGAGGACGACCCCGGCTTCGATTGGGACCAGGACATAGCGCCCTGGCTGGGCGAGAAGGTCGGTTTCTTCCCGACCTCGGTCGCGGGCGAGAGCGAGGTCGCCCTGATCGCGGAAACGACCGACGCCGAGGCGGCGCTCGAATTCGCCCGCTCACAGGAGGACGTGACCGGGCCCGAGCGCGAGTACCACGGCGCCAGCTTCCAGATCGACTCCAGCGGCGAGGCCGTTGGGATCGTCGACGACTTCCTCGTCTCAGCAACGCCCAAGGGCTTCAAGCGGGTGGTGGATGCTGCGCAGGGGGACTCGCTTGGCGGCTCCGATCAGTTCAAGGACTCGATCGGCGATCTTCCCGACGAGCGGCTGGTCACCCTCTACGCGGTCCCACGGGGCTTTCTCGAGGCGATCCCGGAGGAGGAGCTCGACCGGGAAGGCCGCAACATCTTCCTCAAGGCGATCGGGGAGTCCGCCGACGCCCCGGTGCTCGGGACCGTCACCGCCTCCGCCGAGGACCTCGAGCTCGAGCTCTCGGCCGCCGGTGGCACGGTGGAGACCGAGCAGAGCAATCTGCTCGCCCAGGTTCCGGGCGAGGCCTGGCTCGCGCTCGGCCTCGGCGACATCGGGGGCGCGCTTCAGAACGGGCTCGACAGCGTCGAGTCCGCCGAGGTCAAGGGGCTGAGCGGCGAGCAGCTTCGCTCCCAGCTCGACGAGGCGACCGGACTCGACCTCGAACAAGTGGCGCGGGCGCTCGGTGCCGGCGTGATCTTCGTCCAGGGCAGCTCGACCCTCGACCTACGAGGCGCCCTGATCATCCAGAGCAGCGACGAGGCGGTCTCGGCCGAGCTGCTCGACGCGCTGGAGTCGCTGATCACCGCCCAGGTCGGCACCAGCGACCTCAGTGTCACCTCCCTCACCGCGGCGAGCAGCCCGAGCAGCAGCGAGACGGCCACCGACAGCAGCGAGCAGACCACCCAGGGCGGCTTCCAGGTCGAGTCGAGCGACCTCCCCCAGCCGATTCAGGTCATCCAGGAGGGGAACAGGATCATCGCCGGCTACGGCGGCGGGATCGTTGGCGAGATCATCAACTCGAGCGGCAAGACCAGCGGGCTCACCGGCACCCCCGGCTTCGCCGAAGCGGAGGAGGCGGTCGGCTCGCTCGGACTCGATGCCTACCTCTCCTTCCAGCCGATCGTCGAGCTCGCCAAGAACCTGGGTGCCGAGGATGACCCCGGCTTTCAGAGCGCCAAGCGGTACCTGAACTCACTCGACTTCCTCGCGGTCGGCTCCGGCAACGAGGGCGACCGCGCCCTCGTGCGCCTGGTGGTCGGGCTGAAGTAGTGAGATGGGTGATCCCACGACCATGCACGCCTGGATGACGGCCGTGGCATCATCGGCGTCCTCGATGGCTCCCGGCGTCGGCATCGACCTGATCGAGATCGAGCGGATCGAGCGCGCCCTCGAGCGTCGCCCCGGGCTGGCCGAGCGGCTCTTCACCCCGGGCGAGATCGCCTACGCGGCCGCTCGGGCCCGTCCCGGCCGCCACCTCGCCGCCCGCTTCGCCGCGAAGGAGGCGGTGATCAAGGCGCTGGGCACGCCGGTGGCGCCGGGCGAGATCGAGGTCGAGGCCGGCGAGCCTCCCCGGGTGAAGCTTCACGGCCGCGCCGCCGATCTCGCCGGCGACCGCGAGATCTCGATCTCGCTCACCCACTCGCGCGAGACCGCGGCGGCTGTCGCTCTCTGCGAACGCGGCTGACCGGCGACCGCTCAGATCACGGTTAGGCTGGCCAGATGGAGCCGTGGATGACGCCCGTGCTTACCGCAGAGGAAATGCGGGCTGTCGATTCCTGGGCGATCCAGGAGCAGGGTGTTCCGTCGCTGGAGCTGATGGAGACCGCCGGAAGAGCGGTCGCCGACGCCGCCGCGGAGCTCGGCCGCTCCGGCCGCGCGGTGATCGTCTGCGGCAAGGGCAACAACGGTGGCGATGGCCTCGTCGCGGCGCGGGCCCTGGCGGAGATGGGCTTCGAGTCGGATGCGCTGCTGCTTGCGCAGCCCAGCGATCTCTCCGGCGACGCCCAGCGGAACCTGGAGCGGTTTCCGAACGCCCGCACCGTCGAGCCGCCCGAGATCGCCGGGGCGCTCGACCGCGCCGGGGTGGTGGTGGACGCGATCTTCGGCACCGGATTCGCCGGCGCGCCCCGCGACCCGGCGGCCTCGGCGATCAACGCGATCAACGCCTCGCCGGCCCCGGTGGTCGCCACCGACGTCGCCTCCGGGGTCAACGCCTCCACCGGGGAGGTCGAGGGCTCCGCGGTCGAGGCCGACGTCACGCTCACCCTTCACTCGCCGAAGCTCGGCCACTGGATCGCGCCCGGCAAGAACCACACCGGCGAGCTCCGGGTCGCCCCGATCGGGATTCCGGGCGGCGCCCCCACCGGGGCCTCCGCCGGCCTGATCACGCCGGAGGTGCTGGCGCTGGCGCCGCACCGCGGGGCCGGATCGACCAAGTTCAGCTCCGGGCAGGTCGTCGTCGTCGGCGGCTCGCGCGGGCTCACGGGAGCGGTCTGCATGTCGTCGCTCGCCGCGATTCGCAGCGGCGCCGGCTACGCGACCGTCGCCGTCCCCGCTGACCTGGAGCACATCTTCGAGGTGAAGCTGACCGAGGTGATGTCGGTCGGCTGCGCCAGTCGCGAGGGACGGCTGCGGCGCGCCGCCTCCGAGCAGGTGCTCGCGGTCTGCGAGCGAGCCGCGGTTGTCGTGCTCGGCCCGGGGATCGGGCGCGAGGACGGCACCCGCGATCTCGTCCGCGAGCTCGCCCAGAGGATCGAGAAGCCGTTGGTGATCGACGCCGACGGGCTCAACGCCCACGCCAAGCGCCTGGAGTCGCTCGCCGAGCGCGACTGGCCGACCGTGCTCACCCCGCACGAGGGGGAGCTCGGCCGGCTGCTCGACGTCGACTCGGAGAAGGTGAAGTCGAAGCGGCTGGCCAGCGCGCGGGAGGCCGCCTCCCTCAGCGGAGCGATTGTGGTGCTGAAGGGCGATGACACGATCGTCACCGACGGCGAGCGCGTTGCCGTCAACCAGGTCTCGAGCCCGAGCCTGGCTACCGCCGGCACCGGCGACGTGCTCTCGGGTATGACCGCGGCCCTGATCGCCCGGGGCCTCGACCCCTTCACCGGCACCTGCGCGGCGGTGATCGCGCACACGCGCGCGGGCCGCGTCGCCGCGGATCGGGTCGGAACCGACTCGGTGATCGCCGGCGACGTGATCGACTCGATCCCGGCCGGCCTCGCCCGGTGAGCCCCTGATGTCCGCCGGCGGGGGAGACATCCGGCGGGCGCTCGCCCGGGTCGACGTCGGCGCCGTCGAGCGCAACTGCCGCTCGTTGAAAGAGCGGGTCGGGGCGGAGACCGAGCTCTGCGCGGTGGTCAAGGCCGACGGTTACGGGCACGGCGCCGCCGCCTGTGCCGCCGCGGCGATCCGCGGCGGCGCCGGCCGGCTCGGGGTTGCGACCGCCGACGAGGCGGAGGAGCTGCGCCTCCACTTTCCGGAGGTCCCGATCCTGGTCCTGGGCGCGCTCACCGATGCCGAGCTTCGAACGGCGATCGCCGCCGGCGCCGATATCGCCCTCTGGCGTGAGGGGTTCCGCAAGCTCTGCGCGCGGCTCGCCGGCGAGCGCGGGGTCAAGGTCCGGGTCCACCTCAAGCACGACAGCGGCATGGGCCGCCTCGGCGAGCGCGACCCGGCCCGGCTGATCGAGCTCGCCCGGGCCTGCGCGGCGGACCCCGGCCTGGAGATCGCCGGGGTCTGGACCCACTTTGCGACCGCCGACGAGCGGGGCGACTCCTATCTCGGCGAGCAGCTCGAGGCCTTCCGACCGGTCGCCGAGGCGGTGCGCGAGATCGCCCCCGGCTGCACGGTGCACGCCGCCAACAGCGCCGCGACCATCCGCGATCCCGCCGCCCATTTCGACATGGTCCGCTGCGGGATCGCCGTCTACGGCCTCGATCCATTCGGCGAGGATCCCGCGGCGCAGGGTCTCGAGCCGGCGCTCGAGCTGCGCTCCTACGTCGCCGACGTGAAGCGCTTCGAGCGGGGGGCGAGCGCGGGATACGGCCGCCGCTGGCGGGCGCCCGAGGACACCTGGGTGGGGGTGCTTCCGATCGGCTACGGCGACGGCGTTCGCCGCGGGCTCACCAACAACGCCGAGGTGCTGGTCGCGGGCCACCGCTACCCCCTGGTGGGCACCGTCTCGATGGACAACATCACCATCGACCTCGGCCCGGACACCGAGGTCGAGCCCGGGCGCCGAGGCGGTGCTGATCGGCCCCCAGGACGGCGACCGGATCCTCGCCGAGGAGCTCGCGGCCCGCCTCGACACGATCAACTACGAGATCACCTGCGGGATCTCCAGCCGGGTGCCCCGCCGGCACGAGGGATGAGCGGAGTGTCGCTGGAGGAGCGGCTCGTCGCGGCTCCTTCGATCGGCGTCGCCCGCCGGGCGCTGGAGGGAGCGGGGGAGGCCTGGGTCGTCGGCGGGGCGATTCGGAATGCACTGCTCGGCGAGCCGGTCACCGACGCCGACCTCGCGGTCGTTCCCGGCGAGGAGGAGCGCGCCGCCCGCAAGATCGCCAGGGCCGCCGACGGTCCCGCCTTCGCGCTCTCCGAACGGCACGCAACCTGGCGGGCGATCTCGGCCGATGGCTGGCACGTCGACGTCGCCGCCCTCCGCGCGGAGACGATCAGCGACGACCTCGCCGCCCGCGACTTCACCGTCAACGCGATCGCGATCCCGCTCCCCGGCGGCGACCCGATCGACCCGACCGGGGGACTCGCCGACGCCGAGTCGCGCCGGCTTCGGGCCGCATCCGAGCGGGTCTTCGAGGAGGATCCGCTCCGCCTCCTGCGTGCGGTCCGGATCGCCGCCCGCCACGACCTGCGGATCACAGACGAGACGGCCGCTCTCGCCCGGGCGGCTGCCCCGCACGCCGCCGACCCCGCCGGGGAGCGCCAGTTCGCCGAGCTCCGCGGGATCGTCGGCGGGCCGCGGCCGCTGGAGGCGCTCCGGCTGATGGACGAGCTCGAGCTCACCGCCGTCGTCCTCCCCGAGCTCGAGGCCCTCCGCGGAGTGATCCAGAACCCCAACCACCATCTCGACGTGCTCGGCCACACCCTCAAGGTGCTGGAGGAGTGGCTGGCGATCGAGTCCGACCTACCCGCCTTCGCCGGCGATCTCGCCGAGGCGACGGCCGGCTTCCTCGCCGAGCCGCTCGCCGACGAGCTCAGCCGCAGCGAGGCGCTCCGGTTCGGAGCCCTCTTCCATGACCTGGGAAAGCCCGAGACCCGGGCCGAGAGCGGTAGCTACGTCACCTTCATCGGCCACGATCAGATCGGCGCCCGGATCACCGCCGAGATCTGCCGCCGGCTGCGCACCAGCCGGCGGCTCAGCACCCACCTGCAGGGCCTCGCCCTCCACCACCTGCGCCTCGGCTTCCTGATCCACCAGCGCCCCCTCTCCCGGCGCACGGTCTACGAGTATCTGCGGGCCACCGAGCCGGTTGGCGCGGACGTCACCCTGCTGAGCGCGGCCGACCGGCTGGCGGCGCGAGGGAGCGGCCCGATCGCCGGGCCCGAGATGATCGAGGCCCATCTGGAGCTGGCCCGCGAGATGCTCGCCGAAGCGATCGCCTGGCACCGCGAGGGGCCGCCGGCCCCGCCGCTGAGCGGCGACGAGCTCTCCTCGGAGCTCGGCGTGGCTCCCGGGCCCGAGATGGGCAGGCTGCTCGAGGAGCTCAGGGCGGCGACCTTCGCCGGCGAGATCACCGATCGCGCTCAGGCACTGGAGCTGGCCCGGGAGCTGCGCTAGCCACCTGTCCACTGTCCAGATTGGCGCCACCCGTACCCATATCCTCCTTCGAGGCGCTTTCACGGGTACGAAACCAATATGCGAGGGCGCTCCGCAGGCGTAGCCGAGGAGCGACCCGTTAAAGGAAGGGATTTGAGATGAAGAAGCTGCTTGGCGCTGCCGCCGTCTGCGCGTTGGCGGTCGGCCTGGTCGCCGCGCCCGGCGCGGGCGCGGTCAAGGCGACGAAGCAGGTGGGCGGCACGGTGACCGTGTCAGCCACGCCGACCACGATCGACCCGACCACCACCGCCGTGAACGTCACGGGGAATGTGCATGGCGAACAGCAGCTGCCGCAAGAATCGAACGGTGACATTTCGCCTACGTGACCGGCGGCGTCGCTGGTCCGAACGTGACGACGACACCAACGCCGTAGTCACCGGGCCGAACGGCGACTTCAGCGCCACGCTGCCGCCGCCGTCTACCGCCCGTGGACGGGACCGCCCAGGTCCGCGCAACGGTTCTGAGACGCTGCGCACCAAGGTGGTCAAGGGCAAGAAGAAGGGCGCCGGCAAGGGCAAGAAGAAGGGCGCCGTCAAGAAGCGCAAGTTCAACTGCCTGCAGGGCAGCGGCGACAGCAACGTCCTCACGACGAGCGACGGCAATTCCGTAGCCGCGAGACCTGCATCGACGTCCGAGCGGCCCGCCTACCGGCGGGCCGCTCTGCGTTCCGGCGGCGGATCCGCAAGAGATAGCCTGCGCGGCCAGTGAACCGGCCCGAGGACTGCCTCTTCTGCGGGATCGTCGCGGGCACGATCCCGAGCCAGACGGTCGACTCCGACGAGCGGACGATCTCCTTCATGGACATCAACCCCGCCACCCGCGGGCACGCCCTGGTCGTCCCCAAGCGGCACTCGACCGACCTGATGGACGTCCACGACGAGGACCTGACCGCCTCGATCGCGGCGGCCCGGCGACTCGCCCGGCGAATGGACGAGGTGCTGAAGCCCGATGGCTTCAACGTCCTCAATGCCTCCCGGCCGGCGGCCTGGCAGACGGTCTTCCACTTCCATCTCCATGTGATCCCGCGCTACGAGGGCGACCCGCTGAAGCTGCCCTGGATCCCCCGCGGCGGCGACGAGGACGAGATCGCGGCGATCGCGGAGGAGCTGAGGACGTGAGCGACCGGCCCGTCCGCCTGGAGCGGGAGGGGAACCTCGCGGTGATGGTCCTCGACAGCCCGCCGCTCAACCTCTTCGGCCAGGAGGTCTTCCGCGCCCTGGTCGAGTGCATCGACGAGGTCGCCGATTCGGACGCGCGGGCGCTGCGTTTACCGGGCGGAGGGGGACCTGTTCACCGGCGGCGCCGACGTCAACGACTTCAACCGGGTCGTCGAGGAGGGCGGCGCCCACGAGTCCTTCGGCTCGCTGCTGATCGCCCCCCACAAGCTCGAGCAGCTCCAGATCCCCACCCTCGCCCTGGTCCACGGGCTCTGCCTCACCGCCGGACTCGAGACCTCGCTCGCCTGCGACATGATCTGGGCCGACGAGTCGGCCCAGTTCGGCCTGGTCGAGGCGGTGGTCGGGCTCACCCCCGGCGCCGGGGGCACCCAGCGGATGGCCGAGCGAGCTGGGCCGGCGAGGGCGGCGGAGTTCGTGATGAGCGGCGGGCTCTACGACGCGGCGACGATGGAGCGCTGGAATGTGATCAACCGGGTCCTCCCGGACGACCAGCTGCTGGAGAAGGGGATGAGGTTCGCTCAGCGGCTCGCCGACGGCCCGACCGTCGCCCACGCGGCGACCAAGCGGATCATCCGCGCCTACCGGGCGGGCGGCGTCGACGAGGCCGACCGGGTGACCCCCGAGCAGTTCGCCGAGCTCTTCGCCTCCGAGGACCTCCAGGGAGCGGTGAAGAGCTTCCTCGAAGAGGGCCCCGGCAAGGCGACGTTCAAGGGGCGCTAGCCGCCACCCCTTCAACGCTTAGGTAGCGACCCCCTGCTCGCCGGCTCGGGCGGGAGCGCGCAGGCAGGCGTGCCTCCGGGCAGCCGGTACCGGTTGCGCGCGACTAGCCGGTAAACCTTCGCCGCCATCCACGAGATCCCCGGCAGCAGGACGATGCGGCCGATGATCCTCCAGATCCGTCCAGCGGTGTTCAACGTCGCGGCGATCGCCTCGTGCCCCGAGCGGACCGTGCCGTCGATCTGAACCCACTGCACGGCATCGGCCGCCTGCTCCTCGGTTATTCCCAGCTCGGCCAGATCGGTGAACTGCCAGGCGACGATCTCTGCATCCGGCCCGATCCTCTCGAGGACGCGGGCACAGCTCGTACAGAATGCGCAGTCCCCGTCGTAGACGAGTACCGGACGCTCTCGACGGCTCACACGCACATTCTTGCCCCGCGCTACGGCCCGCTTTTCGGTGCGGCGGGCCATGTCAGTCCCACGATTCGCTGAGCAGTCGATCGACCGCGAGTTGCAGCACCTGGGACCGGGTGGTGTCACCGTGCTGCGCTGCGATGAAGTAGCTGCCGATCAGCAGCGAGTAGGCCAGCATGCTGCGGGCCTCGACATCGTTCTCGTCCACGCAGAACTGCCCGAACAGTGAGCGCAGCCACTCCATGCGCCGGTTGTCGACCCGGTCCAGTCGCTCGGCGACGTCACTGTCGCGGCGCGACCAGTCCCGGAGTGCCAGCTCCACGCGAAAATCGGCCGACGGGGCCAAATCGAAGAGCTCCTGCAACTTGGCTCGCGGGTCGGCCGGCTGGCTGTCGACGCGCGCGATGACCTCCTCGGTCCCGGCCTTCTCCCAGGTGTCGAGCATCTCCTCGAGCAGCGCCTGGCGATCCTTGAAGTGCCAGTAGAAGCCACCCTTGGTGACGCCGAGCGCCTCCGCCAGCGACTCGATCCGGACGGCGTCCGGGCCGCCGGCGGCGAGGGCCCGCAGCCCCTGATCGATCCACCTGCTGCGAGGTGTGCGGGTAAGGGCCATCGTCAATCTCTATACGGTACCGTATGGATGGAGGTCCACGAATGAGGCTCCCCAACACCGCGCACACCTCCCGCCCCTGGCGAATCCACGAGCTCACCCACGACTTCCGGCTCGAGGACGTGTGGGCGCTGCCGACGCCGGGCGGCCGCCCGGACGACTTCCCTCGGGTGGTGGAGGGGATCGCCTCGGGCGACCCGTCGCAAAGTCCCTCCCGCGCCGCCCGGACCCTCTGGGCGATCCGGTGGAAGGTCGGGGAGCTGCTCGGTTGGGACGGCCCGGACGCCGGTCTCGGCTCGAGGGTGCCGACGCTCCGCGACCGATTGCCGGCGGACCTGCGCGACGGCCCATCCGGCCCGGACTTCGACGCGCTCCCCTTCACCTCGCTCTACATGCTCGACGACGAGTGGGCCGCGGAGATCGCCAACCGGACCGTTCACGGGGTCATGCACATGGGCTGGGTCCCAGACGGGACCGGCAATTACCGCGGCCAGATGGCCGTCCTCGTGAAGCCAAACGGACTGTTCGGGACCGCCTACATGGCCGCGATCAAGCCGTTCCGCCACCTGATCGTGTACCCGCCGATCATGCGAGAGATCGAGCGGGAGTGGCGGGCGCGCGCGGAGCGCTGACATCACGCTCTCACTAAGCGTTGAGGGGCCACCACTAGTGGCAGTTGCAGCCTAGCCCTTCGCGTCCGCGGGCACGGGGCGCTACCCTGCCCGATCGCATGGCGAAGGAAGAGAAGATCGAGATGGAGGGCGAGATCACCGAGGCCCTCCCGAACACGATGTTCAGGGTGAAGCTCGACAACGACCACGAGGTCCTCGGCCATATCTCGGGCAAGATGCGGCGCCACTACATCCGGATCCTGCCCGGCGACCGGGTGAAGATCGAGCTCTCGCCCTACGACCTCGACCGCGGTCGGATCACCTACCGCTACAAGTAGCGGGCTCAGGAGTACGATCCGTCCGCTCTATTCAGATCGAGCGACGGAGGATGGCGATGAGGGGAACGAGGGGACGGAGAGTGCTAGTGCCACTGGCTGCGGCGGCGCTTTGCCTGGGGCTGTTCAGCGCCGAGGCGCTGGCCGGCAAGAAGAAGGCGACGACGGTCACCTTCTTCAGCGGCGCCCAGAAGGTGAACGGCGCCGGAAAGGTGACCGCGAAGGGGTCGCTCAGCACGGTCAGCGCCTGCAGGCCCGCCCGCGGCGTGAAGCTTCTCCTGACCGATGCAGGACGGCGTCGTGCAGGCGACGCTCGACGGCTCCACCACCGACGCGGACGGGAACTGGAAGCTCCAGGGGCAGCTGCCCAACACGGTGCCTTCGACTGCCCCGGTCTACGTGAAGGTGAAGGCCACCAAGCGATCGGTCGGCAAGTTCGTCTGCAAGGCAGGTTTCTCGCCTGTGATCCAGCTTCGCTGATAGTCGTCCGCACCCAGCCGGCTGGCTAGAGATAGGAAGCGGCGGCGGCGGGGTCGGGTTCGGCGAGCTCTGCGATCAGGGTGGACCAGCCGAACTGCTCGGCGCCCAGGCCCTCGCCCGTGTAGGGCTCGTAGAACTCGCGGGACCCCTCCCGGACGTAGGCGGGGCAGAGCGCTTCGGCCATCCGCTCTGCCTCGGCCCGGTAGCCGAGCCGGAGCAGCCCGATCCAGAGCAGCCAGGCGGAGTTGATCCAGGTCGGCCCGCGCCAGTAACGGCGGGTGAGCAGGGTCCGCCACCTTCGCGGCTCGAACGAGGGCTCGGCTGCCGAGACCGAAGGCGGCGACAGCGGCAGCCAGTAGCGCTTCGGGTCGAGCAGGTGCTCGCGGACCAAGCGGTGCCCGATCTCCTCCGGGAGGTCGGGGAGCGCAAGTGGCGCCAGCGACGCCCAGGTGGAGACGTTGACGAGCCAATCCGCGCCGGCGGGGATCAGGCGGCTGCGATCCCCGACCGGCTCGCCCCTGACCCGATCGAGGAAGAGCCCGCGCTCGGCGTCCCAGAGCCGCTCGACCAGCGCCGGGGTGATCGACGGCTGACCCAGCGCCAGCCGCGCCAGGCCCCAGAGGACGTTGGTGCAGACCTCGGAGAGCAGCGGACCCCCGGCGCCGAGCACCCGGCGCAGGTCCCAGCCGAGCTTCCGGTTGCGGCTGATCAGGAACGGGAAGAGCGCCCGGGCATGCGCCCGAAGGCCCCAGACCGGGTCGAACTTCGAGCAGGAGTCGAGCCCCGACTCGTCCGGCTGCACCAGCCAGAGCAGCCCGTCGCCGTCGAGGTCGCGGTTGGCCTCGAGCCAGCGGTGATGGGCGGCGATCCTCGGCTCGGCCGCCGGGTCGCCGACCGCGATCCGCCAGGCCCAGGCGAGCAGCGGGGGCTGGATCGTCGAGGTGCTCAGGGCCCGCTTCGAGGTGACGTTGTAGGTCCAGCGCCGCTGCCAGTCGACCGGGCGGTCCCAGAAGATCGTGTGGCCGATGAAGCCGTCATCCGAGCCGCCGGCGAGCAGGCTGCGGAGCTCGGACTCGGCCCGCGCCCGGTCGAAGCGCCGCCAGACGATCGCGTGGAAGCACGAGTCCCAGTACCACTGCCAGGGGTAGTGCTTGGGGCTTGGGCGCGCGTAGGCGTACTGGACCCCGTCGCGCTCCCCCTCGATCCAGCTCTCGCGCAGGGTGCGCTCGGACAGGCCCAGCACCGCGGTCGTGACGGAATCGACGCTCACGCCTGGGGATCGGTCACGGCCACACCCTAGCCACCGGTCCGGTGGCAATCGGACGGCAACTAGACTGGCGCTTTGGCCGGTTCAACCAACGAATCACTGCTGATGGCCTGGCTCGAGCCTCTGCTCGCGGACCTGCCGGGTCTGTCCCTCTTCGACGCCCACACGCATATCGGGGCCAACGATCCCGATGGGGCCCGCCTGTCGGGAGAGCAGCTGCTCGCGATTCTCGCTCCGCTCGACGCCAAGGGAGTCGTTTTCCCCATGCACGAGCCGGATGGCTACCGGGAGGCGAATGACGTGGTCCTCTCCGAGGCGGCCGGCTCGGAGGGGCGGTTGATTCCGTTCTGCCGCCTGAATCCCAATGACGGTGCGGTTGCCGAGGCGTCGCGGTGTGTCGAGCTCGGCGCGCGCGGCATCAAGCTTCATCCTCGCTCCGACGACTTCGCCCTGGACGGTCCTCAATCGCGCGAGATCTTCGCCTTCGCCCAGGAGCACCAGCTTCCTGTGCTGATTCACGCCGGTCGTGGGATCCCGGCGCTGGGGCAGCACACGCTCGAGCTCTCCGAGGAGTTCCCGGCGGCGAAGATCATCCTCGCCCACGCCGCGGTCACCGATCTGAGCTGGATCTGGCGCCACCTCGGGGACCATCCGAACGTCTACATCGACACCTCCTGGTGGGTCCCGGGGGATCTGATGATCCTCTTCTCCAACGTCGCCCCCGGGCGCATCCTGTTCGCGAGCGACGTCCCCTACGGGGCGCCGGTGCTGAACGCGATACTCACGCTTCGCTGCGCGCTCCAGGCGGGACTCTCGGCTGAGCAGATCAGAGGCGTTTGTGGAACGCAGCTCGAGCGCCTGCTGGCCGGCGAGGAGCCACTCGACCTCGGCCCGGCTCCTGGAGCTCCCCAGATCGCGAGCGATCTGATCCTCGAGCGCGTCTACCTCTATCTCATGGTGTCGCTCGGGCGGTTGATCGTCGGGGCGCCCGCCGAGGACACGGTGGGGCTGGCGCGACTCGCCTGCCAGGTCGATGACGATGCGCCGCAGGCCTCGGCCTGCCGGACGATGGCCGCACTGATTGACCTGCAGGTGGAGGCATTCGCGGAGGTCAGCGCCGAGGAGCTGGTGACGCCGTCGACCCAGCGCCTGGCGCTGCTCGCGCCGCTGCTTCTCGCGGCAACGCTCGCCGCCACCCCGAGCGTGCCGGCGCCCGCGCAGCTCCTCGCCACCTAGGCCGCGTCTGGCCGCTCCCGGCGGCGATTTCGCGACCTGTTATAGTGAACCAAATGGTTCAGTATCCCCAAATCGACCGAACCTTCGCGGCACTCGCGGACCCGACCCGGAGGGGCGTCCTCGAGCGGCTCGGCCAAGGCAGCGCCACGATCACCGAGCTCGCGGAGCCGTTCGGCATCTCGCTGACCGGGATGAAGAAGCACGTCCGGTTGCTCGAGGACGCCGGGCTCGTCACCACCGTGAAGGTGGGGCGATCCCGGCTGTGCAGCCTCGGTCCGCGGCGGCTTGACGACGCCCGGGACTGGATCGAGGACCTACAGAGAGATGCTCGAAACTCGCCTCGATCGCTTCGGCGAGCTCCTCGAGCGCACGAAAGGAGAGTCGCAATGAGCGCAAACACCAAGGACAAGGCCGGTACCAGCACGATCACGACGCCGACCGATCGGGAGATCGTGATCGAGCGGGTCTTCGACGCCCCGCGCGATCGGGTCTACACAGCATTCACCGATCCGGAGCTGATCCCGCAGTGGTGGGGCCGCTACGAGGACACCACCACCGTGGACAAGATGGAGGTCGAGGGCGGCGGGGACTACCGGTTCATCACCGCCGATTCGAATGGCAACGAGCAGGCGTTCAGGGGCACGTTCCGCGAGGTGACCCCTCCCGAACGGATCGTCCAGACGCAGGAGTGGGAGGGATTGCCGGGCCATGTCCTCGTCGAGACGATCGTCTTCGAGGACCTCGGCGAACGCACCAGGGTGACATCCACATCGCTCTTCCACACGACCGAGGAGCGCGACGGGATGCTCGAGTCCGGCATGGAAGAGGGCCTCAACGAGACATACGCGCGTCTCGACGAGCTGCTCGCGAAGAACGGCTAGGGCTGATCCGCCGTTTGTCGAGCTCGCGCCCCGCTACGCCACGGCGGCGGGGCGCAGCTCGACGAACTGGCGGTCGGTGGCTCGCTCCAGGGCCTCGGCCGCGTCGAGCAGGCGGGCGTCCGACCGCCAGGGGCCGAGCAACTGGAGGCCGACCGGCATCCCCTCGACCAGCCCCACCGGCACGCTGATCGCCGGCACCCCGGTGAGGTTGGCGATCACGCCCTGGCGGGCGTTGCTGGCGTCGGCGCTGGTCGGTCCAGAGGGAAGCTCGACCCGCGGGTCGCTCAGAGGCGGGGCCGGCGCCGCGACCGTCGGCCAGGCGAGAACGTCGACGTGCTCGAAGAGATCGGCCAGCGCGCGTCGGGCCAGCGCCCGGACGACGAAGGCACGGGCGGTGAGGGTGCCGGGGATCAGCGCCCGAAGCTTCAGCAGCCCCCGGTTGATCACGCTGAGTTCCGGGCTCAGCGAGTTGAGTGCCGGAGGGGTGAGCTTCGCCGCCTCCTCGGACTGGGCGATCAGCAACGCCGCGGGCAGGTAAAGGTCGAACTGGGGGAGCTCGACCTCGCTCACCCCGCTGCCCGTCTCCTCGCCGAGCGCGGTCAGAGCGGTCTCGCATGCCTCGGCGACCCCGGCCGCGCAGTCATCCCAGAGCGGGTCGCGGATGACGCCGATCCGCAGCGCCCCCGGCTCGCCGGCGGGCAGCTCCTCGCCGAAGAGGACAGAGTCGAGCAGCCGGCAGTCGGCGGCATCATGGGTGAGTGCTCCGGAGACGATCGTGTCGGTGACCTCGGCGAGGTGGTGGCCCGCCATCGCCGAGCGGCCGAAGGTCGGCTTCAGGCCGGTGAGCCCGCAGTAGGCGGCCGGGTAGCGGATCGAGCCGAGCCCGTCGGCGCCGACCGCCCCTGCGACCAGCCCGCCGGCGACCGCCGCGGCGGGGCCGCTGGAGGAGCCGCCGGGGCAGCGCTCGATATCCCAGGGATTGTGCGCCGCGCCGTAGACCGAGATCGCCCCGGTGCTCCCGGAGCCCAGCTCGTGCATATTTCCGACGCCGACGATCACCGCGCCCGCGTCCCGGAGCGCCCGATAGGGGGCCGACTCGCCCGGCTCCGGATTGGCGAGCAGGTCGGCGGCGCCGAAGCGCTGGGCGCGCCAGGGCAACGGCCACTCGTCCTTGATCACCACCGGCACCCCCCGGAGCGGGCCTTCGGGCGCCTCGGCCAGCATCCGCCGCGACTCCTCCGGGAAGGTGGCGATCACCGCGTTCAGCTCGGGGTTGCGCTCCTCGATCCGCTCAAGGCATTCGTCCAGCAGTTCCGTGGGGTTGAGGTCGCCGGCCGCGATCGCCCGCGCCTGGTCGCCGAGGCCGAGGTCGAGGCCGTCGGTCATCGGGCGGGCGCCCGGCTGAGGTCGGGGGCGCGCTCGGGCTCGACCGCGCTCAGGTCGGCCTCGGCGAGGAGGTTCATGCCGGGCTCGTAGATCTCCCAGATACCGGTGATCACCGCCCGCTCGACCTCGTCCGCCTCGATCCCGTAGATCTCGAACGCGGACTGCAGATAGGCCTGGTACTGGGAATCGGTGGTCAAGGCGGAGCAACTGTATTGGCAAACGCAAAGAATCCCGCAACCCTCCCCGAACGGAGGTGTTCAATGGAGTTCATGGGCCCCGACGTCCACGCTCCCGCACGCCTCCGCAGGCTCGCCGCACTCGCCGCTCTCCTGGCGGTGGTCGGCCTCCTCGCTGCGATCGGCCCCGGCCGGGCGATCGGGGCGGCGAAGATCGCGGTCCTCGGGGCCGCCACCCCGGCCAATCCCTCCTGCCCCGAGTCGTGCCAGGCGGTGGGCAAGACGACCGGCTTCCAGACCGCGATCGGCGCCACCAAGAAACCCTTCGTCGTCCCCTACCCGGGCCGAGTGGTCGCCTGGTCGATCAAGCTCTCCGCCCCGCGACAGAACCAGATCGACTTCTTCAAGGACTTCTACGGCGGCGAGCCGCAGGCGCGGCTGGCCGTCCTGAAGCCGATCCAGAAGCAGATCAAGGCCGGCAAGCAGATCTACCGGCTGAAGTCGCAGTCGCCGCTCGAGCAGCTCGGCCCCTTCCTCGGCACCACCACCACCTTCACGCTGCAGGCACCGCTCAAGGTGAACGCCGGCCAGGTGCTCGGGCTCACAATCCCGACCTGGGCGCCCGCCTTCGCCGTCGGCCAGGCGAACAACACCGTCTGGCGGGCGAGCCGGAAGAGGACCAAGTGCGACAACGCCACCGACATCCAGGCCGGCACCCCCCAGGAGGCGGTCGGCCAGGACCGGATCTACGGTTGCCAGTACACGACCGCGCGTCTGCTCTATTCGGCGACCTTGGTCGGGGAGCCGGCGCCGGCTCCGACCCCGCCGAAGAAGAAGAAGTAGTAGCGGCGCCCGGCGGCGCCTAGCCGCAGGCGCTCGGGTTCTGCTCGCACTGCTTCTCGAAGGCCTCCTGCGGGCTGCCGGGCGGCGGGGGGACGTCGTTGGCGGGGGTGTCCGGCTTCGCCGGGTCGTAGCTGGGGGTGCCACCGGTCTTCTCGGTCCCGGTCTTCGTGGTCGTGGTCGGCTCGGTGGTCGTGACCGGAGCGGTGCTCGTGGCGGGCGCCGTCGTGGTGGAAGCCGGAGCGGTCACCGACGGGGTCGTCTCCTCCTCGTCGTCGCCGCAGCCCGCCGCCCCCAAGACCAGAGCGGGGAGCAGCAGCGCGAGTGCGAGCCGTCGCCGGCCCGTGATCACGAGGATCCGTCGAGGGCCGGCTGGCGAAGGCCGCAGTAGGGGCAGTCGCTGACGTCGAGTCCGATCAGCTGATCGCAGCGGCGGCAGGCGCGAAGGTTCTCCGGGGTCCTGACCAGTGCCGAATCGGAGGGGGCGAGGGGGAGGGTGCGCGAGACGATCCTCATCTCCTCGCCGCTCTCCCTATCGACGTAGACCCCTTCACCCATGGCCGGGGCCAGTGCCTCCCGCCCCGACGCCGGGGCCCGCAGGCGGTAGATCTGCTCCGGGTTCTGCATCGGCCGCAAGATAACCGACGCGCACGCCGACTAGCGTTGCCCGCGTGCGCGTCCTGATCTTCCACGGCTATCTGCTGCGGGGCACCGGCTCGAACGTCTACAACGCGAGCCTCGCCCAGGCGCTGAAGGGCCTGGGGCACGAGGTCCACCTGCTCTGCCAGGACGCCGACGCGGCCGCCCTCGACTGGGTGGACGCGGTCGGCGGCTGGGAGAGCGGCTCCCTGCGAACCGAGCGGCTTCGCGGCGGCGATGGCGCCGGGTCGGTGACCGTCTACAGGCCGGAGATCGGGGGGCTGCTGCCCGTCTTCGTCGCCGACCGCTACGAGGGCTTCGAGGTGAAGACCTTCCCGGAGCTGACCGATGCGGAGCTGGACCGCTACCTGGATGCCAACATCACCGCCGTCCGCGAGGTGGTCGAGAGCGCCGGGCAGCCCGAGGCGGCGCTCGCCAACCACCTGATCATGGGACCCGTGATCCTGGCGCGCGCCGGGCTCCGCTACGCGCTCAAGGTCCACGGCTCGGATCTCTCCTACACGATCCGCCCGCACCCGGAGCGTTTCGTCCCCTACGCCCGCGAGGCCACCAATGCGGCAGCCGGGATCCTGGTCGGCTCGGCCCACAGCGCCGCCGACCTCTTCGCCACCGTTGACGACCCGGAGCTGCCGGCCCGGACGCGTCTCGGCCCTCCCGGGGTGGACGTGCACCGCTTCCGACCTCGGCCCCCCGACCAGGCAGAGAAGGAGGTCGAAGCCCTCGCCGACCGGCTCGACGCCGAGGGCGCGGGGTCGAGCGGTGGGCAATCCGACGACAGCTTCGCCCGCGACGGGGCCGCCGCCGCGACCGCGCTCCGCCGCTGGTCCCAGGGGTCGCCGAGGGTGCTCTTCGTCGGCAAGCTGCTGGTCAACAAGGGCGTCGATCTGCTCGCCGCCGCCTGGCCGCTGATCCACCGCCGCCACCCGGGCGCGAGGCTCCTCTTCGTCGGCTTCGGCGCCTACCGGCACGGCCTCGAGGCCCTGATCGACGCCCTCGGGCAGGGCCATATCGGCGCCGCCTGGGCGGTTGCCGCCAGGGGCCGTGCCTACGAGGGCGGGGAGGAGGCGCCGCTGCCGATCCTCACCGGCTTCCTCGAGCCGCCGCCTGAGGGCTATGCGGAGGCGGCGCGAGAGGCGGCGGGCTCGATCGAGATCGCCGGGCGCCTCGAGCACGACGAGGTCGCCGAGGTGACGCCCGCCGCCGACGCCTTCGTGATGCCCTCCACCTTCCCCGAGTCCTTCGGGATGGTCCCCGCCGAGGCGGCGGCCTCCGGGGTGCCGCCGGTCTCAGCCGACCACTCCGGGATGCGCGAGGTCTCCCTGAGGCTCGCCGAGGCGGTCGGCCCCGAGCTTGCGCCGCTGCTCTCCTTCCCGGTCGGCCCGGGTGCGGTCGGCGAGATCGCCGAGCGGGTCAACGGCTGGCTCGAGCTCGACGCCGGCCAGCGGCAGAGCGTCGGGCAGGCGCCTGGCGGCGCGGGTGGACGAGCTCTGGAGCTGGGAGGGGGTCGCCCGGGGGGTCCTCGCCGCCTCGGCCGGAGAGCTGGACGGACTTCCCAGGATCCGCTGAATAGAATCCCGCGCGATGCAGGGCGTCCCGTTCCTGAAGATCGTCGCGGCGATAATCGTCCTCACCGCGATCACCTCGGTGATCATGCTGATCCCGGACTGGAACGGCGAGCAGGCCTCGACCGCGGCCGACGAAATCGACACCCTGCTCGACGTGGCGATCGTGCTCTCGTCGTTCGTCTTCTCGATCGTCATGGTGATGCTCGGCTACAGCCTCTACCGGTGGCGGGCGAAGCCGGGCGACGAGTCGGACGGCGAGCCGATCCACGGCAACACCAGGCTCGAGATCGCCTGGACGGTGATCCCCACGGTGATCGTGGTCTTCCTCGCCGCCTACTCCTGGATCGTCCTCGACGACATCGAGGCCAAGGACCCCGACCGGATGAAGATCGAGGTGGTTGCGCAGCAGTTCGAGTGGGACTTCAACTACCCGGAGGCGGGGTCACCTCGAAGGAGCTCCACGTCCCGGTCGACCAGCAGCTCGAGCTTCAGCTCCGGGCGCTCGACGTGATCCACTCCTTCTGGGTGCCGGAGTGGCGGATCAAGCGGGATCTCGTCCCGGGCGCGCCCGGCGCCGGGATCGACGACAACGTCGTCGTGACGCCGGACCGCGAGGGGACCTTCAGCGTCATCTGCACCGAGCTCTGCGGGGTCGGGCACGCGACGATGAGGGCGACGGTCGTGGTCGAGTCCGAGGCCGACTTCCAGCAGTGGCTCGGCCAGCAGCAGCCGATCCCGGCGCCGACGCAATGACTCGGAGGGGCCTCGGGATAATGGCCGCGATGAACGGAGCGGGCGAGATGGTGAGGACGGCTGCTTTGTGCGTCCCGGCTGGTGGCGGGCGCTCACCTACACCCTGCTGGCCGGCGGCTTCGGCTTCGGCCTGGTGATCGCCCTGCGGGCGATCTCCGGTCTCGCCGCTCTACAACACCGAGCAGACCGGCTACCCGCACGTCGTCGTCCCCGCGATCACGGCGTCGCTCGGCTTCCTGATCGGGATCGGCAACTTCGACTACTGGTTCCGCTGGGCGGTCGGCGCCCCGACGGTTCCCGACGACCACGCCGACCACGGCGCCCGCAGCCTCCGCGACTACTTCAAGGTCAACACCGACCACAAGGTCATCGGGATCCAGTACATCGTCACCACGTTTTTCTTCTTCTTCGTCGGCGGGGGGATCGCGATGCTGATGCGGGCGGAGCTCGCCCAGCCCGGCACCCAGATCGTCGACCCGAGCGTCTTCAACGGGCTCTTCTCCACCCACGCGGCGCTGATGATCTTCGTCTTCGTGATCCCGGTGTTCGCCGGGATCGCCAACTACGTCCTCCCGCTGATGATCGGGGCGCCGGACATGGCCTTCCCGCGCCTGAACGCGCTCAGCTACTGGATGCTGCCGGTGGCGGGGATCCTGTTCCTGGCGAGCTACTTCGTTCCCGGCGGCGCCTTCGACGCCGGCTGGACCGGCTACGCGCCGCTCTCGACCGGGGCGCCGTTAGGCCAGTCGTTCTTCAACCTCGGGGTGCAGTTCGCCGGCGCCTCATCGATCGCCACCGCGCTCAACTTCCTGGTCACGATCATCACCATGCGGGCGCCGGGGATGAACTTCTGGCGCCTGCCGCTGCTGGTCTGGGCGAACCTCTCGACCTCGATCCTGGTCGTCGCGGCGACGCCGTTCATCGCCGGGGTCCAGTTCATGGTCCTCTTCGACCGCGTCCTCCACACCAACTTCTTCCAGGCGGCCTTCGGCGGCGACGTGGTCAGCTACCAGCACATCTTCTGGTTCTACTCCCACCCGGCCGTCTACATCATGATGCTGCCGGGGTTCGGGATCGTCAGCGAGGTGATCTCGACCCACTCGCGGAAGCCGATCTTCGGCTACCGCCTGATGGCGCTGGCGCTGATCGGGATCGTGGTCCTCAGCTACTCGGTCTGGGCGCACCACATGTTCGTCGCCGGGATGTTCAGCTGGCTCCGGGTGCCGATGATGATCACCACCCTGCTGATCGCGGTCCCCACCGGGATCAAGATCTTCTCCTGGCTCGGGACCCTGTTCGGCGGGGTCATCCACCTGAGATCGACGTCGATGCTGTTCGCCCTCGCCTTCATCGTCACCTTCACGATCGGCGGGATCTCGGGGGTGATGCTGGGGATGATCCCGGTCGACATCCACGTCTCCGACACCTACTTCGTCGTCGCCCACATCCACTTCGTCCTCTTCGGCGGCTCGGTGTTCACGATCTTCGCCGGGATCTACCACTGGTTCCCGAAGATGACCGGGCGGATGTACGACGAGAAGCTCGGCCGGATCCACTTCTGGGGCACCCTGGTCGGGATGCTCGGCACCTTCGTGCCGATGCACTGGATCGGGATGGAGGGGATGCCGCGGCGGGTCGCCGACTACGCCGCCCAGTTCGGCGACTGGAACCTGCTGATCTCGGTGCTTCGCCTTCATGCTCGGTGCCGTCCAGCTGGTCTTCCTCTACAACATGATCGTCAGCTGGCGCTACGGCCCGAAGGCCGGCCCGAACCCGTGGCGGGCGAAGACGATCGAGTGGCAGGTCTCCTCGCCGCCGCCGATCTTCAACTTCGACGAGATCCCGCGGGTGGTCGGTGGCCCCTATGAGTTCGGTGTCCCCGGCGCCCGCCACGCGATCATGGCCGGTGAGGAGGCCGAGGTGAAGAAGCCCGAGAGGGCCGAGGTGGGAGCGCCGACGTGACCGACGAGACCAAGCCGGCCTCCGACGAGATGAACCCGTCGCCGGATGAGGGGGAGACCTCGATCACCGACATCGGCACGCCCGCCGAACACGCCTCCGAGGTGGTCGCCGCCCCCGAGCCGGGCAGCAGCGGCGACCCCGACCCGGAGGTTCGCCGGGAGGGCGTCGAGCGGGTGCTGATCTTCCTCAACGAGGTCGCCGGCGGGCGCAAGCTGCTCACCGCGGCTCGCGAGCTCTCCGACGGTGGCGCATCCTACTTCGGCGTCGTCGCCCCCCAGAACCAGCCGGCGGTCGGCCAGCTGGTCGACGTCGACGAGCTCCGCGACGCGGCCCAGAGCCGGGTCGACGTCACCCGCCAGGTGCTGGCGGAGTTCGGGCTCGAGTCGGAGGGGGCGGTGATGGACCGCGACTCGGCCCTGGCCCTGGACGACGCCGTTCGCGCCGCCAAGCCCGACCACGTCCTGCTCTCCTGCCTGTACGAGACCCGCTTCGGGCTCACCCGCAAGGACCTGGTCGAGTGGGCGAAGTCCCGCTTCGAGGCGAGCGTCGAGCACATCCCCGTTCGAGTCGACGACGACGCGGTCCGCTGGGACCTCACCCACACGCTGGTGGTCGGGACCAAGACCGTCAACAGCAAGGACCTGGTCGAGCGGCTGAAGGACCGCGCCGCGAAGAGCCCCCACCGCTACACGATCGTCTCTCCCCGCTCCGGCGACATGTCTCGCGAGCAGGTCTGCGCCAACCTGGCCGCCACCCTCGCCGAGATGTACCGGAACGAGATCGACGCCACCGGGCAGCCGATGAGCCCCGATCCCTTCTCCGCGATCAAGAACGCGATCGAGCACTACCGGGTCGACGACATCCTGATCTCCACCCTGAAGGGCGAGCAGTCGGTGTGGCTGCAGGAGGGCCTGATCGAGAAGGTCGAGGCGATCACCGAGATGCCGGTCGAGCACATCGAGGCGGGCACCGACCGGGCGACACCGAGCCGGCCCCCGGCGGCGGTCGGCGCCGGAGCGGGGGAGGGAAGCTGATGGAGAGCGCCACCGCCGCGGTCGGCCACGCCGAGGAGCATCACGGGCCGCCGGAGGCTAACCAGAGCTCGCGGATAGACCGCCAGACCCTCGGGATCCTGCTGTTCATCGTCTCCGAGGTGATGCTGTTCGGGGCGTTCTTCGCCTCCTACTTCTTCCTCCGGGTGGTGGCGAACGAGGGGCCGTGGCCGCCCGACCCCTTCGAACTCCCGGTCGCGGTCGCGGCGACGAACACCGCGATCCTCCTCTCCTCCAGTTTCACCATGCACTGGTCGCTCGAGTCGATCCGCCAGAACAACCGCCGCGGACTCCAGATGGGGCTGGTGACCACCTTCCTCCTCGGCTTCACCTTCCTCTTCATCCAGATCAACGAGTACGTCCACATCGGCTTCAGCGCCCGCGACGACGCCTTCGGCTCGATCTTCTACGGCCTCACCGGCCTCCACGGCGCCCACGTCACCGTCGGCCTGCTCCTCCTGGGGATCGCCACCGTCCGCGCCTTCCGCGGCCACTACGGCCCGGCGGCCAAGGACCACCTCGGCGTCGAGGTGCCCGGCATCTACTGGCACTTCGTCGACGTGATGTGGATCATCGTCTTCACGACGGTCTACGTACTGTAGAAACCCCTGCTAATTGGCGGTTTCGCTCTCTCTCGACTGCCACTTGTTCGCCAGTTGGTTCGCCAGTCAGCACCCGGCCAGCACGTCCGGCGCGAGGCGTCGATCTATCGCACCGCTGATGGCTAGTATGGCTCAGAGCTAGCTGACTACCCCTGCCAGTTCACCACATGGCCTGCTGTGATCACCGGTGGGTTCGGCGCCAGATCCGCGATATTCGCCTTGACCCACTCCGCGGCCAGGGCGTTCGAATCCTCCTCGTCGGCTTGATCCTCGAAAACGCTGGTCGACAACATGACGCCGTCTCCAGCGTCGACCTCGTAATAGGCGACGAAGCCCCGCTGCTCGCTGATCAACGGAACGAAACCCTCACGTACCCGCTTTGCCACCTCATCAGAATTCTTGACTCCCTCGTAGCGACGCACAGTGGCCCACATGTCTTTTCCTCCTGAGGCTCGATGACTTTCGCGGCGATTCTCTCAGACGGGCAGCCTGTCCTTCAAGATCGGTCGCGGCGTTTTTGGCGCACGCAGTGGCACAGTGAGCCAGCGGCCTGCTCTAAAAACCGAAACGGCTGCGGCGCCGGCGACCGGACTTGTTCGCCAGTTGTTCGCCAGTCAGACACCGAAACAACCGGAAACAACCGGACCTAAACGGGTCAATTCGTGCCTGAGAGCGGCCATCATGCGGGGATGCGACGATGTGGATCATCGTCTTCACGACGGTCTACGTCCTGTAGAAACCCCTGCTAATTGGCGGTTCGCTCTCTCTCGACTGCCACTTGTTCGCCAGTTGGTTCGCCAGTCAGCACCCGGGGCGGGGTCCGACTCTTGCGCTGGGGCCTACGCGGCGACGACGAGCAAGATCAGGGTGATAAGCGCCGAAGGAATCACCGCCCGGAGGTAGCCGCAAAGAACCAGCTGAGAGTTCAACCATCCAGCACGCCCATCCAGCAGACGACCCCAAGATCGTCAACGGAGACCTCGGGCGGCCGAGGTTCGACCGGGACGGGCTGCAAGCCGAACTCCTCTACCACGCCGACCACGCGCCTGGCCGCCTCGTCGCGCTCGGTTGGCGGCACTGCCTGGTTGGGCGTGGGACTCCCGCCAAGCCGACTGGCAGGAGGGCTTCGCACACCTGCAGCGATCGCCCTCGGGGATCTTCAGGCTGAGGTCGTCTACGGCAACGAGCTCTCCGAACCGCTTCGTGACGGAGCGAAGCTCGACGCAGGGCACGGCTTGGGAGTCGCTGCCGGCCATCGCTACTCCGCCCCGCCCGCGATCCCGGGCGCCGGCTTCGGCTCGAGCAGCGCCGGGTCGGCCACCTCGGGACGCCGCTTGAAGAACGGCTCGCGCCGGTAGAGCCGCCAGGCGAGCAGGAGGATGACGCCGATCAGGAGCATCCCGACTCCGATCACCGCCGGGGGCGCGACCCCGAACCACTCCTCCCCGGTGTAGGAGTTGGCCGGATCCGAGAAGTTGAACAGCGCCTTGACGAAGATGTAGCTGAGCAGGACCGCTCCGATCCCCGGCGCGAGGCCGATGAAGACGAAGTTCCGCAGCGTCTTCGGGATCTCGCGCCGGTAGTAGACGACGCACGCGAATCCGGTGAAGGCGTAGTAGAAGGCGATCATCAGCCCCAACGCGGTGAGCGAGTCGAACAGGAAGTTCTCGCTGATCAGCTTGCCTGGCACGTACCAGGCGACCGCCAGGGCGCCAACCGCGACGGTGGAGAAGACGGGCGTGAAGAAGCGTTTCGAAACTTCGCCGAAGGCGCTCGGGATCGCCTCGTGCCGGGCCATAGAGAGAGAGGTCCTCGCGGCGGGGAGGATCGTGGTCTGGGTCGAGGCGAGCGCCGAGACGACGACGGCCAGCAGCACAATCTTCCCGGTCGGGTCGCCGAGGGCTCCGGTCGCATACTTGCCGAGGATGCCGGGGTTGTCGTCGAAGGTGGCGGCGCCGCCGAGCCCGCGCCAGGCGAGCACCGCGGTGGCGACGCCGACGTAGGTGACCAGCAGGATCACGGTCGAGATCAGCCCCGCCAGTCCCGGCCGGCTGACGTCGCCAGCGGTCTCCTCGTTCAGGTTGACGGCGCTCTCCCAACCCCAGTAGATGAAGATCCCCAGCAGCATCGCCCCGACCAGGTCGCCCGACTCGGCGGTGAACGGATTGAGGTTGCCGGCGTCGATGTTGAACGGGTTGAACCAGGAGAGGTTCGGCTCGAAGGCGGTGCCGGGGCCGTCGCCCGAGAAGACCTTGATCAGGACGACGGCGACGAAGATCAGCAGCGGGATGAGCTGGATCGCCATCAGCACCGCCGCGGTCCGAGCCGAGGCCTCGGTCCCGATCACGACGATCGTCGTCATCGCCGCGATCAGGAGCACGGCGCCGATCGTGACCGCCGCCTTCGAGCCAACCAGGCTCGGCGCGTCGATCATCTGGAAGAAGGTGAAGACGGCGACGTCGGCGAGTGAGCCGATCACCAGGATCCCGGTCATGCAGACGGCCCAGCCCGCGATCCAGCCCGCCTGCGGCCCCATCGACCGGGTCACCCAGGCGAAGGTCGTGCCGCAGTCCTGGTCTGCCTTGTTCAGCCAGTAGAAGGCGGCGGCGATGAAGAACATCGGCACGAACGCGAGCAGGAGCGCGGCGGGGGCGAAGAAGCCGACGATCACCGCGGTCGAGCCGATCACCGCCGCCAGGGAGTAGGCCGGAGCGGTCGAGGCCAGCGCCACCACCAGCCCCTCGCTGAAGCTGATCGCGTCGGCCTTGAGGCCGTGCTCGCTGACCTCGACGCCCTCGACCTTGCCGACGCTCTTCGCCATCCTGGCTTCTCCTCCGTCCTTCTTGTCGAAAGCGCCGCCGTCGGGTGATCAGATTCGGCGGTGCCCAAGCGGAATGTATGGAACGGGAGGCCGCAATGCAACGGGCAGATGCCCAAAACGCATCTCGACCCTACTCTCGCAGCCCGGCGGCTTCGAGGGCCGCCTTCCGTTCGGTGAACGCAGCCCGCTTCCGGATCTTGCTTCCTTCGAACCAATACGCCGTGAAGATCCGCATCTCCACCTCTACGCCGCTTCCACGCCCTCGGCCGCGGAGCAGCTCGGCAACTACGACAACGTTTTCGCCGTCGCGGATGACCTCGTCGAGCGACACCTCGAACTCCTCCCAGGCTGACCGAATGATGTCCATCCACTCCTGCATTGCCTCGGGACCCCGGTACATACCCTCGACACCCGGAAAGGCGCCGGTGGCTCCCCATTCCATATCGGGAGTACCAGCTTCCCTGGCAAGCTCCAGGATCCCCGCTTTGTCGCCCCGGTTAAAGGCCTCGTAGCCGCGCTTGAGGGTCGCGAGCGTCTCCTTCGACATCGCCCACCCAGTATCGCGCGCACGGCGTCGCCACCCCGGGCGCGGACCTGTCTTCCCGACGAACGGATAGGCTGCGCCGCGCCAGCCGACTCTCGGGAAAGGACCCCCCATGTTCCTCCTCGCCGACTACACGTTTGGGCAAGGTTTGCTGACGGTGCTCGCCGTGTTTCTCTTCGCGGCATGGCTCGTCGTCCTGTTCACCATCCTCAGCGACCTGTTCCGCGATCACGGGCTCTCGGGCTGGGCGAAGGCAGCGTGGGTCCTCTTTCTGATCTTCGTTCCCTTCCTGGCGGCCCTCGTCTACCTGATCGCGCGAGGCCAGGGCATGAGCGAGCGGGCACTCAAGCAGGAGGAGGAGGCCAAGCAGCAACTGGACACCTACGTACGCGAGACCGCCGGCGCCGGTTCGACCGCTGACGAGCTGGCGAAGCTCGGGGAGCTGCGTGACAAGGGGACGATCTCAGCCGAGGACTTCGAGCGCGCGAAGGCCAAGCTGCTCTCCTAGAGGTTCGGTGCATGCAGGTACCCCTATAGCGTCGCGCTCCAAGGAGGAATCTGAGGTCCTCTACACGCCGACCCAGTAGTAGCGGAGCTCCGCTGGGCAGGGGCGCGCCGCACCGTTAATCACCCGAAAGTTGACCCGCTTCTAGTACTTTGGGTCGATGGAATCGTCGGTAAGCACTCTGCGGGTGGGGGCGGAGACGTCCGCGGTGGTCGGCAACACGCCGCTCGTCTCCCTGCCGCGCCTGGGGGCCGAGGTCGCCGGCGAGGTCGTCGCCAAGGTCGAGTACTTCAACCCCGGCGGCTCGGTCAAGGACCGGATCGGGGTGGCGATGATCGACAGCGCCGAGCGCGACGGCTTGATCGAGCGGGGGCGCTCGGTGATCGTCGAGCCGACCAGCGGCAACACCGGGATCGCGCTGGCGCTGGTCTGCGCGGCCCGTGACTACCGGTTGATCCTCACCCTGCCGGAGGGGATGAGCCGCGAGCGCACCGCCCTGCTTCGCACCTACGGCGCCGAGGTCCACGAGACGCCGTCCCTCGGGGGCATGCACGAGGCGGTCCAGCTCGCCGAGGACCTGGTCCGCGAACACGACGGCTTCATGCCCCAGCAGTTCTCGAACCCCGCCAACCCCGAGATCCACCGCCGGACGACGGCGGAGGAGATCTGGCGCGATCTCGACGGCCAGGTCGACGCCTTCGTGTCCGGCGTCGGCACCGGGGGGACGATCACCGGCGTCGGCCAGGTGCTGAAGGAGCGGCGCCCCGAGATCCAGGTGTTCGCGGTCGAGCCGTCCGCCTCTCCCGTTCTCTCCGGAGGGAAGGCGGGGCCGCACAGGATCCAGGGAATCGGGGCCGGCTTCGTCCCCGAGGTGCTCGACCGATCGGTGATCGACGAGGTGATCGGGGTCAGCGACGAGGACGCGCTGAGGACCGCCCGCGAGTCCGCCCAGCGGGAGGGCCTCCTGGTTGGGATCTCCGCCGGGGCGGCGATCCACGCGGCGCTCGAGGTCGCCGGCCGCGAGGGGATGGCCGGCAAGCGTGTGGTCGTGGTCGTCCCCGACAGCGGTGAGCGCTATATGTCGCTTCCCTTCTTCGCGCCGGAGTAGCTTTCTCTTCAATGCTTGGACTCGGCACACTCAGACGGGTGATCGGCGAGGTGACCTCCGACGTCACCTCTGCCCGCGACCGCGACCCCGCCGCCCAGGGAATCGGCGCCCTCGAGATCCTCTCCGGCTGGGCCGGCGTCCAGGCGCTGCTCGCCCATCGGGTCGCCCACGCGCTCTGGGAGAGCGAGGTGCCGTTCGCCCCCCGGGCGATCGCCTACACCAGCCGGGCGGTGACCGGGGTCGAGATCCATCCCGCCGCGAAGATCGGCTCGGAATTCTTCATCGACCATGGCTCCGGCGTGGTGATCGGCGAGACCGCCGAGATCGGCGACCGGGTGACGCTCTACCAGGGGGTGACCCTCGGGGGCACCGGGTTCGCCCGCGGCAAGCGCCACCCGACCCTGGAGGACAACGTCACCGTCGGCTCCGGCGCGAAGCTGCTCGGCCCGGTGACGGTGGGCCGGAACGCCAAGGTCGGCGCGAACACGGTGGTGATCGAGGACGTCCCGCCCGAGACCACCGTGGTCGGCAACCCCGGCCACCCGGTCCGGGTCGAGGGCCGCCGGGTGGAGGGCCCCGACACCGACTGGATCCACCTCCCCGATCCGATCCAGGAGGCGATCAAGGAGCTCTCCGACCGGATCGCCGAGCTCGAGAAGCGACTCGGCGAGGACAGCAGCGATGAAGACGGCACCGCCGAGGTCACCGAGCTCCGCCCGAAGAAGGGGCCCTCCTCCGCGGGCGGCTGAACCGGCGGGACCCGTGGTTATGCTCGGTTGGTGGCCCGAGCCGAGCAAGACCAAGAGATCGGAACGGCTGAGAACGGCGCGATAGACGAGCCCGCCCTCGGCGCGCCGATCGAGGTCGGCGCCGACCAGGTCGAGCGCCTGCTGGCCGATCTCAACCCACCGCAGCGCGAGGCGGTCACCCACGGCGAGGGGCCGTTACTGGTGCTGGCGGGGGCGGGTTCGGGCAAGACCAGGGTGCTCACCCACCGGGTCGCCTGGCTGCTCGCGACCGGGCAGGCGCGGCCGAACGAGATCCTCGCGATCACCTTCACCAACAAGGCGGCCGAGGAGATGCGCGAGCGGGTCGCCTCGCTGGTCGGTGGAGTGTCCCGTCGGATGTGGGTGATGACCTTCCACGCCGCCTGCGCCCGGCTGCTCCGAATCGAGGCCGAGCGGCTCGGCTACACCAGCCGGTTCACGATCTACGACGAGGCCGACTCGCTGCGGATGCTGAAGCGCTGCCTCGAGGAGCTCGAGGTCGACACCAAGCGCTATCCGCCGCGCGCGGTCCGGGCCCGGATCTCGGACGCGAAGAACCAGCTGATCGACGCCGAGACCTACCAGGAGACCGGGGGCGGGCCGTTCGAGGAGATGGTCGGCCAGGTCTACCGCGCTCTACGAGCGCCGGATGCTCGAGTCGAACGCGATGGACTTCGACGACCTCCTGATGCGGACGGTGAACGTCCTCGAGCTGTTCGAGGACGTCCGCCGCCGCTACCGCGAGCGCTTCCGCTGGGTCCTCGTCGACGAGTACCAGGACACCAACCACGCCCAGTACCGGCTCCTCCAGCTGCTCTGCGGCGAGGACGGGAACTTGACGGTGGTCGGTGACGACAGCCAGTGCGTCCTCGAAGGGACTCAGATCACGATGGCTGACGGTTCCACGAAGGCAGTAGAGGACATCTCGATCGGCGAGGAGGTGTTGTCGAACTACGGGAGTGGCGACTTCCGGTCTGCACGCGTTCTGCGCACTCATCGCAGTGAGCGAAAGGGTGGTGTGCAGATCAGGACTGTTGGGGGCCGAGAGCTAACAACCTCGTATGAACACACGCACTTCGCGGGATACCGCGCGGGATTGACGCCACAGAAGCACTTGACCTACTTGATGTGGAGACGGGCAAAGGGGTTCCGAGTAGGGACGACCTCCGTGTACACCAACGCGCGCACACGCCACAAGTCCCGAATTGGTTTGGCCACCCGATGCATGCAAGAAGGTGCTGATGCAGCTTGGGTCATCTCTGACCACGAAAGCGAGTCCGAGGCCAGGAAGGAAGAGACCATTCTTTCCACTTACTACGGCCTGCCGCTTATCCCGTTCAACGCAAGAAAAAGCGCAACAGCAAACGGGGTGGTTGCCAACCAGGAACTGATCGACGAGGTCTTCAGGCGAGTCAATACGGAGCGAGCAGGCCATCAGCTGCTGTTCGATCAAGGACTGGACCTGAGGCACCCACACCACGCCGCCCAGGCAGCAAGCGGGTTTAGGCGAAAGCTGAACGTCTGCCTCTGTGGCGACAGGCGCGGCAAGACACCAATGCATCGCATCTCGATCTTCGGAGACGATGAAGTGGCTGCGGCCATCCTGCGGGACCTGGGCCTCAGCGTTCGTCCGGCGAGGACGGGCGCAAAGGGATGGCGACACGAGTCGGCTTTCTCTGAATTCGGTGAGCTGCAAGAGCGGCTCAAGCAGATAGTGAACGCGTTGGATCCGCAAGTTCGCTGGACTGCCCGCCTGGGTCGGAAGGAGCCGGGGCAGGGGAACTCGTTGCCATTCACCCCCGCTGCCTCAGTCAAGCCAGGAATGGCGATGTTCGCCGGTGACGGGAGCTTCGATGTTGTGGAGTCCGTCGAAACCCTGCCATTTGACCGTCCTCTCTACGACCTGGACGTCGAGCACACGCACAACTTCATCGCCAATGGCTTGATCACGCACAACTCGATCTACGGCTTCCGCGGCGCCGACGTCCGCAACATCCTCGAGTTCGAGGACGACTTTCCGGAGGCCGCGGTCGTGAAGCTGGAGCAGAACTACCGCTCCACCCAGACGATCCTCTCGGCGGCGAACGCGGTGATCTCCCACAACCGCAGCGTCCGCGAGAAGCACCTCTGGACCGACCTCGGCGAGGGCGAGAAGATCAAGATCGCCGAGCTCGAGGACGAGCATGCCGAGGCGCGTTACGTCGCCGGCGAGATCGAGGGCCTGGTGGGGGAGGGCGAGCTCGACCGGGAGCAGATCGCGGTCTTCTACCGGACCAACGCCCACAGCCGGGTGCTGGAGGACATCCTGGTCCGCTACGAGCTCCCCTACCAGGTGATCGGGGGGACGAAGTTCTACGAGCGGGCCGAGATCAAGGACGCGGTCGCCTACCTCAATCTCCTGGTCAACCCCGCTGACGAGGTCAGCTTCTCGCGGGTGATCAACTCGCCGCGGCGGGGGATCGGCGACACCAGCCAGGGGCGGCTTCGTGCCCACGCGAACACCACCGGGCGGTCGATCTGGGAGGTCGCCCGGGAGCCCGAGAGCGTCCCCGGGTTGGGGGCGGCGGCGATCAAGTCGGTTCGCCTCTTCGTCGAGCTGATCGAGGGGCTGCGGGCCGAGTTCTCGACGGGCCCGGTCGCCGAGCTGCTGCGGCGCCCTGCTCGAGCGCTCGGGCTATCTCGACACGCTCCGCGCCGAGCGGACGATCGAGGCCGAGGGGCGGATCGAGAACCTCGAGGAACTGGTCGGGGTGGCGGGGGAGTTCGACGCGAACCGCCAAGTAGAGGGCGAGTCCGAGCTGGCTCCGCTGGAGGAGTTCCTTCAGGCGATCTCGCTCTACACCGACCAGGACGACCTCGACCGGGACGAGAGCAAGATCACCCTGATGACCCTCCACAACGCCAAGGGCCTCGAGTACGAGGCGGTCTTCATCATCGGCCTCGAGGAGGGCGTCTTCCCCCACTCGCGCTCGCTCGAGGAGGGAAACGAGGAGGAGGAGCGCCGCCTCTGCTACGTCGGGATCACCCGGGCGAAGCGGCGGCTTTGGCTCACCTACGCGCGCAGCCGGCGCCTCTTCGGCGGCCGCGAGACCAGCTTCCCCTCGCGATTCCTCTCCGAGATCCCCGAGGAGCTGGTGGAGCGGGAGGGGACCGAGGAGCAGGCGCTGACCGGCTGGTCGCTGGGAGGCCAAGGGGCGGCAGCCCCCGGGCCCGCACCCAGCTTTGCCACCGGCGACGACGTCGTCCATGCCAGCTTCGGCGAGGGGGTGGTCACCTCGGTCGAGCCCGGCGGGGTGATCGTCGTCCGATTCGCCGGCGAGGGCGTCGAGCGCAAGCTGATGGCCGACTACGCCCCCCTGCGGAAGGCGAGCTGATGGCCGCCCGGGTGATCGACGGCAAGGCGGTGGCCGAGGGCGTCCGGGAGCGGGTTCGCGACGAGGTCGGCGAGCTCGCGAGTGAGCTTGGCCGCCCGCCGGGGCTCGCCACGGTACTGGTCGGCGACGACCCGGCTTCGGCGATCTACGTGAGGCGCAAGCGCGAGGCTTGCGAGGAGGTCGGGATTCGCTCGATCCACCACGAGCCAGACGCCTCGATCCCGGAAAGCGAGCTGCTCGAGCTGGTTGCGGAGCTCAACGACTCCGACGAGGTCGACGGGATCCTGGTGCAGCTGCCGCTCCCGGAGGCGATCGACGCGGCCGCGGTGGTTGCCTCGATCTCTCCGGAGAAGGACGTAGACGGGCTGACGCCCGTGAGCGCCGGCCTCCTCGCCCGGGGCGAGCCGAGGCTGGTCCCGGCCACGCCTCGCGGAGTCATGGAGCTGCTCGCAGCGGCGGGAACCGACCCCTCGGGCAAGGAAGCGGTGATCGTCGGGCGCTCCAACCTGGTCGGCCGGCCGCTCGCCTCCCTGCTGCTCGGCGCTGACGCCACCGTGACGATCTGCCACAGCCGCACTCCGGACCTCGGTGAGGTCTGCCGGCGGGCGGAGATCCTGGTCGCCGCCGCGGGTCGAGCGAAGCTCGTCACCGCGGAGATGGTCCGGCCCGGCGCCACGGTGATCGACGTCGGCACAAATCGAGGCGAGGATGGGTTGGTCGGCGACGTCGACTTCGAGGCGGTCCGGGAGGTGGCGGGGGCGATCACCCCGGTGCCCGGTGGCGTCGGCCCGATGACGATCGCGATGCTGCTCGCCAACACGGTCCAGGCGGCCCGGGAGCGCGCCACCAAGGCCCCCGCATCCGGCTGAATCACGCCCGCGGGCGTGCTTGAATCCGGGCCGTCCACTTTGCGAGTCCGTCTCGTGGCTCGTACCCGATAACGGAGGATCCCCTTGGACTTCTCACGGCTTCGGAACGGGGAAATCGTCGCTGCAATCAGCGGCCTCGCCCTCTTCATCTTCATGTTCTTCAACTGGTTCGGCGGTGGGATCGAGATCTCGACCGGCGGCACCCAGGATGTCCCGGGAATCGGGGAGATCCCGAGCGAGCCCTCGATCGAGGAGACCGGGGTCAGCGGCTGGGACTCCCTTGCCGACTTCTCCGGCTTCCTGATCGCGCTCGCGGCGGTCTCAGGAGTGACCCTTGGGGCGCTGGCGGTGGCGGGCCGACGGATCAACTTGCCGTTCCAGCGGGGCGTCGGAACGCTGGTCCTCGGCATGCTCGCGGTGCTGCTGATCCTCTGGCGGATGCTCGCCAATCCGGGCGACCTCGAGATTGGGATCTTCCTCGGCCTGATCGCGGCGGCCGGGATCGCGATCGGCGCCTGGGTGGCCCTGCGCGAGGACGGCTTCGAGCCGCTCCTGAAGGTGCCCGGGGGACGGACCAAGGTCGGCCTCCGCGAGCGCGCCGGCGGCGACCCCAACGCCACGCCCCGCCACGGCGCCCAGCGGCGGCTCCAGCTCTGGCGGGAGCGCCGCGACGTCACGCTCGAGTGGGAGCGCCGCGAAGAAGACTCGCTCGAGTGGGAGCACCGCGACGAAGCGTCGCTCGAGTGGGAGCGCCGCGAAGAAGTCCCAGTCCGGGGGGAGCAAGACGACGACCAAGCGAAGTACCGCCTCCCGCGCCAAATCCAGCGGGTCCTCGCGGTCGAAGAGCTCGGGCTCGTCTCGCTCGAAGTCGAGCGGCTCTCGTTCGCGCTCCAAGGCGAGCGCGACGCGCCGCAGCTCCTCCGGCGGGCGCAAGAAGTAGCGACCCTCGCAGGATCCGGCCATCGTTGCCGCGCCGACCGCTTGGCCGTGGCGACGACGGGCCCGTATAGGGTGTTCGCGCAGGTCACACGACCCATGCCGGGCGCCAGACGCGCGCCGCGCGTCGACGGTCACGGCGGAAGGAGAGTGGATGGATACAGCTAACGTCGGGAGGGGAACGCTGATCGCAGGTGTATCGGGCGTCCTTCTCTTCATCTTCATGTTCTTTTCCTGGTTCGGAGTCGACGTCGAGAGCGCCATCCCCGCCGGCATCCCCGAGGACATCGCCAACCAGGCGATCGAGGAGAGCGGTGTGGACACCACCGCCAACGCCTGGCAGGCGTTCGACGTCATCGACCTGATCCTGCTGCTGGCGGTGATCGCTTCCGTCGGCTTCGCGATCATCGACATGAGCGGCGCCTCCGTGAGCCTGCCGGTGGCCGGCAGCGCCATTACCACCGGGATCGGCGCGCTCGCCTTCCTACTGGTGCTCTATCGGCTGATCAATCCGCCGGACGATCTCGGGCGCGAGATCGGCATCTGGTTGGGTCTGCTCGCGACCGCCGGGATCACCTATGGCGGCTACGAAGGGATGCAAGAGGAGGGAGCGTCGTTCGGGGACGTCGCGCCCCGCTGACCTCCCGTAAGAGCCAGTCGCTGTGAGCGGCCGCCCGAATGGGCGGCCGTTTCTTTTCTTAACAGGTGGTCTGGGGGGGCGTGTAGGTTTCCGGGCATGTCGGGGATGACACTGGGCCAGAGAATCGCCGCCATTTCCGCGGTGGCACTCGTGATCTCGCTGTTCCTGGCCTGGAGTGGAGTCGACGTCACGGAGGTTCCGGGGGTGCCCAACCCGCCGGCGGTCCCTGGTCTCGAGCAGGCGCAGGAGGCGGCGGAGAACGCGGTTTCGGTGACCGGCTGGGAGAGCCAGAACACGCTCGACATCTACCTTGCGATCGTGGCCGGGCTGGTCCTGATCGGGGCGGTGCTGACGATCAGCGGATCCCCGGGGGGTCTTCCGTTCGCCCCCGCAGCAGCGACGTTCCTGCTCGGCGTGATCGGGACGATCCTGACGGTCTATGTGTTGATCGATGTGCCCGAAGGTACCGAGCGGAAGATCGGCATCTACCTCGCGACCGCGGCGGTCATCGGGGTAACGGTTGGCTCGTACCTACAGCTCCGCGACGAGGTGGCCGAGAGCTATCAGTGAGGCGGGCGGCGATCCCGCCGGCCACTCGCAGCGAGCAAGCGATGATCGTCATCATCGGGTTGACCCCGACCGAGGTCGGCAGCAGGCAGGCATCGGCGACGTAGAGGCCGTCGGTGCCGCGCACGGCGCCACCGGGGTCGGTGACGCTGGTGTCGGGGTCGGCCCCCATCCGGGCGGTGCTCATCGGGTGGAAGGCCTCGAGTCGCAGATCGGAGGGCTTCAGCGGCGTCGCTTCGAACTCCTCGAGGCGCCCCCGCGGGACAACCGGCACCGGGCCGACGTTCGGATAGACCTCGGTGGCACCGGCGGCGAAGTGGATCTCGGCAGCGCGGGCGATCCCGAACTGGATCCGGCGCGCCTCCTCGTCCGTGAGCCGGTAGGAGAGGCGCAGGGAGCCATTGGAGCTCAGGCCGACCCGGCCCTCGGATTCGTCGTGGAGGTGGACGCCGATCGAGGCGACGTGGTCGAAGTGGTGAACGCGCTCAGCGAACTCCGCGCCGACCCCCGGTAGCCACTGGGCGCCGAAGGAGAGCGGGGTGAAGGTGGCCTCGAGCAGGATCCCCTGGGGCTGCCCATTCGTCGACGTAGTAGCTCTGCATGATCCCTTCCCAGCCGCGCACCTCCTCCGGGTAGCGGGCGCCGATCCAGGCGGCCGGATGGATGTGCAGGTGGTGCCCGAGGGCGGGGTGGGTGATCCCCGAGCCAAGGAGCAGCTCCGGGGTGCCGAAGGCGCCTCCGGCGCTGATCACGGTATTTGCCCGCACCTGCCAGTCGCGGCCGGCCGCGGTATATCCGGCCGCGGTTTTTGTGGCGGCCGATTTTGCTTGGGAGGCTTCCTCCGCGGCCGTGGTCGGCAGCCCCGCCGGCAGGCGAGCCCGCTGACCCGAGAGCCCTCGGTGAGCACCCGCTGGACCTTGACCCCGGCGCGCACCCGGGCGCCGGCCACGACCGCCCGCGGCAGGTAGGAGACATGGGCGGCGCGCTTCGCGTCGATCCGGCAGCCGAGCGGGCAGGAGCTGCACTGACCAGGCACGGCATTGCGGGCGATCGGCCCCCGCTCGCGCCGAGTGCCGCGGCTCCCTCCATGCAGAGCTGGCCGTTTCGTCCCATCCGCTCGGGGTCGACCGGGGTGACCGCCAGCACCTCCTCCGCCTCCCTCGTAGAGCGGGTCGAGATCCGTCGCCCAGGGAACCCCGGCGTCACGCCATTCGCGCAGGACCTCCGCGGGAGCGCGGAAGCAGGTGCCCGAATTGATCACCGTGGTCCCGCCGACGGTGCGCCCGACGGGGACCGGAATCGCCGGCTTCCCCGAGGCGATCGTCATCCCGCCGTCGCGGTAGAGGAGCGGCAGGCCCTCGAGCGGATCGGTGGGATAGGTCCTGTGGTCGACGTGGGGCCCCGACTCAGACGAGGACGTCGAGCCCCGCCGCCGCCAGCACCGCCGCCGCCGCGGCCCCGCCGGCACCCGAGCCGACGATCGCGACGTCGCAGTCCTCACCATCGCCAGCGGCTGCAGGTCGCCCACGGCGGGGTCTCAGGCGGGGGGTCCCCTCGCGAACGGCGCACCGGGACTCGTAGCCGACCACCGTCCGGACGCGCTCGTCCCGAGCCCAGCCCATATCGCCAGCAGCTTCGCGAGGAGGAGGAGGTCGCGGTAGGGGGCGAAGCGCGAGCGCTCCATGCTCGCCAGGTACTCCGAGCGGGCCTCGACCCCAGCCGGCTGAAGCGCCAGGGGAAGGGAAGCCACTCAAATAGGCGTAGGGCGACGAGGACGACCTGCACCGTGCGGGCGGGAGCCGGGCAAGGAACCTCGCGACCGGCTCCGCCACCGGGACCTCCGCCTCGGCCGCCGGCAGGCCGTCGTCGGCCGGGGCGATCGCCTCAGCGATCGCTCGCAGCGTCCGAAGCTCGGCGGCCCCGAGCCCCGGCGCGCTCCTTCAGCCGGGCGCCGCCGGGGATCCGATCCGGCCGGCGAGGGCGTAGAGGAGCAGCGAGGCGCCGACCAGGGAGCCATCGACGATGCCATTCAGCAGGTAGACGAAGACGTCGTCCTGGACGAAGAAGACCAGGGAAGTCGCCGACGAGGCCGCCTTGCCCGCCGCGAGCGCCAGCAGCATAAGCCGGTGGCGGACAGGATCGGTTGAGGCGATCCAGGCGAGCGCGGTGATCACCACCATGTAGGCGAAGCCGAGGGAGAGCTAGAGGCGCTCGTCGGTTTCCGGCGCCGGGGTGAAATCGCCGAAGTTGTCGCCGAACTC